>CAWINS010000073.1:0-79706 GCA_963837335.1 uncultured Actinomycetes bacterium | reverse complement strand
ACTCGGCGTGCTCGGCCTCGCCCTGTCCCGTCTCAGTATCGCCGCCAGCGCGACCAGGCTAAGGGGTCCCTGCCCACGAGGCTCACAGCACCGAGGAACTCAAGGGGTTCGTCCGCGTCGGCATCCCCGACCGCGACCACCCGTCCTCTGACGTCGGTGTCCCCGGACATGGACATGGATATCCGGAGTCTGGGCTGCATGTCGTCGCGGTCTGGCCGTTCCTCATCCTCGAGATGGACAAGGGAAAAACTGGACCGGGCGAGCCTGGCAGCCGAGACCCATGTCACGATCCTGAACGCGAACCTGGATGACGCGGTCGTCCGGCAGGTCGCCGCCGGCGCGCAGATCGTGCAGCAGCGTGGGAGCGCCCCCGGCCCGGGAGTGCGCCTGCGGCACCCGGACGGATTGCTGGCTGAGTACCTCGCGCACCGCCCCAGCGCCGACGACGCCAACGATCCCGGCCCAGCTTTCCGCTGACTCGAACATTCCGTTCTTGATGCGGTTGGGTGTGATGCGGGCTGGCGTGCGCAACTCGCCTACATCGATGCCGCCGCCGGGTCTAAGCCCCTATGGGTGAATCGGACGACTCCGAGAGGGACTTGAACCCCCATGTCTCTGACCTGCGGAATTGCAGCTTCCTGTGAGGGCGTGGTACGCGAAACCGCAGGTCAGAGCAAAATGGTATGTGTCCGAGGTCCGAGCCGACCCTTACGTACATCCCCGCGATCACAGGCGTGCTGGTTGCCGATAGCGGTTACCGACCGCGGAACCATAGTTCAGGCGGACGACCACGACGGCACGTTGCTTTGGACGCCTCACTGCCTGTAGCTGGATCGGGCAGGTGAGCGCGCACGAGAGGGCATGCTTGCCTGTCTCCCTGCTGGTGAGCACCATTCCGCGAGCGGCGCCATCCACGATCAGCCCGGCTGGCCTCTCAGGGGCATCCGGCGCGCGGGCGTCGGTTCAGTTGACGGTGGCGGACGAGGTGGGGCAGGCTTGCCCAGCATGTCGATGCTGCATGTGCGCGTGGTGAGCCCGGCCGACCTGAGTGACGGGGTTGAGGAGGTACTGCGCCGACAGCCTGGAGCGGCCAATCTCGTGGTGCTCGTAGGGGTAGCTCGCGAGCCGGCCGGTGACCTGTTCCAGGTCAACCTGGTTCGCGAGTGCGTGCAGCAGGTCGTCAGCGAGCTGCGGGAGCTGGGCGTCGACCAGCGCGGCTCAATCAGCTGGCGCGGAGTCGATACGGCTATCGGTACGGGCATGCGTCAAGCTGAGCGCGACGCGCCGGGCGAGGGAGCCGATGCCATCATCTGGGACGAGGTCATCGCCAGTACGGGTGAGGACTCGACGCTGACCTGGACGTTCATGGCGTTCATGATTCTCGCCTGCATCCTCGCGGCGATCGGCGTCGCGACGAACTCCCCGATCACCATTGTTGGCGCGATGGTCGTGGGGCCTGAGTTCGGCCCGCTCGCCGGTGTAGCGGTCGGCCTGCGGTTGCGCCGGGGCGACGCCGTGCGCCACGGGATAACAGCGCTCGTCGTCGGGTTCGCTGGAGCGATCGCCGTGACAGCTGCCGTCGCTGCGGCGTGGCGCGCTAGCGGCCTGGTCCACGCCAGCGACCTGGCGAACTCGACGGGCACCGAGTTTATCTACCAGCCTGGCTGGTTTTCGCTCATCACGGCGCTGGTGGCCGGTGCGGCCGGGACGCTGTCGCTTACCTCCGCCAAGTCGGCGGCGCTGGTGGGCGTATTCATCTCGGTCACCACGATCCCGGCAGCGGGCAACGGAGCGCTGGCCCTAGTCTTCGGCCGGTTCCATGATGCGGGAGAGTCAGGTCTCCAGCTGCTTATCAATCTCACCGGCATCGTCCTCGCTGCCTACCTGGTCCTGCTCGCGCGGGGGCACTCCCACGTCACGGACGACCAGCCCGACCGGCCAGCCGCCATCACCTGACTAGGAGATCTCCAGCGATGGAGATCGAGCGCCCCAGAGGGACTTTCGGACTAGGCGGACGACGACTGGCTGCGTCGGATTGCCTGGGGGGCTGCCGATCCGGGTCGTCCCGGGTGCCCAGGCAGGCGTCGCTCCGGCCGGTGCATCGGCGCCCACCAGGTTTCCCGTACCGGGGTGCGTCGCACCGGACCTTGACGTGACCGCCGCACGCATCCCGTGCTGCCGGGCAGACGACGAGCGAGCGATATTGGCGAGCGCCGCGAGTTCGCGCCTGGCTGAGCTCCCGTCGCACACTCCTATTCAGCCCGACCTGCACAGGCAGATGCTCGCGCCCCGTAAACCGCTGAGGCTGGAACGGAGCCAGCGGGGCCTTAAATCATGTCCGCAGCCAGTGCAGGCGTGGGCGGTCGGGGCGTGAGGCGGTGGCTGCCCAGGGAGATTGGGACCTCAACCGTGCGCTGTCAGTGGCTGGCTCAGCCGCACGTGGTTGCCGCTGGGGTCGCGGATCGCGGCGTCGCGGACACCGTAGGGCTGGTCGATGGGCTCCTGGAGGATCTCTGTCCCGGCGGCGCGCAGCGACTCGAAGGTCTTGTCCAGATCGTCAACCTGGATGAAGACCGCGAGGTCGCCCTTGGCGACAATCTCGCGCATCACCTGGCGGTCGGCCGGCGGGATGTGGTGATCCACAGCGGCCAGCAGCAGGTCGTGGGTGTCACCGGGAGCATGGACGGTAAGCCAGCGCATTTGTGGCCCCATCGGGACATCGTCATGGACTTCGAAGCCGAGGCGCTGGGTGTAGAAGGCGAGCGCCTCATCCAGGTCAGTGCAGAACACGGGCGTGTGCGTGATGGAGAGTGTCATGCCAGCGACCCTACGCAGGACCGGCCAGGGACGCTTCTCCAATCCTGCACGGCTGCGCGATCCACCCCGGGCGTGCCCAGGCCCGCGTCATGCACGGCGGGACTGGCGTGAGCCGCGAATGGTCACGTGCCTTATAAACAGACGGCGGCTCGCCCACCAGGCGCGTGAACGTCGAGCTGAACGAGCCGAGGGAGGTGAATCCCACAGCCATGCATATATCCGTCACGGACATGTGGCCGTGACGGAGCAGCGCCATAGCTCGTTCCACCCGTCTGGCCTGCAGGTACCCGTACGGTGCGTCCCCATAAGCCTCACGGAAACGACGGGCGAACAGCGACGGCGACATCAGCGCAGTGCGCGCCATCGCAGAGACGTCCAGCGGCCGCGCGTACTCCCGATCCAGCAAGTCCCGGGCCCGGCGCAACTGCGCCAGCTCATCGACCTCCATGCGGGGACGGTACACCCGTCACGGCCAGACGGCCCGGGTCACGCGCTTGGCTCACCGGCCTGTTCGTCCCGGGGCGGCTGGAGCAGACCATCGACCAGATGACCGCCGCCCAGGACGCCACCGATGATGACGCCGCCGCCGAGACCGCCCGGGCAAAAGTCGCCGACGCTGGCCGGAAGATGGCCCGGTACAAGGCCGCGATCGATGCCGGTGGCGACCTGGAGGAAATCAGCACCTGGATCAGCGATGCCAAGGCCCAGCGCTTGGCGGCCGAAGCCGAATTGCGCCGGGCCACCACCCGGAGCCGGATGACCCGCCAGCAGGTCGCTGACCTGATCAGCGAGGTCAGCGACCTGGCCGCCACCCTGCGCGGCGCCGACTCTGAGACGGCCGCCGAGGCCTACCGGCAGCTTGGCCTGCGCCTCACCTACTACCCGGACAAGCAAATTGTCCGCGCCGCAGCAGTACCGCAGCCGGACAATATAGGCAAATGGTTGGTGTCCGAGGGGGGACTTGAACCCCCATGCCCCTTTCAGGGCACTAGCACCTCAAGCTAGCGCGTCTGCCTATTCCGCCACCCGGACGTGTGCCAGGCCACGGCAACCACCGGACCGGCCGCCTCACGATAGCAAATCCAGCCGCGTCCGGCGAAGCAGCCGTCCGTCGGCCGAAGGGCCCCACGCCAATTGATGTCGCCCGCCCGCTTGATGTCGCCCGCCCGCCGCGAACGGGCCTCACAGCCCCACCACTCAGCGGAGCACCCCGGACCCCAGAGCCCCGAGGCCTGCAGGCGCCCGAGGTCCCGGACGCACGTGAGGTCCCGGGGTGCCCGAGCCCCAGAAGCAACTCCCCCCCGACCTAGCCCAGCCGATCCCCACCCCGCCGCCGCTAAGTGCGACCATGGGGTGATGACACAGACTCCAGCCGCCCCGGGCCGCAGCAGCAACAACGTCACCGCTCAGGACGAGGTCGCGGGCCTGTGCAGCGACCTCATCCGGATCGATACCTCCAACCGCGGCGACAACCAAGGCCCCGGCGAACGCCAGGCGGCTGAGTATGTGGCCGGGCTCCTCGCGGAGGTCGGCCTCGAGCCGGCCATCCTGGAATCCGACAAGTCCCGGGCCAGCGTGATCACCCGCATCACCGGGGAAGACCAAAGCCGGCCCGCCCTCCTGATCCACGGCCACCTCGACGTGGTCCCCGCCGATGCGGCGGACTGGCAGGTCGATCCCTTCTCCGGCCACATCGGCGGCGCCAGCACCAAGAGCACCACGGGCGCCAACAGCACTGGCGTCGACAGCACCGCCGGCTCCGGGAGCACCGGCCAGGACGACCCGTGCGTCTGGGGCCGCGGCGCCGTCGACATGAAGGACATGGACGCGATGATTCTCGCCGTGATCCGCCAACGCCTGCGTGAGGGCCGCCGCCCGCCCCGCGATGTGGTCCTGGCCTTCCTCGCCGACGAGGAGGCGGGCGGTTCCTACGGCGCCCGCTTCCTGGTCGATAACCACCCGGGGCTCTTCGAGGGCGTCACCGAGGCGGTCGGCGAGGTCGGCGGGTTCAGTGTCACCCTCGGCGGCCAGCGCCTCTACCTGGTTCAGACCGCCGAAAAGGGCATGGCCTGGCTCCGGCTGACCGCGCGCGGCATCGCCGGGCACGGCTCGATGCTCCAACCCGACAACGCGGTCACCGAACTGGCCGAGACGGTCGCGCGGATCGGCCGCCACGATTGGCCGGTCCGGCTCACCCCCGCGGTCGAGGCCTTCCTGGCCGAGGCCTGCACCGCGCTCGGCCTCGAGTACGGACCGGAGGCCTACCGGCAGGTCATCGACAAGATCGGGTCGCTGTCCCGGCTCACGGGGGCGACCCTCCGCAACACCCTTAACCCCACCGTGCTGAAGGCGGGATATAAGGTCAACGTCGTTCCGCAGATGGCCACCGCCGACGTGGACGGGCGCTTCCTGCCCGGCTACGAGGACGAGTTCTTCGCCGAGGTGGACAGCCTGCTCGGCCCGGGTGTCGAGCGTGAGTTCATCCATCACGACATCGCCCTGGAGACCACGTTCGACGGCGACCTGTGCGACGCCATGACCGCCGCCCTGCTGGCCGAGGATCCCGGGGCCAGGGTCGTCCCGTACTGCCTGTCCGGCGGGACCGACGCGAAGTCCTTCAGCCGGCTCGGCATGCGGTGCTTCGGCTTCGCCCCGTTGCGGCTCCCGGCCGACCTGGACTTCTCCGGCATGTTCCACGGCGTGGACGAGCGGGTGCCGGTGTCCGCCCTCCAGTTCGGCACGCGGGTCCTGGACGGCTTCCTCGACCGCTGCTGAAAGGCCAGCACTTTTCGCCGAATAACCTGATGCGCACACTCGGTAGTGCTATCGTTACGCATTGTGTGAGGCTGTCCACCCGGGGGGGAGCAGGACTTCCGGTAAGCCCTGTCTGGCCAGCCGCACAGCACCGGTGAACCGGCGGCCGGACCTGGGGAGGATCGCCGTGACCGGCGTGGCTACCCGCCCAGGCGGCCACGGCCAGCGGAAACTGCCCCCCGCGGTGCCCTGACCGTGGCCGCCGCCTGGGGCTGAGGCACAGACGGAAGGTCAAAATCAAGAACCTTACGGCCCGCAACGAAGACCCAGCCAGGCCGCCGCCCCACCGTCTACGGGGGCCGGAGGGAAGCAGGCAGGACCACCGGCGGCGTCACAGCCTGCGGACCGCCGGGCATGCGCGGCGCCCAGGCGTTGCTGACTAAGCGGTGTTCAAAGGGTCAGTACGGGGCGTATGATCGGGCGCCGCAGGGTGACCTTCCTGCTGCCGTCTGCATACAGCCGGAGTCTGGCCAGCTCCCACTCGCCGTACTCGGCATGGTCCGTCAGTAGACGCCGGGCGGCGTCTCGTGACGTTCCTCGCGGTAGGTACAGCACGAGGTAGGAGTACTCGGCCATCACCTCTTATTGTGCGCGGCGTACGCGGTGGTTCAATCGGCAGTGGCGAAAATTTCGCCGGCGGATTGTCCGGGGCGCACGGGGATGGCAGTCCGGGGCCTGCTGGAGGGGTGGGGAACACCCACGCCGGCTCTGGGAGTTGAGAGAAGCAGGACCGGTTGGCGAGGGGGCTTGAGCAAGCACACTTGACAAAGATGCTTGGGCAAGCCAAGGGTTCAGCAGGGTTGAGGGTTGTCAGGCTGAGGGTTGGCAGCTAACGGTTTCCGAAGCAGGATCGAGCAATAGACAAGACCGGGCCGGGCATCGGCGCCGGACTAGAAGGTGAATGCGTGGCAGCAAGGACACCTCCCGCCGCGAAGCGCGCGGCGGGCAAGGGCAACGCCGCGAGCAACGGCGGGGGCACTCGCCTGGTAATCGTCGAGTCGCCCGCCAAGGCGCGGACTATCGCGGGATACCTCGGCAAGGGGTACGTGGTGGAGTCCAGCATCGGTCACATCCGTGACATGCCGGACAAGGCCGCCGAGATCCCCGAGAAGTACCGCAAGGAGCCGTGGGCGCGGCTCGGCGTCAACGTCAACGATGACTTCGGCGCGCTCTACGTCGTGCATTCCGACAAGAAGTCCCAGGTCTCCAAGCTCAAGTCCCTGCTCAAGGACGCCGACGAGCTCTACCTAGCCACTGATGAGGACCGCGAGGGCGAGGCCATCGCGTGGCACCTGCTCGAGGAACTCAAGCCCAAGGTGCCGACCCGGCGGATGGTGTTTCACGAGATCACGCCGGAGGCCATCGCGCATGCGGTGGACAACCCGCGCGAGCTGAACACCGGCCTGGTTGACGCCTACCAGACCCGGCGGGTGCTGGACCGGTTGTACGGCTATGAGGTGTCCCCGGTCCTGTGGAAGAAGGTCATGCCCCGGCTGTCCGCGGGGCGGGTCCAGTCCGTGGCCACCCGGCTGGTGGTCGCCCGGGAACGGGAACGCATCGCGTTCCGCACCGCCCGGTACTGGGACCTGCAGGCCGTGTTCGCCCGCGCCGACGGGACGGCCGACGAGGGAGCGTCCTCGTTCCCGGCCGGCCTGGTCGCGGTGGACGGGCGCCGGGTCGCCCAGGGCCGTGACTTCGCCCCGTCCGGTGAGCTGCGCAATCCTGACGTGCTCTACCTGGAAGGCACCCCCGCCGACGGCAGCCCGGCCAACGCCGCTGCCGCAAACGGCAGCGCCGGCGTCCCGCCCGGCGTCGTGCACCGGCTGTCCGCCGCCGAACTCGCCGACCGGCTCCAGGGCGCCGACTTCTCGGTCAAGTCGGTCGAGCGCAAGCCGTACCGGCGCTCGCCCTACGCGCCGTTCCGCACCACCACCCTGCAGCAGGAGGCGTCCCGCAAGCTCGGCTTCTCGGCCAAGTACACGATGTCGGTGGCGCAGCGGCTGTACGAGAACGGCCACATCACCTACATGCGGACCGACTCGACGACGCTGTCGCAGACGGCGATCGACGCGGCCCGCCGCCAGGCTCGTGAGCTGTACGGCGCCGAGTACGTGCCGGACGCGCCGCGCCGCTACACCAGCAAGGTGAAGAACGCGCAGGAAGCGCACGAGGCGATCCGCCCGGCGGGCGACTCGTTCCGCACCCCGGCGCAGTCGCGGCTGTCCGGCGACGAGCTGCGGGTCTACGAGCTCATCTGGAAGCGCACGGTCGCGTCCCAGATGAAGGACGCCACCGGGGAGTCGGTGTCGGTGCGCGTATCCGGCCGTTCCTCCGCGGGAGAGGAAGCCGAGTTCGGCGCGTCCGGGAAGATCATCTCCTTCCACGGCTTCCTGAAGGCCTACGTGGAAGACGCGGACGACGACGGCGACCGGGACGACCGGGAGCGCCGCCTGCCACCGCTGTCCGAGGGCGACGCGCTCAACGCGCTGGAGCTGGCCGCGTCCGAGCACGCCACCCGGCCGCCGGCCCGCTACACCGAGGCCACTCTGGTCAAGGACCTGGAAGACCGGGAGATCGGCCGTCCCTCGACGTACGCGAACATCCTCGGCACGATCCTCGACCGCGGGTACGTGTTCAAGAAGGGCACCGCGCTGGTGCCCTCGTTCCTCGCCTTCGCCGTGATCACCCTGCTCGAGCGGCACTTCTCGCAGCTGGTGGACTACGACTTCACCGCGCGGATGGAGGATGCCCTCGACGCGATCGCCCGCGGCGAGGCGGCCCGGGTGCCCTGGCTGCGCCGGTTCTACTTCGGCGCCGAAGGCGAGGAGGGGCTCAAGGAACTGGTCAGCGACCTGGGCGACATCGATGCGCGTGACGTCAGCTCGTTCCCGCTGGCCGGCACCGACATCACCGTCCGGGTCGGCCGCTACGGGCCGTACCTGGAGCGCGGTGACCAGCGGGTGAACGTGCCCGAGGGCACGGCGCCCGACGAGCTCACCCCGGAGAAGGCAGAGGAGCTGTTCGCCCAGCCCAGCGGCGACTTCCCGCTCGGCACCGACCCGGCCACCGGGCGGGAGATCGTGGCCAAGGCGGGCCGGTTCGGCCCGTACGTGACCGAGGTCCTGCCCGAGGGTGACTCCAGCAAGCCGCGCACCGCGTCGCTGCTGAAGTCCATGGCGCTGGACACGGTCACGCTGGACGACGCGCTCAAGCTGCTCACGCTGCCGCGCACGATCGGCGAGCTGGACGGCGAGCCGATCACCGCGCAGAACGGGCGGTACGGCCCGTACGTGAAGAAGGGCACCGACAGCCGCTCGCTGGAGAGTGAAGAGCAGCTGTTCACGCTGACGCTGGCTGAGGCCAAGGAACTGTTCGCGCAGCCGAAGGCCCGCGGCCGGGGTCGCGCGGCCGCCGCCCCGCCCCTGCGCGAGCTGGGCGAGGACCCGGCCAGCAAGCGCCCGATGGTTATCAAGGAAGGCCGCTGGGGGGCGTACGTGACCGACGGGGAGACCAACGCCTCACTGCGCCAGGGTGACGCGGTCGAGTCGATCACCGCGCAGCGGGCGGCGGAACTGCTGGCCGAGCGCCGGACGGCCGCCCCCTCGGCTCCGCGGCGCCGGACCGCGGCGAAGAAGCCGGCCGCCAAGAAGGCCGCCGCCAAGAAGGCCGCCCCGAAGAAGCCCAGCCGGACCTAAGGGGGATCGATCGCGGAGACGCGGCCCGGCCGGGGCTGCGACCGGCGGCGGGGCCGGGCGCGTCCCGGACCCCGGATGGCCCCGGAACGCTGTAGCTGCCGGACATTTCGCAAGCTTGCAGGCCACGCGAGCCCCTCTGGTGTGGATACCCTGACCCAGTGAACTTCCGATCCCCCTCGCGCGAGCGGCGCAGCAACGTCCTGTCCATCAGGCCGTTCCGGCGGCTGTGGATCGCGACCTCGCTGTCCAGCCTGGGGGATTGGCTGAGCCTGGTCGCGCTGGCCTCGCTCGCGTACGCCCTGGCCGGTAACGGCGCCGCCGCGCAGTACAGCGCGGTGGGCGGGGTGTGGCTGGTGTCGCTGCTGCCCGCCCTGGTGCTCGGGCCGCTGGCTGGCGCGGTCGCGGACCGGCTGGACCGCCGGGTGAACATGATCGTCGGCGACGTGCTGCGCGCGGCCCTGTACCTGACTATCCCGCTGGACCTGTCGATCCACTTCGTTAACCCGCTGACCTGGGTCTACGTGGTGCAGTTCCTCGCGTCCTGCGTCTCTCTGTTCTGGACGCCGGCCAAGGACGCCTCGGTGCCGAACCTGGTGCCCCCGGACCGGCTGGAAGAGGCCAACCAGTACAGCCTGTTCACCACGTTCGGCACCGCCCCGATCGCCGGGATCCTGTTCAGCCTGCTGTCCCTGGTCAGCCGGGCCCTCGAAGGGCTGTCGCACTACTTCAGCACCAACCCGGTCAACCTGGCGCTGTACTTCAACACGGCGACGTTCGTGGTGTCCGCGCTGACCATCTACGCGCTGCGGGAGATCCCCAAGCGGCAGTTCAGCTCGCACATCTCCGCGCCCTCGGTGGCCAAGACCATCTGGGAGGGCTGGCGGTTCATCGGCCGCACCCCGGTGGTGCGCGGCCTGGTCATCGGCATGGTCGGGGCGTTCGCGGCCGGCGGGGTAGTGGTCGGGCTCGGCCAGCCGTACATCACGAACACGCTGCACGGCGGCAACGCGGGCTGGGGCGTCGTGTTCGCCGCGATCTTCGTGGGGCTGGCCGGCGGGATGTTCCTCGGCCTGCGCATCCTCAGCGGCTTCAGCCGGCGGCGGCTGTTCGGGCTGAGCATCGTCAGCGCGGCCATCCCGCTCGCGCTCATCGCGCTGATCCCCAACCTGGTCGTCACCGTGGTGCTGGTCGTCCTGCTGGGCGCTTGCGCCGGGGTGGCCTACGTGACCGGCTACACGATCGTCGGTCTCGAGGTGGACGACGACACGAGGGGGCGCACGTTCGCATTCCTCAACTCCGCCATCCGCGTCGTCCTGTTCAGCGTGATCGCGGTATCCCCATTTGTGGCCGCCGCTTTCACCGCGCTGTTCCGCGGCGTGTCCGGGGCCGGGAGCCTGCACATCGCCCACGTCAGCTACGAGGGGATCGGCTACAACTGCGTGATGCTGCTGGCCGCGGCGATCGCGGTCTGGCTCGGCGTGGTCTCCTACCGGCAAATGGACGACCGTAAGGGCGTGCCGCTACGTGAGGACCTGGTGGCTGCGGTCCGGGGGGAAGAGTTCCAGCCGGTTCCGGGCCACGTCAACGGGTACGAGGCGGCCCCTGCCCGGCACGGCGTGTTCATCGCGCTGGAGGGCGGTGAGGGGGCCGGCAAGACCACCCAGGCCCGGCTGCTCGCCATCTGGCTGCGTGACCAGGGCTACGACGTGATCACCACCCGGGAACCCGGCGCGACCAAGATTGGCATGCGGCTGCGCGCGGTGCTGCTGGATACCGCGCACGCCGGGCTCTCGGCCCGGGCCGAGACCCTGCTCTACGCGGCGGACCGGGCCGAGCACGTCTCCTCGATCATCCTCCCCGCGCTGGAGCGTGGCGCGGTCGTGGTCACCGACCGGTACGTGGACTCCTCCCTCGCCTATCAGGGCGCGGGCCGGAACCAGCCCACAGCCGAAGTGGCCAAGCTGAACCAGTGGGCGACCGGCGGGCTGATGCCCGACCTCACCGTGCTGCTCGACATGCCGCCCGCCAGCGGACTCGGCCGCCGGGCCCGGTCAGCGGACCGGCTCGAAGCCGAGCCGCTGGACTTTCACGAGCGGGTCCGCCGGGGTTTCCTCAGCCTGGCCCGCGAGGATCCCGACCGCTACCTGGTGCTCGACGCGTCCCAGCGGCCGGAGGACGTGAGCCGGGCGATCCAGGAGCGGGTCCGTGAGATGCTGCCGGACCCGATCCCGCCCATGGCCGAGGCCAACACGGGCAGCTTCCCGGCTATCGTCGATGAGGTATGGACAGGAAAGTAGCGGTGAGCAGCGCGCCGGTCTTCGGCGACCTGGTCGGCCAGGAGCGGGTGGTAGCCCAGCTGGAACAGGCGGCCTCCGTCGCGGCCCGGCTGCTCCGCGGCGAGAACGCGCTGGGCATGACGCACGCCTGGCTGTTCACCGGGCCGCCCGGATCAGGCCGGTCGGTGGCGGCCCGGGCGTTCGCGGCCGCGCTGCTCTGCCCGGACCAGGGCTGCGGGCAGTGCCCGAGCTGCCACCAGGTGCGTGCGGGCACCCATCCCGATCTGATGCTGGTCAGGCCGGAGGGGCTGTCGTACGGGGTCAAGCAGACCCGCAACCTGGTGCTGCGGGCCGCTGGGGCGCCGTCGGGCGGACGCTGGCAGGTGGTGGTGTTCGAGGATGCCGACCGCGCCACCGAGCAGGCTGCCAACGCCTTGCTCAAGGCGATCGAGGAACCCTCGCCCCGGACGGTCTGGCTGCTCTGCGCGCCTTCCGCGGAAGAGCTCGTCACGACGATCCGGTCCCGCTGCCGGCTGGTCACCCTGCGCACGCCGCCGCCGGAGGCGGTGGCTGAGGTGCTCGCCCGCCGGGACGGGGTGGACCCGGCCCGGGCCCTGACCGCCGCCCGGGCGGCCCAGGGTCATGTGGGCCGGGCCCGGCGGCTGGCCACCGACCCCGAGGCGGCGCAGCGCCGCGCCGAGGTGCTCCGCCTCCCGGCCCGGATCACGAACCTGGGCACCGCGCTGAGCGCGGCGGCCGGGCTGGTGAAAGCGGCCGAGCAGGAGGCGGCCGCGGTGACCGAGGAACTCAACACGCCGGAGCGGGACGCGCTGCGCAAGGCGTTCGGCGAGGGCTCCACCGGCAAGGGCGTGGCCAAGGCGGTACGCGGTTCGGCCGGCGCCATGAAGGACCTGGAGGACCGGCAGAAGTCCCGGGCCACCCGGCTGAAGCGCGACGCCCTCGACCGGGCGCTGCTGGACCTGGCCGCCTTCTACCGTGACGTGCTGGTGGTCCAGCTGGACGCCGACGTAGACCTGGCCAGCGCGGGTCACGAGGAGGAACTGGGCCGGCTGGCGGCGGCCAGCACCGCGGAGGCCACGGTGCGCCGGATGGAAGCGATCATGACCTGCCGGGAGCGCCTGGAACTCAACGTGGCCCCCCTGCTGGCCGTCGAGGAACTCACCCTCGCCCTCCTGGCCGGCTAACGGCTCCCGGCCGTGATCTCTGCCGGCCTCCCCCGGGGATTGGCAGGCAACGGAATGGCAGCTCGCGCGTGCACTAGGTATGAGCTACCAGACCTGGGAGGCAGGCGGACTGGGACCGGGCGCCTCCTCCGTGGCTGACTCCGGGGCCCGGGTGACCGCGCTGTACCGCGCGCACCACGCTGAACTGGTCCGGCTGGCCGCCCTGATGACTGGGGATCGGGCGTCAGGCGAGGACATCGTCCAGGACGTGTTCGCCCGCCTGTGCGCCCGGGACCAGCTGCCCGACCCCGACGGCACACTGGCGTACGTCCGGGCCGCTGTCCTGAATGGGTGCCGCAGCGCGCTGCGGCGCCGGGCCGTCGCGCGCCGCTTCGGGATCACGCGCGACGTCCTGGCCGCGGACGTCACCCAGCGGTCCGCCGAGAGCGAAGCGCTGCTGGCCGAGGACCGCAGGCAGGTGCTGGCCGGCCTGGCCAGGCTGTCCCGGCGGCGCCGCGAGGTGCTGGTGCTCCGGTACTGGCTGGGACTGCCGGAAGCCGAGATCGCCGCCGTGCTCGGGATCAGTCCCGGCACCGTCAAGTCGACCGCCGCGCGGGGGATCGCTGCCCTGGCGCGCCAGCTCGGGGAGCCAGCATGAACAGCCGGGGAGCCCGCATGAACAGGACCGAAGAACGGCTGGCCGACGCGCTGACCGCCGCCGCCCGCGCCATCCCGCAGGACACGCTCCGCCCGCTGATCGCCCCGCCGCCCCGGCGGCGGGCGGCGTGGGTAGCGCCACTCGCAGCCGCGCTGGGCATCGTCCTGGTGGTCGGCCTGGCGATCGCCCTGGGGACCAGGCTTACCGGATCGTCTAGCGGACCTTCGGGCAGCCTGGCTCCGGTACCCGCTTACTACGTGACCGAAGGCCTCGGGGGTGGCGCTCCAGTGGTGCGCTCCACCGCCACCGGGAAGATCACCGCCACAGTCCCCGTCCCCAGGGAGGCCAACGCCGGCGTGGACGACTTCCTCGCCGCCGCCCGGGGCGGGGTGTTCTTCGTCGCGGCCGCCGCGCCGGGAACGTCGGGGGAGCGCCTGTATCGGTTCTCGCTGACCAGGTCGGGCCAGGTCACCGGCTTCGCCGTGGTGCCCGGAGGCGTGC
This sequence comes from uncultured Actinomycetes bacterium, assembly GCA_963837335.1. Taxonomy (GTDB): domain Bacteria; phylum Actinomycetota; class Actinomycetes; order Streptosporangiales; family Streptosporangiaceae; genus RYN-230. The sequence continues at coordinate 65,761 of CAWINS010000073.1, read as the reverse complement.
TCGGCAACCGCAACTGGACTCCTGACGCGATGGCCTCCTCGCCCGACGGGTCACGGGTCGCCGTCGCCTTCGCCTTCGCCTACGCGGGCCCGGGCTGTGGCGATACGGGACAGCAGCCCTGTCCCGGCCCGCATCCGGACTACATCGACATCATCGACGTGGCGACGGGGACAGGAGCGTATGGCGGGGCGGGACCGGTCCGGCGTTCAGCGTGGCCAGCCTGTCCTGGACCGGCGATGGCCGGCAGCTCGTCTATCTCGGCCAGTCGTGCGGCCACCTGCAGCGTGAACAGCGAGGTCTGCGCGCATGGCGGCCGGACCGCCGAGGTCCGCGCGCTCAACCCGGCCGCGGGCGGCGGCCGCCTGGACAGCGGCCCGGTCCTGCTCCGCCAGTCCGCCGCGTTACCCCTACATCGCCCAGGCGCAGATCAGCCCGGATGGCACGACGATCACCGCGGTCGTGCTGACCGGCCGGACGACCAGCGCGCACCAGCGTTGCTGACCTGACGCCCCAGGACCTGTCGGTGATCCAGGTGTCCCGGTCCTCCGGACAGCTGCTGCGGGTGCTCTACCAGCGGAAGCTGGGCCGGACCACCGACATCAACACGGGTCCCGACTTCCTCCAGCTCAGCCAGGACAGCGCCGGCCAGCACTGGCTGCTCAACGGCGGCCTGCTGCCCGTCGGGCCGGTGCACGGCCGGGTTCAACGGCTGGCTGCGCGACGGGGGCCTGGTGCCGCTGCCGCCGGTGACCGGCCAGGATGATCGACGAGGCCTGGTGAACGGCGCTGTGCCGCCCCGCCCGGAAGGGCGCGGCGGCACAGCACAGGCGGCCTAAAAGTCAGAGGCAGAGCGGGGTGTCGCAGTCCTCCTCCAGCTCACGGGCGGTCCCGGTGATGAGGTCCGCCGCCTCCACGTCCAGCGCCGCATCCATCGCGAGGGCCGGTGCCTGGTATCCGTCCGCGTCAGCGATCGCCCCGGCCTCGACGATCACGGCCGGGACTCGCGCCGGAACCGGGACCGGTGCCGGCCGCACCTGGCGGCGGCCGGAACGCAAGCCGCTGATCGCGGCCACCGCTCCCAGCGCCGACACCAGCGTGATCACGGCCAGCGCGGGCCGGTAGGCGCCCAGCGTCGCCTGGGCCGAGGTGATCCGGCTGGCGCCCCCGGCGTCCACCACGGCCGTCACGACGGCGAGCACGATCGCGCCGCCGACCTGGAACGAGGTCTGGAACAGGCTGGCCGCGAGGCCCTGCTCCGCGTCGGCGACACCGTCGGTCGCGGCCAGGCTGAGCGCGGAGAAGCCCAGGCCGAACGCGACGCCGATCAGGATGACCGCCGGCAGGATCACCGAGGGATAGTCGGGCTGGACGCCGACCCGGAGGAACACCGCGTAGCCGGCCACCAGGCTGGCGAACGCGAGCACGGAGACCCGGGCGGTCCCGAACCGCCCGATGATCGCACTCATCCGGGTGGACAGCACCGCCACCATCACGCCGGCCGGCAGGAACGCCAGCGCGGTCGCGATCGCGGACCAGTGGGCGAGGGTCTGCAGGTACTGGGTGACCAGGAACTGGAACGAGACGTACGAGCCGAACAGCGTCATCGCGCCGATGTTCGCCCGGGTCAGCGGCCCGGAGCGGAAGATGCCCAGCGGCACCAGCGGATCCACGCTGCGGCGCTCGATCACCGCGAAGGTGCCGAGGAGAACGGCGACGACCGCGAACGAGCCCACGGTCCGGACCGACCCCCAGCCGGCCTGCTGAGCCGAGACGACGGTGTAGACCAGCAACAGCATCGCGCCGGTCACGGCGGCGGCCCCGGGGATGTCGAACCGGCGGCTGCCGCGGGGCTCCCGCGAGGCGGGGGCGCGGGGGATGAACCGGATCGCGGCGATCAGCGTGAGCAGCGCCACCGGCGCTGGCACCAGCAGCGTCAACCGCCAGCTCACCTCGGTGAGCAGGCCGGACAGCACCAGGCCGAGCGAGAACCCGCTCGCCCCGAAGGCTGAGTACACGCTGATGGCCCGGGTGCGCATCGGGCCTTCGTGGAACGTGGTGGTGAGCAGGGACAGCCCGGCCGGGGCGGTGAAGGCCGCCGCGATGCCCTTGATGAACCGGGCGGCGATCAGCAGGCCGACGCTGCTGACCAGCCCGCCGAACAGCGAGGCCACCGCGAACAAGGTGAGGGCGGCCAGGAAGACACGCCGCCGTCCCAGCAGGTCAGCGGCGCGGCCGCCGAGGAGCAGCAAGCCGCCGTAGCCGAGTACGTAGCCGCTGATCACCCACTGCAGCGACGACGTGGACAGCCCGAGGTCGGCGCGGATGGCGGGCAGGGCCACGCCGACCATCGATACGTCGAGCGCGTCGAGGAACAGGGCCATGCAGAGCACGATCAGGATGGCCCACAGTTGCGGGCTCCACCGCTGGGCGCCGGCCCGCTCGGGCGGCGCGGGCGGGCGGGGGGCGGACGCCCGGGAACCCTGGGCCGTCCGGGGACGAAGGGACTGGGAGGGAGATGCCGCCTGAGCGCGGCTGATTGACTCCATGATCCCAGACAATATCCATGTACGTGCACTAGATGCAAGTGCAATTAATGCAGTTGCATTTAATCTGGTTCCGCGCTACGATGCGCTCGTGAGTGTGATGCAGTCCCAGGATCGTCCGGGCGCCCAGGATCGCCCCGGGGTACCGGCCGGGCGCGTGGTGCCGGGCGGGGGGACGCCCGCGCGACCCGATGACCAGGTGGTGGCCACCTGGCGGGCTATCACCGCCAGCCATGCGGCCGCCAACGCCGCGCTCGACCACGAACTCGCCCACCTGGGCCTCGGAGTGAGCGAGTTCGAGGTGCTGGACCGGCTGTCCGAGAGCCCGGAGCACAAGTTCCGGGCCCAGGAACTGGCCGACGCGGTACACCTCAGCCAGAGCGCCCTGTCCCGCCTGATCGACCGCCTGGTCAAGCACGGCCTGGTCGAGCGCTGCTTGTGCGGCGAGGACCGGCGCGGCATCTACGTCCTCCTGACCCCGGATGGCCTGCGGCGGCATGCCGAGGCCGCGTCCGTGCACCGGGACGTGCTGGCCCGGATCCTGCCGCCCGCGCTGGTCCAGTGCCAGTGCACCGACACCGTTCCCGCCTGACCGCCCTTCCGGTCCGGCGCCGCCTTCCGGCAGGCGCCCCGCCCCGCGACCTCGTAATCCGCGCAAATCGGCCGCCCCGGGGGAGCGGATCGCGTGATCTCCCCGTAACCTGGGGCGATGGGCATGATGATGGCCGTCAGTTTCGAACGATACGGACGGCTCTACTACCTGGACCCCGGGTCGCTCACGCCCCGGGTCGGGGACAAGGTCCTCGTGCCCACCGACGGCGGCCCCGAGGTAGCCGACGTCATCTGGGCCCCGCAGTGGGTGGATGACGACGTGGACGGGCTGCCGGTGTGTGCCGGGCTGGCCACCGACGACCACCTGTCCCGGGACGAGGCCAACCGGGGCCGGCGCGCCGAGGCCCGGGTGGCCGCCCGGCGGCTGGCCCGCGAGCACGGCCTGCCCATGAAGATCATCGGCGTGGACTACGTGGACGACCCCAACGTGTACACGATCTACTTCAGCGCCCCGGGCCGGGTCAACTTCCGCGCGCTGGTCCGCGACCTGGCCGCCAAACTGCGCGGCCGGGTGGAACTGCGCCAGATCGGCCCGCGAGATGAGGCGCGGCTGCAGGGCGGCATCGGGCCGTGCGGCCGTGACCTGTGCTGCTCCACGTTCCTGAAGGACTTCGAGCCCGTGTCCGTCCGGATGGCCAAGGACCAGGACCTCCCGGTCAACCCGCTGCGGATCGCCGGGGCCTGCGGCCGCCTGATGTGCTGCCTCAAGTACGAGCACCCGCTCTACCAGGACTTCCGCAAGGACGCCCCGAGCATCGGCTCCTCGGTCGAGACCCCCGAGGGCCCCGGCGTGGTCACCGGCCACAGCGTGCCCGGCGACAAGATCGTGGTGAAACTGGCCCGCGACGGCAGCAAGTGCGCCTGCCCCAAGGCCAGCGTCTGCGGGTCCCGCCAGGCCTACGAGGCCAAGTACGGTGACCAGGCGGCCGGGACCCCCGCGGAGTAACGTCGCCCCGTGGCTTTCCTGATCCGGCGCAGGCGCCGGTGCGCGCTGGCGCTGACCGGCGCGCTAAGCGCCGTCGTCCTGGCGGCGTGCAGCACCAGCGCCACCGCGCATCCGGCCGCCCGCGCGCGCGGGTCCAGCGCGGCGCCCAGCCCGCAGGCCAGTGCGCCGATCGCCGAGCCGCCCGGTCCGCCGCCGGCCACGCTGGCCGGCTACTACGCCCAGAAGCTGCACTGGCAGTCCTGTAACAAGGGGTTCCAGTGCGCCCGGCTGCTCGTCCCGTTCGACTACCACCGGCCCGCCTGGCGGCGGTTCTCGCTGCCGGTGATCCGGCTGGCCGCCACCGGCCCGGCCCAGCGGATCGGCTCCCTCGTCGTCAACCCCGGCGGCCCCGGCGGCTCCGGGATCAGCTACGCGCTGCAGGCGCGCAGCGAGATCGCCGCCCCGGTCCGGGCCCGGTTCGACATCGTCGGCTTCGACCCACGCGGGGTGGGCGCCAGCGAGCCCGCCATCAGATGCCTGACCGGCCCGCAGCTCGACACTTACTTTTCCACTAACGAAAACCTCACCGGCGCCAGCCACCTCGCCCCGGTCATCACCGAGGCGAAGCAGTTCGCCCGGGGCTGCGAGCGCGATTCCGGAGCCCTGCTGCCGTGGGTGGGCACGCCCAACGCGGCCCGGGACATGGACGTCCTGCGCGCCGCCCTCGGCGACGCGAAGCTGACCTATCTCGGCAAGTCCTACGGCACCTACCTGGGCACCTGGTACGCGCAGCTCTTTCCCTCGCATGTCCGGGCCCTGGTCCTGGACGGGGCGATCGACCCCGGTAGCTCCTCGTTGCGGATGAATATCGTGCAGGGGCAGGGCTTCGAGGTCGCGCTGCGCGCGTTCGTGGCGGACTGCGTCGCGCGGGCCGGCTGCCCCGTGGGGCGCGGCTCCGTGGCGGCGGGCGTGGCCCGGATCCAGGCTCTGGTCAGCCGGGCCACGGCGCATCCGCTGATCAACAACCTGAGCAACCAGCGCGCGGACGGGGCCCTGGTGCTGAACGGGATCGCGACCGCGCTGTACAGCCAGGGCTACTGGCCGACGCTGCGTGAGGCGCTGACGTCCGCGTTCGGCGGCGACGCGACCGTGCTGGTCGAGCTGGCCAACGCGCTCTGGGAGCGGAACACCGCCGGCCAGTACACGAACCTGGCCGACGCGAACATGGCGGTGGAATGCCTGGACCGGCCCTGGCCTTCCGGGAAAGGGCCGTCGGGCCTGGCCCGCTGGCGCGCCGCGGCCGCGACGGCCGCCCGGGCCGCGCCGGCCTTCGGGGCGTCGATCATGTGGGGCAGCCTGCCGTGCGCCTACTGGCCCGTCCGCTCGGCCCCGCTGCCGTCGATCCGGGCTGCGGGCGCCCCGCCGATCCTGGTTATCGGCAACCAGCGGGACCCGGCCACGCCGTACCGCTGGGCCCAGGCCCTGGCCGGGGACCTGGAGTCCGGGGTGTTGCTGGGCTGGGATGGCAACGGGCACACCGCGTACATGATGGGCAGCTCGTGCGTGGACGGCTTGGTGAACCGGTACCTGGTGGACCTGGCTGTCCCGCGCAGCGGCACCGTCTGTCCCTGAGGGCGCTGGCCCTGATGAGGCTCGGTACGGCCCGGGGAACAGACCGGTAGACTCGGTGGGCCGCCAGATCGCGGCATGCCGCCTTAGCTCAGTCGGTTAGAGCGACGCACTCGTAATGCGTAGGTCATCGGTTCGATTCCGATAGGCGGCTCCCACGTCAGCAGGCCCCTTCCGATCATGGAAGGGGCCTTCTTGCTAACGGGCTTGCTAACAGCGGGCGCTGGGCGCTGTCGGTGCCGGTTATGCGGCGTTCACGGCCTGGGCGAAGATGTCCGCGGCGGCGGCCTCGGCGGTGCGGATGACGTGGGCGTAGACCCGGAGGGTGATGGCCGGGTCGGCGTGGCCCAGGCGGGCGGCGACGACGTGGACCGGGACGCCGGACAGCAGCAGGGTCGTGGCGTGGATGTGCCGCAGGTCGTGCAGCCGGGCGTGCGGTAGCTGGTCCTTCGGGCGTGGTCCTTGCTCGGGCTCGTTGTGGGCGCGGATGAGCTTGGCCATCAGCGAGGTCACGGTGTCGGGGTAGATCGGCTCGCCCCAGCCGGTCGTGAACACGTAGCCGTCTTTGACGCCGCGCCAGGAGTCGCCCGCCTTGAGCTGGTCGGCGGCCTGGTCGGCCTTGTGCTGGCGCAGGACGGCGACGGTCTCGTCATCGATGGACACGACGCGGGTCCGGCCGCTCTTGGTGGTGCCGTCGATGCGCTCGCCCGCGATCACGGCGGTCGATCCGGTGATGGTGAGTCTTCTTTGCCGTCCAAGTCGACATCTGGCCAGCGGAGGTTGAGCAGCTCGCCCCGGCGGGCTCCGGTGTAGGCGGCGACGTGGAAGAAGGCGCCCAGCCGGTGGCTGTGCTGCGGTGGCCAGGAATGCCCGGAGCTGGGCCACGGTCCAGACGGTGCCGGGCTCGTGGGCCTGGGCTCGGGGCCGCTTGGCCCGTTCCACCGGGTTGCTGCCGATCAGCTCGTCAACGATCACGGCGTCACGGAACGCCTTCCGCAGCACCGCGTGCAGGTGGGTGACGGTGGCGACGGCCAGCGGCTTGCCGTCCCGGCCTCCGCTGGTCAGCAGGTCGCGGTAGAGCTTGGTGATCGTGGACGGGCGCACGGCCTGGATGGGCAGGTGGCCGATGCGCGGCGTGACGTAGAGCCGGATGCAGGAGCGGTAGTCGTGCAGGGTGCGCGGCTTGATCTCCATGGCGTGGCTGTCGATCCAGTCATCGAGGTACGCGGCCACGGTGATCCGGTTGCGGTCGATGTACTCGCCCCGGTGAGCCTTGACCCGGGCCTCGTCGCGGGCGGCCTTGGCTTCTTCCTCGGTGGCGAAGCCGCCGACCCACCGGGGCTTGCTGATGCCGGTCTCGGTGTCCTTGACGCGGATCACGTAGGACCAGGTGGCTCCGCGCTTCATGACGCCATCGCGGAGCTTGGGGGCTGTTCTTTGCGGGGCATTACGCGGCGGTCCTTTCGGCGAGCAGCCTGGAGACGTACTCCTCCAGGGCGGTGAGCGGGATGCGCCGTGATCCGTCGATGCGGATCGAGGCGATAGCGCCACTGGCCAGCAGCTCGTAGAGCTTGCTGCGGGAGATGGCCAGGGCCTCGGCGGCTTCGGGGACGGTCAGCAGGAGCCGGGGCATGGCGCACCTCCCTGTCAGGCGGGCAGGTGAGGCCGCGGTCGGCGGCGGTAGTCGTCCGGCGAGTGCCAGTGGTGACGGCTGAGCGTGGTGTCGCCGTCGAGGTCGGGCAGGAGCCCGGCGGCTATTGGCGGCTCGCGCTGGTGGGCGGCGCGGTCGGCGCGGAGTGTGCCGAGGGTGGTGGAGTAGGCGCGGCTCTTGGTGGAGAAGTGGCCGCCGAAGCCGAGCATGTGTGCCCAGGCGGCCAGGTGCAGGTCCTCGAACGCGGGGAGCTTGGCCAGGCGCAGGCATTCGGCGATGTGGCGGCGGGCGTGGTCGCGGACGGGCAGCTCGGCGAGCTGGTCGGCCGGGGTGATGCGGCGGTCGAGGGTGCCGGTGCATTCGGCGGCCTTGGTGGCGTACTTGGCGACGTACGCGGCGACCTTGGTATCGGTCAGTTCCCCGGTGGTGGTGACCGGGCGGGTGTCGAGTTCGCGGCCCCAGGCCAGAGTCCGTGCGGGCAGTCCCGGTGCGGCGGGGGTCTCGACGTGGACGGTGCGGGCGGCCTGGGCGATGGCGGCGGTGAGCAGGGCGAGGGTGGCCCAGGCGGGCGGGGCGGTGGCCGGTCCGGCGGGGCCGTCGAGGCGGATGATCGCGTGGAAGTGGACGACCCCGCGGCGCTGGTATTCGGCGACCTTGGCGTAGGAGAGCCGGGCCTGGGCGGCGAACGCCTTGCCGGTGAGCCCGGCCTGGCGGGCGAGGGTCCGGCGCAGGGTGATGGTGAAGCGGCGCCACAGTTCGGGGGCGCAGGCGTTGAACAGGACCGAGCCGGTGTAGTCGTAGCAGTCCGGGCACAGCGGTTCGCCGAGCCGGTCGTCGTCCCGGGCGTGCTTCTCGCGTGCAGGACATGCGGACGCCATGAGGGCAGGCCCCGGCGTTCCGGCGTGGATGGCAGGCCAGTGCCTTGCCGTCGCGTTCCCGGCAGGCGTGGACGGGACCGAAGGAGGGTGCGGTCAGCGTGGTGAACACGCACGGGTGCTGGGCCACGGTGGCGGGGATGCCCTTGCCGCCGGTCAGCCCGGCGCGGATGAGCTGGTAGGTGTCGGCCCGGTAGACCTCGGCGCACGGCGGGCACCGGGAGGCGCGGCGGGTCTTGCAGGCGATGGGCAGGACGCCGCCGGGTTCGTGCACGGTGGTGTAGCGGTGGAGCAGTTCGCCGGTGGCTCCGTCGATGTGGTCGACGCGGCCACGCAGCAGGACGGGTTGCAGGCATCCGCCGGGGTGCCGGACGGCGCCTGCGGGGGTGGGGTCGGTGGGCAAAGGTGGTGCTCCTCTCGTCTGCCCTTGCGGGCGGGGTGGACGAGCGGAGGCGAACCGCAGCCAGGCGCGGGGGTAATCGGGTGCGGGGATCAGCGGTGCTCTGCCGCATGGGGCCTGGCCAGGGTTGCTGCCGCTCAGGCGCTGTCATGTGGGGCTGGTGGCACCGTGACCGGGCACCCGGTGATTCACCGGCCCGGCGTTTCCACGGCCATCCCTCGATGAGGGGAGGGCTCAACGGTCCTCGACGTAACACGTACCCAAAGTACGTGCCCAATACACTCGATATCAGCTCAGTTTCTGGTCGGTCAGCCGTCCCGCGAGGTCGCGCAGCTCGCTGGCGGGCGGGTCTTGCATCGTGAGCAGGTCAGAGACGAGCAGCCGGACCAGCTCATGGCTGCGGACCTGTTCCGGGGTGATCTCCTCGGCCTCACGCAGCGCGGCGACCGCTTCGGTGACCTGGCGGCGCTGGGCGTGCGCGCGGGCCACGTCGATGAGCATCCGGGCGCGCCGTTCGGCGGACAGCCCGGCGGTGTCCACCGTGGCGGCGACCCGCAGAGCCCGGCCCGCATCGCCGAGTTCGACGGCGACCGCGATCTCATACAAGCCGACGTTGGCCGGGCCGAACTCGGTGTTGTAGTCGTTGCGGCCCTCGCCGAGCTGCCCGGCGATCTGGCTGGCCCGCTCAAGCTGGCCATAGGCGGTGTCGGCGTCGTTGAGCCGGGCGGCGATGACGGCGCGCTGCAAGGTCAGGCCACCCTGCAACGACATGGCCTGCTCGTTGCCCTCGTCCGCCATCGGCGAGAGGGCGTCGGCGGCGGTGCGGGCGGTCTCCTCGGCCTGGCCGTAGTGGCGGGCGGCGATGAACACGAACACCAGCCGGTACGCCCCGGCCGCCACCAGCAGCGGGTCACCCGCCCGTTCGGCGGCCGCCATGGCCCGGTCAGCGGCGATCCAGGCCACGTCCGGCTCACCGAGCTTGGCCAGGGCGGCCGAGCAAGCCTGGTACGTCGTGGCCAGCAGCTCGAACGCTTCCGCCCGCTGCTTCTCGGGTGCTGTCCGGGCAGCGGTTTCCAGGTCGGGGACCAGGCCGTGCAGCAGGTTCGGTCAGCTCGGTGTAGCGCCCGGCGTGCGTCAGGTCCCACGCCTTGGCAGCCTTGCCGCGAAGCGTGCTGACCGCCGGTGCGCGCCCACCGCCGAGCATGGCGCGGAGCATGTGAGCGCCGGACAGGACCAGCCGCAGTTCGCCCGCGCCCGGGGGCTCCTCGGTCACCGCGGCGACCACGGGTGCCTCCGCGGCCAGTTCCGCGAGCGGGATGTCGAGCGCCGCGGCGAGGGTTTCCAGCACCGACATGCGGTCGACCTTGCGGACGCCGCGCTCGACCTGGGACACCCAGGCCACCGACCGGTCGATCATCCGGGCCAGCTCGGGCTGGGACAGGCCCCGGCGGCGCCGCTCGGCGGCGATCTTCCGGCCCAGGGCCTGCTGATAGTCCGGCGTGCTCAACCGCCTGTGCCTTTGCCCGTCTGCAGGGTCAGCCAGTCAACCTCGGTGCTGGCCAGGTACTGGTCCCGCTCGGCCAGGTAGCGGCGGGTGGCCGGGGACGCCTCGTGCGCCTCGAACGCGGCCCGGTCCCGGTACAGCTCGTAGAAGATCCGCTGCAGCGGCTGGCCCTCCACCAGGTGGGTCGCGTACACCAGCGTTCCCGGCTCGTCCGCCTTGATGGCTTCGACGGTCTCGGCTACCAGCCGGTCGTAAGCCTCGGCGCTGGCCTCGTCCTTGCACGTGAAGCGGACGAACAGACCGAACATGAGTCTCCTCCAAGTCCCGTGACCGCCATGCTCGCACTTAGCGTGCTGACCTAGTACACGAAGTGTCACGTACTTATTGTACGTTGCCAGTACTCAGAGTACGCTCTGCGTCATCCGAGGTCGTAGGCCAGCCGCACGAGCGAGGACCGATGAACTCTCCAGCGCCCCGGGCGCTCGCGTTACGCACCACCGGCGTCACCTACCCAGGCACACCGGAGCACATCAGCGCAGTCCGGGCCGACCTGCGGCCCACTACTCCGCGGCTGCCCCATGGCCGACGACGTGATCCTGTGCGCCTCCGAACTCGCCGCCAACGCCGCCATCCACAGCCACTCACGCCTGCCCGGCGGCACCTTCACCGTCCGGGCCAAGATCAGCCCAGGCGACTACGCCTGGATCGAGGTAGAGGACAACGGCGGCCCCTGGACTCCCGCCGTCAGGGACCCGAGCCAGCACCACGGCCTCGACATCGTCCGCGCCCTCGCCAGCGAATGCGGCATCGACGGCGACCAGGACGGCCGCACCATCTGGGCCCGCTTCGACTGGACCGACTGATGGCCACCAGGCCCACCGGCCACGCGGAACGCTGGACAGCCGTTATCGATGGCCAGCGACTGCGGGAACTCCGCCGCCAGCGGGCGCTATCACAGGTCGAGCTGGCCAAGCTGGCGGGAGTCAGCGCGCACACGGTATCCAAGCTAGAGCGGCAGCCAGCCTCTTGCTGCCGCAGCCGGACCCTTGCCCGGCTCGCAGCCGCCTTGGGTGAATCTCCAACCGCGATCGCAGCCAGCACGGGTCAGCGCCCGGACTGACACGGCGGGATTCGTCGCCCTGTGAGGATTTTCTTCACTGTCATCAAGGGCGCGCCTGCGGCGCGCCAGCCGTCCGGCCCGACGGGCCGGATCGGGCGCAGTGAGCGCGAAGTCATCCGGGGAAATGCGTGACCGGCAGACCGAGCGCCACCACAGGCCAGGGCGGAGGAGCGGTGGGCAACCGCCGGACTGTGGGGCGGCGGCCTGCCGCGCCCTGCCGGGCGGAAGCCCTACGGGCGCGGCGCCGCACGCCGGTCAGCTGGCCCGCACCCGCAGGCCGGTGGCTCAGGCCGTAACGCTGCCCGGTGACCGCGCCTGCGTGATCTGACCGGGCCGTCCTCCTCGCGCCGGGCATCCTCTCGCCGCGCAAAGATCACCGTCAAGGGCGCGCCCAGGGCGCGTCGCTGACGCGATGGCGCAAGCGCCACCCTTGACACTGATCTTCCACGGCAAGACCTCGGCACCTATCAGGAGGAGAAGCGCGCCGGGGCACCGCCGCCAGCTGGCCTTAGATCAGCAGCGGCAAGACGAAGTTGCACTGGCTCAAGCGGCGGAGTCCCAGCCTGGCACGGCTCCGCGGTTAACCCGGGGAGGCGTCATGCGTTAGGCGCCTCGTGCCGCTCTTAGGCCCTTCGGGCCACGGCGGCGTCGGCGCACTCCAGGCTCCCGGCACCGGGTCCCCACAGCTGGAGGTCGCCACGAGCCAGCGCAGCCACGCGCCGCGTAGAGGCTGTCATTCGCCCCGGTCATCCGCCACCAAGTCGGGAAAGATCACGGTCAAAAGCGCTACGCGCATCGCCCACGCGATGACGCAAGCGCTACCCTTCACACGATCTTCCCCAGCTCGATTGGGCACCTATCGCAAGGATGACCAGGCATCACGACCTAAGCCGATGAGAGAATTACGTAGTAGGCAATCTTAGCTCTGTATCCCAACGTTCGACAATTTCATTCCCTTCAGTCGCAGTTCGCGCCCTGTCCACCAATATGGCATGACATTTCTGGAACACGCGGCCCAAATGTCGCATCTCAGCAAATATTTGCATTAGACCCTTAACTCGAGGATTTTTGGTCAACACCTGGTCCAGCCTTTTCCCCGCTCTAATTTCAGTCATCGCCTCATCTATACCTTCTCTAATTGGCAGCGCCAGCTGAAAGGCCTCAGGGTGTTCTCTGACTAGCCGCGCAAGGCCAGATACGAGCGGATCTAGCTCGGTGTCCGTGCCAGATACACCCTGGCATCTTTTTGTCCTCGTTCCGCAATGGGAAGCATCTCCCTGGCCAAGCGCATTTGTGCAGCCAAAATCGAGGAACGCAGGCGCCCCCGCTCTGCGAAGCTTGTCAATCTGCGCCAGGCCGTGGTTTAGCGTTGCTTGGGCCTGAACCTCGACGGTTTTCTCAGCCATAACAGCCTCTAGCCAATCGGGGAGTACTTTAGTTATTCTCTCCACCAAATCCGCGATTCCGCTGCCACCGTCAGCGTCCAGGTCTGCGTTCAGCTCACGATTAAATTGAACCTCCGCAACCTTGCTAGCAATCTCTTGCAAGCGGCGGGCAAGTGAATTTACAGCTGCCCTGTAGCCTCGAGAGGCAGGCTCCAATAGTCGAGTCTCATGCCAATCGACATATTGTGTCTTAGCCACGAGGGCGACAACTTCATCGTCGCTTTCTGGCGAAAGATCAGCTACCTCAACATAAAGGATGGGCAAAAGTAGCTCGTCAACGCCAAGACCCTTAGCCTTCGCCGCAAACTCCAGCAGCTCCCGACGACATTCGTGCCTCGTGAAATACCGTGGCGTAATGATAGGTATGAAGAAGATTGTTTGAGACAGCGAGGAATCAATGCGCTCTCGCCATTCCTCTCCCCAAGCTATACCGTCACGATCGATAAATATCTCCAGCGGCTCTCCCGCCAGAAGGCTATACTCCTCCTTAATATGGCGGGCAAGGTCCAGGATAGCATCGCCGTCCAATATATTGTCATCGTGAGCATAGCTCCAGAAACCCACAGTCGCTTCGTTAGGCATAGTTCTGGAGTCTAGCTGCACTCTCGACATCAGGAGCCACACCAACAGGAACCGGAAGGAGGATCATGCTGGTGTAACTTCCGACGACGCGGACGTGCCCTATAAAGGAGGGATCGCCTCCGCCGATGTCGCCTGCACTCTGATGACCGGTTCGCGCAGGTGCAGCCCGTCCTCCTCGCGCCGGGCATCCTGTCGCCGCGCAAGATCACCATCAAGGGCGCTCGCTACACTGGCGTCGCTCACGCGATGGCGCAAGCGCCACCCTTGACGCTGATCTTCCACGGCAAGAGATCGGCACCTACCAGGAGGACGGACCCTCAACGAGACCTCGCAGCTCGGCACAATCAAACCCCACAGCTGGTCCTCTACCTGACACCCGAGACCGACACTAACCAGCTCGGCCTGCGGCGGCTCGACGTGGACTCTGACGAGATACATGCCGAGGCCAGCGCCAGTCCCGGACAACCTGGCTGGATATGGCATGCAAGCGGTCAGCTGGTCGCGGCAGGCCAGACGGAGCTGACCACCATTGCTGACCACAATGACACCGGGCATGGCCAGATCCGCACGGTGCCGGCCTCATGCTAAGCAACATCGGGTGGGACTTCCGAGGACCCCTCGCCCGAGCTTGCTAGTGGCGATTCTTCCCCAGGGGCCTGAAGTCGGAACGTCACCACTCTCTATACCTAGATCGCTTCGGGCCGCCGCATAGAAACGCTCCCTGTCAACGATGAACTCTTGAAGCAGAGCTTTCCACTCTACCGCGTCAGTGCGTTCGCCACGAGCAAAGAGTTCCACATGCCAGGCGCGGCGATGCCATGTCCGCGCCGTGGCGATAGTATCGGGACTGCCCAGTAGTAATACAGACTCCCATTTCGCTGTCCTCTCGTCGGTTAGCTGTCCAAGCTCCGAAAGGGCTTCGGCATAATTAAAAGCCTCGTTTCTGGCACCTTGACCACGATAATTGCCACCAGGCCCACGATAACCGCCACCAAGACCATAATAGTTGTCAGCAATGCGCCTGCATTGCACATGAACATTCTTGATTGCGTAGGCGTAGTCAACATATGCTTGAGCGCGTTTCTCGTCCCAGCGCGCCGCCTGTTCACGCCGCCAGCGTGCGCGCTCTGTGGCGGTGCCCGCAAGATATGAAGCGGAGGCACCAATGACTACGCCAATCAGAGCTGGAAGCTGCTGAACAAAACTTGCCATGATCACCTCTCTTGACGTCGATGGGTGAGGTCAGAATAGGGCATGTTTTCTTTCGTAATCCAACGGCCCACGCACCCAAGGTCCTTCGGGCTACCTCCCCAGGCTCAGGCTCTTGACATGCCCACTCTGGCGTCCATGCTCCACTGCCGTTTTACAAGGCAAACTGTTCGGTGAACCAGACTTGGGCGTCTTTCCGACACCCGCAACCGACACCAACGGGGCCGGACGCCGTCGTCTCGGGCCGGACTGCCCCAGGCTGTCCGCGCAGCTTAGAGACCGTCTCGGACAACTGTGCGGCACCTTCTAAGTAGCGGGTCAGGGTGCGACTTCGTCAGGCCAGCAGAGTCTGGCCAGGCGGGGCAGTCGGCGCTTCATCTCCAGATGGTCGTCAAAGTCGAAGTCCCATCCGCCGACTGGCTCTCGGGGAGCAGGCGTGTACGCGTCGGCTGGGAGTTGCTCACCTGTCGCGGCTCTGTGAGCCTGTGCGGGGATATACAGGGCAGGCTCACATTCCAGGAATGTACGGCCTGGCGCCAGAGGGATGACCGCTAGGTGAGCGAGTGCATCGGGGTCGCCCACGGCCTGCCCAAACACCTGACGGCCTTGCACGATCAGCCAGCCACGGAAGTAGTCGAAGCCGTCGTCCGAGCAGCCCCCGTTGATCAGATAAGCGGCGGCCCACAGCGCAGTCCGGTAGGAGTCGGCCATTTGTCAACGGCGGCCCAATGTGGACCCGGCCCCGCCAGGCACCGGTACAGGATTCACCCGCCGACGACACCATTAGGCCCGACAACACACGCTGGGCGGCAACGATCTCCTCCCGCGGAAGATCGGCAAGCATGGCAGAGGTCTGGGCCGCGACCACCTCATCATCCGCCGGATCCGCGACCTGGCCGCGGGCATCCTCGATCAGCTGCCAAAACCGCAGGGTGTCCATAACCACAGAGGATGTCAGCCAACTCTGACAGGCCGCTGTTGCAGGGATCACGGCGGCTGGCAGACTCGGCTTGACTTGGCTCAACCGATCTTGCTAACGGATCTGCTAACAGCGGCCCTGGACAGCCTTGGACGTGGGCGGAACAAGAAGCGCAGCGAACAGGCCGGGAGTGATTCGATGGACGGTCGTGGACGGCTTGAATCCTCCTCGTAATGCGTAGGTCATCGGTTCGATTCCGATAGGCGGCTCCCACGTCAAAGGCCCCTACATGAGCGCCACTACGAGGCAGCTACGACGGATCACTGTCTAGCAAGTCCCAGCTAGGCAGGATGTCCGATGGCTCAAGGCGCATCAGGTCGTCGCGGTTCCAACCGCGGCTGGCGTCAGTGGCCACCCGGCGCGCGTGCCGGAGCCTGGTGCGTTCCAGCTCGTTCCGCACGCTGCGGGCGTTGGCGAACCGGGGCCCGCGCATCCGGCGGGACAGGTACTGGCGGAACGCCTCCTCGGCGCCCGGGGACAGGTAGTAACTGGACTGCTCGAGCATTAGCCGCCCGATCGCGACGAGCTCGTCGGCATCGTAGGCGGCGAAGTCGAGGTGGTGCGCGATCCGGGAATGCATGCCCGGGTTGCTCTCGAAGAAGTCGTCCATCCGGTCCTTGTAGCCCGCGAGGATGACCACAAGATTGTCGCGCTCCTTCTCCATCACCTGCAGCATGATGTCGATGGCCTCCTGGCCATAGTCCTTGGAGTCGGCCGCGCGGTACAGATAGTAGGCCTCGTCGATGAACAGCACCCCGCCCATGGCCTGGTCGAGCACGCGCTTGGTCTTGGGTGCGGTCTGCCCGATGTACTGGCCGACCAGGTCGTCGCGCATGGCGTGCACCAGGTGCCCGCTTTCCAGGTAGCCGAGCCGGTGCAGGAGTTCGGCCATGCGCAGCGCCACGGTGGTCTTGCCGGTGCCCGGCGGGCCGGTGAAGCACATGTGCAGGTTTGGCCGGGGGGCCTCGAGGCCGAATCTCTGCCGGGCCCGGTCCACCAGGAGCAGCAGCGCGATGTCCTCGATCCACCGCTTCACGGGCACCAGGCCGACCAGGTCGTGGTCGAGTGCGCCGAGCACTTCGTCGATGCTGGCGGCCTCGCGCTCCTCGGCGAACGTGACCAGGGCTTCCGGGGAAAGCCGGCCGCGCCGCCGGTCGGGCTGGCCGTTCCAGGCTGTCGGCGCACGCCGCCGGGCGAACGACCCGGGGGCCGGCTGGGCGGCCGGACGCCGGTTGGGGGTATTGGATATCCCACGGCGCCCGAAGGCCGGGATTATGGGGACCATCTCTCGGTGCAGGCCTGGATCCATCAGATTGGAATCCCAGTCAGATTCCGGACTGAAACCGCGTGATTCGAGGCTTTCCGGACTCGTCTGGTGCCATCCGTTCCGGAGCATCAGGGCTATCAGCACGAGCCCGACAACGAAGCCGGTGACGATCGCGAACCACAGATGGCCGAACCACAGCCAGACCATCAACAGGGCAGCTGAGACAGCTAGGAGGAGTACGCCTAGGACGGAATGTCGCAGTCGGGCAGTCCGCATAGATGCGAGGGTAGACAGGCGGGCTAACCTCGGTCAATCGCGGGTGGCTCGCCGCCCTCCCCTCAGGGCGGGTAGGAGTCAGGCAGCAACAGCAGCAGCAGTGGCCGTCCAGCGCCACCCCAGGCAGGCTCTATGCTCGTGGTCAGGGTTTTCTCGCGGAGGCGGTGGCTTGATCATGCAGTACTCGTGGCCGGCACCAATGCCTCCGGGGCGACGTCCAGCGACGCTCCGATTGATCTGCTGCGTCCGGTGCGGAGGACCGCTTCACCACACGAAAGCCAAAGGTCATCCTCGGCAAGAGGATCACGAGCAGGGCTGTGAAGCCTTCATCAGGGCGATGCGGATCATGCGGTACGTTGACGAGCTGAAGCGGTCTGCGTCCGAGTCAGCGGGGACCTGGGGCGCCACCCGGTGGCGGCGGAAGTACTTGCGGGAGAGCGCGAAGAAACTGACCGTAGTGGCGTGTGAGAGCGATCCCGTCTCCGCGGTCAGTGCCCTGGGCGTCCGCTATGAAGCCGAATGCCAAACGGGCGGTAAGCGAGTCGCTAGCGCGGAGAAGGTGGAGATGGCGGAAACCCTGATGCTGGCCTGCCGTCAGTTGGCGCTAGGGCAGGATCCAGCGCCACTCACCGGCCGCCCCAGCTAACGATCACCAGTGGTTCACGGGCGACAGAAGCGCTGACCGGGACGCGGCGCAACTCCGTCCGTCGCTGGCGAACCCTCCGGTGGAACCTTGCGCCGCTCAGGCTCTGGGCCGATGAACAGGAGCCGTGCCCGTGACGTGCACCGCCTGGATGGTCATCGTCATCGAGTCCGGTCCAGCCATCCGTCGGGCGTTCATCTCTGATTCGCCCAAACATCCACCCTCCGCCTACTGCTGGCCGTTGCACGCGGGATTCACATTCCCTTGGATGGTCTCGTTGCGGCACAGCCGAGAGGACGTGGGTGTCATCGACATGGACAACGCAGACGACCGCAGGGAAGCAGCCAGCCCGGCCACCGACTACCGCTCACTGGCGCCGTTCCGGGCCGCCGTCAGCCGTCGCCGGTTTCTCCAGCTAGGCACGGCCGCCGGGGTGGCGGTCGCCGCGGGCGCGGACACCCAGCTTGGCGGGACGACCAGGGCCGCCGCGGCGGCGAAGCCGGGTCACCTCACCGGGACGATCGCCGATCTGAAGCATGTCGTGATCCTCATGCAGGAAAACCGGTCGTTCGACCACTACTTCGGCAGCCTGCGGGGCGTGCGTGGCTTCGCCGACAAGCAGGCGCTGAAGTACCCGAACGGCACCACCATCTTCGAGCAGCCGGACACGGCCCGGACGGACCTCGGCTACCTGCTGCCGTTCCACATGGACTCGTCGAAGGTGAACGCGCAGAACGCGGGGGACCTGGACCACAGCTGGGACGGCGACCACAGCGCCCGCAACAACGGCCTGTGGAACAACTGGGTGCCGGCCAAGACCGAGCAGACGATGGGCTACTTCACCCGCGCCGACATCCCGTTCCAGTACGCCCTGGCCGACGCGTTCACCATCTGCGACGGCTACCATCAGGCGATTCTTGCTCCGACGAGCCCGAACCGGATGTACTTCTGGACCGGCACGAGCGGCGGCTGGATTACCAACCCGGACGACTATGTCGCCGACTTCCCCGCGGGCGCCATAACCACCTACCCCGAGCTGCTGCAGCGGGCGGGGCTCACCTGGCAGGTCTACACCAACCATGAGGTCGGGGACGGCGGCGGCGTCGACGGCTGGGTCGGCGACTACGGCGACAACCCGCTGTGGTTCTACCAGCAGTACGAGAACTCGGAGAACGCAACCACGCCGGCGGGGCAGGAACTGGCCAAGCGTGGCGCGGTCCAGCCCTGGCTGCCCAACGCCGGCGTGCCGCTCGGCCCGAACCAGGTCAACCACGTGCTGGCCCAGTTCATCGCCGACGCCACTGCGGGCACCTTGCCGCAGGTCTCCTGGATCGTGGCGCCGTACGAGTACTCCGAGCACCCGGCGGCGAGCCCGAGCTACGGCGCCCACTACGTCCGGGCGGTGCTCGAGGCGCTGATGGGCAACCAGGACCTGTGGAACAGCACCGCCTTGTTCATCACGTACGACGAGCACGACGGCTACTTTGACCACGTGCTGCCCCCGGCACCCGAGACGAGCGTGAAGAACGAGTTCATCGACGGGCTGCCGATCGGCTTCGGCAGCCGGGTGCCGATGATCATCGCCTCGCCGTGGACCCGCGGCGGCTACGTGGACTCCAACACCTACAACCACACCTCGATGCTGCAGTTCCTGGAGACCTGGAGCGGGGTGCGGGCCCGCAACATCACTGGCTGGCGGCGGTCGGTCGCCGGCGACCTGACGGCCGCCTTCGACTTCGCCCGCCCCGACTTCTCCATCCCGGACCTGCCGGACACGGTGCCGCTGATCACGCAGTCGGACGAGGAGGAGAACTTCCCGCCGGTGACGACTCCGCCCGAGGGCGGGCAGACGTTCCCCGTCCAGGAACCCGGGGCCCGGCCGCACCGGCCGAGCATCCACCAGCCGCACGCGGATGCGGTCGTCAACCGGGGCAGTGGCCGGGTAACGGCCACCATGTCTGTCCGCGGGAAGGTCGGCGCCTCGCTCGCGGTCTACCCGGATGACTACCTGCCGCTTACGGCCACTCCGTTCACGGTGGTCGAGGGCAGCAACAAGACCTACACCTGGGACACCAGCCAGACGGCCGGCAAATACGCCTTCTCAGTCCACGGCCCGGACGGCTTCCTCACCTCGTTCGCGGGTGCCGTCGTCCCGGCCGGCCACAATGCCGGGCCGGTGCCGGCCGTCGCCGCGACGCTGGTCAGCCGGCCCAGGCCCGTAGTCAGGCTGGCCCTGGCCAACGACGGGCACGAGGAAGTCGTCTTTACTCTCACGCCGAACGACTACGCGGGTCAGCCCCAGACCGTCCGCGTGGCTCTCGGCCACCCGAAGACCGTCAACTGGCCCACGGACGCTGAGGGGTACTACGACGTGACCGTTACCGCCGACACCGGCGACGGCTTCGCGCGCCGCTACGCGGGTCGCATCGCCTGATCGACGGGCCGGGCTGCGCAAGAGTTTCGGCGACAAGGATGCGGTGGCCGGGATTGACCTGGACATCGCGGCGGGTTCCTTCGCCGGCCTGGTCGGGACCGAACGGGGCGGGGAAAACCACCTCCCTGTCGATGATGACCGGCCTGCTCCGGCCGGACGCCGGGCAGGTAGAGATCAGCGGGCTGGATCTGTGGGCTGACCCGCCTGCCGCGAAGGCGGTCATCGGCGTGGTCCCGGCGGATGCCCGGCTGTTCGAGCGGCTCAGCGGTGCGGAGTTGCTGGAGTACGCGGGGCGGCTGCGTGGCCTGCCCGCCGGCGAGGCGCGATCCCGGGCGGCCCAGTTGCTGGAGGTCCTGGACCTGACCGGGGACGCGAGGCGCCTGGTGGCCGACTACTCGACCGGCATGCGCAAGAAGGCCTCGCTCGGCTGTGCCTTAATCCACAACCCGTCGGTACTGTTCCTCGACGAGCCGCTCGAGGGTGTGGACCCGGTGTCCGCCGACGTGATCCGGCGGCTGCTGACCCGATTCGTCGGCTCCGGTTCGACGGTGCTGTTCTCCAGCCACGTCATGGAACTGGTTGAACAGGTCTGCGATCACGTCTCCATCATCGACAAGGGACGGATTGTGGCCTCGGGCACTACTGACCAGGTGCGCGGGGGCAAGACCCTGCAGCAGGCGTTCATCGACCTGGTCGGGGCCCGGGGGACGGGCGGGGAAGGACTGTCGTGGCTTGGCTCCTCGTCCAGCTGAAACTGCGCCTGCTGGGGAACGCCCTACGCGGGTCCTCGGCGGGCCAAGGTCGTCATTCATCTTCAGCACGGTGGCGGCCGGCCTGGTGGCGGTCGGTACATTCGCCGCTCTGGCGGCGCTGCGCGGCCAGAGCACGTCCGTGGACGTGACCACGGTCGTGTTCACCCTGTTCGCCTTCGGCTGGCTGATCCTGCCGTTGCTCGCTTTCGGTCTCGACGGGACACTGGATCCCGCCACGCTGGCCCTGTACCCGCTGCGTACTCGCCCGCTGGCTGTGGGGCTGCTGGCCGCCTCGGCTACCGGCGCCTGGCCGCTGGCCAACGTGGTCGGCCTGCTCGGGGTGACCATCGGGCTGGCTCATGGCCTGGCGGGGGAGGTCTTCGCCGTCCTCGCGGTGCTGATGCAGGTGCTGTTCTGCCTGACGCTGACGCGGTTCGTGACCACGGGCCTGGCCGGGCTCCTGCGTAGCCGCCGCGGCAAGGATTTCGCCGTCCTCCTTATCCTCCCGCTCTTCGCGCTGTACGAAGGCTTCGCCCAGGTGGTGCCGAGACTGACCGCCGAGGGAAAGCTGACCACGGCGAGCTTCGATGGTGTCGATGCCTGGCTGCGCTGGATTCCGCCGGGCCTGGCCGCGCACGCGATCCAGGACGCCTCCGACGGGCACCTGGGGACGGCCCTGCTCCGCCTGGCGGTGCTGGGCGCCATCATCGTCGCGCTGGGCTGGCTGTGGGTCCGGTCCCTCGTCCGGGCCCTGGTCACGGTGGACACCTCCACGCAGTCCTCGGCCGTGCACGGGGCTGCGCTGCCGTTCGCCCGGGACGGCCTGCGCGGCACCGTGGCCGCGCGGTTCTGGATCTACCAGCGCCGCGAACCCACCTCGCTCATCTATTGGGGCATCACCGCGGTGATCATGGTTGCGGTGTCAGTCAGCACCATCCGGACTCCGGCGTATCTTGGTGCGGTGCTCGGCAGCGCCGGATTCGGTGCCGCCTTCATCGGCATCTTCTACGCCGACTCGATCGGCCGGAGCGGGCCGAGCTTCGGCTACGAGGCCTTGGCGCTGGGTGACCGCCGCTCCCTGAGGGCCTATTTCTCCGGCCAGGACGTGGCGCTGGCCATGATCGCGGTGCCGCTGCTCACGCTGGTCTCTTTCGGTGTGGCCACCGGGGCCGGACACCCGCTGGACGGATTCCTGGGGATGGCGGTGGACCTGGCCGGGATCGGAGCCGGGCTGGCCCTGAGCAACATCTTCTCCGCGGCCCTGCCCTACCCCTGACCGACCGGCTGGGCGGTGTCATCAGGGCTGCGCCCGGTGCTCCCACGCCTGGCGCCGGGTTTTGGCGCCGCGGGTCCAGCGCTCCATGATCATGTCGAGCTGGGCCTGGAACATCGCCACGACCGGGAGCGATGGATCGAGCAACCACTGCAGCTGCATGCCGTCCATCAGGGCGAAGATGCCCCGGGCCTCGATCTCCATCTGCTCGTCAGTCATGGGACCGATCTCGCCGAGGTCCCTGGCCTCCCGGAGATAGGCGACGCCCAGATCGATGACCCTCGCGTACCGCTGGACCGCCCAATCCCGCGCCGGGTGGTGCGGATCGGTGGCCTCAGTGGCGAGGGTCAGCAGCAGCTCGATGAGCCCGGGCTCGGTCGTGTGGTCTTCCATCAGGCCCGGGAGGCCGCGGAAGTACTCCAGGCCGTGGGCCCCGGCAAAGCTGTGGTCTACTTCCTCTTCCCAGTGCACGAGTACGGCCTGGAGCAGGCCGTACTTGTTCTCGAAATGCCGGGCCAGGGCGGCGGGCGTGACGCCGACGTCGTCGGCGATCTGCCGTAGTGAACCGCCCCCGTACCCGTAGCGGGCAAAGATCCTCGACGCGGCGTCCACGATCTCGCGGCGGCGCCTGATCCCCTTCTTATAAGGACCGCGGGGAACCACCACTCTGGTCATGTCACCACTCTAAGGGGGTGCTCACCCGGTCAACTATCCTTGCCCGCGACCTCCTTGACCGTCCGCGACCTGGTAACCGCCGGGGCCTCACAGGTATTCGCGTTTGCGCATCCAGACGAGAGTGATCCAGCCCCAGATCGGCGGCAGGTACGACGTGAACAGGCGCTGGATGAAAACGGCGGCGGTGGCGTCGGCCTCGGAGACGCCGGCCGCGGTGAGGCCGAGGATCATTCCCGCTTCCACTACGCCCATGCCGCCTGGTGACGGTGAGATGCCGCCGATGAACCCGGCCAGGAAGATGACCACGATCAGGGTGGGCAACCGGAGATGGTCGTCGAAGGCCCGCAGCGACACCGACAGGGCCATGGCCACGACCAGTTCCTGGGCGAACGAGCCGCCGATCAGGAGCACCAGCTTGCGCGGGGAGCTGGCGACCTGCCTGAAGTTGGCCCAGATGTCGCGCACCTTGGGCCGCAGCTTGCTGGCGGCCAGCCTGCGGAGCCTGGGCACGATCAGGGCCACGCCGATCAGCAGGCCAGCCGCCACCACCACGGCCAGGATGATCCAGACCAGTTTCGAATCCCCCCCGGACTCGGGGGTGGCTTCGATGTGGATCGATCCCCAGGCGAAGGGCAACGAGACGAGAGTCAGCACCCCGGTGGCGATCCAGCTGGAGGTGGTCATGATGGCGCCCGAGCTCAGCGCCACCGACGCGTCATAACCCTGCTGCTGGAAGAAACGCACCCGGGTGGCGAAGACGGCGGCGGTCCCGCCGGCCAGGGCGCTGAACGAGTTGGCCACCTCGACCGCCACCACCCGGCCGAACGGGAGTGGCCCGGACACGCTGCCGATGGCTTCGACGGCCGACGCCACGAAGGCCAGCTGGGCCAGGACGAACGCCACGATGACCCAGAGCCAGCTGGCCCCGAGCACCGTGTCGAACGACTGGGACACGTCGATGAGGACCCCGATGAGGGCCCAGCCGCCGATGAGCGTGCCCACCACCATGATCAGCGTGGGCCAGCTCACCCGGCGGGGCTCCACCAGTTTCGGGACGCTGATCGACTTGGCCTGGGCGGCCCGCTGCCGGACCTCATCCAGGAGCCCGCGCTGGCTGCGCAGGGTGCGGCCCAGGATGGGGTCGAGAGCCGCGCGGTGCAGATGCTGGAGGGCGCCCGCAAGCACCTCCGCGTCCAGGGCCCGGGCCGCGGAGTAGGCCGCCCGGTCCGCGCCGACCGCGACGGCGGCGGCCGCGATGACGCCAGCCATGTCGCGATCGAGTTGGTCCGGCGAGGCGTTCGACACGGCGTTGCGGAAGTCCACCAGGGTGGCGGTCTGCGCGGCGGGGTCGATGAGCAGGGTGTCACCGCTGATGGCGCCGTGCGCGATGCGGGTCTCGCGGAGGATCAGCAGCTGACGATAGAGGTCGTCCAGGGTGGTGTCACTCACCTGGCCGGCGTCAGCCTCGGACAGCAGCAGGCCGGCCAGCGGTAGACCAGCAGCGCGTCGTGGGATGGGCCCGCCGTGCCCGCCTCCACGATGTCAGGTACGGCCACCCCCGCCCGCGCGGCCCGCAAGGTGACATACGCCTCGTGTTCGACCTGCTGAAGCCGGGTGATCGTGAGGCTGGGCCCGGAGTCCCGGTAGAACAGGAACCGCGCCGTCTTGGTGAGGAGCTTGGCATCGGCCGCATCCCGGCCGTAGACCGCCACACCCATCGGCCGGCCGCCTGGATCGGTGTCGACGGCCTGGTATTTCGCGACCCCCCACACCTGCCGGGTCGCCGCTCGCACCTGGCTCGCGTGGACACCGAGTTCACCGAGCAGGGCCCGCACGTCATCGGCCGAGGGGAGGCCGAGCGGGGAGCCGAAGACCAGCCGGACCAGCGCCGTTGTCCCCCACCCGATGGCCAGGCTGCCCAGCACGTTGAGCGGCAGCCCGTGACCTCCGACGGCTGAGGCCATCGCGACGAGCGCGATGAAGATCTCGATGAGACGTTGCAGGCCCCGGGCCAGATACGGCAGCGCTGCCGTGGTGACCGCCATGAAGAGAGCGATCTGGAGGACCGGGAAACTCAGGTGATACCCGTGGATCACGATCCCGCTGGGCCTGCCGCCCCGGCTGCCGAGCACGAGGATCAAGAGCCCGCTCACCGCCGCTGCCGCCGCGGCGCTCAGCGCGATGTCTCGTGCGACAACCCAGCGCCGTGCGACGAGGGCCAGCAGGACCAGGGCAATCGTGACGCCGAACGAGCCAACGTCGTACACCACCGTGACCAGCCAGGTGATACTCCGCGGCGGTGGATGGATGACCTGGGCAATGGCGCGGTCGATGCGGGAGTCGTAATGGATGATGAGCACGCAGCAGACGAGCGCGAGGACTGCGCCGGCCAGGCGCAGCCCGTCGCTTCCACGCCTGCGCCGCTGGCCGGCCCCGACGGGAGCGAATATGGCCGACCGCCACCTGAGCAGGAGACGCGGCCCGGGACGAGGGCCCGGGCCCTCGCCGGCGTCTTCTCTCGCCTTGACGCGCTCTTCCGTCATTACCGACCAACTGGTTTCTTGAGCGGTTTAACTTCCGTCGCCGCGGCTGGGACGGCGACGTGGATCAGGCCCTGCCCATCCAATGATGTACCCACTTCATGAACGAAGGGCCCTGGCGAATCGCCGGAGCCCTTCGTTCATGCTTCCGAGATCAGCCCCCTGAGGGACTCGGGGCGCTGGTGTCGGTCGGGGCCGCGGTGGCGGTGTCGGTCGGGGCGGCGGTGGCGGTGTCCGTCGGGGCCGCGGTGGCGGTGTCCGTCGGCGTCGGCGTGCTGCTGTCGGTCGGGGCCGCCGTGGCGGTAGGACTCGGACTCGGGCTTGGGCTCGGGCTGGACGTGGTCATGTTGATCCAGGTGCCCTGGCTGGCCAGGTTGTAGCCGTCGTTCCAGAGCTCGAACCCGGTGCCGATGTCCTGCAGGCAGTCCGTGGGCGGCAGGTAGTTGCTGCCGTAGTCCCAGTTGGCGTCGTTGTTCTGGACCCAGGTGTAGAAGGCGCCCACGTCCAGGCCGGAGACTCCCCAGCTCGTCGGGCGGGCCGCGGCGAACTCGGTCTTGTAATCGTAGATGCCGCCCTGGAAGTCCCGGACGTGCAGCGTGTACCAGCGCTGCCCGTCGATCCAGACCGGGTTACCGCTGGCCAGGCCGAGCTTGGTCAGCGGGTTCGAGGTGTCGAGGTAGATCCCGATGTTCGCGTTCGACGCCGGGTTCGCTCCCGAGCAGGAGGCCGAGAACTCGCTGTCGATCAGGGCATCCCACATGCTGTCCGGTGCCGCGTTCCAGATGTTGTAATTCCAGGAGACGATCGGGTCCGGGCCGCTGGACACCAGGGCGGGCAGGCCGCTTTGCCAGCTGCAGTAGCCGCCCTCACAGCCGATGTTGGTGTCCGGGAACGCGAGCACGTTGCCGTTGAAAGCCGCCGCGGGCTGGTTCTGCACCGTGAACGAGCCCGCGTACCCATCGGTCGTACCCGGCACATACAGGCAGACGTTGTCACCGCCCCAGTTGCTCGCGGTGGTCACGGCCTGCTGGTTGCCGGTGGCGCCGCCTCCGGCGTTGCCCAGGCGGGTGAGCGACCAGGTCGTGCCGGCTCCTGAGTCGCAGCTCGCGGCCATCGCGGGCGCGGCCGTGCCCACGAGCAAGCCGCCAAGAGAGACAGCCACCGCAGCAGCGGCCGCTACCAAGGGTTTGCGTAGTCGGGATCGGCCCAGCATTGTCATGCTTCGCGGTGGAGTGACGCGGGGGATTAGCACATTAGCGTGATCGTGGGCTAGTCCGCGCCGGACTGACTCATTTTGATCACTAAGATGACGCGGCAGCCGGGGGAGTGGTTGACCGGATGGGCGCATTATCGCGTAGCGTGACCGGATCTCCCGGAATCTGCGCCGGAAATCCCCCGGACGAGCCGGAGGGTGAGCGGGCTCCGGTCCGGGAGGTGTTTACTGCGAGTGGCCGGGCACTGCATTGCTGTGGGGTCCAGTCCGGAATGACGGAGGCTCATTGTGGGAGAAATGACGCAATTCACCATCGGCGCGCAAGCCCGGTGCACCGACGGGGTGTGCGGCGAGGTGTCCCGGGTGGTGGTGAATCCCGTCGCCGGGACCGTCACGCATCTCGTGGTAGAGCCCAAGGGCCGCGAGGGACTCGGCCGGCTGGTGCCGCTCGACCTGGTCGACGCGTCCGCAGGCGAGGTGCGGCTGCAGTGCACCCTGGCCGACTTCGAGCACCTCGACCCGGCTGAGGAAACCCAGTTCGTCCCCG
Source organism: uncultured Actinomycetes bacterium (assembly GCA_963837335.1). Taxonomy (GTDB): domain Bacteria; phylum Actinomycetota; class Actinomycetes; order Streptosporangiales; family Streptosporangiaceae; genus RYN-230. The sequence continues at coordinate 38,667 of CAWINS010000073.1, read as the reverse complement.
GCAGCGGCGGGTACGCGGCCTATGGACCCGAGCAGGTGAGCGCCTGGCCGTACTACGGCCTTACCCCCGGGGCAGAAACGCCGGGCGGCGTGGACCTGGCCGTGGCCGGATTCTCGCCCACCATTACCTACGACCGTATTCCGCTCGGTGAAATAGAAGTGCGGCGCGGCGATCCGGTCGAGGCCACGGACGGCCACATCGGGCACATCCAGGGGCTGGTCGTCGACCCCGGCGATCATCAGGTCACCCATGTGCTGCTGCAAGAGGGGCACCTGTGGGGCCGCAAGGAGGTGGCCATCCCGATCAAGGCCGTGTCCCGGGTCGAGGACACCATCCGGCTCAACATCAGCAAGCACGAGGTGCAGGACCTGCCGCCGGTGGACTTCACTCACCACGCGGAGTAGGCCCGGGGCCGGGTGCGCGCCGGGGTCATATCTCCCCGGGCTGGGTCCTGGTGATCTGCACCGCGTTGCCGCACCCTGAATGGTGGCCCAGGAAGCTGTGCACCAGCCCGCCGTACTGGTGCTCCCCCTGGTCGATCATGGCGCTGGCCCCGCATCCATCGCAGCGCAGCAGCGTGGCGCTGGCTCCCCAGGCGTCGTCGGCTGGCCCGGAGCCAGTCCCGGTATCCGGCAGACCAGGGTCAGGCAGGTCGGTGTTCGGGACGGCTGAACTGGGCATCCCCGCTCCTTGGTGACCCTAGGGCCGGGCCGCCCATCACGGCCCGCCTCCTGGGCGCCATTTCGAACCTAATCCCCCCCGCAATGACCGGCAATTCTTTTCAAGTATCACTCAGCATCCCCGAAGTTTGCGCGAGACCCTTGACATCCGTGCTGGCCTGGGCGGAAGGGTCGCGACCCGCCGGCCGGGACTTTGCCATGCTGAATGGATTGCCGGTGGCGGAGAGCTTGCGCCTGGATACGGAATTGTGCTGGGCGGTCTCCGGTGGGCTGGGCCGGGCCCGGCCTGGCCGGATGGCGCGGCCGCGCGAGCACTGAAGGCTCACGGCCAGCCCAGCCGGCGCCGTCTGAGCCCGCCCGGGGGAGGTCCGTCCGGCTCTCCCCCGGTGTGGGGCCTCGCCCCGCCCGGCCGCGCCCGTTACATTCGTCTTCATGTTCGAACCGGCGGATGTCCTTGACGGGCTCAACGACGACCAGCGCCGGGCGGCCACGCATCAGTCCGGGCCGCTGCTGGTCCTGGCCGGGGCGGGCACCGGCAAGACCCGGACCCTGGTCGCCCGGGCGGGCTGGCTGCGCAGCCAGGGCACGCCGGCCAGCCGGATCCTGCTGCTGACGTTCACCCGCCGGGCCGCGGACGACATGCTGGCCCGGGTCACGCCGCGCGGCGCGAGCGCCGCCGACCGGGTCGTCGGCGGCACCTTCCACGCGGTAGCCCATCAGATCATCCGGGCGCACGCCGAGTCGTTCTCGCTGCCGCCGGAGTTCAGCGTCATCGACCCGCCCGACGTGACCAACCTGATGGACACCCTGCGGGCCGAGAACGGCCTGGTCACCAGCCAGCGCCGGGCGCCCCGGGCCGGCACCTGCGCGGACATCTACACCCGGTGCGTGAACACCCGCGCCCCGGTGCCCGAGGTGATCAAGGCGCAGTTCCCGTGGGTGGCCGGCTTCGAGACCGAGCTGGCCGGCCTGTTCCGGGCCTACACCGCGCACAAACGCCAGCACGGCCTGGTCGACTTCGACGACCTGCTGCTGCTGTGGCGCGCCGCGCTGGCCGACGCCGCGGCGGGCCCGGTGCTGCGCGGCATGTTCGACGCCGTCCTGGTCGACGAGTACCAGGACGTCAACGCGATCCAGGCCGACATCGTCCGGCTGCTGCGGCCCGAGGGCCCGGGCCTGACCTGCGTGGGCGACGACGCGCAGGCCATCTATGCCTTCCGCGGCGCCGACCCGGCCCACCTGCGCGCGCTGGCCGCGGACTACCCGGACCTGGAGGTCGTCCGGCTGGCCCGCAACTACCGGTCCAAGGACGCGGTGCTGCGGCTGGCCAACACGGTCCGGCCGCAGTCCGAGGGCCTGGAGCTGGCCCTGCGCGCGGAGCGCGGGACCGGGGCGCGTCCCCAGCTGGTCCGCTGCCACGACGAGGCGACCCAGGCCCGGGAGATCTGCGGCCGGGTGCTGGAGGCCCGCGAGGCCGGGGCCGACCTGCGCGACCAGGCCGTGCTGATGCGCGCGGCCACGCACAGCGACGTGCTGGAGATCGAGCTCTCGGTCCGGCGCATCCCGTTCATCAAGTACGGCGGCATCCGGTTCACCGAAGCCGCGCACGTGAAGGACTTCATGGCCGCCGCGCGGGTGGTGACCAACCCCGCGGACGACCTGGCCTGGTTCCGGCTGCTCCGGCTGCACGAAGGCATCGGGCCGGTGCACGCCCGCCGTTTCATCGGGGCCCTGGGCCTGGGCGACCCGCAGCTGTGGGAGCACTGGAAGGACGCGACCGACGTGCTGCCCCCGCGGGCCCGCGCGGCCGTGGCGGACACCATGTCCTGCCTGGCCGACGCCGCGGGACGGGAGCGCACCGCGGACCGGGCCACGGGCATCCTGACCGCGCTGGACGCCCCGATCCGCGAGCGCTACCCGGACGCCGGGATCCGGATCGCTGACCTGCAACGCCTGGTCGACGCGGCCGCGACCCGCCCTTCGCTGCACGACGCGCTGGTCGAGCTGGCCCTCGACCCGCCGGTGTCCGCGTCGGACCTGGCCGGCCCGCCGCGGCTGGACGACGACTACCTGGTGTTGTCCACGATCCACTCGGCCAAGGGACTGGAATGGCCCGTGGTGCATCTGCTGCACCTGGTGGACGGGGCCGTGCCCAGCGACATGGCCTTGTCCAGCCGGGCCGGGCTGGAGGAGGAACGGCGGCTGTTCTACGTGGCGGTGACCCGGGCGCGGGATCAGCTGTACCTGTACGCGCCGCTGCGGATGCATCATCACCGGATGGCCACCGACGACCGGCACGGCTACGGCCAGCTGACCCGGTTCCTCGACCCGGCCGCCCTGGCCGAGTGCGACGCCGTGGACGCGACCCCGCCCGAGCCGGTGCTGCCGAAGATCGGGCCGCTCGCCGCGACGATCGACGCCGCGCTCGACTCCCTGTTCGGCCCGGCCTGAGCCTGGCGCGGCCGGCTGCCGACCGCGGGCTGGCTAGCTGGCTGGCCCGCTCAGCGGGCGGGCAGCATCCCGCGCACGTAGGCGGCCTGACCACCATGCTGCAGGTCATCGGAGACCACGCTGACCAGCCGGACGCCCAGCGTGACCGGCGGGTCCCAGTGCTCGTCCACCACCCGGTCCAGATCCGTCTCGGCCAGGCCCTGCACGTACTTGACCGTGTGCCCGAACACGGCCTCGTGGTATCCGACCAGCAGGTCGGCGGGCACCCGCACCGCCGCGACCTCCGCGCTGGTGTGCCCGTACCCGGTCTCGGCCGGCGGGAAGGGCAGCCCGAACCGGCCGGCCCAGCCCTCCGCCATCCAGGCCTGCTCCGTCCCGGCCACGTCGGCGACGTGGTCGTCCTGGATCCGGGTCAGGTGCCAGATCAGCCACGCGATCGAATTGCACCGGTCATCGGGCCGGAACGCCAGCTGATCCTCGGAAAGCCCGCGCACCGCGCCCAGCACCACCCCGTGGATCCGGCCGAACTCCTCGGCCAGCAACTCGCCGATGTTCACCAGCACACCTCGCTTCCGTGGGCCGCAACGGCCTGGCCGGCCCGGCTCCGCAGCTTGCACCGCAACCCGAGACCCTACTTCTTCCCTAACGCCCTCCCGGCCTGCTCACCCTCCCCGGTCACGGCTGCCTGCGGGCCAGCAGGCGCCGCGGGCGGCTCAGTCCCTGGCGGTGCCGGGACATCCCGGCCCACGGGTCGCCGGCCTTGGCCAGCTGGGCCAGCCGGTCCGGCATGGCGCGCAGGGTGAAACTGTCCGCGGCGAGCGCCGGGTCGGCCACCTCGTCCCAGCTCACCGGGGTCGCGACCGGGGCATGCGGGCGGGCCCGGACCGAGTACGCCGCCACCGCGGTCTGGGCGTAGGCGTTGCGCATGATGTCCGCGTACACCCGGCCGTGCCGGGCATCCTTGCGCTGCTCCACGGTGACCAGATCCGGCTCGGCCGCGGCGAGCACCTCGGCCACCTGGTGGGCGAACTCGCGCACCGGGTCGAATTCCTCCCGGCCGTTCAGCGGGACCTGCACATGCAGGCCCTTGCTGCCGGTGGTCTTCACGAACGCGGTCAGCCCCAGGTCCTCGAGGATCTCGCGGAGCCGGAGCGCGGCGGTCCGGACCGCCTCGAAGTGGCCGCCGTCGGGCGGGTCAAGGTCGAAGATCAGCATGTCGGGCCGGTGCAGCTGGTCGGGCTCGTCCTGTCGTCCGACCCGGCTCAGGAACGGGTGCAGCTCGATGGCGGCCTGATTGGCCAGGTAGACCAGGTCGGCGGCCTTGGCGCAGACCACCTGGCTCAGCTTGCCGCCCTGCTTGCCCACCTCGACCCGGGGGATCCAGTCCGGGAAATGGCGGCCCACGTTCTTCTGGAAGATGCGCTCGCCGGTGATCCCGTCCGGGTAGCGGGCCATCGCCAGCGGACGCTCCCGCAGGTAAGGCAGCATCTGCTCGGCGGCGGCCTGGTAGTACCCGATGAGCTCGCCCTTGGTGATCCCGCCGTCAGGGAAGAGCACCTTGCCGGTGTTGGACAGGGCGACGGTCAGCCGCCCGACCTTCAGCTGCTCACGGGTCGTCGTGCTAGCCATAAGCTTGCGGAACCTCCCGGATCACCTCGGCCGGGCTCTTGTCCCGGCGGAGTCCCTGGAACCTGGGGTGGCGCAGCCGCCCGTCCGTGGTCCATTCGCTGAAGCCGATCTCCGCGACGAGCTGGGGCCGGGTCCAGTGCACCCCGCGCTCGCGGGGCAGATCGCCGGCCTCGAACGGGCTGCGGTCCTGCGCCATCGCGCTCAGCTCGGTGTGCAGCAGGTCCAGCGTCTGCTGGTTGAACCCGGTCCCCACCTTGCCCGCGTAGACCAGCTGCCCGTCACTGTTGTAGTACCCGAGCAGCAGGGCGCCGAGGCCGGTGCGGGTGCCCTGCGGGTCGGTGAACCCGCCGATGACCAGCTCCTGGTTGTTCTCGCACTTGAACTTCAGCCAGTCCTTGGTCCGGCCGGCCTGGTAGGGGGCGCCGGCCCGCTTGGCGATGAGCCCCTCCCAGCCCAGGCGGCAGGCCTCGGAGTAGAACTCGACCCCGTCGCCGACCCGGTGCTCGGTGAAGCGCAGCGGGTCGGCGAAGTCCAGCAGCTCGCGCAGCCGCTGCTTACGCTCCCGCAGTGGCTGCGGGCGCAGGTCCGTGCCGTCGGCCCACAGCACGTCGAAGATGTAGTACTGGACCGGCACGGTACGCAGCTGATCCGCGGACGGGTGGGCCTGCTGCATCCGCTGCTGCAGCTGGGCGAAGCGGGTCTGGCCGTGGTCGAACGCGACCACCTCGCCGTCGACCACGAAATCGCCGGACTGCTGCGCGCCCAGCGCCTCGACGAGCTCGGGGTAGGTGCTGGCGACCATCTTCCGGTTGCGGGTCATCAGCCGGACCTGGTCGCCGTCGCGGAAGGCCAGGCACCGCTCGCCGTCCAGCTTGCGCTCGTACATCCAGGCCGGGTCGGAGAACCGGTCCTTGGTCAGCGTGGCCAGCTCCGGCTCGAACCAGGCTGGCTTGCCGTTGTTTCCGGCCATCGCCCCGCGTCACCCCCGGTGGTGTCGTTGATGCTCTTTCCCCGCTGCGGGCAGCTCACCCGCCAAGCGTGCCCTATGGCCGGCCCGGCCGGGCGGGCGGGTCCGGGCAGCGGTCCAGGCGGCGGGTCCGGACGCGCGGGGGAAAGGGGTTGCATCTCCAGCGGCTGGAGACGCCAGACTCGCAGCCATGGACGATGCCGCCACGATGCTGACCATCGGCCAGCTGGCCCAGCGCACCGGGCTGCCGGTCCGCACCATCCGGTACTGGTCCGACATCGGCGCCGTGCCGCCGGCCGGCCGCACCGGCCGCGACCACCGGCGCTACGACGCGGCCGCCGTGGCCCGGCTGGAGCTGGTCGCCACGCTCCGCGAGCTGGGCCTGGGGCTCGCCGAAGTGCGGCGCGTGCTGGACCGCCAGGCCACCGTGGCCGAGGTAGCCGCCACCCACGTGGAGGCGCTGGACACGCAGATCCGGACGCTCCGGCTGCGCCGGGCCGTACTGGCCACGGTGGCGCGGAGGAAACCAGGAACCGAGGAGATGACCCTGATGAACAAGCTGGCCACGCTGTCCGCGCAGGAACGCGAGCAGATCATCAACGACTTCGTGGATGAGGTGTTCGCGGGCCTGGAACCCGACACGGGGCTGGCCGCGCGGCTGCGCCGTGCCACCCCCGATCTGCCTGACGACCCGTCGCCCGAGCAGGTGGACGCCTGGGTGGAGCTGGCCGAGCTCGTCCAGGACCCGGGGTTCCGCCGCCGCATCCGGGCCATGGCCGAGCAGGGGGCGCGGGCCCGGGCGGCGGACCCGGTGACGGACGAGGAAGAGGCCCAGACGCCGGACTTCGTGGCCCGGGTCCTGGAGCACGCCGGCCCGGCCGCCGAGCAGGGATTGGCGCCCGAGTCCGATGACGGCGCCGCGGTGCTGGACCGCATCCTGGCCGGCACCCCGGGCGACCGGCAGCGTCCGCAATTGCGGGAGCACCTGGAGGCGGGCACGGACGCCCGGGCCGAGCGCTACTGGCAGCTGCTCGGCATCATCAACGGCTGGCCCCCCTTCCAGGCGCACGTGCCGGCCTTCGAGTGGATGATCGCCGCCCTCCGCGCCCATCCCGGGACGTCAGCCTGACTAGCCGTCCGTCACGAACAGGCTGCCGACTGGCCGAGGACCGTGCAGTGACGGAACCGTGACGGCGCGGGAGAGACTCGCCCCTTAGCCCGGTGCGGGCTCATCCTGTACGGCGCCCTGGTGGTCGCGCCCGTGGTGATCGGCCTCAAGTTCGGCGTGCGCACCACCGTGGTGCTCTACGTATTCGAGGCGGTCCTGCTTCTGACGCCGGCCATCGCCGTGCTGGCTGAAGGGAGGCAGCGGGCTGTCCGGATACCGTTCCACTGCCAGCCAGGTCCCTGACCAGGGACGTCTTCATCGCGGGGACGCTCGCGGGTTCGCTTTCGGCGGTTCGAGGCGGCCGCACCCTGGCCGAGGAGACCCGCAACCCGCGGCGTAACGTCCCGCTCGCGGTCATCGGAATCGTGGTGATCAGCGGGATCCTGTACGTGTTCTGCTCATACGCGCTGATCATCGCGTTCGGCCCGGGCCACATCAGCGCGCTGGCGTCGGACCCGAACCCGCTCCACACCGCGGCCATCGCGTTGGTGGCGCCCAGCATCGCGATCGGGGTCATCTCCACCGCGTTCACCGATCCAGGCACCGCCGTCCGCCTGCTGAGCACGTACGGGATCCTCGGCCTGGTCCTGATGTACCTGATGGCCAACATCGCGCTCATCGTGCAGTGGGCCAGGTTCCGCCGGGCCGGGGTGCGCAAGAACGTTTCGGCCTGGGTTGTCACCCCGGTCATCGGCGTCCTGGTGCTGGCCATCCCCATCTGGGGCGACCTGCGCCCGGACCCCGGCTGGCCCCGCAGCACCACCACCACCTGCCCCCCCGGGCCCAGCCGGGCGACGCGCCTCTTTCATGATCACGGTCAAAAAGAGGGGTCAGGGGTCAGATATTGCACCTGATCATCGAAGGGGCGGGGCGGGAGCCCGGCGGGGCCGGGGGCGGCGCCGTCAGTGGGAGTCGCGGGTTACCTCGTGGCCGCTGGAGCCGACCAGGAAATCCAGGTCGGCGCCCCGGTCGGCCTGCATGACGTGGTCGATGTAGAGGCGCTGCCAGCCGCGGTGCGGGCCGGGCAGCGCCGCGGTCATGGCGGGGCGGGCTCGCGGCGCGCGAGTTCGGCTCCGGCGGCACGTCGAGATCCAGCCGGCGGCCGGGTACGTCCAGCACGACCGGGTCACCGTCGCGGACCAGGGCCAGCGGGCCGCCCGCCGCCCCCTCGGGCACGGTGTGCAGGACCACCGTGCCGTAGGCGGTGCCGCTCATCCGGGCGTCGCTGACCCGCACCATGTCCCGCACGCCCCGGGCGAGCAGCTTGGCCGGGCATCGGCATGTTGCCGACCTCGGGCATGCCCGGGTATCCCTCGCGGGCCGCAGCCCCGCAGCACCAGCACCGAATCCTCATCGACGTCCAGGTCCGGGTCATCCAGCCGGGCCCGCATGTCCTCGATGCTGTCGAACACCACCGCCCGGCCCCGGTGCACGAGCAGTTCCTTGGTCGCGGCGGCCGGCTTGATCACCGCGCCGCCGGGCGCCAGGCTGCCCCGGAGCACCGCGATCCCGGCCTTCGTCCTGCAACGGCGCGGACCGCGGCCGGATCACCGTCTCGTCCCAGATCCTGGCCTCGCCCAGGTGGGCGGCCAGCGGGCGGCCGCTGACCGTGAGCGCGTCCGGGTCGAGCAGGTCCGACACCTCACGGAGCACGGCGAGCAGGCCGCCGGCCCGGTACAGGTCGTCCATCAGGTAACGCCCGGCCGGGGCCAGGTCCACCAGCAACGGCACCTCGGCGCCGAGCGTGTCGAAGTCGTCCAGGGACAGGGTCATCCCGAGCCCGCCCGGCGATAGCCAGCAGGTGCACCACGGCGTTCGTCGAGCCGCCGATCGCGGCCAGCGCCACGATGGCGTTGCGGAACGAGCCGGGGCTCAGGACCTGGCTGGGCGTCCGCCCGGCGGCGACCAGTTCCACCGCCAGCTTGCCGCTGGCGTGCGCGGACTCCAGGAGCCGGCTGTCCGGGGCCGGGGTGCCGGCCACCCCGGGCAGCGTCATGCCCAGCGCTTCGGCCATGCAGGCCATGGTGGACGCGGTGCCCATCGTGTTGCAGTGCCCCTTGCTGCGGATCATCGCCGATTCCGAGGCCAGGAAGTCCTGCTCGGCCAGGGTGCCGGCGCGGACCTCCTCGGACAGCCGGCACACGTCCGTGCCGCAGCCCAGCGGCACGCCGCGGAAGTGGCCGGTGACCATCGGGCCGCCCGGGCATCATCACGTGCTGGCAGGTCCACCGAGGCGGCCGCCATCAGCAGCGCGGGGATGGTCTTGTCGCAGCCGCCGAGCAGCACCACGCCGTCCACCGGGTTGGCCCGGATCATCTCCTCGGCGGCCATCGCGGCCAGGTTGCGCCACAGCATGGCGGTCGGGCTTGACCAGGGTCTCGCCCAGCGACATCACCGGCATGTCCAGCGGGATGCCGCCGGCCTCCCAGATGCCCGCCTGGACACTGGCCGACACCTCGTTCAGGTGCTTGTTGCACGGGGTGAGATCGGAGGCGGTGTTCGCGATCGCGATCTGCGGCCGCCCGGTGAACGCGCTGCGCGGCAGGCCGCGGCGCATCCAGGCGCGGTGGATATAGGAGTCCTTGCCGTTCCCGCCGTACCACTGGTCGCTGCGGTAGCGCACTCAGCAGCCTCTTTCCCGGCCCGCGGCGGGCCCTCGAGACGCCGTCGCTAACCTGGAGGTGAAGTCCGCGGTCCGGGCCAGTGGGAGTCGCGGGTTACCTCGTGGCCGCTGGAGCCGACCAGGAAATCCAGGTCGGCGCCCTGGTCGGCCTGCATGACGTGGTCGATGTAGAGGCGCTGCCAGCCGCGGTTCGGGCCGGGCAGCGCCGCGGTCATGGCGGGGGCGGGCTCGCGGCGCGCGAGTTCGGCCGGCGGCACGTCGAGATCCAGCCGGCGGCCGGGCACGTCCAGCACGACCGGGTCACCGTCCCGGACCAGGGCCAGCGGGCCGCCCGCCGCCCCCTCGGGCACGGTGTGCAGGACCACCGTGCCGTAGGCGGTGCCGCTCATCCGGGCGTCGCTGACCCGCACCATGTCCCGCACGCCCCGGGCCAGCAGCTTGGCCGGGATCGGCATGTTGCCGACCTCGGGCATGCCCGGGTACCCGCGCGGGCCGCAGCCCCGCAGCACCAGGACCGAATCCTCAGTAACGTCCAGGTCCGGGTCATCCAGCCGGGCCCGCATGTCCTCGATGCTGTCGAACACCACCGCCGGGCCCCGGTGGACGAGCAGTTCCTTGGTCGCGGCGGCGGGCTTGATCACCGCGCCGCCGGGCGCCAGGCTGCCCCGGAGCACCGCGATCCCGGCCTTCTCCTGCAACGGCGCGGACCGCGGCCGGATCACCGTCTCGTCCCAGATCCTGGCCTCACCCAGGTGGGCGGCCAGCGGGCGGCCGCTGACCGTGAGCGCGTCCGGGTCGAGCAGGTCCGACACCTCACGGAGCACGGCGAGCAGGCCGCCCGCCCGGTACAGGTCGTCCATCAGGTAACGCCCGGCCGGGGCCAGGTCCACCAGCAACGGCACCTCGGCGCCGAGCGTATCGAAGTCGTCCAGGGACAGGGGTATCCCGGCCCGCCCGGCGATAGCCAGCAGGTGCACCACGGCGTTCGTCGAGCCGCCGATCGCGGCCAGCGTCACGATGGCGTTGCGGAACGAGCCGGGGCTCAGGATCTGGCTGGGCGTCCGCCCGGCGGCGACCAGTTCCACCGCCAGCTTGCCGCTGGCGTGCGCGGACTCCAGGAGCCGGCTGTCCGGGGCCGGGGTGCCGGCCACCCCGGGAAGCGTCATGCCCAGCGCTTCGGCCATGCAGGCCATGGTGGACGCGGTGCCCATCGTGTTGCAGTGCCCCTTGCTGCGGATCATCGCCGACTCCGAGGCCAGGAAGTCCTGCTCGGCCAGGGTGCCGGCGCGGACCTCCTCAGACAGCCGGAACACGTCCGTGCCGCAGCCGAGCGGCACGCCGCGGAAGTGGCCGGTGAGCATCGGGCCGCCCGGGACCACCAGGGCGGGCAGGTCCACCGAGGCGGCCGCCATCAGCAGCGCGGGGATGGTCTTGTCGCAGCCGCCGAGCAGCACCACGCCGTCCACCGGGTTGGCCCGGATCATCTCCTCGGCGGCCATCGCGGCCAGGTTGCGCCACAGCATGGCGGTGGGCTTGACCAGGGTCTCGCCCAGCGACATCACCGGCATGTCCAGCGGGATGCCGCCGGCCTCCCAGATGCCCGCCTGGACACTGGCCGACACCTCGTTCAGGTGCTTGTTGCACGGGGTGAGATCGGAGGCGGTGTTCGCGATCGCGATCTGCGGCCGCCCGGTGAACGCGCTGCGCGGCAGGCCGCGGCGCATCCAGGCCCGGTGGATGTAGGAGTCCTTGGCTGTTCCCGCCGTACCACTGGTCGCTGCGGTAGCGCACTCAGCAGCCTCTTTCCCGGCCCGCTGGCGGGCCCTCGCCTGACGCCCGTGCTGGGCCTTTGCCCGGCGGGGTCATGTCCGCCGGTCCCGGGCCAGGCTAACCCGCCGCCCCCGGCTGGAACCATCCCCGGCTGTGGGACGCTGAGCGGATGACCCTGGCCGACGTGAGCGATGTCGCTGCCATTGTCGGCGCGATCGTGGCCCTGTTTGGATTCCCTCTTCTGGGCTGGCAGCTGTTCCTGGCGCGATCCCAGCGCGCGGACGCCATCCGTCTCAGCACCAGCCAGGTCTTGCTGGCCGCCGACGCCGTTCTGGCCAGCCATGCCGACGTCGCGGCCTGGCTGCGGCCAGGGGGGGCATGGCCTGCCTCCGGCGACTACCCCACCGATGACCAACTCTCGCAGGTGGAGCCTTATCTCGGCGTATTCGAAAGAATCTTCATTGCCTATCGGGCCGGGCAAGTGGATGCCGAGACACTGGATCAGCTGTATGGCTACCGGCTGGCGAACATCTGGCGTAACCAGCGGATCGCGACGGTAAAGCTGCAGCATGAACGCCGCAGGACTCAGTGGGCCCGGCTCATTGCCCTCACCTATGTGCTCGAAGGAGTCAGGGGCGGCCGGTTTGCCGGGCACACCGACACATACTTCCCGGACCACTTGTTCGACCGAAGGCGGGCTCGCGAGCTCCGCCCGGGGGCTTCGGTTACCGAACCGCGGAGGCGCAGGTGATGCAGGTGCGGGCGGTGGGGCGGGCGGCGAGCCGCTCGGCGGCAATGGGCCGTCCGCACCGCTCGCAGCGGCCGTAGCGGCCCTGCCTGAGCCGGCCTGCGGCCTCATCCAGCTCGGCCAGGTGCCGGCGGGCCTGGTCGAGCAGGGCGGCCAGCTGGGCCCGCTCGAACGCGATGGTGGCGCCTTCGGGATCGTGCTCGTCGTCGGTGGCGACCCCGGCGGACGACTCGACGATCCCGTCGAACTCGCGGCTGACCGCGGTGATCCGGTCCTGGGTCTGCTGCCGTTCGGCGGCCAGCGCGTCGCGGATCGCCGCCGCCGCATCGGGCGGCAGGCCGCTGGCCTGGTCGCTGGTCATCCCGGATCCCGCTGCGGGCGGCCCATCCGGCCTACTGCGCGTCCGGCTGATCCTGATCCGCGCACTGATCCTGCGCCACGGCCTCGTGCAGCGCGTCCAGGGCCCGGGCGGTGGGCAGCGAATTGTCCACCGCGAGGTGCCGGGGGGCCTCCTGGCCCCGCACGACCCGCTGGATGTGCCGGATCGCGGCGGTGAACGACGGCACCTCGTCGGTCGAGGCGTAGCCCCGCGGCTCCTTGCCCTCCTCGAACAGCGTGAAGGAGTCGTCCGGCCCGGGGTGGTAGGGGTCGGTGAGGTGGATCTGCCCGGCGGTGCCGACCAGCCGGGTGAACCGGTCGCCGCTGCGCAGGAAGCTGCAGGAGAGCGTGAGCCGCTGATGGCCGGAGTAGCCGGCGCTGCCCTGCAGGTCCACGTCCACCCCGTCCCCGCCCAGCGTCGCGGTGGCCCAGGCCGACTCCAGCTCGCCGGTGAACAGCTCCACGGCCAGCCGGACCGGGTAGCAGCCGATGTCGTTGAGGGCGCCGCCCGCCATCCCGCGGCGCAGCCTGAAGTCGTCCGGGTGATCCAGCACGAAGGCGAAGTTGGCCTGGATCTCGCGCAGTTCACCGATGGCGCCACTGGCCAGCAGCCCGTGGATCGTCGCCATCTGCTCGTGGAAAGGGAACACGAACGCTTCCCACAGCGGGGTCCCGGTTTCCCGGGCCACCGCGAGGACCTGCTCGGTCTCGGCCAGGCTGCCGCACAGCGGCTTCTCGCACAGCACCGCCTTACCGGCCCGCAGCGCTTGATCCGTCCATTCCGCGTGCAGCGCGTTGGGCAGCGGGATGTACACCGCGTCCACGTCCGGGTCGTTCACCAGAGTCCGATAGCCCTGGACCGCCCGGCTGATGCCGTTCTCGGCCGCGTACTGGCGGGCCCGGTCCAGCTCCCGGCCGGCCACCGTGGTGACCACGCCACCGCCGGCGGCGGCCACCGCGGGCAGGAACGCGGTGCGGGCGATGCGGGCCGTGCCGATGATGCCCCACCGCACCTGACCAGTTCCCGGCATGTCTGCGCTCACCATCCCTGTGCTCTCGGCCATTTCCCCCACCGTAGCCCGCGGCCCGGGCCACCCGCCCGGGCCACCCGCCGGCCTCGCCAGGAGCCCCTCGCCGGGAGAAGAGTGCGCACGTAGCCTGGAAGCACCCAGCGGTATGGCCCGGAATGAGGCGGACGATGGCGGCAGCGAGCATGGCGGCACCCGAGCCCGGCACACCGGCGATACCGAACCCGGGCCGCCCGAACCGGGGCACCCTGTTCCGCGGCGTGGGCGTGGCGCTGGTCACCCTGTTCGACGCCGGCGGCGAGGTCGATGCGGTCTCCACTGGCAAGCTGGCGGCCGGCCTGGCCGGGCGGGGCCTGGCGGCGGTGCTGGTCAACGGCACCACCGGGGAGGCTGGCACCCTGACCGGCGCGGAGCGTACCGCGCTGATCGAAGCCGTCCGGGCCGCGGTCCCGGACCCGGTGCCGGTGATCGCCGGGACCGGGGCCCCGTCACTGCGCCAGGCGGACGCGCTGACCCGGGCCGCGGTGACCGCGGGGGCCGACGCCGTGCTGACCTGGTGCCCGCCCCGCTGCGCCGACCTGGCCGGCTATTTCGCGGCGATCGGCGAGGCCGCCGCCGGGCGGCCGGTACTCGCGTACCACAACCCCTTCATCGCCTGCGCGGACATCCCGGTGGACGCCCTGGCCGGGCTGCCGGTGAGCGGGGTCAAGGACTCCTCCGGAAGCCCGGACCGGCTGCTGGACGAGCTGGCCCGGTACCCGGGCGACACCTACGCCGGCTCATCCGGCTACCTGGCCCTGGCCGGCCCGATGGGCGCGGCGGGTGCCCTGCTGGCCCTGGCCAACCTGGCCCCCGAGGCCTGTATCCGCGCCTGGGGCGGGGACGCCGCGGCCCAGCGCGACCTGGCAGCGCAGCACCTGGCCGTCCGCGCGGGCGGCCCGGCGCAGCTCAAGCGCATGCTCGCCGGGGCGGACGGGACATCGCCGGTCTCCCGGATCTGCTGAGCCTCATGACCGCGCTGCGCCGGGCCCTGGCCGTCCCGCCCTTCGCCGCCGACCCCGCCGAGCTCATCGGCCTCGGGGTGGCCGCGGAACGGGCTGGCTTCGACGGCTTCTTCCTCTGGGATCACCTCGTGTTCAGCGACACCGGGGAAGGGCCGCCGATCCTGGACCCCTGGCAGATCCTGGCTGTCGTGGCCGCCCAGACGTCTGAGATACGCCTCGGCACCATGATCACCCCGGTGCCGCGCCGGCGGCCCTGGCAGCTGGCCAAGGAGACCGTCACCCTGGACCGGCTCAGCGGCGGGCGGGTCATCCTGGGGGTCGGCCTGGGCTCGCCGCCCTATGCGGACTTCGGCATCTTCCACGAGCCGGCCGCGGACCGGGAGCGCGCCGCGCTTCTGGATGAGGGCCTGGAGGTGCTGGCCGGGCTGTGGACCGGGGAACGCTTCTCCTACCAGGGCGCGCATTTCACGCTGGACCCGGTCCGGTTCAGCCCGGTGCCGGTGCAGCAGCCGCGCATCCCGGTCTGGGTCGGCGGGGTGCTGCCCGCCGCCGGGCCGGTCCGGCGGGCCTGCCGCTGGGATGGGATGGTGCCGCTGCGCCGCTCGGTCAGCCCGCAAGGAGATGTGGCGCTGGTCGGGCCCACCCCCGCGGACATCGCCGCGGTCCGGGACCAGGCCTGGTTCGCCCGGGGCACGCCCGAGGGCTTCGACCTGGTGGTGTGGGCCGACCTGGAGCGGGAGGCCGGCGATGTGGACCTGGTGGCGCCGGCCTACGTCGCGGCCGGCGCCACCTGGTGGATCGAGAGTGCCCGCTCGGGAGACGGCTGGCAGGCCGAGGCCGCCAGCCGTCTCAGCCGGGGTCTATGACCGGGTACCGGCCAGTTCCGGCCCGCTGGCCGGCCCGGACTCAGCGGCTGGGGTGCCCGGCACCAGCACCGGGCTCGCCGCCGGCGCGGGCAGCCGCCGTAGCGCCAGGTAGCTGATGACCACCCCGGCCGCGACCAGCACGATGGTCACGGCCAGCCCGGCGTGGTACCCGTCCAGGAAGGCGTTGGCCGGCAGCACCCCGTGGTTCAGCGCGACTCCCTGCCGGGACCGCAGCACCGCGCCGATCACGGTGATGCCGAGCAGCCCGGCGACCTCCCGGGAGTTGTTCAGCAGCGCCGAGGCCATGCCGGACCGCTCAGCCGGCATCGAGCCGAGGACCGCGTTGGTCAGCGGCACGTTCATCAGGCCGGAGCCCGCCCCGAAGAGCACGAAGCCCGGCATCAGCGAGGCGAACGTGGCGTCCCGGCCCAGCAGCCAGAACAGGTACAGCCCGACCGCGTTCAGGACCAGGCCGAACGCCACCGTGCGATGCGCGCCGACCCGGGCGGCCACCGGCCCGCTCAGCCCGGCGAACAGGGCCATGCACAGCGCCATCGGCACGAAGGCCAGGCCCGCCTTGGTGGGCGAGAAGCCGAGCACGCCCTGCAGGTAGAGCGAGGTGAAGAAGTAGATGCCGAAGATGCCGAACGCCCACAGCATCATGGTGCCGATCCCGCCGCTGAACGCCCGCGAGCGGAACAGTGACAGTGCGATCATCGGGTGCTCGGTGCGCGACTCGATGAGCACGAACACCCCGCCCGCCAGAACGGCGAGAGCCAGCGCGCCCAGGATGGTCACGGACGTCCAGCCCTTGTCGTGTCCCTCGATGAGCGCGTAGGTGAGGGAGAACAGCGCGATGGCGGAAGCGGCCAGCCCGGGCACGTCGAGGTGGCGGTCGGCGGAGGTGTCCCGCGACTCGCGGACGGACGCCAGGGCGATGACCATGGTGATCACGCCGATCGGCACGTTGATCAGGAAGATCCAGCCCCAGTGCAGGTGCTGGCTGATGAAGCCGCCGATGAGCGGGCCGAAGGCCAGGGCGAGCGCGCCGATCGCGGCCCAGGCGCCGACCGCGCGGGTCCGCTCGCGGGGGTCGGTGAAGGTGGCCACGATGATGGCCAGCGTGGTCGGCACCATGAGTGCGGCGCCGAGGCCCTGCAGCAGCCGTGCCCCGATCAGCACGCTGCCGCTGCCGGCCAGCCCGGCGCCCAGCGAGGCCAGCGTGAACACCGACAGCCCGATCACGAACAGCCGCCGCCGGCCGTACACGTCGGCCAGCCGGCCGCCGACCAGCAGCAGCCCGGCGAACACCAGGATGTAGCTGCTGACCACCCACTCCAGGCCCGCGATCGACAGGTGCAGGTCGCGCTGGATGGTCGGGATCGCGACGTTCGTCACGTTGTTGTCGAGATAAGTCATGAAGGTGGCCAAGCCGACCGCCACCAATGCCCACCAGCGTCTGGACACGGGCCCTCTCCTCTTGGGACGACACTCCTATACGGTGATCCTGTACGACGGTCATGTACGTCGTTCCTATACGTCGTACATGTCCTGCTGACAGGATGACTTGTACGGCGTATAGTTGTCAAGTGATGGCTACGAAACCTGCTCAAGACACAGCGCCGGCCGACGCGGCGCCGGCCGACACGCGGCCGGCATTGGCGGACCCGGCCGGAGCGCCGGCCGACCCGCAGCGGCCCCGGCTGAGCAAGGCCGCCGTGGTCGGGCGGGCCATCGCCCTGGCCGACGCCGAGGGCCTGGACGCGCTGACCATCCGGCGGCTGGCCCAGGAACTCGGGGTCACCCCGATGGCCCTGTACTGGCATTTCCGGAACAAGGACGAGCTCCTCAACGGGCTGTCGGACCAGTTCTGGAGCGAGATCGACACCGACGTGGACGACGCCGCGCCCTGGGCCGACCAGTTGCGTGCCCTGCTGGACTCGCTGGTCCGGGTGCTCCGCGAGCACCCCAGCGCGTCCCAGCTGCTGGTGTCGGGGGAGAAGCAGAGCCCGGCCGCGCTGGAGGCCATCGAGGTCACCCTGGAGGTGCTGAGCCGCGGCGGCTTCGATCCGCGGCGGGCCAGCGCGGTCGCCCGCAACGGGCTGTGGACCGCGCTGATGCTGGCCATGAGCGAGCCCGGGTACGGCCCGTCGCTGAGCGAGGGTGAGCGCGCCGAGCAGCAGCGGCGCAACCGGATCCGGCTGGCCATGCTGCCCCCGGACCGCTACCCGTGCCTGGTCGAGGCGGCCGAGCCGATGACCGACTGCAACGACCCGGACTTCCACTACCGCTTCGGCGTCGACCTGTTCATCCGTGGCGTCCAGGCCATGGCGGAACAGGGCTGAACGCGTGACCGCGACGCACCGGGCTACCCCGGCGCCCAGATTCGGCGGCGAATCACGCTGGACCGACCTCGGCGGGCCGGTGCACTACCTCGACTACGGCGGCCCGGCAGACGCCCCGGTCATCGTGGCCGTGCACGGCCTGGAGGGCTCCGCGGTCAACTGGTCGGCGCTCGCGCCGCTGCTGACCGACCGCTACCGGGTGCTCGCCCCCGACCTGGCCGGGCACGGCTTCACCCGCTCCGCGGGCCGGGGGGTTGACGTGGCCTCCAACCGCGCCCTGCTGAGCCGGTTCATCCAGGAGGTGGCCGGCTCCCCGGTGATCCTGATGGGCAACTCCATGGGCGGGATGATCTCGCTCAGCGAGGCGGCCGCCGCGCCGCGCAGCGTGGCCGGGCTGATCCTGCTCGACCCGGTCGTTCCCTTCGGGCCCGTCCGGCCGGATCCCGCGGTGCTGATGATGTTCCTGGTCAACATGGTCCCCGGGCTGGGCCAGCGGATGATCAGCCGGCGCCGCCGGTTCGCCCCGGAGGAACTCGTGGCCGGGGTGCTGGCCACGGTGTGCGCCGACCCGTCGCGGATCAGCCCGGACGTGGTGGAGCAGCACGTGGAGGTGGCCCGCAGGCGGTTCAGCCACACCGAGGCGGACCGCGAATTCACCCTGGCGTCCCGCTCCGTCGTGTCCGCGGCCGCCTACGTCACCGGCCGCGGCTACCGGCGCGCGATCGACGCGGTCCGCTGCCCGGTGCTGGTCCTGCACGGCCTGCTCGACCGGCTGGTTCCGGTCGAGGCGGTCCGGAGGGCGGCCCGCGCCCACCCGGCCTGGTCACTGGTCGTGCTCCCGGGCGTAGGTCATGTGCCGCAACTCGAAGCCGCCGGGGTGTGCGCGACCGAGATCGGTGAATGGCTCGGCGGTGCAGGCCGCGGCGCGGCCGCGGCCGCAGGCGGCCAGGCCACCCCCTGAGGGGTATCCGCTGGTCATACCGGGTATACCTAAGTTTTACCGGACAGTAACCGGCTGCGGGGGCAGCCAGGTGAGCGTTCGGCCGGGGAGATGAGATGAGCACCGCGGGGGTGTCAGGGGGCGAGTGCCGCAGGATCGGGAGCCGCCGGGGGGTGGCCGCCCGATCCCGGACCCGTTCCGCGTACCGCGGTGGTGCTCGGGTCCGGCGGGGTGGTGGGCGCGGCCTGGATGACCGGGGCGCTGCACGCCGTGCAGGAACGCCTGCCCGTCCCGGTCGGCGACGTTGACCTGATCGTCGGCACCAGCGCCGGCAGCGTGCTGGCGGCCGCCCTGCGCTGCGGGATCACCCTGGACGAGATGACCGCCCTGCAGCGCGGCGAGCCGGTGCCCGCGCTCCGCGACGCCGGCCTGCGTGACCTGGACGAGGGGCCGCATCCCCCGCGCCCCCATCTGCGGGCCGGCTCACCCCGGCTGATGCTCACCACGCTGCGCGCCCCGCGCACCATCCATCCTGGTGTCGGGGCCAGCGCCTGGCTGCCCCGCGGCCGCGGGCGGCACGAGGCCCTGCACGCCACGGTCGCGGCCCTGGACACCTTCGCGAGCCAGCGCAACCCGGCCCGCGGCCCGGCGGGCTGGTCGCCCGGGTCCTGGGCCGACGGCCGGACCTGGATCGTCGCCGTGGACTTCGACACCGGGCACCGGGTGATGTTCGGCCGGGCGGGCGCCCCGCGGGTCCCGCTCGCCGACGCCGTGGTCGCGTCCTGCTCCATCCCGGGCTGGTACGAGCCGGCCGTCATCGACGGCCGCCGCTACGTGGACGGCGGCGTGCGCTCGTCCACGTCGCTGCGGTCCCTGGCCCAGGCCGGCCTGGACGAGGTCTACGTCCTCGCGCCCATGGCCAGCCTCGTGCCCGGCCGGCCGTCCCGGGCCGCCGAGCGGCTGGAACGCCGCGTCCGGCGGCTGATCACCCGGTCGCTGCTGCGCGAGGCTGCGGCGTTGCGCGCCTGCGGCACCCGGGTCACGCTGCTCACCCCGGGTCCCGAGGACCTGGCCGCGATGGGGGCTAACGTGATGGACCCGCGCCGCCGCCAGCCCGTCCTGGACATCGCACTGCGCACCTCGGCCGCCACGCTCGCCACCGCTGGCGATCATCCCCGGGTGGCCTGAATTTTCTTTCCCTAACGAACACCGGCCGGGCCGCCCGCCCCCGCCGGGATGACGCGATACTCAGCCAGGTCCAGCCGCCGGGTCGCGCGGCGGAAGCCGCCGACCGACCCGGGCCACAGCGTGGGGTTGCGGCCCGCGGAGTTCAGGTACCAGCTCATGCAGCCGCCGGTGGCCCACACCGTGGACGCCATCCGGCGCTGCACGTCGTCGCACCAGCGCTGCTCGGCCTCCGGGCTGGTATCCAGGGCGGCCGCGCCCAGCCGGTCCAGCGCGGCCAGGTAATCCAGCGTGTAGTCGAGCTGGGCCTCGATGATGTGGATCAGCGAGTTGTGCCCCAGGCCGGTGTTCGGGCCGATCAGCAGGCAGAGGTTGGGGAACCCGGCGACGGTGGTGCCGCGCAGGGCGCGCATGTCCTCGCCCCAGGTCTGGGCGAGCGTCACGCCGCCGGCCCCGGTGATCCGCCGGGCTAGCGGCATGTCGATGACGTGGAACCCGGTCGCGAAGACGATCACGTCAGCGTCCCGGGCGGTGCCGTCCTCGGCGGTGAGCGTGCTCCCGTCCACCTTGGCCAGGCCCGCGGCGACCAGTTCGGTATTCGGCTGGGTGAGCGCGGGATAGTAGTCGTTGGACAGCAGCACCCGTTTGCAGCCCAGCACATACCCGGGGGTCAGCCGGGCCCGCAGGCCCGGATCCGGCACCGACCGGGCCAGGTGCCGCAGGGCGATCCGCTGGGCCCCGCGGAGCAGCCCGGGCCGCTTCACGAACCCCACGGCCAGCAACTCCCGGCTGGTGTGCAGGCCGAGGCGCACCATCCGCTCAGTCAGCGGGACCTGCCGGTACAGCCATTTCTCGGCGTCGGTGATCCGCCGGTCGCGGCGCGGCATGACCCAGGCCGGGGTGCGCTGGAACAGGGTCAGCCGCCCCGCCACGGGCTGGATCGCGGGCACGATCTGGATGGCCGACGCCCCGGTGCCGATCACCGCGACCCGCTTCCCGGCCAGGTCCACCCGGTGATCCCAGCCGGCCGAGTGGAAGACCTCGCCGGGAAAGGTGTCCAGCCCCGGGATGTCCGGCAGGGACGGCGCCGACAGCGGGCCCGCCGCCGCGATGACCACATCCGCGGTCAGGTCCCCGCGCGAGGTTCGGAGCTGCCACCGGGCCCGGCCGCTGTCCCAGCGGGCCTCGGCCAGCTCGGTGCCGAACCGGATGTAGGGGCGGATGGCATACCGGTCGGTCACCGCGTCCAGGTACGCCCAGATCTCGGGCTGCCGGGAGAAGCCGTGCGACCAGTCCGGGTTGGGGGCGAACGAGAACGAGTACAGGTGCGAGGGGACGTCGCAGGTGCAGCCGGGATAGGTGTTGTCGCGCCAGGTCCCGCCGACCGCGCCGGCCCGTTCCAGGATGACGAAGTCGGTCCGGCCCGCCTGCTGCAGCCGGATGCCCGCCCCGATCCCCCCGAACCCGGCGCCGATGATGGCCACCCGGACGTGCGCCGGGAGTGGTTCGGTGCTGGCCGGCGTGGGGCTGCCGGGCTGCGGCGTGCGCATGACGCAGACGCTACCGAAAGCAACTGTTACTTCAAGTCACAAAAGCCTCCCCGTCCCGCAGGGGCCGTCGCTGCCTTCCCAGCGCGAATGCCGTATCGCTCTGGCGGTATCTCGTTGGTGGGATATCGTGCGGGGTATGGGTAGGTCGGATGCGCAGGGACCGGGGGAGCCGGAGCTGCCCCGGCTGCCCGGGTTCCGCGAGATGGCGCTGCGCCGGATGGCGGGGGAGCGGCGCCGCCTGGTCGCTGAGCTGACCGGGCAGCGGCAGGCGGCCGGGCTGTCCCAGACCCAGATCGCGGCGCGGATGGGCACCTCGCAATCGGCCGTGGCCCGGCTCGAGGCCGGGGAGGCGGACGTGCGGGCCTCAACCCTGGAACGGTACGCAGCGGCGATCGGCAGCCAGATCAGCTGGCGGTTGCAGGACCCCGGGCCGGCCGAGCCGCTCCCGCCCGGGCCGATCCAGGCCGGGCCGGTCACGTCCGATGGGCCGCCCCCGCCGGGGGCCCCGGACAAGCCCGCCAGGCCGGCCCCGCCTGGGTATCTCGCGCCCGCCGCGCAGCTCTGGCCGTCAGGACGGCGACAGGAGGATTCCGATGACCATCCCCATAGCTGACTCGTTCCCGCCTGGCCGCCCGTGGCCCGGACCGCCGGGACCTGGAGAACCGCCGGCCCAGCCCGGGCGCCCCGGGCCCCCCGGAGCACCCGGCTGGCCCGCCCCGCACCGGGAGCCGCCCGCCTACCCGGTCGTATCCCCGTCCCGGGTCTGGACGGATCAGGGTGACTGGCCCGGCCGGCTCTACCAGCGGCTGCTGGAGCAGCGCATCGTGCTGGCCTCCGGCCTGCTCGACGGGCCCGCCGCGAGCGTGCTGAGCGCCCAGTTGCTCACCCTGGACGCCGAGGGTGACGGGCCGGTCCGCCTCGAACTCCAGGGCCTGGACGCAGAACTGCCCGCGGCGCTGACCATCATGGGTGTGCTGGACGTGCTCCGCGTCCCGGTCACGGGGTACGTGGCGGGCCAGGTCAGTGGCCCGGCCCTGGGCGTGCTCGCCGCCTGCGAAAAGCGGCGCGGCTACCCCAGCGCGGTGCTGGGGCTCACCGAGCCGAAGCTGAACCTGGGCGGCACAGCCACCCAGATCCGGGCCCAGGAGGAGCAGGTTGAGTCGATGGTCGACACGCTCTACATCCGGCTGGCCGAGGTGACCGGCCGCGAAGTGGACGAGATCCGGGCGGATGCCCGGCATGGACGGTTCTTCACCGTCCCGGAAGCGGTCGCCTACGGCCTGCTCGACGGCGAGGCCAGTCCGGGCGACATGCAGCGGGGTGGCCGGGGCTGAAACACCAGACGCCGCTGCAGTCACCCGGGGCGTTTATCCGGGCGAACACCTGGCTGGCCGCACCGCCGCTGCTGCCGGAGATCCGGCTGTACCTGGCCCGGGACGCGTTCGGGTTGTGGGAGCGCATCGAGCGGGACACCGGGCAGGACCAGCTGCCCCCGCCGTTCTGGGCGTTCCCGTGGGCCGGCGGCCAGGCGCTGGCCCGGTACCTGCTCGACCAGCCGGACTGCGTCCGCGGCCGGGTGGTGCTGGATCTGGCGTCCGGGTCGGGCCTGGTGGCCATCGCGGCCGCGGCGGCGGGCGCGGCGTCGGTCACCCCGAGCGATACCGATCCGCTGGCCGCCGCCGCGATCACCCTGAACGCCGGGGTGAACCGGGTCCGGCTGGAGCCCACGGTCGGCGACCTCCTGTCCGGCGTGGATCCCGGGCCCGGGCCCTCGGATGCGGTGCGGGCAGACGTGGTCCTGGCCGGGGACGCGTTCTATGACCGGGACATGGCCGGCCTGATGCTGCCCTTCCTGGAGCGGGCCAGCCAGGCCGGCGCGCTGGTGCTGGTGGGCGACCCGGGCCGGGCCTACCTGCCCCGGGACCGCTTCACCCAGGTCATGACCTACGACGTCCCGGTCGAACGGGTCATCGAGGACGCGGACGTCAAGACCACCACCGTCTGGCGGCTCTTAAGTGCAGTGCAGGGCGAGGGTCAGGTCGTTGGGCACGACGTGGTAGCTGCCCACCGCCCAGACGTTGCTGGCCGAACTGGCCGCCACGCTGGTCAATCCGCTGGAGACGGGCGCGGGGCTCGGCCCGGCGGTCCAGTTCGTGCCGTCCCAGTGCTCGATGACGGGATGGCCCGCGCTGCTGCCGACCGCCCAGGCGTCGCGGGATGAGACCGCGGCCACTGCGGACAGATGAGTGGTGCCAGCGTCCGGGATCGGCACCCGCTGCCATTTCCGGCCCGTCCAGCGCACGGTGAAGCCCGGGCCAGCATCGGTCCCGCGAATGGTGGTGCCCACCGCCCAGGCATCGCGGGTTGAGGTGGCCGTCACCCCAGTGAGGTAGCTGCTGCCCGCGGGGCCCCGGTACGGCGCCCGCGTCCAGCCCCGGCCGTTCCAGTGCAAGATCACGACCTGGGTTACGCCATTCACCGCGGAGCCCACCGCCCAGACGTCGCTCCAGGAGGTGGCGGCCACCGCGTACAGGACGCCACTGGCGGTCACCGGCACCGGCACCTGCCGCCACGTCTTGCCGTTCCAGTGCACGGTGAAGAGCTTGTTGCGGCCGCCCACCTGATTTGCGTAGGCACCCACCGCCCACGCGTTGCGCGATGAGACCACAGCCACCGCGGTCAGCCAGCTCTCCCCGCCGGGGTGCGGGCTCGGAACCCGGTTCCAGGACCGGCCGTTCCAGCGCTCGATGAGGGTCTGGTCGTGCCGGGGAGCTGTGTTCCCCTCGTAGGAGCCCACCGCCCACGCATTGCTGGCCGATGCGATGGCCACCCCGCTGAGCACGCTGGACTGCCCCGGGGTCGGCCTCGGTACCACGCGCCAGGCCGTCCCGTCCCAGTGCTCGATCAGCGCACTGATGCTGTCACCCTCGGCGCTCCGGGACCCGCCCACCACCCAGGCGTCAGCGGATGACCGGGTGGCGACGCCGTTGAGCAGGCTGTCGGCCGGCGGGCTCGGGGTCTGAACCATGGCCCAGCCGCAGGCCGGCCCGGCGGCCTGGCCCGCCTGGACGTGGCTGACCAGCCGCATGCCGCCTGCGGCTCCGCCCGGCGCGGTACCGCCGGGAACGCCGCCGCCCACGCCCGCCACGAGAGCGGCAATCGCCAGGCCGGCGAGTGACCGCCCGGTCCACGTCCTCGGCGCCGCGCGGCTAACCGCGGCTGCGCCGCCCCAGATGTTTTCCATCAGCTGACGTGTGGGCATGGCGCACTCTCCTGCGGATGCCCGCGACACGAACCGGCAGGCGCCATGAGCGGCGTGGAGACGGCCGTGCCTGAGCAGATCCAGTCACAGGTATGACGCTTCAGCCGCCCCCGAAGGTTACGCACAGGCAAAGCCCGGTTCAATCCGCGGGCAAGGCCGGATCTTCCGGCGCGGGCGCGATCCGGGCACCGAGCCCGAACAGCCGCTTGGCTGCTGCCGGGCTACGCGGGGCGGGCGGGGCCGGTGCCGGCGCCGCTGCTGGTAACCGCCACCGCGATCTCGGTGAGGTCCTTGTCGCCCAGGACCAGGTCCGCGGCGTCCAGCCAGCCGTCCACCTGCTGGGGGCTGCGGGCGCCGACGATCGCGCCGCTCACCCCCGGGAAGGCCAGGGTCCACGCCACCGCGACCGCGCCGGTACTCACGCCGAGCCGCTCGGCGACCGGCCGCAGGCCGTCCACCAGGGCGAGGTTGCGGGTCAGGCCGTCCCCGGTAAAGTCACCGCTCCGGCTGCGCCAGTCACCCTGACCCAGATTCGCGGCCCGCTCCGGGGTGAATGCCCCGGTGAGCAGCCCAGCCCCCATCGGGCTGTAAACGATCACGCCGGTGCCGTGCCCGGCACACCACGGGATCAGCTCGGCGGCCGCGTCCCGGTGGATCAGGCTGAACTGCGGCTGGAGCGAGTCCACATGCCCCAGCGCCTCGGCCGCGGTGAGCTGGGCCACGTTGTGGTTGGACAGCCCGGCGGCGCGGATCTTGCCTTCGGCGCGCAGGTCCAGGAACGTCTGCCAGTACTCCTCCAGTGGCGTCCCGTCCTGCGCGGGCCAGTGCAACTGGTACAGGTCGATGCGGTCCACTCCCAGGCGGCGCAGCGACGCCTCCACCTGCTGGCGCAGGCTGGCCGGGCTGGCCACCCGGCGGGGCGTCTTCGAGCGGTCGGACTCGTCCCAGACATAACCGCCCTTGGTGAACACGTAGGGGCGGTCTGCCTCGGGCAGGTCCCGCAGGGCCCGCCCTACGACCTCCTCGGAGTGGCCGAGGCCGTACACGGCCGCGGTGTCCACCCAGTTGATCCCGGACTCGACCGCGTGCCGGATGGCGGCGACCGAGTCGTCGTCCTCCTGGTCTCCCCAGGCGAAGGCCCAGCCTCCGCCGCCGATCGCCCAGGCGCCGAAGCCGGCCCGGGTAATGGTCATGCCGGTCTGCCCGAAAGGAACCTTGGTCAACGACTCGCTCATGTCCCCATGCTGGGCGAGCCGAGGTTCATCTGTCCAACCGGCAGGCCGGCTGATGGCCGCTACCGGCCAGTCCTCGGGAGTCAGCTCAGCGGCTGCAGCCGCCTCCGCTCCACGCGGGCCAGCTTGCGCTTCAGCCGCTTGTACTCACGCTGCTGCTGGGGGGTACGCCGGTAATGCTTGTAGGCCAGGTTGGTCCGCTCGAGTGGGTCGGTCTTCAGGTCATACATCTCCCATTGGGGCGGCACCTTCCCGTTGACGTCGTAGTAGCGGGCAATCTTGTAACGGTGCTCACGGATGCTGACGATGTGGTTCGGCGGCTTCGGGTAGGGACCGCTGGCCTGGCCGGACTGCCAGTCGTCATAGGTAAAGACGGTGTAGGTCTGGGGTGGCCGGGCGGAACGGCGCAGGATCTGGTCGGAGTAGTCGACCCCCTGCCAGTTGGCCCGGGCGCGTGACGGCGTGTCGAGCAGACCAGCGAGGGTGGGCAGGAAATCGACGTGCGAGACGATGGAGTTGTTCTTCTCGGGCCGGGGGAAAAGGCGGGGATTTGAGTAGACCAGCGGGATGCGCATCGTCTCCTCGTAGAAGTTGAAGTTCTTCTGGCGCAGGCCGCCATGGGCCGTGCCCATCTCCCCGTGGTCGGCCGTCGCGATGACGAGCGTGTTGTCCAGCAGGCCGCGCGACTCGAGCGTGTCGAGGATCTTGACCAGGTACTCGTCTGAGGCCTTCATCAGGTTGCCGTAGAAGTTCAGGTAGTTGCGCTTCATCTGCGGGCGTCGGGATCGGCCCGGTGAGCATTGAATATCCGCCGGAATTGCGCCTGGACGGTGGGCTTGGTCGACAGGTCCTCGTTGACGGTCGCCGGGAGGCCGATCTCGCCCTCCAGCCAGGTCGTTGTCGTACCCCCCGGCCACATAACGTCGACGGGTAGAACAGCACGTCGTGCGGGTTGACCAGCGAGACGACCATGAAGAACGGCTGGCTCTTCGCGGCCGTGTCGCGCAGGTACTGGACGGCGCCCTCGGTCCCCGCCTTGGCCGTGCCTACCGAGTTCATGAACCGGCCGTCGTTGTCGTAGAGGCCGCCGCCCTCTTCCGGGATGCTCTGGTCGGCGCCCGCGTCCGGCGGGTTCCACCGGGTGAAGCCGTACTTGTTGACGTCCTCGGGCACCCAGTCCGAGCCGTTCGCGGGCTTGTTGCAGTGGAACTTCCCCTTGTAGACCGGCGTGTAGCCGGCCGCCCGGGAGACGCTGGCCAGGTTCTTGAAGCTGGTGGCCAGTTCGACCTGCGGGTACTGCGGCGCGGGCATGTCTATCTCCAGCGTGTACTTCACGCCGTGCTGGGCCGGGAAGTACCCGGACATCAGCGTCGAGCGGGCCGGCGAGCACATGCACGCGTTCGTGAAGGCCTGCTTGAACAGCATGCCGTGCTCCTGCAGGCGGCTCAGGCCCGGCATGTTCCGCTTGCCCCAACCGGGCGGGAAATGCTGGATAGAGCGCTGCTGATCAGTCAGGAAGAGAAGCACGTTCATGCCGCCGAGACCGCGAGTTCGCCCGAGGCGCCGCGCAGGAGGCCGGTTTCGCCGCGGCTGCGGCGGCGGCAGTCCGGCCGAGGAGCAGTCCTGGCGCAGCGACAGCAGCGGCCTTCAGCAGTTCGGCGCGGGTTATTCCGCTTCCGCCTGCATCAGATTCGTCCATTACCGTTCCTTTCGTATCAATGCGGCCAGCCCGCCGAAAGGATTTCCCTGAGTTCTGCCATACCTTTTCGGAAGTCTTGGAGACGATGATTGCGGGCGAGCATGCCCAGCGCCCGTATCGACACCCTGGCCAGCGCAAATTGTTCGCACCAGGGAAGTGTTCTGACCGCCCTGTCCCGCATTATTGGCAATCAGATAATGGCACACAGTCGCCGGGTTCTGCGGACCACTGTCCCGATCTCGCGCCTACTCACCCGACTTGGCTCACGATCAGCCGGTGACCCGCGGGCCGGTCCTGGCTGGCGATGCCGAGGCCGAGCTGGCCGTTGCGGTTGCCCCAGCACGGGTGCCGCCGGTCGGGCCCAGGGTAGCCGCTGGCGTTGCGCTGGCCCGCCGCCGCAGCAGCTGGTGACCTGCCGCGGCAGGTCCTGGCCGGTGTGGCTGCCGAGGCCGAGCTGGCCGTCGTCGTTGTAGCCCCAGCACCACAGGGTGGCGCCGGTGCGGGTGGCGCAGGTGTGGTAGACGCCGGCGGTGACGCTGGCCCAGCCGCCCGCGGCCGGGGTGGTGACCTGCTGCGGCCGGTCCTGGCCGGTGTGGTTGCCGATGCCGAGCTGGCCCTGGTTGTTGTCGCCCCAGCACCACAAGGTGCCGCCGGTGCGGGTAGCGCAGGTGTGCGCTGCTGCCGGCGGTGACGCTGGCCCAGCCTGCCCGGGCCGGGGTGGTGACCTGCCGCGGCAGGTCCTGGCGCCGCGTGGCTGCCGATGCCGAGCTGGCCGTGGTCGTTCTCGCCCCAGCACCACAGCGTGGCGTCGGTGCGGGTGGCGCAGGTGTGGTTGCGCCGGCGGTGACGCTGGCCCAGCCACCCGCTGCCGGGGTGCTGACCTGCGTGGCCGGTCCGGATGGTGTGGTTGCCGATCCCGAGCTGGCCGTATTCGTTCACGCCCCAGCACCACAGGGTGCCGCCGGTGCGGGTGGCGCAGGTGTGGTCGTCGCTGGTGGTGATGCTGGCCCAGCCCCTCGGGGCCGGGGTGGTGACCTGCGTGGGCCGGTCCTGGCTGGTGTCGTTGCCGATGCCGAGCTCGCCGAAGCCGTTGTCGCCCCAGCACCACAGGGTGCCGTCGGTGCGGATGGCGCACGTGTCTTCGAAGTCGGCGACGATTCTGGCCCAGCCCCCGCGGGCCGGGCTGGTCACCTGCCGAGGCAGGTCCTGGCCGATGTGGCTGCCGAGACCGAGCTGGCCGTAGGTGTTGTCGCCCCAGCACCACAGGGTGCCGTCGCCGCGGATGCCGCAGGTGTGGTCCCCGCCGGCGGCGATGTGAGCCCAGGGGGCGCCGGGGCTCATCTCGCCGGCCGGATGTTGCCCGGTGGCCGCGCGGGTGTGGCTGGCCGCCGGGCCGCCTGGGTGCTGGGCGGCGAGGGCGGGCACCGTTAGCCGCGGCCAGGCTGATCGCCAGCCCGCCCACCGCGGCCACGGCCGCGCCCGCCAGGGCCCGGGCTAGCCGCTGGCGCGGACCGCCGCGCACGCCTGGCCCGGGAATTCAGGATTCCATCCCGTATCATTGCCAATTCCCCCTTTCGTTTCCCGGCGAATGACAGCGGGATTACCGTAGCAAGGACAGCACGCTAGCCGGCCGTATTCCGCGCAGGCCCAGGGATCTGTTAAGGGCCTTCCGGGAATAGGAGCCGATATGGCCTTCAGGCGGGCGCTGGCGTGAAAATCATGGGCCAGGTCCTGCCCAGCGATTACGCGAATCCCCGTGCTCAGCCATTCCATGAGCGTCGTGCCTCAGCCATTCCGTGAGTGCGCATACCCGCCCGGCAAAGCCTCACCCCAGCCCGCCGATCGCGTTCCCAGTGCCGGACCAGGCCAGAAGCACGAGCCACGAGCGGCACGAGCTCAGGCCAGCCGTCCCGCCCGGTCCCACGCCGCGGCCACCACAGCCTGTCCCAGGCTGATCCCGCCGTCGTTCGGCGGAACCCGGGAATGGGTCAGGACCCGGAAGCCCATTCCCTCCAGCAGGTCCACCACGGTCCCGAGCAGGAGCAGGTTCTGGAACACCCCGCCGGACAGCGCCACGGTGCCCAGCCCGGACCGCTCCCGCAGCAGCCCGCAGGCTTCGCCGATCATGGCGGCCACGCCCTGGTGGAACCGGGCACTGATGATCTCCCGCGGTACCCCGGCCAGCAGGTCCCCGGCCGCGGCGCGGACCAGGTCCGGGCCGGCCACGGTGAACGGGCGGCCGCCGGGATGGCCGCCGGGTATGGGTCGTGGCGTGACGTGAGGGCCAGTTGCTCCAGTTCGACCGCGGCCTGGCCCTCGTAGTTGATGACGTCGCGCAGGCCCAGCAGCGCGGCGACCGCGTCGAACAGCCGGCCCGCACTGGACGTAAGCGGAGAGTTCATCCCGCGGCGGCCGAGGGTGAGCACGGTCGGCCAGG
Source organism: uncultured Actinomycetes bacterium (assembly GCA_963837335.1). Classification (GTDB taxonomy): domain Bacteria; phylum Actinomycetota; class Actinomycetes; order Streptosporangiales; family Streptosporangiaceae; genus RYN-230. The sequence goes on along the minus strand of CAWINS010000073.1, from coordinate 8,705 downwards.
CTTTCCTGATTACGCGCCACCACGTCCAGGCCCCCGGGCAGGCCGGCCGGGAAGGCGGCGTCCAGGTAGGCGGCGGCCATCCGCCAGGGCTGGCGGATCGCGGCCGCGCCGCCGGGCATCGGGACGCCGGCCAGGTGCCCGGCCCGCTCCGCGTCGGCCAGGTCGGCGAGCAGGAACTCGCCGCCCCAGATCGTGCCGTCCGGGCCGTAGCCGGTGCCATCGAAGGCGACCCCGATGACCGGCCCGGCCTCGCCGTTGTCGGCCAGGCAGGAGGCGATGTGCGCGTGATGGTGCTGCACGCCGGCCAGCACGCAGTCGTCCTGCTCCAGGGCGTACCTGGTGGACAGGTAGTCCGGGTGCAGGTCGTGGGCCACGATCTGCGGCGTCACGTCGAACAGCCGCCGGAAGTGCCCGATGCCCTCGGTGAACGAGCGGAGCGTCTCGTAGTTCTCCAGGTCGCCGACGTGCTGGGAGAGGAAGGCCCGGTCCTCGCGGCCGAGGCAGAACGTGTTCTTCAGCTCCGCGCCGCAGGCCAGCACCGGCCGGCCGAACCGGGCGGCCACGGCCAGCGGCTCCGGCACGTAACCCCGGGAACGGCGCAGCACGGCTTCCCGGCCGCGGAACGGGCGGACCACCGAGTCGTCGGTCCGGATATGGATCGGCCGGTCGTGGGTGAGGAACACGTCCGCGATGCCGCCCAGCCGGGCCAGGGCGTCCTCGTCCCGGTAGGCGATCGGCTCGTCGGAGACGTTGCCACTGGTCAGCACCATCGGGCGGGCGAAGTCGCGGAGCAGCAGATGATGCAGCGGGGTGTAGGGCAGCATCACGCCGAGCTGCCGGTTGCCCGGGGCCACGGCCGCCGCGAGGAGGTCCCGGCCGGGCTCGCGGTCCCGGGCTCGGCGGTCCGGACTCCGCGGTCCCGGCGGCCGGTCCAGCGCGGCGGCCCGGCGCGGCAGCAGCACGATAGGGCGGCGGGGGCTGGTCAGCAGGCCCGCCGCCAGGTCGTCCACCTCGCACAGGGCCCGCGCCCCGGCCAGGTCCGCCACCATCACCGCGAACGGCTTATCCTCCCGGTGCTTGCGCGCCCGCAGCAGCGCCGCGGCCTTCTCGCTGGCCGCGTCCACCGCCAGGTGGTAGCCGCCGAGACCCTTCACCGCGAGCACCTGGCCGCCGGCCAGCGCGGCCACGGCCCCGGCCAGCGGGCCGTCCGGTGTGCCCTCCGGGCCGGACAGCTGCGTCCCGTCCGCGGCGAGGAGGGCCAGCCTGGGGCCGCAGGCCGGGCAGCACACCGGCTGGGCGTGGAACCGGCGGTTCGCCGGGTCGTGGTACTCCGCCGCGCACGCGGCGCACATGGCGAAGCCCGCCATCGTGGTCAGCGGCCGGTCATAGGGCACGTCGCGGACGATGGTGAACCGGGGGCCACAGTTCGTGCAGTTGATGAACGGGTAGCCGAACCGCCGGTCGGCCGGGTCGGCAAGCTCGCGGAGGCAGTCCGCGCAGGTGGCGCTGTCGGCGGAGACCAGGGCGCGGCGGCGGCCGGCCGTGTCGCTGGCCACGATGGCGAAACCGGGACGCCCGTCCGGGGCCATCGGCTGGGCGCTGACCCGCTCGACCCGGGCCAGCGGCGGCGCGTCCCGCTCCAGCGCGGCCAGGAAGTCCCGGATGTGCTCGGCGGGCCCTTCAACCTCGGCGAACACGCCGTCCACGTCGTTGCCGACCCAGCCCGCCAGGCCGAGCCGGGTGGCCAGGGAGTACACGAACGGGCGGAACCCCACCCCCTGGACGACACCCTCGACCCGGATGCAGGTCCGGACGTTGGCAGCCACCAGCCCAGTGTGCCGCTTTTCCGGGGCGGGTGTCGGCGCCCGGCGGGCGTTATCGGGAATCCGGGTCCTGGGCGCGCAGGCCCGCTTCGGCGTACTCGGTCAGCAGGTCGCTCACCGAGATGTCGCGCCGCTCAGCCTCGGCGGCCAGCCGCTCGGCCAGGGCGGCGGGCAGCACCACGCTGCGATGCACGTAGTCGTCGTGCTCCCAGCTTCGTAGGCCGGCTCAGACACGCTGGCTCCTCTCGGCGAGCTGCGGGGCGGCTGCGGGCAGCGGGACGTAGCGCCGCAGGACACGGTCGCTGAGCAGGCCGAGGCAGCTGAGGTTGGGGAAGCCTGGTCCCTGGGCGAGACCGGCGAGCATCGGCAGGTGCAGCGGCGGCTCCAGGCCCGCCACGGCCAGGTTCACGTCGATGCGGCGCTCCAGCTCATCCCCGGCGCGGGCGGCGTTGAGGCGGGCCCTCGCCTCGCCGCCCAGCAGGCGCTCGAACCAGTGCCCGTCGAAGCCGCGCGCCACGACCACCAGGTCGTACGCGACGCGTTCCTGGTCCTCCCCGTAGCCGATGGTGACCACGACCTGCCGCTGGCCGGCCTCGATGTGCAGCGCCCGTCCGGCGAGCGTGCGGAAGCCGCGCAGCTGATTGAGGGTCGCCTCGGCCTGGACCGAGAACACGCCCCGGTCGGTGCGCTCGAGGAACTGGCGGCGGTGCGACTCGGCCAGCCGGGGCCAGTCACCCGGATCGGAGTAGAAACGGTTCTCGTCGAAGCTCTCGCCGCGCGAGTAGAGGACACCGCGGCTGGTCAGCACGTCGATGGTCGAGTGCCGGTGGCACTGCCGGGCCAGGGTGATCACGACCCAGGCGGCCGTCTCGCCGCTGCCGATGACGCAGATGTTCCGCGCGCGGTGCCCCATCTCGCCGAGGTGCTGCCAGTAACTGCGGCCGTCCAGGACGAGCGGATGCTCGCGGGGCTGGCCGGGCACCGTGACCGGCGGCCCAGGTCCGGTCACGACGACCCCGTCGGCCTCGAGCGTGCCGCCGTCGGCCAGTCCCAGCCGCCAGCGGCCGGCCTCGGTGTCCAGCGCCGTCACCTCGCCAGCGACGGTGTCGGCCCCGCACTTCACGGCGACGGCACGCAGGTAGGCGCCCCACTCGCGATGCGTGGGCCGCTGGCGGCCGCGATCCACCCAGTCGGCGTAGCTGCCGCCGGCGATCAGGTGGCGCGGCCAGCTGTAGGCCAGCATGGCGTCGGTCACCGCGTCCGAGGCCGCACCCCAGCTCGGCGGGTACGGGTAGCCGACGTCCTTCTCGGGCGGGGTACCCAGCGGCAGCGAGCCGTCGGTGTAACCCTGCCGGCCGATCCAGGTCGCGGCCGGTGCGCTCCGTTCCACGAGCACCACCCGGGGCGGGTCGAATCCGGTGTCGGCGAGCGCCTGGGCCTTCGCGGCGATCGCGATGCCCTTGGCGCCCGCACCGATCACCGCCAGTGTCCGCATGGGGGTGAGAATAGCCCGGCGCGCTTCCCCGGGTTGGGCGCGGCCGCGGATCACTCGTCGGCGCGATCGCGGGCTCCGCGCACCGCGAAGACCGCCAGCCCGGCGGTGAACACCAGCCCGGCGCAGATCGCCCCGCCCAGGTCGTGCGGGGGCCGGGCCGGCCAGATCCACGGCGTGGTCAGTGCTGGGTGGTGCCACTGCGTGTACAGCGCGTACACGCCGACGACCAGGTAGCCGGTCGGGCCGGCCCAGGCCAGGCCGCCGCCGAGAGCGGCCGCGCACAGCAGCCCGAGGCCGGTCATCCCGGCCACGTTGCGCGCCGCGTCCAGGGTGCCGCCGGCCAGGTGCGCACCGGTCCCGGCGGCGGCCAGCGCGCCGACCGCCACCGCGGTCAGGGCCGCCACGGTGGCCAGCCGCAGGAACGGCAGCCACCGGCCGGCCACCCGTTCCGGGTCGCCGAGCCGGCTCGCGGTAATGGCGGTGATGGCGGCCGCGGCCCCGGCCTCGAACACCAGCGGCAGCTGCAGGGCGCCGTAGGTGTCCCAGGGCCAGATCAGCGCGATCCTCAGCCCGATGGCGCACGCCGCGATCGCGGCCACGGCCGCCGGGACCCGCCGGCTGGTGGCATACAGCCGCACCAGGCGCATTACGGCTGCCTGGGACTGGGCCCGCCGCGCCGGCCGGACCGGCCGCGCCGGGCGACTCCGCCGCGCCGGGCGATTCGACCGCGCCGGGCGGGCCTGCTCGGCCGCCGCCGCCACGTTGCCTGCCCCGCCGGCAGTCATGGCAGCTGCGCCAGGGTGATCCGGCCCGCCCGTAGCGCGGGCAGGTGCCGGACGAGCCAGATGCGGCGGGCCGGCGGGGCCAGCGCCGCGAACCGCTGGGCGGCGGCGTAGGCCGGTGATCCGGCGGCCGGCTCTGGCGACGGCGGGCTCGGCGCTGCGCGCCTGCGGCTGCCCGACGTTGTGCTGCGGGGAGGCGCAGGTGGGCTGCGGCAGGCCGGACACCCGGGCCAGGACCGCCACCACCGCCTGCTGGGCCGGGGATGGGTGACGGCCCGCGCCGACGATGCTGGAGACGATGCCGAGCCCGGCGCTCGATCTGATCTCGGCGGCCAGCTGGCTGGTGGTCAGGGCGGGTCCGGCCAGCTGGACCGGAAGCAGCAGGCGGAACACCGGTGGCCGGCCGCTGATAGCCGGGCCAGCCAGCCCGATGCTGACGGAGTTGCCGGTTCCCTGCCGGTAGACCGCCGCGGCCTGGCTGATCCGGGCCGGGGCGCCCGGCAGGCCGGCCACCTCGCTGAGCAGTGGTGCCAGGGCGGTCACCGTGACCGGAAGATAGCTCGCGTAGGCGGGATTCAGGCAGACCGGGATCGTGGTATGGCTGCAGACCGGGGTGAAGCGGACCGGCCGGTCGCTGGCCGCATCATGCAGGGCCGGGATGGCGATCATGCCCTGGCTGTCCAGCTGGCCGGTTCCGGCCAGCGCCACCGCGGTCCCGGCTGCCGCCAGGCCGGCCGCGGTGACCGCCGCGGCGGCGGCGCGCAGGCGCCGTCCGCCGGAGCCCCGGGGCAGGGCCAGGGCCGCCAGCAGCGCCAACGTCAGGCCGGCCGGGAAAATCACCTGGGCCATGGCCAGGTCAGGAACGTAGGGGTAAAAGGTGGCCATGCTCGCGTTCGATCCGATGTCCCAGGGAGCGGCGACCACCGGCGAGATCTGCCAGTACGACTGGCTGCCGACGATGAGTTGCGTGCTGAGCGCGAGCACGAAGAACGCCGCGATGGCGGCCAGCGGTGCCGTGAACCGGCTGGGCAGCAGAGCCCCAGCGGTGAATCCCAGCGCGGAGAAGGCCAGCAGGCTCGCGGCCACGACCGCGGCCGGCCACCACAGCGGGCCGCCCCAGCTGGCCTGGTGCGCGGTCACCCCGTACGCGGCGGCCAGGCAGATCAGGTACCCCACCAGGGCCCAGCAGGCGGTAGCGGCCCACGTCGGCAGCAGGCGGGCCCACCGCGGCCGGGCGGTGATGCTCATCAGTTCGGAGGTGCGGCGGCGGGCATCCCGGGACCCCATCCACGCGGCCGCACCCACCACCGGAGTGATGAAATCCAGGATCGCGCCGCTTTGCAGGCTGACGGCACGCATGTTCCACAACGGCGGCATGGCCATGGTCTTGCGGTACGTGGTGAGCCAGAACAGCGCGAAGACCACGGGCAGCATCCACAGCATGGCGTTATGGCGCAGCTCGAGGCGCAGCAGCCGGGCCGTCACCAGGGCGGGATGACGGGGGACCGGCCGCGGCCGGGAGACGGCCGGGGCGTTCGTGGCGGTCATGACCGGCCTGCGGCCAGGACGGCGCTGTACCCGCGCTCCAGCGGCGAATCGCCTACGGCCCGGTCTCCCGCGGCCGGGTCCTCGCCCCGGGCGACCAGGTCCGCCGGGGTGCCGTGAAACACGATCTGGCCCTGGTCCATCAGCGCGACCTGAGCGCAGGCGGCGCCGACGTCTTCCACCAGGTGGGTGCTGACCACGACGGTGGCGCGCTGGCCGAGGTCGCGGAGCAGGCCCCGGAACACCATCCGCTGCTGGGGATCCAGCCCGGCGGTCGGCTCGTCCAGCAGCAGCAACTCCGGCTCGTTGACGATGGCCTGCGCGATCCCCACCCGGCGGAGCATCCCGCCCGACAGGGTGCGCAGCCTGGCCTGGGCCTGGCCGCCCAGCTCGACCCGGTCGACGGCCGCCGCCACCGCGGCCTGGACCCGCGCCGGGGGCATGTCCTTCAGCAGCGCGAAATACTCCACGAACTCCGCCACCGTGAAGCCCGGGTAATAGCCGAGGTTCTGCGGCAGGTACCCGAGCCGTCGCCGGATCTCCTGCCGCGGACCGTAGCGGCCCGGATCGCGGCCGAGCAGCCGTAGCCGGCCCGAGGTCGGCGGCACCGCCGTCGCCATCATCCGCAGCAGCGAGGTCTTGCCCGCCCCGTTGGGGCCCAGCAGCCCGAACACTCCCGGGCCAGCCTGCAGGTCGGCCCCGGCCACGGCCATGGTGCGGCCGAAGCGCCGGGTCAGCCCGGTGATCTCAACATTCATGATGCGCCTCCCGGAGGCGGGTTAGACACAGGGCGATGCGTGAAAGAAGCACCGCGGTCAAGGCTGTCCGCTGGGCCGGTGCCGGTCATCGCACCAGGGAGCCGGATTGGCGGTCATACCACGCAGGTAGTCCGGCCCGGCGGCCGGGCGAGCTCATACCTGGGTATGACCATGCTGGTGTGATGAGCGGTGGCCGCTGGCGGCCTACGCTGACATCGTGAAACGGATGCCTGGCCAGGCACCGGCGGCGAGCGCCGCCGGCCTGGTCGTGCGCCGGGCGTGGCTCGGGGCGTGGCGCGGGCTGGTCCAGGTGCTGGCCGGCCCGGACACGCCGCCCGGCCTGGTGGCATCCGCCGTGGCGGCGCCGGGCCCATCTGGCGCTAGGCCTGACGACGCTGGTGCTGTTCGTGCTCAACCTGGCCAGCATCCATACGCAGCCCACCGTCACGCCCGCGCCGGCTACTTCGTGCCGGGCCAGCCCGTGTTACTACTTCCACTACCCTCCGCTGGGCGCCGGGCAGGTGCTGCTGGTCATGGCGGTGGTGGCGCCGCTGCTGCTGGCCGCCCGGTATCCGCTGCTGGGCTGGCGGATCGGGTGGCTCGGCGCTGCTGCTCGTCCCGCTGGTACCCGCGCAGTGGCGGGGAGGCTGGCCTTGGGGCCCGGCCCAGCTGCTCGTGCTGCTGGTGCTGTTCTGCGTGGCCGGGGTCCGCTACCGGCGGCCGGTGCTGTGGTGGATGTGGGCGCTGAGCCTCATCCCCTGGTGGCTGTGGCTGGTGCGGGACCTGCCGGACCTGAATGGCCCGATCAGTGCGACCATCTTGTTCACGGCGGGGACGATCGCCGTGGACAGCATCAGTTCCCGGTGGCGCACCGAGCGGGCGCTGGCCGCCCAGACCGAGCGCACCGAGCTGGAGCGGGCGCGGCGGGCCGTCCTGGTGGAGCGCACCCGGATCGCGCGGGAACTGCATGACGTGGTCGCCCATCACATGTCGCTGATCGCGGTCCAGGCTGAGACCGCGCCCTACCGCCTCAGCGACCTGCCCGAATCAGCCCGCGCCGAGTTCGGCGCGCTGAGCGCGGTGGCCCGCGAGGCGCTGACGGAGATGCGGCGGCTGCTCGGCGTGCTGCGCGACGACCAGCCCGCCGGGCTAGCGCCGCAGCCTCAGCTATCAGACCTGCCCGCGCTCGTCGATGCCGCCCGCCGCGCCGGGGTATCGGTCGAGCTGGCTGTACCCGGGGCGATGGGCGATGTGCCTTCCGGCGTTGCGGTCTGCGCGTACCGGATTGTGCAGGAATCGCTGTCCAATGCCAGCCAGCACGCGCCCGGGGCGGCGGTCAGCGTGTCGGTGGGCCATGATGCCGGCGCGGTCCGGCTGCGGGTGGCCAATGGGCCCGGCGCGCCCGCCGGGCCGTCCCCGGGCGAACCCGGGCCTGGTCACGGGCTGACCGGGATGCGTGAGCGGGTAGCGCTGCTCGGCGGCTCGCTCTCGGCCGGCCCGTCGGCCGGGGGCGGCTTCGTGGTGTCCGCGGTGCTCCCGCTGGGCAAGACGGCATGACGGCCGGTGGTGCGTCGGCCGGCGGTGCGGGGGCGGCGGACGGCGCGGTGGCGGCGGGCGGCGCGGTGGCCGGTGGTGCGGCCACGCGATGCCTGATCGCCGATGACCAGGCCATGGTGCGGGAGGGCTTCGCCGCGGTACTCGCCGCCCAGCCGGGCCTGGTGGTGGTGGGGCAGGCCGCGGACGGCGCCGACGCGGTGCGCCAGACGCGGCACCTGCGACCCGACGTGGTGCTGATGGACGTGCGGATGCCGGTGCTGGACGGCCTGCAGGCCACCCGCCAGATCCTCGGCTCCGCAGCCGGCCCGGACCGGCCGCGGGTGCTGATGCTCACCACGTTCGACCTCGACGACTACGTGTATGAGGCGTTGCGGGCCGGCGCCAGCGGCTTCCTGCTCAAGGACGCCACCGCTGCCGAGCTGGTCCACGCGGTCCGCGTGGTGGCCGCCGGTGACGCCCTGCTCGCCCCCGCGGTGACCCGGCGGCTGATCGCCGACTTCGCCCGCCAGCCCCGCCCGGACCCGCCCTTCCCGGCCTCGCCCGGCGCGCTCACCCAGCGCGAGTCCGAGGTGCTGCGGCTGATCGCCCGCGGTCTGTCCAACACCGAGATCAGCGACACCCTGGTCATCGCCCAGCAGACGACCAAGACTTACGTCGGCCGCATCCTGGCCAAGCTGGACCTCCGCGACCGGGCCCAGGCCGTCGTCTTCGCCTACGAAACCGGCCTCGTCACGCCGGGCGGATC
>CAWINS010000072.1:0-17114 GCA_963837335.1 uncultured Actinomycetes bacterium | reverse complement strand
CGGCCTGGTCGCGGCGGCCCGGCTCGCGGGCTGACGCCCGCCGGCGCACCAGCGGACGCGGCCCCTGGGTCCTGCCTACCTGAGCGCCTGGGCCGCGCCGGTCTCGGGCCCGCGCGCCCGGACCTGGTCTCGCGGGAGCAGGAAGAGGGTGAGGAGCGGTGACGAAGGCCAGGATCTTCGACACCACATTCAGCGTGATGGACACCGGAGTGGACGGGTAGCCGAAGCCGAACAGGGCCCAGACGGCGAACACCGCCAGCATCGCCGCGAAGGACCAGAAGGTCGCTCTGGACAGCCTCACCATGGGGGAGAGCGTCAGGAGCGCCAGCGTGCTGAGCGCGATGGCCAGCAGCGGCACGAAGAACAACGCCCGGTACCAGGCCGGATCGGGAGGGACCGGATAGGTCCGGGTCATGACGATGAGGTCGAACGGCAGCTCGAAGATCCACGGGGCGGCCAGGGCGCCGATGATGGCGCTCCCGAGCCTGGCCACCGGCCCCGCCCCTGCTGGCTGTGAGGATGACGAGGAAGACAAGGCTGACCCCGAAGCCGGTGACCGGCGCGATGGGATCCGTGGGCATGGCCCGGCCCGGGAAATCCTGGCGCGCCTGGTGGACGTAGAGGGAGGCGCAGACCAGGAACGTTGTTATCGCCAGGATCCAGATCGCCAGCATGAGGTTCGCGACGGCCCGGCGCGGCTTCCGGGCCTGGAAGGGCCCGGGCCACCGGTTTCCCGCGTAGGCGACGCCGCCCGCGAGCGCCAGCAGGACCACGGCGAGCCCGATCCGGGCGGTGCCGCTGTAGCCGATCCACGTCCCCTTCAGTGGTCATGGCCGTGTGTCCCTCGCTCAGGAGCCGCGAGCCTGGGCGCCGCGGTCCGGGTCCGGTTACCAGATGAGCGGGACGAGCCGCTTGCGATCGCAGGCGTAGGCGCGGTAGCGGTCGCCGAGCCCGGTGAGCAGCGCGTTCTCTTCCAGGTGGATGCGCCAGACCGTGACCGCCAGCGGCAGCAGCGTCATGGCGGCCAGCCCGGCCCAGTTCGCGGACATCAGGCCCGCCCCGCTGCCGAGCAGCAGGCCCCCGGTGTAGCTGGGGTGGCGCAGCCAGCGGTACGGGCCGGTGGCCACCACCGGCTGGTCCGGGCTGACCACGATGGCGTAGGTGGAGTAGCGGCCCAGCGCGGCGAAGGACCATCCGCGCAGTCCCACTCCGGCCAGGAAGAACACCAGGCCGGCGGAGAAGGCCAGTGCCGCGGGGCGGATCGCGGCGGCCGGCACGATCGCCGGGGCCTGGTAGAGCCAGATTTCCCAGGCGATCACGCACGCCGCGGCGGCGGCCCAGAAGCCAGGCGTGCTGCTCCGGGTGGCTCCCGCCCGCCATTCCTGGGCTTCCTGCACCGTCAGGAACTTGACGAACTCCAGCAGGACCCAGGCCAGCACGACCAGCAGCAGCGCTATCCCGGCCGAAGAAGTCTCGAAGTACGGCCGTCCGGTGGCGCCGCCGTCCCGGGCCCGGGTCACGGCCAGCCCGATCCCGGCCGCGGCGGTGATCGCCGCCACGCCACCCAGCGCGGCCGCCGGGGACCGGGTCAGGCCCCGGCCGTGCTCGATGGCCGCGCCTTCGACCAGCCCGAGCCCGGCCCGCAGCCGGGTGGTCTGTCCCTCGCGGATCAGCTCATCGGTAAGGTCGCCGACCTCGCCGCCGTACCGCTCCCGCCAGGCCCGCGGATACAGCCCGACGAGCCTGCGCACCGGCCAGCGGCTCATGACGGGACCGCCGAGATCCGCCGCAGCCCCACCTCGGCGATCCGGGACGCCTGCAGCAGGCGGGCCCGCAGTTCCTCCCGGCCCGCCGCGGTGATCTGGTACGGCCGCCGGCGGTCGCCGGCCGGCAGCGCCTCGACCAGGCCGGCCCGCTCGAGCTTGGCCAGGGCCCCGTACAGGGTGCCCGCGCCGAGCTTGATCCCGGCGAAGTCCTCGATGTCCTTGATCAGCGCGTAGCCGTGTTTCGGCCCGTCGGCCAGGCTGGTCAGGATCAGGATGCTGCGGTCGGATGACCCGCGGATGGAGTCCCTGGTCATCTCGGCCCGCCTTCGCTAGCTACCTCCAATAGGAATACATCGGAGAGTGTAATAGCGCAAGGCGGGACCCCAGCGGCCAAGTCAGGCCCCAGCAGCGCAAGGCGGGCCCGGCAGCGCAAGACTCAGCCCATCAGCCCAGCCCGCCGGGCCGGCCCGGGCCGGCCCGGCGGACGAGGTTAGAGGCCTTCGTTGATGAGGCGGCCGGCCTGCTCGTACTTGGCGGGCTTGTACTTCTTGAAGTAGAACGCCACTCCCACGCCGATCAGCACGATCGCCAGGTCGATCGGGCCGAACCACTTCGCGTAGCGAGTAGCCGCTGCCCAGGAAGTCGATGTTGTCGAACAGCAGGTAGACCACGGCGGCCTGGGATATCAGCGCCAGGGCCGGGGCCAGCCGGGTCTTCCACCAGTGCACCTCGTCGTCGTGGTGCCGCTCGTAGTAGACCAGGATGGCCAGCGAGACCAGGGCCTGCACCGACAGGATGATGATCACGCCCATCACCGCCATCAGCCCGTACAGCTGCAGGTAGGCCTGGGAGCTCGGGTCGTTGGTGCCGGTGAACACCGCGAACAGGATGATGATGAACGCGGCGATCACCGTCTGGACCACCGATGCGATGTACGGGCTCTTGAACCTGGGGTGGGTCCGGCCCAGCGGCTTGGGCAGCAGCCCTTCCCGGCCGAGGGAGTACATGTACCGGGCGGTGGTGTTGTGGAACGCCATCCCGCAGGCGAACGAGCCGGTGATGATCAGGTAGCTCATGATCGAGGACACCCAGTGCCCGGCGTACTGGGTGGCCGGGGCCAGGTAGAAGTTCGCCGCGTTGCCCTGGGCCGCGGCGACGGCCGCGTGCGTGCTCGGGTAGCCGAACAGCGGCGCCCAGGACGTCAGCGCGTAGAAGACGCCCAGGCCGATCACCGAGATGTACAGCGCGCGGGGCACGATCCGCTTCGGCTCGCGGGACTCCTCGGCGTAGTTGGGTGCCATCTCGAACCCGACCCAGGACCAGAACGCGAAGAACAGCCCGATGCCGACCGAGCCGGCCGCCAGCTTCCCGGAGGCCGGGAAGCTCTTGAACGCGTTGGCCGGGTTGAGCGCGGCCCAGGGGGCGTGGCCCTTGCTGAACATGAAGATGTCGAAGATGACCAGGATCGCGATCTCGCTGATCAGCCCGATGGCCAGCAGCGTGGAGGACAGCCGGACGTCGAAGAAGGTCAGCAGCGAGATCAGCACGACCATGCCCAGAGCGAACCAGGGCCAGCCGATATTGACCCCGAACGCGTTCACCTTGAGGTTCGCGAAGTACGCGAACCCGCCGGCCAGCGAGGCCTCGAACACCGAGTACGCGACGACCGCCCCGTAGCCGGTGCCGATGCCGAGCTGGCGGCCGAGCCCGTGGCTGATGTAGGAGTAGAAGCCGCCCGCGCTGGTCTTCTTGCGGGTCATGGCCACGTAGCCGACGGAGAACACGACCAGCACGATCGCGGCGAAGATGAACGCGGCGGGCGCGCCGACGCCCTGCCCGTACCCGACCATGATCGGGGTGTTGAACAGCATCGCCGAGATCGGCGCGGACCCGGTCACGGTCAGGAAGAGGACCCCGCCCAGGCCGATCGCTCCCTTGCGCAGCTTCGGGACGTCGGTCCGCTGGGAGATGTCGAGGGATTCCTCCATCCCCTCGATACCGCCGACCCGTGGAAGCTCTGCCTGTGCCATGAGTGCCCTCCCCAGAGGATCGCCCAGTTACTGCGAGACGGCCGCGCCTGCGGCGCGGGTGATCAAAGAGCGGTGTCAACAGCGGTGGTCAGACAGCAGGGGTCAAGCCGAGGTCAAACGGTTCAGAACCGCCCTGTGGTACAGATCACAGCGCGGACAGTATCAGCAGGTAAGAATCATGACAAGAGTTATGGTTCATGAAATATGGACTTAACTTTGACCTCTTGACAGGTAAAGGTCAGAAGCGTACCTATTTGGTCAGACCGAAGTAGACCGGAACGGTCAGTCGTCCGGAGCCGAACGAGACCAGAGCTGCACGCGGAGTCCGGAGGTGACATGGCCGAAGAGCTGATCGCCTTCCCGTCCAAGGCCGAGATGCTCGCCCGGTCCAGGCAGTTCTGGAACCCGGACAAGACCCAGTTCTGGACCGACTCCGGCGTCCCGCTGGTCATCGACCGGCGCGAGGGGTACTTCATCTACGACGTCTCGGGCAAGCGCCTGATCGACGTGCACCTCAACGGGGGCACCTACAACCTGGGCCACCGCAACCCCGAGGTCACCGCGGCGGTCAGCGCGGCCATGCAGCGCTTCGACATCGGCAACCACCACTTCCCGTCGCTGGCCCGCACGGCCCTGGCCGAGGCACTGATCAGCACCGCACCGCCCGGCCTGGCCAAAGTGGTGTTCGGCAGCGGCGGCGGCGAGGCCATCGACATCGCGCTGAAGACCGCCCGGCACGCGACCAAGAAGCGCCGGATCGTCTCGGTGGCCAAGGCCTACCACGGGCACACCGGCCTGGCCGTCGCGACCGGCGACGAGCGGTTCGCGACCCTGTTCCTGGCCGACCGGCCGGACGAGTTCACCCATGTCCCGTTCAACGACCTGGCCGCGATGGAGGACGCGCTGCGCGGCCGGGACGTCGCGGCGGTGATCATGGAGACGATCCCGGCGACCTACGGCTTCCCGCTGCCCGCGCCGGGCTACCTGGAAGGCACCAAGAAGCTCTGCGAGCGCTACGGCGCCCTGTACATCGCCGACGAGGTGCAGACCGGGCTGATGCGCACCGGCGAGCTGTGGGCGATCACCAAGCACGGCATCGCCCCGGACATCCTGGTCACCGGCAAGGGCATCTCCGGCGGCATGTACCCGATCAGCGCGGTCCTGGTCAGCGAGGCGGCCGCGGGCTGGCTCAGCGAGGACGGGTTCGCGCACATGTCCACGTTCGGCGGCGCCGAACTCGGCTGCATCGCGGCGCTGAAGACCCTGGAGATCACCTGCCGGCCCGAGGTCAGGTCCATGGTCTTCTACATCGCCGACCTGATCGGCCGCGGGCTGCGCCAGATCCAGTCGGCCTACCCGGACTGGTTCACCGGCATCCGGCAGGACGGCCTGGTCATGGGCCTGGAGTTCGACCACCCGCAGGGCGCCAAGTTCGTGATGAAGCGGCTCTACGAGCACGGGGTGTGGGCCATCTTCTCCACCCTCGATCCGCGCGTCCTGCAGTTCAAGCCGGGCCTGCTGCTCACCCCGGACCTGTGCGCCGAGTTGCTCGACCGGGTCGAGGTGGCCATCGCCGCCGCCCGCCACGACGCCCTGCTAGTCCGGGGGGGCGACCCCCTGGACCCCCCGCTCGCCGCTGCGCGCCGAACGCCGGCTCGGCGAGCACCCGCCTGCGGCGGGCCCCGCCTCGCCGACGAGACAGTCCCGCCCATGACCGCGACGGATGAACCGATCAGCGTCGATCTGCTCACGGACCCGGCGGGGGTGCCGCGGGCCCGGGCCATGCTGCAGCGGGCCCAGTGGGCCGCGTCCGCGTTCGCCCGCTATGACCGGGCCGCGGTGGACCGGATCGTCCACGCGGCCGCGGCGGCGGGCGCGGCGAAGGCCCGCGAGTACGCCGACTGGGCGGTCCGCGAGACCGGGTTCGGCGTGGCCGAGCACAAGGTCATCAAGAACCTGGCCAGCAGCACCGGGCTGATCGAGGCCTACGCCGGCCACGACTACGTGACCCCCCGGGTCGATCCGGCCGCCCGGATGGTCGAGATCCCGCGCCCGGCCGGGGTGGTGCTCGCGCTCACCCCGTCGACCAACCCGGTCGCCACCGTGTTCGTCAAGTCGCTGCTCGCCCTCATGACCCGCAACGCCGTGGTGATCAGCCCGCACCCGCTGGCCCGGGAGTGCTCCGCGGACGCGGCCCGCACGCTGGCGCAGGCCGCGGTGGCGGCGGGCGCGCCGGACGGCGTCATCCAGGTCGTGGACGAGCCGTCGGTGCCGCTGATCAACGCGCTGATGGCGGACGAGCGGACCAGCGTGATCGTGGCGACCGGCGGCACCGCCGTGGTCCGGGCCGCCTACAGCTCAGGGACACCCGCCATCGGGGTGGGGCCGGGCAACGTTCCGGTTTTCGTTGCGGACGATGCGGACCTGCCGGAAGCCGCCCAGCGGATCGTGGACAGCAAGAGCTTCGACAATTCCATCCTGTGCACCAACGAGTCCGTGCTGATCGTGACGCAGGCGGCCGCCGGGGCGCTGCTGCGCCACCTGCAGCGCGCGGGCGCGTACCTGCTCCCGCCGGACGAGCGGGACAAGGTCCGTGACCTGCTGTTCCCGGGCGGGCACTTCGACACCCGGTTCGTCGGGAAGGACGCGACCTGGATCGCCGCCCAGGCCGGCCTGCGGGTGCCGGGCACCACCCGGATCCTGCTGGCCCCCTTCCCCCTGGTCGTGCCCGAGGAGCCGCTGGCCCGCGAGAAGCTCTGCCCGGTCCTCGGCCTGACCCAGGTGGGCAGCGTGCGGCACGGCATCGACGCCGCGCGGGCGGTGCTCCGGCTCGGCGGCCGCGGCCACTCGGCCGCCATCCACGCGACGGACCCGGCGACGATCATGGGCTACGGCGCCGCGCTCGAGGTGCTCCGGATCGTGGTCAACGCCGGGTCCAGCCTGGGCAGCGCGGGCGTGGGGACCGGGCTCGCGCCGTCCATGACCATCGGGACCGGGTTCTTCGGGCGCTCATCCGTCGGTGAGAACCTGCAGCCGAAGCACCTCGTGCAATGGACCCGATTGGCCTATAACGAAGACCCGGCCGTGGGTTTCGCCGACTTCACCGGGCTGGTGCCCTGGGAGGCGCCTGCCGGCGCCGTGCCTGCGTATCCGGTGGCCTCTAACCTGCGTGACGGGGCGGCCGGGGCGGGGCCCTCTCTCCCGGCCCACCAAACGCCGGGAGAGAGGGCCCGCGCCTCGGCCGCTGGGTCTGGCCGTCTGGCCACCGGCCTCGCTGGCGCTGGCGCCGACCCCGAGATGGAGGCACTGCGGGCGGAGATCAGGCGGGTGGTGCTGGAGGAGTTGCGGTCCGTCTTGGGGGATGGGCGTGGGTGAGCTGCGGGCGTTCATCTTCTTGGATCGGCTGCAGCCGCAGACGATGTGCTACCTCGGGTCGTGGATCCGGGGGAGCCTGCCGCGGAGTAATGACGCGGCGATCGTGGTGGAGGTCGCGCCGGGGCTGGATATCGAGCCGCTGACCGATGTGGCGCTGAAGTACGCGAGCGTGCAGGCCGGGATCCTGGTCGTGGAGCGGCACTTCGGGTACCTGGAGGTGCACGGGAGCACGGACGAGGTGCGGGCGGCCGGGTCCGCGGTGCTCGACGCGCTGGGCGCCTCGGAGACGGACGCGTCGGCGCCGGAGGTGCTGGCCTCGAAGATCGTCACGATGATCGACCCGCAGCATGCGTTCCTGATCAACCGGAACAAGATCGGCTCGATGGTGCTGGCCGGGGAGTCGCTGTTCGTGCTGGAGATGCAGCCTGCCTCGTACGCGATCCTCGCGGTCAACGAGGCCGAGAAGGCGGCGCGGATCAAGGTCGTGGACTACCGGATGATCGGCGCGACCGGCCGGGTGTACCTGTCCGGGTCCGAGGCGGATGTCCGGCAGGCCGCCGACGCGGCCGAGCACGCCCTGCGGAGCCGGGCGGTGAGCCAGCGGATGACCGCCGGCCTGGACCCCGAGATGCTGCGCGTCCTGGTCCGCGAGGCGCTGGCCGACCTGCTGCCCGCGCAGACGGGCGCCGCTGGTCCCGCACTGGCGCCAGCCGGCGCCGGCGAGCCTCCGCCGGCGCAGCCGGCCCCGGCGGCCTCCAGCCGGCGCCGGCTCCGGTCAGCAGCGCGCCGGCGCAGGGCGGGGCGGCGTACACGGTGCGGGACGGGGTCGCCGAGGTGGAAACCGTGAGCGTGCGGACGGACCGGGAACTGGCCGCGTTCGTGACCCGGCTGCTGCACCTGGTCGAGAACCCGCGCCGTCGCGACGACCTGCGTACCGGCCGGCTCCGGTTCCGGCTGGCGCCCGGCGGGGCCGCGGGCGCGCCCGGGTCCGCGCGGCCGACCCGCCGCATCGACAAGGGCGCGGTCACCGAGGCCACGGTCCGTGACGCGGCCCGGGCCGGGGCCCGGCTGGTGCTGGGGCGGCGTGCGGTGCTCACCCCGCTGGCCCGCGACCGGGCCCGGGCGGCCGGCGTCGAGATCGAGAAGGAGCGCTGATGGTAACCGCGACGGTGGTGGGAAACGTCTGGGCCACCCGCCGGCTGGCCGAGATCCCCAAGGGCGCGTTCCTGGAGGTGGAGGCCGACGGCAGTGGCCAGCGCTTCGTGGCCTTCGACGTCCTGGGCAGCGGGGTCGGGGAACGGGTGCTGGTCGTCCAGGGTTCGGTCGCCGCGGCCTGGTTCCCGGGCGAGCCGCCCCCCGTCGACGCCCTCATCATCGGCTCCATAGACCCAGCGGGCAGCACATCGTGATCATGACTTAGGTGTCGTTGGAACGACCCTTGAGTCATGATCACGACAGTCAGTAGAGGAGAGAGAAGTGGCGGACAACGCGATCGGGATGATCGAGACGAAGGGCTACGTGGCCGCGCTGGCGGCCGCGGATGCCATGGTCAAGGCGGCCAACGTGGCCATCGTCGGCCGCGCAGGAAGTCGGTGACGGCCTCGTGTCGGTCACCATCGTCGGCGACGTCGGCGCGGTGAAGGCCGCCACCGAGGCGGGCGCGGAAACGGCCAGCACCGTGGGCGAGCTGATCTCGGTGCACGTGATCCCGCGGCCGCACGCGGAACTCGGCAGGCACTTCACCATCCGCGGCGAGTGAGTGCGGGGTCGGCCGTGCCACCGCGCGCGCCGCGGGCGCCGCGGGCGCCGCGGGTGCCGCCGTCCGGGCCGCCAGTCGCGCCGGGGGCCGCGCCGCCCCTGGCCGAACTGCGGGTCCACCTGCTGGTCCGGGACCTGCAGCGGCAGTTCGCGGCCTACCTGGGCACCCCCACCCGGGCCCGGGGCTATCCGCCGGTGGCAGGGCGAGCACTCGCTGATCGTCGAGGTGGCCCCGGCGCTGGCCATCGAGCGGGTCACCGATCTGGCCCTGCGCGCGGTGCCGGCCGTGGAGCCCGGCATCCTGTTCGTCGAGCGCCAGTTCGGCGTGCTCGAGGTGCACGGGCCCGGCCTGGCCGACGTGGAACGCGCCGGGCAGGCGATCCTGGACGGGCTGAACGCCAGCGCGTCGGACCAGTTGCGGCCCCGGATACTGTTCTGCGACGTGATCGAGGACGTCACCGACCGGCAGGCGATCATCATCAACCGCAACCGCGGCGGTTCCATGATCATCCCGGGGGAGACGCTGCTGGTCTGTGAGGTGACCCCGGCGCTGTTCGCGGCCCTGGCGGCCAACGAGGCGGAACGGACGGCGCCCGGGGTGACCCTGGTGGACGTGGCCATGATCGGGGTGGCCGGGCGGATCTACCTGAGCGGGCCCCGCGAGGAGATCCTGCGGGCCCGCGACGAGATCGTCGCGGTGCTGGGCGGGATCGAGGGCCGGCCCGATGACTGAGCCGGAGCCGGTGAATGGGCCCGGCCCAGTGAGCGAGCCCGGGCCGGTGAATGGGCCCGGCCCGGTGAGCGAGCCCGGCGCGGGCGGGCACGACCTGTCGGGCGGCGGTGACGTGCTGGACCGGATCACCCGGTTCGCCGGGCGCGCCGCGCAGGCCGGCGGCTGCGGTCCTGGCACCACCGTGCAGCTGATCAACGTGTCGGAGAACGCGACCTACCTGGTCCAGGACCCGGATGAGGGACCGTCCATCCTGCGGGTGCACCGGCTCGGGTACCACACCACGGCGGAGATCGAATCCGAGCTGGCCTGGATGGACGCGCTGCGGGCCGAGGCGGGGGTGCGTACCCCGCAGGTCCGCCCGGCGCCCGGGGGCGGCCGGGTCATGACCATGGCCGACGAGACGGGCCAGCAGCGGCACTGCGTCCGCTTCGAGTTCCTGGCCGGGGACGAGCCCGCCGACGACGACGCCGCGCACTTCGCCGAGCTGGGCGAGATCACCGCGCGGATGCACCAGCACGCCCGGCAGTGGCGGCGGCCCCCCTGGTTCACCCGGTTCCACTGGGACTACGACGCGGCGTTCGGTGCGGGCGCCCGGTGGGGGCGCTGGCAGGACGGGATCGGTGTCGGCCCGGCCGAGAGCGCGGTGCTGGGCCGGCTGGACGGCGTGCTGCGGGACCGGCTGGCCGCGTTCGGCACCGGCCCGGAGCGGTACGGGCTGGTGCACGCCGACACCAGGCTGGCCAACCTGCTCGTGGACGGCGGCCGGGTCAGCGTCATCGACTTCGATGACTCCGGCTTCAGCTGGTACCTGTACGACGTGGGCACCTCGGTGAGCTTCTTCGAGCATCAGCCGCACGTACCGGAACTGGTGGACAGCTGGCTGTCGGGCTACCGGCGCGTCATCGACCTGCCACCTCAGGACGAGGCGGAGATCTGGACCTTCATCATGTTCCGGCGGCTGCTGCTGGTCGCGTGGATCGGCTCGCATCAGGGGGCCGACATCGCCCAGGAGCTGGGCGCCCCCTACACCCAGGACAGCTGCGCCCTGGCTGAGCGCTACCTCAGCCGTCAGGGCTAGCACAGAAGGGATTCTTACGTGTTCACATCAATCGCGGGGCGGGCCGTCGTGGTCACCGGCGCCACCCGGGGCATCGGCAAGGGCATCGCCCGGGTGTTCGCGAGCAACGGGGCGCGGGTCCTGATCGTCGGGCGGGACAAGGACGCGGCGTCGGCGGCCGTGGCGGAACTGACCGCGGGCGGGGCCGAGGTCTCCTACCTGCTGGCCGACATCAGCGTCCGGGAGGGCTGCCAGCTGGTGGCGGCGACCGCGGCTGAGCGGCTGGGCGGCGTCGACGTGCTCTGCGCCAACGCGGGGATCTTCCCGGACAAGCGGCTCGCGGACATGACCGACGAGGATCTGGACACCGTGCTCGGCACCAACCTGCGCGGCTGCATCCTGACCGTCCAGGCCTGCCTGCCCGCGCTGCAGGCGTCCGCGCACGGCCGGGTCATCCTGACCTCCTCCATCACCGGGCCGATCACCGGCTTCCCCGGCTGGTCGCACTACGGCGCGAGCAAGGCGGGGCAGCTCGGCTTCATGCGCACCGCCGCCATCGAGCTGGCGGCGCACGCCATCACGGTCAACGCGGTGCTGCCCGGCAACGTGATCACCGAGGGCCTGGTGGACCTGGGCGAGGACTACATCAACGAGATGACGGCCAGCGTGCCGCTGCGCCGGCTCGGCACCGTGGACGAGATCGGCTACGCGGCGCTGTTCCTGGCCTCCGACGAGGCCGCCTACATCACCGGGCAGACCATCGTGGTCGACGGCGGGCAGATCCTGCCCGAATCCCTGGGCGCCCTGGATGCTTAGTGTCGATGGCGCCTGGGGCCGGCGCGGTGGTGCCTGGGCGGCCGGCGCCGGTGGTGCCTGGATGCCGGGCCGCGGAGACGGGCGCCGATGACCGGAGAGCCAGCGGGCACTCTGCCCGATGGGGCGGCGCGCCGCCTGGCGGGCGGGCGCACTCCCGAGGACGTGCGGCGGGTGCTCGCGGAACGGATCTCGGCCGGTCGCCTCCGCCCCGGCCAGCGGCTCGGCGCCGAGCGGGCCCTCGCGGCCGAGCTCGGGGTCAGCCGGGCCACGCTGCGCCAGGCCCTGGCCGTGCTGGCCGAGAGCGGCGTGGTCCGCCGGGTGCCAGGGCGCGGCGGCGGCACCTTCGTCAGCCAGGACAAGATCGAGCGGGACACCTCCCGGGTCGTCGGGGTACCCGCCCTGCTGCGCAGCCAGGGCGTACAGGCCGGGACCCGGGTGATCAGTGCCGGGCTGTCCGGGGCGGAAGAATCCGCGGCCCATGCCCTCGGGATCCAGCGCGGCGACCTGCTCATCGACCTGGTCCGGATCCGCCTGGCGGACGGCAGCCCCATCTCGATGGAACGCGTCATGCTGCCCGCTGACCGCTTCCCGGGGCTGCTGGAACTCCCGCTGGGCGGCTCGGTCTACGAGCTGCTCGACGAGCACTTCGGTACCCGGCCCGGGGAGGCGGTCGAGCGCATCGAGGTCGTCGCCGCGTCCCAGGGCGAGGCGCCGGTCCTGGACGTGCCGGTGGGCTCGCCGCTGCTCGCCATCACCCGGACCACCACCGACACCGGCGGGGTGCCGTTCGAGTTCTCCTACGACCTGTTCCGCGGCGACCGGATCCGCATCATGGTGCGGACCCCGGGGGAGCCCGCCGTGCCCCCGGCCGAATCCGGGAGCGGCCGGGTCATCGAGCTGCGCCCGCACAGTGCTATCTAGTCCACAGGTATCTGATCGACAGCCATCTGACTCACAGCCACCTGATCCCAAAGCCACCTGATTCAAAGACCGATCTGATTCAAGGCGATCCGAGCCCTCCGGGAGAGGAGTTCCGATGACTGAGCCAGCGGATAAGCCGGTAGGCCGGATCCGGTTCATGGACCAGCAGCGGGTCAACCTCGACGGGTTCGCCGTCGAGGACCCCGACCTGGGCCTGATCGCGCTGCGTTCCCCGCACGACCCCGAGCCGGGGCTGGTGATCTCCGACGGCCGGGTGGTGGAGCTGGACGGGGTCGCGGAGCAGGACTTCGACTCCCTCGACGCTTACATCGCCCGGCACGGCCTGGACCTGGCCGTCGCCGCCGAGGTGATGGCCCTGACCGGACACCGAGCTGGCCCGGCTCGCGGTCCGCCCGGACGTGCCCCGGGCCGAGGTCATCCGGCTGTGCGCGGGCGCCACGCCCGCCAAGCTGGCCCGGGTGCTGGCCCTGCTGCGGCCCGCCGAGCTGAGGATGGCCATGACCAAGCTGCGCGGCCGGCGCACCCCCAGCAACCAGGCGCACGTCACCAACCGGCTCGACGACCCGCTGCTGCTCGCCGCCGACTCGGCCACGGCGGCCGCGTTCGGCTTCCGGGAGATCGAGACCACCGTCCCCGTCCTGGCCGACGCGCCCAGCAACGCGGTGGCCTGCCTGGTCGGCGCGGCGGTCGGGTCGCAGGGCGTGCTCATCCAGTGCTCGGTCGAGGAAGCGCTGGAACTCGAGCTGGGGATGCGCGGGCTGACCTCCTACGCGGAAACGGTCTCCCTGTACGGCACCGAGCCGGTGTTCACCGACGGGGACGACACCCCCTGGTCCAAGGCCTTCCTGACCTCCGCGTACGCCTCGCGCGGGATGAAGATGCGGGTGTCTTCGGGGGCGGGAGCCGAGGTGCTGATGGCCGGGGCTGAGGGCAAGTCCATGCTCTACCTGGAGGCCCGCTGCATCGCGCTGGCCCGCGCGATCGGCGCCCAGGGCGTGCAGAACGGGGGCATCGACGGGGCGAGCGTGGCCGGCTCCGTGCCCCGCGGGCTGCGCGAGCTGATGGCCGAGAACGTCATGGTCATGATGCGGAACCTGGAGTCCTGCTCCGGCAACGACGCGCTGATGAGCGAGTCGGACATGCGCCGCACCTCCCGCACGCTGCCCATCGTGCTGGCCGGATCGGACTTCGTGTTCAGCGGGTTCGGCAGCATCCAGCGCTACGACAACATGTTCGGGCCGAGCAACTTCAACGCCGAGGACATCGACGATTTCCTGGCCATGCAGCGGGACTGGGGCATCGACGGCGGGCTGCGCACCGTCCCGGCCGACGAGATCGGCGAGCTGCGCCGCTACGCCGCCCAGGCCTGCCGGGCCGTGTACCAGCACCTCGGGCTGGCCGACTTCACCGACGACCACCTGGAGCGCGCGATCGACGCGGCCGGGTCGAAGGACCTGGGCGAGACCGACACGCTGGCCGTGCTGAGCGCGGCGCACGCGATCCGTGAGGGCGGCCTGACCGTGGTGGACATCGTCGCCGCGCTCGACGAGACCGGCTACGAGGCCGAGGCCGAGGCGATCATGGAGATGACCCGGGCCCGGCTGTCCGGCGACTACCTGCAGACCGCCGCGATCTTCGACGAGCAGCTGAACGTCCTGTCCCTGGTCACCGACCCGAACGACTATGCCGGTCCGGGCACCGGCTACGAGCCGTCGCCGCCCCGCCAGGCCGAGATCGACGAGATCCGGCAGGCGCGCGGGGTCGACGACCTCCGTGCCGAGCAGGCCGAGGCCGCCGAGCTGTTGCTGGCCCCGGTCGGCCCGGCCTTCCCCGGGCAGGATCCGCGGGACGTGGTGATCGGCGTGTCCCCCGCGGTGGGCCGGGACGTGTGGCGCTCCCTGTCCGGGCTGACCGTCCCGGAGGTGCTGGGCGAGCTGCTGGCCGGGCTGGAGGAAGAAGGCTGCGTCGGCCGGGTGGTCCGGTTCAACGACACCGTCGATCTCGGCCGGATCGGCCTGGGCGCGGCCCGGCTGGCCGGGTCGGGCATCGGCATCGGCCTGCAGGGCAAGGGCACCGCGCTCATCCACCGCCGGGACCTGGCCCCGCTGGCCAACCTGGAGCTGTACTCGGTGGCCCCGGCCGTGACCCGCGAGCTGTACCGGCTGCTCGGCGCCAACGCCGCCCGGCACGCCAAAGGCGGCACCCCCGACCCGGCCCGCAACCCGTACAACGACGAGGCCATCGAGGCCAGATACCACACGACCGTGATCGCGCTGATGGCGCTGGAACGGGCCTGGGTCCAGCCCGGGGAACCGGCCGAGCAGCTGTCGAAGGAGGGATTGCAGTGACCGACATGCGGGCCCAGCAGTCCGGGCCGGCCGGGTCCGGGCCGGGTCAGTCGCCGGGCAGGCCCAGGCCGGGCAGGCCCAGGCCGGGCAGGCCCAGGCCGGTGCAGGCACTGTCCGGGCGGCCGGTTGGCGAGCTGACCCTGGAGGCCGTCCGCCGCGGCGAGGTCAGCCTGCCCGACCTGCGCATCCATCCCGCGACCCTGGAGCATCAGGCCCAGGTGGCGCTGGAGCACGGCAACCCGCAGCTGGCTGAGAACCTGCGCCGCGCCGCCGAGCTGACCGGGCTGGGCGACGACGAGGTGCTGGCCATCTACGAAGCCCTGCGGCCGGGCCGCTCCACCGCGGCCCAGCTCACGACGCTGGCCGCCTCGCTCGCGGCCCGGGGCCTGCCCCGCTGCGCCGCCCTGCTCACCGAGGCCGCCGAAATCTACGAAAGGCGCGGCCTTACCGCATGACGCGCCTGCCCGCCCCGCGCCCCGCCCGGCCGCCCGCCCCGCGCCCGGCCGCCGCCCCGCCCAGCGGCGTCCCCGCGCCGACATGATCACGGTCAATTTCTGCCAGGAGCACCCCTTATCGACCGCGATCATGGAGGCCGCCCCGGTGACGGTGGTGGCGGGGGTCGATATCGGGAACGCGACGACTGAGGTCGTGGTGCTGGACGGGGAGCGGCTGCTGGGCGCCGACCGGCTGCCCACCCGGGGGCGCAAGGGATCGGCGGAATCGCTGCGCGGCGCGGCCGCGCTGGTCCGCCGGATCGAGCGGCGGCTGGGCACGACGGTCGCCGAGGCCCGGATCGCGCCGCTGCGGGCCGTGGGCACCGCGACGCTGACCATCCCGGCCGTCGTCCCGGACACCGGCCGGCTGCGCGTGCTCGCCGCCGGGGTGGCCACGCCGGGCGGCGCCGGGACCTGCGTGGGGGAGCCCTTCTGGCTGGATAAGGAGTGCGCTGACCAGGACGGGCCGGACACGGCACGGGTCGCCCTGGTGCCCGCCGGCCTCGGCTACGTGGCGGCGGCGTCCGCGGCTCCGCGGACTGCTCGCCGCCGGGGTCCCGGTCGGGGCGGTCCTGGCCGGCAGTGACGAGGGCGTGCTCATCGCCAACCGGCTCGACGCCTCCGTCCCGGTCATCGACCAGATCGACGTGGCCGCGGCCGCCGCCTGCGGCCGGCTGGCCGTGGAGGTGCGGCGCCCCGGGCAGCCGCTGACCCTGCTGACCGACCCCGTCGCGCTGGCCGCCGCGCTGCGGCTCGGCGACGGCGAGGCCGGGGACGCGGCCACCGTGAGCCGGGCCCTGCTCGACTACGGCAACGGGGTGGTCGGGCTGGCCCCCGAGGCCGCGCCCGGCCCGGGCCCGGCCGCCGGGTCCGGCCAGCCGCTGGCGCCTGGCCGAGCCGTGGGTCATGGCGACGGCCGCCGATCGGCCTGCGGGCCGCCTGCGCCGAGCTGGCGGGCTGGCCGGTCGGCACCGTCTCCGCGCTCGGCACCCCGGACGGCCAGACCAGCCTGGACGACCTGTTCGCGGTGGACCTGGCCGCCGCGGCCGACACGGCCACCGCCCGGCGGGGCAGCGTGGGCCGGGCCGTGCTGGTCTCGTCGCTGCACCGGCTCAGCCCCGGCCGCGACCACGCCGCCGTCCTCGCTGGCCTGCTCGGCTGCCCGGTCCGCTGCGTGCTCACCGAGCCCGCCGCCGCCCGGCTGGGCGCCTGCACCACGCCGGGCGCCCGCCCCGACGCCGTCGTGGTCGACGTGGGCGCGGGCACCATCGACGTCATCGCGCCGGACGGTGAGGTGGTCGCGGCGGGCGCCGGGGAACTGCTCACCGTCGCGGTCGCGGAGACCCTGGGCATACCCCGCGCCGCGGCCGACTGGGTGAAGCGCGGCCCGTGCGTCCGGCTCGACGGGAACCAGCGGTTCGAGGCCGAGGACGGGAGCCGCGGGTTCCTGGACGGCCCCGCCGACCCGGCCGCCGCCGGCATGCTCGCCGCCGCCGGGCCCGGCCGGCTGGCTGCCGTTCGACCGCGCGGCACAGCCCGGCCGAATGGCGGGCGATCCGGCTCCGCCTGAAGGAAGCGGTCTTCGCGGCCAACCTGGCCCGCGCGCTCCGCACCCTGGGCCGCGACCTGGGCCAGGTCCTGATCGTCGGCGGCCCGGCCGGGGACGACGAGCTGCTCGGCGTGCTGCTGCGCACGCTGCCCGGCGGCGTCACCGCCGGGCGGGGCAACGTCGGCGGCACCCTGGCCGGCCCGGCCGCCGGGCATCGGCACGCCGCCGCCCTCGGCCTGGCCCTGG
>CAWINS010000071.1:0-49073 GCA_963837335.1 uncultured Actinomycetes bacterium | reverse complement strand
GGACTCTAGCTCAGGATCCGCCCGGGCAGGGATAGAACACCCGGCCGTCCAGGTCCACGTCGAACTTGACCGCCGCGAAGCCGAGGGGCGGGTCGTACAGGGCCCGGCAGAACGCCGCGTACGCGTGCTGGCCGCCGCACTTCGGCCCGGTCTGGCCGGGGTTGCAGACGTAGTGGTCGGCCCCGTACTCGGCGTCGCCCACCCACTTGCCGTTGGGCTGGGCCGCGGTCTGGTCCGTGGTGAAGTCGTCCCAGCCGCACGGCGTCGCGCCGGACAGCCCGGTGCAGGTGATCCCGTACTGGCTGCTGCCGCGCAGCTGGGCGGCGGTGCACTGGTGGTAGGTGTAGCACTCCTCCAGCACGGCCCCGTCCGAATACTGCCGTCCCCACCAGGACAGCAGGGGCGAGTTCTTCCACAGCCCGGTCATCCCGTCGGCGTGGATCAGGTTGAACGCGTAGGCCAGGTAGTTCTGCGCGTCGCCGGGCGTGAGCCGGAACCCGGTGGTGGACGGCGGGTCGAAGCTGTCGATGTCGTCCAGCTCGACCGCGGAGAACCCCTTCCGCGCGCACATGTCGATCCGCTCGCGCAGCATGGGCTTGAGCGCGTCCAGCTGCCGGAAGTTGACCCACCGCTCCTCGGGGTAGCCGAAGTACACGTTCCCGAGCGTGGCGGCCGGGAAGAGGCCGCCCCGCGCCGGTGAGCTGGCGTCCGGGCGGTAGTCCTCCCAGGCCAGGTCCAGGTAGCAGATGGTCTTCGGGTGGGCCAGCGTGCTGGCCGGCCAGCGGGCCTGGATCGCGTGGACCTCGGCGCGGGTGGTGAGGAACCCGTCGATGTCATAGATGTCCACGGCGCGCTTCCCGGTCCGCTTCAGCGGCGTGGTCAGGCCGATCTGCCAGTCCCAGCGCATCGGCCGGTGGTTGGCGGCCAGATGCGGCGGGTACCAGCACGGCTGCCCGGCCCGCGGCTGGCAGGCCAGCGGGGCCGGCAGCGGCACGACCCGCCAGCCGAACCGGATCTGCGTCGATCCGGCCCGGTTCGCGGTGCGCACGCTGACCTGGTGCGGGCCGACGGCCAGCTTCCCGGTGTAGAACACGTGATTGGCCGGCATCGGCCGCCACGCGCCCCGGTCCACCCGGTAGCGCTGGCCGGGCTTCCCGTCCCCGGCGTTGTAGTGCGGCGCGGCGACACCGAAGTACTCCTCAGCCGAGGCGGTGCGGCGCTCCGGGGTTCCGTTGCGGAAATAACTAACCGGGCGCTGATGCCGCAGGTACGCGCGGACGGGGACGCCAGCCAGCCGGTCACGGAGCGCCGGAGGACCCGGAACGTGAAGTTCCGCGCCTTGGTCTGGACCGTTTCGGCCGCGGTCTCGGTGACCCGCAGCCGCCGGCCCGTGTCGGCGTGCCCGACGCGGTACTGGCGGGCCGCGAACGGCGTGGCCGTCGAGCCCGCCGCCGTGGTGCAGTGCCGCCCGCTGGGCGCGCAGCTCTGCCAGGTGTAGGCGACCGCGAAGCTGAGCAGCTTCATGCCGCGGGGCAGCCGGGGCGCGTGCCAGGCCAGCCCGGACGCCGTGACCAGCGCGCCGTCCCGGTGCTGGCCGGCGATCCGCAGCGTGCCCTGGTGGACCGGCGGCGGGATCTGCGGGGCCGCCGCCGCGGCTGTCGGTGCCGCCGCCGCGGCGGTCGATCCGGCCGCGGCGGGGATCGCGATGACCAGGGGCAGGGCGGTGAGGACGGCCGTGATGAGCCGGGTGGTACGCATGGGGTCAGCCTCCGAATGCCTGGGGCAACAGGTCCCGGTGCGCCGCGAACAGCTCGTCGCACATGGCCACGGTCTGCGCCGTGGTGAGCGTGGCCGCCGTGTTCGGGTCGAGCAGCGCGGCCTGGTACACGTGGTCGCGCGACTCCTCCAGCGCGGCCCGGACGGTCAGCTCGACCACGTTGAGGAAGGTCCGGTTGAGCGCGGCCAGCTGCGGTGGCAGCGCGCCCACGGGCACCGGCTTGGGGCCGCCCGCCCCGACCACACAGGGCACCTCGACGCAGCACGCCTCCGGCAGGCTGGTGATCAGGCCGCCGTTGCGGATGTTCACGTGCAGCTCGCGCTCGGTGCCGGTCTCCAGCGAGTGGATGAACAGCGACGCCAGCTCGTGCGTGGCTTCCAGGTCGAGCGGCTCGTCGGTGGCCAGCGCCCGCTGCAGCGACTCGAGCTCGCGCAGGTTCTCCTCGGACCGGGCCAGGTAGTCGCCGACGAAGATGCGGAACTGCTCGATCTGGTCGTCGTGGCGCATGAACCACGGCACGTACTCGGCGGAGTGCTCACTGGACTCGGTCGGGAAGTAGCCGAACCGGCGGTAGATCTCCACCCGGACCCGGCGCTGCAGCTCGGGCGAGCCGTCGATGACCTCGGCCAGCCGCGGGTACAGGGACTGGCCGTCCTGCTCGAAGCGGAGCACGAACGCCTGGTGGTTGAAGCCGGCGGTCAGGAACCGGACCCGGTCCGGATCGGCGCCGACCAGGTCGGTCAGGAAGGCCTGGGTGTCCCGCACCGAATGGCACAGCCCGAACACCCGGGTGAACGGCGTGCCCTCGTACACCGACCAGGGCAGCATGGCCATCGGGTTGCTGTAACTCAGCAGGGTGGCGTCCGGGCAGACGTCGTGCATGTCCCGGGCCAGCGCGGTGGTCACCGGGATGGTCCGCAGGCCGCGGAAGATCCCGCCGATGCCCAGCGTGTCGCCGATGGTCTGGCGTACCCCGTACCGGGCCGGGATGTCGAAGTCGGCCCGGGTCGCGTCGTACCCGCCGACCTGCACCTCGTTGATCACGTAGCGGGCGCCCGCGAGCGCCTCGCGCCGGTCCCGGGTCGCGCTCACCGTCGCGCCGGCGCCGGACTGCCCGGAGATCCGGCGGGCCAGCCGCTCGGCGTGGGCCAGCCGCTCCGCGCTGATGTCATAGAGCGAGAGATGAAGTTCACCGCGGAACTCGGGATAGCCGCACAGGTCGGTCACCACGTTCCGGGTGAACTCGATGCTGCCGGCGCCGACAAACGTCACCTTGATCACAGCTCGGTAGTGTTCCATTGTGGCGGTTTGCGCGCAAGAGCACGCAAAAATACGCCGCAACGAAGACCGGCCGGGTGTGCTCCAGGCCGGCCCGGTGGCCTGGATGTACGGCGCCGGCGGTCGTCCCGGTCCATAAAGCCGCCGAAAAGTACCCGTTCGTCCTCAGTTACGGGTCCGGCACGACCTGGAAACGGGTTGATGCACAGGCTTGACACTCGCTGCATCGATCGATCAATATTGCGCGAAACATCACGACTTCATGCAATTTTGGTCGTCTGCCAGGTTCGCGGGGTACTGCCGGGCCGGAAAGCGAGAGCAGCATGGCGAGGTACCGGCTGCGGGCCACCCTGGCAGGTCCGCTCGTAGGACTCACGGCCCTCGCGCTCGGGCTGGCCGCGTGCGGGACCGACAGCAACAGCGGCGGAGGCGGCGGCGGGTCCACCATCTCGATCTGGGAGGGCTGGACCGGGGCTGAGGCCAAGACGTTCGCGCACCTGGTGACCGAATACCAGAACCAGCACCCGGGCCAGAAGGTCAGCAGCCTGTACGTCAACAACGACAACACGCTGCAGAAGGTGCTGACCGCGGTCCGCGGCGGCAGCCCGCCGGACATCGCCTACCTCTACGGATCGTGGGCGCCGAACGTGGCGCAGATCCCGCAGGTGGTGAACCTGACCAAGGTGGTCGCGCAGCCCAGCGTCAACTGGAACGACTTCTGGGTCGGCGAGCGGGACGTGGCCACGGTCAAGGGCAAGGTGATCGGCATCCCGGCCCTGGTCGACAACCTGGCCGTGGTCTACAACAAGACGCTGTTCGCCAAGGCCCATCTCACGCCGCCGGGCCCGGACTGGACCTGGTCGCAGTTCACGGCCGACGCGAAGAAGCTGACCGACCCGGCCACCAAGCAATTCGGTACGGCGTATGTGACGCCCGCTTCTGAGGACACGGTGTGGCACTGGGAGGCGCTGCTCTGGGAGGCCGATGGCCAGATCCTGACCGCTGATAACAAGAAGGCCGCGTTCGACTCGCCCGCCGGCCTGCAGTCGCTGAACACCCTGCGCACCATGGCCGTCACGGACAAGTCCATGTACCTCGACCCGGCCGACTCCGCGTACGCCAACCTGTTCAACTCGGGCAAGATCGGGATGCTGGTCACCGGGCCGTGGGACCTGTCCGGGTTCCCGAACGTGCACTACGGCGTCCAGGTCATGCCGGCTTATCCGGGCGCGGCCGCCGGCCACCAGAGCATTTCCGGGCCGGACAACTGGGTCGTGTTCAACAACGGCGGCACCCGGGTGTCCGCGGCGGAGAAGTTCCTCCTGTGGCTCACCGCGCCCGCCCAGGTGAAGTACTGGTCGCTGCACACCGGGGACCTGCCGACCCGGGCGTCGGTGGGCAACGCGGCGGGCTTCAACCAGCAGATGGACTCCACGCTGCCC
The DNA here is from genome assembly GCA_963837335.1 of uncultured Actinomycetes bacterium. Taxonomy (GTDB): domain Bacteria; phylum Actinomycetota; class Actinomycetes; order Streptosporangiales; family Streptosporangiaceae; genus RYN-230. The sequence continues at coordinate 44,576 of CAWINS010000071.1, read as the reverse complement.
GGCGTGAGCGCGTTCGTGGCCAACCTGGCCAACGTCAAGCAGTCCCGGCCGCAGATCCCGGAGTACCCGAAGATCTCCCAGGTCCTCGGCAACATGATCGTGTCCGTGCTGCTCGGCAAGAGCCAGCCCCAGGCGGCGCTGAGCTCCGCGGCGGCGCAGGTCAACCAGATCCTGGCCGCCGGCTGACGTGGCGGCTTCGGGAATCATCCTGCGCCGGAGGCGTCCGGGGCCGGGCCTGCCGGCGTCCCGGCGGGGCGCGCGGGGTGCGCCGCCGGGTGACCGCGTCTGAGCAGTTCGCGGGGTGGGCGTTCGTCACCCCCGGGGTCGCGATCATCCTGCTGTTCGGCGCGGTGCCGATCGTCTGGTCGGCGATCATGTCCTTCCAGAGCAACAACCTGCTCACGCCGAGCACGCCGTTCGTGGGGCTGAAGAACTACCGGCAGCTGGTGCACGACCCGATCGTCGGGCAGGCCATCCAGCACACGCTGATCTACACCGCGCTGTTCGTGCCCGGGGCGATGATCGTCGGGCTGTTCCTGGCCGTGGCCATGAACCGGAAGATCCGGTTCATCTCCTTCTACCGGACCGCGGCCTACGCGACAATGGCCATCTCGACGATCAGCGAGGCGATCGTCTTCATCTGGCTGTTCGACCCCTCCTACGGGATCGTCAACTACTTCCTCAGCCTGGTCGGGGTCCCGCAGCAGGAGTTCCTGAACTCGCCGTCCCAGGCGCTGTACGTGATCGTGATCATGACCATCTGGGGCTGGACCGGGTTCTCGGTCGTCATCTACCTGGCCGCTCTGCAGGGGGTCCCGGCGCACCTGCTGGAGGCGGCCGCGATCGACGGGTGCACGGCCTGGCGGAGGTTCCGCCGGGTGACCCTGCCGTTGCTCAGCCCGGCCTCGCTGTTCCTGGCCGTGTGGCTCACGATCAACGCGCTGCAGTTGTTCGATGAGGTCTACCTGAGCACCCAGGGCGGCCCGCTCAACGCGACCACGGTCCTGGTCTACTACCTCTACAAGCAGGCCTTCGTGGACTTCAACTTCGGCTACGCGTCGGCCATCGCCTATTTCCTGTTCCTCGTCATCCTGGTGGTCACCGCGATCCAGTTCCGGGTCGGCCGGCGATTCACGCATTACCGGTCTTAACATGACGGCGACCTCTGCGCCCGCCCGCGGCGGGATCGAGTCCCCCGCCGGCGGCGGCGTCCCCCCCGTCCGCCGCCGGCGGTGGCTGCCGTTCAGCCCGTGGCACCTGGTCCTGCTCCCGGCCACGCTGGTGCTGATCTTCCCGTTCTACTGGCTGGTGGTCACCTCACTGGAGACTCCCTCCGAGGCGCTGCGCTTCCCGCCGGTGCTCATCCCCCACGCGCTCCGGTTCGCTAACTACGCCGACGCGTTCAACAGCGCGCCGTTCGGCCGGTTCTTCATCAACAGCGCCGTGGTCACGGTGCTCACGGTGCTGTGCAACCTGGTGTTCTGCTCGCTGGCCGGGTACGCGTTCGCCCGGTACCGCTTCCTCGGCCGCGCCGCCCTGTTCGCGGTGATCATGGCCACGCTCATGGTGCCGTTCCAGGTCACGATGATCCCGCAGTTCATCATCACCAAGTGGCTGGGCGTGCACGTGCTGGCCGCGGTCGGGATCAACCACATCGGCGCGCTCATCCTGCCCAACGCCGCCACCGCGTTCGGCATCTTCTTCCTGCGCCAGTTCTTCCGGACCCTCCCGCTGGAGTACGAGGAGTCCGCCCGGGTGGACGGGGCCAGCCGGCTCACCGTGCTGATCCGGATCGTGCTGCCGCTGGCCACCCCGGCGCTGGCCACGCTGGCCGCGCTGACGTTCCTGGATTCCTGGAACAACTTCCTGTGGCCGCTGATCGCGATCACCTCCACGAACCAGATGACGGTGCCGCTGGGTCTGGCCACGTTCCAGGGCGCGCACGCGACCGAGTGGACCCTGCTGATGGCGGCCAACGTGATGAGCCTGGTGCCGGTGCTGGCCATCTTCTTCCTGGCCCAGCGCTACTTCATCCGGTCGGTGGCCTCGACCGGCCTGGCCGGGACCTGACCGGTACTCTGGGCGGGACCACTGGGCGAGAGCCCCCGAGAGAAGGAGGAAGCAAGCCATGGCCGAGGAGGCCCCGGTGGCAGGTCAGCCAGCGACGGGTGAGGATGTGGCCGAAGGCAGCCGCACCGAGCAGGAGGTGGCGTCCCAGCCCGCCTGCTGGCGCCGGGCGGGCCAGCTGGCCGCGGACGTCGCGGGTGTCCTGCCCGCCCGCGGGGAACGCGTCGCGGTCGCGGGCTGCGGCACGTCCTGGTTCATGGCCCAGTCCTACGCGGCCGCCCGCGAGGCCTCCGGGCACGGGGAGACCGACGCGTTCGCCGCGTCCGAGATGCCGCTGGGCCGGGCGTACGACCGGGTCCTGGTGCTGTCCCGGTCCGGGACCACCACCGAGATCGTGCAGCTGCTGGACCGGCTGCGCGGCAGCGCGCCCACGGTCGCGATCACCGCGGTGCCCGGGACCCCCGTGGCGCAGGCCGCCGACGCCGTGATCGACCTGTCCTTCGCGGACGAGGAATCCGTGGTGCAGACCCGGTTCGCCACCACCGAGCTGGTCCTGCTGCGCGCGCATCTGGGGCACGACCCCGGTCCGGCCGCCGATGCGGCGGAGCGGGTGCTGGGCGAGCCCCTCCCGGTCGAGATGCTGGCCGCCCGCCAGTTCACCTTCCTCGGCACCGGGTGGACCTACGGCCTGGCCAACGAGGCCGCACTGAAGCTGCGTGAGGCGGCCGGCATGTGGACCGAGGCCTACCCGGCCATGGAGTACCGGCACGGCCCGGTCGCGGTGACCGGCGAGGGCAGCATCGTGTGGCTGTTCGGCACCCCGCCGGACGGGCTGGGCGGCGAGATCGCCGCGGCCGGCGGCACCGCCTGGTTCAGCGATTCCGACCCCCTGGCCGAGCTGGTCCGGGTGCAGCGGGTGGCCGTGGCCCTGGCCCGGGCCCGCGGGCTCGACCCCGACCGCCCGCGCAACCTGGCCCGCTCGGTCATCCTCACTACGGGCTGAGCAGGCGGCCTACGTGATCGGAGTCGCCATGATCGGGGTGGTCTGCCTCAACCCGGCCCTGGACGTCACCCACCACGTGGCGGCCGTCGACTGGTCCGGGGTGAACCGGCCCGACGGGTGTACGCGCGGCCCGGCGGCAAGGGCCTGAACGTGGCCCGGACGCTGCACGCGCTCGGGGTCGAGGTGCTGGTGATGGGCCTGGCCGGCGGCGCCACCGGCGAGGCGGTGACGACCGGGCTCGCCGCCCTGGCCGTGCCCGCGGCTTTCACCAGGGTGGCGGGGGAGACGCGGCGGACGTTCACCGTCGTGGACGGGCGGACCGGGCACACGGCCGCGTTCAACGAGCCCGGCCCGGTGATCGCCGCGGACGGGTACGCGCGAGTTCCGGGACCGGTACGCGTCCGCCCTGGCCAGGTGCGCGGCCGTAGTCCTGTCCGGCAGCCTGCCGCCGGGGCTGGCCCCCGGCACCTACGCGGAGCTCACCGCGATGGCCGTCGCGCGCCGGGGTGCCGGTACTGCTGGACGCGCACGGGGACGCGCTGGCGCTGGGCGCGGCCGCCGGGCCCGCCATCGTCAAGCCGAACCTGGCCGAGCTGGAGACGTTCGCCGGGCGGCCGCTGTCCGAGGCCACCGGCGCCGTGGCGGCGGCCGCCGCGGAGCTCAGGGCGGCGGGCCGCGCAGGCGGTCGTGGTCTCGCTGGGCCCCGGCGGGCTGTACGCCGACACGGGCGACGGCTGCTGGCAGGCCGTCCCGCCGGCCGTGGTGGCCGGGAACGCGACCGGGGCCGGCGACGCCGCGGCCGCGGGCCTGGCCTACGGGCTGGCCCTGGGCGCAGCCGTGGGACGAGCGGCTGCGGCACGCGGTCGCGCTCGGCACCGCGGCCGCGCTGGCCCCGGTGGCCGGGGAGTTCAATCCGTCCGACTACGCCAGGCTGCTGGACGCGACCGTGGTGACGCGCACGATGGCCGATGCGCCTGGGGAGGCCGGCTGATGGTCGCCGCCGGGATGAGCGAAATCGTCGGGACCGCCCGGGCGGCGGGCCGGGGCGTCGGCGCGTTCAACGTGATCGGCATCGAGCACGCGGAGGCCATCGTGGCCGGGGCGCAGGCCGCCGCCTCGCCCGTGGTCCTGCAGATCAGCGAGAACTGCGTCGCCTACCACGGCGCGCTGGAGCCGATCGCCCGGGCCTGCCTGTCGATCGCGGACTCGGCCGACGTGCCGGTCGTGGTGCACCTGGACCACGCCATCGCCGAGGACCTGGTGCACGCCGCGGCCCGGCTGGGCCTGCGGTCGGTCATGTACGACGCGTCGGCCCGGCCCTACGATCGAAACGTCCAGGCTCACTGCGGATATGGCCCGGTGGTGCCAGGATCGGGGTATCTGGGTGGAGGCCGAACTGGGTGAGATTGGCGGGAAGAACGGCGTGCATTCGCCGGGCGCCCGCACCCAGCCGGACGAGGCGGCCGCTTATGTCGCGGCGACCGGGGTGGACGCGCTGGCGGTCGCGGTCGGCAGCTCGCACGCGATGCTGACCCGCGACGCGGCCCTGGATCTGGAGCTCATCGCGAAGATCCGCGACGCGGTCAGCCTGCCGCTCGTGCTGCACGGCTCGTCCGGGGTACCCGACGACGGCCTGGCCGCGGCGATCCGCGCGGGAATGACGAAAATCAACATAGCGACCCAGTTGAACAAGGCCTTTACCGCCGCCGTCCGCGCGCAGCCTGAATGGCGACCCCGGAATGGTCGATCCCCGGCGGTACGGTTCGGCGGGGCGCGATGCGGTCGCCGCCGAGGTCGCCCGCCTGCTGCATGTGATCGGAGGCGCCGGTGACCCGGTATCGGCGGTGGAATGAGCTGCTGGAACTGCTCGCGGTGGCCGGGCAGCTCCAGGTCGAGGAGGCCGCGAAGGCGCTCGGGGTGTCCGAGGCCACCGTCCGCCGGGATCTCGACGAACTGGCCCGGCAGCAGATGCTCACCCGGATCCGGGGCGGCGCGGTGGCCCAGGGCGTCACCTACGACCTGCCGCTGCGGTACAAGAGCGAACGGCATCCCTCCGAGAAGCAGCGCATCGCGGCGGTCGCCGCCGGGCTGGTGCGGCCGGGCCAGATCACCGGGCTGAACGGCGGCACCACCACGACCGAGGTGGCCCGGGCCCTGGCCACCCGCTCCGACCTGAACTCGCAGGTGCCGCCGCCCGCCGTCACCGTCGTGACCAACGCGCTGAACATCGCGACCGAGCTGGCCGTCCGCCAGCACATCAAGATCGTGACGACCGGCGGGGTGGCCCGGCCGCAGTCCTACGAGCTGACCGGGCCGCTGGCCACCGGGGTGCTGGAGCAGGTCGCCCTGGACGTGGCCATCCTGGGCGTGGACGGGATCGACGCGGTGGCCGGCGCCACCGCGCACCACGAGGGTGAGGCGAGCATCAACCGGCTGATGGCCCGGCAGGCGGCCAAGGTCGTGATCGCCGCGGACAGCTCCAAGGTGGGCCGCCGTGCGTTCGCCCGGATCTGCACCGCCCAGGAGATCGACGTGCTGGTCACCGACGCCGGGATCGCCGCCGAGGACGCGGCCCGGCTCGAGGACGCCGGAGTCGACGTTGTCACCGCCTGAGACCGGGGCCGCGCCCGGCGGGCTGGAGCCGGGCGGGCTGGATGGGCTATCGACCTGGTGGTCATCGGCGACTGCAACCCGGACGTGCTCGTGCTCGGCGACGACGTGACCCCGGTGTTCGGCCAGCAGGAGAAGCTGGTGACCAGCATGTCGCTGGTCGATCGGCGGGTCCGCGTCCATCACCGCGGTGGCCGCGGCCCGGCTCGGGCTCAGCGTCGCGCTGGTCGCCGCGGTCGGCGCCGACCCGGCCGGGCAGTTCATGCTGGACCAGATGGCCCGGGAAGGGGTCGCCACCGACGCCGTGGCCGTGCGCGAGGACATCCCGACCGGGATGACGGTGGCGTTGTCGAACGGTGGTGACCGGGCCATCCTGACCGCGCTCGGGGCGGTGGGCTCGCTGACCGCCGACGACGTCCCGCCCGGGCTGCTCGCCCAGGCCCGGCACGTGCACATCAGCTCCTACTTCCTGGTCGAGGACTCGCTCGGGCCCGGCCTGGCCGCGGTGATGACGGCCGCGCAGGCGGCCGGGGCGACCGTGTCCCTGGACACCAACTGGGACCCGTCCGGCCGGTGGGGCGACGACCGGCTCGCCGCGGCGCTGGCCCAGGCCGACCTGCTGCTGCCCAACGAGGCCGAGGCGGTCCGGCTGAGCGGCGAGCCGGACCTGTCCGCGGCGGTGCCGGTGCTGACCGCGGCCGGGTCCCGGCTCGTGGTCAAGCTGGGCGCCCGGGGCGCGCTGTGCGCCGACGGCAGCCGGCGGCACCGGGTCAGCGTGCCCCCCGTGGTGCCGGTGGACGCGACCGGGGCCGGCGACTGCTTCAACGCCGGGCTGATCGCGGGCCTGCTGCGGGGGCTGGCGCTGCCCGAGGCGGCCGCGCTCGGCTGCGCCGCCGGTGCGCTGTCCACCCGTGCGCCCGGCGGCACCGGGAGCGCCCCCGACCTGCGCTCAGCCCTGGCCCTGGCCGGTGAGGCGGCCGTGACGGTCCCGGCCACGGGCGGCGGCGGCTGGCTGAAGGGAGGGTGGAGTCGATGAACGACGAGCTTCGCGCCGAACTTCTCGAGCGCGCCGACCGTGATCAGGCCGCGCGCAATTCGTTACCGCCCGGCAGCAGCCACGACGAGTGGCAGGAAATCGTCGCCCCGGTCGATGAGGCCAACGCCTCCTGGCTGCAGGGCGTCGTGGCCGCGCACGGCTGGCCCGGGCAGTCGCTGGCCGGGGAGGACGGCGCGCACGCCGCCTGGCTGCTGCTCCAGCACGCCGACGTCGACTTCCAGGAACAGTGCCTGCCCCTGATGGCGGAGGCGGCCGGCCGGGGTGACGCCAGCCCGCGGGACCTGGCCTACCTGAAAGACCGGGTGCTGATGTGGCGCGGCGAGCCGCAGATCTACGGCACCCAGTACCTCGTCAAGGACGGCGTCCTGGAACTGTGGACGGTCCGCGACCCGCAAGGCCTGGACAAGCGCCGCGCCGCCCTGGGCCTGGAACCCGAGCATGAGAACCGGGCCCGGCTGCTAGCCCAGGATGATCCCGGCTGACCGTTACGCGATTAGCGGAGGAGCCGGACGGTGGTCTGCTCATGGGCCGCGGAGGGATCGCCGCTGCCGGTGTTGAACACGAGGAACTGGCCATTGAAGTGCGCCTTACCGCGGTGGAATGTGCCGTTCACCGGCGCGGGCACGTCGTACCGCACCGGTGCCATCGGCCGTCACACGGGATCGACGGTTCGACGAGACCATCGGTGGAGACGTCTCCCTGCGAGATGAAGACGGTGAAGTCACTCGACTCCCACCCTGGGTCACAGGCCAGCCGGGTGACGAGGGACAGCGAGCCGTCCGGGTTCAGGTGGACCTTCTTCGCGGTTTTCTCGTGCGCCACGCCCACCGGCCTGTCCTGGGCCATGGCCACGGGCGCCGCCGCGGCTGTGGCGGCGAGCACCACAACGGGAGCGATCACTCGCTGTAGCGCCCGTGACCGGAACGCCTGACTTAGCTGGACCGTTGCGGATTTCATCAGATGCAGAACTCGCATCACTTTGCACACCTTAGTCAAAACCTCTCAGGAAGTGACGCGTGAGCATAGAGAATACCGCGGCGTGTCATTCATGGGCGCGGGTCTGCCGTTCGCCCGGCGGGTGCCCGGGCATTGGCGGGCTAACCAGCCGGGTTGCGGATCACCTTCATCTGATGAAAGATTCCTTCCTTTGATGTAAGCGACGGAGGGTGACTGGGATGGGCCGTGACGGGCAGGCGCCAGGGTCGGCAGGGCTGCACCTGGCGGGCGGGGCCGTGCTGCTGCGGCCCGAGGAGCAGGTGCTGGAGGCCATGCTGGAGGGCTGGCGGGCCCAGCAGCTGGCCCGCAACCTGGCGTTCTCCACTATTGGCAAGCGGCTGACGGCGGTTGCGGCGTTTGCCCGCCATGCGGACGCGTTCCCCTGGGCGTGGACGGCCCAGATGGCCGATGAGTGGCTGGGTGACCTGCGGGCGGTGAAAGGGCTGCGCCGCTCGACGATCCGCAACTATGCGCTGGCGTTGTCGGCGTTCTGCCAGTACCTGACCGACCCGGCGTATGCGTGGGCGGCCGAGTGCCAGGCCCGGTTCGGAACCCACCCGGTGCAGGTGTTCCACGAGTGGAACACCGCGGTGCACGTCCAGGACGCCGAAGGCGACCCGGCGAAGCGGGCGTTCACCGTGGATGAACTGCAAGCCTTCTTCGATCACGCCGATGAGCAAGTCCGCCGGGTGCGCGGCCGGGGCCGCAAGGGGTGGCTGCCGGTGTTCCGCGACGCGGCCGCGTTCAAGGTCGCCTACGGGTTCGGCCTGCGCCGCGCCGAGACCGCGATGCTGGACCTGGCCGACTTCGGCGCCAACCCGCACGCGGGCGAGTTCGGTGACTATGGACTGTGCCGGGTGCGGTTCGGCAAGGCCAGCCGGGGATCACCACCGAAACGCCGTAGCGTGCTGACCGTCTGGCCGTGGCTGCCCGGCGTGCTGGAACAGTGGATCGAGGAAACCCGGCCGCTGCTGGCCACCGCCGGGGACTCCCCGGCATTATGGCCGTCGGAGCGGGGAGAGCGCATCGGGACCAGCACGCTGAACCGGCGGTTCACCGAGTGCCCGGAGGCGCTCGGCCTCGCGGCGGGGCTGGATTTCCACTCGCTGCGCCGCTCCTATGTCACCCACCTGCTCGAAGACGGCTGGGACCCGCTGTTCGTGCAGCAGCAGGTCGGCCACGAGTACGCCTCGACCACAGCGTTGTATAGCTGCGTGTCGTCGGACTTCCGCACCCGGACGCTGCGGCGGGTGCTAGATGCCACGATGACCGCGGCCATGGCGCCAGGAAAGGACAAGCGATGATGACGGCGGCCCGGCAGGTCAGCTACCAGTGGCGGCTGCGCGAAGTGATGGCTGCCCACGGCCTGTTCAACGCCACCGACCTCGAACCGCTGCTCGCCGAACGCGGCATCCGGCTCTCGTCTGTGCAGGTATGGCGGCTGGTCACCCAGACACCCGAACGGCTGTCCCTGCCCGTCCTCGCCGCCCTCTGCGACATCTTCGAGACCGACGCGGCTGCCCTGATCGCCACCACCGCCCGCAACACCCGGCCCGCAAGACCGCCGCCGGAGGCGGCGAGGAGGTCACTGACCTGAACGCGATCCGGCCCCGCCGCGCCCAGCTCCGCCCCACTAAGCCATGACGACCGGACCCATCAAACGGGCCTGCGGCCGGTGCGGCCGCCACGGCTACCCCGCCACCCACTTCCCCGACGGCTACCTCTGCGGCGCCTGCCTGCAAGCCGCCCTGGACATCCGCGGCGCCTGCCCCGGCTGCGGCACCAGCCGGGCATTACCCGGCCGCCACCCGGCAGACCTGATGCCCATCTGCCGGGACTGCGCCGGCATCAGCCGCCACTTCACCTGCCTGCGCTGCGACTACGAAGGCAACCTCGCCTCCGGCCGGCTCTGCCACCCCTGCGCCCGCACCCAGGCCATCACCGAGATCTTCGGCGCCACCACCGCACCTCAGCCCCGGCCTTGCGGTCCGCTCGCCGATGCACTGGCAGCCGCGCCCAACCCCGCAGCGACCGCCCGCTGGCTCGCCAGACCCCACATCCGCGGTCTGCTCGATGACCTCGTCACCGGCCGGCTTCCCCTCACCCACCAGGCTCTCGCTGCCTGCCCCGGGCGATCCGCCATCTACCTGCGCGACCTTCTCCTCAGCTGCGGCGCCCTGCCACGTCGTCGACCGGCAGCTCGCCGATTACGAGGGCTGGCTGCACGGCCGCCTCGCCACCCTGGCCGGCCACCCGCACGAGCGGCTGCTGCGCCAGTTCAGCCTCTGGCACCAGCTCCCCCGGATGCGCACCCGGGCCACCGCCGGGCCGCTACGGCCCAGCGCCCGCAAATACGCCGAGCAGCGGTTCATCCAGGCCGAAAACTTCCTGTCCTGGACCTGCGCCCCGGCCGCCAGCCCGCGGACCTCACCCAGGCCGACCTCGACGCCTGGCACGCCACCGCCGCCAGCCACCAAAAGCAAGGCGCCCGCAGCTTCCTCACCTGGGCCATGACCGGCCGCCACATCCCCGTCCTGCAGCTCCCTGCGCTCCGTTTCAATAAAGGCGAAGCGATCACCCAGCACCGCCGCCTCACCCTGCTGCGCCGCTACCTCACCGAAGAGAACGCCCCCGTCAGGATCCGGGCTACCGCCTGCCTGATGCTGCTCTACGCCCAGCCGCTCAGCCGCGTTCTGCGCCTCACCACCAGCGACATCACCTGCGACGACGACGGGCAGGCCTGGATCTGCTTCGGCCACCCGCCCGCCCCCGTTCCTGAACCCTTCGCCGCCCTGCTCACCCAGCTCATCGCCAGCAGGCAGCGGCGACTGGGTGCTCCCCGGCCGCAACCCCGGCCAGCCCGCCGCCTACGCCACCGTCTTCACCCAGCTCCGCGACCTCGGCTTCCCCATGCGCACCGCGCGGATCTCCGCACTCCGCCAGCTCGTCCTCCAAGCACCCGCGCCCGTCATCGCCGAAGCCCTCGGATTCCACCACACCACCACCCAGCGCCAGCGCGCCAACGCCGCCGGGACCTGGAGCCGCTACCCCGGCACCGACCACACCAGGTAACACTCATTCCCGCAGCCGCCGAATACGCAATCACACGAATATGCAAGCCCGCCAGGCCGGCGCAGCTCGTGCCCGCACCCGCCATGCCTCCCCGCAACACGCCATCACCGGTCATCAGTGAAGCCCAATTGCTGGCTGAGGGATCAGGCCACGAGAGACCATCAGGTATGGACAGCGGGCTGACGGAGACGTACCTGCACCTTCTGGCCGGGGCCGAGTTCGAGCGCGCCTCCGCCCCCGGTGCCGCGCCACCCTGGCCCGGCGCGGGGAACGTCACGCAAGGGGGGAGCCGTGCAGCGCTCGGAGCGGCCGCGGAGGCAGCCGCGGGCCTGGGAGATGGCCTGCAGGCCGGTGAGGTGACCAGGCTTACCGCGAGCGTGCTGGTCGCGGCCGGTGCCATCAGTCATCCTGCTGCGGCCACCGTGGCCGGGAATCTCGACGCCGCGCTGGCCGCCCGGCACCCGGCGCCAGACACAGCCTGCCGCCGGGTCCGGCACCGGCCGCCAGGCTGGCCGCTGCTGATCCCCAGCCCCCCGCCCGGGCAGGCACCGGGCGAGCCCGCCGCCGGCGAGTTGCGGGTGATGCCTCTCACGGCGCGACTGACGGTGCAGGTGGCGGGCCAGCCGGTCGATGCCGAATTGCTAGCCTGCGCGCAGGGACCTGCGGTGGTGATCTTCACCGCCAGGGTCCGCCCTGGCGACATGAGCGATTCCCCGCTGGTCCTGGAGGCCGCCGACGATCAGGGACGCCAGTACCAGATCGTGTTCCAGGCCTCAGACAGCGAAGAGGCCTTGCAGGAGGGCCAGCTCGTCCCGCCGCCACCGGCACCCGGACTGCGCTGGCTGGAGGTGAGAACCGGAACGGGCCAGGAACCGCACCGGGTGGACCTCAGCGCTCCAGACGGGCCTGCCGCTGCGCAGCCTCAGCAGGCACCCGCCCGCAGCCCCGGTGAGCTGCTCACCGATGCGGCTGCGGCCAGCCTGCTGGCGGCAGCCCTGATGCCAGTGCCCGGCGGTAATGCCGCCGAAGCGGAGGCTGCGGGCATGGGCAGCGTTCTGATCGCATTTCTGGCTCTCGGGCTGCTGCCAGCAGGCAGCCCGTCGTTGCGGCACCTGACCGCACTATGCGAGCGGCTCGCCATCAGCGTCTCCCGCCAGCTGCCCGGCCTGGCAGGAATGCGCGCTGAACTGCCCAAATACCAGGAAGCGGCCCTCGCGGACAGCCTGCGGCGAGACGGCCCGCGCGGCATCGCACGGCTGGCCGTTGCACTCCCCGCGATCGACGGCGCGCGCATCGCGCTGACCGCCGTGGAATCACTCCCGGACCGGGCCACTTTGCACCTGCTCGCTCTGGGCTGGGACCCGCCTGGCTACGACCTGCGCGCTTTCAGCGGCGCGGGTGACCCGCCCCTGTTGTGGCAGGCCCAAGACGACACCGGCCGCTGGCACGCCCTATCCGGCAGCAACTGGAGCAGCCACCGCCACCAGGCTTGGAGCGGGCAACTCCAGCTCCGGCCACCGCTGCACCCAGCAGCCACCGCACTGGAGCTGACCATCACCGGCAAGACCGGACAGCAACGAACCGCACTGCCCCTCCACTGGCACACCGCCCAGCAATAAGACCCGCCTCAGCACGGACCGTATTCACACCCAGCCCGGTCCATCCGAGCCCTTACCCGGTGCCTGACGCTACGAGCAGCACCGGCCAACCGCACCTCAACACAGAAAGTGACATTGCAGCGGCAAGCCTTCGGGAACACGCACTGCTTGAATACGCAACCCCACCAGTGGCCGAGTTTCACCTGACCGCCCCCCTGCTCGCGGAAGGCACCCGAACCTTCGGTGCCAACTGCTGAGGCTCTCTGAGCCAGCCGCACGGCACATGAAGGCAGTGTGGAGGAGGTGTGGAGACCCGCCGGGCTCGACCCGCACGACTACATGTCCGGCAAGGTGGTGCCCTCGGCCGCCCTGATCGTGCGGATGCGGCGCGTGGTCCCACGGGACCGGTCCCGGGACGTGGGTTAGTTTGGCCTAGACCGCTCTGCGACTTTGGAGGGATGCGATGTCCCAGTACCCAGATGAACTGGGGTCATGGTGGACCGAGTTTCCCGGCAGTGACCGCGCCGCCTGGCTGACGCCCTCCTCGTCCTCGCTGAGTGAGCTGGCCCCGGCGCAAGACGGCGTCCGGGGCGCCGTCTCGAGGCGGGCGCTGAAGCGCAGGCTGGTGATCCCGGCGGGCAAGCGCGAGCGGGCCAAGCGCGAGGCGGTGGCGCAGTGGCGAAGCCAGACGGTGGCCGCCATCCGGAAGCCGTCCCTCAAGTCGGGCGTGATCACCCTGGGCTCGGGCTTCGGGGGGACCGGCAAGACTGACGTGGCCGTGACGCTCGCGGCGATCTACGCCGCTGCGCGGCCTGCCGACCGGGTCATCCTCGCCGACAGCAACGACGACATGCCCCATGGATACATCAGGCTCGGCGGAGTGCCGGTCGAGGCGCTGCCGCTGGCCCAGCGGACGCTGTCCATCCGGGGTTTCTATCAAGCGTGCACGGACGCGAGCATCAAGGTCTACGCGGACCTGCGCGACGCGGTCGCCTGGCTCCAGGGTGTGGCTGTGATCCGGGGCGACACCGCCGACGAGTGCGTGGGCATCGATTTCGGGGAGCATGAGTACCTGACCGTGCTGGAGTTCCTCCAGTGCATGTCCAACATCGTCATCAACGATGGCGGCACGGGACTGTTTTCCCAGCTTCAGGTGGGCACCCTGCTGCACGGTGACAAGTACGTCTTCGTGACCGAGGCCTCACAGCTGGGCTTCTGGTCCATCGATCAGGTGTTCAGCCGGTACCGGAACTATGAAGGCGAAAAGGACAGGCCGCTGACGGAGCGGGAAAAGAAGCACCTGAATGGGCTCATGGACGAGGCCACGATCGTGGTGGATAAGTTCAGCGAAAACGACCCGGAGCAGGCTCGCTGGCTGACCCGGATCCGCGAGGGCTTCGAGGGCACGCAAGTGTCGGTGGTGGCCACTCCCTGGGACCAGGCGCTCGCCAACCGGGTGACCCTGGATCTTGGTGCCGTCGCCGGGGCCACGCTGGACGCCAAGCTGGCCATGGCCGAGGTGGTGCTGCGCGGAGTCGACCGGGCCAACCGCAGGCGCCTGGGCCTTCCCGATGACGGGGCGCACAGTAACGGCAATGGCCAGGGGCCCCTGGCCGAGCCGCCCCGCTGGTTCTCCGAGCCCGAGCGTCCGGCCGCCGATGCCGCCGCCCCCGAGACGGACAATGACGCCGGGCCGGTCCGCTCCCCGTGGCCAACCGGAGGAGCCGGCAGCTGAGCTCGCAGACCAGGCCCCGTCCGGACGGGGTCAAGTACGACGAAGAGCAGGTCGCCGCGATAAGCCGCTGGCCCATCGACGCGACGGAGAAGGGCTTCGGCGGTCCAGCGCACCGCGCGCCGCTGACCGCGGGGCAGTTGGCCCGCGAACGCCCCGGGGCAGGCGCGGGGCTGCTCAGCACGCCGCGGGTCCTGTTGCGGGAGCAGGCCGTGGCGCACAACATCTCGGCCATGGCCGCCTACTGCGCGGCGAAGGCCGTCACTCCTGTTCCCGCACGGTAAGACCACGATGGCGCCGCAGATTCTCGCGGCCCAGCTGGACGGCGGCGCGGCTGGCCTTACTGCCGCGTCGATCTCGCAGGTCCGGATGTTCCGGCGCTTCGGCGTGCGGAACGTCCTGCTCGCCAACGAGCTCGTGGATGACGCCTCCATCAGCTGGGTGGCCCGGGAGCTGACCGCGGATGGGCAGTTCTCCTTTCTCTGCTACGTCGATAGCGTGACGGGGGCCGGCCGGCTGGACGACATCCTCGCCGCCTGCGGTTTCACGGGCCGGCTGCGCGTGCTGGTCGAACTCGGCCACGACGACGGCCGTACCGGGTGCCGCACCCGTGCGGAGGCGCTCGCCGTGGCGGCCGTGGTCGGGCGCGCGCCCCGACTCGAGCTGGCGGGTGTGGCTGGCTACGAGGGCTCCTTGCTGGCCCCTACGCCCGCCGAGACCGCCCAGAAGGCCCGGGCGTACTGCGCGGAACTCGGGCAGCTGGCCCTGGCCCTCGCCGCGTCGGGGCAGTTCCCCGAGCCACCGGTGGTGACCGCGGGCGGCTCCGCCTACTTCGCTGAGGTCGTCGAGGTGCTGGGCCGCAGCCCCGACTGGAGCCTGATCCTGCGCAGCGGGTGTTACGTCACCCACGACCACGGGCTGTACAGCCGCATTGCGCCCGCCGCACGGAACGTGCCGGCCGTCCCCGTCCTGGAACCGGCCCTGGAAGCCTGGGCACCGGTGCTCTCCCGGCCCGAGCGCGAAACCGCGGTGCTGGGAATCGGGCGCCGGGACATCTCATTCGACGCCGGAAACCCCGTGATCCTGCACGGGCGTGCGGCCGACGGGACGACCCTCGACACCGGCGGTGCGGTGGTCCGACGGCTCTTCGACCAGCACGCGGTGCTCTCAGTTCCCGCTGCGGCCGGGCTCGCGCCCGGCGACGAGGTCTGCCTGGGCATCTCGCACCCGTGCACGACCTTCGACAAATGGCGGTGGATCCCGGTGCTCGATTCCGGGGACCGCATTACCGACGTGATACGCACCTTCTTCTAGGGGCCGCAGGGCTTTTGGGACCGGCCCCTCCTCATATGACGGCGTCTTTACCTGACGAGTCTTTTACATGACTAGGTCTTTACGTGACCGCGTCTTTGCCTGGCCGCGAGTTGCCCACCGTCGATGACGATCCCGGCGCCGGTTACGACGATCATGGACTCGCGTCCGTTTACCATGCTGACCTGCGGGTTCTCTGTTTTGTGAAGCGAAGTTGCGCATTAATTCCGGGGCGCTCCCTGGAATTTTGGGTATCGGCTCACAAGCCGCCCCGAACATCCTCATCTGCACGGCCCCCGGCGCGAAACGGAATAGGCGGGCGGGCCATCCGTGGCCGGTCTTGAACCGTCTTGGCGCACGGCCCGTAATCATTTACGTGGACCGCTCAGCGGGATCCCACAGCGCCCGGCTGCGCCACATTGGCCCGCGGCCTCCTCCTGCCTGGCCGACGCGATCACGCTCGCCACCCGGCTCAGCGTGAACAACCAGGCTTAAGGGAGCGGACATCATGACCTTCAGACAGTGGCGTAGAGCAGCCGTTCTGGCTCCGGCCGCCATCACCGCGGTGGCGCTGGCCACCCCGGCCGCGGCAGCAGCCAGTCCCAGCTGGCAGCTCACCGATCAGTACACCGCCAGGCCGGCCTGCTTCACCACCGGCGGCGGAACGGAATATCTCGAGCTCAACCTGTCCGGGAGCTGGTCGGTGCCGTTGAGCTTCGGCGCGTCCGGCCTGCCGGCCGGTGGTTCTTACAGCGACGTCATCCTCTACGGGAACCTGGCCAACGGCACGTGGAGCCCCGGCGCCCTGCCCATACCGCCGGGCTCCAGCAACGGGACGGGCCCCTTCACCGACGGACCGCAGACCATTGACGAGGCTTACCCCGTGACGACCATCCCGGCCGGCCTTCAGGCGAACTCGACGATCACCATCACCTTCTGGGCCAGCGACGGCGTCACCAAGCAGACCGAATCTGTACCCATCGTGATCAAGTCCAGCTGCGCGCGTCGTTACTGAACGCCAGCAACCTAACGGTGTCCCGCGCCCGGATCCAGGCGCGGGACACCGTGCGCCCGGGTTGGGTGACAAGACCGCGAGTGCCGGGTCACATGACCGCGAGTTGCCCACCGTCGATGACGATGCCGGCGCCGGTGATGAAGGACGCGTCGTCCGAGGCCAGGAACGCGTACACCGCGGCCACCTCCGATGACCGGCCCGCGCGGCCCAGCGGGATGCGGCCGGCGGCATACGCGTCAGCGAACTCCTGCCCGCCGAGATCCGCGCTGATGGCCGCGTTCAAGGGCGTCTGGATGTATCCGGGACACAGGGCGTTGACCCGGATGCCATGCGGCCCGAGTTCGACCGCCATGGTCTTGGTCAGCAGCAGCACGCCGCCCTTGGACGCGTTGTAGTGGGCGTAGTCCGCCTCGCCGCCCAGGCCGTTCGTCGAAGACATGTTGAGAATGACCCCACCGCCGCCCTGATCCACCAGCACCCGGGCCACGGCCTGCGCCACCAGGAACATCCCGCGCAGGTTCACCGCGATGATGCGGTCCCAGTGAGACGGGGTGATCCGCAGAAAGGGTTCCCGCCACGCGATCGCCGGCGTTGTTGATCAGGACGTCGATGCCGCCCAGCGCCTCGCAGGCCGACTCGACCAGCCGCGTCACGTCATCTTCGCGGCTGACATCCGCCGCAATCCCGGCCGCCGTCCCGAATTCCGCCAGCCCGGCGACCGCCGCGTCCACCTCGTCAGGGTCGAGTCCGCAGAGGAACACGCGGGCGCCCTCCTCGAGGAAGCGCTGGGCGGTCGCCAGGCCGATTCCGCTGCTGCCCCCGCTGATCAGGACTCTCTTGCCCGGGAGCCCGCGCATGGCGCTCTCCTCCTCTCGGCCACCTCAGCCGGCCGTGGTCACGACGAAGGCCAGGATCTCGGCCTCGTAGCGGAGCTGGTCGTACCGGCCGGCCGGGCCGACGTGCGCCCCGGCACCCAGTTCGGGCCGGAACAGCACCCGGCTGCCCGCGGTATCGGTGGCCCGGAGCCGGGCCACCCACTTGGCCGGCTCGTGGATCAGCACCCGCGGGTCGTGCAGGCTCCCGGTGACCAGCAGGTCCGGCCGCGACCCGCCGGGCACGTTGTCGTACGGGCTGTACGAACTCAGGTAAGCCCGCATGGCCGGGTCCCTGGGGTCACCCCACTCGTCCCATTCGGTGATGGTCAGCGGGATGGACGGGTCGAGCATGGTGGTCACCACGTCCACGAACGGGACCTCGGCGACCACCGCCCGCCACCGGGCCGGCGCCATCGAGAACACCGCGCCCTGCAGCAGCCCTCCGGCCGACAGCCCGCGCGAGACGATCCGGTCCGGGGCCGCCCACCCCGCACCGGCCAGCAGGTCGGCGGCCGCGATGAAGTCGGTGAACGTGGTCCGCTTGCGCTCCAGGTGGCCCTCGGTCCACCAGCGGCGGCCGCCCTCCCCGCCGCCGCGCACATGCGCCACCGCGTACACGAACCCGCGGTCCAGCAGGCTCGGGGTGCTCACCGCGAACTCCGGCCAGGAAGGCGCCTCGTACGCGCCGTACCCGTACAGCAGGACCGGTGCGGAGCCGTCGCGGCGCAGCCCGCGCCGGTACGCCACCGTGACCGGGATCGGGGTGCCGTCCGCGGCGGGCGCGCTGATCCGCTCGCTCACGTACTGGGCTGGGTCGTACCCGGGTACCTCCTGGCGCTTGCGCAGCTCCCAGCGGCCGCTGGCCAGGTCCACGTCGTACCAGGACGGCGGCTCGGTCAGCGACTCGGTCCGCACGGTCACCGCGGCCGTCTCGTAGTCCTCGTTCACCGCCAGGGCCAGCGCCCGCTCCGGGCCGCCCGCCTCGATCAGCCGCTCGGCTCCGGTGCCGCGGTGCACGACCCGCAGCTGGGTCGCGGCTGCGTGCCGCTGCTCCACCACCAGGTAGCGGCCGAACACGTCGCACCGCACCAGCCGGGTGTCCCCGGCCGCCCCGATAACCTCCGTCCACCGCCCTTCTGACCACGGGCCCGGACCCGGCCCCGTGGTCAGCAGCGCGGTCACGCCCGGACCAGCCGGAACTCGGGCGCCCCGGCGTTGGTGACGAGGTACAGCTCGCCCCCGCCCGGGCCGCCGGCATGGTCGGCGTAGTACTCCGTGCCCGGCCTTCTCGGCTCGATAACGAACGGCGCTACCCCGGTGTCGTCCGCCGGGATCAGCAGGGTCTCGGTGGTATCCCGGGACGCCGTCTCGATCAGCAGCCAGGCCCCGCTGCGGGCGGCCCGCACGGTGAGCTCAAATCGTTCGTCGTCCTCCTGGTACACCAGCGAGTCGCGGCCTGGCGCGGTGCCCAGCTCGTGCCGCCACACCTGGTGCGGCCGGTACGCCTCGTCAGTGACCACGTAGAGCAGGGACCGGGAATCGGCGGCCCAGGCCAGGCCGTAATAGGTGCGTTCGATGCGTTCAGCGAGATCGGCGCCGGCGGCGAGGTCGCGGATGCGGAGCTGGTAGACCTCGTCGCCGTCGAAGTCGACCGAGTAGGCCAGGTACCGCCCGTCCGGGCTGACCTCGCGTACCCCCAGTTCCGCGTAGCTGCCGCCGGCGGCCGGATCCGCGAGGAGCAGGTTGTTGTCCAGCAGCACCTCGCCGGGGCCATCCAGGCCAGCGGCCCGGCAGAACTGCTCCAGCTGCTGGCCGGCCACCGTCCTGGTGAAGTACCAGAACCCGCCCTGGCGCCACCGGACCGACTCCTCGGCCGGCCGGAGCCGCGCGGCCATCTCCGCGAACAGGTCCTCGCGCAGCGCGCGCAGCGGCCCGGCCTGCTCGTCGTAGTAGGCGCGCTCGGCGGCCAGGTACTCCCGCATCTGCGGCTGGTCCCGGTCGCGCATCCAGGCGTACGGGTCGGCGCCCGGGCCACGGGGCGCGACGGGCGGCCCGGAGCCGGTCATCCGGCTCTCCCCGGTCGCTCCGCGTTCTCCCCGTCGCTCGGCGGTGCCCTCGAGCAAGGCGCGCAGCGGCCCGGCGGGCAGCCCGTACGAGGTGTGGCCATCCCGGCCGGTCACGGTCCCGGCTTGCAGCAGGCTGTTCAGCACGGCCTCCTCGGTGGCCTCGACCACGGCGGCGAAGTAGTCGTCCAGCGCGCCGCCGGTCACCGGGGACCGGGATGGGGCGGCCCCGCGGGGCGCGCGCAGCCCGGTGGCCAGGGCCAGGAAGATCTCCCCGCTGGCGTGGTGCGCGGTGCTGCCCATCCGGGCCAGGCCCAGGCCGGCCCGCCGGGCCAGCCGCTGGCAGGCCGCGGCGTCCAGCGGGCCGTCGGTAAGCACCACCACGATGCACGACCCCGCGGGCCCGGGGCAGGCCTGGGATTCACCGGGGTCGGGCAGCAGCCGCCCGGCCGGCACCCCGGCCACCGTGAGCCGTTCCCGGTCGCCGAAGTTGGTCATCGTGACCACGCCGACGGTCGCCCCGTCCGGTACCACGCGGGACGCGGTCCCGATGCCGCCCTTGTAACCCAGGCAGCTCATCCCGGTGCCCGCCCCGATCGCGCCCTCGTGGGCGGCCTGCGCCCCGGCGGACGCCCGGGCCGCCGCCAGCGCGGCCCGTACGTCGTCGTGCTGCACTTGCATCCGGCGGTTTTCGTTGAGGAAACTATCGTCGCATTCGGCCACGATGGGGATGATCACGTCCTCGTCGCCGATCGCGGCCTGCTCATCCATGAGCAACTCGCAGGCCGCGTCGTAGACGCGGCCCAGTTGCATGGTCGAGGTGAGGAACACCGGCGTCTCGGCCAGTCCCCATTCCTGCGCGGCCAGCAGGCCCGTGCATTCGCCCGCCCCGTTGAGCACCGCGCCGCCGGCCGGGACCGGAAAGCGGAACAGGTCCCCGCCCGGGTCGATCACGGTCACCCCGGTCCGCGCCGTGCCGCGGCCGGCCGGCGGGGCGGCTCGTCGCGCCACACGGTGGCGTGCCCCAGCCCGGCTCCGGGCACGTCGAGCACCGACCCGGTGGGGCCCGGTGGCAGCAGGCCGATGGTGATGCCAAGATCAGGAACGCGCGGCATCCCGCGATGCTAACCCCGCCGCGCCTTCCTGGGGAGGGTGCGGGTGAGCCTGCCGGTGCCAGTGGTGTGGAGCGAGGACGGCCTGCGGCACGATCCCGCCGGTGAAGTATGGCTCGGCCTGCGGGAGCCCGGGACCGAGGTCCCGGCCCGGGCGCTGGTCCTGCGCGACGCGCTGACCGCGGCGGGCGCGCCGGTGACCGCCGCCCGGGAGCACGACGACACCGTCCTGCGCCGGGTGCATGATCCAGCGCTGCTTGATCACCTGGCCTCGGTCTGGGCCGACTGGGAAGCCGCCGGGCTGCCTGCGGAGCACGGGCGGGACCGGGTGGTGCCCTACGTGTTCCCGACCCCGGGCCTGCTGGCCGGGCTGCCGCTACGGACCCCGCCCGCCGTGCACGGCCGGGCCGGGCTGTACTGCTACGACACGATGACGCTGGTCGGCCCGGGCAGCTGGGCCGCGATCCGGGGCGCGGCGGACGCCGCGCAGACCGCCGCCGACCTGGTCAGCTCGGGCTCCCCGGTGGCCTACGCGCTGTGCCGGCCGACCCGGGCACCACGCCACCCGCAGCGCCTACGGCGGGTCCTGCTACCTGAACAACGCCGCGGTCGCGGCCGAGGCGCTGCGGGCGGCCGGAGTGGC
The DNA here is from genome assembly GCA_963837335.1 of uncultured Actinomycetes bacterium. GTDB lineage: Bacteria > Actinomycetota > Actinomycetes > Streptosporangiales > Streptosporangiaceae > RYN-230. The sequence continues at coordinate 23,422 of CAWINS010000071.1, read as the reverse complement.
CCGGGTCGCGGTCCTGGACATCGATGCGCACCACGGCAACGGCACCCAGATGATCTTCTACGACCGGGCCGACGTCTGGTACGGCTCGCTGCACGTTGACCCGGGCGCGGGCTGGTTCCCGCACTACGCCGGCTACCCGGACGAGCGCGGCACCGGCCCGGGCGCCGGGTTCACCCGCAACCTGCCGCTGGCCCCCGGGACCGGCGACGACGGCTGGCTGGCCGCGCTGGACATGCTGTGCACGGAGGCCCGGGCGCTGGGCCCGGAGGCGGTGGTGGTGTCCCTGGGCCTGGACGCGGCGGTGGCTGACCCGGAGAGCCCGCTGCGGGTCACCGAGGCGGCCTACCGGGCGGCGGGGCAGCGCATCGCCGCGCTGGGCCGCCCGGCCGTGTTCATCCAGGAAGGCGGCTACCACCTCCCCACCCTGGGCGCCTACGCGGTGGCCACCCTGGAAGGCTGCGCTAGCTCCTGACCAGCCCGGGTCAGGCCAGCAGGCAGGCGGCCTCGTGGCCGGGCGCCACCGTGGCCTTGGGCGGGCGCAGACCGGGGTCCTCCTGGGTGCACTGGAGCTCGGCGACGGGGCAGCGGGGGTGGAACCGGCACCCGCGCGGCACATCGACGGGGTTCGGCGTCTCACCCAGGAGGATCTGCGGCGTGCTGCGCTGCCGGGGGTCACGGTTCGGCACGACGGACAGCAGGGCCTTGGTGTAGGGGTGCTGCGGGTTGCGGACCACGTCCCGGGCCGGGCCCTGCTCCACGATCCGGCCGAGGTACATGACCGCGATGCGGTCGGCGAAGTGCGCGGCCGTGGACAGGTCGTGGGTGATCATGAGGATGCCCATGTCACCGTCGCGGCGCAGCCCGTCCAGCAGGGACAGCACGCCCGCCCGGACCGAGACGTCCAGCATCGACACGGGCTCGTCCGCGAGCAGCAGGTCCGGGCCGAGCACCAGCGCGGCGGCGATCGTGACCCGCTGCCGCTGGCCGCCGGAGAGCTCGTGCGGATAGCGGTCCAGGAACTGCTCCGCCGGGACCAGCCCGGCCCGCTCCAGGGCGCTGATGACCAGGTCGCGGCGCTCGGCCCGGGAGCTGCCGATCCCGTGCACCAGCATCGGCTCCTCGACGGCGTCCTGGACCCGGAACCGGGGATCGAGGGACTCGTAGGGGTCCTGGTAGATCATCTGCAGCTTGCGCCGCAGCGGGCGCATCTGCTGCTGGGACAGCCTGGTGATGTCGGTGCCGTTCAGCCGGATGGTCCCGGATGTGGAGTTCACCATCCGCAGGATGGTCTGCGCGGTGCTGGTCTTGCCGCAGCCTGACTCGCCGACCAGGGCCAGCATCTCGCCGCGGGCCAGGCAGAAGCTGACCCCATCCACGGCGTGCACCATCAGCCGGGGCTCGCGGGCCAGCCGCTCGGTCAGGCCGCGCCGGACCGGGTACTGCGTGACCAGGCTGTCCACGTCCAGCAGCGGTGCCTCGCTCACGGCGCCTGCCCGGCGGGCTGGCGGGTGAGGTGGCAGGCGGCCTCGTGGCCGGGACCGACCGCCTGGAGCACCGGGTGCTCGTCGGCGCAGGGCTCGAACGCGGAATCGCAGCGCGGCCGGAATGGGCAGCCGGGCCGGCTGCGGTCCAGCCGCGGCGGCGCACCGGGGATGGAGACCACCTCGTCTTCTCCGTACAGGTCGGGAGTGGCGGCGAAGAGCAGCCGGGTGTACGGATGGCGGGGCGCGTGGAAGAGCGTCTCCATCGGCCCGGATTCCACGATCTCGCCCGCGTACATGACGGCCGCCCGGTCGCAGACCTGCGCCACGACCGGCAGGTCGTGGGTGACCAGCACGAGGGCCAGGCCCAGGTCGCCCGACAACCGGATGAGCAGGTCCAGGATCTGGGCCTGGACCATGACGTCCAGCGCCGTGGTCGGCTCGTCGGCCAGCAGGATCTTCGGGTCGCAGGCCAGCGCCATCGCGATCGAGGCCCGCTGCCGCATGCCGCCGGAGAACTCGTGCGGGTACCGCTCGGCCGCGGCCGCGGGGATGCCGACCAGTTCCAGCAGTTCGCCCGCCCGCCGCCGGGCGGCCGCGCCGTGCGCGACGTCGTGGAAGGCCATCGGCTCGGCGATCTGCCAGCCGATCTTCTTCACCGGGTTCAGCGCGTTCATCGCGCCCTGGAAGACCATGGCGACGTCGGTCCAGCGGTGCGCGCGCACCGAGTCTTCCCCGCCGGCCAGGATGTTGCGGCCGTCCACCCGCACCTCGCCGGCCAGCGACGCGTTGGGCGGCAGCAGGCCCATCAGGGCCAGGATGGTGGTGGTCTTGCCGCAGCCGGACTCGCCGACCAGGCCGAAGCGTTCGCCCGGGTCCAGTGCGAAGCTCACCCCGGCTGTCGCGTGGACCTGGCCCCCGCGGGGCAGGTCGAACCAGACGTGCAGGTCGTCGACTTCGAGCAGGCTCAAATCGCGTCCCGCCCCCTTCCGACCAGCGGGCGCAGCCGCCAGCGGCGCACCGACAGGTTGGCCGCCTTCAGCCGCGGGTTCAGCGCGTCCTCGACGGCCTGGCCGAACAGGAAGCAGCCCACGATGACGGCGGCGATGACGATCCCGGCGGGCACGATGGCCCACCAGGCACCAGAGGAGATCGCGGTCCGCTGGAACGCGTTCTCCAGGATCGTGCCCCAGGTGGTGACCGTCGGGTCCTCCAGGCCGAGGAAGGCCAGCGCGGTCTCCAGGTAGATCGCGATCGCGATGGTGAGCACCGTGTTGGCGATGAGCAGCGGGCCGACCTGGGGCAGGATGTGCTTCCAGATGATCCGCGAATTGCTGGCCCCCATCGCCCGGGTGCGTTTCACGTACACCCGCTCACGCACGCTCATGACCTGGGCCCGGATGATCCGGGCGGTCGAGGTCCATTCCAGGATGCCGATCACGATGATCACGTGGAACAGGCTGGCCCCCCAGACGTCGGCGATGACGATCATGAGCACCAGGTCCGGGATGACCAGCAGGTAGTCGGTGATGCGCATCAGCCCGATGTCGATCCAGCCGCTGAAGTACCCGGACAGGATGCCGACCCCGCCACCGATGATCATCGCGACCAGGGTGGCCGCGAACCCGACCACCAGCGAAATCCGGCCGCCCTGCATCAGCAGGCTGAGCATGTCGATCCCGCCGTCGTCGCAGCCGAGCCAGTGCGCGCCGGACGGCGGCGCGTACACCGCGCAGGTCTGCTGGGTGATGCTGTACGGCGAGATGTACGGGGCCACGATCGACAGCAAGACGAAGAAGACAATGATCGACAGGCCGACGACGGCCGCCTTGCGCTCCCGGAGCACGGTGCGGAAGAAACCACTGCGGGTCGACGGCTGGCCCCCGGCCTCGACGGCGAGCAGCCGGGTCCTGTAGGGGCAGGGTCACTGGGAGATCCTCGGGTCCAGGCGGAAGTAGATGAGGTCGGCGACGAAGTTCAGGATGATCACGGCCAGGGTCAGGATCAGGAAGCCGCCCTGCAGCATCGGGTAGTCGCGCTGCCCGATGGCGTCGTACATGGCCAGCCCGATGCCGGGCCAGCTGAAGATCACCTCGATCAGCAGCGCGCCGCCGACGATGTAGCCGAGGTCCAGCGCGACCAGCGTCACCATCGGGAGCAGCGCGTTGCGGAACGCGTGCCGCCGGACGATCCGGCGATCGGGCAGCCCCTTGGCCCGGGCGGTGAGCACGTAGTCCTCGCCGAGCGTCTCCAGCATGGAGGACCGGACCACCAGCGTGTAGCTGCCGTAGGCGGTCAGCATGAGGGTCGCGGCGGGCAGGATCATGTGCTTGGCGACGTCGATCAGGTGCGGCCAGAACGCCTCCGTGCCGAACAGGAAGGGGTCGCTCATGCCGGCCGCGGGCAGGTACCCGGCGAAGATGATCAGCAGGACCAGGCCGAGCCACTGGGTGGGGAACGCGTAGAAGAAGATCGCCCCGTTGGTGCTGAGGTGATCCGGCACCGTCCCGCGCCGCCAGGCCGACAGGATGCCGGTCGCCACCCCGACCACGATGGCGGCCACGGTGCCCACGGTCACCATGGGGATCGTGTTCTTAAGGTCCGCGATCAGCAGCTGGCTCACCGGCTGCTGGTAGGTGAACGAGATGCCCATGTTCCCGTGGGCCAGCTCGCGCAGGTAGATGACGTACTGCTGCCACTTGGGCTTGTCCAGGCCGAACTCCACGGTCAGCGCGTGCTGCAGCTGCGGGCTGGCCTTGGGTACCCGGGACAGGTTGGACACCGCACTGCCGGGCAGCACCCGGAACAGGAAGAAGTTGATCGTGATCGCGACGAACACAGTGACGAGCGCGAAGAACCCGCGTTTGATCACATAGTCCAGGCTGCGCACCGCTTCAGCCCGCCTGGTGCAGGCTCTCGAACGGGATCTTGGACATCGGGTTCCACGAGATAGCCGGCGATCAGCGGCAGGTCGGTCCAGGCCGTCGAGTGCGCCTCGATCGAGTTCGGGAAGTCGAGTACCAGGTAGACCCGCTGGGTCGCGATCATCTGCTGCATCTGGTAGACGATCTGCTGCCGTTTGGCCGGGCTGACCGCGGCGCTCTGCGCCTGGTACAGGCTGTCGTAGGTCTTGCTGCAGTACCCGGTGTCGTTCCAGACATTCCAAGATCCGCAGGTCAGCACGGACAGCATGAAGTCCGGGTCGGATAGCGGGTACCAGTCCCACATCGAGATCTCGAAGTTCTTGTAGTGGTTGGCCAGGATCGCGTCGTAGGCGGCCGAGTCGTCCAGCACCTTGAGGTTGAGCTGCACGCCGATCTTCTTGAATGCGGGCTGGATGATCTGGAACGACCGCTGCCCGTAGGTGTTCTGGATGTCGGTCGGCATGATCACCGTGTAGGACATCGGGTGGCCGTTGGCCATCCGCACTCCGTTCGGCCCCACCTTGTACCCGGCCTGGTCCAGCAGCTGGTTCGCCTTGGCCACGCTAAACGGGTTGGGCTTGATGGCCGGGTCATTCCAGTGGCCGGTGGCGGGCGGGATGATCGATGATCCCGGCTGCCCGAAGCCAAGCAGCGAGGTCTTCACGATGGCCTGCCGGTCGATCGCGTCGTCGAACGCCTGCCGCACCAGCGGGTTCATCAGTTCCCGGTGGCTGGCTTGCTGCTGCGGGTTGGCGTTGATGATGAAGTCGTCGAACACCACGCCCGGGCTGGACCGCACGACGAAATGGGCGGCCTTGAGCGTGGCCACCGAGGTGGGCGGGACTATCTCGACCCCGTCCAGCTGATGGCTCTTCAGCGCGGTGATCTCCGCGTCACTGGTCTGGAAGAACTGCAGCCCGAACCCGTCAATGTGCGGCTTGGGGCCGTAGAAGGTGGGGTTGCGCTTGAACAGCGCGATCTGCTTCGGTGTGTACTTGGTCAGGGTGAACGGCCCGCCGGACACGATCGGCGCGTTGTTCTGGAACCGGGTCAGCGCCTTGCCGTTGCCCGTGGCGTACTTGGCCCAGATGTGCTCGGGCAGGATCGGCACCTGCTGCACCTGCGACAGCACGTTGGCCACCGGCCGCTTGTAGGTCAGCACCAGCGTGGTCGCGTTCGGCGCGGTGGCGCTCTTCAGATGCGCGGCATAGCCCGCCGAGTTGGCGGTGGCCCCGTCCTGGTACTTGAGGATGGTCTGGTAGGTCCAGGCCGCGTCGGCCGCGGTCAGCGGCTTGCCGTCGGACCACTTGGCGCCCGGCTGGGTGTGGAAGGTCCAGACCTTCCCGCCCGAGCTCTCAGTCCAGCTGCGCGCGAAGTCCGCCACGAACTGCAGCTGGGGGTTGTACTGGACCAGCATGGGATAGATGTACTCGAACGCCGCGTACGCGTCACCCTGGAACGCGACGAACGGGTTCAGCGAGTCGATGCTGGAACTGCTGCCCAGCCGGTACACGCCGCCGTCCTTGACGGAACTCCCGGACCCGTTGCCGCCGCATGCGGCGGCGGCGAGCGTCACGGCGGCCACTACGGCGATCAGCCGGGCCAGGTGACGGCGCCCGCGCGGGTTTCCCCGGGGGGGCCGCGATTCCGGCCAGAATCCACGGCGTCTTCCGGGCAGCTGACCGTGGCTTTCCATCCGCCCACCCTCGTTCCTAGAGCCGCCCGGGATCCGCCCCGCCGGATTTGCCGGGAAAATCATCTGAATAGCCGTTTAGGGTCGCTCATCAGGACATGGGCGTCAACCCCCGCGCCGCAACCGCCGCCTCGACGTGACCTAACGCGCGCCCGGCTCACTGAGCGTGCCCCGCTGCGCCAGGCGGTACAGCAGCGCGAACGACGGGCCGACCAGCACCACGATGATGGCCACCACAACCAGTTCCGTGACCCCGGCCCCGGCGGGCGCGGCCGCCTCATGAATGGTCAGGTGCGGTGGCAGCAGCAGCGGGTACTGGGCGAGCGCCCAGCCCCAGATCACAGCGGACACGGCCAGGGCGGCCAGCAGCCGGATCAGCCTGGTCTGGTCCAGCGCCAGCAGGACCAGCACAGCGGCGCCAGCCAGCACCGAGATCACCACCAGCGGCAGCGCCCGCCCGGTGGTCAGGTTCGAGAACATCCGGACGGCCGTCGTGTGCAGGACAGCCAGGGTGATCGCGGCCAGCAGGCCGGCCACGACGGCGGCGGCCAGGGCCCGCCGGGTGAAGTACCTGCGCAGGCCCGGCTCACCGGCGCGCTCGCTGTCGATGGCCAGGTAGACGGCGGCCAGGTACGCGGAGGTGGCCACGAACAGGGCCCCGGTCAGCAGGGACGTCGGATTCACCCACGACGAAACCGGATCGCCATCCGCGCCGCGTACCCGGCCGGTCACGATGGCCCCGATGACGGTGCCCAGGAAGAACGGCGTCAGCAGGGACGCCAGGGCGAAGACCGCGCCACTCACCCGCTGCCAGCGCAGCGTCTGCACCTGCGAACGGAACGCGAACCCGGCCCCGCGCAGCACGATGCCCAGCGCGGCCACGCTCAGCGGTACGAACAGCGTGGTGAAGATCCGGGCGAAGGCGACCGGGAAACCGGTCCAGAGCAGCACCAGGGCGATGATCAGCCAGACGTGGTTGGACTCCCACACGGGCCCGATGGAACGGTCGATCCGCCGCCGCGCCGCCGCCCCGGCCGCCGCTCCGCCGGCCAGCAGATCCCAGACGCCGCCGCCGAAGTCGGCCCCGGCCAGTGCGGCGTAGGCCGTGATCACCAGGACGAGCACGGCCGCGACGATGTCGGGGATCATCGCGGCGGCTCCGGCGGCCGCGCGGTCTGCCCGGCGGGCGGCGCGTAGGGCACGGCGGGTTCCGGCTGCCCCGGGATCCCCGTGCTCCAGCGGCGCTGCATCACGAACAGGACCGCGAACGTGGCCGCCGTCAGCGCCCCGTAGATGACCAGGGTCGCGGCCAGCGTGCCGGTCACCCCGCTGGCCGTGGTCGCGGCCTGGCTGGTGAGCAGCACGTGATAGACGGTCCAGGGCTGGCGGCCGACCTCGGTGACGACCCAGCCCGCCTCCATGGCCGTGGTGGCCGCGACCCCCGAGAGCGCCCCTCCGATGAGAAACACCGTGCCTGGACGGCCTCGCGGCAGCTCACGGTGGCGCCACCAGGACCAGCCCAGCCAGATCCCCCAGAGCAGCAGCAGGGTTCCGATGCCGACCATGAGGTCGAAGCTCAGGTGGATAAGAGTGGGCAGCGGCGGCCGGTAGGCGGCCCGCACACTGTCCCAGCCGGTCACCCGGGTGTGCGGCGAGAAACCTACCAGCAGCGAATCGACGTCGGGCAGCCCGATGCCCGCGATCACGTGGCCGTGGTACCAGATGCCCGCGACCCACTCGGTGGCGCCGCGCGTGGTGCGGGCGACGTACTCCATCGACGCGAACTTGACCGGCTGGTGGACCGCGATCGCGCGCGCCGCGGTGTCGCCCACCACGATCTGGGCGGGCGTCACGATCGCGGTGATGGCGAACGGCACGCCGAAGCCGAGCCGGGTGTAGCGGTCCCGGTGGCCGCGGAGCAGGCCCACCGCGTACGGCGTCGCGGCCAGGCCGCCGGCGACCATGTAGGCGGCCAGGATCATGTGCGGGGCCTCGTAGTAGGTGGCCCGGTTGAAGAACACCGCGACCGGGTTGACGCTCGTGATCTGGCCGTGCGCCATGGTGTAGCCGGACGGCTGGTTCATCCACGAGTTCGCGGCCACCACCGACAGGGCGCCGAGGATGCCGCTGATCACGATCGGCCCGAGGGTCCAGAAATGCAGCCACCGCGGCAGCCGGTCCCAGCCGTACAGATAGATCGCCGTGAACACCGCTTCGAGCAGGAAGAAGATGCCCTCGAAGCTGAACGGGATGCCGATGGCCGACCCGTACGTGCCCATCAGTCCCGGCCACAGCAGGCCCATGTCGAACGACAGCACCGTGCCGCTCACGGCGCCCACCGCGACCAGCACGGCCATCACCTTCGACCAGCGCCGGGCGAGCAGCAGCGCGTCGGCGTCGCCGCGGAGGCCGAGATAGTGCGCGGTCATCACCACCGCGGGAAAGCCGATGCCCATGCAGGCCAGGATGATGTGGAAGCCCAGGCTCGATCCCATCTGGGCCCGGGCCGGGATGACCTGGTCCGATTGCAGCGCCAGGCTGCTCAGCACCGGCCTCGCCTCGCCTCCGATGTCGCCTGGCTGCGCTACCCCCGCCTGCCCCGCCCCGCCTATCCTGGCAAACAGGGGCAAGAGGCTCGAAAGGGGGCTAGCGGCCTGAGTCCGCTTCCCCCGGTACGCATCGGGTCAGACGAGTGATCATCGAGTAGAAGGGTAACTCTAGGGGCGTGGGGGATGCTGGGCTCGTGTTGCGGGACCGCTACCGTTTGGATGCGCTCATTGCGTCCGGCGGTATGGGGGATGTCTGGCGGGGTACTGACCTGGCCATAGACCGGCGCGTAGCGATCAAGCTGCTGCGCTCGGAGCACGCCGATGATGAGGACGGGCTGGCCCGGTTCCGCGCCGAGGCGCACCATGCGGGCTCGCTGTCGCACCCGAACATCGCCCAGGTCTTCGACTACGGGGAAGCCCGGGCCACGGAACCCGGGTACCTCGTCATGGAGCTGGTCGAAGGGCTGTCCCTGACCAGGATCCTGGACGACGGGCCGCTGCCCCCCGGGGACGCGATGGATGTCGTCGCCCAGGCGGCCCGGGGACTGGCCGCCGCACACCAGGCCGGCCTGGTTCACCGGGACATCAAGCCCGGGAACTTGCTGGTCAGGCTGGATGGCCTGGTCAAGATCACCGACTTCGGGATCGCTACCGCGGCCGGGGAAAATCCGGTGACGCAGCCCGTGACCCAGCCCGGGATGCTGATCGGGACCCCGGCCTACCTGGCCCCGGAACGGATCTCGGGTGTTCCCGCGACGCCCGCGACCGACCTGTACGCGCTCGGTGTCGTCGCGCATCAGTGCCTGACCGGGCGGGTCCCGTTCGCGGGCGAGCCGCTGGCCGTGGCCCTCGCGCATCTGGACCGGGGCATCCCCCCGCTGCCGCCATTCGTGCCGCCCGCGATCGCCGCGCTGGTCGCTCACCTCACCCGCCAGGATCCCGCGGCCCGCCCCGGGTCCGCCTGGGACGTCGCCGTGCGGGCTGAGCACCTCCGGGTGATCCACTCCGGCCCGGAAGCGCCCAGCCCGGGCGACGCGACCGCGACTTTGCCCGCGCGGGCGGAAGGTGCCGGGCTGTCTGCTCCGGCCGGGGCTGGTCCGGCCGGGCCGGCCCGCTGGAGGCTGGTTCGGTGGCGGCTGGCCCGCTGGTGGCTGGTGCTGCGCTGGCTGGCCCGGTGGTAGCTGGCCCGGTGAGCTGGCCCGTGGCTGTCCGGTGCTGGCTGGCCCGGTGGCGGCTGGCTCGGTGCCTGGCGCCGCGGCCGGCGGCGCGCCGGCCACCCCGCGTCGCCCCCCGCCCCCGATCCGGCCGGGCCACCGGGGTCAGCGGCCGCGGCGGCCTGGCCCGGCCCGGCACAAGGCGAGCCTGCCGGTCCGCGGGGCCCTGGTCCTGACCGGTGTCGCGTCGGTCGGGTTCATCAGCTGGACGCTGGCCACGTTGCCTAGTCCGGTTGGCTCAAACACGCCGACTGTCGCCCCGCCGGCGTCGAGCCAGAGCGCCGCCCCGAGCCTCCTGCCCCGGCAGAGCCCCGTCGCGGCCACGGGTGGCGCCGGAGCCAATGGCGGCAATGCCGACGTGGCGGGGGCGGCCGCCACCCCCCAGACGTCCAAGTCGGGCGGGCCGCACCGGTCCGCGTCGCCGAAGCCCAGCACACCCGCGCCGACTACGCCGGTGCCTACGACACCGGTGCCGACGACCCCGGTGCCCACGACCCCGGTGCCGACCACCCCGGTGCCGACCACCCCGGTGCCCACGACACCGGTGCCCACGACGGCCGCGCCGACGTCACCCGTTGACTCACTCACCCCGAGCGCGCCGCCCACGGCCCCGGCCGTGGTCAGTGCCGTGCCCGCGCCGCCCAGCCTGCTGAGCGTGCGGATCGTCCCCTGACGTCGTCTCTGGCGCGAAGTTCAGGGTTGCGGGGCGGCCGCCAGGGACGGCGGCACCGCCCGGCGATCCCACGGGCCGGAGACCCGGGCCAGCAGCAGGGCCGCATCGTCGTCGAGGGGCGCGCCCACGTACCGCACCAGGTCGTCACGCAGCCGGTCCAGCAGGTCGCCATCCGCGCCGCCGGCCCTCGCGGCCACCTCGGCTACCCGCTCTTCGAGCGGATAGAACTCCCGGCGCGCATCCCGGGCCTCGGTGACACCGTCGGTGTAAAGCAGTAGCGCGTCACCAGGCTGCAACGGCACGGTGCGCTCCGCGCCCGACGTGTCGCCGAGTGACATCAGCCGCAGCGGCAGGGCTGGTGCGGGCACGTCCACCGGGGTGACCCGCAGCCGCCCCGCCGGGCCCTGACCGTCGCTCTCGCCTGGCCTGTGCCCGCCTGGCCCGTTCTCAGCTGGCCTGTTCTCAGCCGGGCTGAGCACGAGGGGCGGCGGGTGACCGCAGTTGTAGATGGTCAGGCTGCCCGCGGCCGGGTCGATCTCGGCCAGCACCGCGGTAACGAACTCCTCGAGCGGTGCCGCGGGGCGGCGGGCCAGGCTCGCGTCGATCCGCCTGGCCACCTCGGCCAGTGTGTAGACCTCGTGGGCGACCTCGCGGAACACCCCCAGGACGTCCGCGGCGATTTCCACCGCGTCCAGTCCCTTGCCCCGGACATCGCCCACGATCAGGCGGATGCCGAACTGGGTCCGCGTGACCTCGTACAGGTCGCCGCCGACCCGGGCCTCGGCCGCCGCCGCCAGGTACACGACCCCCAGCTCCAGCGGCCCGACCTGGCGGGGCAGCGGGCGCAGCAGGGCTCGCTGCGCCGCCTCGGCGACCGAGGTGACGTCGGCCAGCCGCTGGTTCTCGTGCCCGCCCCGCGCACTTCCGGATGCGCTGATGAGGGTCACCACCAGGATGGAGACCGTGGTGACCACGGGCACTTCCGCCGTGGTGGTGAACGGCGCCGCCGCGATCGCGGCCAGCAGCATCACGGCGCCGTAGGCCAGCGGGCGGCGCGGAGTCGGCGCGCCGATGCCGGCCAGGGCGGGTGGTACCGCCAGCAGCGGCAGGAAGAGCTCCCCGTCCCAGGCGCTGCTCGTGGCCAGGGCGATCACCGCGGCCACCGCGGGCAGGGCGCACAGGGTCAGCCAGCGGGCGGGCCAGGGGGCCGCGCGCACAGCCGACCGGCCGCGCGCCAGTGGGGCCAGCATCTAGCTATTTCTGGCGGCTGGCTTGCGGGCCGCCGGCTGGGTATCTCTGGCGGGCGGCCTGCGGGCCGTCCGCTGGCCGCGAGTTACGGCAGCCGCGTCACGCAGCATGGGGGGTGCTCCTCGCTAGCCGAGCGGATACCGCGGAGCGGAGCGGATACCGCGGCGGGGACCGGGATAAAGGTCAAGAATAGTGCACCGGCCCCGGATCTCCGGTCCGCTGATTTGCGTCAGCCGGCTGGGCTAGCGCCCCGAACGCGAGCTTGGGTTCCCAGCCGAGGCCGTGCTAACCGGAACCGGGACCGGCCGCCCGGGGAGAACCCGGGGTCAGCGACCGGTTGTCTCCGTATCGATCATCTTCTGGATGGGGGCAGCGGCGACCCCGCCGATCGTCATGGCCAGACCGATCGCGCCGAGGGTGAAGACGGTGCTCAGCCAGACCATCGTGGTCACCGGCAGCGTGTACGCGCCGGCCAGGCGCGCCGCGCAGTCAGCCAGCAGCGTCACACCCCAGATCGTGCTGAAGGCCAGCTCCAGCCGGCGGAAGCGCCTGGATCCGGCGGACAGCCGGTCCCAGGCCGCGGTCCGCTCCGGCCTGCCTTTGGTCATGAACGGCTTGAGCCCGGCGGACATGAGCGGGCGGTGCAGCGCGACCGAGGTCAGGATGGCGATCGCGATGACGCTGCTGACCAGCGAGTCCTTGGCGATCATCGCCCGCGGGTCCCCACTCAGGAAGCTGACCACGATGCCGGCCAGGTTGACCGCGAGCATGAGCAGGGCCAGCAGGTTCGCCTTCCGCTCGGCGGCGAAGCCGGCCAGGCTGCGGGCCGCGGCCGGGATGCTGCTCAGGGCCAGGGACAGCCACAGGCTGACCCCGATCACGTCGTGCAGCAGGTAGAACGAGCCCAGCGGGACGCCGATGTCGATGGCGAGCGGCCGCAGGGACGCGAGCAGGTCAGCGCGGCGGTCCAGCCCAGCGGGCGCCGCGGCCCCGGCCGATGACGGCGGACAGGAGGTCTGTGTCATGAGCACCAATCTAGGTGGGACATAAAATTATGTCAAACATAATTTTGTGCTCGTCCTAACTTATGGGTAGGCTGCTGATATGACATCCGGACTCCGCGAACGGCGGAAGCAGGAGACCCGGCAGGCGATCTCGGACATCGCCACCCGGCTGTTCGTGGCGCACGGGTTCGACGAGGTGACGATCTCCCAGGTGGCCGACGCGGCCGGGGTGGCCAAGATGACGGTCACCAACTACTTCGCGCGCAAGGAGGACCTGGTCTTCGACCGGGCCGAGACGGTCATCGGGCATCTGGCCGAGGTTGTGGCCGCCCGGCAGCCCGGGGAGAGCATGCTCAGCGCGATCCGGCGTGACTACGCGGCTGCGGTCGCCCAGGCCGACGTCACGTTGGGGCTGTCCAGCCCGGCCTTCGCCCGGATGATCGCGGCCAGCCCGGTACTGACCACCCGGGAACTGGAGATGCTGCTGCTGCGCGAGCGCGCCCTGGGCGACGCGATCGCCGCCGAGACCGGAACCGACGGCCCGCAGCAGCGGCTGGCCGCCGCGCTGCTCGCCTCGGTCCACCGGGTGCTGTACTCCGAGGCCCGCCAGCGCAGCCTGGCCGGGCAGCCGAGGCCGGAGATCTGTGCCGTGCTGGCCGAGGCTGCCTCCCAGGCGTTCGGCCTGCTGGAGCCGGCCCTGGGAACCAGCTACCTGCGCGCCTGACGGCACCGCTCACCCGTCCCGTCCGCGCCGCTCACCCGCCGGGGCCGCTCACCCGCCGGGGCGCCGCGCGGCCCCGGGATACGATCCACTGTGACCCAGGCCAGCCTGCAGTTCGCGATCTCGATCCCCCAGTTCGCCGCCGACGGCACCTTCGACCCGGGAGGTTTCCGGGCCTACCTGGCCCGCGCCGAGGAACTCGGCTTTCACAGCGGCTGGACCGCTGAGCAGGTGCTGGGCTCCATGCCCCTCCTGGGCCCGGCCGAGACGCTCAGCTACGCCGCCGCGTGTACCGAGCGGCTCCGGCTGGGCTGCGCGGTCTTCGTCACTCCGCTGCACAGCCCGGTACATCTGGCCAAGAGCATCAGCTCGCTGGACCAGCTCAGCCGGGGCCGGATCGAGGTGGGCGTCGGCACCGGGGGCCGGTTCCGCATGTTCCCGGCGTTCGGCCTGGATGGCCAGCACCTCGTGGCCCGGTTCACCGAGGGGCTGGAGCTGATGCGGGCGATGTGGACGCAGGACCGGGTGGATTTCGATGGCCGCTTCTGGCAGGCGCAGGGCGCGGCCATGGAACCCAAGCCCTTCCAGAAGCCGTACCCGCCCATCTGGTTCGGAGGCAGCCACCCGGACGCAGTGCGCCGGGCGGTGCGGCTGGCCGACGGGTTCATGGGCGCGGGCTCCACCACGACCGCTGACTTCGTGGAGCAGGCCCGCCTGGTGCGGGAGGCGCTCGGCGAGGAGGGCCGGGATCCGTCCAGCTTCCGGGTGGCCAAACGGGTGTACCTCGGGGTGGACGACGACGCCCGGCGCGCGCAGCAGCGCACCGGCGACGCGCTCCACGATCTGTACGGGTACTTCGGGCTCAAGGGCATCGAGCGGGTCGCGGTGGCGGGCCGCCCGGGTGACGTGGCCGGCCAGCTCGCCGGTATCGCCGCCGCCGGGGCCGGGCTGATCCTGCTCAATCCGCTGTTCGACGAGGCCGAGCAGATGGAGCGGCTGTCCGCCGAGGTGATCCCGCGGCTGGCCTGAGCACCGACAGCAGCGCCGGGGCCTGATCTGGCTGATCGCTCACACAATCTCGGCGATCCCGCGGGTCAGCAGGATCGCCGCGCAGAACGAACGGTACGTGGCCAGCGGATCGTCCCCGGTACAGCGCAGTTCCCGCGGGCCGGTGCGTTCCACCCCGCGGACCCAGCTGGCCGCCTCGGCGATGTCGGTGGTCCGGACGGATAGCTCCAGCACCGCCTGGCCCAGCGGCGGTGGCTGCGCCGCGGCCGCGCCGGCCACCGCCCGGTCCGCGCTCTCCCGGATCAGCGCGCACGCCCGCGACGGATGCAGGCTGTGCGCGGCCACCCGGCTGACCGGCTCCTTGACCACGGCCGTGTGGACGCCGGGGATGAGGGCCGCGGTCTCCTCGCAGGCGCAGCGGTCCCCGGTGACCAGCACCACGGGCACGCCGTAGTGCGCGGCCACCAGCGCGTTGATGCCCGCCTCGCCGGTCACCACGCCGTCCAGCCGGGCTTCGATCACGGCCCGCGGGTTGTAGGTGTGCGATAGCCCGGCCGCCGCCCCGATCGAGCCGTGGTAGGACACGAACAGCACCGCGCCGAAGCTGCTGTCCAGGCCCTGCATCATGTAGAGCGGCTTGTGGCTGCCGGAGATGTAGGACGCCTGGCCCGCCAGCGCGTCCGGCGGCAGGTTGCGCATGGTCGAGTGCGAGTCGTTGACCACGATCTCGCTGGCCCCGCCCGCCAGTGCGCCCTCGATGGCCGCGTTCACCTCGGCGAGCAGCAGCCGGCGGCCGGCGGCCGCTTCCGGGCCGTCGCCGATGCACTGCGCCCAGTCGACCACCCCGGCTGTGCCTTCCATGTCGCTGGACAGGAAAACCTTCATGCCCGCCTCCGTCCAGCCGGAGCAGCAGCGCCCGGCGCCGCCGCGGATAGTCAGCTCACCCGGTCAGGCTTTCCGCGCGACTCCCACCAGGTTCCCGAACCGGCTGGGGTCCTCGGGCACGTCGGCGGGCGAGTCGGGCCGCCACAGCGGGACGTAGACCAGCCCCGGCTCCACCAGCTCGAAACCGTCGAAGAAGCGCAGGATATCCGCGGGCGGCCGGGCCTGGATGGGAGTGGACACGGTCCGGTTGTAGGCCTTTTCGAAGGCCTTCACCACCGGGGTATCGCCAGTCGCCGTGATGTGACTGAGCACGAGGTAGCTGCCCGGCGCGAGCGAGTCCCGCAGCCGGGCGACCAGGTTCCAGGGGTCGTCAGCGCTGGCGATGAAGTGCAGCACCGCGACGAGCAGCAGCCCGGTGGGCTCGCCGGGGTGGATCAGCCGCCCGACGGCCTCGTGGTCCAGGATCTTCTCGGGCTCACGCAGGTCGGCGTCGATCACGGCCGCGTTGTCGTTGCCGTCCAGGATGACCTTGCTGTGCGCGATGGCGACCGGGTCGATGTCCGCGTAGACCACCCGCGCGGCGGGGTCGGCCTGCTGGGCGACCTCGTGCACGTTGCCCTGGGTCGGGATGCCGGAACCTATGTCGAGGAACTGCCGGATGCCGGCCCCGGCCAGGAACCGCACGGCCCGGCCCAGGAACGCCCGGTTGGCCCGGGCGAACATCCGGGCGTTGGGGTCCACCGAGGTAAAAGCCCGGCCCGCGTCCTGGTCGACCAGGAAATTATGGCTGCCGCCCAGCAGGTAGTCATAGACCCGGGCAGCGTTCGCTCGCCCGGTGTCGACGCCCGGCGGTACCCAGTCGGGCTCGTCAGCCACGTGCGCCTCCTGTATCAGCCACGTGCGCCTCCTGTATGAGCCACGTGCGCCTCCGTATAGGCCGCATTAAGCCGCGCATAATGCGGTACCTTTCGTGATTGCACGATATCGCACAGTACTGGATCTCCGGATGCAGGAATGGCTGTGCTCCTGGGCAAGGATTGGTAGACGTGGTGGCGGCACAGATAGCCGGGGCTGGCGATCCGGCGCCACCCCGCCGGAGCGGCGCTGGCGGGGCCAGTTTCGCGGTACTCACCGTGGACGGGGCCGGGCTGGTGACCTCATGGTCGGTCACGGCCGCGCGCTTGTTCGGCCGGCCGGGGAGATGGCCGGACAGCACCTGGGCGACGTGCTGCTCACCCGCCCGGGCCAGCGCGAGCTGTTAGGCCAGGCGCTGGCCGAGGCGGGCGCGGGACGGGCGTGGACCGCGACCGTGGACCTCGCCTTCCCCGGCGCGGCCGGCCCGGCCACCATGCACTGCGAACCCGCGCCCGGCGGCTCAGCGGCCGGGTCCGGCGGTGCTCTCGTGATCATCCAGCGTGCCCCGGCCCGCCCCGGCCCGGATCTGCTGAGCGAGGCGGCGACCCGGATCGGCACCACGCTCGACCTGACCCGCACGGCCCGCGAGGTCACCGAGGTGGCGGTGCCCGCGTTCGCCGCCGCGGCCACCATCTTCGTCTCGGAACCACTGCTGGCCGCCGATGATGTCGCGGCCCGCCGGGCGGGCTCCGCCGCGGTGGTGCGCCGGCTCGCGGCCCGGCTGGCCGGCCAGCCCCCGGCGGTCACCGATAGCGTGCTGCGCCCCGGCGAAGTGCTCGTCTTCGACGGGGCCTCACCCAGCTTCCGCGCCATGAGCACCGGCCAGCCGGTCCGGTCCGATCACCTCGGCCAGGAGACCGTCAACCGGCTGACCCGCCGTCCCGGCGGACATCAGATAGCCGCTGGTTACACCACGTTCCTGGCCGTCCCGCTGGCCGCGCGCGGGCTGGTGCTGGGCTGCGCGACCTTCGCCCGGGCCCCCCGCGATCCCGGCTTCGAGCCCGATGACATCGCACTGGCCGCTGAGCTGGCCGCCCGGGCCGCGGTGTGCATCGACAACGCCCGGCTCTACGACCGGGAGCGGCGGACCGCGTTTGCCCTCCAGCACGGCCTGCTGCCCCGCGAGCCGCGTATCCCGGCGGGGATGGAGGTCGCGCACCGGTATTTCCCGGTGGGGGCGAGCGTAGTAGGTGGCGACTGGCACGACATCGTGCGGTTGCCGGGCGGGCGGGCGGCGCTGATCGTCGGGGATGCGATGGGTCATGGCCCGGAGGCGGCGGCGGTCATGGTGCAGCTGCGCACCGCCGCTCACACCCTGGCCAGCCTCGACCTGCCTCCGGAGGACATTTTGCACCGGCTGGACCGGATGGCCGCCGGGATGCCCGCGGCGCCGTTCGCCACCTGTATCTACGCGGTGATCGACCCGGAGCGGAACTCGTGCGTGATCGCGAAGGCCGGCCATCCGCCGCCGTTGCTGGCCCGGCCCGGCCGGGCCCCGCAGGTGCTCGACCTCCCGCCCGGGCTCCCGCTCGGCCTCGGCACCGGATCCTTCGAGGCGGCCGAAGTAAGCCTGTCCCCGGGGACCACCCTCGCCCTGTATACCGACGGCCTGGTGGAGAGCCGGGTCCGGCCGCTGGACGAGGGCCTCGCCGCGCTGGGTGCCGCCCTGAGCGCGGCGCTGGCCCCGCCCGGCGGCCCACTTGACACCGGCTGCGAAACGGTCACCCAGGCGCTGCGCCAGCGCGGCGACGATGACATCACGCTGGTGCTGGCCCGGATCCGGCCCGGGGTATCCGGCTCCCGCTGACCGGCCCCGCTCACCCGGCCCGGCCAGCTCCGCGTCCGGCGAGCCAGCCAGCTCAGTCGAGCGGCGCGCCGACCCGCTCCCGGATCTCCTGCACGGCCCACTGATTGCCGTCCAGGTCGGCGAAGAAGATGAACTTGCCGCCGTCCCGGGGATCGAGCTGCTGGATCTCCGAGACCTCGACGCCCCGGCCGGCCAGCTCGGCCCGGGCCGCGCCGATGTCCCTGACCACCAGCTGGAGCCGCGCCGCGGCTCCTCCGGGGGCGTCCGCGCTGATCAGCGCGGGGCCGATCACGACCGAGCAGGCCGACCCGGGCGGCGTCATGTGCACCACCCGCATGTCCGGTGTGGGCTGCGTGTCGGCATCCAGCCCGAACCCGAGCTTCCCGAGATAGAACTCTTTGGCCCGGTCGATGTCGGTGACCGGCACGACGACTACTTCCAGCTTCCAGTCCATGATGGCTACTCCTTCCGGCTGGCGCACCTGGGCGGCGCTCCTGGTCCTAGGACGGAGCTGCCGCGCGAGTCTCGACATCGCCCCCCCGGGTTTGTGTAAATTACACCGGCCGGCCGTCCCGGCGGCGCCGCCGGGCCGCCGCCTGCGGGCCCGGCCCAGTCCCGCTGACCTGCCCCGATGATGCCCGCCGCAGCGCCGGGCCGGTGCGGCGGCCGCGGCGCGCCCCGGACCGGGCTGCGCCGCCGTTGCCCCGGCCGGAGGGCGATGCCACAGTGAAGGCGCTTCTCGCCCACCTGCCCGCGCGGTGACACCCCCAGGGAATCAGCAGTGCGCTACGGCCATTTCGACGACAGCCGCCGTGAATACGTCATCACCCGCCCGGACACGCCATTGCCCTGGATCAACTACCTGGGTACGGGCACGTTCTTCGGGGTCATCTCGAATACTGCGGGCGGCTATTCCTGCTATCGCGACGCCCGGTTACGCAGAATAACCCGGTATCGCTACAACGGGGTCCCAGCCGATTCGGGCGGACGTTATCTGTATCTGCGCGATAATGGCTCCGGCGCCTACTGGTCGCCGTCGTGGCAGCCCACCCAGCGCGACCTCGATCACTACGAATGCCGCCACGGGCTCTCGTACACCCAGATCACCTCTGCGTACCTGGGGATACGCGCGGAGACGCTGTACTTCGTCCCGCCCGGAGAGACTCTGGAGGTGTGGCGGCTGCGGGTCAGCAACGAGCGCGACGAGCCGGCCGAGATGTCTGTGTTCTCGTCCGTGGAATTCTGCCTGTGGGACGCGCTGGACGACGCCAGCAACTTCCAGCGCAACTACTCCACCGGCGAGGTAGAGGTCGCTGACGGGGTCATCTACCACACCACGGAGTACCGGGAACGCCGGGATCATCTCGCCTACTTCGCCTGCTCGGAGCCGCTCGCCGGATTCGACACCCAGCGCGAGGCGTTCCTCGGGGCCTATCGCGGCTGGGACCGGCCCGCGGCGGTGCAGCGCGGTGAGTCGTTCAACTCCATCGCGCACGGCTGGTCGCCGCACGGCAGCCACCATGTCCGGCTGGCCCTGGCCCCGGGCGAGACCAGGGAAGTGATCTTCCTCCTGGGGTACTGGGAGAACCCGCATGACCAGAAGTTCGATCCCCCGGGATCCGGGATCGTGAACAAGGCCCTGGTCCGGCCGGTTATCGACCGCTGGCTGCGGCCGGCCTCCGTGGCAGAGGGATTCGCCCGGCTGCGCGAATCACGGGGATCGCTGCTGGCCGCGTTGCGCGTGCACACCCCGGACCCGTTCACGAACCGGATGGTGAACATCTGGAACCCCTACCAGTGCCTGGTCACGTTCGAGATGAGCCGGTCGGTCTCCCTGTTCGAGTCCGGCATCGGCCGGGGCATGGGATTCCGCGACTCCAACCAGGACCTGCTCGGGATCGCGGCGATGGCGCCCGGCCGGGCCCGGGCCCGGATCCTGGACCTGGCCGCCACGCAGCTCAGCAGCGGCGGCGCCTATCACCAGTTCCAGCCGCTCACCGGGCGCGGCAACGACGACATCGGGTCGGGATTCAACGACGACCCGCTGTGGCTCATCCTCGCTGTCGCCGCCTACGTCAAGGAGACGGGGGACGCGGGCGTCCTCGACGAGCCGGTGCCCTATGACGACCTCCCGGGCAGCGCGGCCCCGCTCTATGAGCACCTGGTGCGGTCGCTGGGCTACACGCTCGCCCGGCTCGGCCCGCACGGGCTGCCGCTCATCGGCCGGGCCGACTGGAACGACTGCCTCAACCTCAACTGCTTCTCCGAGACCCCGGGTGAGTCGTTTCAGATTACGCAGAACCGGGACGGGGGCGAGGCCGAGTCGGTGTTCATCGGGGGCTTGTTCATCCTCGCGGCCCGGGATCTGGCCGCGCTGGCGGACCGCCGCGGGCTGGCCGCCGATGCCGCGGCGTACCAGGCCGCCATGGACAAGATGGCGGGCGTGATCGTGGAGCACGCCTGGGACGGCGCCTGGTTCCGCCGGGCCTTCGACTACTCCGGCGGCGTGGTCGGCTCGAGCGAGAACGAGGAAGGTCAGATCTTCGTGGAGCCGCAGGGCATCTGCGTGATGGGCGGCATCGGCGCCGGTAACGGCATGGCCACCCGGGCCCTGGACAGCGTGCGCGAGCGGCTCGCCACCGACCACGGGATCGTGCTGCTCCGCCCCGCGTACTCGCGGTACCACCCCGAGCTGGGCGAAATATCGTCCTATCCGCCCGGCTACAAGGAGAACGGCGGAGTCTTCTGCCACACCAATCCCTGGATCATGATCGCCGAGGCCATGGCCGGCCGCGGTGACGCGGCGTTCGGCTACTACCAGCTGATCAACCCGGCGGCACGCGAGGAGATCAGCGAGGTACACCGCTGCGAGCCGTACGTGTACGCGCAGATGATCGCCGGCCGCGAGGCGCCCACCCACGGCGAAGCCAAGAACTCCTGGCTGACCGGCACGGCCGCGTGGAACCTCGTCGCGATCACCCAGTGGATCCTGGGGATCCGCGCCGATTTCGACGGCCTGCGCATCGACCCGGTCCTGCCGGCCGGCTGGCCCGGCTTCACCGCGACGCGGCGCTTCCGCGGCGCGACCTACGAGATCAGCGTGCGTAACCCGGCCCGGATCAGCGGCCGGGTCGGCGAGCTGACCGTGGACGGCACGCGGGTCCGCGGGACGCTGCTGCCCCTGGCCCCGCCGGGCGCGGTGGTCCGGGTCGAGGCGGTGGTCGCTATTGCGGGGTAGGCCCAGGCCCACCCCGGAATTAGGTACGCCCCCATAGCGCCGGGCCCCCGGGCGGCGTCACGATGGGTGACATGGGAATCCTCGTGACCGTCCTGTGGCGGGTTGTCGGCCGGCTCCTGCGTCGTCTGGGCCGGGGCATCCTGCTCGTGCCCGTGGCCGCGATGGCCCCGGTGCTGTTCGGGCTGCGCCCGTGGACCGTGGCGGCGGTCCTGCTGGCCGTCGTGGTGGCGTTCTGGCGGCCGGTCATGGCGGCGATGGTGCTGCCGGTCACCATGGTGGTCGCCGGGATCAGCGGCCTCGTGGTGGCCGCCACCGCGCCCGGGCCGGCGGTCAGCTGGGTGGTCTCCGCGCTCAGCGTGCTCAAGCGGCGCCAGGTCACTGCTCAAGGGGCCCATCGCCCGCAGGCTTCCGCTGCCCCGGGACCGTGAAGGGGGTCGTCGTCCGGGGGCACAAGTTCACCCAGGTCACGATCAACCGGCCGGCCGCGGCCGCCCAGGCGGTCCACGCCCAGGTGCCGTCGCCGCGCTCGCCCGCCGCCTTCGCCCACGGGTGCAGGTCCGCGGTGGCCCCGGCCGCCTTCGCCCGGGGGGGCCAGGGGCCGGCGGCCACCCCGTTCCCCGGACCGGGCATCGTCCAGGTCTCAACATGAAGGGCGGCCCGGGCGGGGCGGTGCTCTGGATGCACCGGGGCGCGGTCATTCACCCCGGCGGCGGGGCATGGCCCGGCGGCCTGCTGGTCCCGCTGGCCTTGCTGCTGCTCACCCTGGGCCTGTGGCTGCTGCCGCGCAGCGCCGCCGCGCTGCGGGCGCACACCGCGGGCACGGTCTCCTACCTGCGGCACCGGATGCTGGAGAATCGCTGGGGCATTCTCCTGATCCCCGTCGCGCTGCTCGGCCTGACCGTGTTCGGCGTGCATCCGTGGACGGTCGCCCTGGTCCTGGCCTCCGTCGTGACCGCGGCCCGGTGGCCGGTCATCGCCGCGGACCTGGTCCCGGTGGCGCTGGCCGCGTTCGCGGTCCGGGGGTTCATGATCGCCGCGAGCTGGCAGTCGCTGCCGCAGGTCCTCATGCGGCCCGGGCTGCTGTACGGCGGGATCGTAGTTGACAGCCGCCAGACGGCCATGCTGGCCGGGGCGGAGGCGAGCGCATTCCTCGTGATGGCCGCGTGGCTGGTGCCGCGGACGATCGGCGCGCACACCCGCACGATGCTGAGTCCCCGGGCGCGACCTCGAGCTGGAGGGCCGGGTGCAGCAGCTGACCGAGACCCGGAACCTGGCCGTGGATCACGCCGCCACCGAACTGCGCCGGATCGAGCGGGATCTGCACGACGGGGCCCAGGCCCGCCTGATCGCGCTGGGCATGAACCTGCGCGCGGTCGAGCGCATGCTCCCGGCCCGCCCGGAGGCCGCGCTGGCCCTGGTCGCCGAGGCCAGGGAGACGTCACTGCGCGCCCTCGGCGACCTGCGTGACCTGGTGCGCGGCATCTGCCCGCCGGTGCTGGCCGACCGGGGCCTCGGCCACGCGGTGCGGGCCCTCGCCCTGGACACCCCCTTCCCGGTGGACCTGGACATCGACCTGCCCGGCCGGCTGGCCACACCGGTAGAGTCCGCCTGCTACTTCGCGGTGGCGGAGGCCCTGGCCAACGCGGTGCGGCACTCGGGTGCGCGCCGGGTGCACATCCGCATGCAGCACGCGGCGGGCCTGCTGCGAGTCCAGGTGGCCGACGACGGGGCGGGCGGCGCGGACCCGGCCCGCGGGTCCGGGCTGCGGGGCGTGGAACAGCGGCTCGGCGCGTTCGATGGCATCCTGGCGGTGAGCAGCCCGCCGGGAGGGCCGACCATGATCGCCATGGAGGTGCCGTGCGCGTTGTCGTCGCCGAAGACCTGTTCCTGCTGAGGGACGGTCTGACCCGGCTGCTCGGGGCGCACGGCTTCGAGATCGCCGCGGCGGTGGACAGCGCACCCGACCTGCTGTGCGCGCTACTGGAACAGCGGCCCGACGTGGCGGTGGTGGACGTCCGGCTGCCCCCCTCGTTCGCCGATGACGGGCTGCAGGCGGCGCTGA
>CAWINS010000070.1:0-78754 GCA_963837335.1 uncultured Actinomycetes bacterium | reverse complement strand
TTCGGGGTGGCCTGGACCGACGTGCCGCCGCAGGAGCGGGCCCGCAGCGTCCTGCAGTTCCAGCTCTCCCAGTGGGGCGGGTGGTCCCCGGGCGACTGGTCGCTGAACCTGGTCGCCGACCTCGGCGGCGTGATCGTCGGGACCCAGGGTGTCTCCGGGCGCGATTTCGCTGTCCTGCGTGAGGTCCACACGGGGTCCTGGCTGGGCCAGCGGTACCAGGGCCAGGGCCTCGGCACCGAGATGCGCTCCGCCGTCCTGCACCTGGGCTTCGCCGGCCTGGGCGCGGAGTTCGCCGTCTCCGAGGCGTTCACCGACAACCTCGCGTCCCTCGGGGTATCCCGCAAGCTGGGCTACCTCCCCGACGGCATCCGCCGCCAGAGCATCCGGGACCGACCCGCCACCCTTCAGATGCTGCGCCTGGACCGGGCCGGCTGGCAGGCCCACCGGCAAGCCCCCGTGGAGATCACCGGCCTGGCTCCCTGCCTGCCCAGCTTCGGCCTCCCCCCGGCCTAACCCCCTTCCTCCTCCTGCAGGCACACCGCCCCCGCCAACCCCGCCTCTCCCTGACCCCCACCTCGTGATCATGACTTTTGTGTCGTTGTTACAGCGACCAGCGAAACCGCCGTACGGGCAATCAGCCGGTCCTTACGACCGGCGGGCCGGCGGGCGGGTGGGTTTCGGGCCATGGGTGCCGCCCGGTTCGGCGCTGCCCCCTTCAGCGCCATCCGGGGCCCCATCCGGATCGCGGGATGCGGACCGGGCCCGGAGGAGCTCAACGCCGACCGGGATCAGCGAGACGATGACGATCACGGCGATGATCGGCAGCAGGTACGTGTCGATGCTGGGAATCGTCGAGCCCAGGGCGTAACCGGCCAGGGTCACCCCGACCGTCCAGATCACGCCGCCGATGACTTGCCAGATCGTGAAGGTCCGGACCGGCACGTCCAGGGCGCCGGCCATCGGGTTGAGCACGGTCCGGACCACCGGGATGAACCGGGCCAGCACGATGGCCTTGCCGTAGCCGTACTTGGCCAGCAGTACCCCGGCGCGCTCCGTGCCCCGGCGCAGGAAGCGGTGGTTGGTGCGGCCGAGCAGGGGACGGCCGCCCCGGCCGATGTAATAGCCGGTCTGCGCTCCGAGCAGGGCGCCGCCGATCGCGGCCAGGATGACCGCCGGCAGCGACAGGTGCACCGAATGCGGGCCGGTGGTGCATAGCAGCCCGGCGGTGAACAGCAGCGAGTCGCCGGGCAGGAAAATACCGATGAGCAGCCCGGTCTCGGCGAACAGGGCGAGGAAGACGCCGAACGCGCCCAGACTGGCCAGCAGCGACGTCGAGCTGAGCGGGTTGAGTGCGGTCACGAAGTGCGCGGCGCCCTGGGACAGCATTCCGCGTGTCTCCTTTGCTAGGCGGCCCTGACTCTCTAGGCTGCTCGGTGCTTCCTAACCAGCACTGTGCTAGTCAGCGGTGGCAGTGAGCAGCACTGACCAGGGCTGATGACGCGCAACTACCCACGAGCGCGGGCCCCAGTGCGGTCCGCGGGCCAAGAACTGGTTAAGGAACGCATAGCAGCGCCGGCGCCGGGCTCTGAAGAGTCGCGTCGCGGTCGGGAGGGCGCCCCGGCTGAATTTCGGCTGACCGCATCCTGCAGAGTGCGTGGACGGGGGCCCGTCGGCGTGCCACACTTCGGGAACGGTTGTTGAGTCGGCCGCGCGCGGGGCTGGCTGTTTGCGGGTCCAGTTCCCGGGGAAGCCGGCCTAATCGATCCCGGAGGGGGGCCGAACATGGCGGGTGAAGATCGCTCGATCGTTTCCCTCGCGAATCCGGCCGTGCAGTCCTGCTGGTTGTGCGGGACCAGGTTGCCGGCCCGCGAGATGGTGTCCGACGGCGGCAGCGCCTGTCCTGACCTGCGCTGGTATTGCGCGGACACGCGGCGGTGCACGGAACGCTGGACTTCGCGCTGGTCCAGCGGGCCAGGTACGGGTAACGGCCGTGCGGCGCACGGCCACGCGGCCGCGGGGCAGGCAGGCCAGGGGCACAGCGCCATTCCGGGTCAGGGCCGCGGTACGGTCCAGGACTCCCGGGGCAGGCAACTGGCCGGCTTAAACGACCGCTGACCGGCCTCCGGCATTGCGGTCCCACCGGCATTACGGCCCCCGGGGGCGGGTAAATCCGCCGGGTTCTTCCGCTGACCATGGCCCCACCGTCAGGTAAGGCCTCCGCCTGATGGTGTCGCACCTCGGACAGCGGGTACCGAACGCCGGGCATCCGGACTGATGAGGACAGCCTGGCCAGACCGACTGCTGCTGAGGGTTGCCCGGCGCAATTAGCCAGTCAATCCCGGATGCCCAGGTCGGGCGGTGGCTAGCGTGTCCGGGTGCTCGGGACCGGCTGGACCGAGGCCGTCGCCCTGGCCGCGGCCTTCCTTATCGCCGTGCTCGCGACGCCCGCGGGCATCTCGGGCGCGGTGCTGCTGCTGCCATTCCAGGTCAGCGTCCTGGGTACGCCGAGTCCGGCCGTCACCCCGACCAACCTGCTGTACAACGTGGTGGCCACCCCGGGCGCGCTGTATCGCTACTGGCGGCAGGGGCAGGCCAGCGGCCCATTGGCCGGGCTGCTCATCGCCGGGACCTTGCCCGGGGTGGTCGCCGGATCCATCATCCGGGTGGAGGTGCTGCCCAGCCCGCAGGTTTTCGATCTGGTGATCGCTGCCGTCCTGCTTCCGCTCGGGGTGTGGCTGGTCCTGACCACGCCCCCGGGCGCCGCCGCGGGGACGGTCGCCCGAACGCCTCCGGTGCGCCCGCTCCGGCGTTTGCCCGTGATCCGGCGGCCGCTGCTGGTCCTGCTGGCGATGGCGGTGGGCTGCGTCGGCGGGATCTACGGCATCGGCGGCGGCTCGATCCTGGCCCCGGTGCTGACCGGAACGGGGCGCCCGCCGTCGGAGGTGGCGCCCGCCGCCCTGGCCTCGACCTTCGTCACCTCGGTCGCGGGCGTGGTGACCTTCACCGTGCTGTCCCTGCACCGGCACGGTCCGGTCGCACCGGACTGGCCCACCGGCATCGCCCTCGGGCTCGGCGGCCTTGCGGGCGCCTACATCGGGGCCCGGATCCAGCCCCGGCTCCCTGACCGGCTGATCCGGCGATTGGTCGGGATCCTGGTCGCCGCGATCGCGGGCCGCTACCTGTGGTCCGGCCTTGGCCCGTGGTTCGGCTAGCCCCGTGGTTCAGCTAGCCCTGGTCCGGCTAGCTCGTGGTTTCGGCTAGTCCTGGGGCTGACCTGCTAACTTGGCCACGACTCAACGGGGGGAGGATGCTGGCATGCCCGGCAGCGGGGGAGCCGAGGTCCCGGCGGAACAGCGGGCGGTCATCACCGGGAAGATCCAGCATGCCCGGAAGGTCGGGCACGTCCTGCAATGGCTCGGCTGGTCCCTGATCTGCCTCGGGGTAGCCGGCATAGCGGCGTTCTCGGTGCTGTGGGCCATCGGTGATGTGGATGCGGAGCAGGCGCTGGGGCTGATCCTGGGCACCGCGCTGGCGTCGATCCTGTCCGGTGCCGCCGCGTACGGATCCGGGATCAATCTGGGGCTGGGGGCTGAGCGCCTGGATCTCGCGGTCGCCGCCACGGACGCCCCGGCCCGCGAGGCATGACCGGCGCTAGGTCAGCAGCCCGACGAGGGTGTCGTGCACGTCCTTGCCGCCCGGCGTGCCAGGCGCCAGCTTGCCCTGGTCGCCGGGATCCCGGTGGAAGACGTGGAGCCGGCCATGGTGGCGGGCGAGAACCAGGTCGGTGCTGTCCCCCGCGACCTCAGCCGATCCCTCCGCGGTGAACGGGGTGACGGTGACCAGCGCGGACCGCTCGGACGCGGCGAGCACCCCGTCGATCTCGCCGTCCGCGGCCTCCGTCTCCGCTCGCGGCCCGCGCGGCAGCAGGGCGTCGAGCAGGCCGAGGGCCTCGTCGAACGTGTACAGACCGAGTTCGTGCACCCCCAGCGCATCGATGCGGACCACCAGGCAGATCCGCTCCGGCTGGGGGAGCAGCAGGATCCGCCACGGCTCGCCCGGTTCCGTGCCGGTGACCCGGGCGTCCAGCACCATCCGGGCCCGCTGCTGGAACGCCACCGCGATGCCCAGGTCCCCGCGCACCTGGACCTGCGCTCCGGGCGGCCCGGCCACCAGGAGCTGGCGGGCGGCCAGCGAGCGGACGGCCTCGGCCAGCACCTCATCCGACGGCCGCGACTCCAGGAAATCGACGATGGCGTCGACCGCGGTGAGCTCGGCGATGGTGTAGGCGCCGAGCAGCACCGGCCCGGTGCCGACCAGGCTGACCACCGAGGAGATGAGTCCGTGCGGGACGGCCGCCTCGCCCGGGACGGCGGCGCCGGCCTGGCTCATGATGCCCCCGCTTTCGCCCAGAGCGCCCCGGCCGGCTGCGGCTCACGTGGCTCGTTCAAGATCGCGGCCGCGATCCGGGACGGTGTCTCGGTCACCCACACATCGGAGTTCCCGAACAGGCCCCGCCCGGCCCGGCCGGGCAGGGCCTGGCCCAGCTCGTTCGCGGGATCCGGCCGGTCCGGCGGCGGGAATCGCGCCGCGAGGTCCTGGGACGCCGAGGTGACGTCATCGTCGCGCTCGATCCGGCGCAGGGCCAGGGCCATCGACTCCGCCACCGCCGGTGCCAGCGAGATAGGGAGGCCCAGGTCCGGTGACAGGTACATCGGCCGCCGCTCGGTCAGCCGGGACAGGCCCCACGGACCGACGTTGCTGCGGGTGACCCGGTACACCACGTAGTCCATCAGATGCCGGATGTCGGTCAGGCTGGGCAGCTTGCGCTGGCCGAAGGCGGCCGGGGTCTTCTCCAGCTGCACCCAGGTGCCCTGGGCCGTCCGGCCGTGCAGTTTCTCCCGGACCACCGGGCCGCGCATCCCGAAGTCGGGATAGCGCGTCTTGTCGATGTCCTTGTGATGGCTGGACATGCGCAGGTGGCTGACCTTGGCGAACCGCCAGTCCTCGTAGAGTTGCGGGTCGTCGACCAGGACGTGGCCCCCGCGCAGGATGTCGCGCATTTGCGGGACCTGCAGCCCGTGCCGCTCCAGATCGGCGATGATGGCGGCTTCCTCCGGGCTGAGCTGCGCCGCGGCGGCCAGCAGCCCCTTGCGGTACGAGCCGGCCCGGGCGGTGATCTCGATTATCAGCCGGACCCGGTCCCGGACTTCCTCGGTCCGCCGGGCGGTCAGCGGCTTCGCATTCCCCAGGCCGTGCCGCCGGTGACGCCTGGCCCCGCGCCTGCGCTGCTTATCCTGCACGATTCCAGTAGAACATGAGCCTCAGCAGCCGTCTTGATGCCCTGGGTGCCCTGCGATGCCGCGGCTTGGTCGCCGGTCAGGCGTTATCAGGCGTGGTCCGGTCTTGATATACATAGTTCAACGGTATATAACGTTCACATGGCGCAACGGGCGATGCAGGAAGCGACGTTCCTGATCCTGACCTCGCTGGCGACGACCAGCCAGCACGGATACGGGATCATCACCGACGTCACGCAGATCTCCGGCGGGCGGGTCCGGCTGCGCGCCGGGACCCTCTATACCGCGCTGGACCGGCTCCGCTCCGATGAGCTGATCGCGGTGGACCGGGAGGAGATCGTGGACAACCGGCTGCGGCGCTACTACCGGCTCACCCCCAAGGGCTCGGAGACGCTGGCCGCCGAGGCCGCGCGGCTGCAGGCCAACGCCGCGGTGGCGCTGAAGCGGCTCCACGTCTCGCGCCCTGACCTGGCCGGGGGTGCCGCATGACTGACTCGCCGGACCTGGAGCGGGGCTACCGCCGGCTGCTGGCCTGCTATCCCCGGGCCTTCCGCCGCGAGCATGCGGAGGAGGTCCTCGCCGTGCTGATGGCGAGCGCGACGCCCGGCCGGAAACGGCCCCGGCTGGCGGAGTCCGCCGACGTGTTGTGGAGCGCGCTGAAGATGCGCCTGCGGGGGCCGGGACCGGCGTCGGAGAACCGGCCCTGGGCCGATGCGCTGGCACTGTTCAGCCTGGTCGCGCCGCTGTTCTTGCTGCTGGTGGACATCCTGAACGTGGCGCTGCCGTACCGGTTCCGGCCCGGCGCCCGGAACCCCTTCGCGCGGGACTTCGGCAGCCACCCCCAGATCGGCGGCCTCCCCCTGCTGAGCGTGCATATTTTCACGATAACGGTGGGCGCCGAGGTGGTCATCGCGGTCCTGGTGCTGCTGGGGCTGCGGTGGGCGGCGCTGGCCGCGCTGGCGGCGACGGCTGGGTACTGGGTCGCCGCCGGCCACTCGATTCCCTGGATTCCGTATCCGCTGCAGCTGATCACGACGGGGGTCTTCATCGTGGCGGCGGCCGCGCTGGTCGCGTCGCCCGGGCCCCGCCGCGGACGTCAGCTGGTGAACTGGCGTCTCGGGGTCGTGCTGGTGCTGGCCGCGGCCGCGGTGTACGTGTCAACGTTCCGGTACGACACGATGACCTTCCCCGGGCGTTTGCTGGTCCGGCAGCCACCAACGACCACGGTCTACCTGGCCGGCAGCGTCGTGCTGGCGGTAGCCGCGGTAGTCCTGGCGGTGGTCTGGAAACTGAGCCCGTATTTCCTGCTGCTGCTCGCAGCCATGTTCTGGCCCTACGCGATCCAGCTGGCCTTCGTCTCTACCGGGGGCAGCACTGATCTGCTCGGCAACCCCACCCCGCTCCACCTCGTGGCGCTCTATCTCCCGCCCGTGCTGTTCGCCTGCGGGGTCCTGCTCACCGCTGTCGCCCCCCGCCGGACCCGCCTGCTGCCCTCCTAACGGATAGGTTCCAGCACCTGGTCAGAGGTGCGGACTCCGGCGTTCAGCCGATCAGGGCGCCGAGGCCCGGCCGGGCTGGCTGACGGGCCTGCCCGGCCTGGCTGCGCATGGTTCGCAGTCGCGCCCGGGTGGCTGTTGTTGACGTGCTGCAACCGGATGACCAGGGCATCCTGGATGTCATGCAGATCGGGCAGGGACACGAGGCCGGGCATAGTCATGAGCCCGGGCACCACCACCCCCACGGCGCAGGACGCCCGGGACGGCTCCGGCACCTGGTGCGGCCTCACTCGCATGAGGCGGCGGACAAGGTGGACCGGGCCATGGAAGCCAGCGCCGCAGGCATGCGGGCGCTCTGGATTTCGCTGGCGGTCCTCGGGGGGACGGCCCTGGTCCAGGCGGCCGTCGTGGCTCTCTCGGGGTCGGTCGCGTTGCTGGGTGACACCCTGCACAACGCGGCGGACGCGCTGACCGCGGTGCCACTGGGCATCGCGTTCCTGGCCGCGCGGCGGCGGCCCAACCGCCGTTACACCTACGGGTACGGCCGGGCTGAGGACCTGGCCGGAGTGGTGATCGTCCTGATCATCGCCGCCTCCTCGGTGCTGGCCGCCTATACGGCGGTCACCCGGCTCGCCCATCCCCGCCCGGTATCAGACCTGCTCGCGGTGGCGATCGCGGCGCTGATCGGGTTCACCGGCAACGAACTGGTCGCCCGGTACCGGATCCGGGTCGGCCGGCGGATCGGCTCGGCGGCACTGGTCGCTGACGGGCTGCACGCCCGGACGGACGGTTTCACGTCGCTGGCCGTCCTGCTCGGGGCAGGCGGTGTCGCGATCGGCTGGGACTGGGCCGACCCGGTCGTCGGGCTGGTGATCACGGTGGCGATCCTGGCCGTGCTCCGCGGCGCTGCCCGCGAGATCTACCGGCGCCTGATGGATGCGGTCGACCCGGCCCTGGTCGACCAGGCCGAGCACACCCTGCGCGCTACTCCCGGGGTGCTGGGCGTGGGCCAGGTCCGCCTGCGCTGGATCGGCCACCAGTTGCGCGCTGAGTGTGAGGTGGTCGTGGACGCCGCGGCCAGCGCGGTCGAGGCTCACCAGGTCGCGGTCGCCGCCGAGCACAATCTGCTGCACGCCCTGCCGCGGCTGACCGCCGCGCTGGTGCACGCCGATCCCCAGCCCCAGGCGGGCGCGGACCATCATGCGATGCTGGCCCCGCATCGTTAGCGTGTTAAGCCAGCATGGCAGCGGGACGAGGGAGAACTTGGTGATGCGCCGACTGGCCGCCGCCGTCGCGGCGGCCGCCTGTCTCACCGCGGGGTGCTCGTCGGCCCCGGCCCGGGATCCAGCGCAGACGCCGCAGCCACATGCGGCGGCGTCCGCGGCACCGCTTCCTCCCGACCCGCGGACGGCACCGGCCCTGCTCAAGATCGCAACTGCGTTCAATAACGAGTACGACAGCGGCGACTACGCCCCGGTGTATGCCCGCTGGGATGCGCGCAGCCAGGCGATCATCAGCCAGGCCCAGTACGTCAGGCGGCACCGGGACTGCCCGAGCGCACCGCACGCCGCGGCGCGGGTGCAGAGCGCCGTCCCGGGCCCGCACGGAGCCTGGCTGGTGGACTATGAGATCGGTGGCCAGCGGCTCACCGACTACTGGTTCTACGTGCATCGCCACTGGCTGTTTGACCTCGTGCTCAGCAACCCCGGCTCGGTCAGGCTGTACCGGATGACCCCCCAGGCGTACGCGACGGCGGTCGGCTGCTCCCATGGCTAGCGGGACCGAGGCCGTGATCCGGCGGGCTGAGGACGCGGACCTGCCCGCCATCGCCCGGTTGCGCCGCGAGTCGTCGGCGGAGCAGGACGGCGACGGCGCCGATCCGGCGTTTGAGGAAAGATTTGCGGCCTGGTACGCGCGCGAGTCGTCGCGCCGGATCATGTGGCTGGCCGAGGTGGACGGCCGATTGGCCGGGGCGATGAACCTGTCCGTCTTCGAGCGGATGCCCCGGCCGGGGCGCGCCCCCAGCCGCTGGGGATACCTCGGCAACGCGTTCGTGCTCGCCGCGTACCGCAATCGGGGCATCGGCGGCCAGCTTCTCGACGCGGTGCTCGGGTACGCCAGTGAGAACGGTTACGCCCGGGTGGTGCTGAGCCCGTCCGAGAGGTCGATCCCGTTCTACGAACGCGCCGGGTTCGGGCCGGCCGACGCCCTGATGCTCTGGACACCGGGCGGACGTCGCGGTTAGTGGGGGGCAGGAGCTTCAACCGGTTAGAGCGGGACACCTGAGGTAGGGGGGAAGCGTGTTCGAGGGATTCACGCTGGAGCGGATCGATGTGGGCGACGCGGAACTGCGCGTGCGCCACGGCGGCTCGGGTCCTGCGGTCTTGCTGCTGCACGGCCACCCCCGGACCCATGTGACCTGGCACAAGGTCGCGCCGGTGCTGGCGGAGCAGTTCACCGTGGTCTGCCCGGATCTGCGGGGCTACGGCGAGTCCTCCAAGCCGCCGACCACGCCTGATCACGCCCCCTACTCCAAGCGGGCCATGGCCGGTGATTGCGCCGCACTGATGCGCGGGCTCGGGCATGAGCAATTCTGCGTCGCCGGGCATGACCGGGGGACGTACGTCGCCCAGCGGCTGGCCATGGACCACCCGGCCCTGGTGAGCCGCCTGTGCCTGATGGAGGGCATCCCGATCGCGGAGGCACTGGATCGCTGCGACGCCAAGTTCGCGGCCAGCTGGTACCACTGGTTCTTCTTCGGCCAGACCGAGAAGCCCGCCGAGCGGTTCATCAACGCCGACCCGGAAGCCTGGTACACCGCGACCGCCGAGCACATGGGCCGCGGAAGCCTTCGAGGACTACCGCCGCGCGATCCACGATCCCGCCACGGTGCACGCGATGATCGAGGACTACCGCGCGGGCCTGGGCATTGACCGGAAACACGATGACGCGGACCGGGCGGCAGGCCGCCGGATCGGCTGTCCCCTGCTGTTCTTGTGGGCCGCGCAGGACGACATGGAAGATCTCTACGGCGACCCGCTGGCCATCTGGCGCGACTGGGCCGATGACGTCCGCGGCAGCTCCATCGACTGCGGCCACCACATCGCCGAGGAAGCGCCCGACGAGCTTGCCACCCATCTGACCAGGTTCTTCGCCCCTTCCTGAGACGGCCGGCGAGAATAATCGCATGGCAGACCAACTGGTACAAGAACGTGCTGAAGGAGCCGGCCATCCGGGTGGTCGCCGGGAGTGCGCAACTCAGCGCGCGGGCCACTCCGGTCACGGATCCGGCCCGGGTCAGTGAGATCCTCGACATGTTCCGGGCCAAGTACGGTGCCCGGGATGTGGCGGCCTACTACCCGAAGCCGAATGTGGCGGTGGACGTTCCGCTTTCCTGAGCGGCTTTTCCCGGCTGGCTGGCCGGCCGGCGGTGTCACGCCGGGGTGAGGTGCCGGAGGAAGAAGCGCTCGGAGCTCTCCATCTCGAACCTGGGTACGGCGAGATGGCGGCCGGCGTTGGCGTGCAGTGTCTTCTCCCCGGAGGCGAGCGCGCCGAACAGGGCCAGGCCCGAGTCGCGCGGAATCATCTCGTCGTCCCACTGCAGCAGGAACTGGACGGGGACGGTGATCCGGGCCGCCACCTCACCCAGCCGCTCGTGCCCCGCCAGGCCGAAGACCGCAGCGCCGATCCTCGGTTCGGCGGCCACGAAGGGCATGCCGATCGCGCTGCCCATCGACAGGCCCCAGTAACCCACCGGCCCGCTGACCCGGCCCAAGTCCTGCAAGGCGTCGAGGGTCGCCCGCCATTCGGGAACGGCCCGCACCGAACGTTCGGCGTTGTCCCGCGTGACCTGCTGCGCGATCGGCTCACCGGCGGCCATCCGCCGCCTGAGGCCGGCCGCGTACTGTTCATCCTGCTCGGTCCTCGGCCGGTCGCCGTGCCCGGGCGCGTCGATGGCCGCCACCGCGAAGCCGCCGCTGGTCACATAACGGCGGGCGCGGGCCACCAGGCCCGGGCTTTGCTTGTGCTGGCCGCCCCCATGGCCCAGCAGGACCAGCGGACGAGTGCCGGTGGCGCCGGCCGGTTCCCAGAGCACGCCCTGGATGTCGCCGAGGATGAAGAGTCGTTCTGAGACGCCGTCAGCGGTCGTCTCCGAGGTGAAGTGCATAGGTCCGTTGCCTTTCGGAATGCCTTGCGGGCACCCCCACGGCCACCTATGTCAGATGAGCCGGACCACCGTGGAAGGCGGGAGCACCCAGCCGGATACAGCGGTAATGGGTCTCACCTCCTCAAGCCGATCACGTGCCGGAAACGCTACCAGATGCGATGATCAGCCCCGTGCAGTCCTGGGTAGCTCCGGATACGCGATCAGCCCCTCTTTCCGGGAAACACGGGTTCGCCCGCGCAGCCTTCGCCGTCTGCTCGGCTTTGTCGGCCGGGGCGTGCTGCGCGGTGGCCTTTGACCCGTTGGCGTCACCAGTGCGGTCCGGCTCGCCAGGCCCGCCGCCGGACCTGCCCGCGTTGCTGGTGCCGGCGTGGCCGGTGACCGGGGTGCTGTACGCCTTCTTGTGGGTCAGCCTTCCAGTGCTGCTGCTGCTCGCGGGGACCGGACTCATCCGGCTCGCGGTCCCAGGATGGCGATGGCACGCCGCGTGGACTGGTGCCGCGGCCGCAGGTATCGTGCTCGATCTCCTCGGCCTATTAGCCCTCAATCAGTTCGACAGCCATCCCCGGTACTGGCTTGGCCTCGGCCTTGGTTTTGCGATCCTGGGCACGACGACGCTCTGCGTCTCGGCCCGGGCTCCGCGGCCGGCGAGGCGGATGCACAGCCTTGATGGCCCACCGTCCGGTGCCAGTGCGCCGCCGCGTAGGGCGGGCGCCGCCCGGGGGAGTTCCGCTCGGCGCGGGCGTATCGCAGCCCTCGTAATCGGTGGCTCGGCCCTCCTTATTGGTATCGCGGCGATCGCTGTCGTGCTGACCCGCAGCAGCCGTCCGGCATTGAGCCTGACCGGGGGCGGCGGGAGCGTCAGCTCGGTCGCGTTCAGCCCGGACGGCACCATGCTGGCCGTAGCCCATGAGGGAGGTGGCATCCATCTGTGGAACGCCGTGACCGGCCGGCCGCTTGCCCGCCTGGCGGGCGCGGCCAGGCGGGGTGGGGTCGATTCCATGGCGTTCAGCCCGGATGGCCAGCTCCTCGCCGCCGGCGACGACGTGGGCACCACCTACTTGTGGAATCCCGCCACCGGTCACCTGCTCACCACCTTCCGCGATCCCGGCCGCCAGGCCTCGGCCGACTCGGTGGCGTTCAGCCCGGACGGCCAGACCCTCGCGATTGGTGATGGCGACGGCGCGACCTATCTCTGGAACACCGCGACCCGCATCCGGCTCGCCACCCTGCCGCGCTTTCCCGATGGGAGCGTCAACGCGGTGGCGTTCAGCCCGGATGGCCAGACTCTCGCCATCGGCGAAGGCGACGGCCACACCTATCTTTGGAACGTTGCGGCCGGCACGCTCACCGCAACGATGCGGAACCCGGGCAGTGTGGTGGCGGTGGCGTTCAGCCCGGACGGCAGGATCCTCGCTGCGGATGACGCCGGCCCCGGGACGTACCTGTGGAATCTGGCGGCCGGCACCCGTACGGCTCTCCCCTCCGAGGGTGACTTCGACGGTTTGGGTTCGCTGGCGTTCAGCCCGGACGGCCGAACCCTCGCGGTCGCCGAGGGTGACGCGTACTCGGGGAGCGCCTCCCTGTGGGGCATCGCCACCGGCAAGCTGATCGCCAGCTTCTCTGATCCCTCCGGCTATGCCATTAGTTCGGTCGCGTTCAGCCCGGACGGTAAGGCCCTCGCGGGCGGCGACACCTATGACGCCGACCAGCCTGCGGCGATCCCAGCGCGGACCTATGTGTGGGATGTCGGCGGGCTGCCCTGAGCGACGTCAATTCCCGCCCGCCAGGCCGGTCCGGCCCTCGCTGTTCGTTTAAGAGCATGACCCGGGGTACGGGCGGGTTCAGGAACCCGGCTGCGCGAACGGCGGGGCTCCCCCATGGGCCTTCCAGGGAGAGATCATGACCGTCGGTGACGACGATGGCGGGGCGAGCGTGCCAGGCAGCGGCCCGGACGCAGCGCCCGGACGGCTGCTGGACTGTCCGTCCTGGTGTGATGGCCAGCACGAGGTCGATGAGCACAGCGTGGTCTGCCACAGCCGGATCGTCGCGCAGTACGACACCGCGATCGTCGCGCTGTCCTGCGCTATGCACCACGACCCGGCCGAGAGTGACAGCGTCGTCATCCTGGACCTGGGGACCAGGGCGGGTCCGACCGAGCTGGAAGAAAGCGATGCCATCCGGCTGCTCGGCACGCTGGAGGTCGCGGGCGAAGGTCCCGCCTGGCTGATCGAGGCGCTGCGCTCCGCCCTGGAGTTGCTGGACCCGCAGGCGGGCTGGGTCAGGCGTTAAGCCCGGCCGCTGTTGTGCTGGCGCTACGCCGGGTGTTCCATGGGGGGAGCGGGGCGGCGCCCTGGCAGGTCATAGCCACCAGGGGGCTACCTGGCCTGCGGGGAAGGGGCGACCGATGCGTCTTGTGATGCGGATCCTGCTCGTCGAGTTCACGTTGTCGTCGGCGCTGCTGCTGGCCGGATGGATACGTGCTGCCGTCCAGGTCTGGCCGTTCGCCATGGACAGCCTGAAGGCTGGTTTCGGCAGCCGCCCCTGGGTCCGTGCCTGGGCCCGCAACTGGCGGGCCGGGCTGGGCCTGCTGGTCGGTCTGCCCGTGGTGGCTGGCTGGCCGGTCCTGCTGTCGCCCGTCCTGGGGAAGTACACATCCGGAGACTGGCTGAACCTCGCCGTCGTCTGGTGGGTGCTGGCTGGCGCGGTTGGCGCTCTGCTGCTCGCGGCGAAGATCGTCGAGTCGGAGCCCCGCACCGGACCCGGGACCGGGTGCCGGTGCGGCGTGTGTGTGGCCCGCGGCGTGCCCATGGCCTCAGGGCCCGACCGCATCGCGCGCACTTAGTTCGCGGCGCCTGCCGGGCGGCGCTTTCCGGTCCGCCCCTCATCCGGCCGGTTCAGCGGGCTCACCGGCTAAAGCTCACGGGTTCGGCGGGCCCACCGGTAAAGCTGCTTGCGGTGAAGTTGCGGTGAAGCGGAGGCCGTTGGCGAGAGCCGGTTACCCGGCCGGCGCGTGATCCGGGCCCTTCGGCCCGGCCGCATCGGCCAGATCGTAATATCCGTCCTCGGAAACCACCGGCGGCACGGTCAGAGGCTGCCCGTCCCGTCCCGCGCGATGCCTGGCGGAGAACATGGCGCCGCGGGCGGGGATGGCTGGAGCGAAACGGGCCAGGCCGATGGGGCGGCCCACGTCGTCGTAGATCGCATCAATGCCGCCGCGCATGAAGTAGGCCTCGTGCCAGAATCCGGTGCCGCCGGTGTCCTTCAGGAACTGCTGCCACCACCTTCGGTGCGGCTCAGAACGGGTCCAGCGTTCGAGGCTGTCGAGGTCGCGCCAGTACTGCCGCATGCCGAGGTGAAGAGGAAACAGCGACCAGATGAGGTCTTCGTGCCGCAGCAGGCCATCGGGTCTGGCCTTCCATGACTTCTGGATCTGCGGGCCCAGCCCGAACAGGCTCAGCACACCGCGTGGCCGCCGCACCCGCATACCGAGATAAACGACAACCAGGTCGGGATAGGCCGTGAGGTCGATGGTCTGGCGTTCCGCTCGCATGCTTTCCTCCCCGGTAACACCGTGCCTGCCCTAAAGGGATGCTCTCCCG
This sequence comes from uncultured Actinomycetes bacterium, assembly GCA_963837335.1. Taxonomy (GTDB): domain Bacteria; phylum Actinomycetota; class Actinomycetes; order Streptosporangiales; family Streptosporangiaceae; genus RYN-230. Next base: position 64,194 of record CAWINS010000070.1, on the reverse strand, counting down.
TGAGGCTAAACAGGCGTGGGTGCAGGCTCGCTGCCATCTATATGGAGAATGGATGGAGGAGCCCGGGACCCGGGCCAGGCGCCCGTCAGCCGTCCATCCCCGGCTACGGCTTCTCCGCCGAGCCGGCCGAGATCGGCTGGTACTCCGGCCGCGTAGGGAGATCGTCATGAGCAGTTCGCCGGAAGCGTGATTTGACTTTGCCCCTGGGGCCAGGCCGAGCCTGATTTCGCCGGGCAGCCTGCCCGGCATGAGGAGGGCACGAATGGAGCTGATGACCAGCGGGGCCTTTGCCCGGGCGTCCCGGCTTTCGCGTAAGGCGCTTCGCCTGTACGACGAGCTGGGCCTGCTGTGCCCGGTCCGAGTCGACCCGGTGTCGCAGTACCGCTTCTATGCCGCGGCCCAGCTTGAGCAGGCCAGGCTGGTGGCCTGGCTGCGCCGCCTGGGCATGCCGCTGGCCTCGATCCGCGCCGTGAGCACGCTGCCACCCGCGCAGGCCGCGTCGGAACTGGCCGCGTACTGGGCCCAGATCGAGGCGGAGACGGCGGCCCGGCGTCAGCTCGCTGCCTTCCTCGTCGGCTATCTGTCCGGAAAGGACACTGCCATGCCGGACGCTCAGGGCAAGCTTGCCGTCCGCTACGGCGTGCAGTCCGATATCGGCCTGCACCGCCAGGACAATGAGGACGCGGTCTATGGAGGCCCCAGACTGCTCGCGGTCGCCGACGGGATGGGAGGCCACGCCGCCGGCGAGGTGGCGAGCGCGGCCGTCATCGAGGCGCTCCGGCCGCTGGACACCCAGGTCCCGGCCGGTGAACTGCTCAACGCGCTCGATCATGCGGTGCGCCGGGCTAACAGTGCACTGAGCGACATCGTCAAGGCCGACCCATCGTTGCAGGGCATGGGCACGACGCTGACCGCTCTGCTGTGGTCAGGCTCGCAGCTGGGGCTCGTGCATATCGGTGACTCGCGTGCCTATCTGGTCCGCGACGGCGAGATGTTCCAGATCACCCAGGACCACACGCTGGTGCAGTCTTTGCTGGACGACGGCAAGATCACGGCCGAGGAAGTCGCCTCCCATCCGCAGCGCTTCATGCTGCTGCGGGCGCTGGACGGGGGGAACTTCGAGCCTGACCTTCAGCTGCGCGAGGCCCGGCCCGGCGACCGGTACCTGCTCTGCTCGGATGGTCTGCACCAGGTGGTGGCGGCGGATGAGCTGGCGCGAGTCCTCCTCACGGTCGCCGATCCGGATCAGGCGGCGGCGGATCTGATCGCGCTGGCCATCGACGGCGGAGGTCCCGACAACGTGAGCTGCATTGTCGCCGACGTGGTGGCCCTGGAAGAACCGGCTCAGGTCTAGGCGCCCACCCATCCGCGCGGTGCGGCCCGGGCTCCCAGCCGAGGTTCACCGCATCCAGGTCTTACGCTGCGGGGATGACTATCACCCTGACCGAGGCCGAGCGGACCTACCTGAAGAGCCAGCCCCTGGCGCGTCTCGCCACCGTGGATGCGAGCGGCGCGCCTCAGAACAACCCGGTCGGCGCGTTCCTCGACGAGGAGACCGGCGACATCCTCATCGGCGGCCACGCCATGGGTGGCACCCGCAAGTTCCGCAACGTCCAGGCCAACGGCCAGGTCGCCCTCGTCGTCGACGATCTCGTCTCGCGGGATCCGTGGACGGTGCGCGGCCTCGAGATCCGCGGCACTGCGGTCGCGCTCCAAGACGTTGACCCTCCGGTGCCGTTCATGAGTCGCGAGGTCATCCGTATCACGCCCACGTGGATCATGAGCTGGGGCGTCGACCCCGAGGGCCCGGGCCGGCGGAGCCGGAGCTCCTGACGGCCGCCTCGGGCACATCGCGCGGAAGATCGGCTACGACGGGCCGAGGAGCAGGCTGCGGTCAGGTGGCCGGCCGGTGCTGCCTGCGTGAGATCAACTGCTCGCCGAGCATCCAGAGAAGGAGTGCGGAGGTGGTGACGATCGAGATCCACGCGGCTGTGTCACTGTGCGCGCTAAGAATGAGGATCATTCCGTTGATGGTGAGGGCGACGGCGAACCAGAACCGGTTCAGCGCACGGCGTCGTGCTCGCGGCGATATCACCGGGCTGCCCTGGGCAGCGGCTCGCCGCCGAGGCCACGCGAACTGGCGGATGAGCCTGAGCAGCCACATCGTTGCTGACAGCGCGCCCACTGCCGTCACGACCCCGCCTGTTATGTACAGGAGCATCGCTACTCCGGCCCGTAAGCAATCCCGAAAGTAAACCTCGTCATATCGTACTGCTGGACGATCTGCCCCGGAATCCCAGCTGCCCCGGCTCGCCCGGACAGATCACCTGGCACTTGTGCGGGAGGCGCAGGCATCGAATAGGCATTCCCCTGGGCAGGGCATACGTTACAACCATGTGGCCCATCGACCGGCCGCCGACGTGGGTGGACCGCAGCCAGGAGCTGGCGACCCTCCGGGCCGGCATCGAGGCTCTGCGCCATGGCGGGGGCGCGGCGGTCTGGGTCGAGGGCGAGCCTGGCATCGGCAAGTCGTCCCTGGTCGGCGAGGCCCTAACCCGGACCAGGAGGGTGCGGATGAGCGAGCCAGCCCGTGCCGCCGGGTCCCCGATCGCCGCCGAGGTCATCCCGCAGCTGGCCACTATCGCGGCCCAGATTGCTGCCGCGCACGAAGAACCCGCCCCGGCGTCCATCGCCGCGGCGCCAACCACCCGGGTCAAGGCTCTGGACCTGCTGTTCAGGGGTTCAACGGTCCCGGCCAGTTACGACGCGCCGTCCTACGCGATGGTGATGACCGGCCACTTCGCCAGCTACCACGGCATCCCGCCCCGCAGCCAGATCAAGCTGCCCCACCGTGGCCGGTGCCTGATTGTCGTGATCGACGCCAGCACCCTCATGCCGACCGATGCCACCATGCACGACCAAGACGACACCAGCCTGCTAGCACAGCTCGGGCCGGTGGCCATCCTGACCGGGCAGGCACCCCGGCCTTCACAAGATCTCTAGGGTGTCGCACATCAAGCGGAGCGGATTCTCAGGCGACGTTTGCTTGGATCGAACGCGGCCAAAGATCCAAATCGTGCCGAACGCTTAATCGGCGCTGGCCGCTGATCTCCGCGAAAGGTACTTATGACAGCGGGCCTGGCGGATCACAATGTAGACATGCCCGAGCTTGACCCGGCAGCTGTCATCGGGGCGGTGACTCGCGACCCCCAGCTGCGGGCCTTCACCGGCCACGGCAGGATCGAGACCCTGCCGGCCCGGCAGGCACGGCGGCACCTGCTGCTGGACAAGGTTGCCCAGGCCTTCGAGCCGGGCGTCCGCTACTCAGAGCGCCGGGTCAGCCTGTTCCTTGGTGCCCTGCACGCCGACTATGCGGCGCTGCGCCGCTATCTCGTCGACGAGGAGTTCCTGTCCCGCTCCGATGGCCAGTACTGGCGAAGCGGCGGTACGGTGCTCCCGTCCCCGCCGGATGAGCCCCCGGCTCAAGCACGCACCACCGGGTCGTGATGGCAGGTCTATGTCTGATCGAGGTCCCCCATATAATGCCCCATGCATCCTCTGCGAACACCCGCATGAAATCACGGCCGCCACCGGAAGTGACAAACACCCGGAACTCGTGTTCCTTGAGCAGATCGAGCAATTCGAGCATCGGCTGATACACCAGCTTGATGTACGGCACACCAAGCTTTGGCTGCTTGACAGTCTGAAGCCACTCGCGTACCTGCGCGTCGAACTCATCCGGCCTGCCCGCCCACGAACGGGTGAAAGCCTCCAGAAGCGTCCCTACCACTTCCGGGTCCTGAACCGCCAAGCGCTCGAAGAACGTCATGTCTCTTTCGATTATTGCCTTGTAGGGCTGCTTATTAGCCAGTGACGGGTCCTGCTTATCCTCTCGCCCCACTTACGGAACACGAAGTCAAATTGTGGTGGCAGCGGCTGCTCTACCCACAACGTGGATGGCTTGCCTGGCCGAACCATCATTCCAGCTTTCAAGCACTGTTTCAGTCAGGAATACCGGCCTCTCGAACGCTATTTGTTCTTTACACCGATGCCGGCTCCGGGCATGTCCAGTTCTCAGGACTTGCCGGACTCGTATCCCTCGGTGAACAGGTCGCCCTGCGCAGCTCCGACTGCGGCCTTGTCGCCGCCCCGGCCGCGCAGGACGAAGGCGATCACCACGGCGATCGCGGCTCCGGCGATCGGCCCGGCGATGTAGACCCAGTAGCCGGTGAAGGTCGTGCTGGCCAGGTCGGGCCCGAACGTGCGGGCCGGGTTCATCGAGGCGCCCGAGATGGGGCTGCCCCACAGGCCGGCCAGGGCGATGTACGCGCCGACTGCGAAGGCGCCGATGATGCCGACGTTCTGGGCGCCTGACGCGGTACCGAGGATCACGCTGACCAGCCCCGTGGTCAGGATCAGCTCCATCCAGAACGCGGACAGGTTCGAATAGCCAGCCGCGGGATAGTTGGATCCGTACATGGCCGAGACGTTGATGATCGCGTGCAGGACCAGGGCGGCGAGGGTGGCCCCGGCGAGCTGCACGATGATATAGCCCGGTACCCTCCACCAGGGAAAATCGCGGCGCAGCGCGAACGCGATGCTGACCGCCGGGTTCAGGTGCGCGCCGGAGATCTTGCCCATGAACAAGATGATGGCCATGACCGTCAGCGCGGGGGCCACCACCGCGGCGCCGTGGCTGATCACGCCGGGGAACGCGTGCCCCATCATGCCCCCGCCCGCGGCCGCCAGCACCAGGAAGAACGTGCCGAGCAGCTCGGAGAACAGGCGCCGCCACTCCTGGCGCGGATCGTTGAAGTCGTTGATCCGGTCGATGACGCTCCGCTCGTAGCGAGCGAGCGGGCCGAGAGCGCCTGGCGCTGGTGCTTCTTGTTTCGCGGCCACAGGTTGCCTCACACTTCGCCTTCGGCCGCCCGCGGCGACATGATGGCCGGGACCCGGTAGCCGGAGCGGTTCACGGATACCACCACAGCCGCATGATCCAGCGCGTTATCCCTCCTCGGACCAGCCATCCCGCACCTCTCGTCTCCCGGCGTGAGCGCCCTTGCCCGGCCAGAACGTGTTTGCGACGGCAGTGTTCTGGCTCGCTGGGTTCAACGTAGGCAGGTCGGGCCACAGGATGACCCACCCGGTTTGGGTGATCCTTGCTGGATGACCTGAGGTTCATACCCCGGATGGCTGCTCCGCTGGTGGTTCAAGTTGCCAACGGGTGACCCTGGGATGATCGAGCGCTAGGAAGTCGGCTGCATGCTGCACCGGTTGGCGCGACGACAGATAGATGATCAGGCTGCGGGTGAGGACACCGGCCCTGACCTACGGTGGAGGCTGGGAGTGGGCGAAGGGAATCGAACCCTCGTGACCAGCTTGGAAGGCTGCGGCTCGTAGTCCTCCGAACTGCTGCGGCCCAGGTCAGGGCATGTTCACCGGTCACCGTGAGTTCCCCTGAAGCACCGTGGCTCACCTTCCGATCGGGCACGCAACGGGCACGGCTGTTGCGGTGTGAGCGTCCACTTCAACGATCCGAGCTTCTCACCGCGGCAGGGCGGCATGGATACGAGGGTGCCCACAAATCACCGCGAATCTCCGTGAGCTACCACCCAATCGGGCACCCTGTCGGGCACGCGGTCGCAGGGGAGAGGTGGCCTGGACGCCGGGGACCGGGCTAATCATGGAAGGCGGCCACCGACCCTAGCTACCTGCGGTAACCACCCCACCGAGAAGGCGGGGTGGCCACCTGCGGTAACCACCCCGCCTTCTCGGTGGCAAGCCGACCCGGAGCGGTCGACGCCCAGCGCCCGAGCACCGGGAGCGGTGCGGCAGCAATTTCCGGCTTGCCGTCAGCGTGCCAGGTTGGGGATTATCCGCTTGTGACTGATTGGTCGGACCTCGCTAGCGACAATTTGCCATCGCCCGCGCGGTCGCTGCCGTTGTCACGCCTTTGGTTACGTGCAGGTCTCCTGGTAGAGCGCGGGCGAGCGTGCTCTCAGGTAACCGCACATCGAGCTGCGCGTCATCGGGCCCTCAATACCGTCGACGCTGTCGCCTCTCAGGCTCTGGAAGCATTTCGTTGCGTTTGTCGTCGCCGTCCCGTACTGCCCGTCAACGGTCAGCGTCGGGTGACATGTGTTCTCCATGCCGATGAAGAAGTTGAGGTCCTGCTGCCAGATCTTGACCTGGGAGCCGCTGCTTCCCGGCCCGAGGTTCCCGATGGCCGCACTGGCAGGCAAGGCCAGCCAGACCGTGAGAGCAAGCGCTCCGCCCATTACGGCAGCGACCCTAGCGATGTGACCTGACAGAACGTGCCTACGGCGTAAGAATTGCAAATCTTCAGCCTCCTTCGTCGCGGTTATAAAATATCAAACGACCTGCGAAAACGCCGGACGAAGCCAATTTTACGACCAACATGACCATTCTGGCAAGAACCCGGCAGGTGTCTATTCCCGGGGATGCCGCGAATGGTGTCCACCGACGGCGGACAGTGACGGTAGCAGGGTTTTCCGGCGAGTGCGTCACGGACAGCGCTGAGTGCGGGAGGCCGTGGCGGTGGCCGAGTCGAGGTAGCTCTCGGTGCGGCACCCGTGGGCGGGGGTGGCGAGGTTATACCAGGCCGGAGACCGCCTGGTGGCGCTTGGGGCGCAGCCCGAAGCCGGACGATGAGCCGGTGTTCATGTGTCCGGCACGGATGTCCGGTAGGGCGCCCAAGATGCGGTGACCGCAAGCTGGACAATTGGGAGCGAGGCAGGCGCGCAGTGCATCCGCCTACGTGACTATGGCGGATCTTGATCAACACGCCGGGGTGTGGCCTTGCGTGCGGCGGGCGGGCCTCCGAGAGGCGGAGTTCGGCGCCGACGACGGGCCAGTGGCGCCGGAGGCACCGCCTTGACGGCCGAGGCCGACGACGGCCGGCTGATTGACGACGATCCCAAGTCGCAGGCCAGGCGACGCCGGGTCGCGTTCCCGAAAAGATCGCGCATGAGCTCCGCTGGTACCTGGAGCGATTCGCCCAGCCGGGTAAAGACGGCCGGTCTTCATCGGCCCTAGAAGCGGCAGGCTGCGTCGGTCGAGGTTCCGCCAGACCTGGGCCAAGGCCCGGAACGCGGTCGGCCCCCGACCTGCACTTTTACGCCCTTCGCCATGCCGGCAACACGATGGCGGCAGGCCCGCCGCAAAGCCAAGAGGACGGGAGAGCGGGCACGGATCTTCAATCGGCCACGCAACGGGCACGCGGCCGGAAACGCGCCTCGAGAAGATTGTCTAGAATCCGGTGGTCATGCCCCTTCACCTGGGCCTGGAACAGCAAGAGCGGGCCAAGGGAATCGAACCCTCATGACCAGCTTAGAAGGCTGCGGCCCGCACTAGCCTAAACTGCTGCGGTCCAGGCCAGGGCATGTTTGCCAGTGACCGTGAGTCCCCCTGGAACCGTCACTGCCCCTTCGATCGGGCACGCAACGGGCACGCCCTGAGCCTGGACAGGGTCGGGATGTGTCAGGACGCGCTCATCGGGCCTAGCCGGCCTACACTCGATACCATGACCGCGACGCGTGAGGATGGGCAGCAGCCAGTCGTGCCGCTTCCTGAACGAGATCCGGCAGCGCTGCGGGCGGCTGTGGCCAAGCTCGATACTGCTGCGCTGGCGAAGTTCGAGTCTGACTGGACGGCTGCCACGGCCCGGGCACGGGATGAGTACAGCCTGATGCCAGCGAGGTACTTCGTGGAGCACTGGTGGGCCTGGGTGGCGGTTGAGCGCTGGCCCGTGCTGGCCGCCCGGTTGCGTGACTGCGAGCGCATCGTCGCAGAGTCTACGGATCGCAATGCGCGGCGGGCGGCGGCTGCCGAGATCAGCGAGATCCTGCGCCGGGCGGAGTCGGCGACCGCGTGAGCGATTGGACGTGGGAGTACGTCCCTGACACAGCTAGTGTCGTCGGCGGTCTCACGTCAGAGCAGATCGCCGAGGTCGAGGCCCTGGCCGCGCGGCTTGCCGACGCTGTTGGCGTTCGCCGGATCGGTACCCCCTTCCATCTTCAAGAGGCCGTCTCCGGCCTGAAGACCTACGGTGAGGGTCCCTGGCTGATCTGGTTCCTGGAGGACTACCGGGACGACGTCGTGCTGGTGGTGCGTGTCCAGCATTTAGGCGTCTTCTAGGCCGGATTGCCTGCCGCAGCAAAGATGCCGGGAGCGGGCGAAGGGAATCGAACCCTCATGACCAGCTTGGAAGGTGGACCGCGTCGGGCCGTCGTGGGCGCTGGCCTGCGAGTTCGGGTACCCGGTGGTGACCGTGACTGACCCTGGATCACCCTCGTTAATGGCACGCCATTGGCACGGTGATCTTGCCTGCGTGAGCGGCTGCTCACTGCCCTATCGGCACGCAGCGGGCACGAGTTTCTGAATGGGGTGCGGCTCAGGTCGGCCTGGCGCGGGGGTTGTGCGTTGAATAGGTATGGGAACCCAACGACTGGACTTCGCGGAGTTCTACCGCAGATCCAGGGATGACTGCCTCCGCACCGTCCTGGTCAGCGTGGGCGATCAGGACACGGCGCAGGACCTTGTGGACGAGGCCTTCGCCCGGGCATGTGCATCGTGGCGCACCGTCAGCAGGCATCCGGCGCCGTTGGCGTGGGTGGTCCGCACCGCGCTGAACGCGAACATCTCCCGGTGGCGGCGCCGCCACCGGGAGGTATCGGTGCCCGACCCCGGCACGGTTGCGGACCTGGCTGCGGTCGACGGCGCGGACAGCCTCGTCGATCCGCGGATCATGGCGGCGTTGCTGCGGCTGCCTACCCGGCAGCGGCAGGTGGTCGCCTTGAGGCTGTTCCTCGATCTGGATACCGGCCGCACCGCCGAGATGCTCGGCATCGCGCCCGGCACGGTCAAGGAACATCTGGCCCGGGCTCTCGCGTCGCTGCGCGACGAGCTTATCCCCACCCGACAGCAGGAGACCCCATCATGAACGACGACGAACTGATCACAGCGGTGCGGGAGCCCTTCACCGCCGTCCATTCGACCACCCCGGTCGAGCAGATCGTGAGCCGTAGCCGCACGATACGCGCCCGGCGCCGGATTCCCGGCGTGGCCGGAGCGCTGGCGGTGGCGGCGGGAACCGCCCTGGCTGTGACCGCCCTGCTGCCAGCCAGCCACCAGCCCAGCCATCCCGCCCGCGCCCAACTGGCCGCGTGGACGGTGGTTAAGCAGGCCGACGGCGGTATCCGTGTCACCATCCACGAGCTGCGCGACCCGGCCGCGCTGCAGCGCACGCTCCGCGCCGACGGCGTCCCGGTCAGTGTCACCTTCACCGGCCAGTCGAACCCGGCATGCCAGCCCTACGGCTTTAGCGGCAGTCCGAGCCAGCACCGTCATCTCTTGGAGAGCATGGTGACCGCGCTCCCCGGCCACGGTAACCTCCGGGTCCTGGTCATCCACCCCTCGGCCTTCCCGGCCGGCGCTGGCCTTGCTATCGCCGCAGGCCACCCCGACCAGTCACCGCGCGGAGGCGGCGTCGAGCTAACGATCGGCCCCCCGGTGAAGGCCAGCCCGCAGTGCACTGGCAGCTGACCTGCCTGCAGGTGACCGGGCAACTCTGATCACATGGCCGGAGGACCGCGTCAACTCGTGCGGTCCTCCGTACCATGCCTTGGGCGGCGGAGCGCCAGGGCAAGCGGGGGAGCGGGCACGGGACGGCTATCGGTACGCAACGGGCACGCGGCCGGAGACGCGCCTCTAGCGATCACTTAGAAACGGATGATCATGCCCATGACCTGGGCCGGAGCAGTGAGAGCGGGCGAAGGGAATCGAACCCTCATGACCAGCTTGGAAGGCTGGGGCTCTACCATTGAGCTACGCCCGCATGCCGCGCCAGGCCCGGCCGGTTGAAGGGGCCCGGCGGCACGTCATCACGGGTAGCGTACCGGCTCATGCGGTCAGCCAGTCCACTGGACCGAGTCTGGTCGGGCCGTCAGTATCGTCCACCTTCGATCGCGTCATCCGGTGCACGGGACACGATCTTGGCTGCCGGGCAGGTCCGCGCCCGGGAATCTGGCTGGACAGATAAGCTACGGTCGGTTTATCGGGATGTGGCGCAGCTTGGTTAGCGCGCCTGCTTTGGGAGCAGGAGGCCGCGAGTTCGAATCTCGCCATCCCGACCAAACGTCCAGGTCACAGGGCTTGCTGAGGAGTTCCTGGATCTGCTGGCCCGGCTACGTTGTGCACCTGTAGGCCGGGCGCGTCTTCGTGCGCCGCATAAGCCTCTGTTACTGCTGTGGCTGTTCGGGCGGCTCGCAGCCATTGGCAGCACTGCGGCGGCGTACGCGGAGGCTGAGGAGCCGGTCAGCACGCTGATCAACGACTTCGGGCCGCCGGTGGCCAAGGCCTCGGCGGGGCGGCAGCGGGCCGCGATGCCGTTCGTCCATCTGGAGCGGGAGATCTGGGACCTGCGGGACGGGTCGGGGGCAGAGATCGGGCCGGACGCTCCAGAGCGCGGTCCGTGGCTGGCCGGGCATGGCGCGGTGGGCCGACTGCGGCCGGCGGCCGAGCAGTTGCTGGCGGACCCGGGCACGCTGGCGGCCGCGGCGCGGCTGCTGCTGGACCTGCACTTCACCCCGGGTCTGGGCGCCATGATCTGTGACGCGGTGGGCCTGGACCTCACAGTCCTGGAACTGGCCGCCCGGCGTCCCGGGTTCGCTGAGGAGGTATTGCGGGCTTACGCCTACCAGTGCGCCATGTGCGGCTTCGACGGGGCGCTGGGCCGTAATCCGGTCGGTCTCGAAGCGGCGCATGTGCGCTGGCACAGTCAGGACGGCCCGGACGTGGTGGCCAACGGGCTGGCGTTGTGCGCGCTGCATCATGCACTGTTCGACCTGGGCGTGCTGGGGCTGACCGCTGAGCTGCACATCCGGGTGTCCAGCCTGTACGTGGCCCGCAGCGAGGCCGGGCGGCGGGCAGTGGACGACCTGTCGGGCCAGCCACTGCTCGCGCCGCGGCCGGGCCAGCCCGTCGTGGAAGTGGATCACGTCGACTGGCACCACCGGCAGGTCTTCAAGGGGACCGGCGTCGAGGCCGCATAAGAACCGACCGGGTTCGACCCAGATCGGCCGCGACCGATATTAAATAGCCGCCCTGATTCACATCCGACACTATTTCTGGGCGTCGGCTCCGCCGTTCAGCTGTGGTGGCCGGGCTCGGTTGTGACGGTGCCGGGGGCCGGCGGGGTCAGGGCTCGGTGTCGTGCCGGGGTGTGAGGCGGGCGGGCCGGTTGCGCTGGCCCTGGAGGGGTTCGGGCGGGCTGGCGGCGACGTGGGCGGTCCGGGCGAGGATCTTGGCGAGCAGGCCCAGCAGGTGGGCTCGTTCGTCGCGGGTGAGGGCGGACAGGATGCCGCGCTCGATGGTGCGGATGCCGGGGAGCAGCTGGTCGGTGGTGGCGCGGCCGTCGGGGGTTATCTCGATGAGGACGCTGCGCCGGTCGGCGGGGTTGGGGACGCGGCGGATCCAGCCGCGGCGTTCGAGCAGGTCGAGGGTGGCGGTCATGGTGGCGGAGGCGATCAGGACCCGGTCGCTGACTTGCGAGGGGGTGAGCGGGGTGCCTGCCCCGTCGATGACGGCCAGCGCCGTCGCGGCGGCCTGCGTGATGCCGAAGGTCGCGGCGATGTGCCGGTCGAGCTCGCCCAGCAGGGCCTCGCCGGTGCGGCACAAGGACGCGTAGGCCTCGGTGCAGGTGGCGTCGCCGCCGGGGTACTCGTCGGGGAAATCGGCGTCTACCTTGACGATGCCAAGCGAGGCCGGGGAGGGGCGGCTACCCCTCCCCGGCCTCACTCGCCGACCTGGTTCAGACATCCGTGAAGATCTCGATTCGCGGCGCTCCCTCGACCCCGGCGGCCTGCATCCCGGCGCGCAGCGCCGGGTCGTGGGCGAAGCTGCCCGCCTGCTCCGCGGTGGGGAATTCGTGGGTGAGGAACAGGTCGTTGCCGTCTTCTGGCATCCGCATCACCCGGTGCGCGGTGCATCCGTGCTGGGCCCGCAGCGGCTCGAGTTCGTCATAGACCTTCCGCCATGCGGCGTAGTCCCCGACGTTGTGCCGGACGGCAAGTGTGGCGCTCATGTGGTTCCCCTCCCGGAACGGAGGCTGCCTGCCTCCATGCAGGTGAACCTAAGGGAACCGTTGCTTCCGCGTCAAGATTCTTATCTCGGAAATATATATCTCACTCCCGAAACATATGACAGCCGTCACAGCCTGGCCTTTCGCGCTGGCTACGGGGCTCCTCGCCGGCCGGTGCCGCTCCGCCTGGCATGGGGCGCGGCAGCCTTCGGCCTGGCCGGGGTGATCCGGGACGGATCAGTCATGACGGTGTTCCTCGCAGTTGTGATCCTCGTCGCAGTGTCGGCCGGAGGTGGGCACGTTGCCGCGGCACTCGGTGCGGCGGCACGAGCAGTCGCCTGCGGGCGTGCAGCATTCATCCCAGATGGTGCTTGCGATGATTTCCACGGTCTTGACCGGTGTTGCTGGGTCATCGCTGGTGATCATCAGGTCACAGGATCTGGGGAATTTCTCTGTGGCGTGGTAGCGGATGACCACGTTGAGGCCAGAGCCCGGCTTCAGGGTTGCGGGGAAGGGATTGTTGATGAGCTTCCAGTGGGGGTTGTCGTGCCGGAAGGCAACACCCGTAACGTGCAGTGGGCAATCGCCTATGTTGCAGATCGCGATTGTCCGCTCTTCGTAACGGCATGCGCGCACGCCGCCGAAGAACGTCGAGCCGGTCACTGCGAGCTGGCCTGCCGGGGTGTTCCCGGAGACAGGGACGACCTTGGGTCCGGCGGGATCGTCGCTGGTGATGGTGATCGCCGCGGACACCGCCCCGGGAGCGGTGGGCTGGAAGCGGATTGGTACGGTGACCGACCCGCCCGCGGCGACGATCAGCGGGTAGCTGGAGACAGCGGGTGCCCAGAACTCTGGCGAAGAGGATGAGATCCCCTCAATCGCGAGCCGGCAGGGGCCGTTGTTGTGCAGCGTCAGCCCTTGGTCGGCATACGACCCGGCGCAGCAGTTCCCGAACTGGCCGAGAGCCGCGATCACTGTTTCCAGGGCGCCTGTGCCGCCCATGCCGCTGGCTACCAGATCGGTCTGGGGGGTGCTGGGATCGTTGCTGGTGATGCTAAACGTTGCCTGCTCAGGCACGCCGCGCGTGGTTGGCTGGTAGCTGATAGTGAAGTCGACCTGATCACCGGGCGCGATCGCCAGCGGCAGTGCCGGCGCGGGCAGCAGCGTAAAGTCGCTCGACCCCGACACGCGGCCGATGCTGAGAATCATCAGATCCCTGGTGCCGACGTTGAATACCTGAACTGTCCGGAACTCCCGGTCGCGGCAGACGGTGCCGAAGCCAAGATCATCCTGTAGGTTCACGGCGATCACCGGGCCATAGAAGCGCCGCAGGCCCGCGAGCAGCGCCACGCCTTTCGGGCTGCCCCATCCGGTGCACGCATCCCAGCCCGGGCCGACGGGGTAGCCGGGTGCTCCGAGGCTGTTGTCGGTGACTCCGGGCTCGGCCACGATGTCCCGGAACACGCTCGAGCCAAGGGCGTAGAGCGCTGGATTGACAAAGCCCACGTTGTCGCCCAATGCCGCGTTGATCACGGCGATCAGCCCGGCCCACAGCGGCGTTGAAGAACTTGTGCCGTTCATCGGGAACAGGGAGGGCGAGCCGCCGAGGATGAACGGGTACCCGCTGTTGACGCTGGCGTTTCCGGCGACGTCGGGAACCCCCCGGCCACGATGCCCGTCATTGACAGAGGGCGGCACGCCGGCATCCGCCTGGTACCAGGGCGGCGGGAACAGGACGCTGACGCCACCCCCCGTCGCGGCCTGGACGGGAGGACCCCCGATCGAGAAGAAGTCGTTCCAGGCCCACTCGTCGAAGCTGGTCCCGCTCACGTTGCCGATCGTTGTTCCGCCCACACCCAAGACCCAAGGGTCGCTGGCAGGGTACGTGACGTGGGCCAACCCGTCCCCGACGGTCGCGCCGGAACCGAAGTCTCCGGAACAGATGCACATGGTGACGCCCTGGATCGCGGCGTCCTCGAACACCTGCGTCACGGCGGTCAGCCACGTACTGGGGATGCCTTCCGCCGCGAGGGTGGCGGCGTCGTCACCGTTGGAGACGTAGAAGCTCGATGAGAGCACCGCGCATACCGGATCACCCGCAGACGGGTGAACGACCCGGGTGAGGAGGTCAACCCAGCCCACCTGGTCATACGTGGTGAAGTAGACGGCGATCTCGGCGCCCGGCGCCGCCGCGCCCGCGATGCAAATGTCTTGCGTTGTTTCACCGTCGGGGTACCCGCCATTGGATGCGTCAACCGGCACGTCGATGACGGCGGGCGGGCTTCCCGCGAAGTTGGCACTGATGTCGGACGCCAGATAACCGGCTTCGGAAAAGATCGCTATCGTCTGGCCGGCCGCCTGGTTGGCCGGAAAATCGTAGAGCGCCCTGACCGTATCGACCGTGAGCAGGCCAGTGCCCGGCGGATCACCCGCAGCCCGCTTGGTGATGCGCCGGTTATCCAGGCCGAAAACGCCGACAATGACATCCGCCAGGTTCCCGGGAACGGAGATAAAACCGTCATAACTGCGGAAGGTCTCAGTGCGGGGCTCGGCTTCCCGGGGGCTGCGGCGGACCTGGTGCCGGTAGGCGTTGAGCGTGATCGCGAACGTCTCGTTGACCTGGGCGACCGTTCCAGACGCCACGACGGTGCGGCGCGCCGCGTTGCTGTCGAGGATCTGCAGGCCGTGAGTCTCGGCGAAGCGTCTGACCTCGGCGAGATCGTCTTCGGCGGCACCATACTGGCGGGCGAATTCCTCAGCCGGCAGACGGCGCCGCTGCGATGGTGCTGTTCTCGCAAAGGAGGCGTGGTCCGGGACAGCCGGGCCATCGGTGCGGCGGCGCACGACAATGGTGACCTTCAAGCTATCGGCAGGGTCGGCTGGGGCAAGGAACTCAATAGGACGGCGGGGCTTGAGTTCGCTGCCTTCCAGGCGGCGGTAATCGCTAGGCTCACTACGCCGTACGGACCGTGGTGGCATGTCTGCTCTCCCCTGCTGGACGGGCCAGCCGGGTCAACGGGCAGGCGTCAGCCATTTGCCCCGTCCCGGTCATCCCGCTCGCCGCTGGCCGCAGCAATCTGTGCTGCTCACATACATGGAGCAGCGGCGGGCAGCCCTGATACACGCCTGGCCGAGCAGCAGTTCTTCCTCCACGGCGTTCTCGTAGAACCCCGGCGATGGTGCACGGCCGGCAGGTCACGGTTGCCTAGGCCCGGCCCCTAACTTCCACGCCGCGGGCGAAGCGCTCGATGTCGGCCCGGTGGGCCTGGAACACAATCTGCAAGCCGAGTTCGCGCCGGGAGAGATGTCCAGCCATGCCAAACGCCATCGGTGGGCTGCGCACTGAGGCACAGAACCACCTGATCGGTGTGCAGCAGACTGATGGCCAGCGCAAGTTCCGAACCGTCCAGATCGGCGGGTACTTGCGCGTGCCTGCACGATGGCTGGCGTGCCGCGCCAGAAGCACCGGTCCGCGCCCCGATGGGCGATGGCGCAACGCGACAACGCCATTTGAGTTGCAGTTCGCCTGAATCCAGCGCCGGACGGCCGTCGTCCTATTTCTCCACCGGAAGACTGCGGGTGGGCATCTGGTTCCCGCATCAGGACGACTTGGTTCAGCGGGTGACAATGTTGGTGATGCGGGCACCGGAGCACAGACGAAGGAGGACCCGATGAGCGACCTGCAGGCCACCGCCGACCGCGTTGAGATCGAGGCGCTGCGCGGCGAGTTCACCGACGCGGTAATGATGGGCGATTACGACCGTCTCGCGTCACTGTTCACCCAAGACGGCACGGTGCGGCTCCCCCACGCTTACGCCGGGGCCGTCGGCCGGGAGGACATGCGCGCCGGGGGCGAGCAACTGCAGGCTCTGCTGGACTATATGGTGCAAACCACGCACCCGGGCACGATCATGCTTGACGGCGACACCGCGTCCGGCCGGGCCTACATGTCGGAGCTCACACGCTTTCGCGACGGCAGGTCGGAGCTGAACTATGGCATCTACCACGACCGTTACCAGCGCACTTCGGACGGCTGGAAGTTCACCGAGCGCGTCTACGAGATCAGATACCTCGACGACACCCCGCTCGCGGGCTCGGCACCCCATCCAGCAGGGGACGCCGCCAACCCATAGACATGCCAGCGGCGCCGCGGCCCTGCCTGCGCCCGTACGGCGGCCAGCTCTGGGCGGACTTGAGGCGGACCTGTCATGGAGCAGCTGCCGCGCATAGCGGCGGATAGTTGTTCGTCACGCCTTCCTGATCGGGTAATCACATGGAGTGGCTTCTGGCCGTCGGCTGGGACAGATGGATGCTGTCCGGGCGGCGATAAGATCATGGCACCGGCCCGCACGCGCGCGGCCCGCGGTGCCGAGTGTGCTACCGGGGAGGTCGCCATGCTGGAGGCGTTCGCGGATCTGTCCACACCGCTGGTGGCCGATGCCTGCTTGCGCTGTAGTGTTCCGCTGCGGGCCGCCCCTTCGGGAATCCGGCCGGTCGTGGCCGGCCAGGGGATCGCTGGGCGGGTTCTGCCGGTGCGGCACTACGGCAGCGTGGACGTGTTCCTGGAGGCGTTTGGCCGGGCACAAGCCGGCGACGTGCTGGTCATTGACAACGGCGGCCGCCCGGACGAGGCGTGCGTCGGCGACCTGGCGGTGCTGGAGGCTGAGGCAGCGGGTGTGGCGGCCCTGGTGGTGTGGGGCCTGCACCGCGACACGCCGGAACTGGCCGCGATCGGCCTTCCGGTCTTCAGTTACGGGAGCTACCCTGCCGGGCCGGTGCGGCTGGACGAGCGGGAGCCCGAGGCGCTGGTCACCGCGCGGTTCGGGCCGCACCTGGTCAGCGCCGGGGACATCGTCTTCGCCGATGACGACGGCGTGCTGTTCGTCGCGGCACAGCGTGCCGAGCAGGTGCTGGTCACAGCGCACCAGATCTGGCAGAGCGAGCGGGACCAGGCTCGCCGGATCCGGGAGGGCCAGACACTGCGCCAGCAGACCGCTTTCGATGACTACCTGGCCCGGCGCGCCGCTGACCCGTCATACACCTTCCGGCGGCATCTGCGCCGCATCGGCGGGGCCATCGAAGAATAGGACCATCTCCCCGGCGCCGGGCCTGGCTCCGCTCCGGGCTGTCACCGCGGACAGCCAAGATCACGGGGTGGCCATCGTCTTGATCGCTGCCCTCGCACGGCCGTAACTCTGCGGCAACCCCGCTCCGCCCTGACAGCCGCCCACGAAGATCACCAAGCTGCGGAGACCGTGCCGTCGGCGGCATGACAGCGCGTTTCAGCCGTCGTGGTGACGCCTGGCGTCTGGCTTTAGCGGGCTGGCTCATCGCCGTTGTGGGAACGGGACAGGAAGCTGGCGTAACGGCGCATGGCTGAGCGCATTTGCTGGCTGCGGTCGGCCGCAGGGTCGGCGCCGAATACGAATGGCAGGAAACCGCCTGCTTCTTCCAGCCCGGCCCGGATGTTCCCGGCCTCACCCGGCGGGTAAAGCCGGGCGGGATCGCCTACGGCTACCCAGCCGATCGGGATCCGGGTCTGTGGCGGGACCATGCAGCCGATATGGACGGCACCACCGAGCGCCACGCTGCTGGCGCGGCCCATCTGCGCACCGTTGAAGACCATGGCGCCGGTGGCGATGAACACCTCATCGCCGACCGTGCAGCCGGTCAGGTAGGAGTGCGGGCCGGCCAGCACGTGATCCCCGATCGTGAGCGGATGACGGGGCGTTCCGCGCAGTACAGCGTGCTCCATGATCACGCAGTTGGCGCCGATCTCCACGGCGCCGCCATCGGCGCTCAGCACCGCGCCGTGCAACACACAACTGCCCGGCCCCACCCGGACCTGGCCACTGAGTACCGCAGTCGACGCTACGTAGGCGTCCGGATCGACCGACGGGACGTTCTCACGGTGACGAAACTCCATCAGCCCACTGTGCACCCAACGCTGACGGCACAGCCCACCCGCCGGCTCGCGGGTGGCCATCACCCGTGCTCACGGCGGCAGATGCGGGCGTTGGCTGGCACGTCGTCGAGATCGCCGGGCGGGGCATGTCCAGGCGGCCAGGGCGACATCGATGGCTGAGCCGGGGCCCGGGGTGACAACGAACCGCGCCAGCCCGCCCGTCGCGAGATCGGCCGATCCGGGCAGCTAGCTCATCTCCGGACTCGCCACCTGGGAAGCGCTGGCCTAGGTCGCCGGACCGCCACGAGAGCAGTGTTGCTTCATAGGCCTGCCATGCCTGGTCATCATGGCGGCCATCCAGGTCCCCGACGTTGACCTCGCGCAACTCCTCCAATTCCGCCGCAACTGGTACCTGCAGGCCGGCCGACACGATCTCGGCTGTCTGCCAGGCCCGGCGCAGGGGGGAGCACACCAGCAGCCCATAGCGGTGCCCGGCCGCCCGCAAGGCCCCGGCTAGCTGCTCTGCCTGCGCGATACCACGGTCGGTCAGATCACCGTCGAAGACCCGGTAGGAGAACGTGCGCGAGGTGTTGGCGACGTTCTCACCGTGACGAGCCCAGTGCACCACCGTCATGATCAGCTCGCGCGCTCCGGTCCGGGAGCCACACCCTGGGACCCCGCCGGCCCGACTCTAACGGGAAATCCGGGCGACGCGCTCCGGCCACCTGGCAGCGAGCCGCCCCGGAACGCCATGATCTAGCTGGTGCGCGCCGAATGCGGCTCGAGCGGACACCGAGTAGGCCTTGTGCAGTCCGACTTCTCCGGCGCCTGGTTAAAAGGCACCCCCAGGTCTGGCTGAGACCAGATTCCTGAGGGTGCCCCCACTGCGTCTCCAGGATTGCTAGCGAGCAACCCTTGGAGGCGTCTGACGATGAGTGAACATCGCGGGCACCTCCTTCCTGATACAGAGGACATTTCTTGCCGCGCGGCGCGGCCACTGTAGGACTGCATGCCGAGAGGCGGCAACGCATTTACCGGTGGCCAAGATCGTCAGGTGCCCGCCGGTCAGGTCACGTTGCCGTCAGGCGCACTCGCGGCGAGGCGCGCGCAGCCTCAACCCGTGCCGTTTGACCAGGGTCGCCGCCCTAGCCGAACCGCGCACCATGCCTAGCCCGCTGGGAGCCAAATGAGGATGTCTGGCGGACTGCGCACGTGTCACGATGGCAGGCATGGACCCGGTGAATGTTGACGCCATGCTGGCGCGCTTTGCGGAGCATTGGTCGCCGAAGAAGATCGCGCAGATCAACGACTACGACGTGCGGATCGTCAAGCTCCAGGGTGACTTCACGTGGCACAAGCACGATGAGACCGAGGAGCTGTTCCTCGTCCTGAGCGGCGAGCTCACCATCCAGATGCGTGACCGCAACGTGGTCCTCGGGCCACACGACCTGTTCGTCGTGCCGCGGGGTGTCGAGCACTGCCCGCGCGCCGATACGGAGACCGCGGTTCTCCTGCTGGAGCCCAGCAGCGTCATCAACACCGGCGATGCTGGCGGAGAGTTCACCGCCGAGGTTGAAACGCTGTCCTGAGGATCAATCAGCGGCTTGATTCCTGTCGGCGGCACCCATGAGGATGGGTGCAGCAGGACGGCATAGCGTTTTGACCATGGACCGAGACTCGCTTGCTGATCTGCCTGCCGATTCCCGCCGCGGGATCGTCGCGGAGGTATGCGCCGTGCTTGATGTTGAAGCAGCGACTGCAGAGGACTTAGTTCGGTCGGCTGAACCTTTGTGGGACGCGATGGAGCGAGCTGGTGGGCTCGTTAACTCTTGGGGCGGCGGCGAGTTCTGCCACCTCTTCCCGCGCGCCTTGGCATTCATTCGGTCGGGTGCGGTCGACGGCTGACCGCGGCGTGACCGAGCGTTCGGGAGGACGGGCTGCGCGGGCCAGTGCGGCCCGCCTTATCAGCTGCAGGTCATATTCCCTCCGGGCACCCTCCGGGAGGCGCCCAGCCGGGGCGCTATCATGGGATATCATGAGGTCAGACAGAGGGGTTGGAGTTGGGTATGACGGACATGCTGATCCGGGATGTTCCTGATGACGTCATCGCGGCGCTGGATGCGCACGCCGGGCGTCTGGGGTTGTCGCGCAGCGAGTACGTGCGCCGCCGCCTGGCGCAGGATGCGGCGGTGCCTGGTGCCCCCGTGAGCGTGGAAGATCTGGCCCGGTTCGCTGACGTCTTTGCTGACCTGGCCGATCCGGATGTGATGTCCCAGGCCTGGCAGTGACGAACTGGCTGATCGACAAGTCCGCGCTCGTCCGCCTGGCCGCCAGCCCTGACGCCGGGCAGTGGGCAGGACGGATCGAACGCGGCCTGGTACCGCACCTGCCCGCTGTCCGCGGTCCAGGGCGACCTGACCGCATCCGGATTCACCGTGACCACCCTCCCGCTGACGGCTCTGGGCCGGCGCCAGGACGGCAGCCCGAAGGCCCGGCTGGTCCTCGCACGCACAGCCAGCACACCCTGCTAACGCCGCCCACTATCACCTGCCAGGGATGAACCGCTGCGCGGGGTGACTCGGCTTTAATGACCGCATGGTGGTGATTTTTGGCTTCGGCCCAGGCCATCCGGACGATCTGGGCGAGGTCGCGCCGTGCGTGTGCCCGAACTGTCATAACCAGGTGTCCCTCCACCACGTCCGTTCGAAGAAGTCGGTGCGCCTGTACTTCATCCCCGTGGTGCCTTACGGGACGGACGACTACCTGGTCTGCCCGATCTGCAGCCGGGGCCTTCAAATCAGCCACGCACAACTGCGTCACATACGCTCCATGTCCGACGCGACTGCTTCCTTCCGCGCCGGGCGGCTTACCCAGGCCCGGTACATGGCGCAGGTCGAGCGGTTCTGGCGTCAGCTCGGGGTGAACCCCGCAGGCCAGCAACTCGTGACTCCAGCCAGCCCCGGTGCGGCCGCCCCCGCCCAGCCAGTGGTCCCCGTTAAGTCAGCCGCCGCCCAGTCCCCGCCTGTGGCTGCGGATGATCAGACGTCGTGGATATCGCAACTGAGCAAGCTGGCACAGCTACACGATCAGGGGGTACTTTCCGACGCTGCCTTCGCGGCGGCCAAGCTCGCCATCCTGGAACAGAAGATGCAGTCTCAGCCGCCGGGGCCGACGGGATTATGAACGGCTCCGCCGCCAATCAGCTGACACTTCTTGAGTTGAGCAAGGTGGCGGTCCTGCGCCGGCGCCGGGCTGGTGAGAGGGTGGATGGTGCCGCGGGTGCAGCCGGTGGCAGCGCCGCCGTTGTCGAGCCACGCGCGTGCGGACCCAAGAGTGGGGTGCCCGGCCAGCCCCGCGTGGGTCAGGGCCCTCGCGCACGCGGTGGCATAGCCACGCCCGGTCAAAGCGGCGTGGAGCCAGTAGCCGAACAGCACCGGGGCCGATCCGCCACAAGTCAAAGCCGCCGATCACCTGCTCCGATTGCCCGGGACGCAGCACGTAGTTGTATTCGCAGCCGTCCGTCTGCCTGCCGACGGCGGCGGGCGGTGGCGCGAGGCTGGTAGAGCCAAGCGCCTAGCTGCGGGCCAGCAGAGGGATGAGCGCCTGCGCGCTGGGGCTTCCCCAGCCCGTTACCGGATCCCACCCGGGACCGGCGTGGTACTGGTAATTGACGGGGCCGAGCGTCAGGTCACTACCGGTAGTGATGTCGTGAAAGGCCTGGTGGTAGCTGGGGCTGCGGGCGATGCGGTAGATGGTGGGGTTGACGAAGCCGAGGTCGTGATTGGCGCTCTGGTCGGCCAGCGCCATCAGTCCCGCCCACAACGCCGTGGCGGCGCTGGTGCCGGGGGCCGTGTTGATCGCTGACTGCCTATCGCCGGCCAAGACGATCGGGAGGCCGCCCAGCTGATTGGCGTCGCCGGCCACGTCGGGCACGCCTCTCATCCTGGAGATACCGGCCACGCCATCTTGATAGGCGGGACGGGTGTACCGGTGGCTGAAGCCGCCCCCCGATGCTCCGGGGGTCACACTGGCGCTGCCGACCGCACCGTTCCAGGTGGTCTCGCTGGTGTAGGTGCCGGTCACGGGGTCGGCGGTGAGTGTGGTGCCGCCGACGGCCAGCGCGAGCGGGTCGGAGGCCGGGAGGCTGACTTCCTTGACCGGCGTGCCCCCATAAGAGTTGCCGATCGCGCCGTTGTCGCCGGAGCCGGCGGTCACTGTGACGTGGTGCGCGGCCGCCCCCCGCAGTATGGAGTGCGTCTGGGCCACCTGGGCCGATGTGAAGAAGTGTTCCCCCAGGCTCCAGCCGATCGAAGCCACGTCAGTGTGGGAGACGGCGAGCCGCAGCCCGGCGAGCATGTCCGTGGTCGCGGTCGCGCGGCTGCCCAGGACGTTGGCAGGCAGCAGGACCACCCGGAGGGTAGCGGCGGGGGCGACGGTGTGCACGACCTCGAGGTCCTGGGCCTCCTCGGCGGACGCCTGCCAGGGCGAGGCTGAGCCGGCCAGGGTGGTTACGATCTGGATCACCGCGGCGGGCAGCCGGAACATGCGGTCGAAGGCCACCAGGTCCTTGCGGATGTCGGTGGCAGCCGGGCTCGCACCAGGGGGCGGGGCTGCCGGGGCGCTGGAGGACTGCGCTACCGGGACGGTGGAGGTCTGCGCTCCCTGGGCGCTGGGGAGTGGGGGAGGAGCAAGGACCGTCACTGTTTCGCCGCGACCCTCGATCCCGCTGTCCAGCACGGGCTGGATGCCATACGCGACCCGGAACTGGTGCGGGGCGTAGCAGGAGTAGGCCGGGGGGAACATGCAGCCGGAATTGGCGCTGAGCTGCGCTGGGCTACTCGGCGCGTGCTTGGCCGGGCCGCCTGAGCCTCCGGTGCATCCGGCCACCAGCGCCCCGCCCAGGAGCAGTGCCGCGGCGGCGGGCAGGCCCGCTCGCCGGGTGCGGGTCCGCGGCGTGCGGACCGCCGGGCCCGGCCAGGCGCCGATGAGGCCAGGCTCCTCCTGCCGCCGGGCCTGGTTTCGCATGGCGGCATGCGCAAAGGCGTCATCATGGCTCACACCCCGTTAACCCGCCAGTGACCGGAAACGCTTACCTCGGCCCGGCCAGATTTCGCGCGCACGTGCTCATCGCCCCGCGGGCCCGGCTCCTCCAGCGGCTGCGCCCAGATAGCGCCGCCGCGGGTTACAGGCGGGAGGTGAGCTCGGCCACGATGTCCGCCGCAGACTGTGGCTGTCTCGCGAGGGCCACGCTCTGTCCGGCCCACATCGAGAGCGCTTCGATCTCCCCGGTGGTCCCGGTCATCGGCGGTGCTGGCTCGTATCGAACGATGGCTTCGCCGGAAGCGAAGTGCGCGATCACGTCGCCCGCTCCTGGCCGCTGCGCGAGTGGGGGGCGGCCCGCGGCCTCCCACGTCTTGGCCGTTGAGTTGCGGAGGGCGCGGTGGGGAGAGTCGGGCCATCCGACCTCGTACAGGTTCGGGTACAACTGGGGATCGGTCTCGGCCGCGGCTATCACCCGGCGCCGGTAGTCCTCGTGGATCGGCATCTCCTCGGCCAGCAGGAACCGCGTGCCCAGCCACGCGGCCTGGGCGCCCAGGGCGAGCACCGCGGCGACTCCGCGGGCGTCACCGATCCCGCCCGCCGCGATCACCGGCACCGGCGCCACCGCGTCCACCACCGCGGGCACCAGCGGCAATGTCGCGACGGTACCCCACACGTGGCCGCCGGCCTCCCAGCCCTGCGCGAC
Source organism: uncultured Actinomycetes bacterium (assembly GCA_963837335.1). GTDB lineage: Bacteria > Actinomycetota > Actinomycetes > Streptosporangiales > Streptosporangiaceae > RYN-230. Next base: position 40,440 of record CAWINS010000070.1, on the reverse strand, counting down.
GATCACGTCCACGCCGGATGCGACCGCCCGCCGTGCCTCCTCGGCGCTGCCGACCGTGTGCATGACAATCCCCCCGGCATCGTGCACCGGCTGGACGTACCCGCTGGGATCCCCCCAGATAAACGTGACGATCCGCAAGCCGGCCTCGAGGGCCTGGTCAAGGCGACGGTGGTGATCTTCGGTGAGAACGAAGTTGCCCCCGAACGGCCGCGTGGTCAGCGCCGCCGTCTCACGAACGACGGCTCCGGCGTCATCGGCCCAGGCCAGCGCCACCGTCCCCAGCGCGCCTGCATTCGAGACCGCCGCCGTTAGTTGAGGAACCTGGGCTATCGGTGCCTGCACGATTGGTTGTTCAATCCCGAGCATCTCGCATACTGGCGTTTTCACTGCCCCGCCCCTCCGCGATCCTTGCTGGCCACCAGGTGGACCTGCCTCGCACGTCTCGCCACCGCTTAGCCAAGCGCCGCAACAGCAATCGCTGCCCGGTCACGTATACGAAGTCGGCGTCAACCCGGGGGACCGCCGGTCCCAGCCGTGGAACTTCGAGTAGTCGCCCGCCTCCCAGGCTTCGCGGAGCCCCGGGGTGCTCAGATCCCAGTCCGGGCGGGTCTCGCTCGTGGCAGCACGCAGGTCACGCCACAGGTCGTAGAACGACGGGCGGCCCCAGAACCAGTAGCCGTTGTAGACACTGTGAATGACCAGCCCCGGCTTGAGCACCAGCGTGTGCGGGATCATGGGGTTGTGCTCGGGGTCGGTGTACTCGGCGATGTCCAGGTCCTGCTGGACCGTACGACCGGGATCGGACAGGAAGGCCCACTGGGCGCCCACCGACGCGCGGAACTCTTGCAAGGTGTGATGGTCGTCGGTGGCGATGGTGGCGATCTGGGTGTAGGCCACCGCGACCTTGGGGTAGTTGGCCGCCAGTTCGAGGTGCTGCTGGTGCTCTTTGGGGCAGTAGTTGCCGCGCGCCAGGGTGAGGATCAGCGGATCGCGACCCTGAAGCTCGCTGAGTTTACGCACTGTTCCGGTGTGGTCCGGGAGAGCGTAATCGGGGAAGATGCCGCCAGGTCTGATGTCAGCACGCATCGGATGACTGCCTTTCGCGGCCTCGACTGGCCAGCCTGCATGGTGCCACTGTCAACTGGGTCACAACATCCCTCTTGCCCTCACAGGCACCAGGCCGAAACCCGGGGCAACTGAACTGGATCACTTGTTCCGCGGATTGTCGCCGGGGTCTACGTATTCCTCGTGATGCCAGTGCGGCATGAGCCTCACGCCGGACGGCAGCCTCACCCGGACCACGTACGGACCGGGCTCGGGCGGATGACCCACCACGACGGCCAGACGAGCCGACGGCGGGAACGCCGCGAACGGCTCCCAGTGGACATCCCGACCCGAAGGCGCCCTGATCTGGCTGGTGGGTGCCCATCGTCAGTGACTCCCGGCTCGGTGAACGACTGACCCGATATCCCTCCTTCTGACCGTAGCAGCGGCATCGTCCCCAACGCCCCGGGGTCCCGGTCTACCCGGCATCCTGCGCTCACCGATCGCCGCTAGGGCGACAGCGCCCGGCCGGTCCACCGAAGCACGAAGAACCCGGCGGGTGTTCACGAATCCGGTGTGCTGTGGTCCTGTTCCTGATCGGCCGCCTGGTCCGGCCAGACGCCGATGTGGTCGGGCTCCTCCTGCAGCTGGACCCGGTTTCGCAGGCGGAGGCGCGTGGTCATATCGCGCGGGAGCTGAATCCGGCCCGCGCGGTCCAGCGTCGCGTACTCACGCGCGTGCAGCGCGGTCCGGCCCTGCTCGTCGGTGGCCGCGTGCCGGATGGTCTCGCTGCTCGTCCGGCCGTCCCGGATGGCAATCGTCCGGCGAACCTGCGATGACACGGCCGGGTCGTGGGTGACCACCAGCACTGTGACGCCGAGCTCGGTGTTGGTGGTCTGCAGGGCGGAGAAGACGTCCTGGGCGGTGGAGGAGTCCAGCTCGCCGGTGGGCTCGTCGGCCAGCAGCACCCTCGGCTGGTTGGCCAGTGCCGCGGCGATGGCGGCTCGCTGCTGCTCACCGCCGGACATCCGGTCCGGTGTCCGGTCGGCGCAGTACGCGATGCCAAGGGTGTCGAGCAGGAAGCTGGCGCGGCGCAGCCGCTCCCGGCGGCTGCGCCGGGTGAACCGCATCGGCAGCACAACGTTCTGTCGGGCCGTCAGGTAGGGCAGCAGGTTCCGCGACGTCTGCTGCCAGATGAAACCGACGGTGCTCCGCCGGTAGGCCAGCCGCGCCTTGCCGGTCATCGCGCCCAGGTTGTGGTCGGCCACCCACACCGTCCCCGCCGTCGGCGTGTCCAGCCCGGCGAGGATGTTCATCAGCGTGGATTTGCCGCTGCCCGCCGCGCCGATCAGCGCGGTCAGCTCTCCCTCTGCGAGCATCAGGTCCAGCCCTTGCAGGGCCTGCACTTCGATGCCGTCCCCGGAGTAGATCCGGACCAGCCGGTCACAGACGATCATCGCGTCTGCGCCGGTGGGAGCCTGGTCGTCTGGGAAACGTTCGGTAGGCCTACCATCCCCGGTGGGTGGTGGGGCGGTGGTGCCGGACTCGGTCATAGGCCTGGGCTCCTTCAATCATCGATCCGCAGCGCCCTGGCGCTGCCGCGGCGGTAGGTGACCACGGCTTGGGCAGCCAAGACGAGCAGCGCGGCCAGCACCAGCCCGATGGCCGAGGCGATCAGCGGGAATGGGGCGGACACCACCGCGATGCCTCGCCCGGCCTGGGTGAATGCCGCCAGGTTTACTGACGGCCCGACCAGCGGCACAAGCAGCCAGGCGCAGGCGGCCCCCCCGACGGCGGCGGCTACGACTGGGGGGAGCGTCTCGGCCGCCGCCAGCAGCTGAGCCTGCCAGCGCCGCAGCCCCATCGTCGCCATCCGCGCCAGCGTCATGTCGCGGGTTCGCGCGCTGAGCAGCAGCGACAGCAGCAGGACCAGCGCGCCGAACCCGGCCGCCGCGGCCATCCCCTGCGCTAGGGCCACCTGCGCCGCCTGTGGTACCGGCGCTCCGGTGATCGCGGCGAGGGCAGCGGCGCGCAGCGTGACCGTCCCGCCCGGCAGCGCGCGGCCGACGTCCGCGCGGAGCTGGGCGCCGTCCAGCCCGGAACCGTCCACCAGCATGAGGTTCGGCGCGGGCGGGGGTGACCCGAGTGCCCGCAGGGGCAGCACCACGACGGCGTCGGCGCCGACACCGGGGACACCGCCGATCCGGCCGGCCACCCGGATCGTCATAGTCTGGGTGCTGTCCAGGCTGAGCTGCGCCGGCGCCGAGCCGACGAGCTGGGCGGCCGCGGCGTTGGCGGCCGCGGGGACGGCCGCGGCACCGCGCGCGGCGGTCCCCGAGAGCGTGGCCAGCGGGAACCGCACGCCTGGCGCCTGGCCGGTTACCGCCGCATACCGGGCCGGGCGGACGAACACCGCGGTCAGCTCCTGCCCGCTGGCCGGCAGCGCCGCGGCGGTAATCACCCCGGTCGCAGTGGAGGCAACTCCCGGCATGGCGGCGATCTGGCGCTCCAGCGACGGGGGGATCACCTGACTGGAGGGAGCTTCGATGATCGCGTCGGCGCCTGCCTGCCGCCAGGATTCGTCCACCTGGCCACGGGTAACCGAAGCGCTGATCATGGCGGGGAACGCCACCATGGTGAGCACCAGCACGAGGGCGAACGCCGGCAAGGCGGCGCCGGGCGGGGTGCGGGTGGCCCGCGTCAGCCCGACGAACGCGGCCACCCCGCGCGACCGGCCCGCGATCCGGGCCAGGGCGCGGGCGGCGAGTGGGTAGCAGCGCAGCACGATGACGGCCACCGGGATGGCGAGGAGCACTGGCGCCGCGCTCGGGTACAGCGACGGGTTCCCCGTGGAGACGCCCTGCTTCCGCAGTACGGTGAGCCCGCCGATCGCCGCGGCGACCAGCACCGCCTCGAGCACGATCCGGCGGGCTTCGCGCGTCCGCCCGCGTACCCGGCTGGCCGGCCTGCCGGTGGCCGGAGCCGCCATACGCTGCGGCACCACGCTCATCAGCACGGGCCCGGCGAGCGTCACCACGATCGTGACGCCAGCCAGCCACCAGCTCACCCGATTGCCGCCGCCGGGGGTCAGCAGGATGGCGAGCAGCGCGGCCAGCGACCCCGCGGCCACGGCGATGACCAGACTGGCCCGCAGGACCAGCCAGCCAAGCTGGTGCAGCGCCGCGCCGCGCGCTCGCATCAGCGTGAACTCCACGGCGCGGCGCTGCGCCACCAGCCGGGCGCCGAGCAGCACCACCACCGCGCCCATGACGGCCAGGCTGACGTACAGCAGCCCGAGCACGGGGGCAACGGCATTGTCCGCGGTGACGAACGGGGCGAGGATCGCCGGAACCTGCGAGGTGACCGTCACCGTGACCGGCGGGCTCGTGGTCGTGCAGTTCGTCGTCGGGCACGTTAGGTCGCCCGAGCCCGCGTTGGTGGTTCCGCCGCTGGCGATCACCAGCCCCGAGGAGTCCAGCCCGTTGATGCCCGCCTGCACCGCACTCGCCTGGTCCGCGGTGAGCCGGCCGAGGTCGGCCGGGACCACCCAGTTGAGCAGCATGAGACTCTCGTTGAGGCCGGACACGACCAGCGGGAGCCCGCCAGAACCCATAAACAGCGCCCCGGCCCAGTGCGCAGGCTTGGACGACGTACCCGCGATCAGCGTCGGCCGGCCCACCGCGGGATCGTCAGTCCAGAAGTCGGCCGCCGCGTGTACCGGCCGGATGATCCCCGTGATCACCAGCCGCACCGTAGGGCCCATGCTTAGGCGGGTGCCGACCCGCAGGCCGAACCTGGCCGCGGTGGCGGTGGTCACCGCGGCCTGCACCACGGCCCCCTGACCGGCGGACGGCAGGCGCCCGGCCACGAGGTGGCTGTAGCGGGCCAGCGCCGTGCGGTAGGTCACCTCGAACTGCGGCTGCCCGCGCCCGGCGGCGCGGGCAGCACCGGTGACCGGCCCGTAGCCTGAGGTCAGCCCGGACCAGGCAGGCGAGTCGCTGGCTATCGGCAACCCGGTCGCGGCCAGCTGCGACCGCAGGCGCGCACCGATCGCGGCGATCTCGGGGCCCGGACTCTCGCCCGCGCTCTGGCCGAATGTCTCCGACGCCGTCAGCAGGCCGATCGTCCCGGAGACGGCGCTGTCGAGCGGCGACGCCGCGACCGTGTGCCGCAGCGCCCCGGTGCGCAAGCCGGTGCTGTCCCGCGGAATCGCCAGGCTGGCCAGCACGGAGGCCAACACGAGCAGGCCGAACGCGACGCTGGCGGCGGCCCCGGTGCCGGTCAGCGTGATCCAGGCGGCGCGCAGCCGCGGCCACGGTGTCCTCATCTCGCCTCCGCGCGCAACTGGCCGGCCGGGTCCGGCCTGCGTGCGACGGACAGTGCGGCGGCGAGTACCGGCAGAGCCGCGGTAACCAGGGCCAGGACGGCGGCCTGGCCGAGCGGCAGTACCGCCAGGGCCGACGGCACCGGGTCCGTCGCGCCAGTGCTCAGCGTGATCGCGGGCACCACCAGCCGCGCCAGGCCAATACCGGCGAGCAGGCCCACGGCCGCGGCCGGAACGCTGAGCGCGAACTGCTCCAGGCACAGCTGAGCGGCCTGGGCTCGCTGGCCCACGCCCAGCGCGGCCAGGACGGCGCTCTGCGTCCGCCGCGTGCGGAGGCTCGCCGCGACGCTGACCGAGAGTCCGAGCATGCCCAGCAGCAACGCCGCCGCCCCGATGGCCAGCATGGCCTGCCTGGGCGCCTTCAGCAACGGATTGTGCAGCAGGGCGGCCTCCTGGCGGGCGCGGTCGGCGACGGCCAGCCCGGCCGGCACATGCGGTACCCGGCCGCCACGGGTGCGCAGCCACATGCTGGTCACCGGCAACGGCACGCCCTGGCCGGCCACGAGCACATCGCTGACGGCCCCGAGGTCGGCAATGAGCGCCCGGCTGCGCCCGAACACCGTCGGGAACCTGGCCACCGAGGCCACGATCCGGACCGGGACCGAGGATCCGCCTGCCGGGACCGAGACGGTCGATCCGGTATGCAGCCGGTTGGCGGTCAGGTAACCGCTGGTGGCGATGGCCGGGACGATCCGGGACGGCGGCTGCGCCGTGATCCCGACCTGCCCGATGAGGCTCTGCGGAGCGAGGAGCTCGTTGTTCATGATCGATGCCGACGGATCGTGCCCGGTGCTGAACGTGAGTTGCCGGCTTCCCCCGGCGGCGCGGGGCCAGCTCAGGATCTCGGGCCGCGCGCCGTCCGAGGGCGGAAACGTCTCGAACGTCCCCGGCGGCCCGGTCGGCACGGACGGTGAGGATCCCGCGGCCTGCCACGCTGCCAGGGCGGCACCGTGGCTGAACGGCCGGCCGAACGGGCCGCTGGCCGTCCCGGACACCGCGAGGGAGAAGATGCTGAGGCTGCCGGTGGGGGCCTCCAGCGGGCCCGCCGGGTGGTACCGCGGCAGGACATACGTGAGGGAGAGGCTGAGCAGCCGCAGCGGGTAGCTGGCCTGCCGCGGGCCCGGCAGCGGGACGACCAGGGCACGCCGCTGGCCGTCCGCGGGCAGCACCCCGGCGGGAAGCTGGTAGCTGACGCCGTCGGCATCCTGGACCGAGGCCGTGACGGTGACGGATCCAAGCTCCCGGCGCAGCGCCGCCGCGCTGGTGTCCGGGGCCGCCCCGAGCGCCGCGAGGATCTGCAGCCGGTCTGGCAGGCCGGGGAGCGCCAGCCCCGCCGGCCGCCGCGGGATGATGCTCCGCCACAGCGAGCTCAGCGGAACCGGCGACAGGTCGGGGCGGAGCAGGATCGCCTGGCCCGCTGTGGCCGCGCCCAGGGCGATCAGCTGGCCCCCGCTGCCGATGCTGGCGATGCTGGCCGGTGTCGCGGCGGTGACACCTGGCTCCCCGATGATCGCCCTGGGGTCCAGCGGTACCCCGGCCGTGGCGCCCAGCCGCACGTCCGAGCCGACCGCGAACGCGGCCTGGTCCGCAGCCGACTGCTGCCAGCTCCTCCACCCGGCCAGCGCCAGCGTGGTGGTGGCCGTCGCGACGACGACGAGCAGGACCGGCCCGGCCTGGCGGATCGTCCGCCTGCCGATCTGCCAGCTCACCATGGCGGCGGCCAGCCGCCTGCCGCGCTCGGTTGCCCCGTCGGCCAGCCTGGCCAGCAGCGGCAGCGTACGGAGCGGCACGAGCGCGACCGCGGCCAGCGCGAGCGCGGGAGCGACGGCGACCACGGGATCGATCCCGAATGACCCCGCCGCCGGGCGGGCGACCGCCGAATATCCGCGCAGTTGCCACACGGCGAGCGCCGCGAGCGCCACCACAGCCAGATCGCCGCCCGCCCAGGCGACCCCCGCGAGCCGGGCCTGCCGGCCCTGACGGATCCTGGCCGCATCAGGGGTCACGGCACCCAGCGCCGGCCAGGCCATCACTGCCGCGCACAGCGCCAGCATGGCCAGAGCCGACAGCCACGCCAGCGAGCTGATCCGGCTGGCCTGGTAGCTGTCCAGGCGTAGCTGGCCCGCGCTGGCCGCCGCGCCGGTGAGGCGAACGCCGGCCAGCACGCGGGCCACGCCGGCCACGGCGCCGATGACCAGCGCCTCGGCCAGCACCGGCCGCGTCAGCTGCCACCTGGTGGCGCCGCGCGCCCGCAGCAGTGCGGACTCCTCGTCGCGCAGACTCGCCAGCAGCCGCGCGGCCAGCACCAGTGCCGCCCCCGCGACCAGCAGCAACTCCAGCGCGCCGATAGTGAACAGCGATCTGGCCAGCACGACGTTGCTGGCGATGCCGTCCAGCAGTTGCGGCAGGCGCGTGGTCACCTGCAGCCCGGACGGGAGGATCAATGTGGTCAGCTTCGCCACCACCTGGCTGGTGCGGCCAGCCAGCGCGCCGATGTCCTGCCGGGCCATGACCGGCGCCGGCGGAAGCACGAACCACGAGGCCTGGCTCGCGGTGACGCCGCTGCGGAACGCCGAAGGGCTCACCACCGCGGGGCCGTATATGACGAGGGAACCCGGGGCGCCGACCCCTGGGATGGCATTGGCGGCGAAGCCGGAGACGGGCAACTGGTCCAGCGCCCAGTACGGCGACGCCGGGTTCTTGAGCCGGAACACGCCGGTGACGCGCAGCCCGGCCGAGGCCGGTCCCGACCGGGTGGCGACTTTCAGCACCGAGCCAGGCGTCACGTGCAGCCGGCTGGCCACGGCCGCCGGCAGCGCTACCGGGAGCGGGCGGCCGGGATGCGGCGGACCTGGCCATGTCCCGGCGGTCAGCGTCGTCTGGGTGCGGAGCCCGGCCAGCGTCGCGACCTGGATCTGCCAGTCGACCGGGGGCGGAAGTCCCAGAACCGGGCTCGGCTCGGTGCGGACGGCCCGGGACGGCGAGAGCGGGATCGGGTTCGCCCACAGTGCGCTCTGCATCTGGTAACCGATCCCCGGCCATGCCTTGCGCAACGTGGTGCGGATCAGCCGCGAGTCGGTGGCAGCTTGCCCGGCATTGTCGACCACGCCGCTGAATCCAATCACCCGGCCCTGCGGGGCGGCGAGGATGGTCTGCGCTCCGGGCGGGATCACCGCGGCGGCGAAGGTCCATCCCGCGGCCGCGAGTCCGGTGGCGAGCAGGACCGTGACCGCGACGCAGGCCAGGAGCAGCCATGAGGATCTGGCTCGGCGGGCGAGGAAGGAGATCCCCAGACCAGGCACAGACCAGCTCCGATCCGGTCCCCCGCTGTTGCCCTCAGGCTGGGGCATAGGTGGCTGTTTACCCATCTCTCGTCTGAGTTCCGGCGTCCCCGGCCAGGGCCTGCTGCCCGGCAGCCTGTCCGGTCACGACGCAGCCATCTTCCAGGGAAATGATCTTGTCAGCCAGGTCGATGAGCGCCTCGTCGTGGGTGGCGACCAGGGCGGTGATTCCCTCGGAGCGCACCACGCTCAGCAGCAGCTCCATGATGTCCCGGCCGGTCTCCAGGTCGAGCTGGCTGGTCGGCTCGTCGGCGATCAGCAGGCCTGGCCGGCCGGCCAGCGCGCGGGCGATGGCGACCCGCTGCTGCTGGCCCCCGGAGAGTTCGCCCGGCCGGTGCGCAGCATGGCTGGACAAGCCGGTCAGCGCCAGCATGGCCGCCACCCGCTCCCGGCGCTCGCTGGGCCGCACGCCCGCGATGCGCAGCGGAATCCCCACGTTCTCCGCGGCGGACAGCATGGGAATGAGCCCGAAGGACTGGAAGATGAAGGCGACCGTGTCCCGCCGCAGCGCCAGCCGGTCCCGCTCGGTCATCCGGCCCACCTCGCGGCCATCCACCCGCACCTGGCCCGCCGTCGGGCTGTCCAGGCCGCCGATGACGTTCAGCAGCGTGGTCTTGCCGGAACCGGATCGCCCGCGCAAGGCAGTGAGCCGACCCCGGTCAACCGTGAACGACACCCCCCGCAGCGCGTGCACGGCCGTGCGCCCGCTGCCGAAGGTCTTGGAAATATCCTCCGCTGCCACCATGACCTGGGGCGGCTGGGCAGTATCAGATGCGCCGTGCGCAGCGGCCATCGCGGCGTTGTCCTGGCTCACACCCGTTAACCCGCCAGTGACCGGAAACGCTTACGTCGGCCGGGAAAGAGTTGCGCTGCGAGGCCGGCCCGGATCATCCGTGCCCGGCTGACGAGGGCCGGTCCAGACCGGCCACGGCGGGCGGCTGCTGGCCGTTGATGCAGGTGTGAGAGCTGGTGTAGATGAGGTCTACGAAGAGGGAGTAGCCCGGGTGGAAGAATCCGATGAACAGTTCGGTCCCGGAGGGCATCGCCGCGGGGTTGATCACCATCGAAATGGGGTCACCCATCGGGGCCAGCTGACTGGGCTTGACCGGGAGCGTCGCGCTTTCCCAGATGCCCTGGCCACTGCCGGGCCCTGGCGTCGCTCGGTGACGCCCCCCGGCGCGCCTCGGGATGGGCAGTACCCCGAGGCGGACCGGGCTGGGTGCCGCAGGGTTGGACGAGCAATAGGTGTCGTTCTTGACTAGAGCCCGGATGCCGTGCTGCGCGAGTGCCCGCTGCAGCGCGGCCGGGTCGAACACCTGACTCAGCTTCAGCGCGACGGTGCCGTTGACATAGCTGGTGAGGGTGAAGGCCGCGGTCTGCCCCATGCCGGTGCGGGCGGGGGCCGGACCGACAACGCCGGTCAGGCCGAGCACCAGCGCGATGACCGCCACGGCACCGCTACCGCCGAGACCCGCGAAACCGGCGAGCCGCCGCCGCCGGTGCACGCGGCCCCGGCCGGTGATCGCGGCCAGCGGTGGCCGCTCGGGCACGGCCACTTCAGCCAGGGAATCGACCAGCTCCGCGGTCAGGGCGCCGTCGTCCCGGGGCTCGTCGTCGTTCATCGCCCGCTCGTCGTGGTTCATCATCTGGTCTCCGTCATCATGGCGGGGGCCAGTTCGCCGCGCAGGGCGGTCATGGCCCGCGACAGGTGAGCCCGGACCGTTCCCGGCGCGATGCCCAGCTGCCGGGCGGTCGTGTCGATGTCCAGGTCGAGGAAGACACGCAGCACGATCACCTCCCGCTGGCGGGCCGGCAGGCGGCGCAGCGCAGTGAGCAGGGCCGTGTCCAGGCCGGTCCCCTCGCTGCCGGCCCCCGCGATGTCCTGGCTGGCCAGCGCCGTTTCCTTGCTCCGCCGATGCCACGCGGACGCCCCGGCGTTCAGTGCGGTGCGGACCACCCAGGCCCGGGGCGCTGGATGACGGCTGACCTTGGGCCAGCTCGCCCACGCCCGGGCGAACGCCTCCGCGACCTGGTCCTCGGCCAGCGTCATGCTGCCGGTGCTGGCGGCCACCGCCCGCAGGCAGGGCTCCCAGCTGGCCGCGAAGAACTCCGCGAACTCGGCGTTGCCTTGGCTCACACCTGTTAACCCGCCTGCGACCCGAAACGCTTACCCCGGCCCCAGCAAGATTTTGCCGTCCCCGGTACGAGCTGGGGCACCCGCTGGCGATAGCGCGGATAGTCGCCGGGAAACTCGGCCTGCATCAGCCGTTCCTCGATGTGGAGTTTGATCTCCAGGAGCACGAGAAACACCGGGAAGGGCACGATCCACCGCCCGCCCCCGGTGACCAGGAGGCAGCCGAGGAGCATGCCCAGCATCCCGGTGTAGATCGGATGCCTGGTTACGCTGTACGGCCCGCTGGTGCGGAGCTGGTGTTCCTGCTTGACTGCGGGCGCCCCGCTCCACATGGTGCCGAGCGCGAGCCGGGCCCAGATCGTGAACGCCGTCGCGGCCAGCAGGATCACTAGCCCCAGGATGCGAACCGGGGGAGCGAAAAACGTCAGGGTGCGCCACTGTGCCCTGGGCACCGCGAGATTGACCACGGCCACGATGATCAGGCCGGGAGTGACGGCGGTTCCGAACCAGGAACGCGTCCGTTCCTCCGGGGCCTGGCCCAGGTTGTGATTCTCGGCCGCCAGCCAGGTAGCTACGAAAGCGCACCAGCACACGACGATGCTGACCAGGGCCAGCAGGTCCAGCTGATGCCGCGTCACGTTCCAAACGCTAGCCGTCGTAGGCCCTACGTCAACGGCAATCCAGGTCGTGCGCGGCGCCGCCGGCTACATCGGCGGTTCGACGTAACGGCGCTGCTCGGTCACCTCTGCCGCGCCCCGGTCGCGCCGCCGCATGAGCATCAGGCCGATGGCGACGCACAGGCCGGCCGCCCCGCCGATCATCAAGATCACCCCGATGACCTGCAAGTCGACGTTCTTGGGGGTCCAGGTGACAGCGAAGCGGAGAATCGCACCGATGATGATCAGTGCCGCGCTTCCGCCGATAGTCACGAGCGCCTTCCTCCCACGTCACGTCAGCCGTTATCGGTCGCCGCGTCCTAGCCGAATGTGCATCCAGACTAGGGCGTCCGGACTAGGGCGTCGATATCTCTTTGGGTGGACTATGGCCGCCGCGGGCCTTACTCACCTCACCCGCTGCGGGTGAGACGCGTCGGCCACCCCTGCGGTTGGCTATCTGCCGACGAACGTTCCGGGTCGGCGAAGGCCCGGGCTGGGACCCCGCAGGTCCGGACACGTCCGGACACGGCGACCGTGCCCCCCGCCGGGGCCTGGATGCCTCCCGGGGATCTGGCCCGGCTTTCACCCGGTGCGGGGGAGGTGACCAGAGGGCTGCCTCAGCGATGGTGATCAAGCCTGCCGCCGAGGGGCACCCGCAACCGGGGGGCACAGGTGCCCGCGGCGGCAGGCTTCCATGGGCTCCCAGTAAGGGGAGCAGGAGGTGGCCGGTGTCTGACGGTGACGATAGTGCGGCAAAGGATCGGCCTACGCACGACCCCGGTTCTCTCACCGCTGATGAACAAGCTGAGCTCGAACGGCAAAAAGCTGAGCTCGAACAGCTTCGCGCCGAGGTAGCTGATCTGCGCGCCCGGCCTGCGCCGCCGGACACCGCCTCCGGCGGCGCGGTAGGCACCGGCCGACGGCGCCGGCCAGGCTGGCGTGGCCCGGTCGCCACTTTGTGCATTGTGCTGGGCTGCATCCTCGCCCCCGTCTCGGTGCTCGCGGTCTGGACCGCCAACCAGGTGTCCGACACCAGCCGCTACGTGGAGAACGTGGCCCCGCTCATCCATGACCCGGCCGTCCAGGCCGCGCTGACCGACAAGATCACGACTGAGATCAACACCCGCCTCGACGTCCAAGCCCGCACCAACCAGGCCGCCGCGGCGCTGAAAAGCAAGGGCCTGACCCGGGTCGGCACCCTGCTGCAGACCTTCTCGGGGTCGCTGGCGGGCGCGGTAGGCGGCTTCATCCACACCCAGGTGGCCAAGATCGTCGCGAGCCCGCAGGTGGCGAACTTGTGGGTCCAGGTGAACCGGAGGGCCCACGCGCAGGTCGTGAAGGCCCTGTCCGGCCAGGGCAATGGTTCCATCACCATCAGCAACGGCCAGGTCGTGCTGAACCTCGGGCCGTTCATCGACGTCGTGAAGAAAGACCTGGCCGCGCGGGGCTTCACGCTGGTCAACAGCATCCCGCCGGTCAACCCCGCGTTCGCCCTGTTCTCCGCGAAGTACCTGGTCAAGGCGCAGAACGGCTACCGGCTTCTCAATGACCTGAAGATCGTGCTGCCCATCCTGACCCTGCTGCTGCTCGGCGCCGGGATCTACGTCGCGCGCAGTCACCGCCGGGCGCTGATCGGCGCCGGGCTCGGCTTCGCCGCGTCCATGCTCGTGCTCGGTATCGCCCTGGCCATCGGCCGCAGCATCTACCTGAACAGCGTGCCGAACAGCGTGCTGCCCGCCAACGCGGCGGCCGTCCTGTTCGACACCCTGGTCCGGTTCATCAAGGACGGGCTGCGGACCCTGCTGGTCGTGGGCCTGATCGTGGCCATCGCGGCCTTCTTCACCGGCCCGTCGGTCACCGCGGTCCGGGCCCGCGGCGCGGTCAGCGGCGCGCTGGGCTGGCTGCGGTCCAGCGGGGAACGGGCCGGGCTGCGTACCGGGCCGGTGGGGCGGTGGACGTACCAGCACCGCCACGCACTGCGCATCGGCGCGGTGGCCCTGTTCGCGATCATCTTCGTGTTCTGGGGCCGCCCGACCGCCGCGGTCGCCATAGTCCTGGCCATCCTGCTGCTCGTGGTCCTCGGCCTCATCGAGCTGATCGGCAGGCCCCCGGCACCGGGTGCGGCCCTGCCGCAGGCCGCCTGCCCGCACGGCAGCTGAGGCCCATGCTGATCGAGGCGGCCAGGCAGCCAGGTCGTCGCGCCGGAGCCAGCTACCGGGCATCTGGCGGCCTGCAACGGCCGGCGGCACCGCAATGGCCGGATGATCCTGGCTTGCACCCCGGGGCAGCGGGCCCCATCGTGGCTACCGACGGGCTGGTCGGGCTGATCAGGAAGGGCTGACGCCGGTGGACCCACTGCATGGCTTGCGCTCGATGGGCAAGCGCATAACCGATCCGGTCGAGCAGCTGGCCGAGAAGACCGCCGAACGGGTGATCGACCTGGTGGTCCGGACCCTGGATGTAAACGCCCTCGTTCAGCGGGTGGACCTGAACGCCATCGTGGACCGGGTTGACGTGAACAAGCTGGTGGACCAGGTCGATGTGGACAAGATCCTCGACCAGGTTGACATGAACAAGCTGGTGGACCAGGTCGATGTGGACAAGATCCTGGACCAGGTTGACCTGAACCAACTGCTGGCCAAGGTGGACCTCGACGACCTGCTCGCCCGGGTGGACGTGGGCGCGATCGTCGACCGGGTGGACATCAACAGCATCGCCCAGAGCGTCGACATTGACGCCATCGCCATGCACACCGACATCGGCGCGATGATCGCTCACTCGTCCGGCGGCATCGCGGGCGACGCGCGGGACGCGGCCCGCAGCCAGGCCGTCGGGCTGGACGAGTGGATCGCCCGCTGGGTCGCCCGGCTGCTCCGCCGCGACGCTCCCGCGCAGCGGCCGCATTTCGGGGGCGCGGTGTCCAGGTTCGTGGCGTACGCGGTGGACCTGGGGGTCAGCATCGGAGTGTTCATGCTGGCCCTCGCGGCGATCTCCTTCGCGGCCAGCATCATCACCGGGCACTCCATCTCCTGGAACCGCAACGATCTTCCGGTCGCGATCCTGTTCGTGGTCTGGGAGTTCGTCTATTTCGCCTACTCGTGGGGGGCGAGCGGCAAGACCCTGGGCATGGCCCTGCTCGGGGTCAAGGTGGTGGCCGCCGACGGGACGCTGGCTGGCCCGCGCCGCGCGGTGATCCGGACGCTGGCCTTCCCGCTCAGCTTCCTGCTCCTCGGGCTGGGCTTCACCGGCATCCTGTTCCAGCGCGACCGCCGGGCCCTGCACGACATGATCGCCGGGACGGCGGTCGTGTACTACTGGGAAGCCCGCGCGGCCCGGCTCCGGTTCCTGGACCGGCCGTCCCCGGACCAGATCCCCCCGGACCAGATCCCCCCGGTCCAGGCATCCGCCGACGGGCCGTCCCCGGACCGGCTGCCCCTGGGTCAGGCGCCCGGAGACCAGACGCCCTAGACGAGACGCCCCCGGACCGGGAAACCCCCGCTGAGCTGGCATGATTCGGTGCGCAGGGGGTGTTTCACCCACGTTGGGTGATGCTTGCTGAAAGCTGCCTCGGAAGCGTAGAAACCGGCCACAACGGTCGAGGGGGGCACTAACTCGTTCACCGGCAGGGCCGGGCCGTTACTGGTCACCACCTGCCCCGCTACCGAGGGAGTGGACACGATATGAGCGATACGCAAGCCGAACGCACACCAGGCACCGACCCGCCCGCTGGCTACCGGGGGGCACGGGCGGCCAGCAGGCCTAGCGGCTGGGTGGGCTGGGTCGTCTTCGCGGGCGTCGTCATGATCACGCTAGGGGCGTTCCACGTCATCGACGGCCTGGTGGCCTTGTTCGAAAAGGGCTACTACTCGGTCAACAGCAGTCATCTGGTCGTGCACGTCAACTACTCGGCCTGGGGCTGGGCGCATCTGGCCCTGGGCGCGCTGTTCATCCTGGTCGGCTTCGGGGTCCTGGTCGGCCAGACCTGGGCCCGGGTGGTCGGCATCGCGCTGGCGGTGATCAGCGCCGTCATCAACCTCGCGTTTCTCGCCGCCTACCCGGTCTGGGGCGTCATCCTCATCGCGCTGGACATCGTGGTCATCTACGCGCTGGCCATGCACGGCGGGGAGGTGAAGGAAATCTGACCCCGGGGGCGGCCCTGGGGTCCGCCGCTCACGCGGCCCTCAGGGCCGCCTGGTTCAATCCCGCTCCGTGGGGCGGGGGGCGGGGACCGGGCCTGACCCCCCGGTCCCCTTCCGCGCGCCAGGGCGCTGACCGGTTCCGCGTCCGCGCACCGCGCCTGGCGGGCTCAGCCGGATCAGGCCGGGAGCCGAGGCCTTCTTGGCCCGGGACCGGCCGGGGGCCGCCGGGCGGGATCCGGCCGGCGGGAGTGGTGCACCAGAGGGCGGGTCGTCCGGGCCGGAATCCGGCACCGTGCCGCTGACGCCCGGACTCTGGACCGCGGCCGGAGCCGTCTGCTGGCCGGCCCGCCGGGCGGCCGCCCGATCCGACCAGCGGAACCCGGCGACCAGCCGGGCGACCAGGGTGGCCAGGAACATCTGGCCGATGACGGCCTCCAGCACGGCCACCGCCCGGCCACCGTTATCGGCCGCGGTGAAGTCCCCGTATCCCAGGGTCGTCAGCGTGGTGAAGCTGAAGTACTGGAATGTCTTGGGATTGTTTGCCTCCCCGGATGCGAAGAACGAACTGGGGAGGCCGAACTTCCACATCGCGACGTACAGGGCGGAGAAGATCAGTCCGAGGATCATGTAGGCGCTCAGCACGCCGTAAATGCTCTGCGCGGTGATCTCCGGCTGGGAGAGCACGCGCCGCACCAGGAGGAACGCTGCCAGCAACAGGATCAGGGCGGTCCACAGGCTCGCCAGCGCGCCGCCGGGGCCGTTGTCGTCGACGAACCGGAGGATGACGGAGATGCCCGAGCCGAGGAGCAGGCCCACCGCGAGGATCTGCACGGTCTTGCGGTGGAACCGGCCGTTGCGCAGCGCGATCAGCACCACGGCCAGGAACAGCGCCACCTGCACAGTGGTGACCAGGTGACCCGACCCGAACGCGGACAGCAGGTAGGTGACGACCAGGATCACCAGCAGGCTGCCGTACCGCGGCCCGGACCCCTGGCCCGGAAGGAACAGCCTGGCCTGTCCCCCCGGGTTCGTCATGCCCGCCAGCCTAGGGTGACCCGGGCCGCATTTCGCCTCACCCGCGCCGGGTGGCGCGCCGTGCGCGGATGCGCGCGAACGTCAGATCCGGGGAAACCCACGAACCTGACAGCCGGAGAAGCCGCCGCGGGCCCGCCGCACGGCCCACCGAGAGGAAGCGAACATGAGCATGCCTGCCAACGTTGACGTGGACGCGGCGACCCGGGACGCGCTGAACGGCCTGTCCCTGGGCGACCTTGAGGTCCTCGGCGAAGCACTCGAACTGCGCGAGGCCGCGCAGGAGAACAGCGGGCTGGACGCCCGCACCTTCTCGCTGGTCAAGATCGCTGCCCTGATCGCCCTGGACGCCCCGCCCGCCTCGTACCTGTGGCAGGTCTCCAACGCGCTGGACTCCGGGGCCAGCCCGGCCGAGATCCTGGGCGTGCTGCGCGCGGTCGCCCCGCAGGTCGGCGGCCCGAGGGTCATCGGGGCGGCCCCGGAGATCATGGTCGCCCTCGGGCTGGCCCTGCCCGAGGGCGATGGCATCTGACGTCCAGGCCGGCTGAGGGGGGCGGGACATGTACAGACGGCGGCGTCCGTTGCTGCGCGCGGCAGTAGTCGGTGGTGGCGCGTATATGGCGGGCAAGAAGGTGGCCCAGCACTCAGCGGAGCAGTCCGCACCGGAGTCTGGCCAGGATGGCCAGACCAGCAGCCCGGAACAGCAGCAAGGCGGCGCCCAGCCGGGCGGCGGCCCGCCGGAGGGGGACCAGCAGGCTGGTCCGGCGGACATGCCGATCTCGGAGCAGCTCAAGCAGCTCAGCACGCTGCATGACAGCGGCGCGCTGGACGATGCGGAGTTCTCCGCGGCCAAGCAGAAGCTGCTCGGCATCTGATCCCATCGGGGGGCCGGCGATGGCGCCGGCCCCCCGGGGCTGAGCTAGATCGGGCTGGGCCGCACAAGCATGATCCTGGTCAGCTAGTGCTGTGGGGCAGCACCAGTTGACCAGGATCATGGTGGCGCGGAGTCAGCTGGCCGGAGCGTTCTTCCCGTGCAGCGCCTCCTGCAGGTCAGCCTCGCCATCCTTGGACAGCGAAGACTTGAGCACGGTGCCGCCGAACTGGCTGAGCGCCTCGGTGGCCTTGTCGGGGGTCACCTTCTCCACCATCAGGAACAGCGCCGAGGTGCCCGGCTTGAGCAGGCCGCGGACCTGGTCCTGGAACTCGCGGTCGATGCCCGACTTGGTGACCTTCCCCATCAGGGCACCCATCCCGGCGCCGATGGCCAGGCCGAAGAACGGGATGAAGAACAGCAGGCCGAACAGCAGTCCCCAGAACATTCCCCAGCTGGCCCCGGCCCCGACCGGATGATGGCTGGTGTGCACGTGGAACTTGCCCTCTTTGTCGCGGACGATGCTCGCGATGGCATCGGGCTCGATGATCAGGTCCTTGGCCAGCCGGCGAGCCTCTTCCGCGGCCAGTTCCGCGGTCGTCTCGTCCGGGTAACCGATGGCGATCAGGTCAGACATGGTGTCCTTTCCTCTCACAGATGCTGTGGCTGACCTAGTTCACCGCCGTACGCGGCGGGACGGCTCCACCCGCAGCGGGTGAAGCAGGAGCAATCGCGCTCCGCCGCTCTAACGCCGGTGCGGCCTGGACCGAGGACATCGCGGATGAGGGACTAGCGGCCGGGCGAATAACAGCTCGATGGTTTCGGCCTGCATCTCCAGCTCGGTCCGGATCCGGCCTACGGCCAGCCCCGGCCCGGGCTGGGCCGCGTACACCGCGAGCACCGCGCTACGGAAGCTCGCATGAATGGTGTCGCGGCCGAGTTGCTGGACCACCCCGGCACCGGCCAGGCCGTCGATCAGTCCGCGCGCGCTGGCCGCCAGCCGCAGCCGGGTGCCGATCGCGGTCAGCCGCTGATGCACCAGCAGGATCGCCGCGCAGGTCTCCGGGTCCAGCGTGGCGGCCGCTCCGAGGTCCAGGACCACGGTTCCGACCGGGGCGCCCGTGCGCAGTACCCGGTGCAGGACCGCGTCCGCCAGGCCACTGCCCCGGCAGCCATCCAGGGCGGTGGTCATGCCCAGGTACGGAATCGGGGCCCTGGCCCGGACCTGCCGGGTCGCCGTCCGGCTGCGCAGCCATCCCGCCGCCCGGGACCTGGATTTCCCCGCTGGCCGGCCCAGGCGGCGTGCGGGTGCTTCCGGGGCGAGAAGCGGCATGAAGAGCGGACGGCTCATGTATGTCAGGCCTCCCCGACCGTTGTGCGCTTCAGCGGCCGCCGACCCGGAGAGCCCGGGGCCGGCTCGGGGTGGCCGGGATCTACGGTGCCGTGTGGCCGGCTCGCGGCACATCACCCAGACGGGGCGAACTGGCCAATCTGGGTAAGAGCCCGCGCGGTCATGATCAGGCCGATGTGCGAGCCGGCCAGTGGATAGTTACCGGTGAACCGCCTGCGCAGCGGGTCATACCCCTCGGCCAGCAGCCCCACGTCGTTGCGCAGGGCGAGCAGGGCGGTGAAGAGCCGGCCGCCTCCTCGGTCCGGCCCGCGGCCGCGAGCACCTGAGCCAGCCAGAACGAGCCGGGCAGGTAGCCGGCCTCACCAGCGGGCAGGCCATCGGTGTCGGCCGGCGGGTGGGTCCGGTAGCGCAGTAGCACGCCACTGTCGTCCAGTTCCCGGGTGATGGCTTCCACGGTGCCGGCCATCCGGGGGTCGGCGGCGGCCAGGAATCCCAGCGGCGGGAGGCGAAGCAGGCTGGCGTCCACTCCGGCTGAGCCGTAGTGCTGGGTGAACGTGTTCCGGTCCGGGTCGTACCCGCGGGCCAGCACGTCGGCGCGGACCGCGGAACGCAGCCGCCGCCAGCGCCTGACCGGCCCGCGATCCCCGAACAACTCGATCATCTTGACGGCGGAGTCGGCGGCGGCCCAGATCATCGCCTTGGTGTGGGTGAACTGCCGGGGCGGCCCGCGCATTTCCCAGAGGCCGGCGTCTGGTTCCGGCCAGCGTGCCTCCAGGAACGAGAGAATGGCGTCGGTGTCGGCCAGGCTGGTCTCATCGGGACCAGCCTCGGCCGGCGGGAGGCCAGCGGCCCGGACCGTCAGCCGGGCCCGCAGCACATCGCCGAACATGCCGAGCTGGGGCAGCGTCGCGGCGGCGTTGCCGATGCGGACCGGCTGGGCGCTCTCGTAACCGGGCAGCCACCCGGCCTCGAGCTCCGGCATCCGGCGCTCCCCGGTGACCCGGTACACCGCCTGGACCTGCGCCGGCGGACCGCCCACGGCCTGGGCGAGCCAGTTCAGCAGGCTGCCCGCCTCCGCATCGGCGCCGGCCGCCAGGAAGGCATCCACGGCGTCGGCGGCGTCGTGCGTCCAGCAGTAGCGGTAGTCCCAGTTGCGCAGGCCGCTGGCCTGCTGGGGGAGTGAGGTCGTCGGCGCGGCGACCAGGCCGCCCGTCGGTGCGTAGCAGAGCGCCCTGAGCGTGATCAGTGAGCGGACCACCGCCTCCTGCCACTCGCCTGGGCCCGGGCCGGCGCCGCGCAGGCCGGCGACCCAGTCCTCCCACCAGCCGGTGGTCTGCTCGACCAGGGCGCTGGCCGGCGGCGGGTCGGGTGCCGGCAGGTGCGACGGGCGCCAGACCGCCGCCACCGGGACCCGGTCGCCCTGGCTGACCGAGAAGAAGGCGACCAGGTCCGCCTCGGACGCGCGCACTTCGAGTGGGCTGAATATCCAGAGCGACTGACCACCAGCCACGATCCGCCGGGCCGCGTCCTGCTGCCGGACGCGGGGCAGGGACAGGCCGTACTCAAAGCGCGCGGCGAGCGTCATCCGCATGTCAACCCGTCCGGCCACTCCTTCGATCAGCCGGATCAGCACGGGGTCGGCGCCCCGCGGCGGCATGCAGTCGATGAGGCGGACCACCCCGGAGGCGGTGGTGAACTCGGTCTCCAGGACCAGGGTGCCGGGCCGGTACCTGCGGTGGACCCGGGTGATCTCGCGGGCCGGGGCGATCTGCCAGTACCCGTGCCTCTCGTCACCCAGCAGCGCGGCGAAGCAGGCCTCGGAGTCGAATCGTGGTAGGCACAGCCAGTCGATGGAACCGGCCCGGCTCACCAGCGCCGCCGCCTGCAGATCGCCGACCAGGGCGTAGTCCTCGATCGGTCGGGACATGCGGCCTCCGATGGACGAGGGCCGCGTTCACCGAGCAGGCGGCCCTCTGGATGGCGGTTCGCTGCCCGGGCGGGGTACGTCTCATTACGCAGATTCGCTGGCCGATGGGGCATCGTCGTCATCCCCGGGGGGTGATGCAACTAAGACAGCAGGCAGTCAGGGTGAGTCGGATAAGGGCGGCGTCCGCCTCGCGCAGTCATGACACGCGTTCACAGCACCGGGCCCACCCGGGTTCACGGTCAAGGAAGGGACAAGAGCTCATGGCACAGCCACCGAGCAGGACGTCAGGGAGTAAAGCAGCGACCGCCAAGTCCAACGGCAGAAGGACCACTGCGGCGAAGCACGCAGCCGCCGGCGAAGAGCACTGCGGCGAAGCCCGCCGCGGCGAAGAGCACCGCGGCGAAGCCCGCCGCGGCCAAGCCCGCCGCGGCGAAGAGCACTGCGGCGAAGCCCGCCGCGGCGAAGAGCACTGCGGCGAAGCCCGCCGCGGCGAAGAGCACGGCGGCGAAGAGCACGGCGGCCCGGTCCACGGCCAGCCGGGCCAGCGCCAGCGGGACGACCGCCAGCCGGGCCAGCGCGAGCCCGAAGGCACCCGCGTCCGGAAGCACGGCCCGCAGCTCCTCGCGCAGCACGACACGAGGCACGGCGCGCACCGCACCGGCGCGGACCGCGACCGCGCGCACTGCGCGCACGTGCGCGCACCGCGACCGCACGCACGCGACGGCGTCGCGCGCCACGACGCGCACCGCAACGACCGCGCGCCACGACCGCGCGCACCACGACCGCGCGCCGCGCGGCGACCCAGAACGGAGCCGCCACCACGCTGCCCGCCGGGGTGCCCGAGGGCGCGCGCCGGTCCGTGGTCCTGCCCCGCAGCACGGCGACCGGGCTGGAGGCGTCGCGGCAGCATGAGACCCCGGCCGAACGCCGGGTCCGCGGCAAGGCGGCGCGCGCCGAGGTGCCGCGCGAGAGTCACGCCGAGTGGAAGCCGTCGCCGGACCGGCCTGACCCGGTCGCGCTGCTGGAGTCGCAGGGCGCCGCCGCGGGTCCCGGACCTGGTCCCGGTGCGGTACGGCCGGATGATGGAGACCCCGTTCACCTACTACCGGGGCGCGGCCCTGCCCATGGCCAGCGACCTGGCCACCACCCCGGCCACCGGGATGATCGTGCAGGCGTGCGGGGACGCGCACCTGTCCAACTTCGGCCTCTTCGGCTCGCCCGAGCGCAAGCTGCTCTTCGACGTCAACGACTTCGACGAGACGCTGCCCGCGCCCTGGGAATGGGACGTGAAGCGGCTGGCGGCCAGCCTGGAGGTAGCCGCGCGGGAGAACGGGTTCAGCGACAAGGACCGCAGGAAGATCGTGCTCGCCTCGGCCCGGCGCTACCGGCAGGTCATGCGGCAGCTGTCCGGCCAGGGCAACCTGGACGTCTGGTACACCCAGGTGGACATCGACGAGTTCCGGGCCCGGTTCGACGGCCTGCTGAAGGAGCGCCAGCGCAAGCCACTCGACAAGGGCCTGGCCAAGGCCCGGACCCGGGACAGCATGCAGGAGCTGGACAAGCTGACCCGGATCGAGGACGGGCAGCCGCGGATCGTTTCCGACCCGCCGGTCATCGTCCCGCTCCGCGACCTGCTCGGCGAGCTGGCCGGCGCGGTCGACATCGCGAAGGAACTGCAAGACCTCATCGGCCAGTACCGGCGGACGCTGCAGCCCGATCGCCGGGTGCTGCTCGAGCAGTATCGAGTTCACCGACATCGCGCGCAAGGTGGTCGGCGTGGGCAGCGTGGGCACCCGCTGCTGGATCGTCCTCATGCTCGGCCGGGACGAGTCCGACCCGCTCTTCCTCCAGGTCAAGGAGGCCGAGGAGTCGGTGCTCGCCCGCTTCGCCGGGGCGAGCAAGTACAACAACCAGGGCGAGCGGGTGGTGAACGGCCAGCGGCTCATGCAGGCGGCCAGCGACATCTTCCTGGGCTGGCAGCGGTTGCCGCCGGGCTGGACGGCAAGAGCCCGCGACTTCTACGTCCGGCAGCTGCGGGACTGGAAGTTCTCGGTCAACATCGCCACGATGATCCCGCGCGGCCTGCGGCTGTACGGCGAGCTGTGCGGGCTGACCCTGGCCCGGGCGCACGCGCGGTCCGGCGACGAGATCGCCATCGCCGCCTACCTGGGCGGCTCGGACGTGTTCGAGAACGCGATCGCGGACTTCTCCGCCGCGTACGCGGACCAGAACGAGCGCGACTTCGAGGCCTTCAACGCGGCCATCTCCTCGGGCCGCCTGATCGCCGAACGCGGCGTGTAGCACCCGCCCCAGTTAGTCAGGGGCCAGGTTCCCGGCGGAGAACCTGGCCCCCGGATTCGCCGGCTGTCAGCGGCCGGTCAGCTCCCGCAGCAGGGACGGGGGGAGATGACCGCCGTGGTGCCTCGGCACGGATCGCCACGGCACGGAAGCCGCCACGGCACGGGCTGCCCCGGCAGGGGTCGGCTCCCGCCCGCCGGCAGGCCGGTGCCGCCCTTTGTGGTAGTCATCGCCGCGCAGCCCGAGACCGCCCCTGGGGGCGCGCAGTTGTCGGGGAGGTTCCGGGCCACGGCGCTGCCCGCGAGGCCGGCGGTAGCGCCGAGGCCGGCGTGGTTGAAGATCCCGCCGCCGTCGGTTCCGGCGGAATTGCCGGTGATCGAGCTACTGCTCACGATGAGCGGCCCGCCGAAGTCCAGCGAGCTGAGCCCGTTGTAGATCCCGCCCCCTCGGGAACCGGCCGTGTTCCGCGCGAAGACAGAGTCACGCACCATCGTGTGGTAGCCCGCGTACATGCCCCCGCCGCTGGCCGTGGCCGTGTTCCGGGTGAAGAGATCGCCCGTCAGCGTCGCGCACCAATCCTGGTCGATCGCCCCGCCCTGGGTGGCGCGGTTCGCGGTGAAGACGCTGTCGGTCGCGGTCAGGCCGTCGTAGTTGTAGATGGCCCCGCCGTTTTGGGCTGTATTGGCGATGAACGCAGACCCGGTCACGGCCAGTTCGGCGCTGATCTGGTCAAAGATGGTGATCGCCCCGCCGGCGGCCGCGTGGTTGCTGGTGAAGGTGCTGTCGGTCATCGTGATTTCACTGTCGTCGTACAGGGCGCCACCTGCGTCGGTGGCGGTGTTGCCGGCGAATGGCAGTCCGCTATCGTCTGCGTGCCCGTACTGGGCATACACCGCGCCGCCCAGCTCCGCGCTGTTACCGGTGAAGGTGCTATCGGTCACGTTCATGTTGCCAGCTGCCGAATAGATGGCCCCGCCATCCCGGCCGCTGTTATCCGTGAACCTCGCCCCGGTCACGCTGGAGCGTCGTGTAAAAGGCGCTGCTCGATGGCGGTGGTGTTGCCGGTGAATGTCCCGCCATGCACCGAGACGGTGCCATTGCACGCAGATTGATGCCAGGGTCACCATCGCTGATATTCAGGTCGCTGGTCGCCAGGGTCCCGATTGCTGGCCCGTGGTCAAGACCCACCGTGAGGATGGCAAATTCCGGGGTTCCGGCCGCTGCGCTGCGCTCGATGGTGGCGTGATTGCCCTTGATAATGAGGTTTTCCACGATAGGCGGCAGTGCGGCGGTGAGCCCGTAGGTGCACAGTGGGGCCAGGCTGAGGGTCTCGCCACTGCTGGCGCCCTTGATGGCCGCGGTCAGGGCGGCGGCACTGCACGGGACACTAACGACGCCGCGCGGGGCGGCCAGGGCGCTCTGGGCCCCTCCTGCGGCGGTGGCCAGCAGGCCGGCGGTCACGGCTGCCGCGGCGGCCCGGATGAATCTGCCGTTCATGAATCGTCGCTCCATGGGCACGAGACAAACCGCACGGGCGGCTTCCGGCCCGCGTCGCGGATTCCTTTTGTATCAGGCTGAGGTGCTCATCAGGAGGAAATTCAGAGGGTGGCGCAGGCCAAAAAAAATGGTCTAGATAATCGCATGATTGTTTTCTGGCGCAATCCGGCGTCATAGGCCGATCAATGCGGGATCCGCCGGGGATCCGTCTTGCTTCCCGGCCGTGCCGGAGCCGGGTGTGGCGGGACGGGCGGATGGGCAGGATAGGCGGGGGACGCAGGAGAATGAGGGAGGCTGGGTGCTCCACGTGCGCGTGGTGAGCCCGCAGGATCTGACGCCCCGGCTGGTGGCCGCGCTGGCCGGCGAGCCGGGCGTGCGCAACCTGGTCGTGCTCTCGGGTGCGGCCCGCCGCCCGGACGGTGATGCGCTGAGCTTCGACCTGACCGACGAGTCGGCCAACCCGGTGCTGCGGCAACTGCGCAGGCTGGACCTGAGCAGCCGGGGCTCGGTCACGGTCAGCCAGGTGGGCGTGGCCCTCGACGGCCCGCGGGACGCGACGCAGATGCGCCGGTACTCACGGCGGGAGCAGATCCCGGTCTGGGCCGTGGTGGAGGGAACGATCCGCGCTAACGCCACCTACCCGCCGAGCTTCTACGTCCTGCTGGTCGTGGCGGGGCTCATCGCGGCCGTGGGCATCTTGACCAACTCGCAGATCCTGGTGGTGGGGGCGATGGTCGTCGGCCCGGAGTATTTCGCGATCATCGCGGCCGCCCTGGGCTGCAGCAAGCGGGATGGGCCGCTGGTGGAAGAGGCGCTCACCGCGCTGGGCCGGGGCTTCCTGGCCGCGGTGATCGCGTCCTTCCTGTTCGCGCTGGCGATCCGGGGCGCGGGCGTGGCGCCCGCCCCGTTCCTGCACGGGGCGCGGCCGGTAGCGGAGCTGATCAACTCCCCGAACGTCTTCTCCGTCATCGTGGCCATCCTGGCCGGGGTGGTCGGCGTGGTCTCGCTCACCGAATCGCGGGCCAACGCGCTGATCGGAGTGTTCATCTCGGTCACGACCATCCCGGCGGCCGCGTCGATCGGCCTGTCCCTCGCCTTTAGCAGCTGGCACGACGCGGCGGGCTCGCTGTACCAGTTGCTGCTCAACGTGGTGATCCTGGTCGTCGTGGGCGCGGCCGGGCTCACCGCGCAGCGGGCCCTCTGGCACCGGCTGGCCGGGCCGGACGAGGGCGCTACAGGATGGCGATGGGATTGACCGGCGATCCCGTCCCGCCGCGCAGGCGCAGCGGCGCGACGACGCACAGGAACGACCAGCGCCCGGCCTGCTCGCACGCCGGGACCAGCTCCCCGAACTGCAGGTAGTCCAGCAGATGCACGCCGAGGGCGTTGATGGCCAGCACGTGCACGGGGAAGTCCACCGGGCCGGCGCCGTCGCCGGCCGCGTCGTTGTTGCTGTCGCTGCCGAGCAGCGCGACCTTCCGGTCGGCGACGAACTCCATCGTGGTCGGGTGCAGCCCGGCCCGGGTGGCGGCCGCGTCCCACGGCCCGAGCTCGGCGCGCCGCCGCCGGTGCCCGACCCGGACGAACAGCAGGTCGCCCTGGCCCACCCGGACCTGCTGCGCCTGCTCCGCGGCGACGAGGTCGTCGGTACTCACGTAGTCACCCGGCTCCAGCCAGGGCACCCCGCGCAGCCGCGGGATATCCAGCAGCACGCCCCGGCCGACCACGCCGTCCGCGGCCACCTCGATGGTCAGCTCGGCCGCACCCTTGGTTGACACGGTGTCGGCCGGCACCCCGTTGTACAGCGTCCCGTCGTACATGACGTGACACAGCGCATCCATGTGGCTGTCCGCGTTGCCGTGCACGTTCATCTCGAGCCGGTCCATGGCGAAGGACAGGCCGGCGGACCTGGCGTCATCGGCGGTCCCGGTCATCGGGTGCTGGGCCGGGTGGGGGTTGTCCTTGGTCACCTGGTCCTCGACCGGGGCCTCCAGGCTCACGGTGCGGCCCAGCCGGACCTCGCCCATCGCCGCGAGTACCCCGGCCGGGGTGAGGTAGTTAAGGGCCCCGCGGCGATCTTCCGGCCCCCAGGGCCGCCGGGCCCGCAGCCGGTCATACAGTGCACGGAAGCTGGCCTCGGTCATGGCAGGCTGAGCACGGCGGTTTGGCGTACTGGGGTTTGGCGTACTGCGGTCAGGCATCAGACCCCCACAGGCAGGACGGACAGAGAAGAGGCTCGATGGCCCACGAGCGGCTGGTAGCGGTGAGCTACCCGGTAGACGGCGAATTCACCTCGATCAACGCCGACGTTCTCGGCGACCTGGCCACCCTCAGCTACACCGAAGGGATGCCCGAGGACGAGCGGGCGGACGTGCTGCGCCAGGCCGAGGTGCTGATCGGCCTGCGGCTGCAGCACGAGGTGCCGGCCGGCGCGCTGCAGAGCGCCCCGGGGCTGCGTTTCATCCAGATGCTGTCGGCGGGCCTGGACACGGTGGACTTCGACGTGATCGCCCCCGACATCATGGTGGCCGGGAACGTGGGCGCCTACGCGCACCCCATCGCCGAGCACGTCATGGCCATGGTGCTCAGCCTGGCCAAACGCCTCCCGCAGGAGAACGCCGCGCTGGCCCGCGGCGAGTGGAACCGCGGCGAGGGTGACCGCGCCGTTCCCAACGCCACCCTGGACGGCGCGGTGTGCGCGATCCTCGGCTACGGCGGCATCGGCCGGGCCACGGCCCGGCTGATGCGGGCGTTCGGGGCGCGGATCCACGCGATCAACAGCAGCGGCCATACGGACGACCCGGTCGAGTTCTGCGGCACCCTGGGCGACCTGGACCGGGTGCTGGCCGCCGCGGACGTGCTGGTCATCGGCATCCCGCTGACCGCGGGCACCCGGGGCCTGATCGGCGCCCGCGAGCTGGGCCTGATGAAGGACAGCGCGATCCTGATCAACGTGGCCCGTGGCGCGATCGTGGACGAGCAGGCCCTGTATGAGCACCTGCTGGCCAATCCGGGCTTCTCGGCGGGCATCGACGCGTGGTGGGACGAGCCGCGCGGCGGGGCGCCGTTCCGCACCAATTATCCGTTCTTCGAGCTGCCCAACCTGCTCGGTTCCCCGCACAACTCCGGGGATGTGCCGGGGATCATGTACTACGCGGCGCGGCAGGCGGCCGGGAACGTGCGCCGCTACCTGGTCGGCGACGCGGTCAGCGGGGTGGCCCGGCGCGAGGACTACGCGAAGCTGGCGTGAAAGCCTCACTGGCGCCGGTGGGCGGGTTTCCCTGGCCCCGCTGATCCCGCGGGATCAGGCGGCGCGGGCGGGCCGGCGGTTTTCGTTGCGGCAATCATGGTGGCCACATCCTCAGCGTAGACGTCGTGACCTCGGCCATCACGCACTCGAGGTTGGCGTGCCGGCGGAGCACCTCACTCAGCGGGGCGGCGATCTTCCCCTCGGACAAGATCCCGGTGGCGCACTGGTAGAGCAGCGGGTGGAACAGGTGATGTTCGGCCCGGTCGATGAGGGTGATCTGGACCGGGGCCCGGCGCAGGGCGCGGGCCGCGAACAGCCCGGCGAACCCGCCGCCGACGATCACCGCCCTGGGCTGGTTCTCCTCGGTCATCCGCTGCCCCCGCTCAGCGTCATCCGGCTGGCCCTCAGCCGGCCGGATCGTGCCAGAGGTCGCGGGCGGGCAGCAGCCGGTCGGCTTCCTGGGGGCCCCAGCTGCCCTGGGCGTACGGGTGGACACCGACCGCGTCGCCGAGGATCGGGTCCACCACCCGCCACGCGGCCTCGACCGTGTCCTGCTGGGCGAACAGCCAGCGGTCCCCGTCCAGCGCCGCGCCGATGAGCCGGTCGTAGGGCCGCATGTCCGAGCCGGGCCGCTCCGCGAACGTCAGCTCCTCCACGGCGGGCTCCCAGCCGGCCCCGGGCTTCTTGCCCGCCAGGCTCATGCCGACCGCGGTCTCCGGCCAGACCCGGAAGCGCAGCGTGTTGTTGTCCGGCAGCGGGTCCAGGCCGAACACGTCGTAGGGGGCGCGCTGGAACCGCACCGCCACCTCCGTCGCGGTAACCGGCAGGCACTTGCCCGCCCGGATCAGCACCGGGACCCCGGCCCAGCGCCACGACTCGACCATCAGCCGGATCGCGGTGAACGTCTCCACGGTCGAGTGCGGCGCCACGCCCGGCACGCTGGTGTAACCCTCGTACTGGCCGCGGACCGTCTCCTCCGGGGTGAGCGGGCGGATCGCGGAGATCAGCCGGGCCTTGGAGTCCCGCCAGGTGGACAGGCCCTGGCCGTCCGGCGGGTCGGCCATCACCGTCGCGAGCACCTGGAGCATGTGGTTCTGCACCACGTCCCGGGTGGCGCCGGTGCGGTCGTAGAACGCGCCCCGGTCGGAGACGTCGAACGCTTCCGCCATGGTGATCTGGATGCTCTCCACGAAGGTGCGGTTCAGCATCGGCTCGATGATCGCGTTGGCGAACCGGACGAACAGCACGTTCTCTACCGGGTCCAGGCCCAGCCAGTGATCCACCCGGTAGATCGCGTCCTCCGGGAAGTACTGGTGCATCAGTTCGTTGAGGGCGATCGCGCTCTTCAGATCGGTGCCGAACGGCTTCTCGACCATGATCCGGTTGCCCTTGGCCCGGCCCGCCGTCGCGATGCCCTGCGCGATCCGGCCGAACAGCACCGGCGGCACCTCGAGGTAGAACAGGATCTGCCGGCCGCCGCCGACCGCGTCCGACATCGCGTGGTAGGTGGCGTCGTCGCCCAGGTCCCCGTCCACGTAGCGGAGCAGGCTGAGCATCTTGGCCGCGGACGGGCTGGCCGGGTCCATCTGGTTCAGCTTGAGCGAGGCGACCGCGTAGTCGCGGAACTGTTCCAGGCCCCAGCCGTTCTTCGCCACCCCGATCACGGGCACGTCGAGGACGCCGCGGTCCACCAGTCCCACCAGGGCCGGGAACGTCTCCAGTTTCGCGAGGTCGCCGGTCGCGCCGAAGATAACCAGTGCGTCAACCTGGTCTGATGCCATCTATCTGGGCTCCTTGTGGTCTGTGGGACTACTGCAGCGCAGGCGGCACCCGCGGGCATCGCCTGACGCGGGTGAAGGTCCGGCGCCACCCTAATCCTTCTCAGCCTGCGTCTTCCGGGCCGGCATTGGGTTGGCACTGGATTTGCATGGCATTTGCATGAGGCTGGCGCAGGGGACGATCGTCATCACTTCCGGCGCGTAGCTCGGGCGCCGGGTCGTTAATGGCCGGCCGCACGCTGGGTTAGTACCAGGCAGTATGACCCGCGGAGACAATCTCGGTGAAGATGGGCAAAATGGCGGTGGTCATGGCCGGCATGACCACCGCGAGCTCAGGCCTGCGGGAGCGAGTTCAGGACTGCGGGGTGGCGTGCTCCCGGGTGCCGTTGCGCCACGTGGAGGCGCCGGCGGCGGTCGCGGCCTTGGCCCGGGCCCAGTGATGCCGGGCCAGCTCGGTCGGGGGCACCTCCTGGCGGTTCGCCCAGTCACGCGCGGCCGACGCCAGGCTGGCCCCGCTGACCACGATCCCGGCCAAGCCCAGCACGCCGCCCAGCCCCATGAGCACGCCGCCCACGATCAGCGGCCTGGTGTTGAGCCGGAACGCACGCTCAGGCTCTCTGCTGTTGGTCATGGCGGCCACCCTGGCTGTCCCGGGTTGGGCGGGCAACATCCTCGCGGGGTGATTGCCGGGCACTGCGGTGTTGCCCGCCTCGGGAAGGCGGTGTGACCGCCTGCCGGACGGTCATAGTGGAATGGCGACCGAACGCTGGATCCTGCTCCTGGAGCGCGGCGATTTCCGGCCCGCGAAACGGGCAACTGGAATAACCCCGCACGGGTGAGGACGCGGGCGCGCGCAAGGGGGAGCGTTTGGGGCATGAAGGCTGGACTCGCTGGCGTGGTTCTCGTGGCCGCGGCCGTGCTGCTGGGCGCGGGCTGCTCGTCGGGCGGGGGGTCCGCCGCAAGCACCCCGTCGGGCGCGAGTTCCGCCGCGAGCACCCCGTCCGCCAGTCCTTCCTCGGCGGTCTGCTCCGATGTGGCCGCAATTCGCTCGTCGATGGCCCAGATCGGACACTTGTCGGCCAACGCTGGCGCGCTGGGCAAGCTCAAGACCGACGTCGCCCAGGTCCGGGCGGACGTGGCCCGGCTGCGGACGGACGCCAAGGGCGAGTGGACGGCCCAGATCGACGAGCTCAGCTCGGCCCTGGCCACGCTGCAGATGACGCTGAAGAACATCAGCAGCCAGCCCAGCCCCACCGCGGCCGCGAAGGCGGTCTCCACCCAGCTGGCCGCCGTCACCACCAAGGCGAGCGACCTGCTGCGCAAGGCCAGTGAGCGCTGCCCGTCCGCCTCGGCCAGCCCGTCGGCCTGACCCGGCCGCACGCACCAGCCCGGCCCCCCGCACCACCCTGCCCCCCAGCCGGCAGTCATCACCGATGACTCACCAGGAGGGGACCATGACCCGCTATCCCAACATCAGCGACCACGGGCTGATCGGCGACCTGCAGACCGCGGCGCTGGTCACCACGGATGGCGCGGTGAACTGGTTCTGCTGCCCGCGCTTTGACTCGCCGAGCGTCTTCGGGTCACTGCTGGACGCCGACAACGGCGGCTACTTCCGGATCGCCCCGGACCGGGACGACTACGTCAGCCGGCAGCTCTACTTCCCCGACACCGCCATCCTGATCACCCGCTTCATGACCCCGGACGGGGTCGGCGAGGTCACCGACTTCATGCCGGTCACCGGGAGCCGGGCCACCGGCCACCACCGGCTGGTCCGGCTGCTGCGGGTGGTCCGCGGATCGATGCGGTTCGTGATCGACGTCAAGCCGCGCTTCGACTACGGCCGCCAGGAGCACCACCTGGAGATCACCGACGAAGGGGCGATCTTCCACACCGAGCAGCTGGAACTGACCCTGCACTTGGAGGGCGGCCCCGGCAGCTCTGCTGCCCGAACTCGGCGCCGAAACCGAACGGATCGGTGATGACCTGCGGATCCACCGCACCCTGAAGGAGGGCGAGAGCGCCGGGATGGTGCTGGAGTCAGGCGGCGGGCGCCCGCGCCGGATGCCGGACGGCGAGCTGGAGCGGCTATCCCACGAGACCGCCGAGTTCTGGCGGGGCTGGCTCCGCAAGTCCACCTACACCGGGCGCTGGCGGGAGATGGTGACCCGCTCCGCGATGACCCTCAAGCTGATGACCTACGCCCCGTCCGGGGCGCTGGTAGCCGCGCCCACCGCCGGGCTGCCGGAGCAGGTGGGTGGCGAGCGTAACTGGGACTACCGCTACACCTGGATCCGGGACGCGTCGTTCTCGGTGCACGCGCTGCTCGGGCTGGGCTACGCGGAGGAGGCGGCCGCCTTCGGCGTCTGGGTCCGGGACCGGCTGATCGAGCACAAGAGCAGCAACGGCGAGTGCCCGCTGCGGGTCATGTACCGGGTGGACGGATCCTCGGATCTGACCGAGGAGACCCTGGATCACTGGGAGGGCTGGCGCGGGTCACGCCCGGTCCGGATCGGCAACGGCGCCTCTGGCCAGCTCCAGCTGGACATCTTCGGCGAGGCCATGGACGCCTTCGCCCAGGCCGATGAGCACGGGCTGCAGGCCGCGCACGTGGGCTGGACCGCGATGGTGAACATGATGGACTGGCTCTGCGAGCACTGGGACCAGCCTGAGGAAGGCATCTGGGAGACCCGGGGCGGCCGCAAGGACTTCACCTACGGGCGCTTCCAGTGCTGGGTGGCGCTGGACCGGGCGATCCGGCTCGCCGAGCGCCGGGGCCGGCCCGCCGACATCATGCGCTGGCGTTCTGAGCGCGACCGCATCTACCGGCAGGTCATGGAGCGGGGCTGGAATGCCAAGGAACGCTCCTTCGTCCAGCACTACGGCACCGACGTGCTGGACTCCTCGCTGCTGCTGATGCCGCTGATGGGGTTCGTGTCGCCGTTCGACCCGATGTGGCTGGACACGCTGGCGGCCATGGACAAGAAGCTGGTCTCGGACAGCCTGGTGTACCGCTACGACCCCAGCGCCTCGCCAGATGGCCTGCGCGGCCAGGAGGGCACGTTCTCGCTGTGCACGTTCTGGTACGTGGATGCGCTGGCCCGGTCGGGGCGGATGGAGGAAGCGGCGCTGACCTTCCAGAAGATGCACACCTACGCCAACCATCTCGGCCTGTACTCCGAGGAGATCGGGCTCACCGGCGAGCAGCTCGGCAACTTCCCGCAGGCGTTCAGCCACCTGTCGCTGATCAACGCGGCGATCAACCTCGACTACCAGCTGGATCATGGGGTGGGGGAGATCCAGCCGGCGCTGTCCCGGGTCCGCCGGGTTCCATCCACCGGCTTCCGCTGAGGCGGCCCCGCCTGCCCGGTCCCGTCCCGCGCCTGGCGACGCCGCTGCCCCCGGCGTGGCGCGCTGCCGCCCCCGGCGTGGCGCTGCTGCCTCACCCGTCTGGGCGCGGCCGGCTCACCCGCGGCCGGGGCGCTGCCTCACCCGTGGCGGGTGAGGCAGCCAATATGGCTAACCCTCAATTATGGGTTAATGGGAGCCGGAAGGCGGTGTGGTTGATACCAACCGGCCCCGGGTATGACCCGCAAAGGCGTCTGACCTGCGCATTCACCCCAAGGGATGAGGATGGCCGGCGAGGGTGCCGCGGGTATGGGGTCTCGGGGGGGAAGTCCATGACAAGCACCATGAACGGGGCGGAGTCGCAGACGGCGGTGCGGGCCGACACGGCGGCGCCCCACGTTCGGGAGCACAACGTGCGGGAGCAGAGCGTTCGGGGCCAGGCCGTCCGCGAGCCGGCCGTCCGCGAGCCGGCCGTCCGCGAGCCGGCCGTCCGGCAGCCCCCGGCCGGCCGGGGGCAGAGCGGGCCGGGGCGCGACCACGCCCAGGTGGCGATGAAACCGCCGGGCCAGTCCCGGCCGCGGTTCCTGGAGGGCAAGCTCCAGATTCCGCAGTCGCATTTCCCGGTCCTGCGCCGGCGCCGGATCACCGGCCTTCTCGACCAGGCCGCCCGGAACCGGGTGACGCTGATCTCCGGGCCGGCCGGGGCCGGGAAGACCGTGGCCTGCAGCACCTGGGCCGCAGCGCCCGCGCAGGCCCGCCGGGTGGTCTGGCTCACCCTGGACGCCGAGGACCAGCAGTCCTGGTTCTGGGCCTACGTCTGCGCCGGGCTGGCCCGGCTGCGGTCCGTCCCGGCCGAATCGCTCCGGTCACTGGAAGACGTATCGCCGGACGGCTTTCCGTTGCGGCTGGTCGAAGCGGCGCAGACCTTTACCGAGCCGGTCATCCTGGTGCTGGATGACATCCACGAGATGACTGACCCGTCCGTGCTCGCTGGCATCGACCTGCTGATCCGGCACGCACCGGCCACCTTGCGGCTGGTGCTGTCCGCGCGGCAGCCGCCCGCCCTGCAGCTGGCCCGGCTGCGGGTCGCCGGCGAGCTGGCCGACATCGGCGGCCACGACCTCGCCTGCACCAGCGAGGAGGCGGACGCCTACTTCTCCATGCTGGGCCTGGATGTCGACCCCTCGGCCCGGGACGCGCTGCTGCGGCGCACCCAGGGATGGATGGCAGGCCTGCGGCTGGCCGCCATGCGGGCCCGGTCCGACCCGGAACCGGGCGCGACCATCACCGATCTGGCTGGTGACGAGCCGATGGTGACCGACTACCTGTGGGACGAGGTCCTCGTCAAGCAGGCCCCGGCCACCCGCATGTTCCTGCTCCGGACCTGCATCGCCAGCCAGGTGTCCGGTGATCTGGCCGACGCGCTGACCGGGCAGTCCGGCAGCGCCCGGACACTGGACCGGCTCAGCCGGGAGAACAGTTTCGTGGACGTGGTCGACCGCGAGCGCGGCGAGTACGCCTACCACCCGCTGCTGCGCCAGGTCCTCACCGCCGAGCTGCACCGGGAGATCCCGCACGAGATCCCGGTGCTGCTGCGCCGGGCGGCGCGCTGGTACGCGGCGCATGATCACCCGATCGCCTCGGTGCGCTGCGCGGCCGAGGCGCAGGACTGGGACTACGCGGCGCAGACCCTGGCCGAGGCCGGGGCCGGGGTGGCCAGCCCGGGATCGACCGCGGACCTGGAGAGCGTGCTGTCCCTGTTCCCGGCGGACCGCTCGTCCGACGACCCCGCCGTCGCGGCGGCCTGGGCCGCCACCCGGCTCTGGGACGGTGACCGCGACGGGGCGGCCGCGTACCTGGACAGCGGGGACCGGGCGCTGAGCCGCGCGGTCCCGGCGATGCAGCGGATCATGGAGCCGACGCTGGCCGCGCTGCGGGTCATGCTGGCCGGCGGCCGGACCGATCCCGACCCCGCCCTGCTGGCCACGGCCCGCTCGCTGGCCGAGCGGGCCCAGACGGCCGCCAGCACCCAGCCTGAGCACCGGGCGGTGGGCCTGCTGTGGTTCGCCCTGGGCGTGGCCCGGCTGCGCCGCTGGGAGATCCAGCCGGCCCGCCACGCGCTGCGGCTGGCCGACCGGCAGCTCGCCGCGGGCAACCTGACCGGGCTGCAGGCCCGGGCCCGGGCCTGGCGGGCGCTGGCCGAGGCCTGGTACGGCGACCTCACCGCGGCCCGCCGGTCCGCGGCTGGCGGGCTGACCGCGGGCGGGCCGCTGGATTCGGCGCCGCCCGGCTCCGGCCGGCCGGAGCTGAGCCAGGCCGCCGAGCTGGCGGGGCTGGCCCAGGCGCTGCTCAGCCTGCGCCGAGACGACCTGTCCTCGGCGCAGCGGCTGCTGGAAGGCATCGACCCCCAGCTGACCGGTCAGTTCCCGGGGGAGCCGTCGGTGAGCGCGGTCGCGGCGCTGATCCGGGCCCGGGTCCTGCTCGCGGACGGTGACGCCACCGGGGCCACCGCGCTGCTGTCGCGGCTCCGCGAGACCTGGGGCCCCGCCCACCCGGCGCTGGCCGACGTGCTGACCATCGCCGAGGGTGAGGTGGCGCTGCGGGTCGGCAACACCGGCCGGGCCCGCGCGGTCCTGCTGCTCGTCGAGGAAGGCGAGCACTTCGACCGGGCCGACGGCCGGCTGCTGCGCGGCGGCCTGCTGATCGCCGAGGGTGACTTCAAGAGCGCGCTGGAAGCCGTCGAACCGTGCCTGGACAGCGCGGCGGATGGGGCGGCCGACGGGGTGACGCTGCAGGAGCAGATCTCCGGGCTGCTCATCGCGGCGGCCGCGCAGCGCCGCCTGGGGCTGGCCGACGAGGCCGCCGGGCTGCTGGAGCGGGCCCTGACGCTGGCCGAGCCGGAAGGGGCCTACCGGGCCTTCCTGGACGCGGGGGCCGCGGTCCGCTCGGCGATGACCGTGCTGATCGCGCCGACCAGCCGCCATGCCGGCTTCGCCGGGCGCATCCTGGAGCGTTTCGACGCCCAGGCCCCCCGGCCGCCCGGGCCGGCCGACGCGGTGAGCGTGCCGCTCACCGACAGTGAGCGGGCGGTGCTGCGCTTTCTCCCGTCCCACATGACCAACGAGGAGATCTCCCAGGCGCTGTTCCTGTCCATCAACACGGTCAAGACACACCTGCGCTCGGCTTACCGGAAGCTGGGGGTCAGCTCCCGCCGCGAGGCCATCGCCCGCGGCCGCCGCCTGGGGCTCCTGTAATCCCGGGGCCTGGTGGGGCTCCTGGGGGCCCGGGGCGGTCCCGCCCCGCTTCATGATCATGGGATCACTGGGGCCAGAGGCCCAGCGATCCCATGATCACGAACGTTTCCGGTTACGCCAGCGCCTTCTTGGCGATGTGCCGGATCTGGAAGGCCAGCACGCCCAGCATCAGGCCGTAGGCCAGCAGCCAGATTCCCATCACCCAGAGCAGGACGGACAGCGTCACCGAGGGCCAGAACATCACGATCAGGCCGGCCGCCAGGCTCAGCAGGCCGGTGAACGCGCGCAGCCCGCGCCCGGTGCCGGGTCCCGACGTGGCCGCCACGATCAGGTCCACGATCCCGTGCAGGGTCCAGAACACGCCGACGATGAACGCGACCAGGACCACAGTGACGTCGAGGTGCCGCAGGCAGTAGAGCCCGGCCAGGGCACCCAGCAAGCCGATGATGACGTAGGCGGCCCGGGTGCCGCCGCTGACGCCGTGCGCGGTGAACCCGCTGATCAGCCGGAACAGGCCGGTGACCAGCAGCGCCGCACCGATCACCGCGGCCACGATGATGAGCGTCTCGTTAGGCCAGACCAGCAGGATGACCCCGCACGCGAGGGTCAGCACCGCGACGAGCAAGACCACCTGCCAGCCCGACGCCCAGGCCGCTGCGGTCTCCCGCTCGTAAGGACCCGGTCCGGCGTCGGAGCCGTAGGCCGCGTCGCCGGCGTCCGCACCCGGCTCGCGGTGCCGTCCGGCACGCCCGGCCTGCCCGGCGTCCTGAGCTGTCATGACGGCCTCCCAAAGATTCCGCGGAACCCGCACCAGTGTGATCAAGCGTGGACAGTTGCGGCCCGGTAGGCACCACCCGCCACGGGTGAAGCGGGGGTAAAAGCGCCGCGGCGGGCGCGGGCAGGTCGTTCGCGCCTAGGAGCCCTCCCGCGGGCCACTAGACTGGCGGCCGTAGCCGTCAGCGGCTGCGCTGGGTCGCGCGTAACCGCGTACGAGGCGCGGCGGGAGCGGCCAGGCAGGGGACGCCCACACTAGGGACGCGGCGCGGCAGCG
Organism: uncultured Actinomycetes bacterium; assembly: GCA_963837335.1. Taxonomy (GTDB): domain Bacteria; phylum Actinomycetota; class Actinomycetes; order Streptosporangiales; family Streptosporangiaceae; genus RYN-230. Next base: position 3,085 of record CAWINS010000070.1, on the reverse strand, counting down.
CAGCACACACCGAGCACATGGATCAGGGAGTGACGGCGACGTGAAGACCGACGTCGAGGAGCTTGGCCCCACGAGGGTGAAGCTGACCATCGAGGTTCCGTTCGAGGAGCTGAAGGGCAGCCTCGACAAGGCCTACCGCGAGGTGGGCCGGCAGGTGCGGGTGCCCGGCTTCCGGCCGGGCCGGGTACCGCCGCGCATCATCGACCAGCGGTTCGGCCGCGGCGTGGTCCTGGAGCAGGCGGTCAATGAGGCGGTGCCGCAGCTGTACGGCCAGGCCCTGCAGGAGAACGACGTGTTCGCGCTCGGCCAGCCGGACCTCGAGATCACCAAGCTGGACGACGGCAAGGAACTGGCTTTCACCGCCGAGGTGGACGTCCGGCCCAAGTTCGAGATCCCCGACCTCACCGGGCTGCCGGTGACCGTGGACACCGCCGTGGTCACTCCCGATGAGGTCGAGGAGTACATCGGCGGCCTCCGGGAGCGGTTCGCCTCGCTCAAGGGCGTCGACCGGCCGGTCGAGGACGGCGATTTCACCTCCATCGACCTGTCCGCCTCGGTGAACGGGGAGCCCGTCGAGGACGCCCAGGTGAGCGGCTACTCCTACCAGGTGGGCAGCGGCTCGCTGCTGGACGGCCTGGATGAGGCGCTGACCGGGATGTCGGCGGGCGAGACCAAAACCTTCAACGCCGAGCTGGTGGGCGGGGAGCACGGCGGCGAGCAGGCCGACGTGACCGTGACCGTGCACAGCGTCAAGGTCAAGGAACTGCCCGAGCTGGACGATGAGTTCGCCCAGTCCGCCAGCGAGTACGACACGCTCGGCGAGTTCCGCGCCGGGACCCGGGCCCAGCTGGAGGCCATGAAGCGGATGCAGCAGGTCGGCCAGGCGCGGGAGCGTGCGCTGGACTCGGTGCTGGCCAAGATCGACATCCCGCTGCCGGACAGCATGGTCACCAGCGAGACCGAAATGCGGCGCGAGTCGCTCGACGAGCAGCTCGAGCGGGCGGGCACCTCCATGGACGCCTACCTGGAGTCGTCGGGCCAGACCGCCGAGCAGGTCGAGACGGACATGGACGACAGCGCGCGGCGCTCGGTGAAGGCCGGGTTCGTGCTGGACCAGCTGGCCCGGCAGGAAGAGCTGGGCATCGAGCAGGAGGAGCTGAACTCGTTCGTCATCGAGCAGGCCTACCGGATGGGCGTGCAGCCCGACCGGCTGGCCCAGGAGCTGGCGGACCGGGGCCAGATCGGGTCCGTGATCACTGAGGTGCTCCGGGGCAAGGCGCTCACCCTCATCACCGAGCGCGCGACCGTGACCGACGAGGCTGGCCAGCCGGTGGATGTCCAGGCGCCCCTCCAGCCGGACGAGACGGCCGAGACCGCCGGGGCGGGCGACGCGGAGGCCGGCCCGGCCGGCTCCGATGAGGCGCAGGACAGCCCGGCGGACGCCAGTGCGCCGGAGGCCGGTGCCGCGGAGGCCAGCGCCCCCGAGGCCAGTGCGGCAGAGGCCAGCGCCCCCGAGGCCAGTGCCCCGAAGGCCAGGACCCGGAAGCCCCGGGCCCCCAAGGCCAAGGCGGCCAGCGCCAGTAAGGCTGAGGAAGGCTCAGCCGGTGACGAGCCGGGTGGCAGCACCGCGTGACGCGGCCGGGGGCCGCAGTCGGGGAGCGGTGGCTGACCGGGGCCCGGCGCAGGTCGTGCATGGGCCGTGACCGGGTGATGGCCTGCGCCGACAGCGAACAGAGCCCGGGCGCGGACGATCTCGCCCTGGCCGGGAGTTATCGTCGCAGTCAATGACGCAAATACGTGAGCGGAAATGGATGGAGAGCAGAGTGACGACTCCTCCGGCCTTCGAGGATCCGGCCGGGATCCTGGCGCGCACCGCGGAAGCGGCCCCGCCGCTGATTACCGAACAGATATTCAACCGGCTGCTCCGGCACCGGATCATCTTCCTTGGCCAGCAGGTTGACGAGGACATCGCCAACCGGATGTGCGCGGAGATGGTGCTGCTCGCGTCCGAGGACGACAAGCGCGACATCAGCATCTACATCAACTCGCCGGGCGGTTCGGTGTACGCGGGCCTGGCCATCTACGACGTGATGCAGTACGTGCCGAACGATATCGCGACCTACGCGATGGGCATGGCCGCGTCCATGGGCCAGTTCCTGCTGTCCGCGGGCACCCCCGGCAAGCGCTACGCCCTGCCGCACGCCAGCGTTCTGATGCACCAGCCGTCCGGCGGAATCGGCGGAACCGCATCAGACATCAGGATCCAGGCCGAGCAGATGCTGTACATCAAGCGCACCCTGGCCGAGCGCACCGCCTTCCACACCGGGCAGACCGTCGAGCAGATCGAGAAGGACGCCGACCGGGACCGCTGGTTCACCGCGGACCAGGCCAAGGAGTACGGCTTCGTGGACCACGTGATCCGCAGCGCCCTCGAGGTCCCGACCGTCGGGCCGGTCGGATCAATCATCACACCGGACCCACCGGACATGGAGCGGAGGAGCCGCAAGTGAGTACATCCAGCCGCGGGCTGGCCGGGCCGCGGCACCTGGTGCCGGGGTCGGCGGAATCCCGCTACGTCCTGCCCTCGTTCGTGGAGCGCACGTCGTACGGCGTCAAGGAGATGAACCCGTACAACAAGCTCTTCGAGGAGCGGATCATCTTCCTCGGCGTGCAGATCGACGACGCGTCGGCGAACGATGTCATCGCGCAGCTGATCGCGCTGGAGTCGCTCGACCCGGACCGCGACATCACGATGTACATCAACTCGCCCGGCGGGTCGGTGACTTCGATGATGGCGATCTACGACATGGAGCAGTTCGTCCAGCCCGAGCTGCAGACGGTCTGCATCGGCCAGGCGGCCTCGGGAGCGGCGGTGCTGCTCGCGGCGGGTACGGCCGGCAGCGGCTGGCCCTGCCGAACGCCCGCATCCTGCTGCACCAGCCGGCCACCGAGGGCGGCTACGGGCAGTCCAGCGACCTGGAGATCCAGGCCCAGGAGATCCTCCGGATGCGGTCCGCCATGGAGAAGATCGTGGCCACGAACACCGGCCGGACCCCGGAGCAGGTGCGCGACGACATCGAGCGGG
>CAWINS010000069.1:0-18885 GCA_963837335.1 uncultured Actinomycetes bacterium | reverse complement strand
GGCTGGTGCCGGGTCACCCCCGGGGATCTGGCACCAGCCGCTCGTCCCAGGCCCGCTGCAGGGCCGCGAGCAGCGTTTCCGCCGGCTGGGCGCCAGCCACGCCATAGCGGCGGTCGATCACGAAGAACGGCACGCCGGTCGCGCCCAGCTCGGCCGCCTCCCGGCCCTCGTCCGCTACCCGGGCCGCGTACCGGTGGGACAGCAGGGCTTCCCGCGCGTCCTCCGGGTCCAGGCCGATCTCGCTGGCCAGGGTCACCAGGTCCTCGACCGAGAAGATGGGCCGTGCCTCGCCGAAGTAGGCGGTGAACAACCGGTTCCACGCCTCCGCGTGCTTCCCCTGCTCGGTCGCGTAGGCCAGCAGCTCGTGGGCCAGCGCGGTGCTGCCGACCCGGTTGTCCAGCACGTGGTAGGGGCGCAGGCCCTCAGCGTCAGCCAGGCCCTCGACCCGCCCGGTCATCGCATCGATCTGCCCGTCATCCAGGCCCTTTTTCCTGAGCATGGCCCGGACCGGCTCATCCGATCCGGCTGGCGCCGCGGGGTCCAGCTGGAAGGAACGGTGGGTCACCTGCACCTCGTCGCGGTGCGCGAAACGCTCCAGCGCCGCCTCCAGCCGGTGGGTGCCCAGCCCGCACCAGGGGCAGATGATGTCCGCCCAGACCTCAACCTGCATCCGTACCCTCCAGATTCATGCCGCCGGAGTCTGCTACAACGGGCGGGCGCGCGGAAGCCTTCCCGGGGCTCTTCCGGCCGGCCATCACCCGAGGTAACGTTCAAACGGGTCCCGGGCCGATGACCGACCAAAGAGCCACTGCTGAGGGTGAGAAGTGGCCGCGCAGGTTGGCCTTGGCCGCGCAGACGTTCCCTCTTCGTCACCCCCCGGGACCCGCCAGCTCACCCGCACGCCCCGAGGGCCGTGCGGGACCACGACGAGCGGGATGGGCGGCCGGATTGGCGGGCACCGGGGAGGCGGTCAGGGCGTGAGCCGGGTGCACGACATCGGCGGCCAGAGCGGCTTCGGGCCGGTTCCGCTGCGGGACGACGGTCTGCCCTTCGAGCATGACTGGGAGGCCCGCGTCTACGCGCTGAACGGGGTGCTCCGGGCGCGCGGCCTGTACAGCACGGATGAGTTCCGGGACGCCCTCGAGCGGATCCCGCCCCAGGAATACCTCGGGCTGACCTACTACGAGCGCTGGCTGCGCGCCATCGAGACGCTCCTGGCGGACAAGGACCTGCTGCCCGACCGGGAGGGCGGGTGACGCTGGCCCCGGGCACCCGGGTCCGGGCCCGGCTGGGGGACCCGGACCATCACACCCGGCTGCCGGCCTACGTGCGCGGGCAGACCGGCGAGGTGGTCGAGGCGGCTGGACGGTGGCCACTGCCTGACGACCGGGCCCAGGGCCTCGTGCCGCCCCGGGTTGAGATGGTCTACTCGGTACGTTTCCCTGCCGCCGTGCTGTGGGGGAGCGGAGCGCACTCAGTCGTCGTGGACCTGTGGGAGTCCTACCTGGAGGAGGCCGGCTGATGGGAGCGGGTCACGCCGACCAGCCGGTGGCCGTCCGGGTCCGGCAGCTGGAGGAGCGGGTGCTCGCGGCCGGGCTGGCCACCGACGCGGAGCTGGACAGCCTGCTGGCCGGGCTGTACGCGCACGCCTCCCCGCTGAACGGGGCCCGGATCGTGGCCCGGGCCTGGGCTGATCCTGGCTACGCGGGCCGGCTTCTCGCGGACGGCAACGCGGCCGCGGCCGAGCTGGGCTTCGATACCGCGCATGCGGGCAGCGGCTACCGGCTCAAGGTCGTGGCGAACACCCCGGGCACGCACAACATGATCGTCTGCACGTTGTGCTCCTGCTACCCGGTGTCGCTGCTGGGTCCCTCGCCCAGCTGGTACAAGAGCTTCGCCTACCGTTCGCGTGCGGTCCGCGAACCCCGCGCGGTGCTGGCCGAATTCGGGCTGCTGCTCCCCCCGGATACCCAGATCGTGGTGTGGGACGCGAGCGCCGAGAACCGTTACCTGGTCATGCCCGCCCGCCCTGCGGGTACCGACGGCCTGGCCGAGGAGGATCTGGCCGCGCTGGTCACCCGGAACGGGCTGATCGGCACGGCCGCGGTCTGACGGGCTGGCGTTCGATCCGCTCGTGGCGGGTATGTGAGGTTCGAGGCCGCCTGTCCCGGCAGCCTGGACGACATTCTTCCGCGCGGGCCGCGCAGAACTGGGGGTTCTGCCATGAAACTGCTGGCTGTGCTGGTCACCGTGACCGTGCTGGCCGCTGTCGTCGCGGCGAACCGCGATGACATCATTCGGTACGTCAAGATGCGCCAGATGTGAGTTCCTGAAGGATGATGCCATGACCACTGCCGCCGCCGTGGCCAGCCCGGTCGACTTCGAAACCTACGGCGACTACAGCGTGAAAGCCCCGCCCCGCGCGGACGGTGCCTTCGTCCGGCCGGTGTACCGCTTTCAGGGCCGGGTGAGCGCGGACGGGTCCACCGGCTACCCCGCCGAAGCGGGCCGCTACCACCTGTACATCTCGCTCGCCTGTCCCTGGGCGCATCGCTCGGCCATCGTCCGGGCGCTGCTGGGCCTGGAGGACGTGGTGTCGATGTCGGTGGTCGACCCGGTCCGGGACGGGCGCGGCTGGGCCTTCCGGGATGGCCCGGGCTACACGCCAGATCCGGTCAACGGCTTCACCCTGCTCCGGGAGGCCTACGAGGCGACCGAGCCCGGCTACGACGGGCACGTCTCGGTACCGGTCCTGTGGGACAAGGAGACCGGCCGGATCGTCACTAACAACTTCCCTGACCTCACCATCGACCTGGGCACCCAGTTCGGCCGGTGGGCCAGCCCGGCGTTCGACCTCTACCCCGCGGCGCTGCGGCCGGAGATCGACGCGCTGAACGAGCGGGTCTACACGACCGTCAACAACGGCGTGTACCGGTGCGGGTTCGCCACCTCGCAGGATGCCTACAACAGCGCCGTGGCCAGCCTGTTCGCCACCCTGGATGACCTCGACCAGCGGCTGGCCACCCGGCGTTACCTGTTTGGTGACTCACTCACCGAGGCAGATGTGCGGCTGTGGGTGACCCTGGCCCGATTCGACGCGGTGTACGTGACCCACTTCAAGGCCAATCTCCACCGGCTGGCCGACTATCCCAACCTGTGGCCGTACGCACGTGACCTGTACTCGCTCCCGGCGTTCCGCGGCACCACCGACCTCGACCAGATCAAGCGGCACTACTACGGGACGCATCCGCAGCTCAACCCGGTGCGGATCGTTCCCGCCGGGCCGATCCTGGACTGGGACGCCCCGCAGCAGCGGGCGGCCCTGTCCGGTGCTGCGCAGCGCGGTCCCGGGACGCGCTGACCGGCGGAAGCTGGCCCGCCCGCGCCGGTCAGCGCGCGTATGCGTCGCGCTCAGCGCGTGCGCGTTAGCGCGCGTGCGCGTCACCGCGGGTGGCAGCGCGCATGATGTCCAGCACCGCTTCCTGCTCGGGACTGGTGCCCCGGCTCATGGCCGGGGCGATGCCGTCCTGGTGCGCGATGAGCCGGATGTCAGGCTCGCCGTCCTCGGAGACCCGGGCCATGGCCCACCGGGAGAACAGTCGCTCCCCGGCCGTCCCGGACTGGATTACGGCGATGTCCTCGTGCCGCGGGTCGGCCTCGATCGTGGCGAACAGCGTCCGGACCGGGGCTTCCGCGCCCTCCAGCACCTGGGCGAACCAGTCACCGTAGATCAGCAGGGCCCCGGTGATCTGCTGCTTCTTGTTGTTCGACCGCGCGATGCCGAACAAGGCGCCGAGTTCGGCCTTGCGCTGGTCCACCGGGATCTTGTTCCGGCTGCGGTACATCAGCCGGAAGGTGCTCCCGGTGCTTGCTGCGTCGGTCACGGCTGCCCCCGCTTCATGTGTCACCACCAGGACTTGTCCAATAGTTGTTCATTGGCTGCGCCCGGTGGTCTCAATTTGGGACGGATGGTCCTGCACCGGCCCGGGGCGGGTCCTGGGTCAGCCGGTGAGCTCGGCGTACAGGCCCACGATCTGCGCGGCGATGGCGTCCCAGCCGAACTCGGCCGCGGCCCGCTTACGGCCCGCCGCGCCCATGGCCTCGGCCCGTCCCGGATCGCCCACCAGGGCGTTCAGGGCAGCGGCCAGGGCGGCCGGGTCATCCGGCGGGACCAGCAGCCCGGTCTCGCTGTCGCTGACCACCTCAGGAATGCCGCCCACCCGGGACGCCACCACCGCCGTGCCGCACGCCATCGCCTCCAGGTTGACGATGCCGAGCGGCTCGTACAGCGACGGGCAGGCGAACACGGTGGCGTGACTGAGCAGCTGGATCACCTCGGGCTTAGCCAGCATCTCGGGGATCCAGATGACCCCGGAGCGGTCCGTCTGCAGGCTCGCCACCAGCCCGGTCACCTCGGCGGCCAGCTCCGGGGTATCCGGCTGGCCGGCGCACAGCACGAGCTGCACCCCGGGCGGCAGGCTGGCCGCCGCCCGCAGCAGGACCGGGACACCCTTCTGCCGGGTGATCCGCCCGACGAAGATCACCATGGGCCGGGCCGGGTCCACCCCGTAACGCTGCAGCACCCCGCTCGCGGCGTCCGGGGCGTACTCCCGGGTGTCGATCCCGTTCCGGATGACCCGGATGCGGTCCGGCGGCACCGCGGGGTAGGCGGCCAGCACGTCGGACCGCATTCCCTCCGACACGGCGATCACCGCGGCCGCGGACTCGACCGCCACCCGCTCACACCAGCTGGACAGGGCGTATCCGCCACCAAGCTGCTCCGCCTTCCACGGGCGCAGCGGCTCCAGCGAGTGCATCGTCATCACGTGCGGGATCCCGTACAGCATCGAAGCCAGGTGCCCGGCCAGGTTGGCGTACCAGGTGTGTGAGTGCACCAGGTCCGCGCCGCCCACCGCGGCGGTCATGGACAGGTCGGTGGAGATCGTGGCCAGCGCCTGGTTGGCCCCGGCCAGCAGGTCCCAGGGCTGGTGGGCCACGGCCCCGGGCCGGTCCCCGCCCTGGCAGTGCACGGTCACGTCGACCAGCCCGGCCAGCTCCCGGGCCAGATAGGTGACGTGCACCCCCGCGCCGCCGTACACCTCGGGCGGGTACTCGCGGGTGAGCAGGGCCACCCTGAGCCGGTCTGCGCGGGCCGGCGCGGGGGACCGCCGGCCACGGTCATACCGTCACTTTCTGGCTCTTGCCGACCACGGTGATGCCGCCGTCGGAGACCGCGAAGCCGCGTTCCCGGTCATGGTCTTTATCCACGCCGATCGTGACCCCCTCGGGCACGACGACGTTCTTGTCCAGGATGGCGTCCCTGACCACCGCGTGCCGGCCGATGATCGTGTTGTGCAGGATCACCGACCGTTCCACGGTTGACCAGCTGTTGACCCGCACGCCGGGGGAGAGCACGGACTCGCGGACCAGCCCGCCCGACACGATGACGCCGTTGCTGACCAGGCTGTCGATCGCGCGGCCGACCCGGTCGCCGGAGTCGTGCACGAACTTCGCCGGGGGAAGGCTGGGCACGTTGGTCAGGATCGGCCACCGGTCGTTATAGAGATTGAAGACGGGGTGAATGGCGCACAGGTCCATGTGTGATTCGAAGTAGGAGTCCAGCGTGCCGACGTCGCGCCAGTACCCGGCGTCACGGTCGCTCGCCCCGGGCACCTTGTTGGTCATGAAGTCGTAGACGTGCGCGCAGCCCTCGTCGACCAGCATCGGGATGATGTCGCCGCCCATGTCGTGGCGGCTGTTCGGGTTGGCCGCGTCCTTGCGCAGCGCCTCGATCAGCACGTCGGTGGAGAACAGGTAGTTGCCCATCGACGCGTAGGCCTCGTCGGGCCGTCCGGGCAGCGGCGGCGGGTCGGCCGGCTTCTCCAGGAACGCCTCGAGCGTGTGCCCGTCCGCGCCGGCCTGGATCACGCCGAACGCGGTGGCCTCCATCCGCGGCACCGGGATGGCGGCGACGGTGACCCCGGCGGCGTGCTGGCAGTGCTCGTCGAGCATCTGCCGGGGGTCCATCCGGTAGACGTGGTCCGCGCCGAACACGATGACGAGGTCGGGCTTCTCGTCGTAGATCAGGTTCAGGGACTGGTAGATCGCGTCGGCCGACCCGGTGTACCAGTGCGGGCCGAGCCGCTGCTGGGCGGGCACGGGCGTGATGTAGTTGCCGAGCAGCGTGCTCATCCGCCAGGTGGTGGAGATGTGCCGGTCCAGGCTGTGGCTCTTGTACTGGGTGAGCACGGCGATCCGCAAGATCCCGGCGTTGACCAGGTTGGACAGTGCGAAATCGACCAGCCGGTACATGCCGCCGAACGGCACCGCTGGTTTAGCCCGGTCCGCCGTCAGCGGCGCCAGCCGCTTACCGGCCCCACCGGCCAGCACGATGCCCAGAACTCGCTGATCTGCCATCTCCACCCCTTACGTGCCTTCTGCTTCCTTCAGCACGCCATCCAGGATCTGCTGTGCCTCTTCCTGGATGCGGGCCAGCTGCCCGGGGCCGCCGAACGACTCCGCGTACAGCTTGTAGACGTCCTCTGTCCCTGAGGGGCGCGCGGCGAACCAGCTGTTCTCGGTAATCACCTTGATGCCACCGAGCGGCTCACCGTTGCCGGGGGCCCTGGTCAGCCGGTCCAGGACCGGCTCGCCCGCGAGCTCGCTGACGCTGACCTGATCCGGGGACAGCTTGGCCAGCAGCGCCTTCTGGGCCCGGGTGGCCGGCGCGTCGATCCGGGCGTAGGCCGGGTCGCCGAGCTGGGCAGCCAGATCGCGGTAGCGCTCGCCCGGCGACTGCCCGGTCACCGCGGTGATCTCCGAAGCCAGCAGGGCCAGGATGATGCCGTCCTTGTCGGTGGTCCAGACCCGGCCATCGGTGCACAGGAAGGAAGCCCCGGCGCTCTCCTCGCCGCCGAAGGCGATGGAGCCGTCCAGCAGTCCCGGCACGAACCACTTGAACCCGACCGGCACCTCGGTCAGCGTGCGGCCGGCGGCCCCGGCGACCCGGTCGATGATCGAGGAACTGACCATGGTCTTGCCGACCGCGGCGTTGACCGGCCATTCCGCCCGGTGCCGGTACAGGTAGTCGATGGCCACGGCCAGGTAGTGGTTGGGGTCGAGCAGGCCCGCGTCCGGGGTGACGATGCCGTGCCGGTCGGAGTCGGTGTCGTTGCCGGTCGCGATGGCGAACTGGTCCGCGCGGCTGATCAGCGACGCCATCGCGTACGGCGAGGAGCAATCCATCCGGATCCGGCCGTCCCAGTCCAGGGTCATGAACCGGAACGTGGCGTCCACGTCCGGGTTGACCACGGTCAGGTCCAGCCCGTATCGCTCGCCGATCTCGGCCCAGTAGGCGACGCTGGCGCCGCCCAGCGGGTCGGCGCCGATCCGGATGCCGGCTCCGCGGATGATGTCCAGGTCGACCACGGCCGGGAGCTGCCCGACGTACTCGCCCAGGAAGTCGAAGGTGGCCGTCGTGGAGGCGCCCCTGGCCGCCTCGTAGCGGATCCGGCGCACCTCGCGCAGCCCGCCGGCCAGCAGTTCGTTGGCACGATCCTGGATGACCGAGGTGATCTGCGAGCCGGCTGGGCCGCCGTCGGGCGGGTTGTACTTGAACCCGCCGTCCTCGGGCGGATTGTGCGACGGGGTGATCACGATCCCGTCGGCCAGGCCGTCGTCGCGCCCGTCGTTGTAGTCGAGGATGGCCCGGGACAGCGCGGGCGTCGGCGTGTACCCGTCCCGGCTGTCCACCAGCACGGTGACCTCGTTGGCCGCCAGGACCTCCAGCGCGGTCACGAACGCGGGCTCGGACAGGCCGTGGGTGTCCCGGCCGAGGAACAGCGGGCCGGTGGTGCCCGCCCGGGCCCGGTAGTCGCAGATGGCCTGGGAGGTGGCGGCGATGTGGTCCTCGTTGAACGAGGAACGCAGCGACGAGCCGCGGTGTCCCGACGTGCCGAAGCTGACCTTCTGCTCGGGGATCGAGGGATCCGGATGCAACGCGTAGTAGGACGTGACCAGTTTGGCCACGTCCACCAGGTCCGCCTGGCTGGCCGGCTGGCCGGCCCGCTCGTTCACCCGCAACGTCAGCTCCTCACACCACAATGTGCCCAGCACCGCGCATCTCACCACGAGACGCCACGATCCGGGCGCCCGCCACCGGGCCAGCGCAGCCCTCGGTGCCGTCAATGCCCAGCTTCGCGGCGCCGAGTCTTCTGTTAATCAAGTGTTCCGGTAATCGGCGCCGGCCGCTATGGCCGGCGCGCCCCGGAAATGCCCCGTATCGCTGAGGTGATCACGATCGGGCAAAGCGGGCTGCAATGATGGGCAAGATGAGCAACAACGCGCCACCACCCCGGACCCGGCGCGACCGCCTGTGGGCCGCCGCCCGGGCCCGGGGTATCCCGCTGCCGGCCATCCTGACCACGGTTCTCGTGGTGGTCGTGGTCTACCTGCTCGGGAAGGTCGTCTACCGGCTCAAGGACGTCATTCTCCTGATCATCGTGGCGGCCTTCGTGGCGGTGATCCTGAACCCGGCCGTGGTGGCGCTGCAGCGCTGGAAGATCAAGCGGCGCGGCTGGGCGGTGGCCGTCGTCACCCTGTGGGGGCTCGTCGTCTTCGTCGGCCTGGCCATCGCCTTCGGCGTTCCGCTGGCCAACGGGATCAGTCACCTGGCCCAGAAGCTGCCGGTCTACGTGGCGGACGCGGAGCATGGCCGCGGCTGGATCGGCGATCTGGTGCGCAGGTACCACGTCACGGTCTGGGTGAGGAAGAACGCGCCCAAGCTGGTCACCTTCGGCGAGGGCCTGGCCAAGCCCGCGCTGAGTCTGGGCGCGGGTGCGCTCACGCTGCTGCTGGAGCTGTTCACCATCTTCGTCCTGGTGCTGCTGCTGCTCCTGGAGGGGCCGAAGATGCGCCGCGGGCTGCTGGGCGCGATGGCCCCGGAGCGCGCGACCCGGTACTCCCGGGTGGCGCACGAGGTCAACCGGTCAGTCACCGGTTACATGCTCGGCAACGTCCTCACCTCGGTCATCGCCGGGCTGGTCGTGTTCGTCACGCTGGTGGTGGTGGGCGTGCCGTTCCCGTTCCTGTGGGCGCTGTGGGTGGCCCTGGTGGACTTCCTGCCGATGATCGGCGGGGCGCTGGCCGGCATCCCCACCGTGCTGTTCGCCGCGGCCCACTCGCTCAGCGCCGGGATCATCACCCTGGTCGTGTTCCTCGTCTACACCCAGCTCGAAAACCACGTGCTGAACCCGGTCGTGATGAGCCGCACCGTCCGGGTCAACCCGCTGCTGGTCCTGCTGTCCATCCTGGTCGGCGGGGAGATCGGCAGCTGGATCGGCGGGATCTTCGGCGCGTTCGTCGGGGCGCTGCTGGCCATCCCGGCGGCCGGGGCCATCCAGGTCGTGGTCCGGGAGCTATGGCAGGACACCGATCCCATGGCCGCGGCGGCGGGTGTGGCGGGCGAGGCGGTGAACGCCGCGGCCAACGCCGCCGACGGGCCGACCGGTGACAGTCCAGGCCCCGACAGTCCAGGCCCCGACAGCCCAGGCCCCGACGGGCCGCCGTCTGGTCGGGCCGGGCGTGGCGCCAGCGCCATCGACCCGGCCTAACCCCATGGCCGGCGGCGACTCTTCCCGCGAGACGTGCGCCTGAGCGGGCGATTTGCCCGAAATCCAGGCACGTTCCGCGGGAAAAGTGAGGTCAGGCGCCCCGGAATGCAGTGGGCGAGCGGGCAGGGGGAGGGGATGGGTGTGACGGAAGCGCCGCGGCGGGCCACGGCGGCGGACGTGCCGCGGGTTCACGAGGTGATCGCCGCGGCGTACGCGAAGTACCGGACCCGGATGGAACGCCCTCCCGCCCCCGTGCTGCGGGACTACGCCGGCCCGGTGGAGCAGGGGCTGGTGTGGGTCGTCGGGAATCCGGTCGCGGGCCTGATCGCGCTGATCCCAGAGCCAGACAGCCTGCTGATCGAGAACGTCGCCGTGCACCCGGACGCGCAGGGCACCGGGCTCGGGCGGCAGCTGATGGAGTTCGCCGAGCAGGAGGCCGCCCGCCGCGGGCTCACCCGGGTCCGGCTGTACACCCACGAGGTGATGACCGAGAGCCAGGCCGTCTACGCCCGCCTGGGCTACGGAGAGGATCAGCGGACCACCGAGGACGGCTACCGCCGCATCTTCATGAGCAAGGACCTGCCCGGCTGAGCGCTCCCGGCTGCCCGGCCTCCGGCTGCCGGCTGCCGCTGCCCGGCTGGGCTCTCGGCGTCCCGGTTACCGGTCGCCCTGCCAGCGGCGGACGGCCAGGACACCGGGGACGACCGGACAGCAGGACGATCCAGATCGCGAGGTACAGCGGCTCGCGGCCGAGCGGGCCGCCGTCGGCCAGGGTCCGGATCAGGTTGACGGCCGCGGTGACCGGGTTGGCCCGGGCCAGCGGCTGGAGCCACCCGGCCAGCCGGTCGATCGGGGTGAACGTCGAGCTGATGAACGTGAGCGGCACCATCGGCAGGAACAGGGCCCGGCCCGCGGTGTCCGGGTCATGGATCCGCAACGCCAGCCACGACATCGTGATGCCCAGCGCCACGCCGAAGGTCACCGCGATCACGACGATGCCGGCCATCCCGGGCAGGCCGGTCTGGACCCGGAACCCCAGCAGCGACGCGACGCCCAGCACCAGGATCGCCTGCACCGCGAAGATCAGGCTCTCGGCGAGCATCCGGCCGAGCAGCACCGCGCTGCGGGCTATCGGCAGCGACCGGAACCGGTCGGTGATCCCGCTGGCCGCGTCCAGCACGATGCCCAGCCCCACCGTGGGCGCGGTCAGCGCCACGTTCTGCACGATGATGCCGGGGACCAGGTACTGCCGGTAGGTCGCACCCGGGACCCGGGCCAGCCCGGCGAAGATGGCCAGGAACAGCACCAGCAGCACGACCGGCTGGATCAGCGGGTAGAGCAGCCGGCTCGGGTTGGCCCGCAGGATGGCGAGCTGGCGGCCGCAGATCAGCGCGGCTTCCCGCGCGGTGCGGCGAGGTCCGGGGCGCGAGGCCGGCCCGGGCCGGGCCGCCGGGGCCGCGGGCGCGGGAGCCGGGGCTCCCGCCAGGCTGGTCACGATGCCTCCCGGTGAGCGTGCTGCCCGGTCAGGGCCAGGAACGCCTCGTCCAGGCTGGGACCGCGCAGGCTGAGATCCGCCACCGTGATCCCGTCCGCGGCCAGCGCCCGCGCCACCTCCAGCAGTGTGCCGACGCCGTCCCGGGCGACCAGGGTGAGCCGGCCGGACGCCGGGTCCGCGTGCAGGCCCTCCAGCGGCAGGCCCAGCCGGGCGGCCAGCGCGCGGGCGGCCGCCGCGGCCTCGCTGGCCGGCTCGAACCGCGCCTCGACCAGCTGGGTTCCGGTCCGGGCGCGGAGCTGGGCCGGCGTCCCGCTGGCCACCAGCCGCCCCTGATCCAGGATGTACACCAGATCGGCGAGCCGTTCGGCTTCCTCCAGGTACTGGGTGGTGAGCAGCATGGTCGTTCCCTCATCGCGCAGCGCGGCCAGCGACTCCCAGAGCTGGCGCCGCCCGGCTGGGTCCAGCCCGGTGGTCGGCTCGTCCAGGACCAGCAGCGAGGGCCGCGCGATCAGGCTGGCGGCCAGGTCGGCGCGGCGGCGCATGCCGCCGGAGTAGGTGCCGACCGCCCGCCCGGCCGCCCCGGCCAGGTCGAAGCGGCCGATCAGCTCGGCCGAGCGCTCCCGGGCGGTACCGCGGCTCAGGCCGGCCAGCCGGCCGATCAGCATCAGGTTGGCCCGGCCGGACAGCGCCTCGTCCAGCCCCGCGTACTGGCCGGTCAGGCCGATCCGGGCGCGGACCGCGTAGGGATCGGCCACGACGTCGAAGCCGTCCACCCGGATCACGCCGGCGTCCGGGCGGACCAGCGTGGCCACGATCCGGACCAGCGTGGTCTTACCGGCCCCGTTAGGGCCCAGCAACGCGGCGATCCGCCCCGGCGGCACCGTGAGGTCCACCCCGCTCAGCGCCATTACTTTCCCGAACGCCTTCGCCGCGCCGGTCACCTCCAGCATGGGCTGGGTCATGGTGTGAGCCTACGCAGGGACCGCGGGCGCAGCAGGGGACGAACCGGGTGAGCGTGACCGGCGCGTGCGGGTTTTCGTTTGCGGGAAATTAAGTCACCAGAGCGTGTAGCCCCCGTCGATGACGAGAACTGAGCCGGTCATGAAGGAGGAGGCGGGGCTGGCCAGGAAGACCACGCTCGGGGCGATCTCCTCGGGCAGTGCGTAGCGCTGCTGCGGCGTGTCCTCGATCCAGTTACGCCGGAATTCCGGGCGGTCCACCGGGGCCATCTCGGTCTTGACGTAGCCGGGCGCGATCGCGTTGACCCGGATGTCCAGCCCGGCCCACTCTGCGGCCAGCGACTTGGTCAGCTGGTGGACCGCGGCCTTGGACGCGTTGTAGGCGGGCTGCCACTGCGGGCGGTTCACGATCATCCCGGAGATCGAGCCGACGTTGATGATCGAGCCACCGCCGCCCGGCGCCATGTGCCGGCCGCTGGCCCGGCTGCACCGCCACAGCGCCCGGACGTTCAGGTCGAACACGTCGTCCCACTCCTGGTCGGTGACCTGCCACGACTCGGCGTGGTAGCAGACACCGGCGTTGTTGACCAGGATGTCCAGCCCGCCGAGCTGGCCTGCCGCGGCGTCCAGGGCGGCGTCCGCCTCCCGGGTGATGTCCGCGTCCAGCGCGGACACGGACAGGCCCCCGGCTTTCATTTCCGCCACGGCCGCCGCGTTCCGGCCGGTGTTCCGGGCCACGATCATGACGTCGGCGCCGGCCTCCGCCAGGGCGGTGGCAAACGCCTTGCCCAGTCCCTGATTTCCCCCGGTGACCACGGCCTTGCGGCCATCCAGCGCGAAACGCTCCAGTACCCGCACACTTCCTCCTGAGGGACGGCTTCTGCTATGGGGTGATGGAATACCCCGGGACCGAGGGCCAGCGGACCGCCAGCACGACCGACGCTTCCTCGGCGTGCCAGGTATGGCCCACATCGTGGAACACCACGTAGTCGCCCTGCTGGGCGAGCAGCACGCTGCGGCCCGGGAGCTCGACCCGGAACCGGCCGCTGACCAGGAAGATCGCCGCCGAGCGCCGCTCGCCGGTGACCCACTGCGGGCGCCGGTCGTCGCGGGGATGGATGGCCCACTTGATCTCGACCTCGTCGCTGTGCCGGGGATCGCCGGGCGGCTGGAAGTGCCCGAGCAGCCAGCCGCGGCCGGCCGGGGCGTCCGCGGCCGCGTTCCCCACGTAGATCCGCTCCGTCATGCTCCGTGAGACTAATGCCGCAGGTCTGGGCCGGGTCGGCGGCCGGCCCGCGGTGCCGCCTCCGGGGCCGCCCGCGGGCCCGCTCATCCGGGCCACGTCCGCAGCCGCGTCGCACGCCGGGACGGCCGGCTCACCCGCGCTGGCGTGCAGGGCCAGCCGGCGCAGCAGGGTGCGGAACGCCCGGCGGTCCGCTCCGGTGTCCAGGCCGCTGAGCAGCTGCTCCTCGGCGGCCCGCAGCCGCTCGTCCAGGTGAGTCAGGCAGGTGCGGCCGTCGGGGGTGGCCACGATGCGCCGGGCCCGGCGGTCGGCGGGGTCCGGGCGGCGCTCGATGAGCCCGGCGGCCTCGAGGTCGTCGAGCAGGTAGGTCATGACCGTGCGGTCCACGCCCAGGTGCTGGGCCAGGGCCAGCTGGCTGCCGTGCTCATCCCCGGCGGCCGCGGCGAGCACCTGGTAGCCGCGGGGGCCACCGGGCAGGTCGGCCAGGGCCTCGTGGGTGGCCTTGACGTAGCCGCGGAACACCACGCCGAGGGCCCAGCCCAGGTCGTTGCTGAGGGTGCAGGCCGCCGCGTCCGGCGCCGGGGCGCGGGCCGCCCCGGTTCCGGCCAGGAATCCAGAGGGCGCTGCCATGCCCCGAGCCTACCCCAGACGAGCTGGATTGCCGATGAGTTGCATAGCAGATGTTCTGTGATACAGAATAGATGCGTCACCGCATAGATACGTCACCGCGTAGCAGCATCCACGAACGGGAGTCCAGATGAGCGAGCCTTCCCCGGCCCAGCCGGCCGTCGTCGTCATCGGCGGTGGTTACGGCGGGATCAACGTGGCCAAGTCGCTCGACGACGTGGCGTCGGTCGTGCTGGTCGAGCCGAAAGACGCGTTCGTCCATAACGTCGCCGCGCTGCGCGCGCTGGTGGACCCGTCCTGGCTGCCCCGGATCTACCTGCCCTACGGCAGGCTGCTCAGCCGCGGCCGGGTGATCCAGGACCGGGCCGCGAAGGTGGACGCGGGCCGGGTGGTGCTGGCCTCCGGCGAGGAACTCCCCGCGGACTACATCGTGCTGGCCACCGGGTCCAGCTACCCGTTCCCGGCCAAGAGCGACCTGGACCGTACCGTGGATGCGCACGAGAAGACGCTCGGCACCCATGCGGCGCTGGCCGCAGCGGCCCGGGTGCTGCTGGTCGGCGCCGGCGCGGTCGGCATCGAGCTGGCTGGTGAGATCAAGGCGGCCTGGCCGGCCAAGCAGGTGACGCTGGTCGACGTGGCCGACGACGTGCTCGGCGGGCCGTTCCGGCCGGACCTGCGGGCGGAACTGCGCCGCCAGCTCGGGGAGCTGGGCGTGCAATTGCTGCTGGGCAGCCCGTTGCGGGCCGAGCCGCCCGTCGAGCCGGGCGAGCTGGCCACCTTTACCGTAGCGACGCAGGCCGGGACCGAGGTCACCGCCGACATCTGGTTCCGCTGCTACGGCGTCATCCCGGTCAGCGACTACCTGGCCGGCGGTCTCGCCGGAGCCCGCGGGCCGGACGGGCAGATCGAGGTCTCGCCGACCCTGCAGGTCGCGGGCCAGGACCGGGTGTTCGCGCTAGGCGACGTGTCCACCGCCGACCGGAAGGTGGCGGGCGCGGCGGGCCGTCAGGCCGCCGTCGTGGCCGAGAACATCCAGAAGCTGATCGCCGCGGGATCCGGCGCGGACGGCGGCGCAGAGCTGAGCCGGTACGAGCCCGCACCGGCGGGCATCGTCGTGCCGATCGGGCCGGAGGGCGGCTCGGGCCAGCGGCCCGGCGCCGAGGACCTCCTCCCGCCCGCCATGGTGGCCGAGCTCAAGGGCCGGGACATGATGGTGGCCCGGTTCGCGGAGCTGCTCGGGATAGCGCCGGGGCACCGGCCAGCGCCGGGGCGCCGGCCGGGGACGGCCAGACCGAGGGATAACCCGCGGGTGTCGGTGGCCCGTGGGACGCTGGGCCTGATGAATGAAGCACTGCTGAACGAAGCACTGCGCCGCTGCGACTGGGCCGAGGGCTCGGACGCGATGCGGGCCTACCACGACGACGAGTGGGGCCGCCCGTCCCGGGACGACCGCTACCTGTTCGAGATGCTGCTGCTCGAGGGCGCGCAGGCCGGGTTGTCCTGGTCCACCATTCTCGGTAAGCGGGGCAATTACCGCCGCGCGCTGGACGGCTTCGACCCGGAGCTGATCGCCAGGTACGACGACGCGAAGCTGGCGGAGTTGCTGGCCGACCCGGGCATCGTGCGTAACCGGCTCAAGGTGGCGGGCACGGTCCGCAACGCCCGGGCCTTCCTGGCCACCCAGCAGGAGCATGGCTCGTTCGCCAGCTACCTGTGGGCCTGGGTGGACGGCACGCCGCTGGTCAACCGCCCCCGCAGCATGGCCGAGCTGCCCGCCCGGACCGAGCTGTCCGACCGGCTCAGCAAGGACCTGAAGCGGCGTGGCTTCACCTTCGTCGGATCGACGATCACGTACAGCTTCCTGCAGGCTACCGGTGTGGTAAATGATCACCTTGCCCGTTGTCCGGCTCTCGCCGCCTGTCCGACTTAGGGGCCGGGAGCTGGTATTTAACGGCGTTGCGGGGTGATGGACGCGGCCAGATCTGGCATCATAGAGCGTGAGATGAGTAAGCCCCGCTACCCCGTTACCGTGACTCAGCTCCCGGTACTGCGCTGCGAGATATGCCAGCGCACCATCGCCCACAAGCCCGGACAGGCCAGTGAAGTCCTGACCGAGCATTACCGCCGCGTGCACCCCGAATCGCTCGAGGCCGCGGCGGGCCGCCCCGTCTGACGGGCTATTTCGCGCGTCCCGCTTTCCGGCGTGATCGGCGGGGGCTGCGAGAATGCCGTCATGCGGAGCATCCGTAACCCACAGTCCGCTGGCTCATCACCCGCCAGCCCGTCGTCTGCAGGCGCAGGTTCGGCCGGCTCGATCCTGAGTATCGGGTCGAGCGGCTCGATTCTGTCCATTGGCTCGGCCGGCTCGATTCTCTCGATCGGGTCGGCCGGTTCCATTCTGTCTATCGGGTCGGCCGGCTCGGTAGCGTCCGCGTTTTCGGTCGGTTCCGCCGGAAGTGCGCTATCGATTCTGTCCGCGTTGTCGCGCCGTTCCATCCTGGCCTGGCGGGCGGACCGGGTCATCGGTTCGCGGGCGCGCCGGAGGGAATGATCCGGGGGATTAAAGCGGTAGCGAAGGGGGGATCGGGCTGACATGTCAGCAGTCGTAATCGCGACCGCGTTTGGCGGACCCGACGTACTGGAGATCGCCAATCAGTCGCCGGGCGAGCCCGGCCCGGGCGAGGCGCTCATCGCGGTCCGGGCGGCCGGTGTCAACCCGGTTGACTACAAGGTCTACAGCGGGATGATGGGCGCCGATCCCGAGCGGCTGCCGATGCGGCTGGGCTCGGAAGCCGCGGGCGTGGTCACCCTGGCCGGCCCCGGCGCGACCGGCCCGGCCTGCCCGATCCGGGCCGGCGATGAGGTCATCGCGTACCGTGCGCCCGGCGCCTACGCCGCTGAGCTCGTGGTGCCGGCCTCCGTACTGGTGCCCAAGCCGGACACGCTCGACTGGGCCCAGGCCTCCGGGCTGATGGTGACCGGGGTGACCGCCTGGCATTTGCTCGCTGCCACCGGCGTGGGCGCGGGCGACACCGTGCTGATCCACGGGGCTGCCGGGGGAGTGGGCGTCATGGCGGTGCAGCTCGCGGTGGACCGCGGCGCGACCGTGGTGGCCACGGGCCTCCCCGCGCGGCACGACTTCCTCCGCCAGCTGGGCGCCATCCCCGTCGAGTACGGCTCGGGCCTGATGGACCGGGTCAAGGCCGCCGCGCCGGACGGCGTGGATGCCGCGCTGGACCTGGCGGGCACGGATGAGGCGCTGGACGTGTCGTTCGTGCTGGTCCCCGACCGGACCCGGATCGCCACCATCGTGTCGTTCGAGCGCGGGCTCAAGACCGGCATCAAGGTGCTTGGCGGGGCGCCGGGCGCCGATCCGGGCACCGAGATCCGCGAGGCCGCCCGGCTGCAGCTGGCCCGGCTGGCCCAGGAGGGGAAGCTCAGGGTCTTCGTGTCGCAGAGCTTCCCGCTCGCCGAGGTGTCACAGGCGCACCGGACCATCATGGAAGGTCACACCCAGGGCAAGATCGCCCTCATCCCGTAGCCGGGTCAGCAGGCCGGTTTCAGACGCTGGCCGGCGCTGGCGCTGGCCGGCTCAGCGCCGGCCAGCTCGGCGTTGGCGCGCTCGGTCACGGTGGCCAGCACGCGGTGCGCGATGGCCAGATCGCTCTCCGGCAGGCCGCCGTACAGGCGCTGGGTGACCTGGCCGATACCGCCCTGGATCTGCTCGAACCGGGCCGTGCCGGCGGGCGTGAGAGTGACCCGCGTCTCTCCTCCCGCCGCGGGCTCACGGCCGATCAGGCCCTGCCAGGCCAGCTCGGCCGCGGCCGCGTGGACCGCGTCCTCGCCGATCTTGAGGCCGTGGGTGATCCGGCCGGTGAGCTCGTCCTCGCCCAGCGCGCCCCCGCCGGCGGCGAGCTGGTTGATGATCACCCAGCCGTGGAACTGGATGCCCGTCCGGGCCAGCAGCCGGTCCAGCACGGCCCGGGTCGCGTGCTCGGCCTGCCCGATGTCCCGTCCGTTGAGGGTCGGGCCGGTGAGAGCGGCGGAGTGTGTCATTGGTCTTCTCCTGTCTGCGTGTGCGGAGGGGTGGATCCGAGCAGGGTGTGCAGCGACTCGATCAGGTTCCGGGTGGCCGGGCTGTCCAGGCCGCCGAGCGGGGCGGTCAGTTCGTCCTGCAGCCCCCGGACCCGTTCGGTGGCCTGGGCCGTAACCTCCCGGCCCTGGTCGGTGAGGCTGAGCTGGACCGCCCGGCTGTCGTCCGGGTGGCCGCTGCGCTCGATCAGGCCGGCCTGCTCCAGGGCCCGGGCCAGTTTGGACACGTAGAGCGGTTCGAGCCCGGTGAAGTCGGCCAGCTGGCGCTGGCTCGGCCGCTGGCCGGACCGTTCCATCCCCAGCAGCGGGGCGAGCACGGAGTATTGCGCGTTGGTGAGCCCCAGCGGGGTGATGGCGCGGTCGATGGCCGACCGCCACCGCATCGACAACCTCCACACCAGCCCCGTCACCGGAGGATCCAGCCGCTGCCCTGTCATGCGATTTAGTGTACATAGCTTCTATGTACATGTACAGCATCCTGGGCGGGGCGGCGGTCTCGTGCGCCCGTGCCGGCGGCCGCCTCGCGCCCGTACCGGCGGCCGCACGCTCGTGATCAACCGAATGGTGCTGTCCCAGCGACACCAATCGGTTGATCATCAGCCCCGGGAGCCGCTGGTCGGCTCTCCTGGGGCCTGTGTGGCGGACGGGATCCACGAGCCCGAGTTCGCGGGCTGCGGCCCGCCGCTAGCGCAAGCCTGGCGGGATTGGCCGCGGGACCGCGCAGGGATTGGCCCGCCAGCCTCGAGGGATGGCCGGTCGGAGATTGCCCGCCAGCCTCGGGAGGAATTGGGCACCCACCCTCGGGGGATTGGCGGCGGACCGGACAGCCAGGGCTTGGCCGCCGGTCTCGGGGGACTC
>CAWINS010000068.1:0-21066 GCA_963837335.1 uncultured Actinomycetes bacterium | reverse complement strand
CTCGTGGAACGGGAAGCCGTGGAACGTGTGCACCACGCGGGGCGTCCCGGCCCGTTCCGCGGCCAGCCGGCCCAGGGCGCCGGCTTTCGCACTGTGCGTGTGCACTACGTCGTAGCCCACCTGCGCCAGGTGCTCGGTCAGCAGGTGCAGGCACCGGGAGTCTTTCCGGGGCGAGATCGGGGAAACAAGGTCGGGCATGCTGCCCACGCGCAGGCCGGCCTTCTGCAGCCCGGGTGAGCAGCCGGTCGCCGCTGCCATCCGCGTCAGCGATGCCGTCGGTGTCGCCAGCGATGATCGTGGCCTGGTAGCGGTCCGGATCCAGCGCGAGAGCGCCACGAAGCGCGACCCCGCCCGCGCCGGCCTGCAGGCGGGTGACCACCACGGCCACGGCCAGCCGGGCGACCCGGCACCTGCCATCCGGAGCAGCTCACCGATCGGCGCCGGCGAGCCGTGCGCAACCCGGACTTCCACGCAAGCCAGCCGGGCGGCAATCGTGCCGGCTACCCCGTTCACATCCGGGTGCACCGGGCCGATTCCCGTCGCGAGCGCCAGCGTGGCGGCGAACGGCCAGAAGCGCCGCAACTCCCCGGCCATATACGTTCCCGCGACCAGCGCGCGCGCCGCCTCGTCCGGCGAGAGCGGCCGGATCATGGTCTGCTCTCCCGCCGGGGCGCGACCGAGAACCACCAGGCGGTCCGGATTCAGGCAGGGCACCCGGCCGGGCAGCGGGACTTCCCGGCGGCCATGCGGCGCAGCCGGGCCGGCCGGGCCGCCCGCCATCCGGAGCGGTTCCACGAGCCCGTATGCGGTGCGCGAGTCACACGCGCAGATGTTGTCCGCGGTGGCGATCTCGCCGTGCGGCAGCCCGGCCGACAGCATCGTTGACTTCCCGACTCCACCCGGGCCGGCGATCATGGTCACCCCGTCAGCACCCGAAGTCACCGAGACGTGCAGTGGCACCCGGCCGCGCTGTGCCGCCGCCCACCACAGCGCCGGATAGTGCACCAGAGTCTGGACCGCGAGCAGCCGGAACCGGGACGCGAGCACTACGTTGGCGCTCCGGGTGGCCCGCGCGGACGGTATCGCGCGGTCACATGCAGCATGCCGCCCCGGGGCTCGACCAGCAGATCGAACCCCGAGGAGCACGCGTCCGCGATGAGGGCGCGCGGGGATCTGCCCAGGCATCGCGGCCGATCAGTGTCCATCCGTCCCGGCCGAACGGCCGATGGTCCGCCTCTACCTCCAGGTACACGGTGTTGCCCGCGGCGGGCGCCTCATCCAGTTCACCGCCCGTGCCGGCGTCGAGCAGGGCGGCCAGGCGGGGCACCGCGCAGTTCACCCCGAGGCGCTCACCGGCGGTGCTGAGAGCGCGCATCAGAAGCCATCCGGATACGGGGCACCGACGCTGACGGGAGTCTCCGGGCGGTCAGACGGCGCGTACTGCGGGACGAGCAGGCGAAGCAGCTCTTTCGAGCGAGCCGAGTCGCCCTCGTCGGCCGCCTCGTACAAGTCGGCCAGCAGCAGGTCGAAATCCTCCGCCGGCTCTGCGCTCCGGGTGGCCCAGATCTTGGAGTGCGCGCTCCGGACACGTTCCTCGGTATCCGAGAACACCTTTTCGGACAGCTTCTCGCCAGGCCGCAACCCGGTATACCGGATCTCGATGTCCGGCAGCTTCAGCTGCCTGGCGTAGTTCCGGACCAGGCTCACGATCGGTACCGGCTCGCCCATGTCGAGGACGAACGTCTCGGCGTACTCGGCCATGGCCGCCGTCTCCAGCACGAGCCCGACCGCCTCC
Source organism: uncultured Actinomycetes bacterium (assembly GCA_963837335.1). Classification (GTDB taxonomy): domain Bacteria; phylum Actinomycetota; class Actinomycetes; order Streptosporangiales; family Streptosporangiaceae; genus RYN-230. The sequence goes on along the minus strand of CAWINS010000068.1, from coordinate 19,271 downwards.
TCCACGGTCATGAAGAACCGGGTGACATCCGGGTGGGTCACCGTCACCGGCTCGTCGCGGGCGATCTGGTCGGCCAGCACCGACAGGAACGATCCCCGGCTGCCGAGCACGTTGCCGAAGCGAACCGAGGCCAGCGCCACCGGGGCCCCCGCTTCGCGCTGCACGACCAGCTCAGCCAGCCTCTTGCTCGCGCCGAGCACGGATGCCGGGTCCGCGGCCTTGTCCGTGGAGATGAGCACGAAGTGGCTGCTGCCGTGGCGGACGGCGGCCTGGACCACGTTCTGGGTACCGCGCACGTTCGACTTCACGGCCTCGCAGGCGTGCCGCTCGAGCAGCGGCAGGTGCTTATGCGCCGCCGCGTGGAAAACCAGGTCGGGCCGGATCGCCGCGAAGACCTGGTCGATCCTGCGCTGGTCGCGGATGTCAGCAATGATGATCTCGTCGCTGTCGAGCAGGCCGTTTCCGGTGATCTCGAGCTGCAGCCGGTGCAGGTTGGACTCGTCGTGATCAAGGAGGTAAAGAGCGGCCGGCCCGAAGCCCTGGATCTGACGGCACAGCTCACTTCCGATAGAACCGCCGGCCCCGGTGACCAGGACCCGCTGGCCCGAGATGAGGTTGGCCGCCTTCTCACTCACCACGTGCAGTTCCCGGCGCCCCAGCAGGCTTTCCACCCGCAGCTGGCGCAGGTCGGAAATACGTGCGTCGCGTTCCACCGCGGCGAGGAAGGACGGCAGGAACCGGACGAGCTGCCCACAGTTCCTGGCGGTGTCCACGATCTCCGCGAGCCGCGGCGCGGGCAGTGACGGGATGGCCACGACGCAGGCAGCCGCGTGATGCGCCCTGGCCACCTCGGGAAGCGCCTGGATCGGCCGGTATACCGGCAGCCCCGTGGCCCGCGTCAGCCCGTAGGCGTCATCGAGGAAGCCGATGGGAACGAGCCCATAGTTCGGGCTGCGCCGCAGCGCGCGGGCCAGCGTCCGGCCCGCTTCGCCGGCCCCGACGATAAGAGTCCGCAGCCCATCTGTCTCGGGGGCGCGCCGCATTCCTGGCCAGCTCAGCACTGTCCCCTCCCCCCTGGTCGAGTCATCAGTCAGGCCGCCACGCTGCAGCCGGCAATGGCCGCCACGGCCTCGGTCACGTGCGCAATGCCGGAATCGGTGAGACCGGGGTACATCGGCAGGGAAACCACCTCCCCGGCCACCCGGTCGGTGACTGGCACCGACCGGCATTCTGCGGGGTTCAGGATCCGCCGGTAGGCGGACAACTGATGGATCGGGATGAAGTGCACCGACGTGCCGATTTCCCGCCTGGCCAGGGCATCGATCATCAGGTCACGGGAGACCGCACAGTCCGGTGTGACGCGCACCTGATACAGATGCCAGGCGTGCCGGCCGTGGGCTGGCCGCTGCGGAAGGATGAGCCCGGGCACGGCGGCGAGGGCCGAGTCGTACGCTGCGGCCAGTTGCTCCCGGCGCAGCTGCCAGCCCGGCAGGCAGGCGAGCTGGGCGCGGCCGATCGCGGCCTGTACATCGGTCATGTTCGCTTTGAGGCCGAGCTCGGCGACGTCGTAGCGCCAGCTGGCGCCGGGGAGATAGCGCCGCCAGGCGTCGTGGCTCATGCCATGCAGCCGCATCGCGCGAGCCTGGCCGGCCAGCTCGTCGTCGTCGGTGGCGATCGCGCCGCCCTCGCCGATGGGCAGGTTCTTGGTCGCATAGAAGCTGAAGCAGGCCGCGTGGGACGTACCGCCTACCGGAACCCCGCGCAGCTCGGCACCGATGCCGTGCGCCGCGTCCTCCACGATCCGGCCCGCTGGCAGCCCCGCCGCCGCCGCCAGTTCCGCCACGTCTGCCGGATGGCCGGCCATGTGCTGGATGACCATGGCGCCCGGGCGGCCAGCCCGGTGGGCGGCGGCCGCGACCGTCTCCGGCGTGGGCAGCAGCCTCCCGGCGTTGACATCCACCAGAATCGGGCGCAGGCCGGCCTGCACGATGGCCGCCACCGCACCGCAGAACGTGAGGCTCGGGGTGAGCACGGTGGCGCCGGCGGGCAGATGCAGCGCTCGCAGGGCGATCTCCAGGGCCGCAGTCCCCGAGGAGACCGCGACCACATGACGGGCGCCCAGGTAACAGGCCAGCTCGCGTTCGAACGCCGCCGTCTCCGGGCCCATGGTGATCCACCCGGAGCGCAGCACGTCCAACGCGGCCTGCTGTGCTTCGGGACCGATCTCGGCCCGGGCGAACGGCACCGCAGGCGCGGTCACCGGTGGAGCCCTTCGGCATCGTTATCCGCACCCGACTCGCCCCCGGGGACCGGTGGCTGTGCGCGCCGCCCCCACCACCGGCGCCGCATCCTGGGGATGCCGACGACCCCGACGATCGGCCAGCCGGACGACCTGGACAGGTCTTCCAGGGCCATGATGCGGGACACCCTGGCCACCGGGCCGGAGAGGATGATGATGCCCACCTGCGTCGTCCCGGTTACCCAGGTCATCTGGCCCAAGGGGTAGACCTGCAGGCCTGCATGCCCGGCTACCTGATTCCCGGCTACCTGATTCCTGGACTTGACCAGGACACTGGGGCTGACTCCGGCCAGGGTTGGCTCGTTATCCGCGTCCCAGTGCTGGCTGCCGTTCGCCCTCCCGGCCAGGCCGGACCGGCCCGACGCGCCGTCTGCTGGCCCGCCGGCTGCTGCGGGGTCCTGCAGGGACTGCGTTAGCGCGGCGGCCAGGGCAGCTAGCTCACGTTTCCCGTCGATGTCGACCAGAGCGATGGTGCGCAGATCGGCGTGCGCGGCCGCCAGCCGGCACCGCAAGGCCAGCTCACCGAGGGCCGGCGTGCTCCCGCCCTTCAGGTCCTCACCGCTCAGCTGGCCCAGCGCGGGCACGCTGAGCCGCCGGCTGACCCGCCGGGCGCCCGGTACCGTGGGCCGCATAGTCTCCGCGATCGAGGCGATCAGGATCCCCGCAACCAGCCCGAGCAAGCCCGCCAGTCCCAGCTTCTGCACCGCCGCCTTGGACTCCGGCCGGCCCGGCAAGCCCGGCTGGTCGATGACCGTAGCCAGGCCCAGCGTGCCCGCCTGGATCAGCAGCCGGCTCCGGTCGCCGGTGAAGTTCGCGATCACCTGATCGAGGCCGGCCAGCTGGGCTTGCAGTGGCTGGTCCTGCGGCCGGGCCGCGGCCCGGCCGGCCATCACGGCTCGCCGCTGGGACAAACGGACGATTTCCTGGTCGTTGGCCGTCAGCGCTGCCCTGAGCCCGCTCTGGCCCACGTTGTTGATCGACCCGACCACCTCGGCCGCGAGGATCTTGGAGACCTTCTGGGCGACCTGCGGGCTGCTGTCGGTCACGGTGAGGTCGATGACCTGGGAGCTGCCGAGCCCGCTGACGGCGATGTTGTTGCCGATGAAGCTACTCAGATTCCGGTCCGCCCCGGCCGACTGCAGGGCTTGCGCAACTGCGGTCCGGCCCGTGGCGAGGGCCTCGACCTGGCTGGCCACGGCGTCCGCCGCCGCGCTGCTCTGCGGGACGACGCTGCCGGTGATGATGCGCGCCGACGCGGCGTACACCGCGGGCTGCTTGGCGGTGATGAAGGAGATCGCGGCGAGCGGCACGGCCACGCAGATGGCCAGCAACAACCAGTACTGCCGCAGCAGGCGTGCTGCGACTTCGTCGATCTCCACCGAGCCTCCCCGTCACCCCGGCAGAATCACCGCCGGCCGTGTGGGACAAGGCTAGGAACGGCACCACCGGAGACGGATCGCCCACGGTCATGAGATTCGGCTACGTAAAATGCCCGACGCCCAGGCCGGACGCGGCTGACCAGGCGGGACCAAGATCGCCGACCGGGTTACCGGCGCACCGCGAAACGGCCTACGTCAGCCTGGGCGTGGAACACGTTGTCGCTCGGTTGCCTGGATGCCGGTGCCCTGGGCCGGGGCACCGGGCGAGGGGATCGTGACCGTGACGGACAGGCCGCCGTCGTTGCGGGGGCAGGCGGTGGCGGTGCCGCCGTGGATCGCGGCGATGGACGCAACGATCGCCAGGCCGAGCCCGAAGCCGTCATGAGACGTGCGGTTGCTGAGCCGCTCGAACGGCTGGAAGATGCGGCCAGCCTCCGCCGGGCTGATGACCGGGCCGGTATTGGCCACCGTCAGCTGGCTGCTGCCCGCCATCGTGCCGGTGCTGATCCAGATGTCGCCGGCGGCGGCGTTGTACCGGACCGCGTTGTCGACCAGGTTCGCGACGAGGCGTTCGGCCAGCACTGGATCGCCCGATATGACGGCGGGCTCCAGCGTGACGTGCACCCGCCGGTCGCCCAGGCCGGCGGTGTCGAGGACGTCTTCGGCGACCGTGGCCAGGTCGGTCTCCTCGCGGACGGTGAGCCCGCGCTCGTTGCGGGCGAGGATGAGCAGCGCGCCGATGAGGTGCTCGGCATGATCCACCGCGGCGCGGATGTCCGCCGCCATGCCACGCAGGTCGCCGGGCGTGCTGTCGGGGTTGCCCAGCACGACGTCGACCGTCGCGCGCATGACGGCGAGCGGGGTGCGCAGTTCATGCGAGGCGTTGGCGATGAACCGCTGCTGGCCCTCGAACGCGGCCTGGAGCCGGCCGAGCATCTCGTCGAACGTCTCAGCCAGTTCGCGGAGCTCATCGCGCGGACCGGTCGGCGCGACCCGCGCCGACAGGTTGTGTTCCGACGCCGCGCGGGCGGCCGTCGTGATCCGGTGCACCGGGCGCAGCGCCCGCCCGGAGAAGATCCAGCCGAGGATCGCCGCCAGGGCGATGACCACAGCCAGCGTGATCAGCGAGTACTGCAGCAGATGCGACAGGGTGAGGTCACGCTGGCCCTGCGCGCCCTGCTGCTGGAAGAACGAGGCGCACTTGGCCAGGACGAACGGGTTGGGATGGGCGCTCTGTTCCGCCGACCGGCACCTCGCCGCGAAGCTGGCCAGGTGCGCGGCCGAAGCCAGCCGGCCCTGATTCCCCCGGACCTGGCCCCGGGCCGGCAGCTGCGCGACCTGTGCGTAGCCGACCGCCACCACAACCACCCCGCACCCGGCGAACAAGCCGGTATACAGCAGGGTCAGCCGGGCCCGGACGGTCAGCTGCGGCCGGGTCACATCTGGTACCCCTTGCCCACGACGGTCGCGATCAGGGGCGGGTCGCCGAGCTTGCGCCGCAGCCGGGCCATCGTCACCGAGACGATGTTGCTGAACGGATCGGCATGGGCATCCCACACATGCTCGAGCAGGTCCTCCGCGCTGACCAGGGCCCCGTCGGCGGCCAGCAGCGTCTCCAGGATGCCGAATTCCTTGCGGGTCAGGGACAGCGAGCGGCAGCCACGGCTGGCGCGGTGCCGGGCGCGGTCCACGGTCAGGTCCCCGCGGCGCAGGACCGGCGGCGCGGACGGCGCGCGGCGGGACAGCGCCCGCACCCGGGCGGCGAGCTCGGCGAACGCGAACGGCTTGGGCAGGTAGTCATCCGCGCCCAGCTCGAGTCCATCGACCCGGTCATCGACGCCGGCGGCCGCGGTGAGCATGATGATCCGGGGGCCGCCGCCGGCCAGGGTGCGGCACACCCGGTCACCATGCACAATCGGCAGATCGCGGTCGAGCACGATCACGTCATAAGCCGTCTGCGCGGCGGCCTCCAGTGCCGCCGCGCCATCGTGCACGGCGTCCACGGCCATCCCGGCCTGACGCAGCCCCTGAGCGATCCGCCCGGCCAGCGTCGCATGGTCCTCGGCCACGAGCACCCGCATCCCGCCATCATGCGCAGGCCGGCATGACATCCGCGCAACATCGCGGGTAACGCTGATGTCACCCGCCCGGGCCTAGAACTGCTGGCATGAAGCCATGCACAGCGCGAATCGCGGCCGCCATCATCGCCGCGGCCGGCCTGGTCCTGCTGACGGCGGCATGTGGTGGCAGCCCGTCAGCCACCGCTTCCGGAAGCTCATCGAACGCGGGAGGGTCTGGCCGCTCCCATTCGGCGGTCGCCTTCTCAGGCTGCATGCGCTCACACGCAGTGCCGAACTTCCCCGACCCCAGCAGCAGCGGAGGGGTCCCTAAGGAAACCGCGCAGCAACTCGGGGTCAGCAGCTCCCAGCTCCAGGCGGCCCTGAACGCGTGCCAGCATCTGCTGCCGAACACCGGCAACAGTGACGACAACCCGGCCGCGCTGCACCGGTGGTGGAGCCAGATGCTGCACTTCGCCCGGTGCATGCACTCCCACGGAGTGCCGAACTGGCCCGACCCCAGCGCATACTCCCAGGACCCGTCGCGGCCCACGTTCAACCTGCACGCCGCCGGCATCGGCTTTCACCTGGGGGCCCAGCCCGGGAACATCGTGAATTCGCCGCAGATCCAAGGCAAGGTCCGGCAATGCGAATCGGTGGTGCACCTGGACGTGTCCGGCTGGTACCAATGAGGAGTTAGTCGTGAGTGAGACAGTGACGCGTGGCCGGGGGGCCGGGCCGCAAGCGGGGGCCGGGGAGGCCAGGCGGCCACGTCGCCCGGGCGGCTGGGTGGCCCTGGGGCTGATGGTGGTGCTGGCGGCCGGGGTGGTGTCGGCGTGGCGGGCGGGGGTGTTTCCCCCGGCTGGCCCCTCCGGGTCCGGGCCGCAGGAGTGGCCGGCGCCTGCGACGCAGGCGGTAGTCCGGGAGGACCTGTCGGCGACGACACCGGTGAGCGCGACGCTGGGGTATGCCGGGTCGTTCCGGGTGACCGGGCCGGGCGGCGGGACACTGACCTGGCTGCCGCAGGCCGGGCAGGTGATCCGCCAGGGGCATGCGCTGTACAAGACCGGCAACGGCTCGCCGGTGGTGCTGCTCTACGGCAGCGTGCCGGACTGGCGCAGCCTGGGCGAGGGCTTGGCGGGGCAGGACGTGTCCCAGCTCAACCACGACCTGGTGGACCTCGGCTACGCCGGCCGCGCCGAGATTGTCGCTCTCGGCTGGGATTACTTCTCCTGGGAAACGGCGTACGGGGTGCAGAAGCTGGAAGAGCACCTGGGGGTCTCCGCCCCGCCGGGGTCGCTGCCGCTGGGGCAGGTGGTGTTCGAGCCGGAGGCGATCCGGGTGTCCCAGGTGACGGGGAGCCTGGGCGGCCCGGCGGCCGGCCCGGTGCTGGCCGCGACCTCCGACCGCCACCAGGTGTCGATCCCGCTGGATGCCTCCCAGCAGTCGCAGGTGAAGGCGGGTGACACGGTGACCGTCACCCTGCCGGACGGCAGGACGACGCGGGGCGTGGTCTCCACGGTGGGCACGGTGGCGGTCACGTCCAGGTCGACGACGACGATCCCGGTGCAGGTGAGGCTGACCGATCCGGGGGCGGCGGGGACCCTGGACCAGGCGCCGGTGACCGTGAACATCACCACCGGCACCGCCGCTAACGCGCTGGCTGTCCCGGTCACGGCGCTGCTGGCCCAGTCGTCCGGGGGCTACGTCGTCGAGGTCGTCGGTGCGGGGGGCACGCGGCGGTACGTGCCGGTGCGGCCCGGGCTCTTCGACGACGCCTCCGGGCTGGTGCAGGTGAACGGGGCGCTGACGCCCGGGCAGCGCGTCGTGGTGGCGGCCTCGTGACCACCGGCGCGCAGGCGGCCCTGGCGGCCGGGACCGGCCACGGCCCGGCGCCGGCGCTGGAGCTGGATCAGGTGGCCAAGGTGTATCCGGGATCGCCGCCGGTGCGGGCGCTGGATCGGGTGAGCCTGTCGGTGACGGCCGGGGAGCTGATGGCGGTGGCCGGCCCGTCGGGGTCGGGCAAGTCCACGCTGCTGCACCTGATGGGCACCCTGGACAAGCCGACTGCCGGGACGGTGCGCATTACCGGGATTGACGTGGCCGGGATGGCCGACCGGGAGCTGGCCGGGCTGCGGGCGCGGCGGATCGGGTTCGTGTTCCAGCAGTTCTTCCTCGCTGAGCACCAGAGCGTGCTGGGCAACGTGGCCGACGGGCTGCTGTACGCCGGGGTCCGGCGCGGCAGGCGGCTGCGGCTGGCGCTGGAGGCCCTGGACCGGGTCGGGCTGGCGCACCGGGCCGGCGCGCGGCCGACGCAGCTGTCGGGAGGGGAACGGCAGCGGGTCGCGATCGCCCGCGCGGTCGCGGGCGCGCCGCCGGTGGTGCTGGCTGATGAGCCGACCGGGAACCTGGACTCCGCCACCGGCGCCGCCATCCTGGGCCTGCTGGAGGAGCTGAACGCCGCCGGGACCACGATCATCATCATCACCCACGACCACGCGGTCGCCGCCCGGACGCGGCGGCGCATCGAGATGCTCGACGGGCACATCATCGCCGACAAGATCAGCGGCCAGGCAGCCGCCGCCGGCGGAGCTGGCAGCGGGGGGCCCGACCGCTCCCGGCCCGCGCCGGAAGGACCGTCGTGACCAGCGCACCCAGGAGGCCGGCCGCCGTGCCCCCGGCCCGGCTGCGGCCCGGGGATGTGGCCGGGCTGGCCAGCATCGGGCTGCGGACCCGCAAGCTGCGCGCGGCGCTGTCCGCGCTGGGCATCGCGATCGGCGTCGCGGCGATCGTGGCGGTGCTGGGCCTGGCCGCCTCGTCCAAGGCCGCACTGCTGGCCGAGATCGCCAGGCTGGGTACCAACCTGCTGACGGTCACCAACGGGCAGACCTTCTCCGGCGGCACCGCCGAGCTGCCCGTGGCGGCACCGGACATGATCCGCCGGCTGCCCGGCGTCACCGCGGTGCAGGCCACCGGCACCGTCGGCGGCGCCAGCGTCTACAAGTCCCCCTACATTCCCGCGATCAACACCAACGCCGTCATCATCGAGGCCGCCACCACAGACCTGCCCGCAGTGGCCGGCACCAGCCTCGCTCAGGGCCGGTTCCTGAACGCGGCGACCGCCCGCGAGCCGGTCGCGGTGCTCGGCGCCGCCACCGCGCAACTGCTCGGCATCGACCGGATCCGGCCCGGGGAGCGGATCTGGGCCGGCGGTCAGTGGTTTTACGTGGCTGGCATCCTCAAGCCGGCCACCCTGGCACCGGAGATCGACTCGACGGTCCTGGTCGGCTTCCCCGCCGCGCAGACCTACCTGCACTTCGACGGCCACCCGGCGCAGGTCTACATCCGCACCGTCGACACCGAGGCCGCCACCACCGCAGTGGATAACCTCCTGGCCGCGCAAGCCAACCCGGAAGCCAGCAGCTCGGTAGACGTCTTCCAGCCCTCGGACGCGCTGACCGCCCGGGCCGACACCGAGGGCGCGCTCGACACCCTGTTCCTCGGCCTGGGCGCGGTCGCGCTGCTGGTCGGCGCGATCGGGGTCGCCAACATCATGGTCATCGCCGTGCTGGAACGCCGGCCGGAGATCGGGCTGCGCCGGGCGCTGGGTGCCACCCGCGGCCAGATCCGCACCCAGTTCCTGGCCGAGGCCATCCTGCTGTCCCTGGCCGGCGGCGCCGGCGGAGTCATCATCGGCGCGATCGCCACGGCCGGCTACGCCCGCGGCCACGGCGAGGCCGTCGTCATCCCGCCCGAAGCTTGGGCTGGCGGCCTAGCGGCGGCTGTCGTCATCGGCGCCCTGGCCGGGCTGCTGCCCGCAATCCGCGCCGCCCGGCTGTCACCCACCCAGGCACTCTTGACGCTCTGACGCGATCCGGCAGCCAGGCCAGTCAGGACAGCAGCGCAGGTCACCAGACACGTGGGTCCGGCGGCCCGGTTCTGGCCATACAGGCGCGAGAAACCGCAGGTCAGCGGGCCAACGTCAGCCTTTCAGGATCTGGCGGGCCATGACGACGCGCTGGATCTGGTTGGTGCCCTCGTAGATCTGGGTGGTCGTCAACCGGGTGGCAATTTCCGCAAGTGGACGGCCCGTTAGCTAACGGGGCATCAGCACGGTCCCGGCACGCGGTCAGCCGCTCACGCGGAGTGTGTCACGCAGGTCGGCGACGGCCTCGGCCGCCGCCAGCGTGTCGCGGCCGAGGGGCTGTAGGTGGATGCGGGTACAGAGCAGTCCTGTCAACAGCCGCTCGACAACGCCCCACTCCCATATGGCGACGAGATCGAGCCCCGTGCGGGCGGCCAGCCAGCGGGCCCGGTCGGCGGGGTCGCCGCCGAGCAGCTCGACGGGATCGCCCCGCATAAGGACACCCAGGTCGTACTCGGCCTCGGCCAGGAGGCCGTCAGGATCGATCAGCCTGAAGCCGCCGTCGTGCTGGAGGGCGTTCAACTGGTGCACGTCGCCGTGGACCAGCACAGCCCTCTCGTCGCGATGCGCCTGAGCCCGCCGGACAGCGCAGGCCAGGGCATGGTCGACAGTCTTCTCCGAGCACGGACGGTCGAGCTCCTCCCACGACGTCACAATGAAGTCGGCGAGCCATCGGGCCTTGTCCGCACCCGTGGGGAGCCCGCAGTCTGGCGCCGGCCGCCATATGCGCGCAGCCGTACCGCAAAGAATCTCCAGGCGACGGGCGAGCGGCAGTCCAAGCTCCTGCATGGGCAGGCCCATCCGCTCCATGAGCAAGGCGCCGGCGTCGGGGTCGTACCGATAGAGCACCGGGCATCCGTCTCCGCCGGCGAGACGCAGGACGGTCGCCTCGTTGGAGGCGTTGTTCCCGGTCCCTGGGACGAGCACCTTCAGGACGGCAGGGGTACCATCCGCGCGGGTCGCGTCGGCCACGAAAGCCTCCGTGCCGCCCTCATAGGGGTGCCCGACTGTGATCGACCAGCCGGCCTCCAGGCTCGAGACAAGCGCCGGCAATCGCTCGAGCCAGTCCTCGGCGCCGGCCGCGCGGGCTTTGTTCCGCACAACCGCCGGCACGTCGATCATTGACTCAGTCTCACATCTTCAACCCGGAGCCACCCCGATTCCCCCTGCCGCCGTCGGCGGGCAGGCCAGATCGCTTCGCAGGGCACCGGACCGGTGCATCAGCGATAGGCCCTCCCTCAGGCCCCACTGCCCCGCGATCTAGGCACCCCGAACGAGCGAGCAGAACATCGCCAACGACGGCTAGCAGGGCGATCCGATCGGCGGTTAAGCGCCTCGTTCCGGGCTGGTCGCCGCGCCGGGGTCGTTGAAGAAGGCTGCGATGTCGCGGCTGAGCAGGTCGGGTTCCTCGGCGGCTGGGAAGTGGCCGCCGCGCGGCATGGGCGTCCACTGGCGGACGTTATAGAGGCGTTCGGCCCACTCGCGGGGCGGCGTGCCGTCGTCGATGAACTGGTGCGCGAAGACAGCTACCGCGGTGGGCACCGTGACCGTGTCGGCGGGGCCCAGCTCGGCGGCCAGCCACCGGTTGTCCGCGTAGTCCCGCATGGAGGACGTGATCGTCTGAGTCGCCCAGTACAGGGTCACCACGGTGAGCAGGAAGTCGCGGGAGAAGGCAGCACCGAGGTCCCCGCCGGAATCGGCCCACCCCCGCCACTTTTCCAGCACCCAGGCCGCCAGGCCAGCTGGTGAGTCGTTGAGGCCGTAGCTGACCGTCTGAGGCCGCGTCAACTGGATCGCGCCGTAGCCGCGGTCGTCTTCGCGCCATCGCTGGTACTGGGCCAGGTATGCGCGCTCGGCCGCGGACAGCGGCCGCGACCCTGGCCCGGTGTAGGGCGCGAGATCCAGGTTGGACAGGTGAATGCCGAGCATGGGCGCCGGGTTATCCAGCGCCATGAACGTCGTCACGGCGGACCCGAAGTCGCTGCCGAAGGCGCCGTACCGCTCATATCCCAGGCCGCGCATCAGGCGGTGCCACAATCCCGCCGTATACCGGCATGTCACCCCCGTCCGGGCCGGCCTGTCGGAGAATCCGTAGCCCGGCAGCGAAGGGATCACCACGTCAAAACCGGGCCCGTCGATGCCATGCGCGGCCGGGTCCGTCAGCCGCGGCACGAGCGGCAGGAACTCGGCGAAGCAGCTGGGCCAGCCATTTGTCAGGATTAGCGGGATCCCGCGGCCGCTGCGGGCCCGCTCGTGCACAAAATGAACCCGGACACCATCGATCCCGGCTCGGAAGTGACCGAAACCGTTCAGCCACCGTTCCTGCGCGCGCCAGTCGAAGCCATCCGCCCAGTACCCCAGCAGGTCCTGCAGGTAACCGAGGTCTGTGCCCTGCCCCCACGCAGCGCCGGGCGCCGCCCCCGGCCACCGCGTGTTCAAGATCCGCGCCCGCAGGTCGGCGAGCACCTCGTCGCTCACCCTGACATCGAACTGCTCTGCCCGGAAGGTAGCCATCCCGCTAGCGTCGCATGGTGCCGGCGCCAAAGAGCAACCGCGGCCGCCAGCCGACCCGGCGGTGCCGCCACACGCCGGGCGCGCGCCACCGGGTCAGCGGCCGGCTATCTGGTGCGCGCGGAAACGACCGGAAGCAATCAGGACCAACAGGACGAAACAGGCAAAGGCGGAAGCCATCGAGTTCTCTAGCCCAGCCACCCACCGCAGACGGAAGCGCCAGAGAATTTGCAGGTCAGCGGGCTAACGTCAGCCCTTCAGGATCTGGCGGGCCATGACGACGCGCTGGATCTGGTTGGTGCCCTCGTAGATCTGGGTGATCGTGGACTAGTCGGCAGTTTTCGCAGGTAGGAGGCCTGTTAACTACCGGGCGTCAGCACCGATCCAGCACCCGGCGCGACCGCTCATGCATGTCCGGCGAATACGGCTGGAACAGGCGCGCAGCCTCTGGGACCCAGACGGAGTCGGCTCCTGTCCCACACGAGCGCGGGAGCACATCCGCAAGGCGACTAAGGAATGCGTTACGCAGTGTCACTGCCGTCCGGGCGCCGCTCGCATAACGCCGAATAGGTTCCTGTCAAACCGCGGGGCCGGGAGGCGGCGAATGCGCTCCGAGGCCCCTGATTATGCATGTCATGCTCGCCTTCTTGGCGGTGCGCTTGCGCGGTCCGGCTGTGCAGGACAAGCTCGTTTCTCCGGCTGAGCAGGCCGCTGGTTCCGTACCGGGTCGGTGGCGGATTCATTGGTGCGTCATTGGACCATGCCGGGCAGCCGCTGGTGCCGTCTGACGGAGGGGGCGTCGCTCGGGTCTGCAGCTCGCGTTCGGAGCTCGAACCCGCCTTGCCCGAACTGGTCGAGCATGCGCGTGGTGCCGGTCGTGAGGCCGGCCGCTGGTGCGGCTGGCAGGCCCGCAGCGTGTCGGCCAGCGAGGCTCAGTCCCGGGTTGCTGCCGACGGGCCGTCCGCCGCGGTGCCGGAAGCTTACTGGGTGGTTTTGTTCGCGGGAGCTGGCCGCGATTGTTGGTGAGTTCTGACGGCACCTGGGTGCGGGAACCGTGATCAATGTTGGTGAGTTCTGGCCGCGCTTGTGCTGTCTGGCTCGGGCAGGAAGATGGTGTAGAGCATGCGGCGACGGCGTCCTTTGCCAGGTGCGTTGGCAAGCAGGGGCTGGACGATGGCGGCAAGGTCGCGGAGAAACCCGGTGAGTTCGGCGTCGGTCAGGTACAAGCCGGCCACGGCGTAGCCGGCGCGGTCGCGGCTCAGGTCCGGTGTGCCTGCGGCAAGGTAGCGGTCGAAGTCGGCTAGCAGCCCGGCGACGTAGGCCATGAAGGCCCCGGAGTGCTCCTCGGGGGTCATCGCGGCCGCTTCGCCGGGCTGGATATGTGCCGCGGCCTGCCGGAGCGCGTAGGTGCGCTCGACGGTGCCCCTGATCCGGTGCTCGGCGACGATGTGGAGCAGCCCGGCCCTGGTTAGAAGGGTGACGTGACGGTACAGGCTCCCGGCGGGGACATCGCCGAGTTCGGCGGCGAGCTGAGTGGTGGTCAGCGCCCGGTCGCCGAGGAACGCCTTGATGATGCGCAGCCGCACCGGGTGCAGCAGCAGGTCCGCACTTGCCATAGCGAGTAGCTTAGCCGTCGTTCGCAAGAATGCTATTATTCACAAAAGTGTGATCAGTACTCGAGGTCGCGGAGGGCCGAAGATGACCGGACTGCCGGCGGCACTGGTCATGGTGGCCGGGGGCGTTGCCGCCCTGCTCCTTATCGGCTTCGGAATCTGGTTCCAGATCTCCCGCCTGGGCCGCCCCCTGACCGCCTGCGCTGACCTGCGGACCAGCCCAGGCAAGCACCTCGGGCTCAGCCCGGCCAGCACTACTGGGGTGTCACCATCACGCTGGCAGGGCAGCGGCAAGCTAGCCCTACCGGGGCAGGCCCGATGAACCCGGCACTGATCACCGTTATCACCCTCGGCGTCGTGCTGGTCGTTGCCTGGGACGGCTTCTGCCTGCGGGATCTCATCCGCGCTGATCCGGCAACGGTCCGTCACCTGGGCAAGGGGACATGGGCGATCATCTGCCTGCTCTCTTGCCCCTGGGGCGGCCTGCTCTACGTGGTCGCCGGCAGGGGCGGCTTCGGCAGGGTCCTCAAAGGCCAAGGTCAGCCACCGGGCGGCCAGTGAACAGCGCAACGCAGGGAGGAGCGACCAGAGTGCCGGGTGAGGAAGTTACCTTCTACAGCGGCGGGTGCGCCATCGCCGGGACGTTCACCGAAGCGGCCGATCCCGTGGCTGCCGCGCTGCTGGTCCCCGGCGGCGGCAAGTCAGACCGGAACTCCGACGCGCGCCTCCCGGGCGGGCGGATGCTCCGGATCGGGGTGGACAAGGCCATCGCCGGTGCCCTGGCCGGTGCCCGGGTCTGCGCACTGCGATACGACAAGCGCGGGGTCGGCGCCAGCGGCGGCGAGTACCTGCGCGCCGGGATGGATGACCGGCGCGCTGACGCGCGGGCCGCGCTCGGCTGGCTGGCCGCCAGGACCGGCGGCCTCCCACTGCTCGCCATCGGGCACAGCGAAGGGGCATGGTATGCAGCTGAACTGGCTGCCGACCACGCCGTGCCGGCGCCGTCCTGCTCGCGGGCGGCGCGCGGCCCGCCGAGGAGATCCTGTCCTGGCAGACCGAGATGGTCGCCGCCCGGCTGCCCACCGCAGCCAGGATGATCCTGAAGATCACCCGCACCGACATCATCCGCACCCAGAGCAGGCGGGTGGCCCGCATCAAGGCATCCACCGGTGACGTCATCCGGATCCAGGGCTTCCGGATCAACGCCCGCTGGTGGCGCGACTTCCTCACCTACGACCCGCGCCCAGCGCTGGCCCGCATCACGGTTCCCGTCCTCGCGATCACCGGCGGGCAGGATGTTCAGGTACCGCCGCAAGACGTGGCGGAGATCGGCCGCCTCACCCAGGGGCCCTTCGAAGGCCACGTGACCGGCAACCTCAGCCACCTGTTCCGCCCCGACCCCGTCTCGGCCGGGCCGCGAGCCTACCGCCGTGCGGTCCGCGAGCCGGTTGACGCGGAAGTTCTCAAGCTCATTACCGGCTGGATCAAAACCCACTGGGCCGCGTCGCTGCGCCCGGCAGCACACCCTGAGCCGCCTCCGCACGCAGACCATGTGTAGCGGTCAGCGACGGGCTGGCAGGGTTTCGCGGCCCCTTCCGGGCGAACGCTATTCTCAGTGCTCACTGGACGCGGGCTGACCCCGGCCGAAGACTTCGTCTTGGGCACGATCACCCTGCTGAGCTACACCGCATGCCGGCGAGAATGTCAGATAACTGCCGAAGCTGCCGGGCTGGTCAGGGAATCCTAACTCGCGGCGCCGGCATGGCTGCCACTCAGAACATCCCGATCTGCTGGCGAAACATCATGATCGGCGTTGAGGCAGGCGTCCGCACAGATCGGCGGATCTGTGCGCCCTGGGCAGCCGACCCGTATGACCGTCAGCTGGCGGCTTTCCGCGGTCGCTGCTGGCGGCTGGTCTGGTAGGCGGCGTCGAGGGCGGTGCGGGCGCGGTCGAAGGATGCGGGGACGAGGTGGCCGTAGATCTGGTGGGTGACCTCGATGCTCTTGTGGCCGAGCCAGCGGGAGACGTCGGTGATGGGGATGCCCTCGGCCAGGGCGGTGGAGGCGTAGAAGTGGCGCAGCGAGTGGGGGATGAACTCCGGCTGTAGCCCGGCCCTGACGGCGGCGCGGTGAAAGTCTTCCTGGTAGGTGCGGCGGACGACGAGCTTGTACTTGCGGCCCTGGAACAGGTACCCGTCGCTGGTGGTGCCGTAGTCGGCGGCATGCTTGTCGATGGCCTCGCTGACGTACTGCAGCAGCGGGATGTCACGGAACTCTCCTGCCGTCCGGTACTTCAGAGGCCGGAGCTGCGCGAACGGGTTGACCTGCTCCTTCACCCGCAGGGTGGTGCCGCCGTTCATGCGGCAGCGGAGGTTGACGGCCAGGGCCTCGCCTACGCGCAGGCCGCAGCCATGCATGAGCCAGACGGTGGCGGCCCAGTCCGGTGCCAGCCCGGCGGCGACCGCCTCGACCTGGCCGTGGGACGGGAGGATAAAGTCGGCCGCGGTGACGACGCCGGGGAGCTGGATGCCGACGCAGGGCGACTCGGCGAGTTTCTTGTCGCGGACCGCCTCGGCGAGCACCGCGCTGATGACGAGGTGAGCGCAGCCGATCCGGCTGGCGGACAGGCCCTTGCGGTGCATGCCGGCGATGAGGGCCTTGATGTCCTCACGGCGGATAGCGGCGATCGGCTTGCCGCCGATGGCGGGGTCTATGTGGGCGCGCAGCACCGACCGGTAGGTGGCGATGCTGCTCTCGGCGCCGAGGTGCTGGTCGAGCCAGGTCTCGGCCTCGGCGCGGAACAGCGCCTGCCCGGCCTTGGGGTCGACGAAGGTGCGGGCGCGCTTGTCGTACTCGACCTTTAACGCGAAGTTCTCGGCCTCGTGCAGGTCGTCACCGAAGGAGCGCTCCCGCTGTCGGCTGGCCCGGCCGCCGGGTGCGGTAGCGCACCATCCACTGGTGCGGGCATTGTTCCGTTGTTCCTCAGGGCACTGGCAGCGCTTGAGGATCCTGGCCACGGTCATACCTCCCGGGACTGGAGCCCTTCCTCCACTGCCGCTCGCGGAACCGTAGGTACCGGCCGACCCGATAGCCCCGCAGGCCCCATTGCCGCCAGCAGCCGTAGACGGTCTTCTTCGGCACGCCCAGGTAGGCAGCCAGTTCATCCACCGAGAGGAGCCGGTTCGAGCCGCCCGTGGGAGCCGCGTGCCGGGCAGCCCGCTGCTGTGCCGATGGACGCTCAACTCCGCCCGCACGGTCAAGCCCGCGACGGCCTTCGGTGCTGGTCACGGCAGTCTTCGGCCGGCGGTCGTGTGCCAGAGGCGAGGCGTGCGGGCTTGGTGACGTGGTTCCTGGGCGGCAGTCTCCAGCGCCACTCTTGGCCCGCCTCGCATCCCGGCCCGCGCGGCGGCCACCGGGAAGGGCGGCCTGGTCTGCCGCCTGGGGCCGGCAGCACTCAGCCCTGGCTCCCCCCAGTGCCTCAAGCCGATGGTTCCGCCGGGCGCGGTGCACCGGGGCACGGCCAGTGTCGGGACGGTTCACCCCGGACCGCACCGCCGGGGTTGCCCTGTCCGGCCCGGACGGCGCCCACGGCCGCGGCACGTCCTCAGTGCTAGGAAGCCTGTTCGGTCCGCCGCAGGCCGCCGCAACGGGTGGCTGCCCAGGCACGCAGGCAGGGCGGCGGCACCCCGGCACCGCGCCCGGCTGAGCGAAGACTGGCACTCTGGCCTGTACACCGACGGCGCAAGCGCAGACCAGAGGCATAGCAATGCGTACATAAAGACTCCAGTCCCTGGGCTTCCGCGTGAGAGTCCGCTGACTATTTATGAAGTCCGGTTTCCGGCCCGGTTTTTCACGTCCGGCCCCGTTTCGCGCTCCCGATACACCGAGATCGGCGTTTGCGGGGAGTCCGCGGAGGCGTCATCGGGTCCGCGAACTTGCCCCTCACGTGTCCACAGCGGCCACCGGCATGAGTGCGCGGCCAACTATCAGCGCGAGTGTCCAGCGGGCCATCGGCGCGAGCAGGGAGCGTCAGCACGAACTCGACGAGCACGGAGGAGAAGATGTCCCGGTAGAGCTTGCCCCGAACCCAATGTGCGACTTACTTGCCTGGGCGTTTGCCGGTCCCTGCCGAGGGTGCCGGTCAGGCCAGGTT
Source organism: uncultured Actinomycetes bacterium (assembly GCA_963837335.1). Lineage (GTDB taxonomy): Bacteria > Actinomycetota > Actinomycetes > Streptosporangiales > Streptosporangiaceae > RYN-230. The sequence continues at coordinate 1,334 of CAWINS010000068.1, read as the reverse complement.
GCGCCGTCCGGCCTTCACGTCCGCGACGAAGTCGCGCCACATGCCGGGCGTCAGCGTCAGGACCGGGCCGTGGGGGTCCTTGGAGTCGCGGACGGCGACGACACACGGGAGATCGTACGCGACCTCGACGCAGTTGCCGCCACCGTTACCGCTGTAGCTGGACTTGCGCCAGCGGGGGCTCTATTGCTTCCATCGCTCATCAGCCACTTTCAGGACCAGGTCTCGTGAGGCGTCGCGCGGCAGGGCGTCTCCTCGCACCCGGTCGAAGGTTACCGCCGCCTTGCGCACCAGTGACCGCTTCTCCGTGGTCTCGTCCTCGACGGCCTCCATGCGCAGCGTCTCGGGCGCATCATCGCACGATGCCGAACGCGCCCGCCGCCAGGCCGGCGTTCGCCCCGTGAGCGGCCGGGATACCTGCACCACGACGGTGGCCGCTCAGATATTCCGCCACAGTGGCGAGCGCTCATCATGATCTGCGGGTGATCCGATCAGACGGTGCAGCACGCCTCGTCCAGCACCGCCACGACATCAGGTGGCTCGGCCCGGTCCAGGATCGACTGGCGCTCCAGCCGCGCCCCCACCAGCCGCCTATCGCATCGTCGAGGTGTCCGACTGCGCCGCGAGGAACAGCGCCCGGGCGTACTCGGCGGTTTGCAGCAGGCCCGGGATCATCAGCGGTGACCAGATCCGCAGCGACTGGGCCTCGCCCTCGGCCTGCAGCCAGTCCTCGAACCAGGTCGGCACCGGGCCATCCGCCCGCCGGGCGAGCACCACCAGCCGCGCGAACAGCTCATCGTCCAGGCGGCACGCCGGCACCACGCGGCCAGCACCTCATCGGTCGGCGGGCGCTCTCCGGTCTCGGCCTTGGCGACGACCGTACGGTCAAACCCCAGCTTGGCCGCCAGGGCGTCCTGGCTGCTGAATCCCGCGCCACCCGGGCGCGCCGCAGCTCGCCGCCGAGGAACGCGGCGGGGTTGGTCTCAGGGTCGCGCCTGGCCATCGTGGCAGACCTCCGGGCCGGTGGTGGCGGATCGTGGCCTCTGTCCGTGCCACATAGCTTAATCGTGCTCCGGCTGCGAAATTGGGCTTCATGACAGCACGGGGAAATGAGAGGCACCGTAACCGGCGGCGGCATGCGCCGGATGAGCTTCCTGGAACTCGCCCCGCTGCCCGGCGCCGTCCTCTGCGCCAGGCTGCACACCGTCGCGTCCTGGCGGAGTGGGGGCTGCGTGACCTGGCCGACGACGCCGCGCTGGCGATCAGCGAGCTGGTGACCAACGCCGTTGCGGCTTCCGCCGCGCTGCCCGCTCGCCCGCCGGTCCTGCTGCACCTGA
>CAWINS010000067.1:0-36760 GCA_963837335.1 uncultured Actinomycetes bacterium | reverse complement strand
CCCTGAAAGGGCCTTGGCACCAGAGAGCCCGGAGGTGTACAGGCCCAGCACCGGGATTTACCATGCCAGAAGGGGACACCGGGTCGAGAACGGCCTTTGGAGAGTGGGGAGCAAGTGATGCTGACTCGCATGCGTTGGTTAGTCGTGGCCGTGGCCGCGAGCCTGGCCACGATCGCAGCCGGGCTGGCGCCGACAGTGGCGCAGGCGGCTCATCGGGAAGCAGCCCGGCTCCCGCTGTAACGCACTACACCGGCACACCGGGCGTGGCCCGGCTTGTGCCCCGGACAAAACCAGCCGTCACGACGCCGCTGGTGACGCCGCCGAGAGGGGCCCGGCGGCTGCCGAACGGCCACTTCTCGGCGGCGGAATCGGTCCCTAGCGCGCCGGCCGCGGCGGGCGCGGCAGGGGCGCGGCGACGAACACGAGCTCTCCCCTGGTCAACTTCAACGGCGTCGGCAGCCGGGACAGCCAGGTCACCAACTTCGAGCAGATGTTTGAGCCGCCCGACCAGGGTCTGTGCGAAGGCAACGGCTTCATCCTCGAGCCGGTCAACTCCGCGTACCGCATCTTCAGCACGGCCGGGAAGTCGCTGCGCGGGCCGTTCAACGTCAACGACCTGTTCAACGTGGGCGCCAAGGAATTCACGAGCGACCCGCGCTGCTGGTTCGACCGCTCAACCCAGACCTGGTTCGCGACCATCCTGTTCATCAACGACACGAGCACCGCGAGTTCCCTGCTGATCGCCGTCCGGCACAGCCCGAGCCCGATCGGGTTGTGGACCGAGTTCTCGATCGACACCACGGACCCCACTGGGAACGGCTGCCCCTGCTTCGGTGACCAGCCGAGGATAGGAATCGACCAGACCAACCTCTACGTCACCGCTGACGAGTTCTCCATCCTGGGGCCGCGTTCAACGGCGCCGAGATGTGGGCCATCGACAAGTCCGACCTGGTCAACGGCGTTGCGAGCCCGCACTTCGCGCACTTCTCCAGCCTGACGGCCAACACGGTGGCGCCGCAGCCCGCCCTGTCGCAGGGGAATCCGAACGCCGAGTACATGCTCGGCTCGCTCGACCCCAACGGCACCGGTGACCACCGCATCAGCGTGTGGGCCGTGACCAACCGGAACCAGGTAGGCCTGGGTGGCACACCGACGCTGACCAGCATCACCGTCAACTCCGAGAAGTACGCCATCCCGCCGTACGCTCCCCAGAAGGGCGCCACGAGCAAGCTGAACCCGGACGACGACCGGATGCAGCAGACCCAGTTCGTCGGCGGCAAGGTCTGGGGCGAGCTGACGACGGCGGTGCGGCCCGCGGCGACAGCGCGGTACGCGCAGGCGGCGCCTGGTTCCAGGTCAAGCCGTCGCTCGGCGCGGCCGGGATCACCGGCGCGTCGATCGTCCGCCAGGGCTACATCGCCTTCAAGGGCCAGTACGCGCTCTACCCGGCGGTCCAGCCGGACGCGGCGGGCAACGCCGCGGTCGTGTTCACGCTGACCAGCAAGAGCCGGTTCCCGAGCGCTGCCTACGCCCTGCTGAAGGCCGGCGGCAGCAACTTCGGGGCGCCGGTCGTTGCGGCCGCGGGAACAGGGCCGTACGACCCGCTGGGGACAGCGCTGGGGTGACTACTCCTTCGCGGTCCCGAACACCGGGCCGGACGCCGCGTGGCTCGCCACCGAGTACATCCCGCCCAAGTCGAGCCAGACCACGAACGGCTCGCTCAACTGGGGGACGCGCGTCTTCGAGGTCCGGCTCGGCTGACGCCCAGCAGCACCCGTAGCCGGGCCGGGTGGCGCCCACCGCGCGGTGGGCGCCGCGCCGGCCGCATCACCGCGGTCGAGCCATTCCTGCCTCCGGCGTCAGCGAATGCCGCTGTCGCAGTTGATGTTGACGCGGACGGGCGCCGGTGGCGTGACCGAGACAGGTACGTGAGGACAGCGCGGGAAGGCCTGGTCCTTGGCACGGCGACCAGCACATACCGGCCCGGCCGGAGGCTGAAGGAGTAGTGGCCGTCGGCGCGGGTGCGGGTGCCCGCGGTCAACCCGGCGGGCATGGACCGGGCCTCGACCCGGACGTCGCCCAGCAGGCGGGGCCTGCAGAAACGGGGTTTCGCCGCTCGACCGGACATCCCGGGCTGGCTTGCACCACGCCGGAGATCAGCGCGGCTGAGCCAGACGGCCGAGCCGCGTTCGCTGGCGCCGGGCGCACGCCGCAGGCGGCGGTGACAAGCACAAGGCCAGGCGGCCGGCAGCAGCCACCAGGCCCGCCGGGCCAAGCCATCGCATCGTGCTCATCACAGGAGCTTGGACGCTCCGCTGGGGCGATCGGTTCCCGCATCGCGCTAGGCGGGCCCGCGCTCGACGCCCGTTACGGCAGCCCGGCCAGATGGTCGGCTTGAGGCGACGCGGTGGGCCGATACTGGGACAGTGTGTTGCACCGAGCATGCGCGCCGCCGGAACAGGAGAGGCCGATGGTGGAGGGCACTGGCCTTGACGCACCGATCGCGGCCGTGACCGTCTTCATGGACGGCGCCCGGGTGCGGCGCCGCGGCACGGTGAGCGTGGAGCCGGGGCTGCGGCGTGCAGTGATCCGCGACCTGCCGCCGAGCGTAGATCCGGCGTCGGTTCGCGTCGCGGCCCGCGGGCGGGATCTGGCCCTGCTGAACGTCGAGGTACACCACCGCTACCGCACCGACCCCCTGCGCGAGGAGACCGCGCGGCTGCGGTCGGAGGTCGAACAGATGCCGCGATGCCGTCCAGGCGCTTGACGACGAGGACACCGCCGAGCAGGCGCGCCTGGCCTTCCTGGGCCACCTGTCCGAGGCGGCCGCCACGGCGCTGGCGCGGGCGGTGAGCTTCGGCCGCGCCGGCCATGACGACCTCGCCCAGATGGCCGGTCATCTTTCCGCCGACACCGCGGGCGCGCTCGGCCGCCGCCGCGACATCGGCGCGCGCAGGCGCGCCGCCCGCCGGGAACTCGAAGCCGCCGAGCAGCGGCTGGCCGACGCGGAACAGCGGGCCGGCTACGCTGTCGCGTTTGCCGAAGTGTCCGCGACCCTTGAGGCCAGCGCCGCTACCCGCGCCGAGGTGGAGCTTTCCTATCATGTGCCCGGCGCGTCCTGGCGGCCGCTGTATGACCTGGCGCTCGACGGCGAGCGGCTGGCCGTCAGCTACCTTGCCGAGGTCACCCAGCAGACCGGGGAGGACTGGCCCGCGGTCGAGCTGGTCTTGTCCACCACGCGGCGCGGGCTGCATCAGGCGCTGCCGGAGCTGGATCCCTGGTACATCGGGCGCGCCCAGCCGGTCCCGCGGCCGCTGGCGGGCAGATCGATGGCGCGGACGCGAGCGGTCCCTCAGCCGTGCGCGCTGTCCCCATGGCTGCCGCGGCGGCCGGTCCCGGCGCCGCGGACGCCGATCTGGAGGAGGCCGCGCTGCTGGCCGCCGAACCCGGCGAGTCAGGGGCCGGCCTGGCCTACCGGGTCCAGCGCCCGCTGGCCGTGCCCGCCGACGGCGGGCCGCACAAGACCATGGTCGCCCGGTTCGCGCTGGACGCCGCGCTCGACCACCTCGCGGTTCCGGTCCTGGCCCCCGAGGCATACGTGCGGGCGACCGTCACCAATACCTCGCCGCTGCTGCTGCTGCCCGGGCCCGGCACGTGTCTTCCATGACACCCAGTTCATCGGGGAGACCTCCCTGGAGACCGTCGCCGCGGGCGAGGAGTTCGAGCTGCAGCTCGGGGTGGACGACCAGATCAAGGTCGAACGTGAGCTGCGCCGCCGGAGCACGACCAAGGCCGTGATCGGGGGCACGCGCACGATCGACGTCGCCTATGAGATCACGGTGGAGAATCACCGCCCGGACAAGGCCCGGGTAAGCGTGCACGACCACATTCCCGTGTCCACGGACGGCGATATCAAGGTGCGGCTGCGCGAGACCAGCCCGAATCCGGCCGAGCACGATGACCTGGGCGAGCTCACCTGGGTTCTGTCGCTTGACAGCGGCCAGACAGCCAAGATCCGCCACCGGTTCACCGTCGAGCATCCCGCACAGGTGACCATCGCCGGGCTCTAACCAGGGATCCCGGCGGTCAGGGCCGCCTGCGCACGGCCAGGTACCGCGCGAGGTGACCGATCACCTCGCGCGCGTCGTCCTCGATCCCGGAGATGAACGTGGACCTGCGCCGCCGCAGCACGGGCAGCCCCAGCGCGTACAGTCCCGGGCTGCCGACCACACCGCCCTCGTGGCGCAGCTGGCCCTTCGCGTCCACCACCGGCACGTCGAGCCACCGGTAGTCAGGCCGGAAACCCGTCGCCCACACGATCGCAGCGAATCTCGCCGCTGCCCAGGTCAAGCTGCAACCGCGTCGATTCGGGCACGCGCGTCGGCGGGAAGCGCTCGAGAGGTCCGACCTCAGCGTCATACCCGTCCGCCTTGGCCCAGTCGTCGAACGTGCCCAGCAGGCGCTCCATCTTCAGGTCCGCCAGCGAGAACACGTTGCGCAGGCCACCGGAGAACAACGCGCGGCCGTCACGTACCGCCGCCCAGCGGCCGACCAGCTCGACGCCCGCCGACATGAGCGCGTTGAGATCCAGCGTCGCCCGCTCCGGGGTCCCGACGAGCTGGGGCGACGGCAGCCGCCGGGCCCGGGTGAGGTCCTCGACCTCGTCGTACCGCTGGTCCCACACGCCCGACGTGTCCATCCACCACAGCACATCGCGTCCCGCGGTACGTGCGCGGCAGCCGCACGTGCTCCCCCACCGAGAGCGTCACCGGCCGGCCGGATCGCCTCAGCTCCGCGGCCAGCTGCACGCCGGTGGCCGAGGCTCCCACGACGAGCACGCCGCCGTCGGGCAGCTGGCCGGGGTCGCGATAGCCGAACGGCGTCAGTTGCTCGACGGACGCCGGCACCGCCTCGCGCAACTGACGGCACCGTGGGCTGATTGCAGGCGCCGCTCGCGATGACCACGGTCCGGGAGTGGATCTCGCCGTGGCTAGTCGTCACGTGGTATCCATCGCCGGCCGGCCGCACCGCTGTAACGTTCACGCCCGTCCGGACCGGAGCGCGCGAGACCTTGGCGAAGTGCTCGATGAACTCGATCACTTCGGCCATCGTCATGTAGCCGTCTGGATCCGGGCCTTCGTAGCGAAGGCCCGGCAGGCGGCTCTGCCAGTTGGGTGTGAGCAGCCGCAGGGAGTCCCAGCGTTCACGCCGCCAGGAGTTCGCCACCTCTCCCCGCTCGAGAACGACGTGGTCGATCGACCGGTCGCTGAGAAAGCAGCTCGCGGCGAGGCCCGCGTGCCCCCCGCCGATGACGACCGTGGTAGTGCGCTCGATGGCCTGGTCCCTCAGTACTGTCCGGAGCGCGCGCGCCGGCCTGCGCGCGGCCGCTCAAGCGACTTCGACGATGACGTTCGTCGGGTTGGTCAGAGCGTCGAACACGGCGGAGCGCTTCTGGGACTGGGCGACCAGCGCCTCGATCTCCTCCTTCGACGCGTCCGCATCGATGGTGAACGTCACCTTGATGTCGTTGTAGCCGTTGCGGACGTCGCTGTCGGCACCGAGGATCCCGCGGATGTCGTGCCCGCCCTCGACCGTGGACTCGACCGAGCGGAGCTGGATGCCGCGGTTCTCTGCGACGGACGCGATACCGCCGGTCAGGCAGCTCGCCAGGCCGACCAGGAGATACTCGATCGGCGTGATGCCCTGGTCCTCTGCCGCGAAGACCTCGGGGTGGTCGGCTTCGAACGACCACTCTTCCTTGTGGTTGTGCTCTTCCCCGAGGCCGAAGAAGCTCTGGACCTTCATCGTGCTGTGCACGCCGCCCTGCCACTTGGCCGTCGCGCGCCAGGTGAACTGAGCGGCCTCCGGCGCACCCTTCAGCACTTCGCGCGCGTCGAGCAGTGCCTGCACGTTGACACCGTTGGTGACTGTAGTCATGTCGCGATACCCCCCTTTGCTCCTGCGTCCGGTTATTTCCCTATGGCGATGGTTGACAATACACTGCCCAGGCCGGGCTACCATAGCCCCCATGGCGGAGCCAGCCCCGGCGCTCGCGGCCGGCTCGGTCGGCGCGGCCGTCACAGCCGGTTCGGTGGGCACGGTCGAAACGCAGTACCTCGACCTGCCGGAGCCGGTGCGGCTCGACTGCGGTCGGGAACTGCACCCGGTCCGGGTGGCGTACGAGACCTACGGTGCCCTCTCACCCCGGCGCGACAACGTCATCCTGGTCTGCCATGCGCTCAGCGGCGACGCTCATGCGGCGGGCTTCGCGAAGACGCCGCCCGAGGAAAGCACGCGCGACGGGTTCGGCGCCGAGGATCGTGACGACGCAGCCCGCCGGGGGCTCGGCTGGTGGGACGGGATGATCGGCCCCGGCAAGGCGTTTGATACTGACCGGTTCTTTGTCGTCTCCACGAACCTGCTCGGCGGGTGCCGCGGGACGACGGGGCCGTCGTCGACCGACCCGGCGACGGGCCAGCCGTACGGGCCGGACTTCCCCGTGATCACTGTCGCGGACATGGTGCGGACCGAGCGTGCGTTCCTGAACGCACTCGGTATCGAGCGGCTGGCGGCGGTGGCCGGCGGCTCGCTCGGCGGGATGCAGGCGTTCGAGTGGGCGATCCTGTTTCCTGATCAGGTCGATGCCGTCGTGGCGATCGCCAGCACGCACGCCCTGCACCCGCAGGGCGTGGCCTGGAACGCGATCGCGCGGGCCGCGATCATGCGCGACCCGGCCTGGCAAGGCGGCCGCTACTACGGCACCGGCGCCGCCCCGGATGCCGGGCTGGGCGTGGCCCGGATGGTCGGCCACGTCACCTACCTGTCCGCACCGGCGCTGAACGACAAGTTCGGCCGGCGGCTGCAGTTCGCCGACGATATCCGCTACACGATCACCGAACCGGAGTTCGAGGTCGAGAGCTACCTGCGGCACCAGGCGGACTCGTTCGTCAGGCGCTTCGACGCCAATACCTATCTCTACACATCGCGCGCGCTGACGTATTTCGATCTCGCCCGGCAGTACGGCGGCGGATCGCTCGCCCGGGCCCTCGAAGGCATGGTGGCGCGTACCCTGCTGATCGCCTTCAGTTCCGACTGGCTCTACCCGCCGTCTGCGTCGGGGGAGGTCGCCGGCGCGCTTCGCGCCCTCGGCAAGCCCGCCGAGTTCCATGTGATCGAGGCGCCGTACGGCCACGACTGCTTCCTGCTCGAGGAAGCACGCCAGACGCCCATAATCCGCCAGTTCCTGGGCCAGCACAGGCTGGCCGAAGGCGAGACCGGCGGATGACGCCGAGGAAGGGATCTTCGTGACCGACCAGCCCTCCCGGGCCGAGGAGGAAGACCACGCCTTCGGATTCGAGACCCGGCAGCTGCACGCCGGGCAACGGCCTGACCCGAACACGGGCGCACGCGCGGTGCCGATCTTCCAGACGACCAGCTACGTGTTCGAGGACCCGGAATCCGCGGCGGCCTACTTCAACCTGCAGGAATACGGGAACACGTACTCGCGCATCATGAACCCGACTGTCGCGGTGTTCGAGGAGCGGGTGGCGAACCTGGAGGGCGGCGCCGGCGCGGTGGCGTTCGCGAGCGGGCTCGCCGCGCAGGCGGCCGCCCTGTTCACGCTGCTGGAGCCGGGCGACCACGTGGTCTCGTCCGCGGCGCTCTACGGCGGGACGGTGAACCAGTTCAAGCACGTGCTGCGCAAGATGAACGTGGAGCTGACCTGGGTCGATCCCGACGACCCGGATGCGTGGCGGCAGGCGGTCCGGGCCAACACCAAGGCGTTCTTCGCCGAGACGATCGGCAACCCGGGCGGGAACGTGCTGGATATCGAGACGGTGGCGTCCATCGCGCACTCCCGCGAGCTGCCGTTGATCGTGGACAGCACGTTCGCGACGCCGTACCTGTGCCGCCCGATCGAATGGGGCGCCGATATCGTGATCCACTCGGCGACCAAGTTCATCGGAGGCCACGGCACGAGCATCGGCGGCGTCGTCGTCGAATCGGGCACGTTCAACTGGTCCAACGGCCGGTTTCCTGTGGTCGCGGACCCGTCGCCGGCCTATCACGGCCTGCAATTCCACGAGACATTCGGGACGTACGGCTACCTGATGAAGCTCCGGGCCGAGACCCTGCGCGATCTGGGCGGGGCACTCGCTCCTTTCAACGCCTTTCTGTTCCTGCAGGGACTCGAGACGCTGTCGCTGCGGATGGAACGCCACGTCGGCAACGCGCAGGCGGTCGCGGCGTTCCTCGAGTCACACGAGCTGGCCTCGAATGTGACCTACCCCGGCCTGCCGGGAAGCAGATACCGGCCGCTCGTGGAGAAGTACCTGCCGCGCGGGGCCGGGGCGGTGTTCTCGTTCGACTGCGCCGGCGGCCGGGCCGGCGGGCAGGACCTCATCCGCGGCGTGACGCTCTGGTCCCACCTGGCGAACGTCGGTGACGCGAAGAGCCTGATCATCCACCCGGCCAGCACGACGCACCGCCAGCTGAGCGACGACGAACTGCGGGCGGCCGGCGTCGGGCCGGGAACGGTACGGCTGTCGGTCGGGACCGAGTCCGTCGAGGATCTGATCTGGGATCTGGAGCAGGGTTTCGCGCGGGTCGCCGCAGCAGCGGGAGAGAAGGTAGCGACGGCATGACCGATCTCGCCCAGTATCAGGACTCACTGACGATCCAGCGTGTGGTGCACAGCGCCAGGACGATCGCGATCGTGGGCCTGTCCGGCAACGAACTGCGGGCCAGCAACTTCGTCGGCTACTACCTCCGGCGGCACGGCTACCGCGTGATCCCGGTGAATCCCCGCGAGACGGAGATCCTCGGGGAGACGTGCTACCCGAGCCTGCTGGACGTTCCCGTACCGGTGGACATCGTGAACGTCTTCCGCGCGCCGGATGCGCTGCCGGGGATCGCGCGGGAGGCGGTGGCGATCCAGGCCGGCACCCTCTGGTGCCAGTTCGGCGTGATCAACGAGGAGGGGGCGCGGATCGCCGAGGCAGGTGGGGTAACCGTAATCATGGACCGCTGCCTCAAGGTTGAGCACGCGCGCTACGTGGGCCGGATGCACTGGCTCGGCTTCAACACGCAGCGCATCACGTCCGTCCGCTCCGGGCTCCAGTAGCCGGCGGCCGGCGGCCCCCCCGAACCGGGTCGAGTGCCAGCGCCTGGCGCCGCTGGTGCACGGTGAGGTAGGTCAGTCCCTGGGGGCCGGCCATGATCTGGCGCCGGGAGCGCCGGGGAAACCAGGCGAGGGCACCAGCATGCAGGTCGACCGGGCCGAGTTCGGTGCCGACCTGGCCGTCGCCGGACAGCACCAAGACGATCACGTCGAGGTCAGGGCCGACATGGCTGTCGATGGTGGCATCGGGCTGCAGCCGGATCACGTTGGAGTCCAGATCCCGCTGGCGCATCCCCAGTTTCCACACCGCGCCCGCGGCGTCGGGTGCTTCGCTGTCAGCGGCAAGCTGGCGGGTGTCGGCGAGGACCCGGGGCAGCGAGGTGGCGGCGAGCCTGCCGATCCGGATCCGCCAGGCAGCGGGTCCCCGCTCCAGATACTCCCAGCCGTAGCCACCTGGATATTCGGCCTCGAACTCCTCGTGCAGGTGCCGTGGATCGTGGTTGTTGACGAGGACGAACGACTCGCCGACCGTGAGCGCCTCGAACACGCGGAAGATCTCCGGGTGCTTGTCGGGCTTGCGCAACGGCCGCACGTCGAGTTCCTGGTCGGGCATGACGCTCCCTGGTCTAGAGTCAGATCCGGTTTCTGTATTTATACAAACGAAATTGTTTAAACTCAAGAGCATGACGGCAGCACTGGCACTCGGCACGGCTGCGACGTTCGTCTGGCTGGGCATGGTGCTGGCGATCTCTTTCCTCGAGACACCGCTGAAGTTCCGGGCTCCGGGAGTGGACCTGCGGATCGGGTTGGGCATCGGCCGGCTGGTGTTCCGGGCGCTGAACAGCGTCGAGGCGTTTCTCGCGGCCGTGCTGGTCATCGCCGTGCTAGCCGGCGGCGCACCGGCCCGCGTCGTCATCTTCACCGCCATCAGCGTCCTGGCCCTGGTCGTCCAGGTCGCCGCGGTGCGTCCCCGGCTGTCCCGCCGGTCCGACCAGATATTGGCTGGCCTGGACGCGCCGCGCTCCCGTAGTCATTACGCCTATGTCGCGCTGGAAGCAGCAAAGGTCGCCGCGCTGCTGGCCACCGGGGGCATGCTGCTGGCGGCCTGACCCAGCGGGCTCAGCCGCCGGGCCGCGCTGAGTCACGCTGCCCGGTCAGGTAGGCGATGCACAGGGCGGGCTCGGCGAACGGCTCGAGCCGGTCCACGGTGACCGGTGCCCGCATCTGATCGAGAACGCCTTGCATCAGGCCGAAGTGCAGCTCGCACACCACGTCGGGGTGGTTCTCGGCCACCTCGCGGAACGGGCAGCGCCGCAACCGGATCTGGTGCTGCGCACCGTCGGCCACTGCCTCCGGCGCGAATCCGATCTGCTCCAGGGCCTCGGTCAGCCCCTGCACCGCCTGGTCGGTATCAACCCGCTGGATACGGGGTCGGCTGGTCAGTGAGATACCGGCCCCACTGCCGGCCCGCTTCCCCGGCGGCCTCGGCCGGCCTGGGCAGCACACCCGAAATGAGGCTGGTGAGGATCTCGGCCAGCAGGCGGTACTGGCGCCGCCCCGCGATGCCGCCGCCCTCGGCCGCCTGATAACCAGTGCTGGGCCGGCCCGGCACGGCTCTAACCTGGGGAGCCCGCACGGCCAGGCCCGCGTCCACCAGCGCATCGAGGTGGAACCGGGCGGTGTTCGGATGCAGTCCCATCCGGTCGGCGACGTCACGCACGCCGACCGGCGAGCCCACGGCGCGCAACATATCGAGCACCTCGGCCCGCCGCTGGCCGAGCCGGGGGTCGGCATCGTGCGAAAGAAGCCCCGCCATGTCCACCTTCACAGGTTATACCGAACCAGCTAGTAGAAACTAGCATGGGCGGTCGGCGGCCCGGGAGCACCCAGCGTGGCAGCCTTCCGCGGGGCGCTCACGTCACTGCCGCGGGGGGAGCCCGGCCACGAACGGTGTATCCACGCCTACCGGGCCCAGCCTGGCCGCGCCGCCGGGGGAGCCGAGCGGCTCGTCGCGGCCGGGCAGTGGCTCGGCGAAGAACCGGAGGTTTTCCCCCGTGTAGCCCTCCCACTTCTCCGGCAGGTCATCCTCGTAGTAGATCGCCTCGACCGGGCACACCGGCTCGCACGCCCCGCAGTCCACGCACTCGTCCGGGTGGATATAGAGCATCCGCTTCCCCTCATAGATGCAGTCCACCGGGCACTCCTCCACGCACGCCCGGTCCAGCACATCTGCGCATGACTCCCCGATCACATACGTCATCTGCCACCTCTCTCCGCCCAGTACAATTTTAACAATAACAGTTGTAGAAAGAAGCGGCCGAGGCAGGCCGCCCCGCTGCGGGAGCAGCGAGGTGGTGGAGGAGGCGGAGGGCTGGTTAGGGACTGGGAGTCGCCTGCGGGGCCCAGGTGCGGCCATTCCAGCGCTCGGCGACCGTGAGGACGTCGGAGACCTCGCTCACGGTCATGTTCTTTGACCCGACCGCCGTGCAGCGCCGGGCCGATGAGCAGGACACCGCGCTCAGGTCGAAGCCGCGCGCCCGGGCTGGCTTTGCGATGCGATGCAGGGCCCACTTCCGGCCGTTCCAGCGCTGCCCGTAGCGGCCGCCGATGGCGGTGCACGCGGTGGCGGACGTGCATGAGACCCCGTTGAAACCCAGCAGGCCGAGCTCGTCGGCGGCCGTCTGCGTGTGCCACTTCGTGCCGTCCCAGCGCATCACCAGCGGGCCTCCGCCGGCATTCTCGCCGACTGCGGTGCACGTCCTGAGCGTCGGGCACGACACTGCGGTCAGCCCGCTGGTGACGTTCTCGTCTGCATCACCCGGTGTGGGCTCGACCACCCAGCTGCCGCTGTCCTGGCGCATCGCCAGCGGTGCCGTGCCTGGACCTTCGTCGCTGGTCCCCTCGTAGTAACCCGCGGCCGTGCAGGTCGATTGCGACGGGCAGGACACGGCACTCAGATCCCCGCCCAGGTCGCCGGCCGGTGGCAGGGACTGGACGGCCCACTGCCGGCCATCCCAGTGCTCAGCCAGGGTGAGCGACGTGAAACCTAGTCCGCCGAAGTCGTAGTACCCCACCGCGGTGCACGACGTCGCCGACCCGCACGACACCGCGGCCAGCGGAACCCCGCCATCGCCGGGGTTCGGCGTGACCTCCAGCGCCCAGCGGCTGCCGTTCCACCGTTCGGCCAGCGGCCCGCCGCTAGTGGCCGGGCCATAGTCGAAGCCCACGGCCGTGCAGGCCCGGGCCGAGCTGCACGACACCGCGGTCAGGGCGCCGCTCGCGGCTCCGGGCGGGTGCGCCAGGCGGGTTACCGACCACTTATGGCCGTCCCACCGCTCGGCCAGCATCTTCTCCGTCGTGTTGAAGCTACTTTCCCCGACGGCGACGCACATCCTTTTCGTGGGACATGACACGGCCAGGAACTTATCTGCCGGCTTAGCCGCCGCCCGCGGGGCCGCCCGTCCGGGGGCCGCGACCGCCGATACGGCCGACGGAAGTAACAGCGCACCCGCGGCCAGCAGCGCTGCGAGGCACACCGGCAACCTGCGCCGGCGCGACGGCAACGGACCTAGCGGGTCGCCCGGCAGGCGGGCCGGTGCATGGCTCCCGGTTACGCTCATGTCATCAGCCCTTCCCGCGCCAGACCCGCAGCCTATCCAGTCTGAGCCCGCCAGGGGCCTGGCACCAGGGCCAAATCGTGCGCGCAGGACAGAGCCAGACATCGGGCGTAGTGTTCCTGGTGAAGAACGTTCTTGGTGAAGGACCGGTGAACTAGCCGCTGGGTCGAGCCCCCGCCTTGCTGCTGACGCAGGAAGGCGCCCGCTATGCTCGTCGACCGGCACGGGACCTAACCCTGCCCTCGAAGGCCGGCCCCGGCGCGGCCGCCAGATTATCCGCACCGCTGGGTCAGCCATCCTTATCGCGGCCACCTTCGGGTTCGCCATCCCGCGCATCGCGTCCTACCGCAGCGTCTGGGCCAGTATCCACATGATGACCTGGCCGCACATCCTGCTCATCGCCGCCGCCGCCGCAGCCAGCATGGCCTCCTACTGGATCACCATCCGCGCAGTACTTCCCCAGCTGAAGCTGCGCCAGGCAGCAACGGTCAACCTCGGATCCAATGCGGTGGCCAACACGCTGCCCGCGGGCGGCGCCCTGGCCATGGGCGTCAGCTGGGCGATGCTCTCCAGCTGGGGTCTGTCCACCGCCGACTTCGTCCTCTACACCCTGGTGACGGGAATCTGGAACGTCTTCACCCTGTTGGGCATGCCGGTCCTCGCGCTGCTGGTCATGGCCACGGCGACCCGGCCCGATGCGGTCCTGATCACCGCCGCCGCGATAGGCCTGGCCGTGCTCGCGGCCATGGTCACCGGACTGGGCCTGCTGCTGCACAGCCAGGCCTTCGCGCTTAGCGCTGGCCGCGCGCTGCAGCGCCTGCTGACCGTCGCCAGCCGGCTGGCACGCCGGCCAGCGCCCGCCAATGCCGCCGGGTCGCTGTCCGGCTTCCGTGACCGGGCCGGTGTCCTGCTCGCGGCACGCGGCTGGCGGATCACCGCCGCCACAGTGGCCAGCTACCTCGCCTTGTGGCTCGTGCTGCTGGCCTGCCTGCGCGGCACCGGCCTGTCCCAGGCTCAGGTGCCCTGGCAGACCTCGCTCGCGGCCTTTGCTTTCATCCGGCTGCTCACCGCCCTTCCCATCACCCCGGGCGGGCTCGGGGTCACCGAACTCGGCCTGGTAGGCATCCTGGTCACCAGCGCCGGCGCCGCGGCCAGCGTCCAGGTGACTGCGGCCGTGCTCTTGTACCGGGCGGTCACCTACCTGCCCCCCATCCCCCTCGGTGCCCTGGCCTGCCTCACCTGGCGGCTTGCCCCCGCTCTCACCGGAACCAGCCCGCGCCGCGCCAGCCCGGTCATCGCCCAGCCGCCCCTGAGCGGTCGGCCCGGTGATGTGATCAGGGCCGGGCCACCGTGACCGAGCCGAGGATCGCCCGGGCGCGGGCCCCGGATCCGGACAGCCCGAGCAAGAAGAACACCGCCGGGGGGCGGTGCGGCCGGGAGGCCGAGAAGATCAGCACACCACTGGAGAAGCCGCCCTGCCCGGTGACCGACGACAGGCAGATCCGGACGCCGGGCCGGACCCGGCAGCCGGCGAAGTCCTCACCGACCGATGTGGCTGCGTACTTCCCGGTGACCACGGTCAGGCCCGGCCGGGCCTGCTCAGCGGTGGCGGTGGGAAACGGGGCCGGGCACGGCAGGCGGGCCGGCGGCCGGGTCGCGTCGATCAGCAGCAGCCGGCGCGGCACCAGCCCGGTCCCGCAGGTAGCCCATTGATGCTCGCGCTGCCGGTTCCACCAGCGCGGGGTCGCGAACCGGATGCCGCCCGAGCGGTGCCAGACCCAGCGGGCGGGCACCGGCTCCGCCGGACCGCGCCTCAGGACGGCGGACAGCGGTGATCGGGTCAGCGTGGCCAGCACCCGCCGGGCCTGCGGTCCACGGGCTCCGGCCCGCACTCCCAGTTCCGGCACCAGATACTGCACGGACCCTGGGCCGCCCGGCAGCCGGTAGACGGGAAGGCCGTGGATCACGGCATCGGGCCTGCGGTGCCTGATCCCCGGCGGGATGTGCCCGGCAGGCCGGACCCAGGCCACGCTCGCCGTAAGGCCGCAGCCCGCCCCTTTCGGGACCACAGGCCTGCTCCCGGCGAAGATCATGCCGCGGGATCGCGGTCCGCACCAGAACTGCCGCGGGCTCTGGACCAGCCACGATCCCGGAACCGATAGCTGCGCACCCCGGTACGGCACCGGGGCCCAGCCCGCCGGTGCACCGGACATCAGGCCGGCACCCGGCTCGCTGCCGCTGATCCCTGCCGCCGGCGGTGCTATGGGCACCGCGCCCGGTGACGCCAGTGCGCTGCCAGCCGACACGAGCACGGCCGCCGCGGTGATCGCTGCGGCCGCCGCTGCGATCGCCCGGGCGCGCCGGCCACGCCGGGGCCGCTCCACGCCCTGCTCTGCCTCGGTCATCACCACTGCCTCCCCGAAATCTCGCGCCGGCGGCAGAGGCCCTCTGGCCTGGCTGGTCACCCGCCGGCCGCGTTCCCCGTTCGCTGCCTGACCTGACAGCTTGGACGACCGAGCGGGCTATCTGGCTCCCACTTTCACGCGCCGGATAATCTGCCCGCCGCCGCTGACCCGATTAGCGCCTTTTCGACCGCCCGGAGGTACTCACCACGGCCGCCCTTTCCCGTAGTTAAACTATTTGTAATTCTTCCATCACCTTTTGTTAAGGCAGTCAGGGCCGTGGCGGCCGCCTGGTGAAGTGATCAGTGCTGCGGGGGCGGTGTTTTCGGCCGCGGCATCTCCGCCGCGGCCCGGACGGTCCGGCTGGTACCGGGTCACCGGCCCCAGGGGGAAGGACTCACCATTGATCAGCACACGGGTCACCCGCGTGGTGTGGACCGCAGTCACCGCAGCTGGACTGGCCATCGCCGGGCAGGCCGGCCCGGCCAGCGCGGCCAGCGCCGGGGGCGCCAGCGCCGGGAGCCCGGCGAAGTTCACGACGTTTCCCGACCGCCCGTACAGCGTGGCCGCGACCGACGCTAACAACGTCTGGGCCGCCGGACTCCGCCCCGATTCCTCGCTGATCGTGCACTGGAACGGCACGGCCTGGTCCCCGGTGCCCAGCCCCAACCCGTCCGCCGGCTACCTGAACGACCTGTTCAGCGTGGTCGCCATCTGCCCGCACAACGCCTGGGCGGTCGGCACCACCGATTACGCCCAGACCTTGATCACGCACTGGAACGGCAAGACGTGGAGCTGACCAATCCGGCGTTACCTCAGTAGCCTGCGGTCCTCATCAGCCGGAAGAACTGGAGCGTCTGGGCTATTCTCCCAGCGGCCGCGACATAGAAGCCATCGGGGCGGATGGACTTGGCCGCAGCGGCCATCTGGGCCGCGGTCCCGTTAACGGTCGAGACCTCGGAGAACACCAGGACCTTCGAGTTCGCGGCCCGCGCCTGGTTCCCGGTCGTGTTGAACAGCGGCGCGTACTGGCCTTTGACGGTGGTGTTCGACTCGTCCTGGAGCAGGTAGATGTCACCAGAGGCGGCGGCCGCCCCGGCGATGTTGACCCGCACGTACCACTGGTTGACCGACTCGCCTCGATGCCGCGGGAGGACCGAACCGGGGACGGTGCCCAGGTCCAGAGCGGGAGCCTGGATGACCTTCAGCCCGTGAGCGTGGGCCAGCTGGCCGAACAACGCCATGTACTTGACCGGGGCTTGCCGCTCGCCGGCCGGGGTCGCGGACCAGTTCTCCGGGTCGTACATGACCCACTTGTAGGGGTAGCGGATAGCGCCGCTCCGGATGTCGGAGCTGAACCGGGCGTAGGACGTGTAGGCCAGCACGGGCGTGGTCGCGTATCTGCGCTGCACGGGAGTCTTCACCAGGCTGGCCCCGGCGCCATAGGCCGTGGATGTGTTGAAGAAGTACGACGTCGTGCCGGCGTCCACCGCGCTCATCGACTGGACGTTCCCGGCGGTCATGCTCCAGACCGGCTTGGTTGAGGCACCGGCCGGGCCCGCGGCCAGGGCCACCGCCAGGCCGGTGGCTCCGACCGCGGCGACTGCGGCCAGGCCGGCCTTGGCCCGGCTCGTGCGCGGACGCCAGCCGCGGACCCGATGACGGCCGGGACCATCCCTCGCCGCGCCGCCGGCGCGATCCTGGACTATTCCGGGCGATGAGTTCCCACGGGCATTCACGCGATAGCTCCTAGATCTCTTACTACTGGCTCTTTTGCCTTAAATACCAGTATTGGGAAATCTGGGCCTCATGCCCCAGAGGATTGCGGCTTGTCTTACTAGAGGATATTTCCTCGATCTGTTTGGCGCAGGATCCGCGGCCGGGCAGCAAGGCCTGGGCGGCTCCGCGCCGGGCCCGCAGAACGGGCGCGGTTGCCTCAGAAACCCGCGGTTCCTATCAGTAGCCTGCGGCCTTCATCAACCGGAAGAACCGGAGCGCCTGGGCTACCTTCCCAGCGGCCGCGACATAGAAGCCGTCCGGGGCGATGGACCTGGCCGCGGCGGCCATCTGGGCCGCGGTGCCGTCGACGGTCGAGACCTCGGAGAACACCAGGACGTTCGGGTTCGCGGCCCGCGCCTGGCTCTCAGTCGTGTTGAACATCCACGCGTACCGGCCCCTGGCCGTGGTGTTCGACTCGTCCTGGAGCTGGAAGATGTCACCGGCGGCGGCGGCCTTCCCGGCGATGTTGACCCGGACAAACCACTGATCGGCTGACTCGCCTGGCCGCCGCGCGAGGACCGGGCCGGTGACGGTGGCCAGATCGAGGGCGGGCGCCTGGATGACCTTGAGCCCGTGGGCGTGGGCGAGCTGGCCGAACAGGGTCATGTACCTGACCGGGTTCCGCCGCTCAATGACCGGGGTCGCGGTCCAGTTCTCCGGGTCATACATGACCCACTTGTAGTGGTAACGGATAGCGCCACTCCGGACGTCGGAGCTGAACCGGGCGTAGGACGTGTAGGCCAGCACCGGCGTGGTCGCGTACCTGGCCTGGACGGGGGTCTTCACCAGGCTGGCTCCCGCGCCGTAAGACACAGGCGTGTTGAAGAAGTGGGCCGCCGTGCCGGCATCCACCGCGCTCATCGACTGGACGTTCCCGGCGGTCATGATCCAGACCGGCTTGGTGGCGCCGCCGGTGAGGCTCGCGACCAGGGCCAGCGCCAGGCCGGTGGCGCTGAGCGCGGCGGCCGCGAGGCCGGCCTTGGCCCGGGTCGTGCGCGGGCGCCAGCACCGGACGCGGTGAAGGCCAGGGCCGACTCCCGCCCACCCGCCGGAGTGATCCTGGGCCAATCCGGGCGATGAGTTCCCATTGATATCCGCGCTAGATCCCATATATGTCTTACTAGCCCTTTGACCCTCATTGCCCAGCATCAGGAAATTACGCCTTATGTGTCCTAATACAGCAGCAGCCAATCCGGGTGTGCCGTGGGTGACCTGGATTGTCCGCGAGTAATCCTAGTTTCGAATGGGTGCGGCGGCTCGCGATGAAGAGTAATGGCTGAACGATCGCCGCTCATACGGAGACCGGGCACCGCCTGGCGGACCCATGGCCGGCTACTTCGCAGGCAGTAGCCCGGCGGCCCGCTGCGTCCGGGCCGACCAGGCAGAACTCGCTTCCGGCGCACGACGACAACGACGCTGCCGGGTCGGCACCATCGATCGCATGAACGATCCCGGCCACGCGTTCCAGCGCAACCACAACATCCGTCCCGCGGACGCCAGCGTCGCGCCCGCGCACTCTTGAGAGGACCGCCATGTCACACGTGCAGTCAGTGACCGGCGCCGGCCGCGCCGCGGCCAGCGGCCGGGATGGCGGACGCCACCTTGGCCTGGCACTGCTGGTCATCGCGACCGCGCAGTTGATGGTCGTGCTTGACTCGACCATCGTCAACGTCGCCCTCCCGCATATCCAGCGGGCCCTCGGATTCTCCGGTGCGGGCCTGGAATGGGTGGTCAACGCGTACGCCCTGGCGTTCGGTGGGCTGCTGCTGCTCGGCGGCCGGGCCGGTGACCTGCTCGGCCGCCGCCGGATGTTCGTCACCGGCCTGCTGCTGTTCTCCGCCGCCTCCCTGGCCGGCGGGTTCGCCACTTCCCAGGCATGGCTGCTGGCGGCCCGGGTCGTGCAGGGCGCCGGCGGGGCGATCGTCGCGCCGGCCGCGCTGGCTCTCATCGTGACCACGTTCCCGCCAGGGCCGCCCCGCAGCCGGGCGATGGGTGTGTATGCCGCGATGAGCGTGGGTGGTGGCGCGGCCGGACTGCTCGCCGGAGGCCTGCTCGTCACGTATGCCTCCTGGCGGTGGGTGCTGTTCGTCAACGTGCCCATCGGCATCGCCGCCGCGCTCGCCGCCCTGGCGGTGCTGCCCGGCACCGCAGGCCGGCCAGGCCGGTTCGACCTGCCCGGCGCCCTCACCGGAACGGGCGGCGTCGCCGCGCTCGTCTACGGCCTGTCCAACGCCACCACGAGCCCGGACGGGACGTCTCACTGGGGCGACGGCCAGGTGGTGGCGGCGCTGTCGGCCGCCGTGGGGCTGCTCGCCGCGTTCGCGGTCATCGAGGCACGCAGCCGGTACGCACTGCTGCCCATGCGGTTGCTGCGGAACCGGAACCGCCTGGGCGCATACCTGATCATGCTCGGCGTGGGCACGGCCGTCTTCGGCGTGTTCTTCTTCATCACCCTGTTCGTGCAGGATGTATGGGGTTATTCGGCGCTCAGGACGGGCGTGGCCTTCCTGCCGCTCACCGCCGCGCTGCTGGCCGCTTCCAGTGCCGCCACGTCGCTCGTGCAGCGGATCGGCGCCTGGCCGCTGCTCCTGACCGGTTCCGCCGCCTGCGCGGGGGGCCTGTACTGGCTGTCGAAGGTGACGGAGCACAGCACCTACACGGGCGGGCTGCTCGGCCCGACCCTGGTCACCGGGGCCGGGCTTGGCCTGCTGTTCGTCCCGCTGCCGCTGGTCGCCCTGGCCCGCGTGACCGACACGGACTCCGGGGTCGCCTCCAGCCTGCTCAACGCTGGCCGGCAAGTGGGCGGCTCCATCGGCCTGGCGGTGCTGGGCACCGTGGCCTGGACGGTGGTCGCTGACCACGCCCGGGCCGCCGCGGCTTCCCGGGCCTCCTCCTCGCCGGCGGCGTGGCGGGCGGCCTACCAGCACGCGCTGGCGGCCGGCTTCGACCGGGCCTTCCTGGTCGCCGCCGGCCTCGCGGTCCTGCTCCTGGTGACCGCGATCGCCGCGATCCGCATCCGCCGCGCCGACCTGGCCGGCGGCTAACCGCGCCGCGCCTCGCCTCGCCGGGCGCTCGTAACCAGGGGCGGAGCGGGCCGGACGGGTATAGTCGGGCGCGGTGAGCCGGGAAGCCTGGTCGGCAGTGCGAGCGTTAAGGGCTCATCATGCATCGTCGTTACTCGTCGTCGGGGCTGGGCGCGCACTGGCGTGCGGAGGCGCTCCGGACCAACTTGTGGGTGGTCCCGGGGATCGAGGTCGTCGCGGCCATCGTGCTGTTCGCCCTCACGACGGGCCTGGATCACGCCGCCTACCGCGGGGAGTTCGGCGTCCCCTCGTGGGTGATCAGTGGTACCGCGGACGCGGCCCGGCAGATCCTGACCGCGATCGCTGCCGCCGTCATCACGGTGGTCGGCGTCGTATTCTCGATCATCCTGGTCACCCTGACCCTCGCGTCCACCCAGTTCGGGCCGCGGATGCTGCGGAATTTCATCCGGGACCGCGGCACCCAGCTGACCCTCGGCACCTTCGTGGCGACGTTCGTGTACGCCGTGCTGGTCCTGGTCTCGATCGGCCCGGGATCCCACGGGAATTTCGTGCCGCATATCGGCGTCACGGTGACCCTCGCGCTGATGGTCGCCGACCTGGGTGTGCTGATCTATTTCATTAATCACACGGCGACATCAATCCAGCTCCCGCAGGTGATCGCGAGCATCGCCCGGGACCTGTCCGAGGCCATTGACGTGCAGGGCGGCCCGGAAAGCCAGCTCGGCCTGGCCGGTGACAAGCAGAACGGCCCATCATCGGCGGAACTGCTTCTCCGGATGCAGGAAGGCGGCGGTGTGGTGCGAGCACCCGCGAGCGGCTATCTGCAGTTCATCCGGCATCTGAGCCTGGTGCGGTTTGCCGCTGAGTCGGACGCGGTCATCGCCCTGAACTACCGGCCGGGTCATTTCCTCGTCCAGGGGCACCCGTTCGCCTCGGTGTGGCCGCCTGAGGCGGCCGGCCGGGTGAGTGAGGCGCTGGGGCACGCGCACATCACGGGGCCTTACCGGACCCTCACCCAGGACATCTCCTTCGGCATCGACCAGCTCGTCGAGATCGCGATCCGGGCCCTGTCACCGGCCGTTAACGACACCTTTACCGCGTTGACCTGCATCGACTGGCTGGGTGACAGCCTCTGCAAGATCACGGGCAGCTGGCATCCGGCCCGGGTGCACCGGGACAGCCGGGGGTTCATCCGGGTCATCACGGCCGAGCCGAGCCACGAGCGCCTGGTGCAGCGCGCGTTCGAGAAGATCCGCCAGGCCAGCCTGGGCATGCCCGCGGTGATGATCCGCCAGCTCGAAGCGCTGGCGAAGATCATGGCCGACACGTCCGGCGCCGGGCAGCGCCGCGTCCTGCTGGATCAGGCCGCCATGATCCAGCGGGCCAGTGAGCGCTCCGTCCCCGAGGCGGCGGACCGGGATGACGTCCGGCGCCGGTACGCGGCCGTGCTCGCCGCAGGCCGGCCATGACCTACTAGCATCGCTGGGTGGCTAACTTCGGGGACCTGCAGAACGAGATCTACCTTGCGGGGCTCTCTGGCGTGGTGCCCTCGCTCCCGATGTCGTTCGCGGAACTGGAACGGCGGGCGGAGCTGGCGCTGCCGCCCGGCACGTGGTCGTACGTCGCGGGGGGAGCCGGTGACGAGCACACCCAGCGCAGCAACCGGACGGCCTTCGACCACTGGGGTGTCGTCCCGCGGATGCTGCGGGCGAGCACCGACCGGGACCTGTCGGTCGAGCTGTTCGGCGCGACCTTCGCGACACCGATTTTCCTGGCCCCGATCGGCGTGCTCGGGATCTGCACCCAGGACGGCCACGGCGACCTGGCCGCGGCCCGCGCGGCCGCCGCTACCGGCGTGCCCATGGTGGCCTCGACGCTGAGCGAGGACCCGCTGGAGGATGTGGCCGCGGAGTTCGGCGGGACCCCCGGGTTCTTCCAGCTGTACTGCCCGACCGATCCGGAGGTGGCAGCCAGCCTCGTTCAGCGGGCGGAGGCGGCCGGCTACCGCGCGATCGTGGTCACCCTCGACACCTGGGTCACCGGCTGGCGGCCGCGTGATTTGTCCACCTCCAACTTCCCGCAACTGCGGGGCCGCTGCCTGAAGACGTACTTCTCCGACCCGGTCTTCCGGAGCCGGCTGCAAGCCCCGCCTGAGGAGGACCCGGGCACCGCGATCCTGACCTGGGCGCTGATGTTCGGACGGCCGCTGACCTGGGACGACCTGGCCTGGCTGCGCTCGCTGACCACGCTGCCCATCGTGCTCAAGGGCGTGTGCCACCCCGACGACGCCCGCCGGGCCGTCGATGAGGGCGCCGACGGCGTCTACGTCTCCACTCACGGCGGCCGGCAGGCCAACGGCGGCCTCGCCGCCATCGACTGCCTCGCTGACGTGGCCGACGCGGTGCCGGACGTGCCAGTCCTTTTCGACTCCGGCGTACGCTCCGGCTCTGACGTGGTGAAGGCGCTCGCACTCGGCGCCACCGCGGTCGGGATCGGCCGCCCCTACGTCTACGGCGCCGCGCTGGGGGGCACCGACGGCATCGTCCACGTACTCAGGACGATCCTGGCCGAGGCCGACCTGCTGATGGCGGTCGACGGCTACCCGGCCCTCGCCGACCTCGGCCGGGACGCGATCCGGCGTACCTGAGCACCGCCGACGGCGTCCGGCGCGTCCGCTCGCCATGTGTACCCGGGCCTGGTGACACTCTGGGCGGACAGGCAGAATGAAGCCATGACAAGCGGGCCAGTCCGGTGCGAGCACTGCGGCCAGGCGAACCGGGTACCGGCCGCGGCGGCGGGGACACCCCGCTGCGGCAAATGCCATGAGCCGCTGCCGTGGATCGCCGACGCCGACGACACAACCTTCGCCGAGGTCGCGGACGCGGCCAAGGTTCCCGTCATCGTCGATCTCTGGGCGCCCTGGTGCGGGCCCTGCCGTATGGTCAGCCCCGCGCTTGAGCAGCTGGCCCGCGACCTGGCCGGCCAGGTCAAGCTGGTCAAGGTGAACGTCAACGTCGCACCGCAGATCTCGCAGCGGTTCGCCGCCCAGGCCATCCCCACCCTGCTGGTGCTGCGCGGGGGACTGGTGGTGGCCCGGCAGACGGGCGCCGTCCCCCTGCCTGCCTTGAGAGCCTGGGTCAACCAGGCCCTCGCTACCGCCGCACCCTGACCTACCGTGCTGCGCCAGGGACCTTCGGGTGCCTGGCGAGGCGCCGGGCTGGGGCCGGAGGCGCTAGGCGAGGCCGATCTGCTGTGCCTGCAGGGCGGTGTCCCAGAAGGCGAGGATCTCGACGACCTGGTCGCCGTCCCACCTGACGGTCTGGCTGAACTCGAGGTCGAACGCCTTTCCGGTCGGGGAAATCACGGTGCCGTCAGGCCGGGTCATCTCCCCGGTGAAGGTTCCTGTGGTGCGGCTGATCACGGTGATCCAGTCGCCGCGTCCGAACTGGATCGGGTACGGGTCGTTGTGCACGCGGACGTCGGGGAAGATCCGGAAGAACTGCTCCATCGCCGCGGCGTGCGCCGCCCGTCCGCGGAGTCCCTGGTCACAGGAGTCGCGTGCGGGTGTAGCGGTAATTCACAGATTCCGTCAGGATCAAGCCATGGGAGCATCGGGGAGGCAACGCCTTATGAAGCGCGTGCTGCTGGCAGGCGTAATCCTGCTGGCCGGATGCTTCGTGATCGCGGGCGCGCAGAGCGCTCGCGGCGCCGTCACCGCCTCCTCGCCCAGGGCGGGCGCAGCCGCAACGCCCACCGCCGCGCCCTCACCAACACCGACCACCGCCAGCCCGACGGAGGCACCGACCACAGCCAGCCCGACGGCCGCGCCGAGCACGGCCTCGACCGTGCCGAGCCCGACGCCGACCAGCACATCTACCTCAAGCGGCGGACTGGGCGCCAACCTCATCTGGTTGTGGTTCGTCCTCGGCGCCCTGGTCCTCCTCGGCATAATCCTGCTGGCCACCCGCTCTCCCGGGCGCACCCGCCCCTCGGCCGCGCCCGCCCGCCCCTCGGCCGAGGCGGCCAACTGGCATTCGAGAGCGGTCGATGTGTATGCCAAGGGCGCGGCCTTCGACGGTGCGGTGCACACGGCCGAACGGCTGGACGTGTCCAGCGAAGCGGCCAGCGTCCACTGGGCCGACCTGCGCCGCCGCGCGGATGACCTTACCGGGGCGTTGTACACGATGCGTGAGACCGCTCCTACCGAGCACCGCCGCGTTCAGGTGGAGAATGCCATCCTCTCGCTGCGGGCTGTCCGTGACACGCTGGACGCCCAGCGTTCCCCCGGGGACGCCGGCTCACAGCAGCGCGGGGTCCTGCGTTCCCAGCTGTCGGCTCTCGAGTCGTCTCTCAACACACTCCGGGTTCCGGACGACCGCCTGTAGTGAGCACTGCAGCGCCGCCCGCAGGATCCGATCCAGGCCGGTTCTGCGGCAGGACCGAGTGGGATTCAAGATCGCTGGGTAGATCTGTCGATTCACGGCGGTCCCGTCCGTCGGACTTAGTGTCAGGTTCCTATTCCGGTCACCGACACCGGCCGGCGAGCGCGAGGAGAATTCGATGGCGAAGTTCGTGTATGTCTACATCGGCGGTCAGATGGCAGAGACGCCAGAGGCGCAGGAGCAGGCGATGCAGGCCTGGGGGGCATGGTTCGGCACGCTCGGCGACTCGGTCGCCGACGTGGGGAACCCGTTCGGAAGCTCCGCGACGGTAAGTTCGGGTGGTGTCATCGACGGGAACAAGTCCGGCGCGGGCGGGTACTCGATCGTGTCGGCCGACTCGCTGAGTGACGCGACGGCGAAGGCCAAGGGCTGCCCGGTGCTGACCGGCGGCGGGTCCGTCGAGGTCTACGAAGCCATCCCGATGTAGTGCCGGTGGCCCGGGCCGCGCGCTGGCCCGGGCCGCTGGGGTTAGCTCTCCGGGGGAGGATGGATGCTGGCCCTGATCTCCGCCCCGTCCAACCTAGGGCTGCGCCCGCCCCAGCCTGGCTCGGTGCCCGGCACCGCGAAGGCGCCCGAGGCGCTGCGCGAGGCCGGGCTGCATGCCCGGCTGGCTGATACCGGGGCCGTCGACGCCGGCGTGGTGCTGCCCGGCCGCTACGCCGACGACGTCCAGCCAGGCGTCCCCCGGACCCGCAACCAGGACACGCTCCTCGACCACGCCGGCCGGCTGGCGATGCGGATCGGCGGGCAACTCAGCCAGGGCCGCGCGCCGCTGATACTCGGCGGCGATTGCAGCCTGCTGAACGCAGCCGGCCGGGCGCTCAGCGTCCGCGGCCGCTACGGCCTGGTCCACATCGACGGGCACACCGACTTCCGGCACCCCGGCAACAGCGCCGAGTGCTACAGCCTGGCGGGCGAGGACCTGGCAGCAGCCGTGGGCCTGCACTGGCCCGCGCTCACCGGCCCCAGCGGTGGATACTTCCGGCCTGGGGACACAGTCCATGTCGGCTGCCGCGACGACGACGAGCACCTCGGCGAAGCCAGCCGGGTCCTGGCCCAGCTCATCCCGGCCCGCCAGGTACGCGAGGCCGGGCCGCCGCCACCGCCAACGCGGTGCTGCGCACCGTGACCGGCAGCGGCCTGGACGGCTACTGGCTGCATCTGGACGTCAACGTCCTCGATCCGGAGGTCATGCCCGCCGTGGACAGCCCCGCCCCCCACGGCCTGCTACCCGGCGACCTGACTGAGTTCCTCGCCGAGCTGGCCCCCGGCGCGGCAGGCGCGCAGATCACTGTCTTCGACCCGGACCTCGACCCCGACGGCCGCTACGCGGTCCTGCTCACCGACATTCTCGCCACCGGGCTACGGGCCCTTGGCACCAGGCCGCATCGGCGACGTGCCGGTAGCTCTTAGCCGGGCCGCGGTCACGGGTCAGAAGGCGATGACCCCGCGCAGGACCCGGCCGGCTTCGATGTCCGCGTACCCCTGGTTGACCTGGTCAAGGGAGTACGTCTCGGTGATCAGCTCATCCAGCTTCAGGATGCCGTCGCGGTAGAGGTTCAGCAGCCTGGGAATCTGGGTGCGGGGGCTTTCCGACCCGTAGAGGCAGCCCTTGATCTCCTTGTTCATCATGGCCAGCATGAACAGGTTGACGTCGGCCTGCGCCTGGGCGATCGGAGCCACCGATGTGATGACGCAGGTGCCGCCCTTGGCCGTCAGCGTGAGCGCCGGCTCGAGCAGGTCACCGCGCATCACGCCGAAGGTGCAGATGACCGAGTCGCACATCTGGCCCCAGGTCAGTGCGCCGACTCCAGCGATGGCGTCGTCAAGCGAGGGATAGACGTGGGTGGCGCCGAAGCGCAGGGCCTGCTCACGCTTGAACTCCACCGGGTCGACGGCGATGATCCGGCGCGCCCCCGCCACCCGCGCGCCCTGGACCGCGCTGATGCCGACCCCGCCGATGCCCAGGATGGCGACGGTGTCACCGGGGCGGACTCCCGCGCGGTTGACCGCCGAGCCGAACCCGGTGGCGACCCCGCAGGAGACCAGCGCGACCGCGGGCCACGGGATGTCCGGATCCACCTTGACGACCGAGGACTCGGGGAGCAGTTGCCGTTCCGCGAAGGCGCCGAGCTGCGAGAACCGGGCGACCGGTTCGTTCCCGATCCGGTGGGCCACGCGCCCATCGGTGATGATCCCGGTGTCGAAGAGCTTGATGCCCAGGTCGCACAGGAACCCCTGGCCGGCCCGGCACGACGCGCACGAGCCGCAGGAGGGGATGAACGCCATCGCCACGTGGTCGCCGGCCGCCACCGACGTCACACCCTCGCCAACCTGCGAGACCTCGCCGGCGCCCTCGTGACCGTTGATCACCGGGTAATACGGGAGCGGCAGGTCACCGGTCCGCACGTGCTCGTCGGAGTGGCACATCCCGCAGGCTCGCATCTCGACTACCACCTCGCCGGGGCCGGGCTCGTCGAACTCGACTGTGTCGATCTTGTAGTCCTGGCCGGGTCCGTAGAGCAAGGCTGCGCGCGCACTGATCATCGCCGATGAACCCCCAGACATGGTGGATGCTATGCGGCAATAGTAGAACACGTTTCAGTTTTCGCCAGCGGATCGTCAGGTGCCGGCGCCGGCGCTTTCCGCCGCGCGAGCGGACGCAGTCACGCCTACCACGCAGAGCTGACATCGGCCGGCTTCGGCTGCGCCGGGGACGTTCCGGAGCGGGTGCCGCCCGGGGACGTCAGGGCGCTGCTGCCGATCCGCGCCTGCCGGGCCGGGCGTATCCGAGGGCCTTTCCCCTGCGCCAGGCCGCGCAGCGAAGAGTGTCCCGCAGCCTGACGACGCCCGCCGCCGTGGTGGCGAGGCTGGATCTGCCTGGCCCAGCCGAGCACGAAGGCCGCCGGGCAGACCCGTCATCGACCTCGAAGGGAAACAGCCTGATGTCCGTCGTCACCACCCCGGCAGCACACCCCGATTCGCCGGCCAGCCCGCCCGGCCCACCCAAGCTGCCCGGCGCCGCCCTGCGCAGGGCCCAGGCCGAGACGCTGCGCACCCCGCCGTTCCGCTACAGCCTCCCCGCCCGGCTGCTGTTCTGGATGGTCGATGTGATCTACGGCCGCCAGCGGACGCTGCAGAAGTTCATCGTGCTGGAGATCGTCGCCCGGGTGCCCTACCAGGCGTGGGAACGCGCCGCCTACGGCGCGCTGACCCGGGTGCACCCGCGGCTGCGGCTGGCTGGGCGGATCTTCGAGCGGGTCGTGGAAACCCGGGCCCAGCAGGACAACGAGCAATTTCACCTGCTGATCCTGGACGAGCTGGCCCAGCGCCAGGGCTTCACCCGGCCATTCCTGCGGTTCCGGCTGCTGCCGTGGCTGATGGCCGTCGGCTACTACCAGCTGTCCTGGCTGCTGTACGTATGCTGGCCGGCCGCGAGCTACCGGCTCAATGCCGCGTTCGAGGATCACGCCGAGCACGACTACATGCTGTTCGTCACCGAACATCCCGAGTGGGAGGCCCAGCCCTACGACGGATCGTTCCAGGCCGGCTACGGTCACCACGGATCACTCGCCGACCTGTTCCGCCAGATCGGGCATGACGAGCGGGTGCACAAGCTGGAAAGCCTCGCCGCCCTGGACGAGCCGCGACTGCGCGACGACCTGGGCCTGCCACGAGCGCAGTAGCAGGCGGGCGCCGGCGTTGGCCGCAGGTTGAGGCGAAGGTAGCCGCCGGGCTGACGACCGGCTGCAGGCCCGGCCGGCACGATGGGCTCATGCCTGGAACTGAGCAGGCCGGCGGCCTGACCACCGCACCGCTGCCGGTGCTCTTCCTGATGGCTGACACCGGCGGCGGGCACCGGAACGCGGCCCGGGCGGTCGGCGAATCCCTCGAGCTGGCGTATCCCGGCCGGTTCGCCCCGGTCCTGTGCGATCCGCTGGGCGGCCCTGGCTCGGGCCGGCTCCTGCGCTGGATCACCGGGCTGTACGGCCCGGTGGTCCGGCTCGCCCCCTGGCTGTGGGGTGCCGTCTATTACGCCACCAACGCGCGCCCGGCCCTGTGGCTGCTGCGGCGCACCCTGTTGCGGCCCGCCGACCGGGTGGCAGCCGGTGCGGCCCGGGCGCTCGCGCCCGCGGCGATCGTGTCGTTCCACCCGCTCACCGGCATGGCCGCGGTCTGGGCGCGCGATCAGGTTGCGCCGCTGGCGCCCGTGGTGACCGTCGTCACCGACCTGACCGCCATGCACGCGGCCTGGCGGTACGCCGACGCTGACCTGATCATCGCGCCGCCGGCCGGCGCCGCCCGGCATGGCCCGGCCGGCGGTCGCACCCGGCCCTCCCGGCCTGGGGAGCCCGCACGTGGCGCGTGGGCGGTGGCCGGGCCGCCAGTGAGGCGCGAGTTTGATGGTGGCCCACTGCCGGCCGCCCAGCAGGCCGCCCTCCGGCGGTCGCTGGGGCTGGCCCAGGACAGATTCCTGCTCCTGCTGACCGGGGGCGCCGAGGGCAGCGGCGGCATGGCCCGCCGGGCCGCCGCGATCCTGGAGCGGTTCACCGACGTGCACGTGGTCGTAGTGCGCGGGCGCAACTCTGCGCTCCAGCGCCGGCTCGACCGGCTGGCGCTGCGATCCGGCGGCCGGCTGACCGTGACTGGCTTCGCCGACAACATGAGCGACTGGCTGAGGTGCTGCGACCTGGTCGTCACCAAAGCCGGGCCGGGGACCATCGCGGAGGCCACCTGCTGCGGTACACCGATGCTGCTGACCTCGCACATCCCGGGTCAGGAGAAGGGCAATTCCGAGATCGTGACCGGCGCGGGTGCCGGCCTGCGGGTGCCGGACGTCCGGCGGCTCGTGGCCGAGATCGGCCGGCTCCGCCGGGACCATGACGCCATCGAGTCGATGGGCGCAGCCTCGGCGTGCCTGGGCCGGCCTGACGCCGCCAGGCACACCGCGAGGCTGATCGCCGGCCTGATCCCGGCCAGCACCGCGGTCACGGAAGCGCTCTCATGCGCCCGGCTCTGACCGAGCTGCGGCTGAGGCGGGCCGCGAGGCCGCTCACCGAGCGGTGGCGGCAGCTGCCGGTGCAGCCGCGCGGCGCGGCGAAACTGGGGATCAGCTTCCGGCCGCTGCAGGCGACGGCGCTCGGCCTGGACCCGGACACGGCGCTGCAGGCATTGCTGGCCTACCCGTTCCAGGTGATCCGGCTCAGCGCTTACTGGAACCGGCTGGAGCCGCACCGGGGCGACTTCCAGCCGGCTGAGCTGGACCGCCAGCTGGATGCCGCGGAGCAGGCG
Source organism: uncultured Actinomycetes bacterium (assembly GCA_963837335.1). Classification (GTDB taxonomy): domain Bacteria; phylum Actinomycetota; class Actinomycetes; order Streptosporangiales; family Streptosporangiaceae; genus RYN-230. The sequence goes on along the minus strand of CAWINS010000067.1, from coordinate 7,063 downwards.
GGCAAGCAGGTCATCGTGGGCCTCGGCGCGGTGAAGACCTTCGGCTATCCCGAGTTCTTCGTGCCGGGGCATTACCTGGGCCAGCCGCTGCGCGAAGGCTCCCTGGTCCGGCCGGATGAGCGGCGGGACCTGCTGGACGGCGCGATTGCGTTCGTGCACCGGGTCATCGAGCGGTACCGGCACCGTGACTGCATCATCGCCTGGCAGGTCGAGCACGAGGCCGTGGACCCGCTGGGCCTGGAACACTCCTGGCGGCTGGCCGAGGCGTTCGTCCGCCGCGAGGTCGAAGCGGTCCGGGCGGCGGATCCCGCCAGGCCGGTCATGATGAATGGCTTCCTGGCCACCTCAACCCCGGTCGCGCTGCAGCAATGGTGGCGCACCAGGGACCAGGGCGACTCGCTGGCGGTGGCGCGGCGCCTGGCCGACATCGTCGGCGTTGACTTCTACCCGAGGCACGCGCTGGCCAGCGCCGGCCCGCTGAGCCTGTACCTGGACGGCAGCCGGACGCCCTGGCAGCGGCGGCGGCGGGAACGGCTGCTGGACGGCGCCGCCGCGGCTGGCCGGCGGCTGATGATCGCCGAGGGGCAGGCCGAGCCCTGGGAGGCCGTCACCACCCCGCCCAGCCCGGCCGGCCGGGCCATGTACAGCTGCCAGCCCGAGGACCTGATCAGGAACTACAGCCAGGCCATGCGCTGGACTGAGGGGAAAAGCTTCGTGATGGATGGGTACCTGTTCTGGGGGGCGGAGTACTGGCTGCTGCGCGATCGTGGTGGTGACCCCCGTTACCTGCGGGCCTTCGCCCGCGTCCTGGAGTGCTCCTGATCAGCGAGTTCGCTCCCGGTAGCCGAACACTGCGGCGCCCGCGGTCAGCAGGACGACGAACAGGATGGCCGTGACCGCCACGTCCAGCAGCGGGCTGCCGGAAGCGACGAGGCGATAGGCGGGCGTCCCCGCGTAATACGCCGCGCGGGTCAGGTTGACCACGTAGGTCATCGGCAGGGCGTGCGCCAGTACCTGCAGATACGGCGGGACGTCGCGCAGCGGAACCAGGACCCCGCCGAGGACGTACTGCGGGATGATCAGGAACTGGAAGATCTGCATCGCCGAGCGCTGGTTCGGCAGTACCGCGATCGTGGCCAGCCCGAACGCGCCGCCGAGCAGGCAGCAGGCCAGGCCCGCCCCCAGCAGCAGCGCAAGCTGGGACGGTGACATCGCGACCCCGAACACCAGCGCGAACACGACGATGCAGGCGCCCTGGCCCAGCGCGACCAGAGTCTCCCCGGCGATTTTCCCGCCGACCAGGGTCAGCCTGGAGACGGGAGTCACGAACAGTTCGCGGGAGAAGTCGTTCTCCCGGTCCTCCACGATCGAGATCATGCCCGCGGCCGCGGACTGGAACAGGCTGGCGGCGAGCACCCCGGTGAACGCGAGCGTCACCGCGTTCAGGCCGGTGACCTGCCCCACGGTGGGCTGCAGGATGGCGCCCAGGCCGCCGATGAGCAGCACGGGAAACGCCAGGTTGACGGCCAGCCGGGGACGGTCGCGCAGCAGCTTGGTCACGTCGCGCTGGGCAATGGCCAGCAGGCCGGAGAGCTCGCGGCGCACGCCAGTCACGGGCGGCCGGGTCACGGGCAGGCCGGCCGCCCGGGGGCCGGGCCCGGTGCGGATCTGCGTGTTCACGATCCGGCCGGTTCCCGGGCCCCGGCCCGTTCCAGCAGTACCAGGTAGGCATCCTCCAGCGTCGGACTCAGCTGACGCTCTTTGACCTCGGCCGGGCGGCCACGCTCGATGATCTTCCCCCCGGCCAGTACGCACACCGAATCGGCGGCCTCCGCCTCCTCCAGGTAGTGCGTGGTCAGGAAGACGGTGGTGCCGGACCGGGACCGTTCCTGGCGCAGGTAGGCCCACAGGTCCCGCCTGCTCGACGGGTCAAGGCCCGCGGTCGGCTCGTCGAGGAACAGGACGCGGGGCCGGTGCATGAGCGCCCGGACGATCTCCAGCCGCCGCCGCTGGCCCCCGGACAGGGTGCGGGCGCGCCGGCCCAGACTGCCCGAAATATCCATAACGCCCGCCATCACCTGCACCTCGCGACGATAGCCAGCCGGCATCAGGCGGTAGCGAGGACGCCACGGGTACAGCCCGTAGAGCACCGCATGCAGCCTGATGTTCTCCTCGGCGGTCAGATTCAGGTCGAGCGAGGGCTGCTGGGAGACGACGCCTAGCTCGCCGCGCACCTGGGCCTGCTGGCTTTCCAGGTCCCGGCCGGCGATCCTGACCCGGCCCGAGGTGGGGGTCAGAGTCGTGGTGAGTACCGACACGGTGGTGGTCTTCCCGGCGCCGTTGGGGCCGAGCAGGCAGAACAGCTGCCCTTCCGGCACGTCGAAGCTGATGTCGTCTACCGCATTGCGGCGGGCGCCGCGGTAGCGCTTCACCAGGTGACTGACTTCGACCGCGGCTGCCCTCGTCCCGGTCATGGTTGCCGCAGCTGGCGGTAGCGCGAGTCGAGCCCCCGCCGGCTGGCCAGCCGGGCGAGCGGGGTAAGAACGGCGCGGACCAGCGCGGCCGGCACATACGGTGCTCGCACCTCACGCTCGAAATCGCGCATGAACAGCACCAGGTCACCCGGCCTGGGCAGGCGCCGGCCCGCGGTGTGCTGATCCTGCGCCAGCGCCGCGGCGGTCTCCAGCAGTTCCTGCATGCCCAGGGCCGGGGTGGTCCGCACGGCCACCCTGGCGGGCCGGGTTCCGGTGTTCGCGAAATGGTGCACGGTCCCGGGCGGGATCCGCACGGTGTCGCCCGGGCTGGCGATCACCCGCCGGACGCCGACCCGGAACCTCATCTGGCCGTCGAGCACGGTGAAGACTTCCTCCTGCTCGGGGTGGGCGTGGCTGCTGGGCACCCGCCCGCCGGGCGCGAGCAGAAGCTCCCACTCCAGGACGCTTCCGCCGGTATCCGCGGCCGTCCGCCGGATGGTGATCTGCTCGCGGCTGATCGGGTTCTCGATGATGTGTTCCCGGGGGACCATGGCCGCCTCTCTTTCCTCTGGCCTCCAGCCGCCGCGCTCTGCCCGGGGATGCCTGGCCCGTTGCGGTCTCCAGCCTGCCCGGCCGGCCCGGCCGCGTCGCCGGCCATCCGGCTCGGGCCGGATCGTCTCCTGCGGTAGCGGGCGGCGCGCGGCCTACGCCAGCCGGTGCAGGCGGGGACGCTCATATGTAGCCTCTGGGCGGACGCCTTCCGGGAAGCCGGCGAGTACCGTCACCAGTGATGACCGAACCTGACCTGCCCGCGGACCTGCCGCATCAGCCCGGCCTGATCCCGCGGGGCGCAGCCGCCCGGCGCTGGGCCACTGACATAGCGATCGCCGTCGCCGTGACCGCGATAACGGTCGGCGGGACCCTCGCGTCCGCGCACTGGCACCAGGGCCGGACCACCGCCGGGGTCGGCACCTACCTCCTGCTCGCCGCCGGGGGGGCGTCGCTGATTGCCCGCCGCCGCTATCCGGTCGGCGTGCTGGCCGTCACCCTCGCGGTAGCGATCTGGCCGGGCATGGCCAGCCAGGCGCACCTGATCTGGCTCGCGCTGATCGTGGCCTTCTTCACCGCGGTGCAGGCCAGGCAGCGGGCGGCGGCGATCGCCTCCCTGGTCATCGGCTATGTCGCCTCGATATGGCCGCCCTGGCTGATCGGCACCCGTGACCACGCCAGCGCCGGGTTCGCTGTGGGGCTGGCGATCTTGCTGCTGTTCCTGCTGGCCGTCGCCGAGGTCATCCGGGCCCGGGGCCAGCGGACGGCTGCGCTCGAGCAGAGCCATCAGGAGGAGCTGCGCCGCCGGGCCGGCGAGGAACGGATGCGGATCGCGCGGGACCTGCACGACGTGGTGGCGCACAACATCTCGGTCATCAACGTCCAGGCCAACACCGCGCTGCACCTGATGGACCGCCAACCCGACCGGGCCCGCTCCGCCCTGACCACCATCAACGAGGTCAGCGGGCAGGCCCTGGTCGAGCTGCGGTCGGTACTGGGCGTGCTGCGCGCGGTGGACGAGGGGGCTCCCCGGGCACCGGCCCCGGGCCTGGCCCGCTTGGGTGATCTGGCCGACACCGCGGCCGCCGCCGGGCTGGCCGTCCGGGTCGAGGAAAGCGGCCAGCGGGTCCCGTTGCCGGCGGACGTCGACCTGGCTGCCTACCGGATCGTCCAGGAGGCCCTGACCAACAGCGCCCGGCACTCCGGCGGCACGAACGCCACTATCCATATCGTCTACGGGGAAGGTGCCCTGGTGGTCGAAGTCGACGACGACGGCGTCCTGCGACCACCCGGCGGGCCTTCCAGGCAGTCCCGCGGGGCGGGCAGCGGCATCGCCGGCATGACCGAGCGGGCGGCCGCGCTGGGCGGCACGCTCCAGGCCCGCCCCCGGCCTGGCGGCGGTTTCGCGGTCCAGGCGCGGCTGCCGCTGCCTGGACCCTCGCAGAACGGAGGTGACCAGTGATCCGCGTCGCGCTGGCCGACGACCAGGAACTGGTCCGGGCCGGGTTCGCCGCGCTGCTCGACGCCGAGGACGACATCGACGTGGTCGGCGAGGCCGCCGACGGGGAGCAGGCCATGGCCCTCGCGGCCAGGTCCGCGCCGGACGTGCTGCTGATGGACATCCGCATGCCCGGGGTCGACGGCATCGAGGCCACCCGCCGCATCGCCTCCCGCCCGGACCTCGCCTCGGTCCACGTCGTCATCCTGACCACCTTCGACCTGGATGAGTACGTCTTCGAGGGTCTGCGGGCGGCGCCGCCGGATTCCTGGTCAAGGACACCCGCGCCGCCGAGCTGATCCAGGCGGTCCGGGTAGCGGCGAGCGGGGAGGCGCTCTTGTCCCCCGCCGTCACCAGGCGCCTCATCGCCGAGTTCGCGCTGCGCACGCGGTCGCCGCGCCGCCTGCCCCAGCTGGACGAGCTGACCCCCCGGGAGCGCGAAGTGCTCGCCCTCATCGCCACCGGGCTGTCCAACGACGAGATCTCCCGCAAGATCTTCGTTAGTCCGGCCACAGTAAAAACCCACGCCAGCCGGGCGATGACCAAGCTCGGCGCCAGGGACCGGGCCCAGCTGGTCGTCTTCGCCTACCAGGCCGGCCTGATCCACCCGGCCTGATCCACCCGGGCTGAGGCGCCCGGGCTGAGGCGCCCGTGCGGCCGCCAGCTGCCGGGCGCACAAGAGGGCGGGGTGAGCGGCCCGCTCACCCCGCCCCCCGGCCTGCTGTCTAGGCTTTGCCGGCGGTCGCCGTGCCGACCGGCCCGGATTCGTCTCCCGACGGTGACTGCCCCGGACCCTGGTCGTCCCTCTTCCCACGCCAGATGAGGCGGTGCACCGGGATCAGGCGCGGGAGATCGTTCAGGCCCGGGATGAACGGCACGGCCAGCAGCAGGATCGTGGCCAGGCCGGTCATGTAGACGGCAATCAGGTCGGCATTGGCCGAGCTGCTGAACCCCGGAACCTGGTACCAGAGCGTGTACAGCCAGAGCCACGGCTGGCCGGGGTAGCTGCCGGTCTCGTTCATCACGCCCCACTGCTCACCCGACAGGTGCATGGCGGTGGCGTGGTCGCCGAAGTAGGCCCCGTCGTTCATGAACAGCAGCGGCGCGGTGAAGTTGGTGCCGTAGAAGGGCTCCTTCGAGATCAGGCTGGCGTCCAGCGCCCCGCTGCGCGCCATGGTCAGCTCGTTGGCCATCAGCACCGGGACCGGTCCGTCCGCGGCGGCCGGGACGACCGGCGCGTCATTGACGAACTTCACCTTGGTGACTGCGGACATGTAGGCGTTGGCCCACTTCAGCTGCTGCGCGGGGGAGGCCGCCCGGTAGGTCGTGAGGGCGGTCGCGACTGCCGGGGTGGTCGAGGCGATGGTGCTCAGCGGGCGCAGCACGAAATCCTGCGCTGGGTGCAGCGGCTGCCGGACCCCGACCAGTTGGGCCGGCGAGAACAGCAGCTTCTGCACGCTGCCGGTTCCGTTGTTGTAGGGCGGGCCGTAGGTGGCGGACCCGCTGGTGCCGTTCAGTTCGGTCGCCGCGGTGGCCAGGAAGTCGGCCGGGGCCACCTTGGCCCAGGACTGCACGGTGACCGAGGGCACGTCGGGGGAGGACAGCAGGATGGACAGGCCCAGCGTCAGGGCCAGGATGACCACCCCGGCGATGGTGCCTTCCTTGAGGATGTCGTAGCGCCGGGTGGGGCCGCGCCAGGGAGCCGCGTCGGCCGCGGCCAGGGCCCGGCGGCGCTGCCGGTAGGAACCCCGGCCGGGCAGGGTGACGCTGGCGGGCAGCGGATGCGACACGCCGCGGACCCGGACCAGCAGCACGTGCGCCCCGATGAGAGCCACGAGCACAATCGGGATCAGCACGATATGCCACATCAGCATCTGGCCGAAGTTCATGATGTTGAAGAACGCGCCCACCCCGACCGGGTTGAACGCATCCTTGCCGCTGGCCGAGATCCATTGTGAGTCGAAGTTCTGCTGGGAGACGTACCCGGTGAAGCATTCGACGACCGAGGCGGCGAACGCGACCACGCCGGTCACCCAGGTCCAGGCCCGCTTGCCCCGCCAGGCCGCCATCCAGAACTTGCCCCACAGGTGAATGACCAGCAGCGCCATGAAGAGCTCGACGCTCCACAGGTGCAGGCTGTTGAAGAAATGGCCAACCGCGTTGTAATGCCACCAATCGGGCCCGCCGAGAGCCAGGGCGAAGCCGGAGACCACGACCACGCCGAAGGCGGCCAGGCTGCCCACGCCGAACACGTAGATCCAGGAGGCCACGTAGGCGGGCTGGCGGTCGGGCAGCAGCTTGCCGGGCGGCAGGATCCGGGTGGCGAAGCGGCGGACCCGGTTGGTCCACATGTCGGCGTCCTCGTCGGCGCCGGCCGCAGCGGCCTGCCCGTCAGGGTCAGCGGGACCGGTCTCGCCCGGGGCCGGTGGGTAGGTGCGGCCTTTGGGGAAGGGCAACAGCAGTGCGGCGCCAAATATCACTACCATGACCGCGATAAGGCAGAGATTGGCGACCGACACGGTGAAGATTGACCAGTGCAGGT
>CAWINS010000066.1:0-29142 GCA_963837335.1 uncultured Actinomycetes bacterium | reverse complement strand
GCGCCCGCCCGTTGTAGCAGACTCCGGCGGCATGAATCTGGAGGGTACGGATGCAGGTTGAGGTCTGGGCGGACATCATCTGCCCCTGGTGCGGGCTGGGCACCCACCGGCTGGAGGCGGCGCTGGAGCGTTTCGCGCACCGCGACGAGGTGCAGGTGACCCACCGTTCCTTCCAGCTGGACCCCGCGGCGCCAGCCGGATCGGATGAGCCGGTCCGGGCCATGCTCAGGAAAAAGGGCCTGGATGACGGGCAGATCGATGCGATGACCGGGCGGGTCGAGGGCCTGGCTGACGCTGAGGGCCTGCGCCCCTACCACGTGCTGGACAACCGGGTCGGCAGCACCGCGCTGGCCCACGAGCTGCTGGCCTACGCGACCGAGCAGGGGAAGCACGCGGAGGCGTGGAACCGGTTGTTCACCGCCTACTTCGGCGAGGCACGGCCCATCTTCTCGGTCGAGGACCTGGTGACCCTGGCCAGCGAGATCGGCCTGGACCCGGAGGACGCGCGGGAAGCCCTGCTGTCCCACCGGTACGCGGCCCGGGTAGCGGACGAGGGCCGGGAGGCGGCCGAGCTGGGCGCGACCGGCGTGCCGTTCTTCGTGATCGACCGCCGCTATGGCGTGGCTGGCGCCCAGCCGGCGGAAACGCTGCTCGCGGCCCTGCAGCGGGCCTGGGACGAGCGGCTGGTGCCAGATCCCCGGGGGTGACCCGGCACCAGCCGCCCGAGAATGACTAGCCGTTCGTCGACATGAGGGTCGCCGGGCTCACGAACGTGTAGCCGAGAGCCTTGAGCCCCGTGACGACCTGCTCGAGAACGGACAGCGGGTCATCGTCCGGGTGGATGAAGAAACTGGCCACGCCCTGGGTGACGGCCAGGTTCTGCTGGGCCTCGTTGATGATGTCCTGCGCGAGGCGCGGCGGGTTCCCGAATTCCGCGGTCGGCTCGTAGTCGCCCAGGTTTTCCGGGATGATCGTCGCCCCGTACAGGTCATGGACCTCGTAGGGGAAGAACTGGCCAAACACGTGGCTGTAGTTGATCGGCTGGCCGCTCAGCTGGCCGCCGAAGAACAGCTCCTCCTCATACCGGGTCTTGTAGGTCTGGCCGATGCCGGCGTAATCCGGCGCCGAGGCCGCATAGTGCGGAGTCGTCCAGATCGTGGGGGTCGGCAGGCCGGCCGCCGCGAACAGTGCCCGGCCGATCGTCACCCGGAGCGAGGCCCCCAATTGCGAGTCGCCGGGCAGCGGACCTTCTTCGATGACGGAGTCTGAGTCGGAGCAGGGGGCGACGAAGGTGTAGGGGGCGGCTGAGGTCGTCGAGCACTGGGCCCGGTAGAACTCGAAGTCGTCGCCGCTCACCCCGCTGAACGGGTTGTCGACGTTCGAGTACTGGTGGGTGTAGCCGTGCTGGACCAGGGTCCCGCCATCGGAGATCGCGGTCTTCAGCGCGGACACCACGGCCGGCTTCTGGGCCAGGGTCGCCGACACCGGCACGCCGTTGTTGTAGAAGCCGGTGGGATCGGTGTACTGGGGGATGGTAGCCATGCTGAACGGCACCCCCTGGCTCTTCAGGTACGCCGCGTAAGCAGTCAGGTCCGACGGGCTCGACTCCGGGCTGATGTCCTCCAGACGGATCAGCGCCTCGTGGCTAGGCGTCGCGGTCGGATTCAGCTCATCGAAGAGCAGATCCGCGAATGCTATGTAGCGATCCGTGGGTGAGATGTAGGACAGCGGGACCTCACCGAGGTACATGAGGTTGCTGGAGCGGATGGCCCACGGGAACGAGGTGCCCGTGGTCTGCGCGATCCCGTTGCAGTTCACCGCGGCACCCGTGGAGTCAGTGCAGTTCGCCGAGGCCAGCACACTCACCTGCGACGGGGTGGTGATGTGCGGGGCCAGGACGCCGCCCGTATTGGCCGTGTTCCGCGTGAACGTCTGGCCTTTGTAGCTGACCGAGGCGATCGTGTCGGCCGTGTCAAAGTACGACGTGTCCGGATCCCACCCGTAGGCCGCCTGGAAAGCTGTGTCAGCGGCGCTCCCCGGAGTTCCGGTGAGCTGCCAGATGTTGTCCCCGACCCACATCACCGGCTTGGTGGTGGACAGCACATCGTTGAGGAACGTCTGCGGGATGGGCTCGTTGTAGGTCGAGCCGATGTAGATCGTGGCGGTGTAGCTGTTCACCTGACCGGAGACGTAGTCGACCACCGGTTCGGCAGTCACCTGGCCAAAGTGCGTGGCCAGGTTGCCGCCGCCAATCGCGTACAGCTCGCCCAGCCAGCCCCAGGTATTCGTCGTGTCATACAGCACCAGCGTCGTGGCCGCGCCGGCGGCGCCCCACGTCTTGGCCTGCGGCGGCGGGGTGACGGCCGGCTTGGCCGCTGGCGCCGCTGCCGCCTCCGTGCGCCGGCCCTTTCGCCGTTCGGGACGCTTGGTGGGCGGGCGGTAGCCGGCTCGCTGCCTGGGCAGGCCCTTCGGCGGAGCCGGCGGCCCGGGAATGGTCGGCAGCCCGTTCACGCCGCCCCCCGCGGCGGGTTTGTGGCTGTGCGGCCCACCAGCGGCTGACGCCGGGGTGCCGCCTCGCGCAGGCGCGGCACTGGCCGGTGCAGCCGCACCAGCCAACGGCGCTGCGAGCGCGACGGCTGCCGCCGCCGCGATCATCATTCGCTTGTGACGCATGTTCTGTAATTCCTTTCCCCCGGAGTGCGGGTGATCAGGTACTAACTCGAGCCGAACCGCCCGATGGCTAGGTCATGGCCGCGATCTCCTGGTGGGATGACCGGTGGGCCGCTTCCTGCTGACTGGTGGCTGGGTTAGCCGCCAGGCTGTTGAATTCGTCGGGGGCCGGGCCGAGACGGAAATGGTGCGCGAGTGCCGCGACCGCGCGCCGCGCGGCCTGCCCGTCCCCATAGGGGTTGACGGCGTTGGCCATCGCGGCGTACGCGGCGGGCTCGGTGAGCAGGCGGCCGACCGTATCGACGATGACGTCCTCGTCGGTGCCGACCAGCTTGACTGTGCCGGCCCGCACCGCCTCGGGCCGCTCGGTGGTCTCCCGCATCACCAGCACCGGCTTGCCCAGGCTCGGGCCCTCCTCCTGAACCCCCCCGCTGTCGGTGAGGATGACGGTGGCGCGATTCATCAGCCGGCAGAAGCTGCCGTAGGGCAGCGGCTCGGTCACGATGACGTTGGGAACGTTGCGGAGAGCGGGCAGTACCGCGTCCCGGACCACCGGGTTGCGGTGCACGGGGAACACGATGCGCAGGTCGCGGTGCGCGGACGCGATGCGGGCCAGCGCGCGGCCGACCGCGCGCAGCGGGTCCCCCCACGACTCCCGCCGGTGTGCGGTGACCAGCAGCACCGGGTCGTCGTGGGCATCCAGGCCGGCCAGCGCCGGTTCGCCGTAGCCAGGCTGGCGCGGTACGGCCCACAGCAGGGCGTCGATGACCGTGTTCCCGGTGACCACGATGCTGGCCTCGTTGACGTTCTCGGTGAGCAGATTGGCCTTGCTGGTGCTGGTCGGGGCGAGATGCAGGGTCGCCAGCCGGGTGGTCAGCCGGCGATTGATCTCCTCGGGGTACGGCGAGTAGGGGTTGCCCGTGCGCAGCCCGGCTTCCAGATGCACCACCGGGATCTGCTCGTAGAAGGCCGCCAGCGCGGCGGCGAACACGGTGGTCGTATCGCCCTGAACCACCACCGCATCCGGGCGCTGCTGGGCCAGCACCGACCGCACGCCGGCCAGGGCGCGGGTGGTGATCTCGGTGAGCGTCTGCCCCGGCCGATGGATATCCAGGTCAAAGGCGGGCTTGACGTCGAAGACCGCATTCACCTGGTCGAGCATCGACCGGTGCTGGGCGGTCACCGCGACGACAGGGGTGAACATCTCAGAGCGGTCCAGCGCCTGGATCAGCGGCGCCACCTTGACCGCCTCCGGCCGGGTTCCGTAGATGACCATGATCTGACGCCCCGCACCGGCACGAGGCAGGGCCGGCGGGATGCCGGTCTCGGAATGTGTCATGGCGATGTGCCTCTTCTTCCTTCCTGGATCTGAATTACCTCGGCGATGCGGGGGTAGGAGGGCGGGCCCGGGGGGTACCGCGGCGGCCCGGGGCGGCCGCCGGGCCGAACCTGAGTGCCGGGCTGGGCAGCGTCCTGACCCGGATATCCCAGAAGCGAGCGTCGGAGTCCTCGCTGTAAGCGCCGAAGGATCCGCGCAGATAGGCCTGCCGGGTGTCGGTGAACCGGGTCAGCAGATGATCGTCAGCCGACACGGTGATCTGGTCGCCGATCTGGACGATGCCGACGCGGTGCGGGACGCCCACCCGGAAACGCGGGGTCGGGCCCGAGGCGAGGAAACGCTCACCGCCCGGGTAGGCGGGATCCTGCTTGGACAGCAGCCAGCCGGTGGGCTCCAAGGTGAGTGCGTAGAAGCTGTGCTCGGAGGTGTAGTGCCAGACCACCCAGCCGACTTCCCACGGGTTCGGCCTCCCGGCCGCGCCGCGGCGCAGCTGGCGGACGGTCTGCACCCGCAAGGTCGCGACGAAGTCGGCGTAGTGACCACGGGAGACGACCAGCGCCGCGTGGGTGGCCCGCCGTGACCGGGTGGTGCTCGGCGCCGTCGTGATGGTCTGGGCCGCACCGGTCCCGGCTACCTCGGTGTGGCCGTAGCCAGTGAAGACGGTGAGCCACTGGCCGTCCCCGGTTGCCTGGCCGGTAACAGCGGACCACGCGAGACCGGCGCCGACCGTGGCGCAGACCAGGGCGGCGGCCACGGTCAGCACCCTTGCCCTGCGGCGCCTTCGCCCCCCCGGCCGGGATCCCGTCCGGCCGCCCGCGGGTTCCGCCGTCCCGGGCCCGACAGGGCTGGGCAGCGCCGGACTGGACAGGATCGGCTGGGTCGGTGCTTCAGCGAGCTGAGCCGCCGACTGCTCCGGGGAGACCGGCATGTCATGGACGATCGCGACGATCCCGGCAGGCATCGCGCTGGCGCTGGCTCCCGCGGCGGCGGGCAGTGCCAGCGCCACGGGGGCTTCGGCGACCCGGTCGGTCTTGGCCCAGCCGGTGCGGCCGCGGAGTGTGCGGACGACTGCCCACCAGCCAGAGGCGTACCAGATCATCCCGTAGCACACGTACAGGTGGGCGAGTCCCGCGACCCGGATCAGCGGGACGCCGTTACGCCGTTCCCGGCTCCAGTAGACAAGGCCGTAGGCCAGCGCCGGCCCGAAGGTCAGGGCGTAGGTAGTGGCGATCCACCAGCCGAACGGATTGCGGCCCTGCGCCAGCAGCACCGCGCAGTTGGCCAGCGAGAGCAAGAAGGAGGCGGACAGGAATGAGGCGATCAGCAAGATGGCCGGGCTGGACAGGTGGTACAGCAGGTCGCTGCGGGCCCGGCGCGGGGTGCTGCGCAAGACCAGCGGGATCAACGTCCAGGACTGGAGATGGCCCTGGAACCACCGGGAACGCTGGCGAATCAGCCGCCGCAGTTCCACCACACCCTGCTGGTGCACGGCCGCCGCCGAGCAGTACTCGTTACGCCACCCCGCGGCCAGCAGCCGCACTCCCAGGTCCAGGTCATCAGTGAGGCTGCGGGTCCACGGGGACCCGCCTAGCGACAGCAACGCGGACAGCCGCATGAACTGGCCGTTGCCGCCCAGGCCGACGCTGCCCAGGTGACGGCGCCCCCGCTGGAAGACCTCGGTATAGATGACGAATTCCATGTCCTGCATCCGCGCGAGCCTGCTGGCATCGCGGTTGTTGATCCGCACACCGATCTGCACCGCGCCGACCATCGGGTCAGCGAAGTACGGGCTGACCGCACTGACGGCGTGCGGGTCAAGCCGCCCGTCCGCGTCCACCACCACCACGATCACCTGGTCCGGATCACGGCCAGCCAGCCGACCGCTGCCAGTCAGAAAACGGATCGCCGCGTTCAGCGCCTCTCCCTTGCCCTGCCGCGCCTCCGGCGGCTTACGGCTCAGCAGCCAGACCTGATCCCCCGCTACGCTCCCCACCACTTCAGCCGTACGGTCATCAGAAGCGTCGTCGATGACCAGCACCACGAAGTTGCCACCCGGCATCAACAGCAACCGCTGCAGGCTGCCGAGGATGACCTTCTCCTCGTTCAGGCACGGCATCAAGAACACGAAAAACAGGCCACCCAGGACATCCGCGGACCCCTCCGCCAGAGCCACCGTCGCCCTCGCGGGCAGCGGACTCATGACGGCAACTGACCGCTCGACCCCAGGCGGAAGGGCCAGGCCGGACCCAGGTGGGTGACCAGGCGGCCCAGAGATGGCATGCCGGCCCGGGCCTTTGCGCCCTCGCGGCTCTCTCCTGGAGGCGGCGAGCATCAGCAGGCCGTAACCCGCCCCGAAGATAACCAGGAGCGCGGCCAGCCAGGCCAGCGGCCGGTCCCAGCTGGCTCGCGACACCGGCCTGACGGGTGGGAGTGGCGGTGGCGCGATCGGATTGACGGCAGGCAGCGCTGCTATTCCGTGCTCGGTGCCGAGCGAGGTCCGGACGAGGATCTTCACCCGTCCGGGCAGCGGGTAGGTGTCGGCGAAGCGCAGGTAGTACTGCTCGCCGAGGTCGCTGACGACCCGGCTGAACGCACCTGACCATTCGGCGGCAGACCGCACCCGGATGGCCCGGCCCCCGCTCTCGGCGGCCAGAGCGTCATAGCCAGGGTCCCGGCGCAGCGAGGCGTCGATGACGTACAGTGCGGTACCGCTGGCCGCGAGCTGCTCGCGAAAGTGGGCCGCAGTGGCCTCCGCGAGCGGCGCCGGTGAGGACACCACCAGGACCACCGTGCGCCGGACTCGCAGACCGCGCGAGAACCCGGAGAGCGCGGCGGCCAGCCGGGCCGCGGGGCTGAGAGTTCCTCCCGGGAGTCCGGCCAGCCTGGCCACGGACGAGGTGGCGTCGCGGGTGAGACCGCGGGCCGGCCACCCCGGCCGGACCGGATCGACGACGGCGGTCTGAGCACCATCGGGCAGGTCCACCAGGAAGCGCGCCGCAGCATGCTGCTCCTCAGGCCACCGGGCTGACCCGAGCCCGGTGTCCGGGACCAGCATGAGCTGCACGTTGTTAGCCGAAAGCTGGCGGACGTTAGGCGAGACGGAGTGGTCTCCGTTGACGACGACAAACTCAGAGGAGGTAAGCCGCTCCTGGCTGTCCGGCACGGTGACCACGACCCCCACCTGCGGGTAACGGGACACATCGACCCGGAACACGAGGACCGGCCCGGCAGCTGGCCGTAGCCCGGACCGGGCCGCCACGCCTGGCGCCGCCGGGGCGCCCGTGGCGGCCAAGGCCGCTGTATTCACGACGTAGGCGTCGCCGACCAGGAGCCCGGCCATCGCGGTCATCCAGATCACCACTCCCCGGGCAGCGCCCAGGACCGACGTGCACAGGCGGGCGCTCATTCGCGGGCCGGGGTGCTGGAGTGACGGCGGATCCGCATGACCAGGCCCGCCAGCAGCAGTCCGACGCTGATCAGGAGGTAGAGGCCGAAGAGAGCTCCTGCGCCATCCAGCAGCATCCGGGCGGTCAGCCAAAGATCACCGTTGTGTGGCAGCGCTACGGCCGAGCCAAACGCCGTCAGGCTCGCCAAAGTTGTTGGATAATACATAAGAAATCCCCTAAATAACCCGCCCGGCCGCCTCACAATGAGGGCAAGCAGGGGCCACCCCTCGCGCCACTTACGCGCAGGAGTGAATAAGCAACATATTCCTCAAATAGAGCTAATAAGCCCTTTGGACAGAGTCTAACTAACCACTTCCCATGATCACGCCCGAAGGCACCGTTGCGGATCTGCGGTGTCATCACAGGCTGTTATATCATGCTTGCGGAAGTCCAAGAATAGCCGTTGAAGATCATAGCCAGGCGGCCAGTCATTCAGATCTAGCTGTAACAGAGAGAAACGCCCTGGGATCAAGGATAACAAACGCCGAGCGATACCCGAGATTTCCGTTTTAACCAAGACTCTTGCAGAAGACTGCAAATTGTTTCGCCAGAGTGGGCGCAGTGTCCCGGCCCCGACCCCCGGCTCCGCGTTACCTGCCTGGCCGCAGGGTCGCCGCCTCGGCCCGGAAGGCCGCCCGCAGCGCGGACCAGAGTGGCTTCTTGGAGTATGGCAGGCAATCCTCGGCGTAATACCACCAGAAGTATCCGCCGGCGTAGTACGGGAGCCTGATACGGAGGCCGTAGTAGTAGCTGATCAGCGACCTGGCCACAGCGGTAGCGTGCGGCCTCACCGGACGGCTCAGGCCGATCTCACCGAAGCCCAGCAGTGCATGCGGGTACAGCACATGGAGCTTACGGAAGTAATTCCGGAAGCTCCGGGCACTGGGCCTGATCCCATGACAGTCTCGTTCGTAGTACGAAAGGAAGACGTGAGTCAGCCCGTTACGGACAGCTCGCGGCACGTATCTGCGGGAGAAAGCGAGCGGGCTCAGCTCGGCCCTTCCGTCCCCGCACCCGGCGTTGTAATAGAGAGTGAGCGCGGTTCGCCTTCTCGCGCGAATTACCTCACGATAAGCTGCAGTTAGCTTCTTCTCTACCCGCGCATAACGGCCCGTCCAGTTACCGTTCGCCTCGTTACCGATCTCCCAAAGGTCGATCTCATTCCTGAAGGCGGTGAGATAGGACTTCACGCGGTGGCGGTAAGCGGCCACGCTGATATGCGTCTCGTCGGAGGAGTCAAGCAACTCGCCCATCAGATAGCTCACCGGGTGGAGCCGGCGGACCGCGGTCGCGTAGTGGCGGGGCGGCTCGGACACATCGAAATAGATCCGCGTAGTGGGCATCTCCGGCAGGTGCCGCGCGCTGGTCACGAGCTCGCGTGGGTGGGCTATGTCATCTGCGGTCACCCCGAAAAGGACGCGCGGCAGCGGGCGCATCTGGGTCACATCCCGGGCCACCGAGTCCCCCAGCACCAGGCCGGGCGACGCCAGGCCCGGCACAACCGGCCCCAGGGCAGACGGGCGCCGGACGGGCGTGGCCAGTCCGGCCAGCACCACCAGGAGGACTCCAACGCCTGCGATGGCGGCAGCAATCGTGGCACGTCTCATTACGAACCCCCGGTCTGCGGGCTCGGCCCGGGCGCCCCGAGTATACGGTCCGTGATCAGGCGACGACGTCTTGTTCGAGTGAACTTGACCTGCGCGCCCGGGTCCCGTTGCCCATCCCGGTCCCGTTCGGGCCGCCCCCTACCCCCCACATGCTGGCCGAACGGGACCGGGATGGGTGTCCCCACGCCCGCGCCAGGCGTGGGGACGTTCCGTACCCCCCTCACCGGGGCCGGCCGCATGCCAGAGCGGACTGTGGGCCCGCTGATTAGTGTCCGGCGCCGCCGCGGTGAGCGCAGCGGCGGGAAAACCCTCGGACAAGGTCGGACAGACTGGCCGTCCAGGGCCGATTTGACTTATTCGGGTACCGATGTCAACTCAGTACGGCTCCCAGGAGTCATGCTGACACGGGGCGGCGACCAGTCACCGGCCCCGTGGCCGTCGATCCAAAGGGGGGATTACGTGGCTGCCAAGGGGGGAACCGGGGCTGTTGGCCCAGGTGACGAGGAGCCGGAATCTCCGGCGCAGGCAGCACCAGCCGACGCGGCCGACCATCCGGCGTCACCACCTCCCGCCCCAGACCCCTCAGTCAGCGACGCTGAGCAGCCGGATCCTCGTCGGATCGCCACCCAGGCGGACTTCGGCCGGGAGCTGACGCTGGTCAGGCAGCGCGCCGGGCTGACCGTGCGCGAGGTAGCCCGGGCGGTGGGCATCCCGGTCAGCACCACGGGTGACTACTTCGCGGGCCGGCACCTGCCTCCGCCCAGCCAGCCCGGCTTACTGGCCAGGATCCTCCGGGCGTGTGGTGAGACGGACCCAGCCGAGCTGAGTGAGTGGGTGAGCGCTCTCAACCGGATCCGCCGCGGCCCCGGACGGCGGCCGGCCGCGGCCCCGGCACCCTACCGGGGCCTGGCCAGTTTCCAGCCTGAGGACGCCCCCTGGTTCTTCGGCCGCGAAGCCATCACCGCGCGCCTGGTCCGGCTGGCCACCGAAGCTTTTGCGCCGGGGGTACCGCTGACCGTGGTCGGGCCCTCCGGCTCAGGCAAGTCATCGTTGCTGCGGGCCGGGCTGATCCCCGCACTGTCGGACCGGTCCCAGCGGAGATTAGCCCTGTTCACTCCGGGCGCCACGCCCCTTGGCGAGCTCGCCCGGCAGCTGGCCAGGCTGCGCAGTGTGACCATCGAAGGGGCCGCCGCCGGAGCAGCCCCCGCCGATCCAGCCAGCACCGGCCCGGCCGGCGCCCGGGATTCCGCGGAGAGCACCCGCCTCGAGGCGGCCTTGCGCCGCGACCCGGATGATGCGCCCCGGCTCGTCCCCGAGACCGGCGGCCCAGGGCTGGTCATCGTGGTGGACCAGTTCGAAGAGATCTTCACCGCCTGCCAGGACGAGGTGGAGCGGCATCGCTTCATCACGGCGATCTGCGCGCTGGACGGTCCGGCGGTCGTGGTGCTCGCCCTGCGGGCCGACTTCTACGACCGGGCGCTCCGCTACCCGGAACTGGCCGGCGCGCTCCAGGAGCGCCAGGTGGTGGTCGTGCCGATGACCCGGGAGGAGGTCCGCTCCGCGATCGTCGAGCCGGCCCGCCTGGCCCGGCTGGATGTGGCGGAAGGCCTGGTCGAACTGCTGCTGAGCGACCTCGCGCCGCGCTCACCTGACGTCAGCCTGGCCGGGGCCGGGCATGAGGCGGGGGCCCTGCCGCTGCTGTCCCATGCCCTGCTCACCACCTGGTCGCGCCGGCACGGCGGCCGGGCTCACCGTGGCGGACTACCAGGCCAGCGGGGGCATCAGGCACGCAATCGCACAGACGGCCGACCAGGTCTACGAGTCCCTCGATGAAGAGCAGCGGGACATCGCCCGGCGGCTCTTCCTGCGCCTGGTGTACGTGGCCGACGACGCCCCGGAGACGCGCAGCTCGGTGCGGCTGGACGAGTTGCGGGACTGGCCGAATGAAACCGCATCATCCGGCGAGGTGCTCGACCGTTTCGTGGCCGAACGGCTGATCACCCTGGACGCCGACACCGCACAGATCACCCACGAGGCCCTGCTCACCGCGTGGCCCTTGCTGCGTACCTGGATCGACGCGAACCGGGAGGGCCTGCGGGTCCGGCGGCGGCTCAGCGACGCCGCGCGGACCTGGGACGAGGCCGGGCGGGAGCCCGCGGCCCTGCTCCGGGGCGGCCAGCTGGCGCTGGCCCGGGACTGGACCGCCGACCCGCTCAACCGGGACAGCCTCAGTACGCTGACCCGGGCGTTCGTGGACGCGGGGATCGTGGCGGAACGACTCCAGCAGGCCGCGGAACGCAACCGCACGGCGCGGCTGCGCCGCCTCGTCGCGGCGCTCAGCGTGCTGGTCGTGCTGACCGTCGGGCTGGCCGGGTACGCCTTCCAGCAACGCCAGGCCGCGACCCGCGCGCGGGACAACGCGACGGCCGCCAAGAACACCGCGCAGTCGCGCGAGGTGGCCGTCGAAGCCGATCAAGTACGAGGGCAGAATGCCGGGCTGGCGGCCCAGCTCAGCCTGGCCGCCTACCGGATCGCGCCGACCGCCGAGGCGCGGGCCAGCCTGCTGGAGTCGTCCGGCAGCCCGGCCGAGGCCCGGCTCCTCGATTCGGCCGATGTGGTCGAGGCCGTCAGCCTCAGCCCCGATCATCACGTGCTCGCGGTGGCGGCCGCGGACGGCACGCTGCGGCTGTGGAACGTGGCCCGGCCCGGCCATCCCGTCGCGCTCGGCACGACGTTACTGCCCAGGGACCGCAACGAACCCCTGTACACGGTGGCGTTCAGCCCGGCCGGCCGTCTCCTCGCAGCGGCCGGGGCCGGCCGGGAGGTACTGCTGTGGAACGTGGCGAACCCGGCTCACCCGATCCGGCTCCCGGTGACTCTGGGCGGGCCGGGCAACACGGTGTACTCGCTGGCCTTCAGCCCCCGGCACGCCCTGCTGGCCGCGGGCAGCGCCGACCAGACCGTCCGGCTGTGGAACCTGGCCGACCCGCACCGCCCGGCCGCGCTGGGCAAGCCCCTGACCGGGCCGGCCGGCTACGTGCAGTCGGTGGCGTTCAGCCCGGACGGCGCTACCCTCGCCGCAGGCAGCACGGACAAGACTGTCCGGCTGTGGGACGTGTCCGACCCGGCCCATCCGGTGACGCTGGGAAAGCCGCTGACCGGGCCGGCCGAGGCGGTGTACTCGGTCGCGTTCAGCCCCGACGGCAAGACCCTCGCCGCAGGCAGCCAGGACGACAAGGTGTGGCTCTGGAAGGTGACCCGCCCCGCCCGGCCCCGTCCGGACGGCACCCTGACCGGCGACACCGACTGGGTGAACGCGGTGGCGTTCAGCCCGGACGGGCACAGCCTCGCCGCAGGCAGCAGCGACGACCAGGTGCTGGTGTGGAACCTGGCTACCCGGGCGGTGACCGCCACCCTGCCGCAGCCGCAGCCGGTGACCTCGCTGGCCTGGGACGGCGTAGGCCACCTGGTGGCCGGGGACGCGGACGGCATGGTCCGGAACTGGATCCTGCCCACCCCGGTGCTCGACGCGGACGGCCCGGTCAACAGCGTGGCCTACAGCCCCGGCGGCCGACTGCTCGCGGTCGGCGGCAACGGCGGCCTGCAGATCTGGAACCCGGCCCGCCGCACGCAGCTGGCGGCGGCCGCGGCACCGGGACCAGCAGGCACGATCATCAACGCGGTGGCGTTCTCACCGGCCGGCACGAGCCTGGCGACCGGCTACGGCGACGGTGAGATCCAGCTCTGGCGGGTAGCTCGCGATGGCGCGCTGGCCCCGATCAGCCGGCCCCGCGTGGCCCAGAAATCCAGCACCGACCTGGTGGAGTTCGCCGCGTTCAGCCCCGACGGCCAGCTGCTGGCCACCTGCGGTGACGACGGGACCGTGCGCCTATGGTCGGTCACCGATCCCGCCGATCCGCGGCCGCTGGCCACCGTGCATGACTCCCCGGGCACCATCGCGTTCTCGGTAGCGTTCAGCCCAGACGGCCGTACCCTCGCGGTGGCCAGCGCGGACGGCCTCACCCGGCTGCTGGGACATCAGCAACCCGGCCGGTCCGGTGCAGCTCGGCCACCCGCTGGCGGGCCCGGCGAGCTACGCCATCTCGGTGGCGTTCAGCCCCAACGGCCGCACCCTCGCCGTGGGCAGCGCGGACAAGAGCGTGCGCCTGTGGGACGTGGCTGACCTGGCCCGGCCGGCCCTGCTGGGCCACCCGCTCACCGGCCCCGCCGGCTACGTCTACTCGGTGGCGTTCAGCCCGGACGGCCGCACGCTCGCGGCCGGCGTGACCGACGGCACCGTGTGGATGTGGCGGGTGACCGACCCAGCCCGGCCGACCCTGGTGGCCTCGCTCACCGGCCCCGCTCACGCCGTCTATTCGGTGGCTTTCGCGCCCAGCGGCGCCCGCCTGGCTGCGGGCAGCGCGGACGGCACCGTCCGGCTGTGGGATACCCAGGCCCGCGCCGCCAGCGCCGGGGTGTGTGCCACCGCCGGCCAGCGGCTGACCAGGACTGAGTGGCGGATCTTCTTGCCCGGGCGCCGCTACGACCCGCCCTGCGGAGCGTAACGCCGCGCCGGCGACCGCGGGATCCCCTATTTAGCCTGGTTCCGCTCGCGAATAGGTAGCTGCCCGGTCCGCGACTCGAATTCCGCGGGCTTATAACGTGCGACCCGCAATGTCGCCTGCGGTCCCACGCAGAACACTGGCCGTGGGCCAAAAGACATGAACCACACGGCCCGAGCCGAACGAAAAGGCAAGACTCGAAATCAGGGATTTTGCCTCTGGGGATCATCCGGCTAATCACGCACAGTGATCGTGTCATCACATTGTAAATGTGAAAGCAGGGATCACCGTGATTAGCCAAGCATTTTCCGTCCGCGGCCGCCTGACTCTCGCAGCCATTACCAGCGTAGTCGCAGGGTTCGCGGTCCTGACTGGGATGGGGGTGCCCACCGCCCCGGGACCGCCGCACAAGACGCCGGCCCTGGACGCGAATACAACACGCCAGATCTCCACGGCGCCCAACCGGCCACTGCCCAGCCCGCTCTACGGTGACACGGTGGATGACGTGTCCAACATGACCAGTACCGTGGCAGCCCTGCAGAACCTGCCGCAAGCCCCGACGACGCGTGTCGTCTTCGACGCCGGCGAGCCTGCCTCGTACTACACCCCCGCGATAAATGCGCTGCGTCCGGTGAGCTACATCATGGGCGAACTGCTGGATTCCTCGGACGAGACCGGCATCAGCACCTCGGCCTACAACACACGGGTTAATTCCTATCTGGCGGCCTTCGGCAGCAAAGTTGACCTGTGGGAGATCGGCAACGAGGTCAACGGGAACTGGACCGGGTCGTACCCGACGGTGAGCACGAAGCTCACCGAGGCTTATAACGACGTGAGCGCCGCAGGAAAGAGCAGCGCCCTCACTCTTTATTACAACGCCGGATGCGGCGACGGCTCATCGGAGCTCAGCCCGCTCGCCTTCTCCAGCAAATACGTGCCGGCCTTGGTCAGGGACGGGCTCAGTTACGTCCTGCTCTCCTACTACGAGACCGACTGCAACGGCATCCGGCCGAGTGCCGCTACCTGGACGGCGTATTTCCAGCAACTGCACGCTCTTTACCCGAACGCGAAGCTCGGCTTCGGCGAGGTCGGCCTGAACAACCCGGCCAACTCGAAGACGCTGGCCAGTGCCGAGTCCATGGTTTCGTACTACTACGGACTTTCGATCAACCTTCCCTACTACGTTGGCGGGTATTTCTGGTGGTACTTCAAGGAGGACTGCCTGCCCTACACCAGCAAGCCCCTCTGGGCATCGCTTCAGCACGGATTCACCGCCGAAGCGGCCAGCTTGCCCCACTCGCCCGGGTGACGCAGTGCGGTTCATCGCACTGCAGCGGACGGTGCGACGGGCTGCCGGGCGGGGACGGTGACGGGTGACCATCAGGCACCCGCCACCGTCGTACGTCCGGTGGGCCGGGCCGGTTAACCTGGCTCGTGCGCACCAACGACGAGGTCGCCGCGCTGCTCGCCGAGTACGCCGACCTGCTTGCGATCACCGGCGGGGATGCGTTCCGGATCAGGTCCTACGAGAAGGCCGCCCGCTCCGTGGGCGGCTACCCGGAGGATCTGGCCCGGGTCGATCCCGCGGAACTGGACCGGATCCCGAACGTGGGCCGGGCCATCGCGGCCAAGATCCGCGACTACCTGGGCACCGGCCAGATCCGCCAGCTGGAGGCGTTGCGGGCCAAGGTCCCGGCCGGGGTGCGCCGGCTGACCGAGGTGGCCGGGCTGGGGCCGAAACGGGCCATGACCCTGTTCACCGAGCGCGGCATCGACTCGGTGGACGCGCTCGAGGCGGCGATCGCCGCGGGCCGGCTGGAGGGGCTGCCGGGATTCGGTCCCAAGTCCGGGGAGAACCTGCTGCGCGGGATCGAGCTCATCCACAAGTCGGCGGGCCGGGTCCGGATCGACACCGCGATGGACCTGGCCGCGGAGTTCATCGCCAGGCTGTCCGCGGTGCCCGGCTGCACCCGGTGCGCCTACGCGGGATCGCTGCGCCGGATGCGCGACACGATCGGCGACGTGGACATCCTCGCGGTGGCCGCCGACCCGGCCGCGCTGATGGCCGCGTTCCGGGAGTTGCCGCTGGCAGCCGAGGTCATCGCCAGCGGCGACGCCAAGACCTCGATCAGGACTGCCGACGGGATCCAGGCCGATCTGCGGGTCGTCCCGGAGGGCAGCTGGGGCGCGGCCCTGCAGTACTTCACCGGGTCGCAGGCGCACAATGTCCGGCTCCGCGAGATGGCCGTGGCCCGGAAGCTGAAGCTGTCCGAGTACGGCCTGTACGACACCGAAACCGGGGCCTGCATCGCCGCCGCGACCGAGGAGGAGGTGTACCAGGCGCTGGGGCTGCCGTGGATCCCGCCGCCGCTGCGCGAGGACAGCGGGGAGATCGAGGCCGCGCGGCGCGGCGAGCTGCCGGTCCTGGTCACCGAGGCCGACCTGCGCGGCGATCTGCACACGCACACCAACCTCACCGACGGGGTCGCCCCGCTGGCCGACATGGTGGCCGCCGCGGCGGCCCGCGGCTACTCCTATTACGCGATCACCGACCATGCCCCCAACCTGTTCATGCAGCGCATGACCGACGAGAAGATGCTCGCCCAGCGGGCCGAGGTAGAGCGGCTGGACGGCCAGTACGCCGGGATGCGGTTGCTGCACGGTACTGAGCTCAACATCGGCCCGGACGGCGAGGTGGACTGGCCCGCGGAGTTTCTTGACCGCTTCGACCTGTGCGTGGCCTCCGTGCACTCGCACTTCACCCAGCCGCGGGAGGAAATGACCCGGCGGATGCTGCGGGCCATCGAGAACTCCCGCGTCGCGATCCTGGGTCATCCCACCACCCGGCTCATCGGCCGGCGGGCGCCGGTAGATGTGGACCTGGACGCGGTCTACGAGGCGTGCGCGCGCACCGGGACCGCGATCGAGATCGATGCCTTTCCCGACCGGCTGGACCTGTCCGCCGAGCACGTCCGGCTGGCCCGCCGGCACGGCGTGAAGTTCAGCATCGACAGCGACGCGCACGCGGTCGGCCACCTCGCCGTGATGCGCTACGGGATCGGCACCGCGCAGCGCGGCTGGCTCAGCCCGGACGAAGTGATCAACACCTGGTCGCTGCCGCGGCTGATGGCGTTCTTGCGGGCCAAGCGCGAGACCTAGCCCGGTTGCTCCCCGGCGGGCGCCGGTTTCCCGGGTGCCCGCTCCCCGGGCTCCCGCTCTCCGGGTGCCCCGGCGGGGATTTCCTGGCCGCGGACCAGGCGGCCTACGGACGCGCGCAGGTGCACAAACGCCGGCCGCTCCCGGGTACTGATCTGGTCTCGCGGCGCGGGCAGGTGCACCGCCAGGTCGGCACGGACCCGCCCCGGCCGGGGGGTGAGCACCACGACCCGGTCCCCCACGTAGACGCTCTCGTCGATGTCGTGCGTGACCAGCAAAATGGTCATGTCGTGTTCCCGGCGCACGGCCAGGATCAGGTCCTCCAGGTCCTCCCGGGTCTGCGCGTCCACCGACCCGAACGGCTCGTCCATGAGCAGCAGGGCCGGGTCACAGGCCAGCGCGCGGGCGATCGCCACCCGCTGCTGCATCCCGCCAGACAACTGCCACGGGTACCGGCTCCCCGATCCGGCCAGGCCGACCGTCTCCAGCGCCCGCGCCGCCACCTCCCGCCGCTCGGCCCGCGTCTTCCGGCTGGCCCGCCCTCCGCTCTTTTTCCGCAACGGAAGACCCACGTTGTCCTGGACACTCATCCAGGGCAGCAGGGACCGGCTGTAATCCTGGAACACCACCGCCAGGCCGTCGGGCACCTGGTCCACCAGCCGGCCGTCGAGGCGGACCGACCCCGACGCCGGGTGAATGAGCCCCGCCACGCAGCGCAGCAGGGTGGATTTGCCGCATCCGGATGGCCCCACGATGCTGACCAGTTCGCCCGCGGGGACCCGCAGCGACACCTCCTGCAGGGCCAGATGCCCACGCTGGTCATGCTCCGCCTCGTGCTCCCCGTACCAGTGGGTCAGGTCGTTGATCTCAAGCATGCGGCTCCCTGCCAGTTCCGAGCGGGCCAGTTCCGAGCGGGCTAGTACCGTGCCGGGCTAGTTCCCGGGCTGGCGGGCGCCCCGGTGCCAGGCCAGCACCCGGTGCTCCACGGCCAGCTCCAGCGCATTGAGCAGGTTCCCGAGGATGGCGATCAGGACGAGGGTGGCCCAGACCCAGGTCATGTCGAACGAGCTCTCGGCGTTGTTCATCTCATAACCCAGGCCGCTGCTGCTCCCGGCCAGCTCGGCGAACACCATCAGGATCAGGGCCAGCGCGATGGCCAGGCGCAGCCCGGCGAAGAACTTCGGCAGCGCGGCCGGGATGATCAGGTGGGCCAGCCGCACCCCGGCTGGCAGCCGGAACGCCCGGGCCGTCTCCACCTGGACCGGATCGAGGAACCTGGCCCCGTCCGCCGTGTTCAGCAGGATCGGCCAGATGGTGCCGAACACGATGGTGGCCACTTCCATCTGGGTGCCGATCTTGAAGATGGCGATGAACACCGGCACCAGCGTCACCGCGGGCAGCGCCCGCGCGAACTGGAGCACCGGGTCGAGGAAGCCGGCCACGGCCGCGGACCGGCCCAGGGCCAGGCCGAGGCCGCCGCCCGCCACCGCGGCGATGGCCAGCGCGGCCAGGACCCGGACCAGGCTGGGCAGGATGTTGGAGATCGCGTCGTGGGTGAGGAACAGGTGCGTGGCCGGGCCGGAGAACCACAGGTGATACATGCGCGCCACGATCTGCGACGGCGGCGGGAAGAAAGCGCTCGGCCGGGCCCGGGTCCACAGCTCCCAGATCCCGACCACGACGGCGAGCACCATCCAGCGGCGCAGCGGGACGAGCCGGTGCCACCGGGACCGGCGGGGCCCGGACGGGGAGGACGGGCCCAGGCCTCGGCGGGAGAACCGGCCCCACCCGTGCCGGGACTCCAGGGTGACCCCGGCCCCGTTCACTCGGCCTCCCCGGCGTATGCCCGGTGCCAGGGCAGTACCCGGTTCTCCGCCCAGACCAGGACGCCGTTGAGGACCAGGCCGAGTACCCCGCTCCAGAAGGCCGCGGCGAGCACCAACGCGGTGTTGCCGGCGCCGGTGTTCGCGTCGGCGATGAACGCGCCGATCCCGTGGCCGCTGATCTGCCCGGTCAGGTAGCCGGTGCTGATGGTCAGGATGATCGCGATCGAGGAGGCGAGCCGGATCCCGGTCGCGATGAACGGCGCCGCCCCCGGCAGCGACGCGAACCGGATCACGGCCAGCCGCCCGAACCCGAACGCCCGCAGCGTCTCGCGGGCCACCGGGTCGGCGTCGTCCAGGCCGTAGATCGTGTTGAACAGCACCGGCCAGATCGCCGCGTACACGACCAGCGTCACGTTCATCCGCAGTCCCGGCCCGATGAGCAGGCCAACCAGCACGATCAGAGCCACCGAGGGGATGGGCCGGAGGAACTCCACCACGGCCAGGGTGGCCGACCGGACCCCGGGCAGGCTGCCCAGCACCACTCCGCACGGCACGGCCACCGCGACCGCGATGGCCAGCCCGACGGCCCAGGCTTCCAGTGTGGCGGCCACGTCTTCGGCGAAGCGCGGGTTGCCGGCCAGGCCGGCCGCGCGGGCCAGCACGGTCGAGGCCAGCGGCAGCACCCCCCGGCTGATCACGCCGGTCCGGCCCAGCAACTCCGCGATCGCCAGGAAGGCCAGGATGCCGGCCAGCCCCCGGGCCAGCCGGGCCGGCCGGGCCAGCCGGGCGAGCCGGGCCCCGCTGGCCGGCCGGTACGCACGCCGACGCGTCACTGCCCCCTGCAACTCCACCGGAAGATCATGGCCGGAAGATCATGGACTGCACGCTGAACGGGCTGGACAGCAGTCCGCCGGAGCGCATCAGGATGGCGACCCGCTGCAGTTGGGCGGCGTTCGTGCTGGCCGGGTAGGTCTCCAGGTGGATGACCTGCGCCGCGGCGGCTGTGATCTTCGTGTAGGTGGGCAGGATCTGCCGCACCGCAGCCGGGTCGGAACTGGCCAGCGCCTGGGCCCTGGCCATGGCGCGCTGGAATGCCGCCGCGGTGTGCGGGTATTTCTGGGTCCAGGCCGCGGTGGCGAAATAGCCGGACAGCGGCAAGCTGGCGGTGGCCCCCGCGCAGTCGGACACGACCTGCCGGGCCCCGCCGCTTTCCGCCCCGGCCAGGAATGGCTCCACCGCGCTGATCGCGTCGACCCGGCCCGCCTTGAGCGCGGCCCCCATATCGGGGAACGGAATGGCCACGTACTTCACCGTGGAAGGGCTGACTCCGGCCGTCTTGAGCTGGACGTTGGTCATCATGGTCTGGATGTTGTTGGTGAGGTTCACCCCGATGGTCTTCCCCGCCAGTCCCGCCGCGCTGGTGATGTGCGACGACGGCATGGCCACCACGCCGAAGCTGTCCGGCTGGCACGCCGCGCCCGCGACCAGGACGCGCAGGTCGAAGGTGCCTTTGGCCTGGCCGCCGAAGTAGGACACGTAGTTGCCGCCGCCGACGATGTCCACCGAGCCGTGCAGCAGGTCAGGCAGGGCCAGCGTGCTCTGCGCGACGATCTGCGGGGTGACGGTGAGGCCCTGCTGCCGGAAGTAGCCCTTCTTAATGGCCAGGAACAGGGGGGCGTCGTCCACGATGGGCAGCGCCGCGACCGTGAGGTGGGTCTTCTCTAAGCTGGTCGCGCTGGTCTTCGTGGTGCCGCCGGAACCTCCGCACGCCGCCGTGACCAGTCCCGTGGTCACTAACACCGCAGTAACCAGCACCGGGGTGATCAGCACCCTTGCTAACCTGACTGCCGGCCCGGCACGCCTTTCCCGCATCTGCCTCACGCCTTCCGGTTTGGTTACCCGCCTAGTTTCACTGGGCAACAGTACCTTTCACCCTAGCCATTACCACCGCTGCGTCCAGGCCATTCCTGGTGATCAGCCGGCGGCCGGCGGTTCGGCGCGCAGGTAACGCACGAACCAGTCCCGGGCCAGGGACGCCACCTGCTCCAGCGCCCCGGGCTCGGCGAACAGGTGGCCCGCGCCCGGGATGACCACGAGCTGACTCTCGCCGGGCAACTGCGCCCGGGCGGCTTCGTTGAGCTCGAGGACCCGGTCGTCCAGCCCGCCCACCAGGAGCAGGGTGGGCGCCCGCACCGCGCCCAGCGACCCCCCGGCCAGGTCGGGACGCCCGCCCCGGGAAACCACGGCCGCGATCTCCCCGTGGGAGCGGGCGGGGCCCGGCCCAGCGGGAGAATCAGTGCCGGAGTCCGTGGCAGGGTCAGCGGACTCGGCGGCAAACCCGGCAGCGGCCCGCAAGGCCGCGGCCGCCCCGGTGCTGGCCCCGAAGTAGCCGACGGGAACCCGTTCCAGCCCCGGCTGGCCGCGCAGCCAGCTGGTCGCCGCGGACAGACGACCGGCCAGCAGCCCGATGTCGAACACGTTGGCCCGGTCGGCTTCCTCCTCCGGGGTGAGCAGGTCGAAGAGCAGGCTGCCCAGCCCCACCACGTGCAGGGTCCCGGCCACGAACATGTTGCGCGGGCTGCTGCGGCCGCTCCCGGTGCCGTGCGCGAACACCACCATCCCGCGCGCCCGCGCCGGAACGGTGAGCCGTCCCGGCAGCGGGACCGTCCCGGCCAGCACGATCACGTCCCGCTCCGTGGGTGCCCCGTCCTCCGCCCCCTGTCTTTTGTCCGCCCGCCGGAGGAGGTCCACCACTTCCGCGTCCGCGGTCTGCGCGAAGTCCAGGTACCACTGGCCGATGGCCAGGAATGGCTCGGGCACCTCCGCGCAGACCACGTCGTCCACCACGCTGGCCAGCGCGTCCAGCGACGTCTGCGGCGCGAGCGGGACGGCCAGCACCACCCGGGCCGCCCCGTGCGCCCGGGCTACCTGGCAGGCCGCCCGCGCGGTGGAGCCGGTCGCGATCCCGTCGTCCACCACGATCGCGGTCTTGCCGGCCAGCGGCACCCGCGGGTGATCGGCGCGGTAGCGCTCCGCACGGCGGATGAGCTCAGCCCGCTCGAGCTCCTCGACCTCGGCGAACTGCTGCTCGCTCACGCGCTCCGCCCGGACCACGTCCTCGTTGACGACCCGGATACCGTCCTCGCCGATCGCGCCCATGGCCAGCTCGGGCTGGGCGGGCAGGCCCACCTTGCGGACCAGGATGACGTCCAGCGGGGCGCCCAGCGCCCGGGCGATCTCATAGGCGACCGGGATGCCGCCGCGAGGCAGCCCGACCACCACGCTGCCCGATCCCCGCTCTATCGTCGGCAGGCCGGCCAGCAGGCTGGCCAGCCGCCGCCCGGCGTCCGCGCGATCGAGGAAGGGCATCGCGTCCACCCCCGCTCAGGTCCGCAGCAGCGACGTGAGCAGCCGCCGGGTCCGCACCGCGTCCTCCCCGCGGCCGAACTCCCCGGCCACGAAGTCGGTCACCCCGGCATCAGCCAGGTTGGCGAGCTGGGCCTCGACCGACGCTTCGTCCCCGACCAGGGCGACGTCGGCCGGCCCGGCCGCTCCTTCCCGGTCCAGCATGGCCCGGTAGGAGGGAAGCTGGCCATAGATGGCGAAGACCTTGGCCGCCGCGGTCCGGGCCGCGTCCGGGTCACTGGTCACGCAGATGGGCAGGATGCACACCACCCGCGGGCTGGGCCGGCCGAGAGCCTGCGCCGCCGCGGTGATGGTCGGCACGATGTGCCCCCGCACCGTGGCCGGCCCGGTCATCCACAGCACCGTGCCATCGGCCAGCTCCGCGGCCAGCCGGAGCATCCGGGGCCCGAGCGCCGCGAGCAGCAACGGCACCGGCGTCGGGCCGGGGGTGGTCAGCGTGACATCGGCGCTGGCCTGCTCACCCCGCAGCTTGGCCGGCTGCCCGTGCAGCAGCGGCCGCAGGATCGAGAGGTACTCCCGGGTGTGCGCGACCGGCTTGCCGAAGTCATAGCCGAACATGTTCTCGACGACGATCTGGTGTGAGGTGCCGACGCCCAGGGCCAGCCGGCCGTCGGTGGCCGCGGCCACCGTCAGCGCCTGCTGGGCCAGGGCCGCCGGATGCCGCGGGTAGGTGGGGACCACGGCCGTGCCCAGCTCGATCCCGGGGACCTGGCTGCCTGCCACCGCGAGCGCGGTCAGCGCGTCGAGGCCGAAGATGTTGTTCATCCACGCGGACGCGAAACCGTCGTCCGCCGCGCGGCGCAGTGCGTCGCGCACCTGGGCCAGTGGTGGCCGGCCCTGGGCGTCCGGTCCGGACGGGTCCGGCAGTGACACGCCAATCCGCATGAGGGTTCTCCGCTCCGTCGCGACCCAGTTCCATCATCAGGCCCGTGCTGTCTTGTGCAGCATTGTGCTGTGCATAGCTGCGCTGGGTCAGTCCTGCCCCGCATAGGCCACCGCTACCTCCGCCGCCAGTCCCGCGTTGTCGGCGATCAGCTGCCGGTTGACCTCGATACTGCGCCCGCCGCTCAGCTCGTGCACCAGGTCGAGCACGGCGGGAGTCACGGCTGGCCCGCGGATCCCCTGGGCCCGGACCCGGTCGACGGCCTCGGCCAGGATCGGCTCGATCTCCAGCGACGGATCCGGTGGCCTGGCCAGCAACACCCCCGAGGTTCCGTTGAGGAGCCAATGAGCCGCGGTGACGCGAGCAGCCTCCGCGGCATCGGTCACCACCGCGGACACTGGTGGACCGCCCTCGGCGCTGTAGAACATCGGGAGCGTGCGGGTGCGCCAGCCCAGCACCGGGACGGCGAGGGTCTCCAGCAGTTCCGCGGTGGCCGTCACGTCCAGGATGGACTTGACGCCGGAGGACACCACCAGGGCCTGGGTCCGGGCGATCTGCGGCAGGTCGGCCGAGACGTCGGGGACGGTGGCGAAGCCGCGGTGCACCCCGCCGGTGCCGCCGGTGGCCATGAACCGGATCCCGGCCAGCCGGCAGACCGCCAGCGTGCCGCCGACCGTGGTCGCCCCGAGCGCGCCCTGTTCCAGGCAGGCGGCCAGGTCGCGGGCCCCCACCTTGCGCGCCGCCACGCCGGCGCTGGCGAACCGCTTCAGATCGGACTCGCTGAGCCCGATCCGCAGCACCCCGTCCACGAGGCCGATCGTGGCGGGCACCGCGCCCGCCTCCCGGACCCGGCTCTCGGCGGCCAGCGCCACCTGGACGCCTTCGCCGCCCGGGAAGCCGTGCGAGACCAGGGTGGTCTCCAGCGCGACCAGGGGCACGCCGCGGTCCAGGGCGTCCTGGACCTCATCGGTCATCAGCGGAGTCATCGTCATCACGGCATCGCTCCCAACTTGGCTACCGCCCGGGCCGCCGCGGCCAGGCCCATGCTGACCCCGCCGACCAGGTATCCCGCGGCGAACGCGTCGCCTGCCCCGGTCGAGTCCACCGCGTCCACCGGGTGCGCCGGGTGCTCACCGCCCCCGGCCCGCACGCCGCGGGCGCCCAGCTTCACCACCAGGTCGGTTCCGGCCAGGTCAGTCCCATCGAGGCCGCCGAGCAGGTCCGCCTCGGCCTCGGTGCCGAACACGATCTGCGGCCGGAGCCGGCCGAGCAGCGCGCGGAACCGGGCCACGCCGTACTCATTCAGCACGGCGGTTGAGGAAAGGTCAACGCTGAGCCGGGGCACGCGGGCGGCCGCGGCCAGCGCGGCCCCGCTGACCGGCGCCCGGGCCAGGCTGTACGCCGGGAGGTGGAGCAGGCCGCAGCCCTCGAGCCAGGCCGCCTCGAGGGCTTCGGCGGTCAGCAGCGGGCCCACGCCCCGGTCGGTGAGCATGGAGCGGCTGACACCGTCCCGGGACAGCGAGACCACCACGCCGGTCGGGCCCTCGACCACCGGGCCGCGCAGGTCCACCCCGCGCTGGCGCAGGTCGCTGGCGACCAGGCCGGCGGCCAGGTCGGTGCCGCGTGCCGCGATGAGCCGGGCCTGCCCGCCGAGGGCCACGATCCACGCCGCCACGTTGGCCGCCTGGCCGCCGGCCCCGACCCAGGTGCGCGCGGGGGTGTCGGTCTCCTCCGCCACCGGCCCGTCCGGGCAGACCACGACGTCGAGATGCGCGTCGCCTAGCACGCAGAAGAGTGTCACTCGGTGCGGGTATCCCATTCCGTGGGTGAACGATAGGCAATTGATGATCTCATCAGGGCAGGTGGCGAATACGCTGAGGCCCGTCCGGCGCCCGGAGAGGGCGCCCGGGGGGACCGCGCCACCGCCTGGCGGGGGCGCCTGGCGAAGGAGAATCAGATGCCCCTGTTCGGCAGCGGGTCAGGCGACAGCGCGACGACGTGGGAGCCCCAGGCCGCGGACAGCCGCCTGGCCCACACCGCCGGGGCCGAGGCGGACGGAGTGTTCACCTCCGACCTGTCGGTGTCGGAGTACGTGCTGCTGGGTGAGGCGGGCTTCGAGCCGCTGGGCTTCGTGGTCGGCTCGTCGATCTTCCACATCGGCATCCAGGTCGGCCGCTGGTCCCAGAACGCCGAGCTGCAGGTCCTCACCCAGGCCATGTACAGCGCCCGTGAGCTGGCCATGACCCGGATGCGTGCCGAGGCCGACCACCTGGGCGCGGACGGCGTGGTCGGGGTCAACCTGCGGATGCAGATGTACGTCTGGGGCCAGGACGTGCTGGAGTTCGTGGCCACCGGTACCGCGGTGCGGGCGCTGGGCGGCGAGGGGGCGCACCGGGCCCCCGACGGCCGCGCGTTCACCTCGGACCTGTCCGCGCAGGACTTCTTCCGGCTGCTGGCCGCCGGGGCCGTGCCGGTGGCGTTCGTGCTGGGCACCTGCGTCTACCACATCGCGCACCAGTCGGCCATGCAGGCGCTGCGCCAGGCCGGCCGGAACCAGGAGATGCTCCAGTTCACCCAGGGTGTGTACGAAGCCCGCGAGCTGGCCCTGGTCCGGATGCAGGCCGAGGCGATCGTCGCCCGCGCGTCCGGCATCGTCGGCGTGAACGTGGCGGTCTCCAACCATGTCTGGGGCGAGCACGCGACCGAGTTCCTGGCCACCGGGACCGCGATCCGGCGGCTCAGCGAGGAGCACCGCCTGCCGGAGACCACCCCCAAGCCCACGTTCACCCTGGGCCTGGACAACTGAGCAACCGGGCGCCTGGCCAACCGGACCGGGTCCTGAACCCCGCTGGTGACCGGCGCGTCTGGGACTGTGGGCACGAGCCCCCGCCATGATGGGAGCATGCGATCGGTCTGCGTATTCTGCGGCTCCAACCCGGGACGGCGCCCGGAGTACCTGGCCGGTGCCGTTGACCTGGGCCGGGTCCTGGCGGCCCGCGGGATCCGGGTGGTCTACGGTGGCGCGCACGTCGGCCTCATGGGCGCGCTGGCGGACGCGGTGCTGGCCGCGGGCGGCGAGATCGTCGGGGTGATCCCCGGCCTGCTCGTTGACGCCGAGGTGGCGCACCCGGGGCTGAGCGACTTGCGGATCACCGGCAGCATGCACGAGCGCAAGGCGCTGATGGCCGATCTGTCGGACGGCTTCATCGCGCTGCCCGGCGGGCTCGGCACCCTGGAGGAGTTCGCGGAGATCGTCACCTGGGCCCAGCTGGGATTGCACGCCAAGCCGACGGGGCTGCTGAACCTGCTGGGCTACTACGACGGTTTGCTGGGGTTCCTGGATCACGCCACGGCCGAGCGCTTCGTCCGCCCGGATCACCGGAGCATGATCCTGGCCCGGCCGTCGGCGGCGGGATTGCTGGCCGCCATGGACGGCTGGAGCGCGCCACCGCGGACCCCGGCCAAGTGGATCGACGCCGACGGCACGGACATCAGGCCGAGCCAGCGGGACGCCCAGGGGCGGTGAGGCGGGGACCTGGCCGGGCGCGGGGCCCGCAGAAGCGCGGGGCCTGCAGAAGAAAGTGGAGTTAGCACCACCGAGATATGGGCCGCAGATCCGCATCATGGAAGCGCTGGGACCGATCCGGAGCGGGAGGTACGGATGAGTGAGGACAGGAGCGTCTTCGGCCGGCTTGCCCAGCGGACCCTGCAGACCTGCGTGCGCGGGATCGTCCAGGCGATAGTCGCGGTGGCGGGGGTCCCGCTGTTCATCGCCTCCCTGATCTCCCTCCTCACCCTGGCCACGGGGATCGGGATCCTGCTGGCGCCGAAAAGCCTGCTGGCCGTGCGGGGGCTGGCCAGGGGGCAGCGTCGCTGGGCGCGGGAATGGTCGCGGGTGTCGATCGCGGCGCCGTACCGGCCCCGGCCGGTTGAGCTCACCAACGGGCTGATCGGCCGGCTGCAGCGCTGCAAGTGGGTGCTGACCGATCCCGCGACCTGGCGTGACCTGCTCTGGATGCTGGTCAACCTGCCGGCCGGGATAGTGCTGGGGCTGCTGCCCGCATTCCTGGTCGTCGCGGGCGGGTGGACGCTGGTGGCCGATTTCGGGAACGTGTTTTTCGGATGGTGGCCCGGGACGTCCCCAAGTTTCTGGGCCCAGGTGTTCTTGCTGAGCATGCTGCCGCTCGGCGTCCTGCTGGGGCCGCGGATACTCAAGGCCCACGCCCAGGTCGCCTCGTCACTGCTGGCCCCGACCCGGGAGGCGATGGCCGCGCAGGTAGGCCAGCTGGCCGAGTCCCGCTCCCAGGCGGTGGACGCCTCCGCGGCCGAACTGCGCCGGATCGAGCGCGACCTGCACGACGGGGCCCAGGCCCGGCTGGTCTCCCTGGGCATGAACATCGGATTCGCCGAGCAGGTGCTCCGCGACAATCCCGACCTGGCGCTGTCCCTGCTCGCTGAGGCCCGCAGCTCGAGCGGGCAGGCCCTGGTCGAGCTGCGCACCCTCGTCCGCGGCATCCATCCGCCGGTGCTGGCCGAGCGCGGCCTCGACGGGGCGGTGCGGGCGCTCGCGCTGAGCCTGCCCCTGCCGGTGGACCTGCATATCGACCTGACCGGCCGGGCGTCCGCCCCGGTGGAGTCGGCGCTCTACTTCGCGATCGCCGAGGCCCTCGCCAACGTGATCAAGCACAGTGGCGCGAACCGGGCCTGGGTCCAGCTTGAGTACGATTCCGGCAGGCTGGTGGCGATCGTCGGCGACAACGGCACCGGCGGTGCCACGCCGGGACCCGGCGGCGGGCTCCGCGGCGTCGAGCGGCGGCTGGCCGCCTTCGACGGCGTGCTCGCCGTGACCAGCCCGGTCGGCGGGCCAACCCTCGTCACCATGGAGCTGCCGTGCGAGTTGTCCTTGGCGAGGACCTGACCCTCCTGCGGGACGGCCTGATCCGGCTGCTCACCGCGTACGACATGGACGTCGTGGCGGCGGTGGACAACGGGCCTGAGCTACTGAGCGCGCTGGTCACCCACCGCCCCGACGTGGCCGTGGTGGACGTCCGGCTCCCGCCGAGCTTCACCGACGAGGGCCTGAAGGCGGCGATCGAAGCGCGGGCTCAGGTGCCCGGCCTGCCCGTGCTCGTCCTGTCCCAGCACGTCGAACCGCTCTACGCCCGGGAACTGCTGTCCTCGGGGCGAGGTGGGCTTGGCTATCTGCTCAAGGACCGGGTCAGCGATGTGCGGCGGTTCATCGAGGCCGTGCGGACCGTCGCGGGCGGCGGTACCGCCATGGATCCCGACGTCATCTCGCAGTTGCTGGCCCGGCACGCCCGGGACGAGGTGCTGGGACGCCTCACGCCCAGGGAACGCGAGGTGCTGGCCCTGATGGCTGAGGGATGCGCCAACGCCGGCATCGCCGCCCGGCTGGTGGTCACCGAGAAAGCGGTCAACAAGCACATCAGCAACATTTTCACCAAGCTGGGCCTGTATCCCGCCGACGACGGCAACCGCCGCGTGCTGGCCGTTCTGACCTACCTCAACGCCTGACCTCAGATTGACCGGGCCCAGCGGGCATAACCCAGGGCCTAAGTTGGCTACTACGGCAGAGGGACGTGCGCCAGTACAGCGGAGCGACGTGCGCCAGTACAGCCAAGGGACGTGCACCAGCCGTGTCCTGGGAATTACACCCGGGCCCGCCTGGTTTACATACCCTGCAGGGTATTCCAGCAGCGGATACCCATCGAGACGAGGAGACACTCCATGGCTACGGTCGAACTGACGGGCCAGAACTTTGAGTCCGTCGTGGGCGGCGCGGACATGGTTCTGGTGGACTTCTGGGCTTCCTGGTGCGGCCCGTGCCGCATGTTCGCGCCGGTCTTCGACCGGGCGTCGGAGAAGCATTCGGACGCCGTGTTCGGCAAGGTGGACACCGACGCGGAGACCGAGCTGGCCCAGCAGTTCAGCATTTCGTCCATCCCCACGCTGATGGTGATCAGGGACAACATCGTTCTCTACGCGCAGCCGGGCGCTCTGCCCGAGCAGGCGCTGGAGGAGCTGATCACCAAGGCGCGCGAGCTCGACATGGACGAGGTGCGCGCGAGCATCGCCCAGGACCAGGCGGACCACGGGCATGACCACGACCACGGGCAGACCACGAGCACGAGGACGAGCACGAGGACGCGGAGCAGCAGAGCTAACTCCGCCGCAGCGAACGAGCCCGCAGCCATCCATGGCGGCGG
>CAWINS010000065.1:0-72050 GCA_963837335.1 uncultured Actinomycetes bacterium | reverse complement strand
ACGTGGATGGTCGCCTGATCCGGCATGACTTTACGAAGACACGGATCAATGAATCACGCCTTACCTGCTTTTTACCTCGAACGCGGCGGGGCCCTATTTGCCAGGCGGACACGGCACGCGCTCCCGCCATACTGGGCAGGTGCCGGAAATGGAAATTATCCCGGAGACAGCACCAGCGCCGGCATCAAAAGCACCCCGCTGGCGCCGCTTCCTGACGCCGTGGCGCTCGCCCGCGGATCAGCCCGCCTGGGCCCGGCCGGCGCTGCTCGCCATCGCCGCCGTCGCGGCGGTCGCGTACGGCTGGGGAATGGCCGGCGCCAGCGTCGAGCCGTTCTACGGCGCGGCGGCCCGCAGCATGTCGGAAAGCTGGCACGACTTCATCTTCGGGGCGTTCGATCCAGCCGGGACCGTCACTGTCGACAAGCTGCCTGGCGAGCTCTGGCTGCAGGCCCTGTCGCTGCGGGTCTTCGGCTTTCACATCTGGGCGCTGGTCCTGCCGCAGGTGGTCGAGGGTGTGCTCACCATCCTGGTGCTGTACCGGGCGGTCCGCCGGCTGGCCGGGCCTGCGGCCGGCCTGATCGCCGCGGCGGTGCTCGCCGTCACGCCCATCACCGTGCTGCTGAGCCGCGGCAACGTATCGGACTCGCTGCTGATCCTGCTGCTGGTGCTCGCCGCCGACGCCACGTCCGCCGCGCTGCTCTCCGGGTCGCTGCGGCAGCTGCTGCTCGCCGGCGTCTGGGTCGGCCTGGCGTTCCAGGCGAAGATGATCCAGGCCTGGCTGGCCCTGCCCGCGCTGGCCGCCGCCTACCTGCTCGCCGCGCCCGCGGCGAAGCTGCGGACCCGGTGCGCGCACGTCGCGCTGGCCGGGCTGGTCACCGCCGTGGTCTCCCTCTCCTGGATGACCGCGGTCTCGCTGGTCCCGTCCCAGGACCGGCCCTACGTGGACGGCAGCGCGGACGACTCGGTGTACACGCAGGTCTTCGACTACAACGGCCTGGGCCGGCTCACCGGGAACTGGGCGACCATCGCCGGGCCGCCCTCGCCGCTCGTGATCGCGGCCAAAGAGAGCGGGCGGTTGCTCACCGCCGAGACCATGCGCATCAAGCCGAGCTGGCACCGGCTGCTGGCCGGCCCGTTCGCGGCCGACAGCGGCTGGCTGCTGCCGGCGGCCGTCGCCGGCGCGCTGGGCGTGCTCATCTCCCGGCGCCGCCAGGGCAGGCGCGACCCGCTGCGCGCCGCCGTCGTGCTGTGGGGCGGCTGGTGGCTGGTCCTCGCGGTCTTCTTCAGCGTCGGCACCTACCTGAACTCGTACTACGTCGCGGCGCTCATCCCCGCGGTCGCCGCGCTGTGCGGCACCGGCATCGCCGCGTGCGGACCTCGCCCCTGGCCGGCCAGGGTGCGCCTGATCGTCGCCGCGACGGTGCTCGGCTGCGTCGGCTACGGCGCCTACCTGATGTCCGGGACGGCATCCGGCCCGGTCGAGCTCACCCTGGTGGCGCTGGTCGTGGCGGCGGGCGCCGCCGCTCAGCTGCTGCTGCCCGCGTCAGGCCAGGCCGGGTACCTGACCGCGCTCGCGTTCGCCGGTGCCGCCGTGCTCCTGCTGCCCGCGGCGGCGTCCGTGAGCTGCGTCATCCGTGGGCTGGGCCCGTTTGACACCCCGTTCGAGTCGTCGAAGACCGCGCACAATAGCCAGCTCCTGGCCGCCGCCGCGCCCCACATCAGCCAGGCGGTCCAGCGGCTAGAGCTCCAGACGCCCCCCGCTGACGCCCTGTTCGGCACCGACACGTCCGGGCTCGCGGAGAACGACATCCTGTACAGCGGCAGGGAGGTACTGCCTATCGGCGGCTTCCTCGGCAACGTGCCTGCCCCGACGCTGGCCACGCTGCAGGCCGACATCCGCCGCGGCTATGTGCGGGGATTCGTGCTGCCGGTGTCACCGCCGGGCCCGGACCCGCGGGTGCGGTGGATCGAGTCGCACTGCGCCAGGCAGCCCCCGCCCCCGCACCGCCGTCCAGTCCCGTACGCGAGCTTCTTCTGCGGACCCGGACCGGTCAGCCGGCCGGCTCCGGTATCGACCGGCGCGCCGGTACC
Organism: uncultured Actinomycetes bacterium; assembly: GCA_963837335.1. Classification (GTDB taxonomy): domain Bacteria; phylum Actinomycetota; class Actinomycetes; order Streptosporangiales; family Streptosporangiaceae; genus RYN-230. The sequence goes on along the minus strand of CAWINS010000065.1, from coordinate 69,959 downwards.
ACGGACCGGTCGTTCTGGCTGACCGCCCGCGGTGATCGCGGGGCCGACCGGGCCTCTCTTCGAGCGCCAGGCGGATTGGGCCGGCCAAATCTGCGTGTTACTGCGTTCACAAAGGACACCTGGCGGCCACCCTTCCCCCTGAGGTCTCGGGGCAGGGCCGGTAAGCCCAGTCAGCAAAGGCGCCGCTGGCTCTTGACGTGATCACCGCACGCGCCACAATATGGCCGTCTAAAGGCCGCGATGCGGGCCCCAGCGGCGCGGATCGCACGGTCACCTGTCACTCAGCGACCGAGCAGGAGTCACGTTGGCCGCCAGACCCGCCCGAGCCACCCGCGCCACGCTGCGGGTCGTGCCGCCCATCCGGCACGATGTGGCGCCGCGGGCGGGAGCCGCCGGGCCGGGCCCGGCCGGCGCCGCGGCCGGTGCTGGCGAGGCTCCCGCGTACCAGCAGCTGGCGGCGGATCTGCGCCAGGCGGCCGTGGCCGGGCGCTACCCGCCGGGCCAGCGGCTGCCGACCGAGGCCGAACTGGTCGCGTCCACCGGGCTGAGCCGCCAGACCGTGCGCCGCGCATTCCAGGAACTGGTCTCCGAAGGCGTCATCTACCGGGTCCGCGGCCGGGGCACGTTCGCGGTCCCGGGTGACGGCAGGTACCTGCGCTCGTTCGGCAGCATCGACGATCTGATGGCCCTCTCGCTGGATACCGAGCTGCGCGTGGTGGAGCCGCTGCACGTGCTGGCCAGCCTGGCGGTGGCGGACACGTTGCGGGTGCCGGAGGACAGCGTGATGGCCATGTCCTTCCTGCGGCTGCACGACGGGGTCCCGTTCTGCCATACGCGGGTCCATGTCCCCCTGGAGATCGGCCGCAGGCTGCGGGAACTGCCCGAGCTGCGGGCGCTCACCGAACCGGGCGACGGCGCCCGCTTCACCGTGATCAGCCTCGTGGACCAGGTCAGTGACCGGCAGATCCACAACGCGGTGCAGAACGCGACCGCGGTGGCCGCGGATCCGGACACCGCCCGCCGCCTGGGCTGCCCGCCGGGCGTGCCGGTCCTGCGGATCGAGCGGCTCTACTGTGACCGGGACCTGGTGCCGCTGGAACTGGCGGTCAACCACTTCCACCCGGACCGGTACTCCTACCGGCTGCAGATGCGGGGCCGGGTCGATCACCCGGGGACCGGTGGGAGCGCGCGGTGAGCGGCGGCCCACGGTGAGCGGGAGCGCGCGGTGAGCGTCCGCCCGGCCACGCTGAGCGGGCCACGCACGCCTGCCCGCGGCCCGGCCGGGGCCACGGCGATCGTGGCCGCCCTGGCCGGGGCGGGTACCCGGGTCTTGTTCGGCGTGCCTGGCGGCGGCCCGAACCTGGACGTGGTGGGCGCGGCCGGCGCGGCGGGACTGCGCTTCGTCCTCACCCACACCGAGACCGCGGCGGCCATCATGGCCGCCACCAGCGCTGATCTGACCGGAACCCCGGGAGCGGTGCTGGTCACCCGGGGACCAGGGCTGGCGAGCGCGGTCAACGGGATCGCGCACGCCGCCCTGGACCGGCTGCCCCTGGTGGTGATCGCGGACACGGTGCGGGCCACCGAGGCCGGCCGGGTCAGCCATCAGCGGCTGGACCAGAGGGCGCTGGGCGATCCGGTGGCCAAGGCGGCGCTGACGATCGGCGGCGGCCAGGCCGGGCCGACGGCCGCGCATATGGTCCGCCGGGCCCTCGCCGCCCCGCCCGGTCCGGTGATCGCCCTGATGGACGATGAGGCTCCGGCGGCTGATCCCGCGCCGGACCCTGATGGGGAACGTCCAGATCCGGAAGGCCCCGATAACGAAGGCCCGCCCGAGGAAGGCCGGGCGCGGGTCAGTGACCTCGGGCCGCTGGCCTCCGCCCTGCGCCAGGCCCGGCGGCCGGTCCTGTTGCTCGGCGCACAGGCTGTCGCGCATACCGCCGCCATCCGGGCTGCCGTGGCCGGCCGCGGGATCCCCGCACTGCACACCTACCGGGCGCGTGGCATCGTGCCCGATGCCGGCGCCGAAGCGGGCGGGCTGGTCACCGGCGGCACGATGGAGTGGCCGCTGCTGGCCCACGCCGACCTCATCGTGGGCCTGGGGGTGGACGAGGCCGAGATGATCCCAGCGCCCTGGGATTACGCCGCGCCCACGGTGCTGGTCAGCGAGTGGCCGGCCGAGCCACGGGCCTGGAGCGCACGGGCCTGGCACGCACCGGCCTGGCACGCACCGGCGCTACCAGCTACTTCACCGGCGCCACCACCCTGACCGCCCCGCTGCCCGCGGCGATCGATCTGCTCGCGGCCTGGATCCCGGCCCCCGGGCCGCGCTGGGCGCCCGGCGCCGGCCGGGCCGCCCGGGCCGCGGCCGCACGAGGGCTGGCCGAGGCCGCCCTCGCCGCTCCCGGCACGCTGGCCCCGCAGCAGGTGGCCACGCTGGCGCGGGCGCACACCCCACCGGACACGATCGCCACCGTGGACGCGGGCGCGCACATGCTGGCGGTGATGCCACTGTGGGAAGTGGACCAGCCGCGCCGGCTGCTCATCTCCAGCGGCCGCTGCCGACGGGTGGGCCCTGGCCGCCGAACTCACGGCCGCGGGCGGCGATGTCCCCGCGGCGCTGGCGGCCTGGGAGCAGCGGCAGCTCGCGCTCGGCCGTGACCTGCTGACCCGCTGCCGGGAGATCGGCGACAGCTCGCAGTTCCTGGGCAGCTTCCGTCCCGGGGATCCGCGGCTCATCTTCGGGCTCTACGGCCCGGGCCGCTAGCACAGGCACCGACCCAACAACGAAGGAGGGAACGGGATGGCCGCCACGATCATCCGCGAGGAGAATTTCGATCCCGCCGACTACCGGGGAGAACTGGACGCGGCCCCGGAAAACCTGGACGTGGGCACCCGGCTCTGGTTCGAGAACGACCACATCCGGGTGTGGGAGGTACGGCTCATGCCGGGTGAGCGTGGCCCGTTCCACGCGCACACCCGGCGCTACTTCTGGACCGTCGTGGACGGCGGGATCGGCCGCCAGCGCACCGCGGACGGCGCGATGATCACCCGTGAGTATCACGTCGGCGACACCAATTACTCCGACCACTCACCGGAGGATCCGACGATCCACGATTTCGAGAACGCCGGCGATACCCCGATCCGGTTCACCACGGTGGAACTGCTGGACTAAGCGGCGCTGACCGGCTGGCACAACGGCCCGACTGGCGCAGCGACCTTACGGGCGTAGCCTTTCGACTAACTCTCTTAGTACTTTGTCCGGCTAATCCGCCATGAAGTGTGTTTATGTAAGATTCGTGCCGCAATTCCCTGACCCCGGACGCATACTGCTCGGTGGCGGGACTAGGGGTGGTAGGAGATCACGATGAGGGGGACCGGAGCGGGCCGCTACTGGATACGGCCGCTGCGCGGCACCGGCAGCGCGTCCGACCGTGCCCTGCACCGGCTCGTCGGCTGGTATGCCGTCGGGTTCCGGCTGTGGATCGCGGTCGCCGTGGTGGTGGCCGCACCGCTGGCGGCGACCGCCGCCGTCTCCGGGGCGTGGCTCGCGGCCGCGCTGGTGACGCTGTCCGCGTGGTCGGTCTTCTTCGCCATCCGGGTCGGCCGCCACGGCGTCACCGGCCCGCTCGTGCTCGCGGACGCCGCGGTCATCGTGGCCCTGATCGCCGTGCATCACCTGGTGGTACCGGCCGCGCTGATCTCGGCGGGCACCACCTGGATGCTGCCGCTGGCCAGTACCGCGATCTACATTTCCCAGCTCTGCATCCCGCCTCCGGCGGGCCTGCCGGTGGCCGGGGTGGTGATCGCCGCCTACGTGATCACCGTGGCGCATCCCGCGGGCGCCCTCTACCTGGTCTTCCAGGCTCTGGCCACGGCCGCGCTGATGGTCCTGGTCCGGCGGGGCGGGCGGAGCGCCGACGCCGCCATCGGCCGCCAGCTTCAGCTGGAGCAGGACCTGAAGGTCGAGGCGGCCCGGCGGGCGGACCAGCGGGAGCAGGACCGCCGGCTGCACGACACGATCCTGTCCACGCTGACCATGGTCGCCGCGGGCGCTCTGGACATGTCCTCACCGGTGCTCGCCGCGCAGGCCTCCCGTGACCTGCAGGTGCTGCACACCTGGCCCACGCTCCCCGAGCCAGGTCCCCCGGGCGCGGTGACCCTGGCGGACCGGCTCGCCGCGGTGGCCGCCGAAGCTGCCCCGCTGCGGGTTTCCACCTCCTTCTTTTCCACAACGAGAACCGTCCCCGGCACGGACGTGAAGCCGTTCGCGGACTGCGCGCCAGCGCTCCGCGGTCCGCCCGCACGCCGCGGCCGGGACGGCCAAGGCCGCTGCCGACGGGTGGGCCCTGGCCGGGGAACTCACGGCCGCGGGCGGCGATGTCCCCGCGGCGCTGGCGGCCTGGGAGCGGCGGCAGCTCGCGCTCGGCCGTGACCTGCTGACCCGCTGCCGGGAGATCGGCGACAGCTCGCAGTTCCTGGGCAGCTTCCGTCCCGGGGATCCGCGGCTCATCTTCGGGCTCTACGGCCCGGGCCGTTAGCAAGGCACCGACCCAACAACGAAGGAGAGAACGGGATGGCCGCCACGATCATCCGCGAGGAGAATTTCGATCCCGCCGACTACCGGGGAGAACTGGACGCGGCCCCGGAAAACCTGGACGTGGGCACCCGGCTCTGGTTCGAGAACGACCACATCCGGGTGTGGGAGGTACGGCTCATGCCGGGTGAGCGTGGCCCGTTCCACGCGCACACCCGGCGCTACTTCTGGACCGTCGTGGACGGCGGGATCGGCCGCCAGCGCACCGCGGACGGCGCGATGATCACCCGTGAGTATCACGTCGGCGACACCAATTACTCCGACCACTCACCGGAGGATCCGACGATCCACGATTTCGAGAACGCCGGCGATACGCCGATCCGGTTCACCACGGTGGAACTGCTGGACTAAGCGGCGCTGACCGGCTGGCACAACGGCCCGACTGGCGCAGCGACCTTACGGGCGTAGCCTTTCGACTAACTCTCTTAGTACTTTGTCCGGCTAATCCGCCATGAAGTGTGTTTATGTAAGATTCGTGCCGCAATTCCCTGACCCCGGACGCATACTGCTCGGTGGCGGGACTAGGGGTGGTAGGAGATCACGATGAGGGGGACCGGCGCGGGCCGCTACTGGATACGGCCGCTGCGCGGCACCGGCAGCGCGTCCGACCGTGCCCTGCACCGGCTCGTCGGCTGGTACGCCGTCGGGTTCCGGCTGTGGATCGCGGTCGCCGTGGTGGTGGCCGCACCGCTGGCGGCGACCGCCGCCGTCTCCGGGGCGTGGCTCGCGGCCGCGCTGGTGACGCTGTCCGCGTGGTCGGTCTTCTTCGCCATCCGGGTCGGCCGCCACGGCGTCACCGGCCCGCTCGTGCTCGCGGACGCCGCGGTCATCGTGGCCCTGATCGCCGTGCATCACCTGGTGGTACCGGCCGCGCTGATCTCGGCGGGCACCACCTGGATGCTGCCGCTGGCCAGTACCGCGATCTACATCTCCCAGCTCTGCATCCCGCCTCCGGCGGGCCTGCCGGTGGCCGGGGTGGTGATCGCCGCCTACGTGATCACCGTGGCGCATCCCGCGGGCGCCCTCTACCTGGTCTTCCAGGCTCTGGCCACGGCCGCGCTGATGGTCCTGGTCCGGCGGGGCGGGCGGAACGCCGACGCCGCCATCGGCCGCCAGCTTCAGCTGGAGCAGGACCTGAAGGTCGAGGCGGCCCGGCGGGCGGACCAGCGGGAGCAGGACCGCCGGCTGCACGACACGATCCTGTCCACGCTGACCATGGTCGCCGCGGGCGCTCTGGACATGTCCTCGCCGGTGCTCGCCGCGCAGGCCTCCCGTGACCTGCAGGTGCTGCACACCTGGCCCACGCTCCCCGAGCCAGGTCCCCCGGGCGCGGTGACCCTGCCGGACCGGCTCGCCGCGGTGGCCGCCGAAGCTGCCCCGCTGCGGGTTTCCACCTCCTTCTTTTCCGCAACGAAAACCGTGCCCGCCACGGCCGTGAACCGGATCGCGGACTGCGCGGCCGAGGCGCTCCGCAACGTGGCCCGGCACGCTGGGACAGGCACGGCCGAGCTGCGGGTCCGCGACGGGAACGGCCAGGTCGTGGTGGAGATCGTCGACCACGGGCGCGGGTTCGACGCCCGGTCCGTGCCCCGGTCGCGGCGCGGGATCTCCGAATCCATCTACGGCCGGATGGCGGAGATCGGCGGCACGGCGGAGATCTCCGGCGCCCCCGGCGTGGGCACCACGGTGACTCTGCGGTGGCCCGGTGAGGGCAGCGCGGAAACACACGCGGTGGCCCAGTGAGGGCACCGCGGGAACACCGCGGTGGCCCAGTGAAGGCACCGCGGGAACACCGGCGTGGCCCGGCCACGGCACCGCCACAGCGGCGCGGGATCCGGGATGACCGCGCAGACGATGCCGGGTCCCCGGCCGTCGGCGGTGCTCGCGGCCCGGTACGCCCGCGCGCTCGACATCGCGGTGGTGGTCGCGGCGGCTGGCTGGCAGCTGGCCGGGGCGGGCCCGCTTCTGGTGGCCCACCTGGGCAGTTACCCATCCGATCAGTTCCAGGTCGCGGCGTGGTGCGCGATCGGGCTGATCATCGCGGCGGGCTCAGTCCTGCTGCTGCGCGGCTCCAGCAGCCGTGAGACCGGCTGGGCGCTGGCCGCCGCGGCCCTGGTGATCAGCACGGCGGCCGCCGCGGCCTGCCCGCCCGCCCAGATGCTCGAATTGAACTGGTCCTGGGGCACGGCGGGCTGGGTCGGGGTCCTGGTGCTGCTCCGGCGGCCCCTGGCCGAGCTGGGCGTGTTCCTCACGCTGGAGGCTCTGGCCATGTTCGCCGTGCTGGCCCGGGACGGCCTGCACCAGCCGAACGTGGCGGCGTTCATCACCGTCCTGGCCGGGTCGACCGGAATTCAGGTGGCCCTCTCCGTGGCCGCGCGGACGCTCCACCTTCCGGCCCAGCAGGCGGAGGAGGCCGCGACCAGGGAAGCGGACGCCACCGCCCGGCAGGCGGTGGCCGACCGGATCCGCGGCGCCCGGCAGGCCCGCTGGCTGGAACTGCGGGCGACCGCCGAGCCGCTGCTGAGCAGCCTCGCGGCCGGGACCGCCGACCCCGCGGATCTTGCCGTCCAGCGGGCCTGCGCGGTCGAGGCGGCGCGGCTGCGGCGGCTGTTCGCCGAGGCGGACGACACACCAGACCCGCTGGTCCACGAACTGCACGCCTGCGCGGACGTCGCGCAGCGGCGCGGGGTGGCGGTGGACATCGAGACCGCGGCCCCATTCCCCGGAACACAGCTCCCCGGGCCGCAGCTCCCCGCGGTGCCGCCCGAGGGCCGCCGGGCCATCACCGACCTGGCCATCACGGTCCTTGTCAACGCAATCTCCCGGGTGCGCGTCACTGTTACCGGGACGGTCGATGGCGTGATCGTCAGCCTGGTCTGCGACTCGCCTGCCGATCCGGACCTGCCCAGCGCTGCGGCCGGGCTGGTCGTGGACAGTCAGCGGGACGGACGGAGTCTGTGGGTGGAGGCGCGTTGGAACACCACGTGACGGTCGCGATCGTGGACGATCACCCGGTCGTGGTCGAGGGAGTGATCTCCTGGATCGGCGCGGATCCGCAGCGACGGATCACCGTGACCCAGGTCGTCAGCGACATCACCGGGCTGGCCTGGCCCCGGGTCGCCGACGTGCTCATCCTCGACCTCGAACTCGGCGGCCGCATGGTCGCGGACGAGGTGGCCCGGCTCGCTGCCAGCGGCTACCGGATCGTCGCGTTCTCCGCGCACGTCGATCCGGCCCTGATCCTGGATGTCCTGGACGCGGGCGCCCATGCCTACGTCACGAAGGACGAGGGCAGTGAGCACCTGCTCGAGGCCGTGCTGGCGGCCGCGGCCGACCGGCCCTGCGTGACCCGATCCCAGGCCAAGGCCATCCTCGCCGATCCCCGCCCGGGCCGCCCGGCCCTGTCGGGCAAGGAACGGCAGGCGCTGCTGCTCTGGTTCCAGGGCATGTCCAAGGCATCGGTGGCCCGCCGGATGTCCATCTCCGAGAACACGGTCCGGCAGTACATCGACCGGGCCCGGGTGAAGTACGCCACGCTCGGCCGGCCGGCCCACACGAAGGACGCGCTGCTGGCCCGGGCCATCGAGGACGGCCTTATCCTGCCGGGCGAGGTGGCCCCGTACACCACCTTCGCCCGCCGGCCCGGTCCCGCGCTCTCCTGACCGGCGCTGCTTACCGGCAGGCACTCCGGACCGCCATGCGCTCAGGCGGCCGCTCTCCGTGCCCCGGGGCGCTTACCCCGCCCCCGCCGCGCTGGCCGGCTGGGGTGGCAGCGGGGGCGCGGCGCCCGGGGCCGTGGGCGCCAGGAACTTGGCCACGTTGAGCCCCGATCCGACCATCTGCTTGAGCATGAAGTCGTGGTTGAGGTCGAGGATGGCGCGGGTCTCGGCGGCGATCACCGCGTTCCGGTTAAGGCTCAGCTCGTTGTCCTGCTGCTGCTCGCCCGACAGTGACCAGTTGGTCAACCCTTTCACCGTGTACACGCCATCCACGATCACGATCTTCAGGTGGGAGATGGCGTTATGTACTGAGCTGGTGCCGATCGCGATGCTGTTACCAAAGGCGTTGTTGTTCCACTTGGCCAGAATCGCCTTTTCGTGCACCCCCGACGCCTGGCTCCGGTCCAGGCTCATCTGGACGTAGACCCGCTCGTCGGCCAGCTTTCCCTCGATGATCGTATTCAGCTCGTCGTCGTCGTAGCCGAACATGTTGACCACGATCGAGTGCTGGGCCGTCCCGAGCAGGGCGACCAGCAAGCCGTGGACGTTGTCGCGCGGAGCGAAGAAAGTCCTCTCGTCGTCGGGATAGCCATCCAGGAACGTGCCCTCGGCCTTGTAGGTCCCCAGGTTTTCCCACACGAACGGCGCATCAGCCATTTCGACCCCCCTGTTGGTCTGATAGGGGGAACGTATCCCGTCCCGGTGCCGCTGGCTATAGCGCCCGACCCGCTTGGCCGGCCCGGATGAGGCCCCGGGCCGGCCCGGCCGGCCTGCCGGCCCGGTGCCTGCCGTCCGGCTGAGGCCGGTCAGCCGCGGGCGTAGTTGCTGGCCCCGTACCAGTCGACCACCACGACGGGCTCGTCCCCGACCACCCAGGCGTCGTGTCCCTGGGGCAGCGCGGTGACGTCTCCCGGCCGGGCGTCGAATTCCGCCCCGTCGCCCATCACGATGTGCAGCGTGCCCTGCACGTGGTACTGGAAATGGGGCGCTTCGCACAGCTCGGTTCCGGCGAGCGGCTTGACGTCCGCTGACCAGCGCCAGCCTGGCTGCAGGGTGAGCCGGCCGACCTCCCCGCCGCCGATCCGCAGCAGGTGCAGCACGCCGTGGTTGAACGAGCGCGTCTCGTCGGGGGTCTCGAAGCTCTTCTGTTCCGCTTTTCCGGTCATGGTCCTTCTCCTTGCCCGCGGGCTCGTGTACCTCTTGCCGCTGAGCCTGCCCGCCCGGTTGCAGTGGGCTTGCAACTGCGGGGCTGGCCACCACGGGTTGGCAACCACGGCCTTGCCGCCGCTGACCTGGCGGTTGGGGCCGGACCAGGGTTGGATACCGGCATGAGGTCACTCGCGGTGCGGGTGCTCAACGACTTCGGTGTCGACGGGATGGAGCCGCAGTCGCTGGGCAGCCGGAAGGCGCGCCTGGCGCTGCACCTGCTGGCCCTGGCCGATGGCCAGGTGGTGTCTTCGTCCGCGCTCGCGGACGCGCTGTGGGGTGACACCCCGCCCGCGAAGCCTGACGATCAGCTCGCCGTGCTGGTCAGCCGCCTGCGGTCGGTCCTCGGCCGGGACCGGATCGAGCATCATGACCACGGGTACCTGCTGCGCTGCGACTGGCTGGACGCCGCCGAACTGGCCGGGCTGGCCGATGAGGTGGGCCGGCGGCGCGACGCGGGCCACGTGATGGGGGCGGCGGCCGCGGCCCGCGTCGCCCTGTCCCTGATCCACGGCGACGGCCCGGCGCCACTGCCCGGCGACTGGGCCCAGCTGCGGCGGGCCGACCTGGAACGCCTGATCCGGCGCGCCCGCCAGGTGGCGGCCACCGCGCTGCTGGCCGCCGGTGACTGGATGGCGGCGGCCGACGCGGCCGCGACCGCGCTGGAATATGACCCCTACGACGAGGCAGCGCTCCGGGTGCTGCTGCGCGCCCAGGTGATGGGCGGCCGGGTGGCCGCGGCCCTGGCCGCCTACGCCAGCACCCGGGAGCGGCTCGCCGATGAGCTGGGCACCGACCCGTCACCGGAGACGGAGGCGCTGCAACTGGCGATCCTGCGCGGTGAGCTGGTCCCGCCAGCCCGGCCCCGGCCCCGGCCGCCCTGGGCCTGGTCGGCCGGGAGGAGGAACTGGCCTACCTGGACGCCGTGGCGCTGCGCGCCCATGGCGCCCGTGCTCATCGGGGGCCGGCGCTCAGGCAGGCGCCAGCGCCGAGGTGGTGGTGATCGAGGGCGAGGCCGGCATCGGCAAGACCACCCTGCTGCGCACCTGGGCCGGCCGGCGGGCGGCCGCCGGGGACACGGTGCTGGTGGCCACGTGCGGGCAGCTCGACCGGGCCATGCCGCTGGACGCGCTGCTGGCCGGGCTGGCCGCACTGCTGCGCCGGCTCGGGCCCGAGGTGGCCGCGGATCTGCTTGAGGGCGACGAGGCCGCTGCTCGGGCCGGTGCTGGCCCCGGGCCCCGGTCCGGTCGCTCTCGTCCCTGACGCACGGGCGCGGCCGGTCCTGACCGACAGCATGCTCGGCCCCGCCGTCCTGTACGCGGCCCTGGTCCGGCTGCTGGCCAGGCTCACCGCGCGGGGGCCGGTGGTGGTGGCGATCGACGATGCGCATCTGGCCGGCCCCGCGCTGCCGGACTGGCTGGCTTTCGTGCGGCGCGAGGCCGTGCCACTGGCCGTGGTGGCCGCGGTCCGGCCGGGGGCAGGCGAGCCCCTGCCGGCCACCGGGCTCATCCACCTCGGCGTGCTCGGCCGGGCCGCCGCCGCGGAACTAGTCGGCCCGGCGCGGGTGGACGAGCTGTACGAGCGGTCCAAGGGGCACCCGCTGTTCCTCACCGAGCTGGCCCAGCAGGCCGCGGGCGGGACGCTGCCCGCGTCGCTGGTCGAGTCGGTGTCCGCGCGCTGCGACGAGCTGGGCAGCACCGGGGCGCTGCTGCGGACCGCGGCGGTGATCGGCCCCGAGCTGGACATCGACCTGCTGGCGGCGATCCTGGGCCGTGGCGCGGTGGAGCTGCTGGACGACGCCGAGCGGGCCGTCGCCGGGCAGTTCCTGGCCGACGACGGCGGGAGCCTCCGGTTCCGGCACGAGCTGCTGCGAGAGGCCCTGGCGGCCAGCGCCACCGCCGGACGGGCGGCGCTCCTGCACCGGCAGGCGGGCCGGGTCCTGGCCCGGCGGCCGGACGCCGACCCGATGGTGGTGGCCCAGCACGCACGCCTGGGCGGTGATCTCGCGCTCGCCTCGCGCACACTGCGGGACGCGTCGGCGCGGGCCGGGGAGCGCTTCGATCACGCCGCGGCCGAGGCCCTGCTGGATGACGCCCTGCTCCTGCACCCCGATCAGGAGGGGTGGCTGGATCGGGCCCGCGTCCGCACCCGCCGTGGCCGCTACGCCCAGGCCCTGGAGGATGTCCAGCGCGCCGGGGTAGCGGGCCCGGCCGCCCTGGAAGTCGGTGCGTGGGCGTCGTACTTCGGCCGCCGCTTCCGGCAGGCGGCCCAGTTCGCCGAGGACGGCGCACTCGCCGCAGCGGATCCGGTCACCCGGGCCCGGTGCCTGGCCGTCGGGGGCCGGACCCACCATGCCGCGGGCGACCTGAACCGGGCCGAGCAGCTCCTCGGTGAGGCGTTCTCGATCGCCGAGGGCGCGGACCGGGTGACCGCGGCCGCCTGGCTGGGCGTGCTCCGGGCTCATCAGAGCCGGATGACCGAGGCCCTGCCGCTGCTGAGCCCCGCGGCCCGCGGGCACGTGGGGGTGGAGTACACCTCGGCCACCCTGCACGCGCTGCTGTTCACCGGGCACGCGCACGCCCTCGCGGGCCGCCCGGCCCAGGCCCTGGCCGCGCTCGCGCGCTACACCGAGGAGGTGGAGCGGCGGCAGGTACCGCGCTTCGCGGGCCGTGCGGAGAACTTCACGGGCTGGGTGCTGCGGAACCTGGGTGCCGCCGGGGAGGCCGCCGAGCGGCATGCCGCCGCGCTGCAGATCGCGCAACGCCAGGGCACGGCCGAGGTCACCATCGCCGCGCTGGAAGACCTGGCCGAGCAGAGCCTGGACGCCGGCGACACGGACGGCGCGCAGGCCCGGCTGGCGGAGGCTGCCGCGCTGCTCCGGGGTGACCTGGTGTTCGGCTGGCGGCTCGACCTGAAGCACCGGCTCATCACGGGGCGCCTGGCCCTGCTGCGCGGCGATCCCGGGCAGGCGGCGGCCGAGGCCGGCGGGCTGGAGTCGCGCGCGACCGCGCTCGGTGTCCCCCGGTACCTCAGCGTGGCCCGCCTGCTCCGGCACCGGGCGGACCGGGCCCTGGGACGCCCGGTGGACCCCGGCGCCGTCGAGGCCGACCTGGACCTGCTCGACGCCTCGGTGGCGATCGAGGCGTGGTGGTGGACCGGCGAGGTGGCCGCCGACTTCGCCAGCCCGGCCTGGCTGGACCGGGCCGTGGACCGGGCGGACCGGCTCGCCCGGCACGCGGGGGGCTACGCGGACGGGCTGCGGCGGCACGTGGACCGGCGCCTGCCCGCCTGGCGGGCTCTGGCCGGCTAGCCGGCAGTGGCCAGCTGAGCCACCCTGGCCGGCCAGACGCCGGTGGCCAGCCGAGCCAGCCTGGCCGTCCGGGACGGGTCCGGCTTAGCGGCCGGTGAGGACCAGCATGGAGACGACCAGCGGCCCGGTCCCGGCCACGGCCTGCTCGGCGGCGCGCCGCGCGGCCTTCCGCTGCCCGGCGTCCAGCGACTGGAGGAACGGGGCGATCTGGGCCAGGCCCAGCCGCCACGACGCCAGCTGCGCCGGGGTCGACAGGCCGGTCGGCACGGTCATCGTGCGCACCCGCACGTCATCGAATCCGGCGGCGGCCGCCTGGGCGGCCAGCCGCGCCGGATCCTGCGCGGCGGGGCCCGCCTCCCGCTGCATCGACGAGTACCAGGCGGGGGGCCGGAAGCCGAACGGGCGCAGCGCCTCGTCCACAGCCAGCTTGGCCGGATGGGTCCAGCCCGGCGCGAAGGTGCTGGCCGCGAGGCCACGGCCGACCCGCCTGACCTCGCGCAGCGCGGCCGCGGGCCGGGTCAGGTGGTTGAGGCAGAACGCGGCCACAACCAGGTCGAAAGCCTGATCGCGGAACGGCAGGGCCGCGGCGTCGGCCGCCACCGGGTGCTGCGCCGGGCCGGCCCGGCGGAGCATGGCCACGGCCAGGTCGGCGGCTACCACCCGGTCCGCGCCCGCGGCCAGCGCGGCCCGCCCGGCCAGGCCGGTGCCGGCGCCCAGGTCGAGGACCCGGCCGCCGGCCACCGGGAGCGGCGCCGCCTCGACCAGGGCCCGGGCCAGCGGGGTGTACACCTGCTCCGGGCCGCCGGCCCAGTCCGCGGCCGCGGCGTCGTAGGCGGCCCGCACCTCCGGGGCCAGCTCCGCAGAGCTCAGCTCAGCAGGGGGGCGGCCTGCACCGCCTTCGCCTCCCACCACGCCAGCTCCTCGTCGTAGCCGCCCAGGGCCTTCTCCCAGCCGAACTGGACCAGTGCCCCCAGCAGGCACAGGGCCAGCTGCCGGTCCCACCACGGCCCGGTGTCGATGCCGCAGTCCTCCAGCGCGTCCCGGTAGACGGCGATCGACGCCTCCTTGGGCTGCGGGAGACGGCGGCAGTTGATGGCCAGGTACCAGGCCAGGTCGCTGAGCGCCGCGCCCACTCCGGGCTGTTCCCAGTCCAGCACGACCGTCCGCCCCGTGTCGTCGGTGCCGAGGTTGTCCAGCTTCCAGTTGCTGTGCACGAACGTGTGCGGCGTCCTGGCCAGGGCGTCGACCAGCGGACCGGGGTCGTGGGCCAGCGGGGTGACCACGGCTGCGGCGTCCGGTGCTACCTGCGCCAGCAGTGGCCAGCCCCGGCCGACCAGCTGGGGCACCAGATGCTCGGTCCCCGTGGCCGCCTCGGTGGCCGCTTCGGCCTGCGCCATCCAGGGGGACAGCTCGAGGTAGCGGTGCACCGCGGGGATCACGTCGAACTCGGGGCCGCACGCCCAGAACGCGGCGTGCAGGGCGGCCATGTGCCGCAGGAAGCTCAGATGCTGGCCGAGCGGGATCGCCTCATCCGTGGCCGGGACCAGCCACCGCGTCACGTCCCGCATGAGCAGCGCACAGCCGCGCGGCGCAGCCGGTCCCCGGGCCGGGCCCGCGGCGGGGACACGCTCTTCGGGGGCCGCTCCCACGATGGGCTGGTTGAAGCAGCCGGGCAGGCGGGCCAGGATTCCCCGCTCCCACAGTTCCAGCGGGGCGCCGCGCAGCGAGCCGGACGCCCGCATCGTCCAGTCGTCGCTCAGGTCGAGATGCTTCAGCACGTAGCCCTGGCCGTCGATCATGACCCGCTCCAGCACGGCCCCGGACTTGCCTGGAACCCCGTCCAGGGGGGTCCGCCCGGTCACGCCCGCGAGCAGCTCGGCCACATCGCGGTAGCGTCGTGCGGGCCGCGACGCCACGGCGCCGTCGCGGCCGTCCCCCGGATCATGCATCAGCCGCTTCCATCTCAGCGAGCAGGGCGGCCGGCCAGCGGCCCCCGCAGAACACCATATCGGAGACGATCCGGTTGCCCCGGACCGTAATCAGGTGCATGTGGTGCCCGGCGTGCGGCACCCCATTCTCGGTCCAGGTGAGGGTGTACTCGACCACTTCGCTCGCGCCACCGGAGACCGGATAGCGGCGCAGCTCGTCGAAGTGGCCCGGGTCAGCGAACCACCGGGCGTACTCGGCGCGGATCGCGTCCGGGCCGGCGGCGTGCAGCCGCCAGCCGGGCACGGTCGCGTCCAGGGTGGCGTCAGCGCTCCACGCGTCGCAGCCAGGGATGGTCGCCGTCTCGATCGCGTGCAGGAACCTCCCGATCACCGGGTTGTCTGCTGCCGGGCTCTGGGCTCCCGGATCCGGCGCCACCGGATCCGGCGCTACTGGGTTCTGGGTCATGGTCGCCTCCTGACGGGTCAGCCCCATCGTGCGGGCCTTGGTTTGCAGTCAGGTTGCAGTTCCGGCGCCCGGGGTTCCCTATAACTAGCCATCCTGACGATGCTGGGGGCTCGCGCATTCCGGAATAATCGGTCTAGAGCCGACGAAACCGGACCCTGACCGTGCGGGCACCCTGAGGAGGCAGGAATGTCGCTAGCCCAGGCCAGTATCCAGCTCACGTTTCCGCAATCCCCGTTTCCGCCGCTGGCCGTCGGTTTCATGGGGCTAGGGACGGGCTATCTCGTCTACGGAACCCAGGAGCTCTTCGGCTACCCCCCGCGCGACGAGCGGGTGGACCTGGCCACCGGCATCTGGGGTATCTGGATGCCGGGCTTCATGCAGTTCCTCACCGGCGTGTACCTGTTCCTCGGGCTGACCCTGTTCGGCACGTTCACCGCGTCACCGCCGCTGTACATGGCCGCCCTGGCCTTCACCGCGTACGGCGTGCACTGGTTCGCGCTGGGCTGGATCAGGCTGCGCCGGGCCGACGCCCGGGCCAACATCGGCATGACCGTCGCGTTTCTGGCCATATCGGTGCTGGGCATCATCGTGTTCTTCAAAGCGGGCGACGACCCGGTGGGCGGCCTGTTCATCGGCCTGGCTTGCGTGTACGTGGCGGAGTTCTTCGCCACCCTGGCCCCGGACGTGCCCGCCTTCCGCCCGGCGGAGAAGGCCCTCGGCTTCTTCCACCTCGGCACCGGGCTGTGGCTGCTGTACCTGGTGTTCGCGGTCGCGCTGAACTTCATCTTGAAGTACACGCTGCCCCTCTAACGAGGACCCGCGGGACGCGGAGTCCCGCTGATCACTGCAGGGCGTAGACGTGGAAATCGTTGCTGCCGACGTACGCGGTCCGGCCCGCCACGGCGATCTGGGATGCCACCGGCCCGCTCGCGGCGAACTGCCATACCGCGCCGCCGTCGCTGGCGCGCAGCGCGCGTACGACGTAGTCGTTGCCGCCGGCGTACACGATCCCCTGGGCCACCGCGAGGCCGGAGTTCACCGGGCCGTCCGTGCTGGCCTGCCAGGCCTGGCGGCCGGTACTGGCCCGCAGGGCCAGCACCGTGTTGTCGTTGCTGCCCAGGTAGACCAGGCCGTCCGCGACCGCGATCCCGGACTCCACCGCACCGCCAGCGGACGAGGCCCAGAGCTTGCTGCCATCAGCGGCGCGCACCGCATAGAGCTTGCCGTCCCCGCTCCCGGCGTACACCACGCCGCGGGCCACGGCCACGCCGGTGGCCCCGCCCGCGCCGGTGGGAAAATCCCAGAGCCGGCGGCCATCGCTGGCCCGGAGGGCGTGGACCGCGTTGTCGTCGCCGGAGGTGATGACGGTCCCCCCGCTGATGGCGATCCCGGTGACCCCGGCGCCGAGGCTGGTCCTCCAGAGCTTGGCGCCGTCGCTCACCTGCAGGGCGTACAGGGCCTCGTCGTCGCTGGCGACGTAGACGACCGGGCCGGTCACCACGATCGCGGACTGCACGGCACCGCCGGCCGGGAAGGTCCAGAGCGGGTGGCCGTCACTGGCCCGCAGCGCGTACACCCTGGCGTCGTTGCTGCCCGCGTACACCCGGCCGCCTGCCGCCGCGATTTGCGACTGCACCGCACTGCGGGTCTGGAAGTGCCAGCGGAAATGGCCATCGCTGGCCCGCAGCGCGTACACCCTCTCGTCGGTGCTGCCCGCGAACACCGTGCCGCCGGCCAGCGCCAGCCCGGTCACCATCCCGCCGGTGGCGTAGTTCCAGAGTTCGCGGCCCGCGCCCGCTGCGGCCCCGCTGGCCGACGGGCTGGTGCTGCTGGCCGCGCGCGGCCGGGACGCCGCGCGGCCGGTCGTGGCCTGCGAACCCGGGTGCAGCCCCGCCTGCGGGTGATGCGGCGCGCTGTCCTGGCTGAGCACCCATCCGGCACCACCCAGCCCGGCCCCGGTGACCACGGCCAGCCCGAGAAGCAGGCGCCGCCGGGTCAGGCCGGGACCGGCTGGAGAGGGACTGGCCGTGCCGGGACTGCCGTGCTGGGACCGCCCGTGCTGGGGACAGCCCCGAGGACCTGATCGGCGGGCAGGCCAGGCCCGGAGCGGGCCGTCGGGGCCGTGACGGTCCCGGCGGCCAGGCCGCCCGTTCCTGCCTCCGCCACTCCCGTTGAGGTGGGGCCGGCGGCCGCGGTGGTCCCAGCGGCATGCGCCGTGGTCCCGGCCGCCAGCACGGTGCTTCCAGCGGCCGGTCGGCGCGGTGCTCCCGGCCGCCGGCTGCGGTGCTCCCGGCCAAGGCGGTAGTCGCGGCCAGGGCGGTATGCCCGGCTGGCGCGGTATGCCCAGCGGTCCCGCCGGGATCCCCGGGCGCCCGGGTGCGGGTCCCGGGCCCGGCAGCCGGGGCGGGGCCGGCGGGTGTCTCCCGCAGTTCGGTGGTGAGCCGGACCTGGTGCGAGCGGATCAGCCCGGTCACGGCGACGGGCCAGAATGAGGCCAGCGCGTCCCCGTCGTCGGGGGCCCGGCCCGCGGCGATCGCGGCCTGCAGCTCAGCCAGCGTGGGACGGTCCGCGGGCCGCTTGGCCAGGCAGCTCGCCGCGAGCCCGCGCAGCCCGCCGGGGACCTCCGTGATCACCGGATCCGAGTGCACCACCCGGTACAGCAGCGATGCCTGCGGGCCGTGGCCGAACGGGCCGGTCCCGGTCGCGGCGAACACGATCACGCAGCCCAGGGAGAACACGTCGCTGGGCGCGCCGACCCGGCTGCCTTCGGCTTGCTCCGGGGACATGTACGAGGGCGTGCCCACGATCATCCCGGTCGAGGTGACCGTGGTCTTCTCCAGCGCGCGGGAGATCCCGAAGTCGATCACCCGCGGACCGTCCAGGGCGAGCAGCACGTTGGCCGGCTTCAGGTCCCGGTGCACAAGCCCGCAGGCGTGGACCGCCTGCAGCGCTTCGACCAGCCCTCCGGCCAGCCGCCACACCGACACAGGAGGTAACGGCCCGGCGGTGTGCACCGCCTCGGCCAGTGACGGTCCGGGCACGAACACGGTCGCCAGCCAGGGCGGGTCGTCGTCGGGCCCGGCCGCGATGACCGGGGCGGTGTAAGCCCCGTTCACCACGCTGGCCGCCGCGACCTCCCGGCGGAACCTGGTCCGGAACTCCGCATCACCGGCCAGCTCGCGATGGACGACCTTGACCGCGACGGCCCGGCCCCCCGGCGAGTAGGCCAGGAACACCTGCCCCATCCCGCCGGCGCCCAGCCGGGCCTGCAGCCGGTAGACCCCCACCTGCCGGGGGTCGCTGACCGCGAGTGCTTCCACGATGTGCCCCTGCCGCCCGCACCGGAGGATTCCGGCTGCCTTCAACACGTGGCCGGGTGCGGTGCAGTTCAACTCGGACCCAGCCAGTCCCGAAGTCCCGCCCGGCCGGCCAGGGCCACCGGGTCAGACCGCGCTCGCGGCCATGCTGGACGCTCGCCCACGCACGCGTCTCGTGTGCCGGGCGTAGCTCACCCGTCCGATGGTTTGCCAGATCAGCCGGGCCGGGACGGGCATCGCCGTGAGCACGCTGGCCCGCTCCCTGGCGTCGGCGTCCTCCAGGACCGCGCCCAGGAAGATGAGCAACTGGCGCTTCGGCGTGCTGGCCACGAAATGCTCACCCTGGGCGTCCCATTCCCCCTTGGTGAGGTGGCGGGCGGCGACCGGGAGCAGGTGGGCCTCCTCGTCGTCGAGGTGCTCGAGCACGACGGCCCGGTGCGCGGTGAGCGCGGCCACCAGGCGATCGCGCTCGGGGGTGCGGGCCGACGCCTGCCAGGCCGGCAGGCCGGCCATCACCTGGTCGAGCGACGCAGCGACCCGCTCATGCTGGGCCTCCATCCGGAGCACGACCTCCGACTCGAAGTCCGCCCGGGCCTGCAGCAACGGCCAGAGCAGCTCATCCTCGCCGGCATGATGATTGTGCAGCCCACGCTGATACCAGCGAAGGTGCGCGGCGAGCACCCTGGCCCGGCGCGTGTCGCCGTCCGGCACGGCCGCGATCAGGGACGCGAGCAGCCGCGATTCGCGCCGGAAGGCGCGGTGGATCACGACCATGTCGTGGGTGTCCAGGAGTGGCCCGGCTGGGCTGGGTGTGGTGTGTGCGGTCACTGGAATCACCTGTTCCGGTGGGTTTCGTTGTCCGTCTCACCGTGCTGCGCATCTCATCATCTGTCCAACAGATATATTCGCTGATCATCATTGATATGATCGATTTATGGAGCTTCGCCAGCTGGCGCACTTCGTCGCGGTCGCCGAGGAGCGGCACTTCACCCGGGCCGCCGCGCGTGTGCATGTGGTGCAGTCCAGCCTGAGCTCGTCGGTCGCCGCGCTGGAACGGGAACTGGGCGAAGCGCTCTTCGTCCGGGACAACCGCCGGGTGGCGCTGACTCCGGCCGGCCGAGCCCTGCTGCCAGCGGCGCGCCGGGCCCTCGCCGCCGCCGACGAAGGCCGTGACGCGGTAGCGGGCGTGCGGGGTGTGCTGCACGGCGAGCTGCGGGTGGGCGCGATCCAGACCCTGGGCGTGGTGGATCTGGCCGCGTTGCTGGCCAGGTTCCGCCGTGCTCACCCCGGGGTCACCCTCCGGCTGAGCCACGGCGCGGCATCCGACCTGGCCCGGGCGGCCGCCGACACCGAACTCGACATCGCCTTCATCGACGGTCCCGTCGACCCGGCCCGGCTCACCCGCACCCCGCTGGGCCGGGACCACCTGGTGCTGGCGGTCCCGGGGGATGACCCGCTCGGCGGGCGGACCAGCATCCGGCTCGACGACCCGGTACTCCGCGACCGCGACTTCGTCGAATACCGGGCCGACTCGGCCCTGCGGGCCCAGATCGACGCCGCCTGCGCGGCCGCCGGGCTCGCCCGGCGGATCGTCTGCGAGGTGGCGAACATGCAGTACCTCGTCGAATCGGTGCAGCAAGGCCTGGGCATCACCGTGCTGCCGCCCGCTGCCATCCGGGCCGCGGGCAGCCAGGTCGGCGCGGTCCCGATCACGCCGCGGCTGCACCGCGATCTGAGCGCGGTCGTGGCAGTGGCCCGGCCGCCCACGGGCGCCGTGGAGGCACTGCTCGGCCTGCTCGCGGCCGGCTTACCCGGTGACGCCGGCTGACGCGCTCACCGGGATGGGGTGGGCGAGGGTCTGGTAGACGACGCAATAACGCTCGGTCAGCCGGAGCAGCGTCGCGATCTGCTCCTCGCTGGCCTCGCTGTCGAGCTCGAAGCTGAGCCGGATGGATGTGAACCCGACCGGCGCCTCCCGGTCCACCGCGAGCGTCCCCCGGAAGTCCAGGTCGCCCTCGGCGTGCACGGTCCCGCCATCGATCGGTATGCCGAGCGACGTGGCCACCGCCCGGAGCGTCACCCCCGCGCACGCGACCAGCGCCTCCAGCAGCATGTCCCCGGAGCAGAGCAGCGACCCATCGCCGCCGGTGGCCGGATGCAGCCCGGCCACGGCCAGGGCGCGGCCCGTGTCCACCGAGCAGCTGATGCCCTCGTCCCCCAGCTCACCGCGGGCGCGCAGGGTGATCACCGCCTGCTGCGGATCCTGGCGGTAGGCGTCCTTGAGCGGCTCCTGCACGGCGCGCAGTGCGTCGCTGTCCACGGGCGTCTCCCTCTCTGTTAGGGGCTGATTTCAGCGGCGGTCGGCGGAGTACAGGTACGGGCCGCGGCCGCCCGGGTCCACCGGGGAGGCCGCGGTTTCGCCGCGCAGCCAGCGGATCGCGGCCTGGATGCCCTCGCCGTACTGCGGGGGCGGGTACCGGCCCGGGTCCACCGGGACACCGCCGGGACGGCCCTGCAACACGACCAGGTTGGCCGCCGCGTCCTCGTGGTGCAGGTGCGAGGTGCTCGGCAGGCCGACCGTTTGCCCGCCCAGCGGCGCCGCCGGGGATTCGCCCAGGACCCAGTCGAGGAGATCCCGGACCCCGCGCAGCCAGGCCGCGTTCATCCAGCCCGGCTCCCAGCGCCACGGATGCCGGGCATCCGCGGCGGACATGGGGTCGGGCAGGTCAGCGTGGTGCAGCGCATCCCGCGTCAGGTCACGGAGCTGGCGCATCTCGTCGTCGGTGCGCACGTAATCGCCGCGGGCCCCGATGAAGCGGCCGCGGTTGTCCGCGTGCACCGGGATCTCGTCGCTGCCGCCCGCGAGCCAGGCCAGGACCGCCCGGGTCTCGCGGAACTGGTCGCGGAAATCGGCTGGCACGCCGGGCGGGGCCGTGGAGCCCTCCGGCTCCGCCGCGGCCTCGGTCAGGATCTCCTCCCGTGACGGCGGGCAGCCGGGGGCCAGGGACAGGGTCACCGGCGACGGGCGGGTCCCGGTCAGCGCCCACTGCCAGGCCAGGGCGGTGCGGCCGCGCGGGCCCATCTCACGCAGGCTCTGCGCGAGAACCGCCTCGACGTGCGGGCGGGGACGTACGATCGCGGGGCTGAGCTGGTCGGGCAGATACACGGTGGTCACGGTCCCACGGTACGGGCGACCGCTGACAGCGTCATCCCCGGCCCGATAAGCTGCGGGCGGGCCGTGACTGGCGCGCTGGGATGGGTAACCATCGGGGAGCGGCCCCGTCATCGGACGCATGCCGGGCGCCTGGGCGTCTCCGTGAGCACTCTGGAGGTTTCCATGTCGTCACCGAGCACCGAGTCGGCCGCCTTCCGCAGCGCGCTGGACGTGGTCCGCAGCGTCGAGCCCGGAGTGGCCGACGCGATCGCCGCCGAACTGGCCAGCCAGCGGGCCTCGCTCAAGCTCATCGCCAGTGAGAACTACGCCTCGCCCGCAGTGCTGCTGGCCATGGGCAACTGGCTGAGCGACAAGTACGCCGAGGGGACCATCGGGCGCCGGTTCTACGCGGGCTGCGCCCAGGTGGACACGATCGAGACGATCGGCGCGGAGCACGCGCGCGAGCTGTTCGGCGCGCCGCACGCCTACCTGCAGCCGCACTCGGGCATCGACGCGAACCTGGTCGCCTACTGGGCGATCCTGGCCCGCCGGATCGAGGCGCCGGCGCTGGAACGCGCGGGCGTCCGGCAGGTCAACGACCTGACCGAGGAGGACTGGTCGCGGCTGCGCCACGAGCTCGGCAACCAGCGGATGCTCGGCATGTCCCTGGACGCCGGGGGGCACCTGACGCACGGCTTCCGGCCGAACATCTCCGGGAAGATGTTCGAGCAGCGCTCGTACGGCACCGACCCGGACACCGGCCTGATCGATTACGCCGTGGTGCGCGAGACCGCGCGCGAGTTCCGGCCGCTGGTCCTGGTGGCCGGCTACTCCGCCTACCCGCGGCGGGTCAACTTCGCGACGCTGCGCGAGATCGCGGACGAGGTCGGCGCGACGTTCATGGTGGACATGGCGCACTTCGCCGGCCTGGTCGCGGGCAAGGTGTTCACCGGCGATTTCGACCCGGTCCCGCACGCGCACATCGTCACCACGACCACGCACAAGTCGCTGCGCGGGCCGCGGGGCGGCATGGTGCTGTGCCAGCCTGAGCTGGCCGAGGCGGTGGACCGGGGCTGCCCGCTGGTGCTCGGCGGCCCGCTGCCGAACGTGATGGCGGCCAAGGCGGTGGCGCTGGCCGAGGCGCGCCAGCCCAGCTTCCGCGAGTACGCCCAGCGCATCGTGGCTAACGCCAATGCCCTCTCGGACGGGCTGATCAGCCGTGGGGCCCGGCTGGTCACCGGGGGTACCGACAACCACCTGGCGCTCATCGACGTCGGCGGCTACGGGCTGACCGGACGGCAGGCCGAGCAGGCCCTGCTGAACGCGGGCATCGTGACCAACCGGAACGCGATCCCGCGGGACCCGAACGGCGCCTGGTACACGTCCGGGATCCGGATCGGCACCCCGGCGCTGACCACCCGCGGGCTGGGCACCGCGGAGATGGACGTGATCGCCGGCCTGATCCACGAGGTGCTGAGCCAGGCCCGGCCGGGGACCACGTCCAGCGGCGCGCCGTCCAAGGCGGCCTGCGTGCTGGATGATGCGGTAGCGGAGCGGGTGGCCAAGCAGGCGGCCGAACTGCTCGAGGCGTTCCCGCTCTACCCCTCGGTCGATCTCGGCTGAGCTGATCAGGACGCGAACTGCCCGAGCAGCTGGCGGGCCAGGTCGGGCCGGGGAGTGTGGCAGGCCGGGCAGCGCGGGCCCTGACCCGGGACGTTCAGCCAGTAGCCGGACACGGCGCCGCTGCTGACCCGGATGGCCGCGACCAGCTGCTGGCCGCTGACCACCGCGCCCGGAGGGTTCGTGGACAGCCCGGCCAGCACGCTCACGCGCGGGTTAGCCGCGCGGGCCTGCGCCGCCGCGGCCCGGACGAAGGCCCGGTAGGTCTGCGGCTCCCGCTCCAGGCTTTGCGCCTGTACCTCGACGACACCGGCCACCCGGGCGATCGCGCCGGCCAGGTCCAGGCGCAGGTACTGCCGCCACAGCGGTCCGCCCGGGCGAGGCTGGGCCGTGGCCAGGTCGAGCGCGGGCGCCACGATGAGGGTCAGGTGGTGGGCCCGGGTGACGGCCGCGGCCTGCTGCGCGGCCCGGACCGGATTGCGCTGCTCCGTCACGGGCGTGTACGGCCAGACCTCGGGGTCGTAGAGCACGGCCCGGGTTCCGGCCGGCAGCTGGCCGCCGTCCACGGCCTGGCGGAGCGCGCTGACCGCCGAGAACGTGACCACCGGCTCGGCCCCGGCCACCGCGAGCGGCTGCTGGCCGGGGGTGAGGATCTCGTAGACGCGGGCCGCCTCCAGCCTGGCCGCCACCGCAGGATCCGACAGCACCTGGCCGAGGGCGCCCCGGGTCAGCATCCAGGCCGGGCGCTCCCCCGGCCCGGTGGCCCCCGGCCCCGTGGATCCCGGTCCGGACGGGGCCGGGCGGCCCGCGCCGGAGTGCGCCGAGCAGCCGGCCAGCATGCAGGTCACGGCCATGACCAGGCCGAGGACCCGCGCCCGGCGAGCAGTCAAGAAGCTAGCTGCACATTCGCGGTCATGCCGCCGAGCGGGGTGACCCGCTGGTGGCCGGTGATCCGCACGATCGCCTGGTAGGCAGTGCCGATCGACGTGCTCACCGGCGTCGGCGAGACCTGCTGGATGGTGCCCCGGACTCCACTCAGGCCGATGGCCGGGACCGCGACCGTCACCTGCTGGCCCGCGTGGACCTGCTGGATCCCGCTCTCCGGGACCAGCACCGTGACCTGCCAGCTGCTCGAGGTGCGCAGCGCGATCATGGGCAGTGCGGACTGCGACGAGCTGCTCTTGACGTTGGCGGCCGGGCCCTCGGGAAGCAGCGAGAACGGCGGGGACTGTGAGCCCGACGTCTGCGACTGCGAGGCGTAGCTCCGGATCCCGGCCGCGGTCACTGTCTCGCCGGCCTGGCCGTTGATCGCGATCACGGTCCCGGCCGAAGGGGCGATGATCTGGGTCTCGGCCAGCTTGACCTTGTCGGAGGCCAGCTGGGCCTGGTCCTGGGCCAGCTGGGCGCCGGCGGCCGCGATGCTGGCCTGGGTGCCGCTGACCTTCAGTTCCGCCAGGCTCGCCTGGTCCGCGGCGATGGAGGCGCGGTCCGCGCTGATCGCGGCGGTCGTGGACGGGGACGTCTCGGTGGCGAGGACCTGGCCCGCCCTGACCGCCTGGCCCAGCTGGATCGCGACCTTGCCGACCAGCCCTGAGTTCGCGAAGTTCAGGTTGGTCACGCCGCTGCTGCTCACCGTGCCGGTGAAGGACCGCGCGTCGGAGCGCACGATCCGCGGCACGTACCAGACCGCGACGGCCACCACGATGGCGGCGATCAGGATGCCGCCGGCGATCTGCGGGGTGGTGACCGGGCGCCGCCTGGGCTCCCCGGCGTCTGCATCTGCCTCGGCCTCGCCCGGCCTCAGCCACGGCCGTCGGCCTCGGCCTCGCCGTCTGGTGCGGCCTCCGCCGCCGTTGCGGCCGGTGCGCCAGCCGTCCGCTCTTCCTCCGCCTCCCCCGGAGCTTCCTGTCCCGCCACCTCGTCCTGGGTCGCCACGTCCTGGGAATAGTCCAGGGCCTGGCTCCGCAGCGTCACGTGGGGGCTGGATGTACCCGTGTCAGGGCTCCCCGTCAGGGTCATGGTCCTCCGCCTCAGAATCGGTTCCCCCCACCGGACGCCGCCCGCATCAGCGCGGCGAGATCCGACGACCGGCAGGCCAACTAGGCCGATATGCGTTCCGCATTTCGGCAGGGATCAACTGGCACCATGGCATTACGCACCATGCGCCTGGCCATTTGGACCGGCTCTCACGGCGGTCCCGGGCCGGGACCGCACCAGATCTCCGCGAATGCCTTCCCATTCTCCGCCGATCAGGAGCATACCGGACACAGGCATATGAGATATCGCAACTATTACATAAGTTACATGTCCGTCCCGTTAATTCCACGTAAAAACGAACCTATTGACATTCTCGACATGCAATATAGGAAAGAGTCTGCAGACCCTATCATGTCCGACTCATGCCCTCTGAGCAGCCTGGACGCCACGCTCTGTGCAAAGCCGATGACACATTTGCCATTTCAGGCCGCGCTTCCTAGGGAGAAACTTCAAAGCAACAGTAAAGACCGCTGGCCAGCGGTAGCGCTCCGGGAATCGCTTCACATGCCCATAACCCCCCATTTGAGGCCTGGACATACTCATCTGATACGTTCGCACCCGCATACGCCGGTAAAGACCTTCTGAGGCACCGCAGAGGATTATGGATATACCAGCGCTCTTGGTGACGGCTGTCCTGCTGACCGCGCTCGTAGTCGCATGCCTGCTGCCGGTTTACGCGGACAGCGCGGACGACCGCGGCGACGGGCGGACCGACGTGATCATGCCGGGCTACGTGCGGACACCGAACCACCGGCCGCGCACCTGGGCGTTCCTGGCCATCTCCGCAGTCCTGGGCCTGCTCTTCCTGGGCTGGAAACGGCCTTCGCTGCCGCAGTTGTACTCCGAGGGCGTGCGCGGGGTGGCGGTGGCCCTGACCCACGATCCGGCCAGCGTGAATGGGTACGTCGCCCGGCTGAGGCCGGCCCTGGCCTTCTTCGCGGTCGCCTTCATCATCAGCATCTCGCTGGTCGTGCGCACCGGGCTGGGCCGGCGACTGGCGATGCTCTCCCACGTCGTGCTCTACCTGGCCATGACCCTGCTCACCCAGGCCCTGATGATCTCCATCGGGATCGCCACCGGCTGGCTGGTCGCCCCCTTCGGCATCGAGGCCACCCTGGCCAACCTGCTCATCGGCGGCCTGGTGATCATGCGGATGACGTTCACCGCGTTCGCGTTGCCCCGGTCGACGACCGTCCCCCTGGTGCGCCGTGACCGGCGCTGGGCCAACCTGCTCACCTGGTGTGCCCTGATCACCGTGATCACGCTGCTGGTGGGCCTGTACGCGTTCATCTCCCAGCAGGCCAACCTCGGCTCGGTGTGGCAGGTCTTCGTGCCGCTGTACGCGGTGAGCATGCTGTTCCTGCTCATGTTCGCGCCACTCTGGCTCATCTGGTGGGCCAACCGGACCCTGCCCCAGCCCGGCCGGGACCGGCCGCCGGTGGACATCATCATCCCGGCCTACAACGAGCGCGACAACATCGTCCGGCTGCTGAAGTCGATCGACATCGCCGCCCGGCGCTACGGCGGCCCGGTCCGCGTGGTGGTCTCGGACGACGGCTCGGCCGACGACACCGCGGCACTGGCCGAGGCCGAGATCGACAAGTTCCGGTACGCCCACGCCAGGACGCTCAGCGACGGGACCAGGGTTCTCACCCGCGAGAACGGCGGCCAGGCCCTCGCCCTGAACCGGGGCATCGCGATCACCGACGCCGACATCATCATCCGGGTGGACGCCGACTGCGTGCTCGGCGAGGACGCCCTCGTCTACGCCGTGCCCTGGTTCCGTGACCCCGACGTGGGCAGCGTGGGCGCGATGGAGGAACCGCGCACCGACACCCGCACCTGGTTCCACGAGATGCGCAAGCTGGAAACCGTGTTCCAGTTCCGGTTCGCCCGGCTCGGCCAGAGCATGGTGGACGGGATCGTGGTCATCCCCGGGACCTTCACGGCCTTCCGGCGCGGCCCCGCGGTTACCGCGGGCGGCTTCCCGGTCGGCATGAACGGCGAGGACGCCGACCTGACCATGCACATCGGCCGGCTGGGCTACCGGGTGGTGGTTGACCCGCGGATCCGTTCCTACGAGGACGTGCCCCGCAGCCCCGGCGAATTCGTCGAGCAGCGCACCCGCTGGGCCCGGGCCGGCTTCCATGTCTTCGCCCGGCACGTGCCGCTGCGCGCCGGGTCAGCCGGCCCCCGGGTCTGGTTCTGGACGCTGCGCCGCGGCTTCTCCTGGTTCTCCATCCAGGCCGGCCTGGTCGCGCCCATCTTCCTGCTGGAACTCGTGCTCACCAGCCCGACCTACCGGCAGAACGTGGCCACGTTCGCGTTGCTGTACATCGCCGGTGGCGGCATCGGGATGGCCGTCAGCATCCCCTACGCAGTCAAGTACGGGTACTGGCGTGCGATCTTGTACTCCCCATCCTGGTTCATCTTCGCGTTCCTGCGCCGCCTGGCCACCCTGGAGGCGGCCATCTCGCTGCCGGTCCGGCCCTTCCCGGCGCGGCTGCGGGTCAGGAAGACGGCCGCTGCCCCGGAGCCCGTCCCGGCCCGCGGGCCCAGCGGGGTCAGCGTCGGCGCCGGCCAGCGCTGACCGCGGCTGGATCGCGAGGCCGGCCCTGGCTGATGACGCGGACGGGGCGCAATTGGCCGGCTGGCCGACCGGAGGTCGACTGCCTGTCACCCGGGGTTGAGAGGCTGAGGCTCATGTCTGCGACGGGGCCGGGCGGAAGGCCCAGACGCGGGGGGGCCGGGGGCCCGGTTCACCGCCGTGATGGCGGCCGTCGCGGGCCGGCTCCCGTTCGGGCTGAGCCGGCTGGTGTCGGCGCGGCTGCTCGGTTACGCGGTCATCAGCTCGATCACTTTCGCCGTGGATCTGGCCCTGCTCACCGCGTTCCACGGCGGGCTGAGGTGGCCGCTGCCGGTGGCCATCACCGTGGCCTACGTGCTGGCGTCCGGGCTGGGCTACTTTCTCAACCGGACGCTGAACTTCCGCTCGCACGGCGCGGTGGGCCCCCAGCTAACCGTCTACGCCGCCGTGGTGACGGTGAACTTCCTGGCCCTGATCCTCGGCCTGACCACCGGGCTGGCCGCCCTGGGGCTGGATTACCGGCTGGCCCGGCTCACCGCGGCCGGGTGCGAATGCGTCTACATGTACTCCGCCATGCGCTGGCTGGTCTTCAGCGACGCCGGGCCCGGGAGTCCGGAAACCCCGGCTGGCCCGGTGCCCATGCTCATCGCCTCGCCGCATGAAGATGACGCGACGGGTCAGGCCGCAAGCGGCTAGGGCGGTAACGAGCAAGCCACGAGCATTCTCGTTTCGCGCAACTGCCGGTCCCGGCCAGCCGCCGCCCTGCCCCCAAGGGGACGAGGGCGGCGGGGGCACTGCCGGACTGCCGACGCTCGTGCGGTGTTCCGTGCCTCGTCAATCAGGAACTGACGGCGACGCGGGGACTCCTCCTGGTGGCCAGAAGGACATGGCCCGCCGCTCGTTCGACCCACTCGGCGAAATATGAGGGGGGAACCGCCGCCCCAGCGCCGGGCTAGCTGGAACAACCACCCGAACAGTCCACCGGCTTGGGACGAGGTCCTTTGGCTGCGCGGCGGAGCTCATCACTGAGGGAGGCCGCCTCGCCCGACAGTTCCGACCGCAGCTCGATCGGGTCCCCCGTTACCACGGCGTACAGTCCCGGGCCGGGTTCCTTGCGTTGTGCGCTGTACCGCGGCCCCATCGGTGTGTAGCTGAGGTCGATCCGGTAGCGGGGAAAGTCGCGGCGTAACAGCCGCGCCTCACGCTCAGCTGCGGTGACCTGACCTGGATCGGGGAGGGGTAGATGGTCGTCTGCTGGAAACATGATCCAACTCTGCGCACCCGGCCCGTTACGGTGGGAGTGTTGACGACCTCCTGGTCAACGTCAGTCAACACGCCCCCGGATGGGGAATGGTTTACGCAATGGACGACTTCGCGGAGAGACTCACCGCGGCTATGGCGGCCCGCCGGTTGGGGGTGCGCGCCCTGGCCCGCCGCGTTCATTGCGACCCGGCGCTGATCTCCCGCCTCGCCGCCGGAAAGCAGAACCCGTCGCCGAAGATCGCGGCTCTCCTCGACGAGGAGCTCGTGGCCGGCGGGACGCTCACCGGAAGCCCACGCTCGACGCCCCGGGCCGCGGCCGGGCCCGAGCCGGGTCTCGACGACGAGCTCGCCGCGATCGAGATCAGCCGCCGCGCGTCCTCGACCAGCGTCGGCGAGGCTACGGTCGGCCGCCTGGAGCAAGCGGTCGACGACCTGGCGGTCTCCTATTCCCACCTGACCCCCGGGGTCCTACTCCGGCGAGTCCGCGGGTACCTCGATTACGCGACCGGGCTTATTGACGGGAAGGTGACTCTCGGGGAGCACCAGCGGCTCCTCGTCACCACGGGGTGGCTGTCGCTGCTGTCGGCGACGTGCCTGATCGACCTCCGGAGGTTCCCCGCCGCGGCGGCGTACCTCCGGACCGCCGCGGAGCTCGCCAGGGAGACCGGGCAGGCGGAGATCGCCGCGTGGGCCCTCGAAACGAAGGCGTGGCAGCTAGTTACCGACGGGGCGTACGAGCGGGCGGTCGCGCTCTCGCAGGCTGCACAGAGGACGGCGCCGCAGGAGGGGAGCGCGGTCATTCAGGCGACCGCGCAGGAGGCGCGGGCGTGGGCGCGGCTCGGAGCGGGCCGGGAAACCCGCGCGGCGCTTGCCCGGGCCGAAACGCTCGCGTCGCCGCTCTCGCAACCCGACCGGCCGGAGCATCACTACCGATACGACCCGGGGAAGGCAGAGACGTACATCGCGACTACGCTCGCCTGGGTTGGCGACCCGGCAGCGGCCGGGTACGCGAGGGATGTCCTCCGGCGCCTTGAGGATCCTTGTACCGG
This sequence comes from uncultured Actinomycetes bacterium, assembly GCA_963837335.1. Taxonomy (GTDB): domain Bacteria; phylum Actinomycetota; class Actinomycetes; order Streptosporangiales; family Streptosporangiaceae; genus RYN-230. The sequence continues at coordinate 39,706 of CAWINS010000065.1, read as the reverse complement.
GCCGCGCCGCCCCCGGCGGGTCGAGCTCGCCCGGCTGGACCTCGCGCTCGCGTTGACGGCGTCCGGGGAGCTCGACGAGGCGGCCGGGATGGTGGGGGCCGCGATCACGTCCGGGCTGCTCGTCCCGTCGAATTCCTGGCGCGCGAAGGAGGTCATCGACGCGATCGACGAGCAGGGGGTCTCTACGGTGGAGGTTCTCCGGGACGCGTTCGACGAGTTCTGCGTTCCGGCCCGGCGGGCGCTGCCCCCCGGCCGGTAACCGGCGGGCCACCGCTCCTTAATGCCTGCCCCTATTTTCACCCCGGCCAAGCCCGCGAGAACCCACGAGCGACTATGCCCCAGACGACTACCCGGCGGGGGGCCAGACTGCGTGGGCGTCGGCCGCCGGATACCGAGGCGGTCACCGAACGCGGCCACCCGGTCAGGTCCCGCCGGTAGGCCACCCGGTTGTGCTTGGACCTGAACGACATGAGCCAGATTTCGGTCAGGTTCCGCGCTGCCCGGGCGGCCCCGCCGGCCAGTTGACGTCGAACCACGGCGGTGGGCCTCCTGGGCGAGCCACCGATCCATCCCGAGGGCCCCGCCCACCCACGGCCCGGACCGTAAAGGCCGGTAGTGACGCATTAGCGGGGCAAGGACGGGACCGGAAGTCCTCAGCGCCCCGCCGCATGAAGATGACGCAGTACCTCAGAGTAGGAGCTGACCAGGCCCTTCTCGCAGTAGAGCAGGCCGGCCTGGGCGCAGAAGGCGCGCACCACCGTCCGGCAGCGGCGCAGCGCCGGGCGGGGCATGGCCGGGAACAGGTGGTGCTCGATCTGGTAGTCGAGGCCCCCGAGCATGGTCTCGGTCAGGCGGCCGCCGCTGACGTTGCGCGAGGTAAGCACCTGCTGGCGGAGGAAGTCCAGGCTGTCCTCCTCGCTCAGTACCGGCATGCCCTTGTGGTTGGGGGCGAACGCGCAGCCTAAATACAGGCCGAACAGCCCCTGCTGGATGGCGATGAAGGCGAGGGCCCAGGGCCAGGACATGAGGAGGAAGACCGCGATGAGATAGCCCGCGCAGTGGGCGAAGAGCAGGAGGCCCTCCAGCCACCGGCGGCGGACCGGGCCGTTCAGCACCGCCCGCACGCTGATCGCGTGCATGCTCGCCGCCTCCAGCAGCAGCATGGGGAAGAACAGGTAGGCCTGGTACCGGGCCAGCACCCGGGCTGCTCCCCGGCGCGCGCGGGCCTGGCCGGGGGTGAAGGCGATCGCCCCGATAGCGATATCGGGGTCCTTGCCCGCCTGGTTGGGGTACGCGTGGTGCCGGTTGTGCTTCCCGGTCCACCATCCGAAACTCAGGCCGATCAGCAGGTTGCCGTGCACCAGGCCGACCGCGTTGTTAGCCCGGCGGGAGCGGAAGATCTGCCGGTGCCCGGCCTCGTGGCCGAGGAAGCCGATCTGGCCGAAGACCGCCGCCAGGTAGACCGCGACCACCAGCTGGTACCAGGAGTCGCCCAGTATGGCGAAGGCGGCCCATCCTCCGGTAAGCAGGACCGCCAGGACGGCGATCTTGATGGCGTAATAGCGCGGCCGCCGGTCCATCAGGCCCTCCTGCCGGATCCGGCGGCGCAGCTCGGCGAAGTCCGGACGCGCGGGATCCGCCACCGGGACCAGCGTGCCCGACGGCGGGACGCCTGGATCGCTCATGTCAGTCACGTCCCCTGCCCGGTTCGGAATCGGTGGTCCGCATCGGGGTCGGCCGGGTGCCCGCGCAGGTCGTGCCACCGCTCGGCCAGGGCCAGCTGGAGCAGCCCCGGCAGCAGATCCCGGGATCGCCGGACCATCCAGCCGGTTCCCTTGGTGGCCATCCAGTGGGCCTGGCGCCAGGCGCTCGGCTCGGGGTTGGCCGGCTCGGGATCGGGCGCGGCCAGCGGGGGCATGCCCCGTTCCGCCAGCCGCTCCGCGAACATCCGGGCCAGCATCCGGTGCCCGCGCTCGCTGGGGTGCAGCCGGTCCACTCCCCACATCCGTTTGTCGTAGATCTCCGGGCGCGCCGCGAGGTCCACGTGAACGAGGTCGTAGCGCACCGCAAGCTGGCCCAGGACCGCGTTGATCTGGTGGGCCCGGCGGGCCAGCGGGCGGCGGATCGAGGCCGGGATCCGGAGCAGCAACCCGGGGTCGGGCAGGCTCGCCGTGAGCACCACCGTCCCGGCGTGCCGCAGCGCGGCGACGGTGTTCTCCAGGTCCGCGGCGATCGCGGCCGGGTCGAACTTCCCGCGCAGCGTGTCGTTGACGCCGACCAGCACCGAGGCCAGCGCCGGGCGCACCGAGAGCGCCAGGGGCAGTTGCTCACTGGCCACATCCCGGACCAGTGCGCCGCTGCGGGCCAGGTTGCACAGTTCCACCTGATCCGGCGGGGCCAGCGAGCCGGCCAGCAGGGCCGCCCAGCCGCGCCAGCCCCCCTGCGGCAACTGATCCCCGATGCCCAGCGTGACCGAATCACCCAGCGCCGCGAAACGCATCACCGGGATCTCCCCGGCCGCCCGGGGACGAGTCTCGGATGTGCTGGTCATGGCGGGCTCCCGCCCCGGCCGCGGGCCCCGGCGGTGGATCCCCCCGCGCCGTATCCCGCCTGGCCGCGGCCGCCTGGAGCCGGGCCCGGAAGCCCGCCCCGGGAAGACCGGGCCCGGTGGCCAGGCCGTGCGCGTCCAGGAAGCCGCGCACCGCGGCGGGCCAGCCGTACCGCTCGGCCTGCTGCCGGGCCAGCCGGCGCCGTCCGGTCACGTCCCGCTCCAGCAAGGACGCGACGGCGTCGGCACACGACGCGTCATCGTCCTCCGTGGTCAGGCCGGCCGGCCCGACGATGCCGGGCAGGGCACTCCGGCTGCTGACCACGACGGGCGTACCGCTGGCCAGCGCCTCCAGGGCCGAGAGGCCAAACGTCTCGACCGGCCCGGGCGCGATCACCACGTCGGCGGTCGCGAGCAGCCGGGCCAGCACCGCGCGATCGGAGATGTGCCGCAAGAACCGGACCGGCAGCCCCCGGGCCTGGGCCTGCAACGACCGGCGCTGCGGCCCGTCCCCGGCGACCACGAGGACGGCGGGCAGGCCGCGGCGGCGCAATTCGGCCAGGGCGCCCAGGGCTCGCCGCGGCCGTTTTTCCGGCGACAGGCGGCTGCAGTGCACGAGCAGGGCCTGGCCGCCCGGCGCGAGCCGGGACCGCAGGCTCTCGTCCCGGCGCCCGGGGTGAAAGCAGGCCAGGTCCACGCCGAGCGGCACCTGGAGCAGGTTCGGCACGCCCAGCCGGCGGAATTCGGCGGCCGCCCATGCGGTGGTGCACACCACCACGTCGTAGGAGCGGGCGGTGCTGCGGTTGAACTGGTCGGCGAGCCACGCCGCGGGCACGCCCGGGGGGCTGAACATGGTCATCAGCCCGGCCAGGCTGTCGTGCGACACCATCATGGACCGGACCCCGCGGGCCCGGGCCCAGGCGCCGGTCCAGCGCAGCGTGGTGCGGTCGGACACCTCGAGCCGGTCGGGCTCCAGTTGCCCGAGCAGCCGCCCCAGGGACCGGCGGGCCAGGATGGCCCGGTACCCGCCGGTGGCCGGCACCCGCCATCCGGGTACGGTCACGACCAGCCCCTGCTCGGTCAACTGCCGTCCCGGCCGGGCGCCGGGGATAACGAGCACCGGCTCGTGCCCGGCGGCCAGGTACCCCGCGCCGAGTTCCCGCAACGAGGTCCGGAGGCCCCCGGACGCGGGGGCCACATAGTTGGCGAGCCGCACCACCCTCACGCCTCAGTCCGCCTCACGCCTCAGCCCACCGCACGGTCGCTACGTGCACACCCCGATCCTGACGGGGCCAGGCTCATGAATCAGTAACTCAGCGTGACAACTTCGCGAACAATGGGCGGCATTACCACCCACCAATCAGCGAACGGGAACCGTCTCCGCCCAGCGCGGGGCGGACGGGAGCGCGGCCAGCAGGGCGCGGGCCCAGTCGCGGTAGCCAGCCTGGCTGGGGTGAAAGTAGTCCGAGGCGAACTTCCCGCGCCACGGCGGCCGGAAATGCGTGGACACCTCGGCGACCGGCAGGCCGCTGGCCTGGGCGGCCTGGTGGATGGTCCGGTTGACCCGCGCCACGTAGGGCACGGTGAACCGGCCGAGCACACCCCACAGCCCGCCGGGGAGGGGCAGATCCAGGACGACGGTCTGCTCGGGCAAGGTGGCTATCAGGGTGCGCAGGTCGGCGAACAGCCGGGACGGCGCGGTGTACAGGATGTCGTTAGCACCGATGCCGCAGGTCACAAGGTCCGGGGCGGCAGGCAGCCGGGGCAGCTGGTAGTGCAGGACATCGCGGATGAGCGCGCCGGACGTGCTGAGGTTGAGCACCCGCCACCGCTGCCCGGTCCGCTGCCGGAGCTCAGCCAGGACCTGCCCGACGTAGCCGCTTTCCGGGCCCGGCGCGCCGAGGCCCTGGGCTGTGGAGTCACCGAGCACCACCCAGAGTGGCCCGGACTCGGTGGCGATGTGGTCGTTGTGCTGCTCCCAGTGGCTGGCGAACGCGACGCAATCGCCGCGCATGGCCACCACTCCGTCGGTCCACCGGCCGAACCACCCGCCGCGCAGCCCGGACCGGTCCGCGATGGGCGTCCTGGTCACATAGGAGGCCATGTTGGCCACGATCTCGACCGGCGACCGGCGCATCCCGTCGCCGTCCGGTGAAATCGCCTTCATCCAGGCAGGACGCGAAACCTCGGGCGTCCGGTGCATGCTTGCTCCCCGCCCCGGTCGCCCGGCACATTACTGACGTAGAGATGAACGAAGATAGGCAAACAAATCTACAGCAGTCAAAGCGCAGGTATACGGCCGCTCGCCGCCGGCCATTCCGCTCGCCGCCGGCCATTCCGCTAGCCGCCGGGCGGCCCCGTGGGCCAGGCCGCACATACTGGGCGGCTTCTATTGTGCGGCCGGGACATGGACAGTACGGGGGTTGTCCATGATGCTGGAGTGGTGCCTGTCCTGACTTCCGCTGGAGCCCCAGATGAGTCCTTCCCCCCGTACCGACGCCACTGACTTGATCGCCTCGATCGGCCGGCACTGGATCTGGCTGCTGGCCTTTGGCATCCTTACGCTCCTGGCCGGCGTGGCCGCCGTGGCGTGGCCCGGCCCGACGGTCGTCGCGATCGCGGTGCTGTTCGGCATCCAGCTGGTCGTGGTCGGCATCTTCCAGTTCGTCAGCGCGTTCGCAGGCGACGGCGCGTCCGGCGGCGTCCGGGTGCTGAGCGCCGTGCTGGGGTTGTTCGCCTTCATCATCGGCCTGTACGCGATCCGCCACTTGGCGGTCTCGGTGGCGGCGCTGGCCCTGCTGCTGGGCATCTTCTGGATCGTCAACGGCTTCTCGGAGATCTTCAACGCGCTGGCCCACCGGGACTACCCGAACCGGGGCTGGACCGGCTTCGTCGGGGTGCTCAGCATCCTGGCCGGAATCATCGTGCTGGCCGAACCGGGCATCTCGCTGGTGACGCTGGCCCTGGTGCTCGGCATATGGCTGATCATCTACGGCGTGATGGAGATCGCGGCGGCGTTCCGGGTCAGGTCAGCCGTCGGCCGGGTCCGGCACCGGGTGGCGGCCTCGGTGTGATCACGTCCCCGGAGACTCCCGGGCGCGGTTAGGTTGGGCCCTCGGAAGGAGAGCCCGATGAGCAGCCTGCCCAGCGATATCACCGTCCCGGGACGGCCCGAGGTGCACGAGGTGCCGGCCGGCGTCTACGCCTACATCCAGCCCGACGGGTCCAAGCGGAGAGTTTCTCGGGGCCGGTTGGGAGGAACAGGATGAGCGACACGAGCACCGGACACGGCAAGGTGGTCGTGAACAGGTCGATGTCGCTTGACGGCTTCATCGCCGGTCCCGGCGACGCGATGGACTGGATCTTCGACTTCATAGAGCCGGACGCGGCCTGGCTGACGGAGACCGCGGCGGCCACCGGCGCCATGCTCGTCGGCCGGCGGACCGACGAGGTAGGCGCCAGGATGGACGCCGGCAACGAGCGGGGGTCAGCATCGAGCGACGAGGGCTACCCCTTCTCCGGACCCACGTTCGTCCTCACCCATAGGCCGCCGGAACCGCCGGACCCGGATGTCACGTACCTCAGCGGTGACATCGGGGAAGCGGTCGCCACGGCACTGGACGCGGCGGGCGGCAAGAACCTCGAAATCCTCGGCGCCGACGTGGCCGGCCAGTGCCTGCAGCGGGGACTCGTCGACGAGATCCTGGTATACGTCCTGCCAGTGCTGCTCGGCGACGGCATCCGGTTCTACTCCTCCCCGGGCCTCGCCAGGATAGACCTGGAACCGGTCAGCAGCACGCAGGCGGGTGGCGTCACCATCCTCCGGTTCCGCGTCCGCAAGTAGTTCCCCGGTTATCCGACGCAACGGGAACGACAGGAGGACATCGTGAGCAGCCTGGACGTTGACATCACTGAGCCTGGCCGACCTGAGGTACAGGAGGTGTCGCCTGGTGTATATGCATATTTGCAGCCGGACGGCACCTGGTGGATCAACAACGCCGGCTTCCTGACCGGGCCGCAGGGCGTCATCAGCGTCAACTCGTGCGCGACCCACCGGCGGACCCGCGCCTACCAGGCCGCCATCGCGGCCGTCACGCCCGCGCCGGTGCGCACCGTGGTCAACACCCACCACCACGGCGACCACACCTTCGGCAACTGCCTGTTCCCGGCTGCGGCGATCGTCGGCCATGAGAACGCGCGGGCCGAGGCCCTCGCCTTCGGGCCGCCGCGCGAGCTGCCCTTCTGGGACGGCCCGGACTGGGGTGAACTGACCCTCGACCCGCCCTTTGTCACGTTCACCGATGAGATCGCCGTGCACGCCGGGGACCTGAGGGCGTCCGTGCGTTATGTCGGGACCGCCGCGCACACCACCAATGACTCGATCGTCTGGATCCCGGACCGCTCCGTGCTGTTCTGCGGCGACCTGATCTTCAATGGGGGCACGCCGTTCCTGCTGATGGGCTCGGTGGCCGGCGCGGTGGAGGTGCTGGAGCAGGTCGTGGCGCCGCTCGGCGCCCGGCTCATCGTGCCGGGCCACGGTCCCGTGTTCGAGGGGACGGGACCGCTCGACGCGACGCTGGACTACCTCCGGTTCGTGCTCGAGGTCGCTACCCGCGCCCAGGCGGCCGGCGTGACCCCGCTCGCCGCGGCCCGGGACACCGACCTGGGCCGGTTCGCCGGCTGGGCCGACCCTGAGCGGATCGTCGGCAACCTGCACCGGGCCTGCGCCGAACTCGCCGGGACCCCGCGCGGCGGGCCCATCGACGTGCCGGCCGCGCTGGCCGACATGGTCGCCTATAACGGCGGCGCGCCGCTCACCTGCCTGGCGTGACCCGACCGGCAGGGCCGCCCGGTCCGCACCACGGATAACCGCTCCTGATTACGGATCGGCGCCAGGCACCCCGCCGGGCCGCGCGGTATTGCGGCCGGCCGCTACGCGGCGGGTTGTGTTCACAGCGTGACCTCTCGGCCCCTGCGCAATTACGATGGGTAGGCGCACGATAGCGCCTGGGGGGCTTATGACCGCTATCAGCGGAGCGATGCCTGCCGACCTGGCCGAGGCGGTACGCAGCCTGGCCTGCCGCGCCTGCCAGGCTCCCCGGGGCGTGCACTGCCGCTGCGACGGCACCCACCTGGCCCGCTGGGAACTGGCCGCGGCCGCGGCGCTGGTGTCCGAGCGGGACTTCCGGGTGGCCGCCGAGGCGGCCCAGCCTGCCCCGGCCGGGTTGCCGCGGGGCCTGTCCGTGGTGCCCGAACTGTCCGGCGTGGTATGCACGGCCGGTCATCCGCTGCGGTGGGCGGTGGGCATCCAGCCGCACCAGTGGGTGCACCTGGACCCGGCGGCCACGCCGTCGTGCCCGGCTCCGGCCCTGCCCCGGCCCGCTCCCGGGGAACCGTGCCGCTACCAGCGCCGTCACTGGTTACTGGGAGTCCCGGCCGTGGCCATCGCGGGCACGGTGCCCGCCTGCCGGCGCTGCGCCCGCAAGCACGCCCGCCAGGCCCGGAGGCGCTAAACCCGGCCCGATCGCGGAGGGGTTAGCCGGGCGGGGCGCCGGTGATCGTGATCTCGGCGGGCGGGCCCAGGTCGGGAGCCACGGCAGACAGGGCCCACCCGTCCCCGGCCGGCGCCGCGGCCAGGATGAACCGATCCCAGCAGGTTCCCAGGCCCCGGGCCCACACGTCGCTGATCCAGCCGAACGGCAGTTCCACCGCGATCCCGTCGCCGTCGGGGGCCAGGGCCGCCGGGTCCGATTCCCCGATCATGGTCAGCCCGACCCGGAGGTCCGGGCGCCCGGACCAGGCCCGCAGGGTGGCCACCACCCGGCCGTACAACGCCGCGTGCAGCGCCGGCCGGGCCGCTTCAACCGCGGCCGCACCCGCCGGCACGGCCGCATCCGCGGGCGCGGCCGCATCCGCGGGCGCGGCGGCTGCGTCCGCGGCCGCGGCCCCGTCGCGGAGCCGTTCCCGCCAGGCCGCGGCGACCGTGGCCGTCAGCCGGGTCTGCATCGGGCCGCCCAGGCTGAGCAGCGTGGCCAGGGGGTCCTCATGCTCCCTCGACGCTGGCGCTCCGCCGCCCAGCACCGCAGTCACGGCCGACCGGCGGCGCTGCATCCTGGCCGCTGCCGTCCGGCCGGTCCAGCCAGTCCAGCCCGTGGGCCCAGGCTCCTCGAGCCGGACCGCCACCGGATCGGCGGGCCCGCGGCTGGCCAGGATCAGGACCCGCAGGTCGTCGGCATGCACCTGCCACGCCTCCAGCACGTCCAGGCAGGCGTAACTCTCCCCGGCCAGCGCCCTGAGGATCTTCTCACTCTCGAGGTCGGGGTGGCCGGGGACCCGCAGTTCCCCGGCCGCCCAGCGCAGCTGGTGCTCCCGGCCGGCACAGGACACCGTGGCCACGGCCGGTGGCACCCCGCGCCACCACGGCGTGCTCATCGGTCTTCATCCCAGCGCAGCGGTACCCGGATCACGGCCCGCGCGGTCATCGTGGTGGGCATGATGTCGAGCACCCTCGCCGCGGGGTCCAGCGCGGGCCAGAACTCGATCTGCCCGCCGCCATGGTCCGGGCCGGAGTGCCAGCTGCCGGGCCGGCCGAGATAGTGGTGGCCACGGTCGTCCGCGGCCCACCAGGCCAGAATCGGCTCGTCGACAGCCCTCCGGAACACCGGCCAGTGCTGCAGGCCGGGCACGGTCTCGACGTCGGCGGAGAACCCCTCCTCCGCGGACCGCACGGCCAGCACCGCGACCGTGATCCCGTCGAACTCCGGGGCGGTCACGCCCGCCACCACGAGCCCTTCGGGGCCTCCGGCCTGGCCGCGCCGGGCCAGCAGGGACCGCCACGGCTCGGGGAGCGGGCCCGGGCGGCCCGCGCCGCGGGCGCGGCTCCCGCGGCCGGAGAGCTGGGCCGCCACGTCCCGCACCTCCGCGAGGGCCGGGTCACCGGGAGCCAGCGAGCCGGCCGCGACGAGCGCCTCGATGGACGATTCGACGTTGGGGGTCGCGTGAAACTGGGTCAGGGCCGCGACCCTGGCCCACAGGTAGGCCAGGGCCGGATCCTGGCCGCCCAGGGGCTCGACCCAGGTCTCGGCAGGCGGGGAAGGCGCAGCCGGCAGCTCGACCCGCTCGCCGAGCACCTCGATCCAGGCGGTTTCCTCGGCGAGCCCCGGGCTGGCCCCGAACTCGCCGTCCCACGCACTGTCGCCGCCGCCGCCCGACAGGCCGGCGGACACCGTTGTCCCGCGGTCGTCGGTGAGGGAGAGCTGCTGGGGAAAGCCCGGACCGCTGGCGCCGGCCCCCGGACCGGGCCGGACCGGGTGACGCGGGTCCTGGACACGGCGCTCGCGAATCCAGGCCCGGCCGGCAGGCTCGCCGGGCCGGGCGGGACCGCCGCGGCGGTCATTTTCACCTGCAGCGAAGTTGACCCGGACCGCAGGACCAGGTAGCGGAGGAACAACTGGCCCCACGGCTGCTCGATGAGCCGCCGGCACGGCACCGCCCGCAGCGTGGCCAGGCTGGGGCGGGGGCTGGCTGCGGCGGCTGCCGAACGCAGCCCCCGCAGCTGACGGTGGGGATGCTCACCCCGGCGGTAGGCCAGGGCCAGGTAGTAGTCGTCCACGACTGACTGGGCCGCGCCGGCGCTGATCGCCCGCACCGCCACTAGCGCGTGCCCGGCTACCTCCAGCGGCGAATCCGCGACGTGGCCGTCATCGCCCGGGGCGTCCAGCAGCGTGCGCTCCGCGGCCAGCCGCAGGTATAGCTCCGCGTCGAACTCCGTCACCCGCTCATGCTGTCACGTATCCCCTGCGCGGCGACTGTGGCCGAGATCGCGGTGCGTGGGGGCCGCACATAGCCGGCAGGCCGCCTTATCTCATCCACTTGGCGTAGGCCGCCTACCCCTCTTGGATGAAAATGGCCGCCAGGCCCCTTCATTTCATTCACTCAGCGTAGGCCACCTACCCCTCTTGGGCGACCCACAGGAGGGAGGCAGGTGCGACAGTCGAAACAACGTGAAGAAATGCGCTAGGCGGAAGGAAATTTCGGTCTAGCCCGAGCCCCGGGGGCACAGTGGCTGAGCAGCGGTTTTCGCTCTCGATCAATAAGCGGGAGAGCCGGCTGCACACGAGCCTGGTTATCTTTGAAACGCCGGGATCCGCAATTCGGATAAAGTCGGTGAACACCGGGCCAGCCACCATTGCCCGCTCGGGATATGCCGGGCCGCCGACTGCGGTGGATCTGCCTGCGGTGGCGTCATGATCGCCGGGGCGTACTTCTGGGCCACAGCCTACAACTCGGGTGCGGCCCCCATGAGCGCGTCGGTCAGTTTCTACGCCCGGCCCGAGGCAATGGGTGCCGGGAACGACCACTCGCTGACCGAGATGCTGGTCAAGGGAAGCCGCCACCGGACATACGAGGTGGGTGTGATGACGGACCCGACCTACTACGGGGACACCGGCCAGCACCTGTTCGTATCGTCGTGGGACGCCAGCGGGTTTCTCGGCCTGGACACGGGCTTTAAGCCCACTAGCGCCACCCGTCCCGGGGCTCTGGTCAGGGGCCATGCATATACCAGCTACGGTTTTACCGTGGCGCACGGCCAGGTCCAGATCACGCTTGACGGCCGGACGGTCGGGCACTATGACGCACCGGGCTTCCGGACGTCGTCTGTGTCCGTTTACGGCGAGGCCTACGCGGAGGGCAAGCCATTGCCGCAGATGCGCGGCTCGGTCCGGAAATACCACACCAGCACGCACAGCACCCTGACCGCTCCCGCCGCGTCCCGCCCGTACAAAATTACGGGGCACAGCCCGACCGGGTTCTCGTTTAGGTGAACCGAAATGGTGAGGAGCTATCGCTGACCCGGGCAGCCATGGAAGAGATAAATAGCCGCGGCCAGCCCACGAGCTATTCCTCTTCGGTGTGGATGCCGAGCGTGCGGACGATCTCGCCGATCGTGTGGAATTTCCGTCCGGCCGGCAGGCGGCCGATGGCGGCGACCACATCGTCGGGCGCGCCCTCGTGCTGCAGGAATTCCAGCAGCGCGTGACGGCCCTCGGGCAGCTTGTGCGGCGGGAGCCAGCGGGCGATGTCTGACCGCAGCTCCACATCGCCGGTAGTCATCCCCCGCGGCACGCCTGGTTCCTGGTCCTCGGGTAGTTCCAGGTCCAGGTGCTCCGGGTCGAACGGCTCGGGCTCACGCCACTCCTCGGTGCGGGCCGGCTGACCGGTTCGGAGGATTGACTCGTCCTCCCGCTCCATTTGCTCGTCAAGCTCTGGACCGTGCTTGGAGCTTCCGCGTTCCATGTCGCGCCTTTCGTTGCGTGCCTTTGATCTTGACTTTGATCTTGATCTTGCCGGGACTCAGCCGGCACCGGTCAGCCAGCCCGGCTCAGCTGGCCGGGGCCGGTACCTGCTGGTCGTGGGCGGTGAAGGTCAGCTGGCCGTCCGCGACGTCCACGGTGACCATCTGGCCCGGGCTGATCTGCCCGTCCAGCAGCAGCCGCGAGAGGTGGTTGTCCACCTCGCGCTGGATGATCCGGCGCATCGGCCGGGCCCCGAACTCCGGCTGGTACCCGTGCTCGGCGATCCAGTCCACCGCGGCCGGGGTGAACTCCAGCGTCACGTGCTGGGCGTGCAGCCGCCGCCGGGTCTCCTCGAGCAGCAGCTGGGTGATCTGCCGCAGTTCAGCCTCGTCCAGCTGGCGGAAGATGATGATCTCGTCGATCCGGTTCAGGAACTCGGGCCGGAACGACTCGCGGAGCCGCCGCATCAACTGGTCCTGCAGGTTGTCCTGGGTGCCGGAGCCGCTCGAGGCCGCGCTGGCCGCGAAGCCGAGCGGGCCGCCGCGCCGGGTGATCAGATCCGAGCCGAGGTTGCTGGTCATGATGAGGACCGTGTTCCGGAAGTCCACGGTCCGGCCCTGGCCGTCGGTGAGCCGCCCGTCGTCGAGCACCTGGAGCAGGATGTTGAACACGTCCGGGTGGGCCTTCTCGATCTCATCGAGCAGGATGACGGAGTAGGGCCGCCGCCGGACCGCCTCGGTGAGCTGCCCGGCTTCCTCGTAGCCGACGTACCCGGGCGGCGCGCCGACCAGCCGGCTCACCGTGTGCCGTTCCTGGAACTCGCTCATGTCCAGCCGGATCATCCGGCTCTCCGCGCCGAACAGCGCCTCGGTCAGCGCGCGGGCCAATTCGGTCTTGCCCACCCCGGTCGGGCCGAGGAACAGGAAGCTGCCCACCGGCCGGTTCGGGTCGCCCAGCCCGGCGCGGGACCGGCGGACCGCCTCGGCCACCGCGGCGACCGCCTCGCCCTGGCCGATGATCCGCTCGTGCAGGTGCTGCTCCAGGCGCAGCAGCCGGTCCTTCTCCTCCTCGGTGAGCTGGCGCACCGGGATGCCGGTGGCCCGCGAGACGACCTCGGCGATGTCTTCCACGGTCACCTCCGGGACCGCGGACTGGTCCCCGGTGAGCTGATCGATCTGCCCCCGGACCTCGCTGATCTCGTCCCGCAGCTGGGAGGCGCGCTCGTATTGCTCACTGGCGATGGCCTGGTCCTTGTCCCGCTGCAGTTCCTCGGCCCGCCGCTCCAGGTCGCGTACGTCCCGGCGCGGCATCTTGGTCCGCAGCCGGACCCGTGCGCCGGCCTGGTCGATGAGGTCGATCGCCTTGTCGGGCAGGAAACGGTCGGTGAGGTAGCGGTCGGACAGTTCGGTCGCGGCCACCAGCGCCTCGTCGGCGTAGCGCACCTGATGGTGAGCTTCGTAGCGGTCGCGCAGGCCGCGCAGGATCGCGATCGTGTCGTCCACGGTCGGCTCGGGCACCAGGACCGGCTGGAACCGCCGGGCCAGGGCCGCGTCCTTCTCGATGTTCTTGCGGTACTCATCGAGCGTGGTCGCGCCGACGATGTGCAGCTCACCGCGGGCCAGGGCCGGCTTGAGCATGTTGCCGGCGTCCATCCCGCCCTCGGCGCCCGCTCCCGCACCGACCAGGGTGTGCAGCTCATCGATGAAGATGATCAGCTCGTCCCGGTGCTCGCGGATCTCGTCGATGATCCGCTTGACGCGCTCCTCGAAGTCGCCGCGGTAGCGGGTGCCGGCCACCACGCCGGTCAGCTCGAGCTGCACCACCCGCTTGCCCGCCAGCGTCTGGGGCACGTCGTCGTCCACGATGCGCTGCGCGAGGCCCTCGACGATCGCGGTCTTGCCCACCCCGGCCTCGCCGATCAGCACCGGGTTGTTCTTGCCCCGGCGGGACAGCACCTCGACGGTCTGCTCGATCTCTTCGTCGCGCCCGATGACCGGGTCGATGTGGCCTTCCCGGGCCAGGGCGGTCAGGTCGCGCCCGAATTCGTCCAGCGTCGGCGTGGCCGACCGGCTGCCCGGACCACCCGGACCGCCGGGGCCGCCCGCCCCGGCGCCCTGCCCGATCAGGGCCCGCTGCAGGGTCTCGGGGGTGACCCGGGCCCCGGACAGGATGCGGCCCGCGCCGGACTCGGGGTTGGCGGCCAGGGCGAACAGGATGTGCTCGGGCCCGATGTAGGTCGAGCCGACCACGCGGGAGATCTGGTGCGCGTCCAGCAGGGCGCGCTTGGCGCCGGGGGTGAGCTGCGGCGGCTCGCCGCTGGGCCCGGTCCCGGCTTCCTGGCTCTCGATCTCGCGGACCAGCGCGTCGGGATCGGCGCCGGCCCGGGCCAGCAGGGTGCGGGTCGGTTCCATGCTGGCCGCGGCCCACAGGAGCTGCTCGGTGTCGAGGTCCCGGCCGCCCTGCTCGGCGGCGTGGGTCGCCGCCAGGCTGAGGAGTTCGCGGGCCGGAGCGCTCATCAGCCGGGTGATGTTGACCCGGTGCACGGGCTGGCGCGGGCCACCCGTGCCGTAGATCCGCGCGAGGAAGTCATCGAACGGGCTGGACCCGGAGTCCTCCGGTCCGTAGAAACCGCTGGTCATCGCAACTTCTCCTGGTATTTCCCGACGATTGGTGCCCAGAAGGCACCCTGGTCCCTACCCGCGATCGGTGGCGCGACCCGTGGGCGCGTCCGTCTCACCGGGTGTTCGTGCGCCGGCCCTGAGGCCGGTCCGCGAGCCGCCCACTCCCGGCCGGGGAGGCGGTAGACGACGTGGGGCTGGAGCGGATGACCGGCCGCCACCCTCGGGTGGTCGAAATGGCCGTGCAGGGTCATCCCCAGCCGCCGCATCACCGCCTGCGACGGCTCGTTCACGACGGCGGTCATGGACCACAGCTCCGCCAGGCCCGCTCCCCGGAAGGCGACGCCGGCCGCGGCGGCCGCGGCCTCGCTGGCGTAGCCCTGATGCCACGCGCCGCGGGCCAGCCGCCAGCCCACCTCCATGCCGCCCGCGCCCGGGACACCGGCCGGCATCGGGTTCAGGCCGGTGAACCCGATGAACTCCCCGGTCGCGGAGACTTCGAGGGCCCACAGCCCGAACCCCTGCCGCCGGAAGAGATCCTCGATCCGGTCCACCATGGCGTCGCTGGCCGCCCGGTCCAGGGGCGCCGGGAAGTAGCGCATCACCTCGGGGTCGGCGTTCAGGGCCGCGAACGGCTCCCGGTCCGCCTCGCGCCAGCGCCGCATGATCAGGCGGTCTGTGCCGATGACATCGAACCGGGGCCCCACCTGGTCAGCCTAAGCTGCCCGTAAGCTGTAACCGCGAGTGGCCCCAGGGCTTGCTGAGCAGGCCACCTCAGCCGCGACCGGTCGGGAACAGAGTGCCAGAGTACGTCCTTGATCATCACCAAGATGGTGAGCGCCGCCGGCTCAGCCTCATGTCGCGGCTGCTTGATCCGATGCACCGCCGCCACATTGACCGGCTGGGCATCGGGCCGGGGGCGCGGACGCTCGAAGTTGGCTGTGGCAACGGCTCCATGTCGGCCTGGCTGGCCCAGCGGATCGCCCCCGGTGGCCGGGCGGTGGCGGTGGATCTCGACTTGTCGCTGGTCAGTGCGGACCCGCCCGGGCTGGAGTTCCGCCAGGCCGACATCCTGGCCGGGCCCGTCGAACCGGGAGACTTTGACCTGGTGACGGCCCGCGCGGTGCTGCACCACGTGGGCGACGCCGAGGCGGCCGTGGCGAACCTCCTGGCCAGCGTGCGGCCGGGCGGGGCGGTCCTGCTGATCGAGCCGGATTTCCTGCCGGTCAGCGTGGCCGAGCCGCCTGAGGTCCGCGCGTTCTGGGCAGGCTGGCTGGCCTGGGCGGACGAGCAGGGGATCGACTACTTCATCGGCCGGCGGCTGCCGGCGATGGTATCCAGGCTCGGGCTGGAGCACGTCGGGGCGACGGCAGAAACCGCGCTGTACCGGGGTCGCTCGCTCTGGGCGCAGTACTGGAGACAGACGGTCATCGAATTGCGCCCTCGCCTGACGGCCTCGGGGCACCTCGATGACCGCTCGATCGACGCGTTCCTGGCCCACTGCGCCGATCCGGCCTGGTGGACGCAGACGATCGCCTTTACCGCCGTGGACGGGCGCGCTCCCCGCCGGCGGCGAGGGTCAGCGGCCGCCCAGGATAGTCTGCACGGCCCGGAGCGTGGCCGGGGCCGCTGAGGGGCCGAGCGTGCGGAGCGTGGGCCCGGCGATGGCGTCGAGTTCGAGCTCGTACCCGGCCAGGCGGTCCTTGAGCATGGAGGAGCGCCCCCCGTCCGGCAGACCCCGGATCTGGGCCTCGACCGCGGCCGGGTCGATCCGGGCGCCGTGCACCGCGGCCGCGGCGCAGGACTCGCGGGCCAGCGGGCTGATCCATTCCGCGAACCGCTCCCGGGCCGGGCCAATGGGCTGCCCCGCGGCCGTGGTGAGCAGCGCGTAAGGGGCCAGAAAGGTCAGCTTCTGCCACAGCACCTGCGCCTCGCCAGGACCGGTAGCCACCTGGAGGCCAGGCACGTCGAACAGCTCCGCCGCGGCCGCGGCGGCCGGTGACCCGGGCGGGGTGGCCACGGTGACGCGGACCCCCGGGAAAACCTGCTCGATGGTGCCGTCGGCCAGCCTCGTGGCCTCCACCACGATGGTCGCGGCGACCGTGTCACCCGGATAGACCGCACGGAGGTAGGGCAGGTGGTCGACGCCGTTGAGGAAGGGAACCACGGTCGCGCCGGCCAGCAGCGCCCCGGGCACCCGGGCGGTGGCGTCCACCAGCTGGGTGGCCTTGACCGCGACGATCAGGACATCGACGGGCTGGGTGAGATACGGGCGGGACGCGGGCGTGGTGGTGATGGGGTCTTCCCCGGGCGCGGTCAGGGTCAGGCCCGCGGCCGTCACCCGGTCGGGGTGCCGGCCGATCAGGGTGACATCGTGACCGGCGTGCCCGAGCCGGGCGGCCAGCAGGCCGCCGACCCCGCCCGGGCCGAGGACCGCGACCGCGGTCATGACCCGAGCCCGGGAGCCAGGACCCGGCCCAGGAAGGCGCGCATCAGCCGGGCTATCTCGGGAGCCTGGTCCTCCAGGGCGAAGTGCCCGGTGTCGCGCGGGTGGAATTCGGCCCCGGGCAGATCGGTGAGGATCTGCCGCTGGACTTCCCCGGGAAAGATCTCATCGTTGACCCCGGCGGCGACCAGGGTCGGCGGCTGCCGGTCACGGAGGAACTGCTGCATGGCCCTGAATGTAGGCCCGTTGCCGCGGATGTCGTAGAGGAGATCGAGCATGATCTCGCCCACACCGGGGCGATCGATCAAGGCGGAACCGTCGGCCCAGTACCGGCCGGGCGTGGCCCACCAGCCACGCGGTCGCTGGCCATCAGAAAACCCGCTTCCTGCGAGATCGGGCCAGCCCGCCAGCAGCTCACCAGCGAGCGTGTAAATAAATTTCTGAAACAGAAGTATATCGCCAGCTCCCGCCCACGATCTGCGGGGCAGCCGCGCACGGCTGTACCGTGACAGGCACCGGATAGAGGCGCCTCGGGGGTGATGAGCGCACGTGACTGACGAGGAGACACGCAGTCCGTCGGCGGAGACCGGGCCGTCATCGGAGACCGGGTCGGCGGCGTTGCGTGCGGGATGGTCGCATGGGCACCGTGACGTCTCGGGCGGCTGGCTGCGGCCGACCGTCTTCGGCGCGGTGGACGGGCTGGTCACCAACGCTTCCCTGATCGCCGGGCTGGGCGGGGGCCAGGCGTCCACGCACACGATCGTGCTGACCGGCGTGGCCGCGCTGGTGGCCGGGGCGTTCTCGATGGGCACCGGGGAGTACATCTCAGTCACCAACCAGAACGAGCTGGTGCACGCCGAGGTGGCACTGGAGCAGAAGATGCACGCCCTGTTCCCCGTGGCTGAGCAGGAGGAGCTGGCGGGCTACTTCCGCGAGTACGGGGCGGACCCGGAGACCGCGGACCGGATGGCGGCCGCGGTGTCCAAGGATCCCGGGACGGCCCTGCGGGTGCATACCCGGGAAGAACTCGGCATCGATCCGGCCGAGCTGCCTTCCCCCCTGCTGGC
Source organism: uncultured Actinomycetes bacterium (assembly GCA_963837335.1). Classification (GTDB taxonomy): domain Bacteria; phylum Actinomycetota; class Actinomycetes; order Streptosporangiales; family Streptosporangiaceae; genus RYN-230. Next base: position 21,731 of record CAWINS010000065.1, on the reverse strand, counting down.
GGGCTTCGCCTCCCTGTGCGCGTTCTCCCTCGGGGCGCTGGTGCCGCTGCTGCCTTACCTGGTCGGCCTGCCCAACCTGGCCGCCACCCTGGTCATCACGGCCGTGGCCCTGGTCACGGGCGGGATGGTCGTGGGCCGGCTCACCGGGCGGCCGGTGCTGCGCTCAGGCATCCGCCAGTTCCTGCTGGGCGGAATGGCCATCGCGGTGACGTTCGGGATCGGCAGTCTCATCGGTGGCGGGCACGCCTGACCCGGGGCGTTAACGGCGCGTGGCCCGGCGGGCCAGGCCACGCCCCGCCGACGGCCCGGTCGGCGCCTCCCCCGCGACGTCCGCCACGTAAGTTATGGGCATGCCGACTGCGAAGCGTTCTCCCCAGCCACATTCCCATCCGGGTCCGACGATCTTCGTGCTATTTGGCGCTACCGGCGATCTGGCTAAGCGGCTGGTGCTACCCGCGTTCTACAGCCTCGCTACCGAAGGGCTGCTCCCCAAGGAGTGGCGGCTGGTAGGCAACGGCCGCGGCGATGTCGCGCACGAGGATTTCCGCGGTCATGTCCACGACGCGCTCACCGAGTTCGGCTCGAAGCCCGAGCCGGCGGCGTGGAAGTCATTTTCCGAGCGGGTGTTCTTCGCCGGTGGCGGTTTCAACACCGACAGTCCCGGCAGCCTGCTTGACGCGCTGAGCAAGGCGCGTAGCTCGCTCGGCGCGGAGGCACAGCTTGTTCACTACATGGCGGTCCCCCCGGTCGCCTTCACCGAGTTGACCAAGGCGCTCGGTCAGCATGGGCTGGCCAAAGACGCCCGCGCCGTGTACGAGAAGCCGTTCGGCACCTCACAGAAGTCGTTCGAGGCGCTGGACCGGGTCGTCCACTCGGTGCTCGATGAGCAGCAGGTGTACCGGATCGACCATTTCCTGGGCAAAGAGGCCACCCAGGACCTGCACGTCCTGCGCTTCGCCAATGAGCTGTTCGCCGCGATGTGGAACCGTAATCATGTCGAGTCGGTGCAGATCGACGTCCCGGAGAAGCTTGGCGTCACCGACCGGGCCGGGTTCTACGACGCCACCGGCGCGGTGCTCGACATGCTGGTCACCCACCTGTTCCAGGTGGCGGCCGAGGTGGCCATGGAACCTCCGGCCACCCTGGGCCCACTCGACCTGCAGTCCGCCCGCGAGAAGGTAATCAGCTGTTTCCGGCCGCTGGACCCCTCCGAGGTGGTGCTGGGCCAGTTCGACGGGTACCGCGACGTGCCGGGAATAGCCGCCGACTCCACCCAGGACACCTACGTGGCCGCGCGGCTGTGGATCGACAACGACCGCTGGCGCGGCGTGCCGTTCTACCTCCGCACTGGCAAGCGACTGGCGGCCACGGAGCAGCAGGTCAGCCTTATCCTGCGCGAAGCGTCCGGGCCCCTGGCCGGGCAGTTGCCCACCGACACCAATGTGCTGTCATTCTCGCTGGCGGGCAACGGGGAGATCGGCCTGTCGCTGATGGCCAAGAAGCCCGGTCCCGCACTCGAGCTGGAGAGCGCGCGGACCTCGATCTCGCTCGCGAACCTGAAGGGCGCGGATCCGCTGCCGCCCTACGTGCGGCTGATCCACGACGTGCTGCTGGGCGACCGCTCACTGTTCACCCGCCCGGACGGGCTGGCCGCGGTGTGGGATGTGGCTGGGCCGCTGCTGGCCAACCCGCCCAGGGTCGCGCCCTACGCACCTGGGTCGTGGGGGCCGGCCGAGGCCCGCGGGCTCATCGCACCGGGACGCTGGCTGCTGGGGCAGTAAACCCGCCTCACCCAGATCCGCGATGTGGCTGATCAGCGCGCCCGGTGCCAACATGACCGTCTCGCGGGCTAGCTGGTGATGGCGACCGGAGTGCCGAGCGGAATGCGGGACAGCATCCGCAGGGCGGCAGGTGGAATGCGCACGCAGCCGTGGCTGACCGCATGGCCGAAGACCGAGGGGTCCGGCCAGCCGTGCAGGCCAACGGTCCCCGGGCCGCCCCCGAAGGTGCTCAGCGTGTGCGAGTGCATGCCCAGCGGGAGAATCAGCGGACTGTAGGTCGGATGCCTGGGCGCCACCGCGGCCAGCAGGAAAGTCCGCCCGGTGGGAGTGGGCGTGCCGGGGGCGCCCACGGCTACCGTCCACGCCCCCAGCCGGCGGCCCCGGTCCAGCACGGTGAGCCGGTAGGCCGCGAGGCTTATCTCTATCCGGTACGGGGAGTAGGCGGTCTGCAGCCCGCCGCTGCCCAGGAAGATCCAGCCTGTCGCTCGGTTCGGCCGGGCGGGCAGCAGCACCCGGTCCCATCCAAACCAGGTTTGAACCACCGGGACCCAGGTCGGACTGGAGAGTTCGGTGGCAGGCAGGACCGCCACTGGCGGACCGCCCGGGTACGCGTACACCGCCCGGGCCGCCGTGGGGTGAATCACGACTCCCGTCTCAGGCGAGAACGGAGCCGGATCCAACGGCGCGCCACGAAGCCGCCCGAATGTTGTGGCGGCGGGCAACCGGGCCAGGCGGGCCGCGGACACAGGCAGCGGCTGCACCACCCGTGACAATGCCGCCGCTGGGGATCCCGTCAGAGCAGGCGTTGCGCAGCCGGAGAGCACTGCCGCCATAGACGACGCGATGACCAGTGCGACGAGCCTGGAGTTCGTCACCGACCGGCAAGACCGGGCGCATCCAAACAGGTCACGCATTTGAGAAACCTCCGGCAAATTGGCGCGGGGCTGAGGGATCATGATCGGCGATTAAGGAAGTGAGCACATGAGCCCCAATCGTGCCATCTCGTAAATGGGATCCGATACAAGACGGAAGACTCTCCGGCGCACAGCCAGAAGGGTAGCACCAAGGTCCCAGAGAATTCTGCCCTAGGGAAGTGATATAGGCCGCTTCACATCTCGGGCATTTTCTCGCATCCAACACTACTGAGAGCTTGGACAAGTAGTCCTTTTGACGAAAGTGCCTGGTCCGACGCGCGTGCCGTTCCCACTTCAGCGGCACCTCGTGTAATGTTCCAGATGATTCATCGGGCACTTGGATGGGATTTAGGAAAGGGGCCAGGAGAGCCCAAACGGGCGCACAGTGATATCAGTCCGGGCGCTTGTTCCCCCGATGACACATATCCGTCACTGCCCGCCTTCCCGTCCAGTTGCCCTCAGCGAAAGGTCCGGTAAATGCAAGCTATCGGCAGCCCCGTCTCGCGTAATGCCCTTAAGTATTCCTGGCTGGCCGCCCTGGTGCCCATCGGAATCGTATGCACCCTGCTCCTTTCGCAGTCTCCCGCGGGCGCGCAAACCACGGTGCCCCTCGGGACCGCACAGAGCTTTGCCGTCCTGGGCGGCAGCGCAGTGACCAACACCGGCCCAACTCTCCTCAACGGTGACCTTGGGGTGTGGTCGGGCACGTCCATCACCGGGTTTCCTCCCGGGATCGTGAACGGCAACACTCACGATGACGACGCGGTCGCTATGGGGGCCCAGTCCGACTCGACGACCGCGTACAACTTCGCCGCCGGGCAGAGTCCGACGGGGAGCTTGAGCGGTTCCGTCGGAGCGGGACAGACTTTGAAGCCCGGCGTGTACAACGAGTCGTCGGCACTGCTGCTCAACGGAACGTTGTACCTGGACGCACAAGGCGATCCAGCCGCGGTTTTCATCTTCCAGATCGGCTCCACGCTCACCACCGGCTCAGCCAGCCATGTGGTCCTGATCGGTGGCGCCCAGGCCTGTAACGTGTTCTGGCAAGTGGGCAGTTCAGCCACACTCGGGACCGGCTCCAGTTTCACGGGCACGATCCTCGCTCTGGCATCGATCACGGTGACAACGAACAATACGATCGTGGGCCGGGCGCTGGCCCAGACCGGGGCGGTGACTCTCGACAGCGACACGATCACCGTGCCCAGCTGTGCGGCCCCGCCCACGACCGCCCCGCCCACGGGCCCCACAGTGACACCGACCGGCCCCACAGCCACACCGACCGGGCCAACTCCGACACCGACCGGCCCCACACCCACACCCACCGGGCCCACACCCCACACCCGACCGGGCCCACACCCACACCCACCGGGCCCACACCCACACCCACCGGGCCCACACCCACACCGACCGGGCCCACACCAACGCCCACCGGGCCCACACCCACACCGACCGGGCCCACACCGTCGCCGACGCGGACCGGGCCGACGCCCACGCCGTCGCCAACCCGCACTGGCCCGACGCCATCACCCGCGCCCACACCCACCCCGGCCCCCACCACCGTCCCGGTGACCGGCTGATGGACGCCCGTCGCCGGCCCGGCCCGCCAGTCCAGGCGGGCCGGGCCGGCGGCTACGTCCGGCCAGGAGTAGCGGGAACGCAGAATGTGACCGCAATGCGCGCCACGAGGCTTCATGGCGGGCCATCGCTCGTCGTAGTCAGCCGGGGGGCCGCCGGCGTGCCACGGCGGGGACCTGGCGGCGCAAGTCGCCGGTGCCCGGCACGAAGCCGTGCCGGGTCAGCCACCCGGTGATCCAGTCCGGGTCCGGGTGGCTGGCCGGGACCACGTTGTAGATGTAGTTGAGTCCCCGCGCGGCGGCCTCGTCCTCCAGGTGGTCCAGGATGAACTCGCCGACGCCCGCACCGCGCCGGGCCGGGTTCACCCAGAACCTGATCTGGGCGTCCCCCCACTCGGAATCCAGCCAGCCGTAGCCGGCGACCTGACCGTCGTCGCCGGTGACCTGCCACCACTCGTCGGCCACCGGCGTCCCGGCCGCGGGCGGGTCAAGATCCACGGCGGCCAGGTCGGCCGGCCCGAACAGCCGCTGCTTGTCAGCATCCCAGCGCGGGTCATCTTCTTTGGTCCAGTGCAGGGTCATGGCGGCCTCCGCGCGCTCAGGCGGGCAGTTTCAGGTTGTAGACCTGGGCTGCGTTACCGGCCAGCACCAGCGCGGCGGTGAGCTCGTCCGGGCACAGCGCCGCGACCGCCCGGGCGTTCCTGGCGATACCGGGCACACCGGGCCAGTCGGTTCCGAAGATCATCTTCCGGGTGAGCCGCGGCCAGTTGTGCCGGGCGTAGTACTCGCGCAGCCGCGAGGGCGGCAGCCCGGACAGCTCGATCCAGACGTGCTCGTTGACCAGGGCCAGGAACGCGGCCGCGTCGTACCACCAGCCACGCCCGCCGTGCGCGAGCACGATGTCGAGACGCCGGAAGTCGCGGAGCACGTCATCGAGCAGGACCGGGTCGGCCAGCGCGTTGCTGGATCCGGGGAACGTGCTGGTCCCGCAGTGCACCACGACCGGCAGCCCGGCCGACTGGCAGATCTCGTAGGCGGGATACAGCGCCCGGTCGTTGACTGCCGCGCCCGCGTGCACCGGGTGGATCTTCAGCGCGACCGCGCCCAGGCCGAGCTGGCGCTCCAGTTCCTCGTCCACCGGGTAGTGCAGGTGCGGGTTGATGTTGGCGATGATCTTGATCCGGTCCGGGTTGTACCCCGTGAGCGGCAGCAGGTCCTCGACGGGCTGGATGCCGGTCGCCTTGGGGCTGTACTCGGCCAGCACCAGCGCGGTGTCCACGCCCTCCCCGGCCAGGTAGGCGTCGAACTCGGCGGGCACCATCGTGCCGGCCCTGTCATAGACCCGGTCCAGCACCTCGCGGTCACCGAAATCGTGGGCCCACTGGGTCCAGGACGGCTTGAGCGTGGGCAGCCGCGCCGCGTGCAGGTGCACGTCGATGAGCGGACGGCCGTCGAGCATCAGCCGCTCTCCCCCGGCAGCACGGTCTCCCCAGCCACGGTCTCCCCAGCCACGGTTTCCCCAGCCACGGTTTCCCCAGCCACGGGCATCGCGGGGACCAGCACGGTGGCGGCCATCCGGCGCAGCTCGACCCGGCGGATCTTGCCGGTGGCCGTGGTCGGGTAGCCGCCCACGAACACCACCTTGCGCGGCCGCTTGAACGACGGCAGCGCCTGGCGGCAGAACTCGATCAGCTCGTCCTCGGTGGCCGCCTGGCCGGCCTCCAGAATCACGTAGGCGACCGGTTTCTCCAGCCCCTCGCGGTCCAGGGCGGCGACCACCACGGCCTGGGCCACCGCCGGGTGGGCCAGCAGCCGGGCCTCGACCTCGGCAGGCGACACCCAGATGCCGCTGGCCTTGAGCATGTCCCCGGTGCGGCCGAGGCAGGCGTAGTACCCGTCGTCGTCCTGGACGTAGGTGTCGCCGGTCCGCAGCCACTCGCCCTGGAAGACCTGGCGCGAGGCGTCGTAGCGCTGCCAGTACCCGGTCGCGGTGGAGTCTCCGCGGACGAACAGGGTGCCGGGCATGCCCCGGGGCACCTCCTGCCCCGACTCGTCCAGCACGCGCAGGTCGTAGCCGGGCACGGCCACCCCGGTGGTGCCCGCCCGGACCTGCCCCGGACGGTTGGACAGGAAGATGTGCAGCATCTCGGTCATGCCGATGCCATCCAGGATGTCCACCCCGAAGTGCGAGGTCCACCGCTCATACAGCGACGCGGGCAGCGCCTCCCCCGCGGAGGCGGCCAGCCGCACCCCGGCCAGGGCGTCCGCAGCCAGCCCGGCCCCGAGCATGTTGGCGAAGAACGTCGGCCCGGCGAAGAACAGGGTCGCGCCGTGTTTCTGGGCCGCGTCCGCGATGAGGCCGGGCCGGGACGGGGACGGCTCCAGGACCGCGGAGGCGCCCACCGACAGCGGGAACAGCAGCGAGTTACCCAGACCGTAGGCGAAGAAGGCTTTGGCGGCGGACAGGCACCGGTCCCCGGGGCGGATCCCGAGGACCTGGACGCCATACGTCTCGCAGACCACCTTGATCGCTCCGTGCCGGTGCATCGCGGCCTTGGGCTGGCCGGTCGTGCCGGAGGTGTACAGCCAGAACGCGGGCGAGTCGGCCGTGGTCGGATACACCGCGTCATCGGGCGGACCGGCGGCCAGCGCGCCGAGCAGGTGCACCGGAACCGGGCTGCCCGGCTGGTTCTCCCCGGTCAGCGTTTCCCCGGCCAGGGCCTCGTCGGCCAGTATCCCGGCGAGCTCGGGCGCCTCCGCCGAGGCCGCGGCCGCGGTCGCCGCGAACTCCCGGGTCACGGCCAGGAACCGGGCTCGCGAGTCCTGCAGCAACTCGGCCACGCCGTCCGCGTGCAGCATGGTGGACACCGGTACCGGGATCGCGCCCATCCGCATCGCGGCCAGGTACACCACCACGAACTGCGGCGAGTCGGACATCAGCATCAGCACCCGCTGCTCGGGCTGCAGCCCGAGGGCCCGCAGCGACGCGGCGGTCCGCCGCACCTGGTCATGGAGGGCGGCGTAGCTCACGTCGCCGGCCACGCCGGTCAGCGCGGTGCGCGGCCCGTCTCCCTCGGCCAGCCGGCGGTCCAGCAGGTACTCACACGCGTTGAACAGCTGCGGCATTGCGGCTGCCCTCCGTTTTCTGGTCGGGCGGTGACGTGTGGCGGTGTGCTCTTACCCAGGGTGGCCCAAACCGGTGATCTAGGCGAGGTGGACGTAGTCGTAGTCGAACGGCTGACCGTTGATCCCGTTACGCGGCGGGGCGATCCACGCGGCGATCCTCCCGCGCTCGTGGACCGGCTGCATCAGCGACCGGACATGGGTCTTGTCCACGTCGGTGGGCAGCCACCGCCCCTTCTGATCCGCCCACTCCCGCTCGGTCAGCAGCTCGCCGTCCGGGCTCACCTCCACGCCAGCGAACGCGCCTACCTTCCGGTTGAACGCCACGTGCGGCAGCTTGAGGCGCTGCGGCAGGCCGGCCCGGTCGAGGATCCGGTTCCACCGGGTGACTCCGCTCTCGCAGTCGGAGATGTATTCGCGGCGCAGGTCGGTATTGAGGCCGACCAGCGCGGACACCTCGGTCTGGCCGATGCTCTTGCGGCCATCTCCGGCGTCGACGAGCGCGTCCACCATGAACGAGTCGTCGGTCAGCCGGTGGTCGTCCTTGCGCCGTTCTTCCAGCCAGCGGCCTTTGAGGCCGGCGGTGTAGTAGTTGGCCACGTTCGTGGAGGTCTCCCCGCCGAATAGGTCGAGGGACACGCTGTAGTGGAAGTTCAGGTACTTCTGGATGACGTTCAGCGGGACCCCGCCCAGCGGCCCGGCGTCGTCGGTCTCGTGCTCCACCATGAGCTGCGCGGTCCGCTCCACCACCCGGTCGATGCCGGTGGTGCCGACCATCATGTGGTGGGCCTCTTCCTTCAGCATGAACTCACACGTCCGCGAGAGCGGGTCGAACGCCGACTCCTTGAGCGTGCCCAGCTGATACTTGCCGTCCCGGTCCGTGAAGTAGGTGAACATAAAAAACGACAACCAGTCGGGCGTCTCCTCGTTGAACGCGCCGAGGATACGAGGGGACTCTTCACTGCCGGAATTGCGGTGCAGCAGTTCCTCGGCCTCTTCGCGGCCCTCGCGGCCGAAGTAGGCGTGCAGCAGGTAGACCATGGCCCACAGGTGACGGCCCTCTTCCACGTTGACCTGGAACAGGTTGCGCAGGTCATACAGGCTGGGTGCGGTGGCCCCGAGGTTGCGCTGCTGCTCGACCGAGGCCGGCTCGGTGTCGCCCTGGATGACGAGCAGCCGCTGCAGGTCGGCCCGGTACTCACCGGGCACCTTCTGCCAGGCGGGCTCGCCCTTGTGCTGGCCGAACGCGATCTCCCGCTTCTGGTTGCGCTCGGCCAGGAAGATGCCCCACCGGTAGTCCTTCATCGGCACGTGCCCGAAGTTGGCCCAGCCCTCGCGGCCCACGTTGATCGCGGTGCGCAGGTAGACGTCCTGGGTGGGCAGGGTCGGGCCCATGGACTCCCACCAGTTCAGGAAGTTGGGCTGCCAGGACTCCAGCGCCCGCTGGAGCCGGCGGTCGTCGCGCAGCTCGACGTTGTTGGGAATCTTCTCGCTGTAGTCGGGTGCCGTAGTCACGAGGATCAGACTCGCTTTCGGTCGAAGTCGGCGCGCTGCCCGGTACCGTACTTGCGCAGCGCACCGTCGGGGCCCGAGGCGTTCGGGCGGTAGAAGATCCAGTTCTGCCAGGCGGTCAGCCGGCCGAAGATCTTGGTTTCCATGGTCTCGGGACCAGGGAAGCGGTAGTTCGCCTCCAGGCCGGTCAGGGCGTCCGGGCTGAAGCTGGCCCGCTCCTCGACGGCGATGCGGACCTCCTCGTCCCAGTCGATGTCGTCGGGGACGAACGTGACCAGGCCTGCCTGGTCCGCGTCTTCGCGCCTCCAGCGCCTCCCCGGCCCGCTTCTCCGCCGCGGCCAGCGCGTCCGGGTCGCCGAGGAACCGGGTCTGCAGCCGGGTCAGGCCGTTGCTCATCGGCAGCGGGCCGAGGTTCATCGGGCCGACCGTGACCGTGGCCGGGCTGGCGTCGGGGTCGACCTCCTCGAACACGCCGGACAGCATGTAGGAGCGGTCCGCGGCCAGCGCGAGCTCGAGCAGCGAGCCGGCGAAGCAGCTGCCCGGCTCGATCAGGGCCAGCAGGCTGCGGCTGGTCACGTCCAGCCGCTTGAGGGTGCGCTTCAGGTAGAGCACGATCTCGCCGGCCAGCCAGTCGTCGCGATGGTCGGCCAGGAACCGGTCGTAGGCCAGCACCCGGGCCGGGTCGCCGTGGGTGCGCAGCACCCAGGTGCCCAGCTCCAGCTCGTTGGTCCGCAGGTCCAGGATCAGGTCGTCCAGTTCCCGGGTGACGGCCAGGGTCCAGAAGCTGGCCCCCTGCTCGTGCAGCCCGGCCAGGTCGGCGGGTGGCTCGCTCTGCTGATCCGATCCGGCCGGGCCGGACACGGTGATCTCGGCCACCCCCCGGGCCGGGTCGAGCCGGGCCGTCACGTGGTCGTAAGAGATCTCCCCGTCGGTGCGGGTCTTGGCCAGCGGGGCCAGCTCGATGCCCGCGGCGCCGGCCGGGCGGCTGGACCGCGCGGCCAGTTCCCCGGCCCGCTGCCGGACGACCTCATCCCACTTCGCCCGGGGCACGGCCTCGTCGACCAGCCGCCAGGCCACGGCCTTCTTGCCGCTCAGGCCCTCGGACTTGGTGGAGAAGTAGTCGGCGCGGTCGCGGCGCACGTGCCGTTTGTCCACCACCCGGGTCAGGCCGCCGGTGCCGGGCAGCACCCCGAGCAGCGGCAGTTCCGGCAGCGACACCGCGGACGAGCGGTCGTCGATGAGCATGATGTGCTCGCAGGCCAGGGCCAGTTCGTAGCCGCCGCCGGACGCGGTCCCGTTCAGCGCGGCCAGCCATGTCTGGCCCGAGTTCGCACTGGCGTCCTCGATGCCGTTGCGGGTTTCGTTAGTGAACTTGCAGAAGTTGACTTTCCAGGGGTGCGGCGAAGCGGCCAGCATCCGGATGTTGGCCCCCGCGCAGAAGACCTTGTCCTTGCCGCTCGTCACTACGACCGTCGCGACCTCGGGGTGCTCGAACCGCAGCCGCTGCACCGCGTCATACAGCTCGATATCCACACCGAGGTCGTAGGAGTTGAGCTTGAGCTCGTAGCCCGGGACCAGGCCGCCCTGCTCGTCCACGTCCATGGTCAGGGTGGCGACGGGGCCGTCGCAGGCCAGCCGCCAGTGCCGGTACTGCCCTGGATGCGTGCGGAAGTCCACTCGGGCCTCGCCGGTCATGGTCATCCTTCCGCTGGGCCGCAGGTACCTTCCATGCTCTACGTTCGATGGTGATTACGTCAACCATCCGTAGCATATTTTTGCCCGGCTCACCCGGTGACGGGCAGCAGCAGCGCCGAGGCGCCCAGGTCGATCTGGTACGCCGTGGGCACCAGGTCCTGGGCGCGGGCCTCGACCTGGCCGGTGCCCGGGTTGCGGGCGAAGCGGGGGTGGGCGCCCCCGCTGACCTGGAGCCGGAGCCGGTGCCCCGGGCCGAAGCTGTGCGCCGCACCGAGGAGCGAGACCCGCACCACGCCGTCGTCGGGGTCCGCGGCGGTCAGCCGGACGATCCCGTCGCAGACGTTCCGTGACCGGCCCTTCTCGTCCACGTCGCAGAGCCGCACGAACAGGTCGGCGTGCGGGTTGTCGCGGGCCACGGACAGTTCGGCGGCCACCTCGCCGAGTATCTCGACCGGCCCGGCCAGCGGCTGGCTGGTGAAGACGAGCACGTCGGCCCGGGCTTCCAGGGACCGGTTGTCACGCACGCCCGCGGTCGGGGTCATCGTGGCGCCGCCGACCGAGGGGGTGGGGTCGGCCGGGTCGTAACGGAACCGGGCGGGCGGGGTCCCGGTGGCTGCCGGGACGCTGGCGGTCAGGCTGCCCTGCGGCCCCAGGTACCAGCGCTGCTCCCGGGGGCCCGCGGGCGGCCAGCCGGAGACCTCGCGCCAGCCGGTGCCGGCCCCTTTCCCGCCCACCCAGACGCGGACGGAGTTCTCGGCCGGGCTGCGCGTGTCCGGGGCACTGGTGTCCGGGGCACTGGCCTCCGCGGTCACCCGCGGGCCGGCGTAGCGGTCGAGCCAGGCGAGGCTCTCGGTCAGCGCGGCCCTGCCCTTGGTGGCCACCTCGATATGGGTCCACGGCCCGACCAGCAGCCTGGTGGGCACGCCCCGGCCGGACAGGGCCTGGTACTGCTCCAGGGTCTGCTCCAGGAACAGATCCTGCCAGCCCCCGACGAGCAGGGTCGGCACCGCGATCCGCTCCAGCGCGGCCCCGCACTGCAGTGGGGCCCAGAACGGGTCGGCCAGATCCGGGTGCTCGAGCCAGCCCTCGAACCACGGGGCCCCCGTGCCGAGCAGGTCCCGGCCGCTGGCCGTCACGGGCAGCCCGTTCAGCGCGGGACGCAGCCTCCGGTCGCTGGTGGCCATCCGCCACAGGCCGCTGAGCGCCCCGGTGGTCTCCTGATGGGCCATCATGTCGCACCAGCCGAGGAAATTCTGCAGATCAAACGCACCGTGGTGGTAGGCGGCCCGGCTGAAATCATGGGGGCCGACCTGGATCACGGCGGCGACCAGTTCCGGCGGCGGGTCCTGGGCCAGGGCCCACTGCACGAACCCGAGGTAGCTGAGGCCGTAGGTGGCCAGCCGCCCGTCGAACCAGTGCTGCCCGCGCAGCCAGGCCACCGTGTCCTGGCCGTCGGCGGCCTCGTGGCGCATCGGGTCGAAGTCCCCGCCCGAGCCGAACGTGCCGCGGCAGCTCTGCAGCAGCACGTGGAAGCCGCGCTCGGCGATCAGCTGGGCGCTGGACACGTTGTATGGGAACCCGCGCCCGTACGGGCTGCGGACCAGGACCGTGGCCACCTGGCGGTCGGTGACCGGCAGGTAGTGGTCGGCCCGCAGCACCGTGCCGTCGGACATCGGCACGGCCACGTCCCGGACCACGGCGACGCGATTGCGCCGGGGCGGCAGGGACCAGGCCCGGCTGATCGCCTGGCCGAGCGCGGCGGCCGCGGGCCTGATCAGCCGGGGAGCCTCGGGGCCCGGGCCTGTTTTCTGCATCAGGATGTGCTCCTCACTGGCCGGCTGCGGATCACGCTGACGGGTCCGCGACGATAACGCCGGCCGGGCAGGCTCGGCGTACAGCAGTTTCGACCAGGGCGGCCCGGCTGCCCTCGGTCGCGCTCTCGGCCGTAACGCGCGGCGCGGCGAACAGTCGGGCGGCGGCCACAGGCAGGCCCTTCGATCTTCGACAGTGAGATCTGGGGCTGACGTTACCCTGTAGATCTTTTGCTGCGAAGACCCGGCTTGTGCGGACCGGGCCGCCTGAGTCCGGCCGCCGGGCCAGCCGGTGCCCACACGGAACTCAGCCCAGGTCGTTGAGCCGCTTCCACTCCAGCCGTGCGTCGGCGGACCAGCGCTGATGGCGGTCCGCGAACAGCCGGGCCGCTTCCAGCCCGCTCCAGCGGGCGGGCAGCAGCTCGCGGGGCAGCGCCGGGTCGACCGACGGGAACCGCCGCCAGGCATGCACCAGCTCGACCTGCCGGGCCAGCACATCACCGGGCGCAGGGTCGCGGAACTCCTCGATGAACTGCTCGTACTGGTCCTCGACCGCGGCCAGGTCCCACGCGGCCGCCACCATGACCCGCTCATCACCGAGACCGGACCGGGTGGCCACGAACACGTGGGCGTCCCCGTCGATGCCGGCCGCCCGGAGCACCTCGATGGCCTCGGCCTCCCGGTCCGGGTGCGGGCTGATCCACAAGCCTGCGCCGAGCGACCCGAACCCGGCCCAGCTCAGCCGGCTGCGCACCACGTGCCGGGCCCGCCGGTCACTCTCCGGGATACGCGCGTACACCAGCAGCCAGCGGCCGTCCCAGTCCGCGGCGGGCCCGGTGAAGGAGTAGATGCGCTCTGCCCCATCGGTGAGCAGCCGCCGTGCGCTGCCGGTCAGCCGCCACCGGGTCCGGCGGCCCAGCTTCTCGGCCTCCAGCCAGCCCGCCGCGGCGGTGCGCATCAGCGCCTGCCGGGTGGCCTTCTCCTCGATGCCCAGCCGGGCGAAGGCGGCGAGCACGGCCGACGTCCAGGCGGTCCCGTCGGTGGTCAGCACGAACTCGCCCAGCAGCGTGAACAGCAGCCCCCGGGCGCTCGGGGCCCCGGCCGCGTGCCGCCGGGACAGGGTCGGCGCCACGGCGGAGGCGGCCACCGACGGTTTGCTGGCCGGCATGACCACCTTCCCCGGGGTAGCGCCAGCGGCGGTGCGCCGCCGGGTATGCCGATGCTCCGTATTGGTTGGTGCAGGCTATCAACGAGGCGGGCCGGCCCGGCCCGCTGTGCGGGCTGCTTCCAGGCGGCCGGCTACTTCCAGGCAAACACGGGCTGCTCGAAATGCGCTACCCGGATCATGTTCCCGTGCAGGCCGGCCTGGCAGAACTGGTAGATGATCGCGGCGGTCGGCGCGTGCACGTACCGCCCGAGCAGCGGCAGCTGGATGACGGGTGCCTGCGACTCGGGGATCCGCAGCAGCCGGGGCGGGACGTCGAAGTCGGCCAGCGGGATGACGTGGATCTGGGCCACCTCGGCCTCGGGGCCGTTCATCCCCGGGCTGACCGGGCCGCCCCAGACCACCACCGGGGTCATCAGGTACCCCGACCGGGTGACGTAGTCGTCGAGCAGGCCGAGCACCGCGCTGGGGGCGACCTCGACGCCCGTCTCCTCGCGCAATTCCCGCAGCGCCGCGTCCACGGCGGATTCCCCCGCGTCGTGACGCCCGCCGGGCAGCGCCCACTGGCCGGCGTGGTTACGCAGAGTCGGCGCCCGCCTGGTAATCAGCAGGGCCGGCTCGTCCTGCTGGAGCATGATGCAGACCGCGACCGAGGCGGCCTTGAGGCCGTCGGCGGATGCTTCCACCCGGCGGAAGCGGCTCAGGTTCGCCGTGATCACGCTCCTGAGCTCCGCATCCATGGGCAGCACGGCTTTCATAGGCAGCACTGTAACGTGCGCTTTCGGTCGCCCCGGACGGTCGCTGACCGCCGCCGCCCGCCCGCTGACCCGCCCGGATAGCTTGAGAAGCAACACAGAAGGTCACCAGAACATCCGCGGAGTAACAGCGGGCATAGTGCTGAGATGCGCGGTCCCAGCGTCCTGCATGACCAGTGGCGGGATCGGCCCGCCCGCTGGCTCGCCGCCCGCTCGCTGCGCGGACAGCTCATCACCGGCCTGGTGGCCTTGCTCGCGCTGGCCTGCGCCGGCGTCGGCCTGGTCACCTACCTCGTGCTCAGTCACACGCTGCTGAACCAGCTGGACTACCAGCTCCAGTCCGCGGGCGGGCGGTACGCCTCGTGCATAGAGGAGAAGCATCACGAGGGGCCGCGACCGCCCCAGGGCGTCCCGGTCACGAACTGCAACAAGACCCCCGGGCTGGGCGCCGGGACGTTCGGCGCCCGGGTGAAGGACGGCGTGGTGACCGACCAGGGCGTTATCGACGGCCAGAGTCATCTGTCCGCCGCGGACGAGGCCCTCCTCATCCGGCTGCCCCCCGACGGCCGGTACTACACGGAGGACCTGGACTCCATCCACGGCAACTACCGGCTCACCGCGATCAAGGGACTGGACGGCGACGTGCTCATCACCGGCCTCCCGCTGTCCGGCATGGAATCCACCCTGCACAAGGTGGAGATCGCCGAGCTGGTGGCGTTCTCGGCCGCGCTGGTCCTGGCGGGCATCATCGGCACCGGATTCGTCCGGCTGTCCTTGCGGCCGCTGACCCGGGTCGCGGCCACCGCGACCCGGGTCACCCAGCTGCCCCTGGCCAGCGGCGAGGTCACCCTGGGCGAGCGGGTCCCGGGCACCAGCCCGCGGACCGAGGTAGGCCAGGTCGCCCAGGCGTTCAACCGGATGCTCGGCCACGTCGAGGGCGCGCTGGCCCGCCGGGCGGCCAGCGAGGCGCGACTGCGCCGGTTCGCCGCCGACGCCAGCCACGAGCTGCGCACCCCGCTGGCCGCTATCCGCGGCTACGCGGAGCTCGCGCTGCGCAATCCGGACGCGGATCCCGCCGACATCGCGCACGCGCTGCGCCGGGTGGAGTCGGAGTCGGCCCGGATGAGCGTGCTGGTCGACGAGCTGCTGCTGCTCGCCCAGCTGGACGCGGGCCGCCCGCTGGCCCGTGCACCGGTGGACCTGTCCCGGCTGGTCATCGACGTGACCGACGACGCGCGGGTGGCCTCGGCGGACCACCGCTGGATACTCGAGCTGCCCCAGGAGGCCGTGCTGGTCCGCGGGGATGAACACCGGCTGCACCAGGTGCTGGTCAACTTGATGAGCAACGCCACGAGGCACACCCCGAAGGACACCACGGTCACGGTCGCGCTGGCCGACGGCACGCAGCCGGGCACCGTCGAGCTGAGCGTCACCGATGACGGACCCGGCATCGCGCCGGAGCTGAAGCCCGCGCTGTTCGAGCGATTCGTGCGCGGGGATTCGTCCCGCTCCCGGGCGGCCGGGAGCACCGGCCTGGGCCTGGCCATCGTGCACGCGGTCACCACCGCGCACGGCGGCAGCATCGTCGTGGACAGCGAGCCGGGCCGGACCCGCTTCGCCATCAC
The DNA here is from genome assembly GCA_963837335.1 of uncultured Actinomycetes bacterium. Taxonomy (GTDB): domain Bacteria; phylum Actinomycetota; class Actinomycetes; order Streptosporangiales; family Streptosporangiaceae; genus RYN-230. The sequence goes on along the minus strand of CAWINS010000065.1, from coordinate 5,776 downwards.
CCTCCCCCGCCTCGTCTGCTGAGGACGGGCGGCACAGCGGTGGCCCGGCCTGGATGGCCGGGCCACGATGGCGCCACCGGTCTTAGGGCTGGGCGACCAGGACGCGCCCGGCGGGCTCGGGCTCGGTGGCCGGCTCCACCTGGGTGGTGACCGGCGCCCGGAGGGCGGGGGTCCGGCGGAGCAGGAACAGGGCATAGGCCAGCACCGTGAGTCCCAGGGCGACCAGCGCCCCGCGGCCGCCCAGCGCGTCGGTGAGCAGCGGCGCGACCAGCGAGCCGGCCACGATCCCGGCCAGCGACGCGGGCAGCGCGAGCCCGTAGGCCCGGCCGAACACGTCCTCGTCCAGCATCCGCTGCAGGCCGGTGTCGGTGAGGATCTCCACCAGGACCGCCCCCGCGCCGGTGGCCGCGACCAGGGCGATGGCCAGCGGCAGGCCAGTGCGCGACGGCCAGCAGCGGCATCGGCAGCCCGACTGCGGCGAGCGCGGCCGCCAGCACCAGGCGCGGGTGCCCCCAGCGCTGCACCCGCCCGGCCAGGGCCGTGCCGGCCAGGGCGCCGGCCCCGATGCCGGCGAACAGGTAGCCGTAGCCGTGCGCGCCCATCCCGAGCGAGCGGGACACCAGCAGCAGGAGCACGGTCTGGGCGCCGTAGATCAGGCTGCACATGATGTCCGCGCCCACGAGCCGCAGGGCGGCCGGGTGGGAGCGGAGCGCCTCCGCGCCCTTGGCCATCCCGCGCAGCAGCCCCTCCGGGCGGCCTGGCGACCGCGCGGGCCGGAACGTCTGGCCGGCCGGGATGGCCAGCACCGCGAGGGCGGCCAGCCCGAACGTGACCGCGTTCAGCGCGAACGCGAGGGCCGGCGATCCGAGCAGCAGCAGGACCCCGCCGAGCGCCGGCCCGGCGATGATCCCGAGGCCGTTGACCGCGGACCGCGCGGCGTTCGCGCCGGGCAGGTCCTCGTCATCGACCAGCCGGGGTGTGGTCGCGGCCACGCACGGCAGGTAGGGGGTGGCGAAGGCGGTCGCCACGGCGGCGATCAGCGGGGCCAGCAGGATCGGTGCGCGGGTGGCCACGAACAGGGCCAGCAGGACCATGAGGACGATCCGCGCGACGTCGCAGGTGATCATGACGCGGCGCCGGTCGAAGCGGTCGGCCACCACCCCGCCCAGCGGGCCCAGGGCCACGACCGGCACCACCCGCGCGGCGGTGGTGATCCCGGCCCACAGCGCCGAGTGGGTGCGCTCATAGACCAGCGCGATGAGGGCCAGGTTGTAGAGCCAGTCGCCCAGCTGGGACACGGCGAGCCCGCCGAGCAGCCAGCGGAACGCCGGGTAACGCAATGATGCCCGGATCGTCCCGGGCTTCGCCTGCTGGATGTTCATCGTGCCGTCCCGTCCGCCGTGGTGATGATGTCCCTTCCCACGGTCGGGCTAAGGGGCCGGGAGCCGCATCGGCCGGCTGCCCTAGCGGGCGTTCCGGGCCGCCTCAGATTCCGCGGCGCGGTGCTTAGCGGAAGGGGCGGACGCCTCAGATGAGGCGGGCCGGTCCTTAGCCGCCCGTCACCCGGCGCCCATCACCGGGCGCCCATCACCGGGTGCCCATCACCGGGAGCCGGGCATTCCCAGCCGGTGAACCACCGCGGCGGCTTCCACCCGGCCGCCCACCCCCAGCTTGGCCAGGATGTTGGAGACGTGCACGCTGGCCGTCTTCGGGCTGATGAACAGGGCCTGCGCGATCTCGGGGTTCGAGCGGCCGTCGGCCAGCAGCAGGAGTACCTCGCGTTCCCGGTCGGTCAGGCCGAACCGGGCGAGCTCGTCCACAGGTTCCCCGGCCGCGGCACCGGCGGGCACGCCGGGCGCGTAAGACCCGATGCGGTCACTAGCGTCGCGGTCACCAGCGGCGCGGGCATCCACGGCCCGGGCGTTCGCGACACGGGCGTTCGCGGCGGGGCCGCCCGGGCTGCCGTCCAGGTCCAGCCGGGCTCGGCGGGCCAGTGCCTCCGCCTCGGCCGCGATCGGGTCGGCCCCGATCCGGCCCGCCACCGCATCAGCCTGCCGCACGGAGCGGGTGGCGGCCTGCCGGTCGCCGGCCGCGGACTCCGATTCGGCGCGCCGCAGCCAGGCGTAGGCCAGAGGGTATGGCTCCTGCGCCGCTTCCCACGCTGTTACCGCCGACGACCAGAGCCGCGGGTCGTCGTGACCGAGGAACCGGCCCTGCTCCGCCTCGAACAGGGCCCGGTACCCCCGGGCGGGCGGGGTGGCGGCGGGCACGACGGCCATCCCCGCGGCCAGCACCTGGTGACGGGCCGCGCTCTGCTCCGGGACCGCATCGCGGCGGTCCCGGGCCCGGACCGCCTCGTCGGCCTCGATCCGGATGCCCAGCCACAGCAAGGGCCAGCTGTACCGGGCCCCCCACACGAAGGGCTCATCGGGCAGGCACCCGGCGACCGCCGCCCGGGCCGCGGCCAGGTCACCCCGGCCCAGCGCGGCCACGGCCGTGACATAGCCCAGCGGCAGGACGAACTGCATGTCGGTCGTGCCGGCCAGCGCCCCGCGCGCCGTGCGCAGGTCCGCCTCGGCGTCGGCGTAACGCCCGCTCATAGCGGCCCGCTCGGCCCGCAACTGCAGCACGGAGGCGGCGAAGATGCCTTCCGGCACCGTCGACAGGGCCTGGGCCAGCAGCCTGTCCACCTCGGCCCACCGGCCCAGCCGCAGCAGCGGCTCAGCCAGGTTGCCGATCAGGTAGGCCCCCAGGGCCCGGACCATCCCCACCCGGTCCGCCAGCAGCAGCCCCTCCCGGGCCACCTCCGCCGCCTCGGTGTGCCGGCCCCAGAGTTCCAGCACGTCGGAGAGGTTCACGTAGCCGCGCAGGGCCGTGACCGGGACATTATGCGCCAGCGCCAGCGCGAGGCCCGACCGGATCGCGTCGGTCTCAACTTCGGCCGTCCTCAGGTAACCGTGCGCCAGCCCCAGGCTGATCAAGGCGTCCGCCTCGACCTCCACGGCCCCGGTCGCCCGGGCGGCTGCCACGGCGCGCTCGGCCGCGTCCCCGGCCGCCACGTCCCGGCCGGACGTGCGGAGCAGGGCGCCGGCCAGCGACGCGAGGACGACCGCGTGGGCCCGGGTCACCTCGCCGGGAGCCAGCAGGGCCAGCGCCCGCTCCAGTTCGGCGATGGCCTCCGTCTCCCGGCCGCTGTCGCGCAGGGCCAGCGCGCGGCGCTCGATGACCAGCGCCCGCCGCACCGAGTCACCCTCGGCGGGCAGGTCGGCGAGGGCCTGATCGAACAGGGACACCGACCGGTCCACCGCGCCCGACTGATAGGCCGCGTCCGCCGCGAGCCGGATGACCTCGACCTGGTCGAGCCCGGTGCGCTCCTCGGCGTCCGGCACCCGGGGCCAGATCTCCAGGGCCCGCTCCAGGTGCCGCTGCGCCTCGGCGGGCGCGTAGGAGGTCATGGCCTGGCCGGCCGCGACACAGGCCGGCAGGGCGCGCGGCAGGTCGAGCGCGGCGTACCAGTGGTGGGCCAGCGCGGCGGCCACCCCGGTGTCCTCGCCCGCCAGCCCCGGCTCCCGGGCCAGGGTCTCCCCGTACGCGGCGTGCAGCCGGACCCGCTCCCCCGGCAGCATGTCCTCGTAGACGGCGTCCCGGGTGAGCGCGTGCCGGAACTCATAACCATGACCGCTCTGATCCACCACCAGCAGATGACTTTCGAGCGCCTCCCGGAGGGCGGCGAACAGTTCAGCCTCGTCCAGGCCCGCCACCTCGGCCAGCAGCCGCTCGGGCACCCGCTTTCCGGCCACCGCCGCCGTGCGCAGCAGCCGCTGCGCGGCCACGCTCAGCGAATCCACCCCGCTCAGCAGGACGTCGACCAGGGATGGCGGCAGGTCCGCCGGGTCCCCGCCCCGGCGTATCACGCCGGCGAGTTCTTCCACCAGGTAGGCGTTGCCGCCCGACCGGTCGAAGACCAGGTCGACCAGCCCGGGACGGGGTTCGTCGGCCAGGATCGCGGCCAGCTGGGTGGCGACCTCGTCACGCTGGAACCGCAGCAGTTCGACGTGGTCGACGGCCCGGACCCGCTCCCAGCTGACCAGCAGCGGCCGCAGCGGATGGCGCCGGTGCAGCTCGTCGGACCGGTAGGTGACCACCAGCAGCACCCGGACCGCGCGGAGCGAGCGGACCAGGAACGCGACCAGCTCCAGGGTGGAGCGGTCCGCCCAGTGCAGGTCCTCCAGGACGAGCAGCACCGGGCGGGCCACGCTGAGCCGTCCCAGCAGGCCGAGCACCAGTTCCAGCAGCTGGGCGGACTGGATGCCGTCGGCGGGCATCCGGGCCGCCACGTCCGGCGAGAGCTCGGGCAGCAGCCGGGCCAGGCCCGGCGCGGCCGGCCCAGCACCTGGGCCAGCTCGTCCGGGGGGATGGCCCGGGTCAGCGCGCGCAGCGCGTCGACCAGTGGCGCGAGCGGAAGTCCCTCCGCGCCGAGCTCGATGCAGTGGCCGGGCAGGACGGTGAACCCGGCCCGGCCCGCCTGCACGGCCAGCTCGCCGAGCAGCCGGGTTTTCCCCACCCCGGCCTCGCCCCCGATGAGCGCGAACGCAGGCTCGCCGCGCTGGACCTGGTCCAGCAGGGCGGTGAGCGACGCGATCTCTTCCTGCCGCCCGACGAAGACCGGGCTGACCACGCTCGCGCTCATAGGCTGCAGGCTGCCACATCAGGCCTGTTCGCGGGAACACCACCAGGTTGAACCGGCCGCCCACCGTGCCGTGCTTCATCTCCGCGCCGTCGCGCGGGCACCGGGCGCCCTCATGCCGGAACGGGATGATCTCACCGGTGTGGGCGCCGCCGTGCAGGGCGGCGGACTTCAGCGCCGCCTGCACCGCCTGGTAGAGACGGTCGACGTCCGCGGGCCGCAGGCTGCTGACCGGCGCCGCGGGTGAGATCCGGGCCTGCCAGAGCGCCTCGTCAGCCAGCAGGTTCCCGATTCCGGCGAGCTTGGACTGATCCATCAGCCGGGCCTTGACCGCGATCGTGCCCTTGCCGAACACCCGGCGGAACTGCTCCGGGGTGACTTCCTCCGCGTCCGGCCCGAGCAGGCTGATGTCAGGGTTCAGCCGGACCCGGCCCAGGCGCCGCTTGTCGAACAGGGCCAGCCTGCCGCCGTCGGCGAACTCGAGCGTGAAGCGGTCCCACTTCGGATTGCCCGGCCCCGGGCCGACGGGGCCTCTCCAGGCGGGCTGCGGCTCGCCGGCCTGGGCCGCCTCCCCGCCAGGCGCGGTGACCACGATGCTGCCGCTCATGCCCAGGTGAACACCGAGATCCGGGCCCCGCGTGGCCGGCTCGCCCAGTCCGGAGGTCTCGATCCAGATGGTCTTGCCCCGCCGGCGGGCGGCCGTTAGTGAGCGCCCGACCAGTGCGTCACGCAACTGCCCGGGGATATGGGGCCGGGTCACGTAGGTGTCCGCGTCGTCCACCGCCACGATCCGCCGGTTCAGCGCCTGATCGGCGATCAGGCGGCGGGCGGTCTCGACCTCGGGAAGCTCCGGCATTCCCCTGTTCTACCCGATCAGCCCGACCCGGCCGGCCGGGCGTGGGGAGCGGCGCCGCGGCCCAGAGCCGCAGCCGCCCCCGGACCCGGGGTCCGGGATCCGGGGGACGGCGCGCGCCGCCTGTGGGGCGTTAGTGAACGATGACCCGTTTCACCGGCTTGTGCACCCGGTGGAACTGGTTGCCGTGCAGCGTGGCGTGCACGGGACGGCCCACGCCTTCCAGGAAGATCCCG
>CAWINS010000064.1:0-13521 GCA_963837335.1 uncultured Actinomycetes bacterium | reverse complement strand
TCCTGATTTACGCCAGTCACGGCGGAAGATCTACGGGAACACGCCCTAGCGTGCGCGGAGCAGCCTCCCGCCCGGGGTGAGCGCGTAGACGTTGCCATCGAGGGTGCCGACGTAGATGGTGTCCACGCCGTTTCCCACGACCGGGATGGTCACGACCCTGCTGTCCGCGGTGAACGGCGGGTGCCAGCACAGGCTGCCGCTGCTGGCGTCCAGGCAGATCACGTGCTTCCCGCTGCCCACGTACACGTCGCCCGCGGTGGCCACGGGGCCCGACTGGCCGGTGTTGCTGCTCAGCATGACCGGATCGGTCTTCCAGGTGAGGGAGGGCTTGCCGCCGCGGCCCGTGATGGCGTAAACGCCGAACCCGCTGGCGAAGTAGACCGTCGTGGAGAAGGCCGCGACCGCAGGCTGGGCGCTGATCGCGCCGTCGAGGCCCAGGACGGTGGCCGGGTATTTCCAGTCGAGGCTGCCGGTGTCCGCATCGAGCGCGTACAGGTGACCGTCGTTGCTGCCGGCATATACCACTGAGCTGTCGCTGGAGATCGCGGGCTGGGCGGCGAGGGCGCCCAGGCCAGGCTGTCCGGGCCGCGGGAACTGCCACTGGATCTTCCCGGTGCGGCCGCTGAGCGCGTAGACGTGGCCGTTGTCGCTGCCCAGGTAGAGCAGCACCTGGCTGAGCGGCGATCCCGGCAAATGGGCGGATACTTCCGGGCTCGAGGCGGGCACGGTCGTGCCCAGCAGGACTGGGCGGTCCCAGAACCGGGAGCCGTCCCTGGCCTTCAGGGCGCAGACCGAACCGCCCTGGGTGCTGGCGTAGATCACCCCATCGACAAAGACCGGGCTGGACCGGACGGCGTCGCCGTTCTCGTCGCACCGGCTCGACCAGACGGCCGCGCCGTCCCGGGCCCTGATCGCGTAGATCCGGCCGTTGTCACTGCCCACGTAGACCATATGGTCGGCCACGCCCGGGCGGGAGTACACGGCGCCTATCGCGCGGCCGCGCGGATATCTCCACCGGAACGCGCCGGTGCTGGCGTTCAGCGCGTACACGTGACCGCTGGTGTTGCCCACGTAAATGGTGCCGTTGACCAGATAAGGACGGGTGTAGACGGAGGACCCCGTGCTGGAGGGCCAGCCGGCGGATGATCCGGGAGAACCAGGCGAGCCCGCGGTCACGACGATCCCGGCGATGACGGCGGCCGCGGCCGCGACGGCGGTGGCCGCCAGCAGCCAGCGCCGCCGGCGCCGGCCGCGCGGCCCCGGCCCCGCGCGGCCGGGCGTTTTCTCCTCGGTCCGCCCGGCCCGATCGCCGTCTGCGGCGGTCCCGGTGTCCGCGGCGGTGCCCGTGTCCGCGGCGCTGCCGGTGCCCGGGATGGTCCCCGGGTCTGCGGCAGTTCCGGCCTCGCGCTGCGGGGCGGGCATTCCGGTGAGCCGGAACAACTGAGAGGAGTCGGTCTTCACGTACAGCACGGGCGTGATCCATTCCAGGGTGCGGGCACTCCCCAGGATCCCGACCCGGCCGCTGCGCACGGCTTCATCCACGGGCCGCCCGTGCGCGATAGCGGTGTAGAAACCACGCGCGAACCTGATCGCGGCACCATCAGTGATGCTGAACTGCATGGCCGCCACCGCGCTGATACCCCGCTGCACCAGCGCGGCCGCCGTGCCGGAGAACAGGTCGCCGACTCCGGCCTCACCCGACGAGCAGGAGTTCAGGACGACCAGCCGGGGAGTGGGCTCGGCCTCGCAGAGCAGATCCCGGAGCCGGCCCGCCTCGATCAGGTCCGCGCCCCCGTCCGGCCCGACCAGGGCGAGGACACCTTCCTGGCGGATGGGGTCGTAGTCGCCGTGCCCGACGAAATGCAATATGTGCCACGTGTCGCTGAGCATCTGCTCATGGATGCCCTCCCAGCTGACGTCCGGGGCCCACGCCAGTTCCACCAGCCCGGCCGCCTGCGGCTTGGCCAGGGCTTCTTCCAGGCGCTGCCTTTCAGCGGCGACGTCCAGGATGGGCAGGCCCCGCGGGGAGGCCACCAGGCCGAGGATCCGCAGCGGGGGGTGCACCTCCAGCGGCTCGGCGGTGTAGGGCGCGTCCACATGGCGGATCAGCGGCTCTGACCGGCACAGGTACTCTTCGGTTTCCGGATCGAAGAGCGCCTCCCAGGGCAGCGCGGCCAGCTCGGGCTCGACGATGCGGAGCACCACCCCCAGCCGTTTCTGCTGCTGCTGGGCGGCACCCAGGCTGGCCCGGTAGGCGCCGTACACGTGCCCGGTGAACAGCGCCTCGAACAGCTGCTGCCCGACGATCCGGAGCGGCTCCTCGGCGGCGGGCACGATGCGCCGCGACTGCACCGACGAGGCGAGCACCGCATTTTCCAGTTCGGTGCGGTGGCTCAGGATGCTGACCGGGTCCAGGACGAGCCGCTCGCGGGGCCGGCCGCCGCCTTCGGAGTGCAGCACCTCGACCTGGTAGGCGCCAGGCTCGCCGCTGATCTCCATCTCGAAGAGCACCGTTCATCCCGCCTTCCCCCGTAGGCCGGATTCGCACCCCCGGTTTCGTCGGCCGGGCGGTACGCATTTCTGATGATGGCACCGATAGGGCGGCCACTGAAGTGAAATACCAGACGTATTCCGGTGGTCCGGCTCCGCGGACCGGTTTTGGCGGGTTCAGTAAATGCATCAAGGCATGACAAAGTATTTCAGATCAGGCAGGCGGGGCCGCCGCGGGCGGCGGGTCGGCTTTCCAGGTCATCTGGACCAGCAGGTGGGCCGCACCGCCCGCCGCGACCAGCAGAGCCGTCCCGGCATTGGCCGTGAACTCCAGCCCGAACTCCAGATGTACCTCATCCGGCCGGCGGCCCATTCCGCCCAATTGCCTCAGCACCCCGTTGGCCACCGCCTGGATCGTGCCCAGTGCGTCGTCGAAGGAGTGCTCCACCTTATTGACCGCTTGACTGAGCCCTATCCCGCGGGTCACCACATCGCTCGGGACGGCTTGGGTCACCTGAACCAGCACCGGACCGCCATCGGCCGCCGGGAACTCCACGACTGTCACCGCAGCATTGCTCCCCCCGAAATCGGCTGCTGCCCGGTATTCGAGCCTGTCCTCGCCCTCTTGATTCTGGCGCCCAATCCTGCCGGCGCATAGGTATTGGCTGGTCCATGGCGTGGCGCGCGGCGGCCCGGCATCCGGGCCGCCGCGCGCCGAATGGTCAGCTGGCGGGGTGCTTGAGCTGCACGGTCACCGAGTGCGTGGTGGGGGAGAGGGTCACGGTGCCCGTCTGCTGGTCCACCGTGCCCGCGCTGGCCGAGGCGATGTTGTTCACGAACGCGGGCAGCTGGAACAGCACCGGCCCGGCCTGCGGCTGCCCGGTCAGGGTCAGCGTGACCGAGCTGCCGTGGCCCTGGATGGTCAGGCCCAGGTGGTGCCCGTCCGTGGTCGGGAAGTTGGCCAGCTGGATGGGCTGCCCGCCGCTGAGCCAGGAGCCGGGCACCCCGCGGCCGACGACCAGGTCACCGTCGGACCGCTGCGCGGCGATCGAGTCCAGCAGCACCATGTTGGCGTTGGCCATGCCCCAGGCGTGCGGCGAGGAGCCGTTGCCCGCCTCCGGGTGGGTCCCGGTCCAGGGCGAGCCCGGGTTGGGGAACTGCTGGCTTTCCCACCACGAGTACGGGCCGCTCTGCCCGTTCGAGATCATGAACTCGTAGCTGAGGATGCCCTGGTCCCGGTGATCGGCGCTGGCCAGGCCCCATTCCCCGTAGCCGGCGTTGTAGGCGGTGCTGTAGTACTGCGTGGGGTAGCCGCCGAACGTGTTGGGCGGCAGCTTGCCGGCCAGCCGGCTGAAGCCGTAGTTGTAGGTGGCGTCGATCAGGCTGACACCCGGCCCGCTGAGCGGGGCGCCGAACAGGTAGCCATCCCAGGCCCACCGGCCGAACAGGAACGGCGCCGCCCAGTTGGCGTCCTCGGCGTTGGAGCAGCGGTTGTCCGTGTTCGGCTCGATCATCGAGCACGGCAGGTAGTTCAGGTGGCCGGCCGAGATCGTCGCGTTCAGCGTCTTGTTCACCGCGGCGAGCAGGCTGGCGTACTGCCCGGCGGCCCACGTCGCCTCGGCCGTGTTGCCGACCTTCTTGGCCAGCCACTCATAGGTGGCCAGGCCGGTCAGCGCGGTGTAGTTGTCGATGGTCCAGTAGCCGTTGGCGTCGATGTCGTTGGTCTTCTCCATGATCCCGCCCGGCCCGGTCCGGTCCGCGGCGATCAGGTGCGCGGTGTCCTCGATGCTCGGCTCGGTCTTCCCGGCCGGGCCCTGGGTGGCGAAGTTGGCCTTCACGAAGCTCAGGTCACCGGTCTTCAGCAGGTAGATGGCCCACACCCACGGGTAGGTCCACACCCCGTCGTCGTACTGGGTCTGGGTGCCGATCACGTACCGGGCCCGGTTCAGCAGCGCGTGCGCGCCGCTGGTGTAGCCCTGGGTGAACAGGTTGGCCAGGATGCCGATGACGTCGTGGCTGAACTCGGTGTCGTAGCCGTTCGCGCCGGTCCGCAGCTGGTTGCCGGACCTGATGATCTGGGTGTAGATGAACCCGGTGCGGTACGCGTCGGCCAGGCTGGCGTCCGGCAGGCTGACGATCTGGGCGATGCTGGACAGCTGCTGGTTCCAGTAGGCCCGCATGTGCGCGAAGTGCTGGTTGTAGCCACCCGCGCCCGCCAGCGCGGAATTCGACGGGAACGCGTACGTCCCGCCGAAGCGGTCCGCCGCCACCGCGTAGTCGTGGTTCACGGTGCCGTGTGCGGGCACGGTGTCGCTGGCCGAGTTGAGCGGGACCAGCCCGGCCGACGCCTGGGGATCGATGCTGAGGGCCTGGCCGGTCGGGTTGCTGACCTGCACCCGGCTGTAGATGACCACGTAGGCGTGGCCGCCGATGCTGACCTTGTCGCCGAAGTTCGTGATCGAGATGCGGGCGCCGTCCCGGTGGAAGGTCGTCACCAGGGCCGGCAGGTAACCGTCCGCGTTGGCCCAGGTGGTGGAGCTGTCGTCGTAGACGCCGTAGCCGTAGGTGGTGCCGGTGACCGGCGTGGCGGCGCCGCTGCCCGGCTGGCCACCGCTGATCACGAAGAAACTCCCGCCCAGGCAGGCGGGCACACCCTGGTGGTTTCCGGTCCAGCCGAGCACGCTGGCGTCACCGAACGTCCCGTACACCGTCTGGTTCCCCGCCGGGCCGTTGGGCGCGCAACTGTAGGGCGGCGCTGTCACCGTCGCTGAGCTGGCCGCCGAGGCCGCGGGCAGCGCCCCGCCCACCAGCGCAGCCATTCCCGTGAACGCGAGTCCTGCCCACCACGCCGAGCGCCACCGGAACCGGCGCTGCCTCTGCATTGAGGTCATGGTTCCTCCGCTGTCCTGGCCAGCGGTCCTGCGGGGCCCACCCCCGGCGGATGCCCGCTAGCGTGCGGTGGCCGGGTACCCGGGCATGCGCCGCTCTAACGCCCCCGGAAGGCCTGTGTTACCCGGTGTCGCGAGCCGTCCGCTGCTGCGGGCGACGGCGGCTACCCGTCGCTGCGGGAGCGGACGATCAGGTCGGCGAGCAGGGCCAGGGTGGCGATGATCAGGCCGCTGACGAAGATCAGCACGGTGTCGTCCGCGATGTGCACCGGGTGCACCACCAGGTCGTAGATGCCCTTGAGCACGCCCAGCCCGAGCAGGGCCAGCGCGATGGGCATCAGCACCTTCAGCGGGTTGAAGTACATCACCATCCGCAGCACCTGCAGGATGTAGCGGTAGGCGTCCTTGACGAAGTGGAACTTGGACGTGCCTGCCCGCTTCGCGTAGCCGATCGGCACATAACGGACGTCGTGCTGGTTGGCCAGGAACGCGATGGTGATCGTGGTGACGCAGGAGAACCCGGGCGGCAGCAGCCTCAGGTAGGGCAGGGCGACCTGGCGGCGGAAGGCGCGCAGCCCGGAGTTGAGGTCTGGGATGTGGGTGCCGGTGAGCCGCTCGGCGAGCTTGCGGATGAACCACTTGGCCGGCACCCGGAGCAGCTTGTGGCTGCCTTCCTCGCTGGTCCGCGCGCCCACCACCTGGTCGGTGTCCGGGTCCTTCTCCAGCATCGCGACCAGTTCCGGGATCCGGTCGTTCGGGTAGGTCATGTCGGCGTCGGTCCACACCACGATCTGGCCCCGGGCTTCCTGGGTGCCGATCCGGCGGACCGTGCCGGACCCGCCGTTGCGCCGGAACGCGACGATCCTCAGGTGCGGGAACTGCGGCGCGGCCTCCTGCAGCCGGGCCAGGGTCTCGTCGGTGGAGGCGTCGTCGTAGGCGATCAGCTCGTAGTCGAAACCGCTCGCGTCCATGGCCGCGCAGATGCGGGTCACCTCGGTGATGACGTGGCCCTGCTCGTTGTGGCAGGGGAGGATGATGGAGACGTACGGATTCTCCCCGGCCGGGTCCGGGGCTGGGGCCGGGGATGCGGCGGGCGCGGTGGCGGGAGCAGCAGCGAAACGGTCGTCGGTGAGCGATTTCATGGTGGGGGCTCCGACATCCAGATGTTGAGGTTGAGTTTCCAGGTGGCTCTGGGTGGGTTGATCAGCGTGTGGCTGTCCTGCGTGGTGCGCAGGGCCATGACCTGCCGGGGCGTTGCGCCGTAGGGTTTGAGCTGTCTTCTCCGGCCCGCGAGCAGCACGGGCTGGCGGCCGGCTTGCCGGATGCCGCGGACCACCGCGCTGACGGCCCGGGCCCTGGGATCGTGGGTCCGCGCGACCGGGACGCCGCACATGCCCCGGATCAGTTGCGTGTAGTTGTCGGCGGTCCGGCTATCGACGATCAGGACCGAGGAGTCACCCGGGATGGCGGCGCACAAGCCGTGCACGGCCTGGACTTCGCCCTGGTAGGTGGGGGTGAAGGCCAGCCCGGCCGCAGTCGGCTGCACCCCCAGCGGGCCCCCGTCCCGGATGCCGAGCCCCAGCGTGGTCCGGGCCGCCGGGAGGACCAGGGCGGCTGCGCATACGGCCACGGCGGCTGTCCGGCCACCCCGGCCGTAGCCCTGCCCGCGCAGCCATTTATGGAGCCACGCCGCGGCCCAGACGGCCAGCAGGATGAACCCCGGCAGCACCGCCGGGACCAGCCGGCGGCTGGCCCAGGGCTGGTCCGGCACGATGGCCGGCCGGTACAGCGTGGCCACGATGGTCCAGCTGAAGGTGATCAGCGGCAGGGTCCACAGTGGCGCCTGGCCGCGCAGGCAGCGCCGGGCCAGCAGGGCCGCGCCGAGCGTGCCCAGCACCACGGCGGGCACGCCGATGTACCAGAACACCCAGTGCAGGCTGATCTCGTAGTACAGGCGGGTGGGCTGGATGGGCAGGCCGTCGGCCCGCTGCCACACGGCTATGGCCGCCCGGGTGGGCGCGTTCAGGTCGGCGTGCACGGTCTGGATATAGGGGCGCGCCGCAAAGCCGGCGATGACCGCGCACGCCAGCACCGCAGCCGCGTTCGGCAGCACGTTCCCGCGGATGGCGGGCAGGCCGCGGCGGCGGAGCAGCAGGACCGCCACCCCGGTGCCGATCGCGACCACGACAGCCAGCAAGGCCAGCGGGATCAGCGAGCTCTTGATGCTGGCCAGGTACGGGCGGGAAAGCGCCAGGCCATCCACGGCGCCGTAGATCCCGCCCACGGCCAGGCCGCCGAGCATCGGCAGCGCCTGGGGGCGGCGGCTGATGAGCAGCAGCCCGATGTAGGGGATGACCGGGAGCATGTCGCTCGCCCCGTCGATGCGGACCAGCAGGGTCATGCCGAGGGCCAGCCCGCCCAGCGCGGCGATGACCCGGCTGCCCCGCCCCCCGGTCCGCAGCGAATCGGTGACCAGGCACAGGCCCCCCAGGAAGAGGATGGCCGCGGCCGGCTCGCTGTAGGTGGACCGGCTGGTGAACTGCATCGGCAGCGCGATGGCCAGGATGAGCGCGGCCAGCGGCGCCCACCGCGGCCCGGCGAGCCGGGCGGCCAGCCCGCCGAACGTGAGCACGGCCAGTGCTCCCAGGACCGGCGCCATCGCCGTGGCGGCCGCGGCCCCGCCGATCCAGAACCCGCCGGCCAGGATCATCGGCAGCCCGGCCATGAACTGCGGCACCACCGCGCCGCCCACCTGGTAGAAGGCGAAGCTGTCGAAGGTCAGCACGTCATGGGGGCCGCCGAAGGCCGCCCGGTCCAGGGGGATCGGCAGCGAGCCATGGCCGGCGATCCAGTTCGCGAACTGGATGTACGAAGCGGGATCGCGCATCACGATGAGCTGCTGCGCGTGATAGATCATCTGGTCGACGCCGAACCCGGCCGCGATCACGATCACTGCGGCCACGGCCCACCAGGGGGTCCGCGGCGCGGTCGCGCGGCCGGCCTGCTCCGGCGCCGGCCCGGGTTCCTGCCTCAGGCCGGGGATCCAGCGCAGTCCGGCCAGCACCAGCGCGGCGGCCAGCGGTACCGAGATCACCAGGGTGAGCACGGGGGTGAACCAGCCGAGGAGCAGGAGCGGCAGCCCGGCCAGTAGCCAGGCCAGCACCAGCAGCGCCGGCAGTACCGACAGCCGGCCGAGCAGCTGCCCGGCCGGGTCGGCCGGGCCGGCGGAGCCGCCGGGGCCGGGAATCAGGCCGGTGGCGGCGCGGCGGGCCGAGCCCGCCAGCGAGGTCCTGGCCACGGCGATCACCGGGCGGCCCGCGGGGCGTGCAGGACGACGTACCCGTCGCGCCGGAAGGCTACCTGGTAGCCGTGCTTCTCCAGCAGCGCGACCCGCTGCCGCTCGGCGCGGACGGAGGGGAAGGTGAACTCCCGTCGCCTCACGTCGGCGACCACCCAGGAGGAGAACCGTGGCGTTTCGCCGTCGCCGTCCCACAGCAGGACGGTGTCCCGCCCGGACAGCTGCGGGCCGAGGTAGTTCACCGCCTCGACGGTGACCCCGCTGGGCACCGCGGCGTCGGCCGCGGCGGCCGCGTCCATCCGGGCGCTCGCGGTGGTAGAAGGACGGGTGCAGCGCGGCGCCGAACGCGAACCGCGGCACCAGGGCCAAGGCCACCGCGATCATGGTCGCCGAGCAGGCGAGCGCGAAGGTCCCCGGTTTCCGGGACCGGCTTGCGGACCCGGCCAGGGGGAGCCCGGTCTCGTTCTGCCCGGCCGCGTTCTGCCCGGCCGCGCTCTGCCCGGTCCCGCTCCGCCCGGTCCCGTTCTGCCCGGCCGCGCTCTGCCCGGCCGCCCGCCGCCCGGCCGCGAAGTGCTCCCGCACCGCGGTCGCCGTCCGTTCCAGCCGGGCCGCGCCATCCACGGCCGCGAAGAGCAGGATGATCACGAGGTAGGCGTTGTAGTGGAACGAGGTGACCCACCAGTTGGGGAACTTGCTGTCCAGCATCCGCTCGAGCAGCAGCGGGACCGCGGCGAGAGTGAGGGGGGAGCAGAGCGGGAGGAAGCAGAACGCGGCCAACAGCCAGGCCACGGTGCCGACCTTGACCCGCGGGGTGATCAGTACCTGCAGCGAACTGGCCGGATGCGTGACGATGTGCCCGATGACCTGAGGGACGTTGTTCCCGAGCGCCCCATACGCCCAGTAGTAATCGGAGCGGCCACCGAACGCGGGGATCAGCACGTACGTGGCCAGCACGCTGTCAGCCAGTCCCACCGCGACCAGGACAAGCCCGGTCAGCAGTGGCCGGCCTGCCAACCGCGGACGGGCCACGGCGAGGTAGATCCCGATGCCCGCGACCAGGAAGCCCATGTCCTCCTTGACCAGGAGCAGGCCCGCCAGCGCGAGAAACGCGGTGCGCAGCCGCCCGGCCTGCAGCCGCTCCAGGGCCACGGCGGTCAGCACCGGGGCGAACGCGACCTCATGGAAGTCGAAACCGACCGCCGAGGCGATCGGCCAGCTCAGCGCGTACGACGCGGAAACGAGGTACGCCGCCACGGTCGCCCTGGTGCCCCCGCCGAACGCGCGCCGGCTGAACATCCACACCGGCGGGATCGCGAGCGCGAACAGCACCGCCTGCGCGACCAGGAGATTGACCGGGGTGTTGCTCACCCAGTACAGCGGGGCCAGGACGGCCAGGATCGGCGACCAGTGGTCACCGAGCACCGAGAAGTCAGGCCCGAACCCGTTGTGCAGCCCCTTCATGATCGAGATGCCGGGCTGCAGGTGCGCGTACGAGCGCACCGCCTGGTCGAAGATGACCAGGTCGTAGGAGGCGCTCTGGAAGGTCCGGAACCGGGTCAGCGCGAAGGCCGAGTAAGCCGCTGCCGCCAGCACGGTCAGCAGCCCCACCGCGAGCGGGTGGGTGGTCCGGCGCACCTCCGGCCGCCGGGCAGCATCCCGTTCATCCGTGGCGTGCCGGGCAGCGTCCCGCTCATCCGCGGCCTGCCGGGCAGACCGCGCCGCACGGTCCGCCACTACCCGAAAACTCACGATTGGGGAGAATAGCCATCAGAAGTTCCCCGTGCGCGATAATTCCTTAATCCACCGGGGGCGGCCGCCGGAATTACCTCGGTGGCAAAACTAATTAACGGATTACTTCGCAAAGAGAACTGTTTGCGGAAACGTAACGGCGGAACTGCTCAACGGGTCTGCGGGACGTCGTCGTGCGGTTTCCGGCCGCGCGGGTGCGGTGGCCGGCTGGACACGGCGGCGAGGGCGGCGGTGAGCAGGTCACCGCCCGTCATCAGCGCCCGGGAGACCAGGGCCACCGCCGTGGCGGCGCCCACGCCCAGGACCGGGCCCAGCACGGCGACCAGCAGCACGTCCCGTATGCCCGCCCCCGCCGGGGCGAACACCACGAGGAAACCCACGCTCCAGGCGAAGGCGAATCCACCGACGGCGAGGAGAGCGGTACGCCCGGCCGGCGCCCCCAGCCGGGTCGCGAGCAGCCAGATCTGCAGGCCGTAGAGGACCCAGGAGGAACACGACCAGGCCAGGGCGCCCGCCAGCACGCGGCCCCTGAGCGGCTGATCTAGCGGAGGCCTCCGGGCCAGCCGCAGCAGCCGCCCGAGAAGGGCGTTGAGGATCCGGGGGTGCAGCCCGGCCAGCAGCACCGGGATCAGCGCGAAGGCCCACCGGTAGGCCGTGGCCTGGGCCACGAACGGCAGCGTGACCAGGGCCGTCAGCAGTCCCGAGAGCAGGGATACCACCATGGCCAGTACCGACGCGCTCGCCGAGCGGTGCCGCGGCACCTGGTAGGCGTGGCCCAGCTCCATCTGGGCCAGGACGGGCCACACCGAGCCGGGCAGGTACTTGCCGAGCTGGCCGATGAACATGATCCGGGCCGCGGCCCGGACCGGCAGCGGCGAGCCGAGCCCGGCCAGCAGCACCCGCCAGGCCTGCATGGTCATGGTCATGGCCGCGAGCACGCTGAGCAGGGCCGCGGCCACCGTGGCGAATCCGAGGTCGCCCAGGGCGGCGCGAACGGCGGTCCACTCGCGGGCTACCGCGTAGCCGCCCAGGCCCACCGTGACGGCCACGAACCCCCAGCGGACCGGCCGGCTGGAAAGCAGCGGGCCGACGCGGGCCCAGGGGCTCCGCCGCGCGGCGGCATTCGCGGGCGGCCCGCTATTACGCCGCCCGGCCAGCGGAGCGACCTGACGGTCTGGCATAGGCAGGAGCGTAAACGCTGGCCTGCCTGCTGGTGCGCAATCTGGTCCAATTCGCGCCAGAGGGCGCTAGGGTACCGAAGCCATGCGCGTGATTCTTTTCGGCACTTATGACACCTCCATGCATCCGAGAATTGCCACGCTCGGCGCCGGCCTGCGGGACAGCGGGATCGAGGTGGCGGAATGCAATGCGCCGCTCGGCCTGGACACCGCGGGCCGGGTGGCGATGCTGGCCCAGCCGTGGCGCGCGCCTGCCCTGCTGGTGCGGCTGGCCTGGCGGTGGGCCACCCTGGCCCGGTCGGCCCGGCGCATGCCCCGGCCGGACGCGGTGCTGGTGGGCTACCTCGGCCACTTTGACGTGCACCTGGCGCGGCTGCTGTTCCGCGGAGTGCCCATCGTCCTCGATCACCTGGCCGGTGCCAGCGACACGGGCCGGGACCGGCGGCTGGACGGCGGCCCGCGTCAGGTGCTGCTCAGGCTGATCGACGCCGCGGCACTGCGGGCCGCCGATGTCGTGCTGGTGGACACCGAGGAGCACCGCGCCGCGCTGCCCGGGCGGTACCGGCGGCGGGCCGTGGTGGTCCCGGTGGGCGCCCCGGCCGCCTGGTTCGCCGCGGGCGCGACGGGCGCGGGCGGACCGGCCGGCCGGGACCGATCCTGGCCCGCTGCGCGTGGTGTTCTACGGCCTGTACACCCCGCTGCAGGGGACCCCGGTCATCGGCGCGGCGCTGGGCCTGCTGGCCGGGACGCCCATCGAGGTCACCATGATCGGTCACGGCCAGGATGCCGCCACCGCGAGAGCCGCCGCCGCAGCCAACGCTGGCGTCCGCTGGCTGGACTGGGTGCCTGCCGCGGACCTGCCCGCCCTGGTCGCGAGCCACGACGTCTGCCTCGGGATCTTCGGCACCGGGGGCAAGGCCGGGCGCGTGGTGCCGAACAAGGTGTTCCAGGGCGCCGCAGCCGGATGCGCGATCGTGACCTCGGACACCGCGCCGCAGCGCCGGACGCTGGGCGGGGCCGCCGTCCTGGTGCCGCCCGGCGACCCCGGGGCGCTAGCCGGGGCCTTGCGCGAGCTGGCCGGGGACCCTGCCGCGCTGGCCCGGCTGCGCGGGGCGGCCCGCGAGCTGGCCGCCGGGCGGTTCGCGCCAGCGCAGGTCGTGGCCCCGCTGCTGCAGACCCTCGGTCCGGCGCCGGCGCCCGCCGGGCCGGGCGAGCGGCCTGGCCTCGAGGCGCCCCTGACCCCGAACGCCTGGCTGCGGTACGACGTTGTCACGCGGATGCTGCCGGCCGGCGTCCGCGACGTGCTCGAGATCGGCTGCGGCCAGGGAGCGCTCGGCGTCCGGCTCGCCCAGCGCTACGACTACCTGGGTCTCGAACCGGATCAGGCGTCCTACGCGGTGGCCGAGCGGCGGATCAAAGCCGCCGGGCGCGGCGAGGTTCGCAACATCCGGGTGGACGCGCTGGGCCCCGGGCAGTTTGATCTGGTGTGCGCCTTCGAGGTGCTCGAGCACATCGAGGACGACGCGGCCGCGGTGCGGCAGTGGGCGGCCCGGCTGCGGCCGGGCGGATGGCTCCTGCTGTCCGTGCCCGCGCACCAGCGCCGGTACGGGCCGGCCGACGAGTTGGTCGGCCATTTCCGCCGCTACGATCCCGCGGCCATGGCCGCGCTGCTGGCCAGCTGCGGGCTCACCGACATCGAGGTCCGGCAGTACGGCTTCCCGCTCGGCTACGCGCTGGAGGCGGGCCGCAACCTGATCGGCCGCCGCCGGCTCGCCGCGGCGCCCGCCGGGTCCGTGGCCGAGCGCACCGCAGCGTCCGGCCGCCTGCTCCAGCCCGCCAGCCGGACGCGAGACACGGCGACCCGCTACGGCACCGCCCCGTTCCGGCTGCTGCAGCGGGGCTTCCCGGGCACCGGCAC
>CAWINS010000063.1:0-122443 GCA_963837335.1 uncultured Actinomycetes bacterium | reverse complement strand
CGCCCGGACGTCGGCGACGCTCCACCAGCTGCCGCTGGACGCGGTCAGCGTGACCCGGACGTAGCGGACCGGCCTGCCGTCCAGGCTGATCGTGGTGATCTGGCCCGATCCGGCCCCGGTGGCCACCGGGGCGCTCCAGTCCGTGCCGTTCAGGCTGACCGTCACCGAATACCCGGCCGGGTAGTCGCCGGTGCTGGCCCCGGTATCCAGCACAAATCTGGTCACGGGCTCGGGCAGGCCCAGGTCCACCTGCAGGTACTGGCCAGGAGCCTGCGATGTGCCGGTGGAGTACCGGGTGGAGGCGTCGTCGTCCACGGCGTTAGCTGGCCACATCGCCGGTGCAGCACGGATCGGCCGGCCCGGCGGGCACCGCGGTCGCCTGCCAGCCGGCTGGGCTCAGCGCCCGGACCGTCGCCGGGGGCCCGGGCGGACGGGCCCAGACGAACGTGGCCAGGGAGTCGCCCGGGAGGGCGTCATTGAAGCTCTGTCCGTTCTCGCTGACCGAGAAGCTCTGCGGATTGTCGTTCTCGTTGTGCGCGACCAGGACGGTTGAGCCGTCGGGGTTCACGAAGGCCACGTCCATGATCTGGCCGTTCCAGCCGGTGGTGCCGAAGGAGGTGCTGGCGATCCGCACCGCCCCGGGCTGGACGAACCGGCTGAGCTGGCCCAGGGCGTAGTACTCGGCGTTGGGGGTCACGGTGTCGCCGGGGCCGACCGTCACGATGCCGGTGCAGGTTCCGCAGCCCCCCACGATGGGGGCCGCCGCTGGGGTCGAGGGCGAGGTTCCAGTTGACCACCGTCTTGGCCCAGTTCCGGGTCGAGCCGATCTCAAGGTTGCGCGCGTGCCATTTGAGCGTGTCCGAGAACGTGTCCGCCGGGACGGCCGACTGGCTGCCTGAGCACTCGGTCTGGTAGATGGCCTGGCCCGGGAACTGGTCGTGCAGTGCGGTCATGGCGCTGGGGTCGCCGTAATAGCAGTGGTAGGCGACGCCGGACACCCAGCGGGCCGCCGGGGACGAGAGCACCTGCTGGGGGTAGTCGTTGGTGTCGGCGGTCTCGTCCGGCGGGGTCGAGGCGATGTCGTTGGGGTGCTCGGCCCAGTTGTGGTCATAGGCGAGGATCTTGGTGGGCAGCCCGGCGGCGCGCAGCATGGGGCCGAGATCGGAGATGACCTTCTCCTCCTGGACCGACGGCATGTCGGTGCCCGGGTAGGTGCCGGGCGTGCGGTTCTGCGGCTCGTTCTGCACGCTGATGAAGTCGACGTGCACTCCCTGGGCCCGGTAGGCCTGCACGAACTTCAGCAGGTACAGCGCGTAGGAGTAGTAGATCTTCGGGTCGTCGATCAGGCGGCCCCCGATCAGTGAGTCGCTGGTCTTCATCCAGGCGGGCGGGCTCCACGGAGTGGCCATGATGGTGAGCCGGGGATTGATCCGCTCCGCTTCCCGCAGCAGCGGCAGGATCTGCGCCTCGTCGTGGGCGATGGAGAAATGCCGCTGGGGGTAATCGGTCTGGCCGGGCGGCAGGTCGTCATAGGTGTAGTCCTGCGCCGCGACGAAATCAGACGCGCCGATCGGCTGCCGGAGGAAGTCCAGGCCGTCTCCGGTCGCCGGGTCGAACAGGAGATGCATGGCCGCGTCGCGCGCGGAGGGCGACAGCGAGTAGAGCACGGCGGCCGAGGAGTCGGTGAGTGAGCCACCGAACCCGGTCATGGCCTGGAAGGTGCGGGTGGGATCAACCGTGACGGTCAGGTTGGCGGGCGGGCTGGCGGAGAACGACAGCGGAGCTTGCCGGGTCAGCTTGTCCTGGCCGTTGGCGGTGGTGATCCAGACATTGACCGGGGGGTCGCCGGGGGCACCGGCCTGCACCTGGGCCCGCGCCTGCGCTTGGGCCTGCGCTTGGGCCTGCACGGGGACGGGACGGCGACGCCGGCCAGCATGGTCAGCGAGGCGGCCGCGGCTGCGGCTAACGCCAGGGAACGCCTGATCCGGATGCCCACGATGATCTCCCTCGCCGCTGAGGCCGGTGCGGGTTAATGATTCGCGCCCCCGGTGGTCACGTCAATCCCCGGCTGCCCCGGTCAGGGCCCCCAGGGTCGGTGCCGGCCGGTCCAGATACGGTCGTGACTACGGGGAGGTGCTGGCATGTCGCTGACATTGCTCGACTGGCGTCGCAGGGTCGCCCGGCTGTATGCGGAGGTTCGCGCGGAGCCGGACGTCAGGGCCGCGCACGATCATTGGCGCAAGACCCGCGACGACCTGCTCCGCACCCATCCGGACTCGCCCATCCCCCGGCCGCAGCGCGCCAGTTACCCGGGGGCGCCGGTCGCGGCCTACGATCCGCGGCTGCGCTTCGACGCCGCCGTGGACACCGACGTGCCACCCAGGCACATGGACCTCGCCACCAGTTCCGACGGGATCGTCCCGTTTGACCGCATCGGACGTGCGCACCTGCCCGGATACGGCGATCTGGATGTGTGGTGGCTGGGCTCTTACGGCGGGGGCGTCTTCGTCCCGGTGAAGGACGCCAGCGCGGGGGTGACCACCTACGGCGGGGGCCGGTATCTGATCGACACGGTCAAGGGCGCGGATCTCGGCGGCGACGACGGCCGGCTGATCCTCGACTTCAACTTCGCCTACAACCCGTCGTGCGCCTACGACCCAGCCTGGGCGTGCCCGCTGGCTCCCGCGGGCAACACCCTCAGCCGCCCGCTGCAGGCGGGGGAACTCATCCCTGTGCCGCAGAACAGAGCGGAAGCCCGGTAGCGAATCCGGCCGCACCGGGCCGCCTCGAGGTGGCCGGGGCACCGGTGGTGGACTAAGCTGTTAGCTAAGGAGGAGTCATGCCGAGCGAGGTCGCTGCGCAATTCAACATCCACGACGCCAAGACCAACTTGTCCCGGATCATCGAGCGGGTCGAGCACGGCGAAGAGATCATCATCAGCCGGGCGGGGAACCCGGTAGCCAAAGTCGTGCCGCTGACCCGCAGGATCGACCGGGCCGGGCGTGGTTCCTTGCGCGGCAAGCTCGTGGCCGCCGACGACTGGGATTCTGATGAGGTCAACGAGGCCATCGCCCGTGACTTCGGCGTGATGCGATGAGCCTGCTGCTGGACACCCACGTGGTGCTCTGGTGGCTGACTGACGATCCGACACTGTCCGATGACATCAAGACCCGGCTCGACCACGACCCGGATATTTACGTCAGTGCCGCGACCGTCTGGGAAGTGACCATCAAGCAGGCGGCCGGAAAGCTCACCGAGCCTGCGGACCTGCCAGAGCGAATCCGGAGCAGCGGATTCGCCGAGCTGGCCATCAGTTCCGAGCACGCCATCGCGGCCGGACGCCTTCCCCTGATTCACCGGGATCCCTTCGACCGGATGCTGGTGGCGCAGGCACGATGCGAAGACTTCACGCTCGTAACACGAGACCCTCAATGCCAGAAGTACGAAGTCGCCGTTCTCCCAGCCTGAGGTACCGGGCCGGGTAGCCGCCCACGTGCGTACTCATGACGGCATTCCTTCCCCGGTAGCGACGGCCACCGGCCGCCGGCTGCGTGCTCGCAAACCCAGTCCTGGCCCTCCCCTAAGGGGAGGGCCAAGGCACGGAACCCGGCGCTTTGTCTCGCTGCCTGCAGGCGGGCCCGGACTGGACCATTGACGGACTTGTTGTGAACGCTCACTATGACGGTTACCTCCTGCGCCTGGATCCCGGGCCTGCTTGAGAGGAGAGAAGTTAGCGCTAACATCCCCGCGCCCGGGTGAGGGCTGCAGTCATCGAGCACCAATCCCAACCAGCAGTCGAACGCCAATCCCAACCAGCAATGGAGCCTTGGCCAAGGAAAGGCAGGCAGGCACATGATCATCCGGTCACGACTTCGGTCTATTCGGCAGGCTTTACTCCTCCTGGCCGGCGCGCTGACGCTGGCCGCCGGCGCCCTCGCGGCCGTGGGGGCGTCACCCGCCGCGGCGGCGTCGCTGCCGTGTGACATCTACGCGTCCGGCGGCACGCCGTGCGTGGCGGCGCACAGCACCACCCGCGCCCTGTACGCCAGTCCTATAACGGCCCGCTGTACCAGGTGCGCCGCTCCTCCGACAACGCCACCACCAACATCAGCCCGCTCAGCGCGGGCGGGGTCGCCAACGCGGCCACCCAGGACTCCTTCTGCGCCGGCACCACCTGCGTCATCACCGAGATCTACGACCAGTCCGGCCACGGCAACAACCTCACCGACGCACCCGGCAGGCGGCGCGGCCGGCGGCCCCGACAACCTCGCGAACGCGACCGCGGCGCCGGCCACCGTCGGCGGCCACAAGGTCTACGGCGTCTACGTGGCGGCCGGCACCGGGTACCGCGACGACCACACCTCGGGCATCGCGACCGGCGACAACCCCGAGGGCGAGTACGCCATCTTCGACGGCACCCACTACAACGGCGGCTGCTGCTTCGACTACGGCAACGCCGAGACCAGCAACAACGACACCGGTAACGGCCACATGGAAGCCATCTACTTCGGCAACATCAAGGTCTGGGGCTACGGCACCGGCAACGGCCCCTGGATCATGGCCGACATGGAAAACGGCCTGTACTCCGGCGTCAACGCCGGCTACAACGCCAACGACCCCACCACCAGCTACCGGTTCACCACCGCCATGATCGACGGCGGCCCGAACCAGTGGGCCATCCTCGGCGGCAACGCCCAGTCCGGCGGCCTGGCCACCGACTACAGCGGACCGCGCCCCAACGTCTCGGGCTACAACCCGATGCACAAAGAAGGCGCGATCATCCTCGGCATCGGCGGCGACAACAGCAAAGGCTCCGCCGGCACCTTCTACGAAGGCGTCATGACCTCCGGCTACCCCTCAGCCGCCACCGAGAACGCCGTCCAGGCCAACATCGCCGCCGCCGGCTACACCACCTCCAGCGGCAGCGGCAGGGCGCGACCGGGCCGATCGTCGTCCGGGCTCAACAGCGCCAACTGCGTGGACAACAACAACGGCAGCGGCACCAACGGCAACAAGGTCCAGATCTGGACGCTGCGACGGCAACACGGCCGCGCAGAACTGGACGGTGAACAGCAACGGCACCCTCACCATCGACGGCGGCTGCATGGACATCACCGGCGCCAACTACAGCAACGGCACCCTGATCGAATGGTGGACCTGCAACGGCGGCGCCAACCAGCAATGGCAGGCCAGCAACGGGGAACTGGTCAACCCGGCCTCCGGCAAATGCCTCGACGACCCCGACACTCCAACACCACCAACGGGACCCAGCTGATCCTGTACACCTGCAACGGCGGCGCCAACCAGCATTGGACGCTGCCTTAACCGTCCCCTGAGGTAACCGGGTGGCCGGCCGCGGAGCACGCGGCCGGCCACCCGCCCGCAGTGCTTACGGGCCTGGCTCGGGCCCGCGGACGATGCACCGGAAGCCAAGGTGGCCCGTGGCGCTGTCGATGGCCTGCGCCTGCCGGGCCGCGGGCCGGTAGCGCAGGCAGTAGTTGGGGGCGCAGAGGTGGGAACCGCCCTTGATGACCCGGCGCGGAAGGTGTGAGCCAGGTTCAGCGGCCGGCCTGATCTGGTGGGACGCGGTGACCCGGGGGTTGCGGGGGATGCAGCAGGCGTGGTCGGCGTCGGCCGGATGACGCGGGGCGAACGAATCACCGGTCCACTCCCAGACATTCCCCGTCATGTCGTAGAGCCCGTACCCGTTGGCCGGAAACGACCCGACCGGGGAGGTTCCCTCATAACCGTCGGTGAGCAGGTTCTGCCAGGGAAATTCACCCTGCCACGTGTTGGCCATCATCTGGCCGCCGGGGGCGAACTCATCCCCCCACGCGAAGACCGCCCCGTCGAGCCCGCCGCGGGCCGCGTACTCCCATTCGGCTTCGGTGGGCAGTTCCTTCCCGGCCCACGCCGCGTAGGCGGCCGCGTCCTCGTAGACGATGTGGGTGACCGGATGACGCTCCCGACCGCGATCGTCGCTGCCGGGGCCGCGGGGGTGCCGCCAGTTGGCACCGGGGACGTAGCTCCACCAGTTGCGGTAATCCCGCAGGTTCACCCGCCCGGGCGGGCGGCAGAAGACGAGTGATCCTGGCACCAGCAGGGCGGCGTCAGCGTCGGGATAGTCGGCCGGGTCGAGCGGCCGTTCCGCGACGGTCAGGTATCCGGTCGCCTTGACGAACCGCCGGAACGCTTCCACCGTCACCGGATGACGGTCCATCCAGAAGCCGTCCACCGTCACCCGGTGGACCGGGCGTTCCTCCGGATAGAAGTCGGCTGAGCCCATCCGGAACGTGCCGCCGGGGATCCAGCGCATGGCCTTGGTCAGCCGGTCGGCCTGGTCGGCCCGGCCCGCCGGCCGGGACGTGTGCCTGGTCTTGGTCAATACCGCCCTCGCTCCAATACCGCGCTCGCTTCGATGCGGTGCTCGCTCCCGATATGCCCGGCGCTCGCTCCCGATATGCCCGGCCTCAGCCTCCTGACGCTAGAGGCGTTCACCCGGGACGGGACCACCCCACCCGGGTGAGTTGCGCACCATGCGGCAGCGCAGGCTTCACCCGGCGGGGGGGACGCCATCGGGGGCCTGTCTGCCTCATGCTGCGCACAGACGGCGATGATCTGGAGAGGACGCTCACTATGGCCAAGGAGTTCAAGGGCACGATCAACGTTGATATCCGGGACTCGACCCCGGACTGGTCGCCCTTCGAGCCACCCAAGGCCCCGGACGGGGCGCCGAACGTCGTCTACATCGTGCTCGACGACGTCGGCTTCTCGGCGATGTCCTCCTATGGCGGCCCGATCGAGACGCCGAACATCGACCGGATCGCAGCGGAGGGGATCCGCTACACCCAGTGGCACACGACGGCGCTCTGCTCACCGACCCGCTCGTGCCTGCTGACCGGACGGAACCACACCCGCAACTCGATGGCCTGCATCACCGAGGCGGCGGTCGGGTTCCCCAACGCCAGCGGGACCATCCCGCCGGAAAACGGCATGCTGCCGGAGATCCTGGGTGAGCAGGGCTGGAACACCTACATGGTCGGCAAGTGGCACCTGTGCCCGACCGTGGAGATGAACGTGGCCTCCACCCGGCGGAACTGGCCGTCGGGCCGCGGGTTCGAGCGCTGGTACGGGTTCCTGGGCGCCGAGACCAACCAGTGGTATCCGGACCTGGTCTATGACAACCACCCGGTCGACCAGCCCAAGTCGCCGGAAGAGGGCTACCACCTCACCGAGGACCTGACCGACAAGGCCATCGAGTTCATCACGGACTCGAGGGTCCTCGCGCCGGACAAGCCGTTCTTCCTCTATTACGCACCCGGCGCCGCACACGCCCCGCATCACGTGTCCAAGGAATGGGCGGACAAGTTCAAGGGCCGCTTCGACATGGGCTATGAGGCGATGCGGGAGCAGACGCTGGCCCGGCAGAAGCAGCTAGGCGTGGTTCCCGAGGACACCGAACTGCCACCGGTCAACCCGCTCGGCACCCCGGAGACCCGCCAGGGTCCCGACGGCCAGCCCTTCCCGCCGCTGGACTTCACGAAGTCATGGGACTCGCTGTCCGCTGAGGAGAAGCGGCTGTTCGCGCGGATGGCCGAGGTGTACGCGGGGTTCCTGGCCCACGCCGACCATCACATCGGCCGGCTGCTGGACTACCTGGAGGAATCGGGGCAGCGCGAGAACACCATGGTGATCGTCGTCTCCGACAACGGTGCCAGCGGCGAGGGCGGCCCGGACGGGTCGGTCAACGAGATGAGGTTCGCGAACGGCATCCCCGACGACATGCAGTCGAACCTGGCCATGATCGACGAGCTCGGCGGGACCAAGACCTACAACCACTACCCCAACGGCTGGGCGATGGCGTTCAATACGCCGTTCAAGATGTGGAAGCGGTATGAGTTCAACGGCGGCACCGCCGACCCGTGCATCATCTCCTGGCCTGCGGCCGCCGCCGACGCGACCGTGGCCAAGGGCGAGCTGCGCCACCAGTACCACCACGCCATCGACATCGTGCCGACCATCCTGGACACCCTGGGTGTGCAGGCCCCGGCCACGATCAAGGGCCACGTGCAGAGCCGGATCGACGGGGTGAGCATGCGCTACAGCGCCAGCGACCCGTCCGCGCCGTCGGCCCGGCAGACGCAGTTCTACTCGATGCTCGGCTCGCGCGGTATCTGGCACGACGGGTGGAAAGCGGTCACCACGCACCCCACCCTGAGCGGCTGGAGCCACTTCAACGACGACACCTGGGAGCTCTACCACACCGACACCGACCGGGCCGAGCTGCACGACCTGGCCGCCGAGCGCCCGGACAAGCTCCGGGAACTCGTCAACCTGTGGTTCGCCGAGGCTGGTTCCAACGACGCGTTCCCGCTCGACGACCGGTCCGCGCTGGAGATCATCATGACCCCGCGGCCGCAGCTGGCCTCACCGCGCAGCCGGTACGCCTACTTCCCCGATACCGCCGAGGTACCGGAGGCCCAGGCGGTGAACGTCCGCAACCGGTCGTACTCGATCGGCGCGCTGGTCGACATCCCCGGCCCGGGCGCCCAGGGCGTGCTGTTCGCGCACGGATCCCGCTTCGGCGGGCATGCCCTGTACGTGAAGGACA
This sequence comes from uncultured Actinomycetes bacterium, assembly GCA_963837335.1. Lineage (GTDB taxonomy): Bacteria > Actinomycetota > Actinomycetes > Streptosporangiales > Streptosporangiaceae > RYN-230. The sequence continues at coordinate 113,832 of CAWINS010000063.1, read as the reverse complement.
ACCGGCTGCACTACGTCTACAACTTCGTCGGCATGATGGAGCAGAAGATCGACGGCACGCAGGACATCCCGGCCGGGAAGGACCTGATCCTGTCGGCCTCCTTCGACAAGGACGGCGAGGATCCGCCCGGCGTCTCCACCGGCATCCTGTCCCTCTACCACGGGGACACCAAGGTCGGCGAGGGCCGGATCAGGACCCAGCCGGGGATGTTCAGCCTGGCCGGTGAGGGCCTGTGTGTCGGCCGGGACAGTGGCGAGCCGGTCACCAGCGACTACCCGGGCGAGCATCCCTACGCGTTCACCGGCGGCACGATCAACCGGGTCGCCGTCGACGTCAGCGGGGAGCCTTACGAGAACCTCGAGCGCGAGGCCCAGGCCATGCTGATGCGCGAGTGACGTGGCCGCGCTGATGCGCGAGTGACGCGCCCGCGCCCGCCTAGGGACCGAGGCGGGCCGGCAGCCCGAAGCGGCTGAAGTCGGCGGACAGGAAGGCGACCACCTCGGCCACGCGCCCTTCGCGCAGGGTCAGCACATCCAGGCCGCCGGGAACGTAGCCGCCTGCGGCGTCGTCCCACAGGTAGGTGCCGAAGGCGAGCTGGCTGTTGGCCGTGGTGGGCAGGAAGCGCCAGCGCGACTGCAGCGGGCCGTGGCGCAGGAAGGCCCGGATCTCATCCTGGCCGCGGTACCACTGCGGCAGCGGCGGCATCGAGTAGCGCGCGTCGGTGGCCAGCATGGCCACGATCGCGTCGACGTCGCCGGCCTGCCAGGCGTCGGTCCAGCGGGTGACGAGGCCGGCGACCGCGGCGTCACCGAGGTCGCGCAGCACCGCTTGCTGGGTGGGCGCGGCTGAGTCGATCGCCTTGCGCGCCCGTTGCAGCGCGCTGTTGACCGAGGCGGTGGACGTGCCCAGCTGCCCGGCCACCTCGGCGGCCGAGAAGCCGAGCACCTCGCGCAGGATCAGCACCGCCCGCTGCCTGGCCGACAGGTGCTGCAACGCCGCGACGAACGCGAGCTCGACGCTCTCGCGGGCGAGATACTGCGTCTCGGGCGAGATACCGGGGTAGGGCTCGAGCCAGCTGATCTCGGTGGCTGGCGTGCCGGGCGTGACATCGACCGGCAGCTCGCGCCGGCCGCGCTGGTCGATCGCGGTGAGGCACCGGTTGGTCGCGATCGTGTAGAGCCAGGCGCGGACGAAGCCGCGTTCATCGAGGCGGCCGACGCTGCGCCAGGCGCGGGCCAGTGACTCCTGCACCACGTCTTCCGCGTCGTGCAGCGAGCCGAGCATCCGGTAGCAGTGCGCCTGCAGCTCATCGCGGTACGGCGCCACCAGCTCCGCAAAGGCGCTGGGGTCGCCGGCGCGCGCGGCGTGCAGCAGCGCGGTGGGTGCCGTCATGGGCCTATCTTGCCGGGGGCGATGAATTCGCGCGCGGTCCAGGGTTCCACCAGTGAGGGCCATCTACGAGGAGGAACCGGCATGACCGACGAGCAGCAGATCCGCACCCTGATCGAGCGCTGGGCCGCAGCCGTCCACGAGGGCGACATGGCCACCGTGCTCGCCGACCACGACCCCGGCATCCTCATGTTCGACGTCCCGCCGCCCGAGCAGGGCGTCCGCGGCATCGACGCCTATCGCGAGACGTGGCCAGGATTCTTTGCCTGGCAGGCGTCCGGCGCGGTGTTCGAGATCGAGTCACTGGACGTGACGGCCGGCGCGGACGTCGCGTTCGCGTCCGCCCTGCTCCGGTGCGGCACGCCGGAGCAGTTCGAGCGCGAGCCGGAGCAGCGGCTGCGGCTCACCGTCGGGCTGCGCAAGGCCGGTGGCCGCTGGGCGGTCACCCATGAGCACCACTCGTTCGCGGACGCGAGCCCGGACAGCTGACCACCCGGGCCGGCCGGACCGGCCAGCGCCCGGCCCGCAACGTGCGCTGCGGGCCGGGCGGGCCGGGTCAGCGCTGGGCCGGGGTGTAGATCAGCTTCTTGTTGACGAACTCCTCGATGCCGGCCGGGCCTAGCTCCCGGCCGACGCCGGAGCGCTTGGTCCCGCCGAACGGCAGGTCGGCCAGGGAGCCCTGCGGGCTGTTGATCCACACCATGCCGGTGTCGAGCAGGTCCGCGACCTCCTGGGCCCGGGCCGGATCCGCGCTGTAGACGACGCCCCCCAGCCCGAACGATGAGGAGTTGGCCAGCTCCACGGCTTCGGAGGCGTCGGCGACGCGGTAGATGACCGCCGCCGGGCCGAACAGTTCCTCCCGGTAGGCCCGCATCTGCGGGGTGACGTCGGTGAGGACGGTCGGCTCGACGAACGCGCCCGGCCGGTCGACCCGCTGGCCGCCGGTGCGCAGCGTGGCGCCCTTGTCCACGGCGTCACGGATCTGGCCCATCAGGAGCTCGGCGGCGCTTTCTGAGGACAGCGGCCCGAAGTCCGAGGCGGGATCGGCAGGATCGCCTGGGTGCAGTGCGGACATCGCGGCGCTGAACTGGTTGACGAACTCGCCGTAGAGATCTCCGACCACGATGATCCGCTTGGCCGCGTTGCACGCCTGGCCGGCGTTGAGCATCCGGGCGCCGACCGCGGCCTTGACCGTCTTGGTGACATCGTCGCTGTCCAGCACGATGAACGGGTCCGATCCCCCGAGTTCGAGGACGACCTTCTTGAGGTTGCGGCCGGCCACCTCGGCCACGGCCGCGCCAGCCCGCTCGCTGCCGGTCACCGACACGCCGCTCACCCGCGGGTCAGCGATCATGTCCGCGATCTGGCTGTTGGTCGCGAACACGTTGATGTAGGCGCCGTCGGCCAGGCCGGCGTCGTGGAAGATCTGCTCCATCGCCAGGGCCGACTCGGGGCACTGCGGCGCGTGCTTCAGGATGATCGTGTTGCCGGCCATCAGGTTCGGGGCGGCGAACCGGGCCACCTGGTAGTACGGGAAGTTCCACGGCATGATGCCCAGCAACGGGCCGACCGGCTCCTTGCGGACGAACGCCGTGCCCCCGGCCTGCGGGCTGAGCGGGACGTCCTTCAGGAGCTCCGGCCCCTGGTCGGCGTAGTACCGGTAGATGCTGACCACGAGCTGGAGTTCACCCTTGGCCTCCCGGGTGGGCTTGCCCATCTCCCGGGTTATCAGCGCGGCCAGGTCGTCGGCTCGTTCCTTGTACAGCTCCGCCACGCGCAGCAACATCTTGGTGCGCTCATCCTTGGCGGTGGTCCGCCAGGACTGGTAGGCGCGGGCGGAACGCTCCAGCACCTGCTCAATCTCGGCATCCGTGGCGGCGGCGAACTCCCGCTCGGTCTCGTTCGTCGCCGGGTTGACGACCTTGTACTCGCTCACTGACCTCGTCCCTTCAGGCTTCGCGTCGCGGCTGGCGCCTGCGCCGAAACCGGCTCTGCACGGCCTCTTCCCCCGCCGCCCACGATAATCGCCGGATCAGCCGCCGGATAAGGCCGGGCCCAGGCCCGGCTGCTGCTAGACGAAGTGCACGTCGGCCCGCGGCAACTCGTCATCTACCAGGGCGTCGCAGGTCGGGCAGTACCAGCGGGCCTCGATCGGAGTGCCGCAGGCCGGGTGACGGGGGGCGGTGGACGGGTCGGCGTGCCGGGACCCCCAGTGCGCCAGGAGGCGGAGCGCGCCGGCGAGTTCCTGGCCCTCGGCGGTGAGCTGGTACTCCGACCGCGGCGGCCGCTCCGAGTACGGCCGGGCCGTCAGCAGCGCATCCCGCTCGAGCCGCTTGAGGCGCTCGGAGAGGATGTTGGGCGCCAGCCCCGGGATCTGGCCGAGGAGATCGTTGAACCGGAGCGGGCCGTCGAGCAGCGCCTCCACGAGCAGCAGGGTCCACCGGTCACCCACCCTGGCCAGCGCCTGAGCCAGCGGCGATGAGGCATCCACTCGTTCGGTCATCCCCCGATCGTAGCCGCCAGCCTTGACAGAACCCAAGTAAGTAGTAACTTGCAAGTTACTACTTAGGAGGCGGGACACCGATGACAGTCCTCGACGAAATACAGGCCAGCATCAGGCAGCTGGCCGAGACGGCCGGCCCTTCGGTGGTCGGCATCGGGCAGCGCTGGGGCATCGGCTCGGGCATCGTGCTGGCCGAAGGACAGGTACTGACCAACGCGCACAATGTGCGGGGAGATCAGGTGGTGGTGACCTTCGCCGACGGGCGCACCGCCGAAGGCACCGTGGCGGGACGCGACATCGACGGGGATCTGGCCGTCATCACCGTCGACACCGGCACCACCCCGGCGCTCCCCTGGGCGGCCGACGGAACCGCCGGCGTCGGAACGCCGGTCTTCGGCCTGGCCAACCCGGGCGGTCGGGGACTGCGCGTGACGTTCGGGTTCGTGTCCGGCGTCGAGCGGAGCTTCCGCGGGCCGCGCGGGCGGCGGATCACCGGCAGCCTCGAGCACACCGCCGCACTGCTGCCCGGCTCCTCGGGCGGCCCGGTCCTGGACGCCGGGGGTCAGCTGCTCGGGATCAACACGAACCGCCTCGGCGAAGGCTTCTACCTGGCCATTCCCGCCGACGACACGCTCCGCAGCCGGGCCGGGGCACTGGCCCGCGGGGAATCCGCGGCCCAGCCGCAGCTCGGTATCGCGATCGCTCCCGGGCACGTGGCGAAGCGGCTCAGGCGCGCCGTGGGCCTTCCTGAGGCCGAGGGCCTGCTCATCCGGGACGTGACGGAAGACAGCCCGGCCGCGCGCGCCGGCCTCGCGCAGGGCGACCTGATCGTGGCGGCCGGGACCGGGCCGGTCCGCACCGTGGACGACCTGTTCGACGCGCTCGCGGCGGCCCGGGGCGGTGCTCTCGAGCTCCACATCCTGCGCGGCGCCGACGAGCGGACCATCCAGGTGACCTTCGGCGACAGCTGACCGCGGACGCCCGCGTACCGACTCTTCACGCCCGCCGCGCGCCGAACCGGGCAAAACACCCCGGGAACGCGCACGGCCGGCGTGAAGAGTCGGCGCTGGCCATGATCGATTTAGGCCAGGAGCATCCGGGGAAGGTAGATCGCAGGGTCCTGGAAGCAAGAGTGCGGGGTCCTGGAAGGAACACAGTGGACAGCCTGCCGATCGGTGACTACGCGCTGCTCTCGGACTGCCGCTCCGCGGCGCTGGTCAGCCGGGACGGCTCGGTGGACTGGCTGTGCTTCCCCCGCTTCGACGGGCCCTCGGTGTTCTGCCGCCTGCTGGATCCGGCCGGCGGGCGCTTCGCGATCCGGCCCGCCACCGAGTTCCAGGCCAGCCGCAGATACCTGGACCAGACCATGGTGCTGGAGACCACCTTCACCACCGCGGGCGGCACCGCCGTGCTCACCGACGCCCTCGCGGTGGGCCGCGACGAACGCGGCCACCAGCTGGGGACCCACTCCCCCAGCATGCTGCTGCGCCGGCTCGAGTGCACCGGCGGCGAGGTCGACATCGAGGTCAGCTACGCGCCACGGCCGGAGTACGGCCTCATCCAGCCCATCCTGGTCCCGGTACCAGGCGGGCTCGCCGCCCGGGGCGGCGCCGACCGGCTGCTCTTGTCCACCCAGGTCAGCTTCCTCGTGGACGGCGCCACCGCGACGGCCCGGTTCCGGCTGGCCGCCGGGCAGGCCGCCCTGTTCTCGCTCGGGCACGGGCAGATGTCCGATCCGCCGGTGGCCCCGTGGACCGCGGCCGAGATCAGCGACCGGCTGGACGACACGGCGGAGGGCTGGCGATCGTGGTCGGCGATCCACCAGAACTATGAAGGGCCGTGGCGGGAGCTGGTGGCTCATTCCGGCCGGGTGCTGCAGGCGCTGACGTTCGCGCCGACCGGCGCGATCGTGGCCGCGCCGACGACGTCGCTGCCGGAGACCGTCGGCGGCGAACGCAACTGGGACTACCGCTACACCTGGGTGCGCGACGCCAGCCTGACCATGGAGGCCCTGTGGGTGGCGGCCTGCCCGGACGAGGCGAACAAGTTCTTCACCTTCCTCGCCGACGCCGCGGCCTCCCAGCTGCAGCGCGGCGCGGACCTGCAGATCATGTTCGGGATCGGCGGTGAGCGGGACCTGACCGAGCGGGAGCTGCCGCATCTGGCCGGATGGCGGGGCAGCCGCCCGGTCCGCGTCGGCAACGGTGCGTGGACCCAGCGGCAGCTCGACGTCTACGGCGAACTGCTCGGCGCCGCCCAGCGGCTGATCGACCAGCTCGGCGAGCTGGACCCGGTGACCCAGCAGTTTCTGGCCACGGCCGCGGACACCGCCGCCGCCAGCTGGCGGGAGAAGGACCAGGGCATCTGGGAGATCCGCGGCGAGCCCCGCGACTTCCTGTACTCGAAGCTGATGTGCTGGGTGGCGCTGGACCGGGCGATCGCCCTGGCCGGCCACCTCGGCGCCGAAGACCGGGTGACGGCCTGGGCCACCACCCGCGACGAGATCCGGGCGGCCATCCTGGACCAGGGCTGGAACGAGCGAGCCGGGGCCTTCACCCAGGCGTTCGGCAGCGAGGACCTCGACGCGTCTAACCTGATGCTGGCCATCACCGGGTTCCTGCCCGCGGACGACCCGCGGATGAAGGCCACCATCGACGCCACCGCGCAGCGGCTCACCGACCAGCGCGGGCTGGTCTACCGGTACCTGGCCAGCGACGGCCTGGCCGGCCGGGAGGGCACCTTCCTGGTCTGCACCTTCTGGCTGGCCCAGGCCCAGGCCCTGGCAGGCGAGGTCGACGCGGCCACCGTGACCTTCGAGCGGGCCCTGGCCGCCATCAACGACGTCGGCCTGCTCGCCGAGGAGGTCGACCCCGGCACCGGCGAGATGATCGGCAACTTCCCGCAGGCGTTCAGCCACATCGGCCTGGTCAACGCCGCCTGGGCCATCACCCAGGCCCAGCAGCGCACCGGCCGGACCTAGGTGCCCGGGCCTGCGGCCTGGGACGGCGGGGCCGTCTCCTTTTTCTTTCCAATCACTTTATTCACCCCTAATCACTGGTTATCTCCTCGCTAACACCGGGAATCATGTTCGCGGGCCGGGCGGGGCCGGGCTCGCCTGCACATGGGAGGAGCCGACACCGTGGACACAAAACTCGAGGCCGTGGTGCTGCCGGTCGCCGATGTCGATCGCGCCAAGGCGTTCTACCAGGCTCTGGGGTGGCGCCTGGACGCTGACTTCCCCATCGCCCCGGACTACCGGGTGGTCCAGTTCACCCCGCCGGACTCGCCCGCCTCCATCCAGTTCGGCATCGGGATGACGACGGCGGCCCCCGGCTCGGCGCAGAACCTGCTGCTGGTCGTCGAGGACATCGACGCCGCCCGGGGCGAGCTGACCAGCCACGGCGCGCAGGTCAGCGAGGTCTTTCACGGCGCCGGGCAGAACCCTGACCGGCGCGTGCCCGGCCCCGACCCGGAGCGCGGTTCGTATAAGAGCTTTGCGACGTTCGCGGATCCGGACGGGAACACCTGGCTGCTGCAGGAGATCACGGAGCGGCTTCCGGGCCGGGTCTGGCCGACGGACGTTTCGGCTCTGGCCGGGCTGCTGCATGAGACGGCCGACCATCACGGCGCGTTCGAGGCCGTGGCCCCACCCCATGACTGGTGGGACTGGTATGCGGCGTACCTGGACGCTCGCCAGCGCGGGAGCACCCCGGAGGCGGCCTCCGCGGCCGCCGGAAAGTACATGGCGGAGGTCAAGCACATCGTCGTCTAACCCGGCGGGTACGCCTCCTTATCGCAGACTGGGCCACGGGCGGCTACCGCGCGGCGGCGGCACAGTCGGCCGTGATGTCATCAGCAACCGACGGAGGTAACGATGAGCGAGTGACTATGACGTGATCGTCCTGGGCGGCGGGGCGCCCGGCGAGCACTGCGCCGCGGCGCTGGCCTTGCGCGGGCTGCACGTCGCCGTCGTGGAGCGGGAACTGGTCGGCGGTGAGTGCTCCTACTGGGCCTGTATTCCGTCGAAGTCGCTGCTGCGCCCGGGCGAGGCGGTGGCGGGCGCGCGCAACGCGGCCGCCACCGCGCAGGTTGACGTGGCGGCCGCGCTGGCCTGGCGGGACTACATGGTCTCGAACTGGTCCGACGCCGGCCAGCAGCGCTGGCTGGCCGACCGGGGCATCGACTTGCTGCGGGGCACGGGCAAGCTGGCCGGCACCGGTGTGGTCGAAGTCGACGGCGCCCGCCACACCGCGGAGCACATCGTCGTGGCGACCGGCGCAGCTCCGTTCGTGCCCCCGATCGCGGGGCTGCGCGAGCTCGAGGGCGTCTGGGGCACCCGCGAGGCGACGAGCATGAAGGCTGTCCCGCGCCGTCTGCTGGTGCTGGGCGGTGGGGCCGCGGGCGTCGAGCTGGCCCAGGTCGTGCGGCGACTCGGCGGCGAGGCGGTGATTGTCGAGGGCGCCGACCGGGTGCTGCCCCGCGAGCCCGCGCCGCTGGGCCAGGCGCTCAGCGAGGCGCTGCGCCGGGACGGAATCGAGCTGGTCCTCGGCACGCACGCCACCGCCGCGCGGCGGGAAGGCGGCGAGTACGTCCTGGCCTTCGATGGCCGTCCGGAGCTGCGGGGCGACCGGCTGCTGGTGGCCACCGGCCGGCGCCCGCGGGTCGAGGGGATCGGCCTGGAGACGGTCGGCGTCGAGGCCAATCCGCACGGGATCGCTGTGGACGATCACCTGCGCGCGGGCGAGCGCCTCTGGGCGATCGGCGACGTCAACGGGATCTGGCCGCTGACCCACGTCGGCGAGTACGAGGGCGACGTGGTCGCGGAGAACATCCGCGGCGATGGGCGCCCGGCCAACTACGACGCCGTTCCGCGCGTCACCTACACCGACCCGCAGGCCGCGGCGGTGGGCGCGACCGAAGCGGCGTACAGCGCCACCGCACCGGTGTCGGAGGTGCCGAAGACCGCCACCTACACCCACGCCTACGCCGAGTCCAACGGGTTCCTGACCCTGCTCAGCGACGGCGAGCGGCTGACCGGCGCCTACGCGCTCGGGCCCGAAGCCGGTGAGTGGCTGCAGCAGGCCACGCTGGCCATCCGGGCCCGCGTCCCGCTCGAGGTGCTGAGTGACACGATCCAGCCCTTCCCGAGCTTCTCGGGCATCTACGACGGCGCCGTGAAGACGCTCCGGATGACGATCGCCGGCCAGCCGCGGCCATCCAGCCCGATGGACCCGCAGATGGCGCCCCTGCCGGGATGAGCAAGACCGGGCGGGACTTCCAGGCCAGGCGCCGCCGCCCGCCCGGTGACCGGGCGCCGCATCACCCACCGGAGGAATCATGACCAGCGCGACCACGTCCGGGCCAGCCCAGCGCGAACCGGAACTGGCCGGGCAGACCGTCGTCCTGATCGGCGGCAGCGCCGGCATCGGGCTCGAGACCGCCCGCCGGGCCCGGACTGAGGGGGCCGAGGTCGTCCTCACCGGGCGCAACCCGGACCGGCTCAGGCAAGCGGCGGCGGACGTCGGCGCCCGGAGCACGGCGGCCTTCGACGCCACCGACGCGGCTGCCGTGGCGAAGTTCTTCCAGGACCTCCCGGCGCCGATCGACCACGTGCTGATCACGGCCGGCGGCCCGCACTACGCGCCGCTGCTCGAGATGGACGCAGCCCAGGTAAGCGCGGAGCTCAGCGGCCACATAGTGCAGGCCCTCGAGGTCGCGCGGCACGCCGCGCCCAAGATGAGGCCGGGCGGCACGCTGCTGCTCATGGGCGGCACCGGTGGCCGGCGCGTCGGTCACGGCGCCGGTATCTTCCCCGCCGCCACCGCCGCGCTGCCCCCGTTCACCGCCGCCCTCGCGCTCGAGCTGGCGCCGGTCCGGGTCAACCTCATCGCGGCCGGCTTCGTCGACACCCCGCTGTCGGCGTCACTGCTCGGAGACCAGCTCGAGGCGCGCCGCAGCGAGCTGCGGGCGACCCTCCCGATCGGCCGCGTCATCGGTCCCGCCGACGTCGCCGCGCTCGCCGTGCACATCATGATCAACACAGCGCTCACCGGCGCGACCTACGACATCGACGGTGGGCAGCAGTTCGTCTGGTGAAGCCGCAGAGTCAGCCGACTTCTTCTCCCTAACGCCACCGGAGGCCGGGCATTGGAGTTCCGCCATGTGGACGTGTTTACTGGCCTGCCCTATGCCGGCAACGGATTGATCGTGCTGTTCGGCAGCCCAGCGGAGGTCCGGGCGCAGGCGCTGATCTCGGTCACCGCGGAGATGCGGCAGTTCGAGCTGATCATCGCCGATTTCCAGCCGGAGACTGGCCGGGTGCCGGCCAGGATCTTCACGGCCGAGGAGGAACTCCCGTTCGCCGGGCACCCGGTCATCGGCGCGGCGGCGGCCCTGCACGAACGCCATGCCGCTGGCGACCCGGCCCGGTCCTGGGCCTTCGTGATCGCGGGTCGCGAGATCGCCGTGCGCAGCCGGCCGACCCGGGGCTACTACGAAGCGGAGATGAACCAGGGCTCCCCCGCGCTGGGTTCGCCGCTCGCGGGGCCGGACGCGGCCCGCTTCGCGGCGGCGCTCGGGCTCAGCCCGGATGATCTGCACCGGCTGCCCATGCAAGTCGTGTCCACTGGCTTGCCGTATCTCATCGTCCCGCTGGCTGGCGGCCTGGACCGGGCGCGCATCACGGTCGCGGACTTCGAGGAGCGGCTGGCGAGTGTGGGGGCGAAGTTCGTCTACGTCTTCGACCCAGCCAGACGCGAGGGCCGGAGCTGGGACAACGCGGGGGCCGTCGAGGACGTCGCCACCGGGAGCGCCGCCGGCCCGGCCGCCGCCTGGCTCGCGGCCCACGGGCTCGCCGCAGACGACGAAACGATCGTCATCAACCAGGGACGCTTCGTCGGCCGGCCGAGCATGATCGCGGTGACCCCTGATAGCCGGGGCGGCCTGTGGGTGGGCGGGCCGGTCGCCCCGGTCGCCCGCGGCGTGGTTGACCTGCCGGCGGATCAGCGGCCGGCCGCCGCAGGTTCCTGGTGCCCAGGTCCCTGGTGCCCAGGTCCCTGGCGCTCAGGTCCTTAGTGCTGCGTCACGGCGCGAGCGGCGGATTGGGTGATGAGGGCGGTCACCGCCCCGGGATTGTCGGACATGGGCACGTGGCCGCCGCCGGGGAGCACCTCCAGGCTGGTGCCGGGCGGAAGCTGGTCGAGGTGGCGGGACTGACGCCGCAGCAGCAAAATGTCGCGGGAGCCGAACGCGACGGTCACCGGTGCGCAGATGGGCGCGGTGGCCAGGTACCGGCGGGTGGAGGTCGCCTTCAGGATCGCGTCGAATCCGGGGCAGGTGCCCAGGGTGCGGATGGCCGCCCGGGCGTACTCGGCGGTCAGTTGCCTGGGCCGGCCGTGGGTCTGGCCGAGGACGAGGACTCGTCCCAGGCGGTGGTTCACCAGGCGGGAAAGGGGCCCGGCGGCGTGCCGGGCGAGCCATCTGGAAGCGCCCAGGCTGCCGCGGCAGTACAAGGGGGTGTTCTCCCGCCACAGGCCGGCCGGGGAGAGCAGGGTCGAGCGAGGCCACCGGGCGGATGGCGGCCAGTTCGAGCGCTACCCAGCCGCCGAGCGAGTTCCCGGCCACGTGCGGGGCGGTAATGCCGAGTGTGTCGAGCAGCCCGGAGACGGCCCTGGCCAGGACGGCGGGGGTCGGCTCCAGCTGCGCCGCGGTGGGTTCGGAGCCGCCGAATCCAGGCAGGTCGACCGCGATGACGTCGAACTGCCGGGCGAGCGCCGGAACGACCGGGTCCCACGACTGGCGCGAGAGCCCCAGCCCGTGCAAGAGCACGAGGGGGGCGCCCGCGCCCGAGCGGCTGAAAGCAAGCGGTGTCATGCCGTTCTCCCTGGGTGGTGTGCTGCGGGCCGGGCTTTGATGATCGCGTCCGCCGCGGCGGCGGGTGCATCGGCGGACGCGATCCGCTCGCCCCAGCTGAACCAGTACCACAAGTCACCGCTGGCGCCGCCGGGCGCGGCGATGATGTCGCTGCACTGCGCCTGGTCGTGCGGGTCTTGCACGACCAGGGACGCGAGCCTCCCAGGTGGCGTGGCGAGGTAGGCCGTCCAGCCGCGGGCGCGCAGCTGCGCCGCGAGCACGTCCAGGCACGCAATCGGGTCCCGCGCCGGGACAGCGTGGCCGCGGGCGCCCCGCTTGGCCCCGTTCATCCCGGAAGCAGCGCACCCGGCACGCAGGCCTGCCCTGCGGCGGGTACGAGGCTGATCTCGTACTCCAGGGTGTTGGACGCGCGGCCGACCAGCCGGGCGCAGGAGTTGCGCAGTAGCCCGGCGACCGCCTCGTTCTCGGCCGCGACCAGCGCGGTGAAGCGCCGGATGTTCTCCTCGCGGGCCCGGTCTGACAGCCGGGCCAGCAATTCGGTGCCCAGCCCCCGGCCCTGCCACTCGTTGACGATCGTGACGGCGACATCGGCGCTCCATGGGTCATCGGCCTGCCGGACGTACCGGGCGACGCCCACCCCGCGCCCGTCACCGTGATCCAGGGCGCCGAGCGCCTCATGGTCGTGGTGGTCAAGGTCGGTGAGGAAGCTGAGCTCCGCCGGCGACAGTTCCTTTTTCGGGGTGAGGAACCGCATCCAGCGGGAGGTGGCGCTCAGCCGGGCGAACCCGTCGGCCAGCAGCGGAGCGTCACCGCTCTGCACCTGCCGGATCAGCACCCGCGACCCGTCACGCAGTACGGCCTGCATACCGGCCCGCCCGGAGGCCACCCGGCGCGGCCGGGCCTGCCTGGCCCGGCGGGCGGCCGCGGCCTCGGCCCGCAGGCTGGCCTGCCGGTCCCGGGCCACGGCGGCCTGGATGTGGTGATTGCTCATCATGGTGTTTGCTCCCTCGTTTCTGGCCCGCTCACGGCCACTGCGGTGAGGTCCGGCGGCACCACCAGGGGTGGCGCTTCGACCTCGGCCGAAAGCTCGTAGATCTCCTGGGCCGGGTGACCGGCCTGGTCATGGACCCGGCGCACCGCCTCTTTGGACGGCCCGGATGACAGGCAGAACACCGTGCCTGACTCGGCATCGAGCCACGCATGCTCGAAATGCACGCCATCAGCGGCCTCGACGGCCAGATCGCGCCCGACCGCCTCACGGAGCGCAAGCTCGGTCACGCCGATGAATCCGTTATGGATATCCATGAACTTCGCCACGTCAGGCTCCTCACCCGTCAGCGATCGGCATGACTTCAGCCTCGGTCCGCGCACGCTGCGAAACATCGGGCAGTTGCCCTAATTGGCGGTGAACGGGTACTTACTTCTCAGGGGGGAGGTGGCGCAGTGCCGGTTCGGGAGGTCATCCAGTCACCCGTCCTGGTCGGCCGGGACGCTTTCCTCACCCTCATGGAGCGCCGTCTCGCCGACGCCGCGGCGGGCGCGGGCCGCGTGCTGTTCGTGGCCGGCGAGGCGGGCATCGGCAAGACCCGGCTGCTCGGCTCCCTCACCCGGCGCGCCCAGGCCAGCCGCTTCGGCGTCGCCCGGGCCGCGGCCTTCCCCGGTGACGTGCAGTCGCTCGGCGGCCTGCTGCTCGACCTGGCCAGCGATCTGGTGTCCGGGCCCGAGCCGGTCCTGGGCGATCTGGGGCAGCGCATCACCGCGCGGATCCGGGCCATCCCGGCCGACGCCGGTGACGCGCATCACCGGCGCCGCCTGCTGGTCCAGGACCTGGCCGACCTGCTCGTCACCGCCGATCCCGGCCTCCCGGTGCTGATCATCCTGGAGGACCTGCACTGGGCCGACGAGCTCAGCCTCGACGTACTTGGCCATCTGGCCGGCCGGATCGCGAGCCGGCCGATGCTGATCGCAGGCGCGTACCGCAGCGACGAGCTCTACCCCAGCCTGCCGCTGCGTGACCTGCGGGCCCGGTTGCTGGCCCAGCGGCTGGCCGAGGAGGTCCGGCTGCCACGCCTGGGCCTGGACCAGACCGCGACCATGACCAGCGCCACGCTCGGCCGGCCGGTCCCGGCTCAGCTCGTGGCGGCGATCCACGCGCGCACCGACGGCATCCCGCTGCATGTCGAGGAATTCCTGGCCGCCATCGACGAGAGCAGTCTCACCTCGCGGCCCGGTGCGGCGGTCGAGGCGGCGGTAGCGGCGGCGGCGGTGCCGGACACGCTGAGCGACGCCGTGCTGAGCCGGGCCCGCCGCCTCTCCACGCCCACCCGCAACGTAGCCTCAGCGGCCGCCGTCATCGGGCGCTCCTTCGACTTCGACCTGCTCACGGCCGTGACCGAGGCAGGCCCCGATGAGGTGGCCGGCGCCCTGCGTGAGCTGCAGGAGGGGTATTTCGTCCTGCCCGGCGCGGACGCGGTCACCTTCGATTTCCGGCACGCGCTGATCCGCGACACCCTGTACGCCGACACCGGCCTGCCGCTGCGGCGCCGCCTGCACGAGCGGGTGGCGGCCGCCGCCGCCGGGCGCGGCTACCGCGGCGCGTTCATCTCGGCCCACTTCGAGCAGGCGGGATGTCCCGTTCCCGCCTACGAGCACGCCGTCGCCGCCGCCCGCGAGGCCAGCGCGGTGTCGGCCCATGGCGAGGCGCTTGAGCTGTGCCGCCGGGCCGCCCGCAACCTGCCTGCCCAGCTTCCGGTCCTGGATCAGGCCGGGGTGTTCGCCGCGCTCGGTGATGAGGCCGCGGCGACCGACGACAACCTGGCGGCGGCGCAGGCGTACCAGCGGGCTCATGAGCTGATCTCGGCGGCCGGTGAGGTGCGCGGCGCGGCGGCGCTGGTCCCCCGCATGGTCGCGGTCGCGCACCTGCTCGGCGCTGGTCTCGACACCCGGGTCGCCGCCCTGCAGCGGGCGCTGGACAGCCTGGACTCGGTGGCCGGCGCGGATCGTGAGCGGGCCCGGCTGCATTCCGCGATGGCGGCGGCCTATCTGGTGGACGACCGCCTCGACGAGGCCATCGTCCATGCGGAACGCGGCCGGGCGGAAAGCCAGCGGATCGGGGATGACGAGGCCGCTCTCAACGCCGCCACCACGCTCGGATCGGTGCTGGTCTTCGCCGGCCGGATGGACGAAGGCTGGCGGTTGCTCGAAGAGGCGATCACAGAGGCCGGCCAGACGTGCCAGGAGGCGGAGACGGCCCGCGGATACCGGATGGTCGGATCGTCGGCGTCAGAACTGGCCGAATACGACCGCGCCGAGCGCTGGCTCACCGAGGGCGTCGCTTATGCGGAGAACGCGGAGCTCTGGAATCACCGGCATTACATGGCGGCGCACCTGGCGCATGTCCAGTGGGCGACTGGCCAGTGGGATGCGGCGGCGCAGACCGCGGAGGGCGCCCTGGCGGACGGGCGCGGTGGCATCACCACCCAGATCACGGCGCAGTACGTGCTGGGCTACCTCGCGCTGGGCCGCGGTGACTGGGACGCGGCCGGCGAACTCCTGGCGGAGGCGCTCGCCGCCGGGGAGCGGATGGCGGAGTTGCAGCGGCTGTCGCCTCCGCTGTGGGGCCTGGCCGAGGCCGCGCGGTGCCAGGGCGACTACGACACGGCGCTCAGCAGGTGCGAGCGCGGATACCAGGCGTCGGTCGAGGTCATGGACGCCGCCTGCCTGTTCCCCTACCTGATCACCGGCGTGCGTGCGTACCTGGCCCGCGGCGACACTGACGGCGCGCAGGAGTGGTCGGGCCGGGTCGGCGCGGTGCTCACGGCCCGGGCTATCCCCGGCACGCTGCCCGCGATCGGCCACGGCCAGGGACTCATCCTGCTCGCCCGCGGCGATATCGCCGCGGCGCACCAGGCGGTGGAGTCGGCCCGGGACGCGTGGCGGGGCCGGCGCCGGTTCTGGGAGGGCACCTGGGCCGTGCGGGACCTGGCCGTGATCGCCAGCAAAGCGCGGCGCCGGGGCGAGGCGGCCCTGCTGCTGGACGAGACCCGCGTCCTCGCGGCGGCGGCCGGGGCCAGCGCTCTGGCCGATGACGCTGAGCGGCTGGCCCGATCGTTTGGTCCCGGCCGGCAGGTAGACCCCTGGCACCCGCTGAGCGAACGCGAATACGAGGTCGCCCAGCTCGTGGCGGCCGGACTCACCAACCGGCAGATCGCGGAGCGGCTGGTGGTCTCGCCGAAGACGATCTCGGCGCACATCTCGCACATCCTCACCAAACTGGGTGCGGGACGCCGCGCGGAGATCGCCGCCTGGTGCGCCACCGTCCGGCCTGACTCCGCTGGGTGAGGCGCCGCGGCCCGCCGCCCCGGGCCACGTGGCGGCCGGTTCCGCCCCAGCTCAATCCGCGGGCAGGAGACCGGCCGAGATGGCCTGTTCCACGTCGAGCACGACGTACCCGGGCTGGTGCCCGCGCCCGTACGGGCGCCACCACACCGGGTCGCTGGTGTTCCACCGGTCGGCGGCCAGCACCCGGGTGAGCACCTTGAACGTGGCCGTCCGCGGCAGCTGGCTGGTGACCCTGACGAAACGCGGATGCTGCCTGGGCCCCACATCGCCCTGGGCATCGAGGAAGGGGCCCAGCTCCGCGGGGGTCAGCGACGCTCCGTCCCGGAGCACGACGGCGGCCATGATCTGGTCGCCGGCCACTGGGTCTGGCACGCCGTATACGGCGCTCTCCGCGATGGCGGGGTGCCGGCGCAGGGCCCGCTCGATGGGCGCGGCACCGAGATTTTCCCCGTCCACCCGCAGCCACTCACCCGCCCGTCCGGCGAACCAGCAGAACCCGCGGGAGTCCGCATAGCCCAGGTCGCCACTCCAGTACATGCCGTCGCGCATCCGGCTCGCGTCCGCCTCCGCGTCGTTGTAGTAGCCGGCAAACATCCCGGCGCCGCGCGTGTTCACCAGCTCGCCCACGGCTTCGGCGGGATTGAGCAGCTCACCGCCCGGACCGAAGCTGGCTGGCGGGCACCGGCGCCCGGTCTCCGGGTTCAGCACAGCCACCCCATCGGCCAGGCTGCCCAGCGCCCCGGGAGGGGTATCGGGGGTGCGGCTGATCGCCACGCCGCCCTCGGACGAACCGAACCCGTCTATCACCTGGCAGCCGAAGCGCCTGGCGAAGCTGGCCAGGTCGCCAGGCGCTCCCTCGTTGCCGTAGGCGATCCGCAGCGGGTTGTCGGCGTCGTCGGGGCGGGCGGGCGTGGCCAGCACATAGCTCAGCGGCTTGCCCACGTAGTTGGCGTAGGTCGCGCCGAAAGACCGGACATCCGGGAGGAACGCGGACGCGGAGAACTTCCGCCGCAGGGCGAGCGCCGCACCCGCCGCCAGCGCGACGGCCCAGCCCGCCATGATGGCGTTAGAGTGAAACATGGGCATGGACACGTACACCGTGTCCTCCGAGGTAAGCCCGAATCTGCTGGCCAGCATCTTCCCCGGGAAGGCGATCTTCCCGTGGGTGCACCGGACCGCCTTCGGCTCGCCGCTCGTCCCGGACGTGAAGATCAGCATGAGCAGGTCCTCGGCCGCCGCCGGTGCGACGTCCAGTGAAACGTGTTCTGGCCGCTCCAGCCCATCCAGCGGCAGGACCGGGACGTCCATCGCGGGCAGCAGCGCCGCGTAGTGCCGTTCAGCCAGCACGTACTGGCAGTCGGTGCGGGTCACGTCCGCCGCTAACGCGTCACCGCGGCGGGCCGGGTTAAGCGCGACGAGCACCGCGCCCGCGAAGGCGCACCCGCCGAGCAGGAAGGAAAACTCGGGGACGTTGTCGGCCAGCACGCCGACATGGAACGGCGAGCCGGGCTGGCGTCGCGCCCGTAGCGCAGCCGCGTAGCGCGCGCACTCACGGACGTGCTCCCGCCAGGTCCACCGCCGGTCCTCGAAGCACAGCCCCGGGCGGGCGCTGCCGGCCTGGGCCAGCAGCAGCCCGGTCACCGTCTCGGGCCCGGCCGCTGTGCTCATGTAGAACAGGTTACAGTTTCAGCATGATGAGATCTCCCGGCACCGTCAGCTGGGAAGCCCCCGACGGCGACCACCCCGCGCGCCGGGCGGCGCAGCGCTCCATGGCCGCGGTCGCGGCCGGCCGCCGGGCCGACTGGATCGGCCTGTTCACCCCGGATGCCCTCGTGGAGGATCCCGTGGGCCCCTCCATGCTCGACCCCGAGGGCATCGGGCACCGCGGGCCCGGGGGGATCGGACGGTTCTGGGACACCTACGTCGGCTCGGTCAGCCAGTACCACTTCCGGGTCAGGGACTCCTTCGCCAACGGCCCGTGCTGCGCCAACATCGCCAGCATCACGATGGCACTCGGCGGCGGCACGACCATGACGGTTGACTGCGTGATCATCTACACGGTCAGCGCCGACGGGCTGATCACGTCAATCCGGGCCCACTGGGAGCCTGACCGGGCGATGGCCACGCTGACCACACCCTGATCCGTGCGTGGCTACCGGCCCGGGAGCGAACGCGGTAGCCCGAACCACGGGAGCACGCTGTTCTCGAAGCGGATCAGGGCGCAGATCCGGTCGCCCGCCAGGCCGACGACGACGAGGCCGGTGCCGTGGCGGATGCCGTCCGGGCCGCGCAGGTAGGCGCCGAAGGCCGGCTGGCCGTTGGCCCGGGTCGGCACGAGGTCGAACATCCGGCCCTCGCGGAAGATGCCGGTGCAGAACTGGGCCACGACCTCCCGGCCCTCGTATTCGAGGGGCAGCGGCGGCATCGACATGAAGACGTCGTCGGTCAGCAGGGCCACCAGCGCGTTGACATCGGCGGACTCGTACGCGCTGACGAACCTCGCCACGATCGCCTCCTCGGCGGGTGAGTCGGCGGCGGGCGGCGGCTCGCGGTCGCCGGCGGCTGGCCATCGGCGCTGCAGGCTGGCGCGGGCCCGTTTGAGGGCGCTGGTGACCGATTCGACGGTCGAGTCCAGCATGCCGGCCACCTCGGTGGCATGGAAGCCGAGGACGTCACGCAAGATCAGCACGGCGAGCTGGCGGGGCGGCAGGACCTGCAGGGCGGTCACGAAGGCCAGGGAGATGGATTCGTTCTGCTCGTAGCGGGCCTCCGGGCCCAGCGGCCCGTCGATCGCACCCGCGAGGAGAGCGTCGGGAAACGGCTGAAGCCAGACGACCTCGCCGAGCCGGGTCGGCTCGGGCGGCTGCACCCCCGGAATGTTCCACTCCTTGGCGCGTCTCCGGCTGGCCGAGCGGCGCGCGTTGAGGCACCGGTTGGTAGCGATCCGGTAGAGCCAGGTGCGCAGCGAGGCGCGTCCCTCAAACCCGCCCAGGCCCTGCCAGGCCGTCAGCAGCGTGTCCTGCAGGGCGTCCTCGGCATCCTGGAAGGATCCGAGCATCCGGTAGCAGTGCACCTGCAGCTCTCGCAGGTACGGCTCGGTCGCCTCGCGGAAGGCCTCGCCATCCCCGGCCCGCGCCCGTTCGATCAGGTCGGCTGTCACCACCCGCACCACCCGCCGCCTTCTTCCCGCATCTTGTCCCTCCCGATTCTGGTCCCCTTGCTTTCGGTATAGACACCGGCCGGGGGCCGGACTGGGCGGTGGGCGGGCGCCAGGTGCGACCGGCGGTGCGGCCGCCGCCAAAGAGGCCCTCACGCGGGCCCCGCTTACGGCCGTGGCCGCTCTTTCACCCCGGCCGCGAGGAGGTCCACGACCTCGGCGATACGCGCCGCACGCAGGTCTGGCCGGCGGGTGGTCGCGTCGATCCAGCGGAGGTAGGCCTTGCGGTAGAACTGGGCCAGCGTGTCGAAGAACGCCGCGGCGGCCGGGTTGGCCGCGAGCGCGGCGGAGATATCCTCGGCCAGATCACCGCGCTGCGGGCCTTCCGGCGCCAGTTCGACGAGCACCTGGTGGCCGGCCGCCAGGCCGGTATCGCGCATCCTCGACGGGCTCACGGTGACCACCCATCCGCTGCCGTCCGGCGACACTGTCCCGCGGAACCGCCTGCCGTCGATCGTGCCGCCGACCGGATGGGCGGCTTTGCCACCCCATGCCTCGTCTGGGTCAAAGGGGACCACGATCACCCCGCTGCCCCGGGGACCAGCGGTGACGACGGCGCTGAACCGCTGCACGCGCATATCCCTCCAACCTAACGGGTAACCCCCAGGACACCCCGTGTCCATGCCTTCCGGGGCCGCCGGATCAGGGTGCCGGGGCCGCCTTGTCCAGGGCAGTGGGCACGCCGGGCCGCTGTACGGTTTACACTTCCTGCACGTTCCATGGCAGGCTAGCTAAAGCAATAGTGGGACGCGGACCTCGTCGCCGATGGCGGGGATCGCGTCAACACCGAAGAAGGTCAAGATGACGCAGGGCACTGTGAAGTGGTTCAACGGCGACAAGGGCTACGGCTTCATCGAGGTCGAGGGTGGCCCCGATGTGTTCGTGCACTTCAGCGCGATCACCGGGGATGGCTACCGCAACCTGGATGAAGGGCAGAAGGTCGAGCTCGACATTACCCAGGGCCAGAAGGGACCCCAGGCGGAGAACGTCAGGGTCATCGGCTAACTCATCAGCCGGACCACCTGCCCGGGCGCAGGGCGGTCAGCGGCACGCTGGCGGCAGGTGCGCGGCAGCCCGGGAAGGTTGGCTGCTGCGCACCTTCCGCCTGCCTGTCCCGCCCGGCGCCTGGGCCGGTAGTCAGCGGCGGTGACGTCACCCGGCGGCTCCAGGGCCGGAACGTGACACCCCGGCGGCATCATGGCCGGAATTCTGTGGCCGGAACACTGCGGCCGGAACACGCGGCCGGAACGAGGAGGGGCAACGATGACCGCACCGCTCCAGGTGATCGCCCTGAGCTTCAGCCGCGACGCCGGTGCTGAGGACCGGATCCTGGCCGAGGTTGACCGGCTCCGCGGCCGGGGAGTTCTGCGGCTGCTGGACATGCTCTTCGTGGCCAAAAGCCAGGACGGCACCATCGAACGGCTGGCCATCGGGGCCGACGAGGACTTCGGCGCGCTCCTGGCGGCCGTCGTTCCCGTGACCGGCGATGGCCCTGCCGCCCCGGCCCAGGCGGCCGGCCCGGGGGCTTTTGACCCGGCCGGCGCGCAGGCTCTGGCCGACTCTCTCCCGCCCGGGACCGCGCTGGCCTTCCTGCTCGTCGAGCATCACTGGGCCGCCCCGCTCTTTGACGCCATCGCTGAGAGTGGCGGCACGCTGATCGGCGAGGGTTTCCTGACCTCTGAGGCCGGGCTGGTGGTGGGAGCTGAGGTCGCCGCCATGGAGGAGGCATCTCAGGTAATCGCCCAGGCTCAGGCCGCTGAGGCCGACGCCCTGCTCACGGCGGTGGCCGCCGGAGCCGCAGCGGCCGAGGCCGTGGCTGAATCGGAGCGGATCCAGTCCGCGGCCGCCGCGGCCGCCGTCCAGGCGCTGATCACCGCCGGACTGGTGGAGGAGGCGGCCGCCCACGAGGCGGTCACGGCGCTGACCGCGGCCGGCCTCATCACGGCCGCCGCCGGGCAGGCCGCCGCTGACGCGGTGACCGAAGATGCCGCGGCCGTGGAAGCCGCCGACGAGCTGACCGCCGCGTCCCTGGCGGAATCCCTCGCCACCATCGCCGCGGCCGATGAGGTGGCCGATGAGGCCACCAGCGAGGCCGAGGCCCGGGTCAGCGCGGCCTCCATCACCGTCGCAGAAGCCCAGGTGCTGCGCTACCTCCCCCAGCCGCTCCCCTTCTCCGTCATCGCCGACAAGCTGGGCATCTCCCGGTCGGCAGCCAAGGAGCGCGCGTCACAGCTGTACCGCAGGCTCGGCGTGCACACCCGGGATGAGGCGGTCAGCCGGGCCCGCTCCCTCGGCCTCCTCCGCGGCTGACCATCGCATTGGTATCGTGACGACGATCGTGCTTGCGCCCCTCACCAGCTAACTGGCGAGCACGATCCGCACCGCCAGGGCGCCTCACCGGAGGAGCGTCATGGCGCCAACCATCCTGGCCACCGCCGCCTCGTCGTGGGCTGTCCTGATGGGCATCGCACCCGTCCTGCAGATCCGCCGCATGCTGCGCGCGCGATCATCCCGCGAGGTATCCCTGGCCTATTTCATGGTCCTGCTCGTCGGATTCCTGCTCTGGATCGCCTACGGGGTGGCGGCCGGAATCCTGGCGCTCGTGATCCCCAACACCGTAGCCCTGCTCACCGGAGCGGCCGTCGTCATCGTGGCGCTGCGGCTCCGGGGCCGGCCGCCCGGTAAGACGCCGCCACCACGGCCACCGGACTAGCCGTGGCCGGGCTCTACCGGCACTGGCGCTCGTCCCGGGGCGGCCCCGTTCCCAGGGCGCGCGAGAGGACGGTAACCCGGTCGTGCGCGCCGGTCTTGGTGAAGATGGACTTGAGATGGTCCTGGACCGTGTGTTCGGACAGGGACATCTGACGCGCCATCGCCCGGGTGTCGCTGCCGGTGGCCAGCAGGCTGAGCAGTTCTTGCTCGCGTGTGCTCAGCGCGAAGGCGCGGCCGAACAGGTCGAGGCGGTCGGCGGCGGACGCTTCCTCGACGGTGACGGCGATAGTGCCACCGCCGGCGGCGGGCGCGCCGGGCTGGTGGCCGGAGGAGAGCCTGGCGGCCCGCAGAGTGAGCCAGAAGCCGCCGGCGAGATGCGTGCGCGCAGATGCCGGGTGGTCATCGACGCCTTCTTCGGTAGCCAGGAGCTGGGCGGCCACGTTGTAGACGCTGGCCGGGATGGCCTGCCGGCTGGGCCCGGGCGGGAGCAGCACGTCCAGCCACTCTCGCGATGCCGCGGTACGGCCGATGATGTGCAGGTCGTCATCGAGGGTCAGCACGACCGGCCCGATGTCACGCCGCTGCGCGGCGGCGGGCTGAACGAAGGTTTGGGCCTGGCTATGGCGCAGCGCACTGGCCAGCGGCCCGGTGAGGCTGGCGATGAACTCGGCGTCGGCGCCGCTGTAGGGTCCGCGGGCCTCGTCGCGCCACAGGTCGAGGAAGCCCCAGCAGCCGTACTGGTCCGCGAAGACGGCCGAGGCCACGTCGCCGATGCCGTACCGGCTCATCACCTCACGCCAGACACGGCTGCGTGCGAGGTCGCCGTCGACTGCCCCGGTCAGCAGCCCGACGGAGGAGGCCTGCCGCCGCAAGGTGGTCCAGCGATTGACCGGCGTGGCGTATTT
This sequence comes from uncultured Actinomycetes bacterium, assembly GCA_963837335.1. Taxonomy (GTDB): domain Bacteria; phylum Actinomycetota; class Actinomycetes; order Streptosporangiales; family Streptosporangiaceae; genus RYN-230. The sequence goes on along the minus strand of CAWINS010000063.1, from coordinate 90,893 downwards.
GGCCTTGACCAGGGCCGGCAACTCGGTCACGCAGGGCACGTCGGCCAGTGGCGCCGAGCCGACTTCGGTGACCGGGTCGGTGAGCAGCCACACATAGGCGTCGAAATCGAGCGCGCCACCGAGAACCGAGAGAACTTCCCGCCGTAGTTCCCGGTCCGCCAGCCCCGCCGGGCCAAGAGCCACGATGCGCTCACGGGCTCGGGTCCGCGTCCAGGCACTGGTCACCGGACGAGCGTATGCCGGCTACGCCTGGGCCGCGGCAGGTGCCAACCCCCAGAAATACGGGATACAGGGCGCCCGGCGGGCGGCCTAGCGTGACGGTTCAAGCAGGAAAGCACCACGAGGAGGAACCATGGCCACGCTGCGCATCGAGCATGAGATACACGATTATGAAAGCTGGCAGGAGGCGTTCGACAGCTTCGCGGAGGCGCGCGCGAACGCCGGAGTCAGCAGTTTTGCCATCCGCCAGCCCATCGACGACCCGACATACCTGATGCTGGACCTGGAATTTCCCACCACCGGTCAGGCTGAGGCGTTCGCCGCCTTCCTGCACGAGCAGGTCTGGTCCTCGCCTGCGTCCTCCCCGGCGCTGGCTGGCGCGGCCCGGACCAGGATCCTCGACCTGCGGCGAAGCGGGCAAATGGCTGAGCCAGTTCAGGGCCGCTCGTAGGTGACCTGGTCGTTCTCTTGAGCGGCTCGAGCTCACCCGCGGGGCCGCTGCCTGAGCGTGTCGAGGTATCCGGTAATCGCATCCCTGGTGCTAACCGACGACCACATCGCGAGGACAGCCTCCTCATCGCCGCTCCGTGCGGCGATCCGCTCACGGGCCGGCCGCTGCAGCTGGCGCTTGCTGAACGCGAACACGTCGGCCGGGATCCGCGCCATCGTCTGGGCCCGGCAGAGCACCGAGTCCAGCAGTGCGTCCGGCGCCTCGATGCCATCGATCAACCCGATCGACTGGGCCTGCGGCGCGTCGAGCAGCGCCGCGGTGAGCACCAGGCGGCCGGCGGCCGGGCCGGTCACGTGCCGGAGGATTTCCATCGCGCTCGGCGGGAAGGGGACCCCGACGCTCAGCTCCGCGAGGCCGATCTTCCCCGCAGACATCACCCGCACGTCGCACGCCGCCGCGATCACGCAGCCCCCGGCGATGGCATGGCCGTTGATGGCGGCCAGCACCGGCCGGGGGTGATCGAAGATGGCCATGAAGGCCGCGGAGAGCGCGGGCAGGAACTCCTGAACGTAGGACGGCCCGCCCGCCAGGATCCGTTGCAGGTTGACACCGGCGGAGAAGGCGGTTCCGGTACCAGTGATCACCACGGCCGCGCTCTGGTCCACATCGCGCATAGCGGCCGTGAGCGCCTGCAGCAGTTCGAGGTCGAGCGCGTTGACCTTCCCGTGCCGGAGCCGCACGACCGCCACTCCGGATCGCTGTTCAAGATCCAGCATTCGTTCTCCTGCGCACGAGAGCCTCCGGGGAGGCTGCGGCCCCGCACTAGTGCTACCCGGCTCCGGCCCGGATCATGAGGACGTCGCCTTTCTACCAGGTCAGCGGAGTTGCCCGGGCGGCTAGGCGGTCACGTCGCTCCGGAGGAAGACCGTCATCGCCGCCGCAATCGCGACCATGATGTAGACGGCGCCGAGGATCAGCCCGCGCCCGTAGCTCACGCCCTCGACGCCACCGGACGCCACCGCCAGGATCGACGCGCCCGGCAGCCACTGCTGGGTGCTTGGCACGATGCGCGTGATGATGTTCTCCACGGCGATCAGCCAGGCGAAGCCGACGATGACCGCGAACACCGCTGACCGCACGAACTGGCCGAGCGCCATCCCGAGCACGCTGTAGCCGATCGTGGCGAGCGCCAGGTCGCCGAGTTCGCGGAACAGGTCGCCAAGTCCGGTCCCGGTGAACCACGCGTTCGTCGCGACGCCGCGGCTGTGCGCGGCCAGCACCGCCACGATCAGCGCGACGACCGCGGCGAAGCAGAGCGCGAGCACCAGGAACGTGATCACGCCGAGCATCTTGCCGGCCAGCAGCACGCCGCGGCGGGGCTGGCGGACGAGGAGCTGGCGCAGTGTGCCCAGGCTGTACTCGCTCGCGACCTGGGACGCTGCTATACCGAACGCCACGACGCCGAGGAGCAGGGCCGCCCGGGCGACCCCGATGACCAGGCCGTTCGGCCTGGCGAGCTGGTGCAGCGTCACTATCCCGCCATTCGCCGAGGCCTGGGAGAACAGCAGGACCACGAACAGCGAGGCCGCCGCGGCCAGCCCCAGGAAGGTCGAGAGAAACAGCGTCGGCCGCCGCAGCTTGGTCCACTCGCTGGCAAACGCTGCCCACATCATCTGATCGCTCCCATCTCCTGGCCGTCAGGTACGTCGGCCGATCTCGTGCCGGTCAGCGCGAAGAACGCCCGCTCGAGGCTGCGAGTGCGCTCGGTGAGCTGGCGGAGGGTTATCCCGTTCTGCGCGGCGAACCGGTTCAGCTCTGCCGCCGCGATGCCGGGCGCCTCGACGAGCAGCGCACCGCCGGCGTTACCCGGCGTCACCGTGCAGCCCGCCTGCTGCAGGAGGTTGGCCAGCAGGTCGCTATCGGCGTCGTGTTCGGGCGTGACCAGGAACTCCGCCTGCTGGGTGGCCCGCAGTTCCGCGACACTCCCCTGGTGGACAAGCCGGCCTGCCCTGATCATCATTACGTAGTCGCAGATCTGCTCGATCTCCGAGATCAGGTGGCTGGAGACGAGCACCGTCATCCCGTCGTCGGCGCACGACTTGATGAGGCCGCGCATCTCGACGATGCCCGCCGGGTCGAGACCGTTGGCCGGCTCATCGAGGACCAGCAGTTCGGGACCGGCGAGCATGGCCGCCGCGATACCGAGCCGCTGCTTCATCCCCAGCGAGTACGAACGGTACCGGTCTCCCGCTCTGGCCTGCAGGCCAGAGCGTTCGAGGACCGGATCGACTCCGGCCAGTGGAAGCTGTCCAAGGCGGGCGAGCACCTTCAGGTTCTCCCGGCCGCTCAGCTGCGGGTAGAACGCGGGCGCCTCGATGAGCGCACCGACCTTGCGCAGATAGGTCGCGGGTTCCGCGAGGCTCCCGCCCAGGATCGTTCCGCTCCCTGACGTTGGGCGGACCAGGCCGAGCAGCATCCGGATCGTCGTGGTCTTTCCGGCCCCGTTCGGGCCGACGAACCCGCAGACCGACCCCGCGGGGATGGCCAGCGCCACGTCATCCACTACCGTGCGGTCGCCGAAGCGTTTGGTCAGCCCGGCCGTCGAGACGGCGAGCGGCCCGCCGGGCCGCTCCCCCGTCCGGTACATCGCCTGTCCCGTAACCATGCCGGAGACGCTACTGATGCACGCGACCGCGCCAGGCGCATCCCGGCAGAGATCATCCTCGCGGCGTAAGGACGTCATCCTCCGGGCGTACCGGCCGCTGCTGGTGCCGTCGGCGGCCGCTATCCGCCGGGCTTCATGTGCCGGTCCAGGAAGGCGATGATCGTGTCGACCGCGACCTGCTGGACCGGGTCGGGACCAGGAGCCCCGTCGGCGGCCAGGGGGAAGAGGTAGCCGTGCAGCGGATGATCCCAGGACACCCACTCGACGTCCTTGCCACCCTCTTCGAGGAGCTCGTAGCTGAGGCGGAAGACCCCCTGGAGATGGTCGCCGTCCCGCCCCATGACGAGGATCGGCAGGTCGATCGGGGCGATGCGCTCACGGGCCAGCGAGAGGTTGGCGCGTGACCTCACCCACGCCGGGTCCTGCAGCTGCATCTCCTCGATGTCCCGCAGCCCGGTCCCGGGATTGACCGGCGCGGCGTCGCCCAGCCTGAGGTCAAGGAACTCATGATTGGCCGGCTCACTGGCGACACCCGCCCGCAACATCCCCTGGTACCGGAACGCCAGCTTGAACAGCATCTCGCCGGCGTGGCTGACGCCGACGTGGCCGAGGCTGGCTGCGTCCACCTGCGGGTGCCGGCGCACGTGCTCGAGGATGGCGACCTCATCCTCGAACTCCAGGGGCGACCTGTTCATGACCTCCATACCCTGACGCCCATCGACCATGAGCGGGCCCCCATGGTTGAAGCCGAGGTTGACCTCGGTGCGGTACCGGCCCCACCCGCAGGCGTAGCCGGCCGCGAGGAGGCGCTCCATGATGTACGGGCGGGTGTGCACCCACTGCCGCAGCCAGCCGATCCCGCCCCCGCCATTGCCATAGGCCAGGAAGACGAACGGGAATCGCCCCTCGTCGGCGGGCGTGCGCACCACGTAGGGCAGGTACAGGCCGTCGCGTGACTCGGCCAGGTAATACGCCGCGGGACGGGCCGACCCCTCGACGTCTTCTGTGAAGACGGGCTCGTCGGTGCTCCATGGCCCGGCTGTCATGCCGGACCTGCGCCTGCGAGCAGCGCCGGCTCCGGGTCGGCGGCGACCTGGGTTTCGTGCCCGGCCGTGACGAAGATGTGCGCCGCCGCGGCGTCGCCGATTTCGATTCCCTCCTGGCCCGTGCCGATCTGGATACGGCCGTCCGCGCGGCTGACCACTACCGCGGTGCCCGGCCCGATTCCCGCGCGGTGCAGCCGGGTCAGCAACCCGGTGTCTGACTGGACCGGCTCGCCGATGCGCCGCACGACCACGTTCGTGGCCGTGTCCGGGACGGCACTCAAGGCGATCGTGTCCGGCGAGGAGGCGCCGGTCTCGTCATCGCCGAGTTCGCCAACTCCCGGAATCGGGTTCCCGTACGGGGACTGCGCCGGGTGGCCGAGGATGTCGAGCACCCGGCGCTCGACGGCCTCGCTCATCACGTGCTCCCACCGGCAGGCCTCGTCGTGGACGAGTTGCCAGTCCAGGCCGAGGACGTCGGCCAGCAGGCATTCGGCGAGCCGGTGCTTGCGCATCACCCGGATCGCCGCGGACCGGCCCTCCGGCGTGAGCTCGATCCTCCGGTCGGCGGTGACGCCGACGAGGCCGTCGCGCTGCATCCGGGCCACCGTCTGGGACACGGTGGGGAAGGACTGCCCGAGGCGGCCGGCGATCCGCGCGCGCATCGGGATGACGCCGTCTTCCTCAAGCTCCATCACACAGCGGAGATACATCTCCGTGGTGTCGATGAGGTCGTCCTCTCGGTGCATTGTTTCCACTCCCCGTACTCTCCGCGCTCTCCGCGCGATGTGTCTGCCGGGCCTGATGCGCCCCCCGGCAGAAAGCCGCGATACTACTCTAGCGCTTGACTAAGGATAGCCTTACCTTACATAGCATGCCCATGGCCTACGGCGTGGTTCCCGGGCCGCGCGGCCCCGGTGCACCGGCCCCCGCGGCCCGCTGAGTTCGCGCCGCCCATGACTTGACAGCCCAGCACGGCGTCCTGTTAGGTAACCCTAAATTAGGTATGCCTAACCTAATCTTTAGGTCATGCGGCCGCGCGTGAAGGCCGGGAACAGGAGGCGGGCGGGTGCTGCCCACGTTCGTGATCGGGCTGCGCGAGGGCCTGGAGGCGGCCCTCATCGTCGGGATCATCGCGGCCTTCCTGGGCCAGCAGGGCCGCCGCGATGCCCTGCGGCAGGTCTGGATCGGCACGGCCGCAGCGGTCGCCATCTGCATCGCCATTGCCATCGCGCTCCAGGTGATCTCCTCGGACTTGCCGCAGCAGCAGCAGGAAGGCCTGGAGACCGTGGTCGGCGCGCTGGCGGTGGTCATGGTCACGTACATGATCATCTTCATGCGCCGGCACGCGCGGGGGCTGAAAGGGGATCTGGAGGGCGCGGCCGCCTCGGCGCTGGCTAACGGATCGAGCCGGGCGCTGGTGCTGATGGCGTTCCTGGCCGTGCTGCGGGAGGGCTTCGAGACGGCCGTGTTCCTGCTGGCCACCTTCCACGCCTCGGGGGATGCCACGACGTCGTGGCTGGGCGCGGTGATCGGGATCCTGCTCGCGGCCGCGATCGGTTACGGCATCTACCGGGGCGGGGTCCGGCTGAACCTGGCCCGGTTCTTCAAGATCACCGGCATGGTCCTGGTGCTGGTCGCCGCGGGCCTGGTGATGACGGCGTTCCGCACCGCCAACGAGGCCGGCTGGCTGACGGCCGGGCAGGGCCAGGCCCTCGACCTGTCCTGGCTGGTCCGGCCGGGCACCCCGGTGTCCTCCCTGCTGACCGGCGTGCTGGGGATCCAGCCCTATCCGGCCTGGATCGAGGTCATCGCCTGGCTCGCTTACCTGGTGCCGATGGCCGTGATCGTGGCCTGGCCTTCAGGCCGCAGGCGGCCCGGCCCCGCCGCGGTCAATGCGGCGGCCGCGACTTCATCAACGACAACCACGAGCTAAGGAGCCCCTCACCGTGAGCACCGAGGTCAACCGGGGATGGCCGCCCCGGCGCATCGCGATGGCGGCCATCGCGGCCGCACTCGCGCTGGCCGCTGCGGGATGCGCGAGCACAAGCACGCACGCCTCCGGTGACGGCTCAGGCACCGGCTCCGGGCCGGGCCAGGCCAGCACGGTCACGGTCGCCCTCACGCCGCAGGGGTGTGCACCCAAGCCAGCCAGGATCCCCGCTGGTGAGGTCACGTTCAACGTGGCCAACCAGGATGCCGGCGCGGTCTCCGAAGCCGAGTTGCGTACCGGGGACCTGGCCCACATCCTCGGCGAGCAGGAGAACCTCACGCCCGGGCTGTCGGGGGGCTTCACCCTCGATATCCAGCCCGGGAGCTACAAGATCAACTGCCCGGGCGCGAGCCAGCCGCGCTGGACCCTCACCGTCTCCGGGAAGGCCACCGGCGCTACCTGGCAGTCCAGCCCCCAGCTCACCGCGGCGGTGGCCGGCTACTCCAGCTACATCGACCAGAACGTGGCCAGCCTGGTCACCCACAGCCAGGCCCTCTGCCGGGCCATCGGCGACGCCAGCATGACCCAGGCCAAGCTGGCCTACCCGAAGGCCCGCGTCTACTACGAGCGGATCGAGCCGGTGGCCGAGATCTGGGGCAGCCTGGACACCGACATCGACGGCCGGTGGGAGAACCCGGTCACCGTGGCGTCCCGGTTCATGGGGTTCCACAAGATCGAGCAGCTGCTGTGGGAGGGCAATACCCTGGCCGGCGCGCCGAAGCTGTGTGCCGGGCTGGTCAGGAACGAGCAGCAGTTGCTCACCCTGGTGCACAAGGCGCAGTACAACCCGCTGGAGATGGCCAGCGGCGCCACCGATCTCATCAATGAGGCCGCCACCTCGAAGATCAGCGGCGAGGAGGAACGGTATTCCAACACCGACCTCCCGGTCTTCCAGGCCAACGTGGACGGGGCCATGAAGGTCGTCGCCCTGCTCCGGCCGTACCTGCAGAAGAAAGACCCCGCCCTGCTGTCCCTGATCCGGCAGCGGGACGCCGCCATCAGCAAGCAGCTGGGCAAGTACCAGGCCAGCCCCGGCTACGACGGCACCGGCTACGTCGAGTACCCGACCGTCACCGGCAGCCAGCGCCGCCAGCTCGCCGGGTCGGTGAACGCGCTGGCCGAGGCCATGTCCAAGATCTCCGTCCAGGTCAGCTGACCGCCACGCCCGGCGTGGTGACCCAGGCGGGGACACCACCAGCAGGCCGACGAGGAGGAACCTGAATGACGGGCCGCAGCACCGGCGGGCCGGCCGCCAGCTCGGAGCAGCCTGCGCCGGAACCGTCCGCACCGGAACAGTCCGCACCGGAACAGCCCGCACCGGATCGGGCGCGACCGGGGGCGCCCTCAAGGCGGCAGCTCCTCGCGGGGGCCGGGGCGTTCGGCGCGGGAGCGGTGGCCGGTGGCGCTGGCCGGCTACTTCGCCCGGCCAGCTGAGGCGAGCCCGGCTGGTGCGGGTGAAACGGCGGGTGAGAACGGCCAGACCGTCGCGTTCTACGGCCCGCACCAGGCCGGCATCGCCACGCCAGCCCAGGACCGGCTCGCGTTCGGCTCACTCAACGTCGTCGCCGGGGCCAGCCGCGCCGATCTCCGCGACCTGCTGCGCGAATGGACGGCCGCCGCGGCCCGGATGGCCCGCGGGCGGCTGATCGGGGAGATCACCTCCCGCTACGCGCCTCCGGTGGACACCGGGGAGGCGGTCGGCTCCCCGGTCTCACGGCTGACTATCACGCTCGGCTACGGACCCTCCCTGTTCGACCACCGGTTCGGCCTGGCCGGGAAGAAGCCCGCCGCCCTGGCCCAGCTGCCGCCACTGCCCAACGAGAACCTCGACCCCGACTACACCGGCGGGGACTTGTGCATCCAGGCCTGCTCCGACGACCCTCTGGTCGCCTTCCACGCGGTACGCAACCTGGCCCGCCTCGGCATGGGCGTGGTCGAGCACAACTGGATGGAACTCGGCTTCGGCCGGACCTCCACCACCACCACGTCCCAGGCGACCCCCCGCAACCTGCTCGGATTCAAGGACGGCACCCGGAACATCAAGGCCGAGCAGACCCGCCTGATGGGCAACTACGTCTGGGCCTGCCCGGAGACTGACCAGCCATGGCTGCGCGGCGGCAGCTACCTGGTGGCCCGCAAGATCCGGATCTTCGTCGAGAACTGGGACCGTGACTACCTCCAGGATCAGGAGAACGTCATCGGCCGCGGCAAGGTGTCCGGCGCGCCGCTGACCGGCGGAACCGAATTCACCACCCCGGACTTCGCCGCCCGGAGTTCCGCGGGGCAGCCGGTCATCCCCGGCGACGCTCACATCCGGCTGGCCAGCTTCGAGCACAACGGCGGCACCCGGATCCTGCGCCGCGGGTACTCCTTCACCGACGGCATCGACCCGCAAACCGGAACTCTGCTCGGCGGCTTGTTCTTCATCGCCTTCATGAAGAACCCCGCCCAGTTCATCAAGCTCCAGAACGCACTGGCCGCCGACGCCCTCAACGAGTACATCCATCACACCGGCAGCGCCGTCTTCGCCTGCCCTCCCGGCATCCGCCCCGGCCAGCGCTGGGGCGACGGCCTGTTCACCTGACCAGTCAGATGGCCGCCGGCCGGGCAGCGACCAGGCTGAGCGGCGAGGAGCCTAGAGTTCGCCGAGCGCGCTTCGGTAGCCCAGGATGCCTTGCTGGACCTCGGCGAGGGCCGTTCGTACCCGGTCGTCCTGCTGCTCAGCGAGCGCCGTGGCCAGGTGCCCGGCGAGCCGGTCGAGATGCTCGCCGACGATCCGGTGGACCTCCCCGCTGCTCGCGGCCCCATACCAGGGGTTCGATGGCGTCCGGCTCGCCCCGCTCGGCATGACCGCCAGCGGCGACACGCCGAGCGCCTGGTCGGTGTCCGCGAGCAACCTGGCCCACGCTCTCAGGTCGGCGAACAGCCGGTCGAGCATCCCGTGCAGGGCCTGCGTCCCGGGAACCCTCCGGGAGGCCTGCCTGACGTCCAGCAGCGCGTCAATGACCTCGCTGAGCACCTCGTTGAGGGCGGCAGCCGGATCCTCGGGCGGGGACGTGCTCACCCAGTCACCTTAGCGCCCGCCGGGCGGCCGGCGGCTGGCCTCAGCTACAGATGACGAGGGATGGGTGCGTCGTTGAGCTGCTGGTCAATATCCACCAGGATGGCGTCGTCTTCGACCTTGCAGGCGTACACCGGGATGGGGCCGCAGGCAAACACGCCAACGGCCTCGCCGGTGGTCAGGTCGTAGCGTGACGCGTGCGAGGCGCAGACCAGCGTGTCATCGTCCTGGAGGGAGCCCTCGTGAAGGGGCTGCTGCTGGTGGGTGCAGGTGTTGTGGATCGCCCTGACGTCCTCATCGTCGAGACGGATGAGGCAGATCGGCTCGCGCAGGTCCTCCACGAGCAAGGTGTCCCCGACCTCTAGATCGTCGAGGTTCGCGACGACTACGAACGTCATGGCTGTGTCCTTTCCTTGGCGGGGCGCCGGGGTGCCGGCAGGCTGCCACGCACCTCTATCCAGCCGTTCCGGATCCGGGTAGGTAGCACGGGTTGCGGCTGGTTAGCCGGGCCGCGGCCGACGCGGCCGTCGGCGAGCGCGAAGCGGGCCCCGTGCAGCGGGCAGGTCACGGTCAGGTCGGTGACCGCGCCGCGGCTGAGCAGGCCACCGGCGTGGCTGCAGATGTTGTCGAGGGCGTAGAGGGTGCCGTGGTGGCGGTACAGCATGATCTGCCGGCCCTCGGCCTCGACGGCGGTCGGCGTGTCGTCGGGCAGGTCAGCTTCTTGCAGCGCGCGGGTCCATCGCCGCGGCCCGATGGCCCACGCCACCCGGTTGACCATCACGCCTTTGCTGAATACGAGATGACCGCCCAGGTAACCGGCCCCGGCCGTGACCGTGAAGCTGGCCGCGGCCAGCGCTCGGGCCGTGCTGCGGTGGCCGGCCATCCGGGTGCCCAGGGAGGCACCTTGCAGGCCGAGGGCCGCCGTGTTGAGGAGGCCGTGCATGAGCCCGACGCGCCGGTCCTCATCGTTACTGACGGTCCAGTCGGTGAGGCCGGTCACGGCGGTAGCGACCGAGGCGAGGATGCCGGCCGCGCTGAGCACGCCGGCCGCGTCGATTCCGCCGGAAGCTGGGTCACGGTCCGCAATGTCCAGCACCATGACGCCCGTCCATAGCCCGATCGGCAGGTCGCTGAGGGCTGGATGGATCGGGTGGCCAGCCCACCGGCCGCCATGCAGCAGCTCAAGAACCAGGTTGTCCTGATGCCGTTCGCGGACTGGGTCCAGCGCACCGGTCAGCCAGTCGCTCAGCGTCCGGAGCCAGCCGAGCCGGTCGAGCGAAGCCACGAGGTCGCCGTGCCAGGTGACCAGCCGGGTGGTAGCGGCCGGGGACCTGATCGCTGGCCCGGCCTGCTGGACGGCTGCTGGCGGATCGTCGGCCCGGTCGCTCCCAGTTCCCATGAGGCTCCTCCACGGTGGCATTCGCTTGTTCGGATGGCCGCCAACGGCACGGTAATCGGAAAGGGCCGACGCTGGACGTGCCAGATTGACACAGTCGTGAGCGCCAACCGCGGGTACCGTGTCCAATCCCCCGTCTGGGCTGCGGGTACTCCCCCAGGCGCCAGCCGGTCCCGTCGCGGGCGTTAGTGCGTGGCGGCCCTGGCGGCCAGCCCGGCGACGGCGGCCGCCATCAGCAGCGCCCGGGTGGTGATGATGCTGTCCCAGCGGAGCTGCAGAGCGCGGGCGTTACCGGGAGTCACATGAGCGATAGCTACTCCAGCAGGTGCGGGCCTGGGCTTCGCCCAGTTGAACCAGCACCTGGCCCCGGACGTGTCCTTAGCGGGGGTCTGGATGAGGAAGTCATCGCGGGGAGCACCGCGTCAGGCCGGGCCGTGGCTGCCTCCTCCAGCCTGGGCAGGGTCGCCGCTCTCGTGATCGACCCAGGTCACGCCGTCCTGATCGGCTCCGGCGCCGTCTTCACCGAGCCGGTGAGCTGACCAGACCCGGCGTGGGGTGGCCAACCCCGCTCACAGCAAGCCACCCCACGCCGGCCCGGCCGTTGTACTGAGGTGCAGCAGCCGGCCACCGGTCTCCCGTGTGCGGCGGGAGGCCGGTGGCCCTACCGGACTCCTGCCGCTACGGCTTGGCCACGACGGGGGCGTTCACGAGCGTGGACGTGTCGGTGACCGTCAGCTTTCCCTTCTTGGCCAGGTCGTTGATCATGTTGTCGCTGGTCAGCAGCTTCGGGGCGACGCCGGGCTTCCACCTGACGATGACCGTCCGCCACAGCGGCGAGTAATCACTTTCCCCCGGCTCGGAGCCCAGCACCGCGAGCTGTCCCGCCACCGCCGGGCCGCGCACGATGTACCAGAGGGGCTGCGACGAAGGCTTCACCACCCCCAGCGACGGGGCGAAGTTAGCGTGGAACGTCACCGCGGCCGGCTTGGGGAACGCGTCGGTGACCACCACGTCGTCCTTGTGCGCGTCGTAGTAAGCCGGGAAAGCCGGCACCGTCTCCTTCGCCTGGTCCGGAAGGCTGCGTGCCCCGAGCAGGTCCGCCGGAGCTGAGGCCGACGACACCGGCGTGCCCTTGACCGACAAGACGGTGGAGTTCACCACCATGGAGGTCTTGGTCGCGGTGAGCTGTCCCTTCTTGGCCAGGTCGTTGATCATGTTGTCGCTGGTCAGCAGCTTCGGGGCGACGCCGGGCTTCCACCTGACGATGACCGTCCGCCACAGCGGCGAGTAATCACTTTCCCCCGGCTCGGAGCCCAGCACCGCGAGCTGTCCCGCCACCGCCCGGCCGCGCACGATGTACCAGAGGGGCTGCGACGCCGCCCTGACCACCGACAGCGCCGGAGCGAAATTGGCATGGAAGGTCAGCGCGGCCGGCTTGGGGAACGCGTCGGTGACCACGACGACGTCCTTGTGCGCGTCGTAGTAGGCCGGGAAGGCCGGCAGGGTCTGGGTCGTCTGCGCGGGGAGGCTGTGCGCCCCGAGCTGGATCATGCCCGCGGACTGGGCGGACACCGCGGCGGGGTTGGCAGGCGCTTTCGTCCCCGGGCCTGCGCCCGGGCTGCTTCCCGAGCTGCAGGCCGATGCCGCGAGCACCAGGACGATACCCGCGGCGAACCCGGGCACCGCCTTCGTGGTGTATCCCGTACCCCGCGGGCCGTGTCGGTCAGCGGAAGGTGCGTTCGATCGACGAGCCGGATGGATCACGTGTCCCCCTCAGGTCTTGGCCAGAAGCTCCGGAAGCCACGAAGTGGCAGACGGGAGCCGTAACACAGCGACAGCGACGATCAGCTGCCCGCTGGTGACGCTCCGCCTTCATGTAAGTACGGACAGTAAGCAAGGAGGGTTCACCCGGCTCGCCAGCGAAATCGTGCTGTGACCGGGAGCTCCGCCCGGGCGGCCGTCGCCGTGTTCTGCTAGCCGGCCAGCGCGGTGGCGGCGGTGTAGATACCGAGGGCCAGCAGGATGGCCGCGGTGATGCGGCGTACCCAGGCCATGGGGACGAGGTCGAGGCTCTTGGCGCCGAGGTTGACGGCCAGCGCGGCTATCAGCCATAGTCCGAGAACCGCCCCGGCAAAAACCGCCACCGGGTTGTTGCGGGCGGCCAGGTTCGCCGCGGTGATCTGGGTGATGTCGCCCCATTCGGCCAGGAAGACGACACCGAAGCTCGTTCCCGCTATGCGCAGGAACGACGCGGGCGGCCCGCCCTGCCGGGCCGCGTCAGTCCCTTCCGGGCGCTGCTGACGGAAGCTCGATATCCACAAGTACGCCGCCCCGGCCAGGAACAGCGCGGCCACTATCGCGTCCACCAGGTGCCGTGGTAGCAGCGCGAGCAGCTGCCCGGCTGTCACGGCTATGGCCATCTGAACCGCGAACGCGGCAGCGGCCCCCGCCCACACGTACAGGGGCCGGTAGCGGGTGCCCAGGACCAGTGATGCGAACAGCGACTTGTCCGGGAGTTCACCAAGGAACGTAAGCCCGAACGCGATGGCAGCAGCAGCAAGATATGACAACGCGGAAACCCTTCGGTCGGTCGTCTATCCGACCCGGGATTCTCCTGATGTCCCTTCGGCCGGATGCACTCAACAGCCGAAGGTCTCGTCCGCCACATCGCTGTGACCCGGTGGCCGGGCACGCACCGCGCGCCAGCATGTCGACCAGCCGGAGAAAGGACTACTCCCCTTCGTTCACAACTTACCACCGGGAAGCCGCGCCAATACTGTGATCCGGTACGTGGCGAGCGGCCCGGAACCCGGCAGCGAAGGGGTCGCGGCGGGCCGGCCCGGCGGGCCTGATCGCCACGGTCTTCAGGACCGGACCGGAGGCAGACACCTATCTCCCCCAGCACGTAACCGGTCGCCGGTCCGTTCATCACTATGGCCTGTTCAGCGAATTAAGGGCCGACCTGAACCGCCCGGCTTGCGCGGACGTATTTGCGCGTAGGGACCAGACGGGGAGAGCTAGTTGCCAGGGAATCTGATCAACAGGCATGACGCGGTGCGGCTGTACCGGAAGCTCCGCCAAGGACATGTGCGCCAGATCGCAGGCAAGCTGCGGACCCCGGGGCCGCAACGGGTCATGGACTTCTGGTCAGCGCCCGGACCCGGGGCGGGTCAGGTGCAGTGGGACGACATACCGGCGGTACGCCGCCGCTGGCGCACGTTCGGCGCCCTGGAAACCGGGTTCGCCGAGCAGGTGACCCGCCGCTGGCTATCGGGCCGGTCAGGTCTGCGGGCCCTGTCCCTGGGATGCGGATCGGGCGACCAGGAACTCGAGTGGGCCCGGCTGGGCGTGTTCGACCAGATCACCGGCGTGGACATTTCCCCCGAGCAGATCGAGCGCGCCACCAGGAACGCCAAGGAAGCGGGCCTGGACGATGCGCTGAGCTTCCACGTGGCCGACGCCCGCGCGGCCCTGCGCGAGGCCGAAGGCCAGTACGACGTGGTGCTCGCGCTGGATGCACTGCATCACTTCAGCCATCTTGAGGAGATCATGCGGCTCACCGCCCGGGCACTCGGCCCCGGCGGCCTGCTGATCATGGATGAGTACGTGGGCCCCTCGCGGTTCCAGTGGAGCAGTGGGCAGATGCGGGCCGCCAACGCGCTGCTCGGGGCCCTTCCTGAAGGACACCGGACCCAGCAGGACGGGCAGATCAAGCACCGGGTGGTCCGCCCGAGCCGGCTGTCGATGTGGCTGGATGACCCGTCCGAGGCGGTGGAATCCAGCCGCCTGATGCCCGCCCTGCAACGGCATTTCGCTGTCTTGGAAGAGCACCCCTACGGCGGCATCCTGCACCTGGCGCTGCACGGCATCGCCCACAACTTTCTTCCCGAGGATGATCCCAGCACCGTCCGCGCCCTGCGGCTGTGCCTGATCGCCGAAGACCAGGCTCTGGCCCGCCTCGGACACGACTTCAGCTACGCCGTCTGCTCCGCCCTGGCCGCTCCCATGCGGACCTGATGCGCTTTGCGTTCAGCGCCGGGGATTCAGCGGCGAGTTCGATCCGGCTGCGCGGCTACTCGCTGAAAGACCGGGCCGGTCACATCACGTACCCGGTCCATACTTTAACGAGCGCAAAGCCAAGCGTCCGGGCCGCCGGTCCCGGCACCGTGGAGGATCCGGATGAAGGTCGACGGCACGCTCGGGGCGTGGCAGACCGCAGCGGTCATCGGGGAAGCCAGGCGGCACGAGAACGCCGGTTACGACGGCCTGTGGGCGTCGGAATCGGCGCACGACCCGTTCCTGCCGCTGGTGCTGGCGGCCGAGCACAGCGAGCGGATCGGGCTCGGTACGGCGATCGCGGTCGCCTTCGCCCGGTCGCCCATGCAGCTCGCCTACACCGCTCATGACCTGCAGGCTTACTCGGGCGGCCGGTTCACACTCGGCCTGGGCAGCCAGATCAGGCCGCACATCGAGCGGCGTTTCTCGATGCCGTGGAGCCATCCCGCGCCGCGGATGCGGGAGTTCATCATGGCCCTGCGGGCGATCTGGTCGGCCTGGAACGACGGGACGAAGCTGCGCTTCCGGGGAGAGTTCTACTCGCACACGCTGATGACCCCGTTCTTCGCTCCCCCGCCGGCTCCGGGCGGGGCACCGAAGGTCTTCCTGGCCGCCGTGGGTGAGGTCATGACCGCGGTGGCCGGCGAGGTCGCCGACGGCCTGCTCGTGCACGCGTTCTCGACCGAGCGGTACTTGCGGGAGGTCACGCTGCCCGCCCTGGGCCGGGGCCTGGCCCGTGCCGGGCGCAGCCGCTCCGAGGCAGAGGTCAGCTGCCTGCTCCTCATCGCGACCGGCCGTACTGAGGAGGAAATGGCCCGGGCGATCGCGGGTACCCGGGAGCAGATCGCCTTCTACGGCAGCACCCCCGCCTACCGGGGGGTGCTCGAACTGCACGGCTGGGCCGGGCTGGCCGATGAGCTCAACGAGCTGTCCAGATCGGCCCGCGAGGACAAATGGGCGGCCATGGCCGCCCTCGTCGACGACGACGTGCTGAACGCCTTCGCCGTCGTCGCCGAGCCGGGCGGGGTGGCACCGGAGATCCAGCGCCGTTTCGGCGGGCTGATCGACCGGGTGTCGTTCTACGCCGCGTACGACATCGGCACCGAGGCCTGGGATCCCATCCTGGCCGGCCTGCGCGCCGGCCGGGTCTGAGGCTGGCGCACGGCCGGCTTCACCGCCAGTGCTCCACGGGCAGTGGCCCGCGGCTGAGCACGGTGCGGATCGCGAACGTGCTGCGCGCGTTGACGATCGACGGGATGGTCAGGATCTGCTCCAGCAGGAGCTGTTCATAGCTGGCCAGGTCCGGCACGGCGGCCTCGACGAAGAAATCCGCGGAGCCGGAGACCACGTAGCAGGCCACGACGGCGGGGATGGCGGTCAGCGCCTGCTCGATCCGCGCCGCGGACCCCTTCGAATGGCCCTCGACCCGCAGTTCGATGAAGACGGTCAGGTCCAGCCCGGCGCGGATCCGGTCCACCTCGGCGCGGTAGCCAGCGATGATCCCGTCGGCCTCGAGGGCCTTGACCCGCCGCAGGCACGCCGACGGCGACAGCGAGACCGCGTCGGCCAGGTTGACGTTGGCCAGCCGCCCGTCCACCTGCAGCCGGGTGACGATCGCACGATCGATCCTGTCACGCTGAGGGCGTGGCACAGAATTAGGCATACAGCGACTCTAGCCGCAGGAAGTTGCGTCACCTGCCGGGATCGACGTCACATTTGCCATCGCGTGCGAGGCGATTTCGGCCAGCCTGGGGTCATGACCCAGACCGTCTCGCCCATCCGGTCCCAGCCTCAGCCGTTGTCCGTCCCGCGGGGTGCGGCCCTCTACGTCGGCGCGCTGCTCGGCCCCGGTTTGCTGCTGCTGCCCGGGCTGGCCGCCGCCCAGGCCGGGCCCGCGTCGATCCTGGCCTGGCTCGGCCTGCTCGGCATCTCGGCCCTGCTGGCGGTGGTCTTCGCGGCGCTGGGCAAGGCCTTCCCCTCGGCCGGCGGGGTCACCGGCTACGCCGCGGCCGGCCTCGGCCCGCGGGCTGGTGCGGCGGCCGGCTGGTGCTTCCTCGCCGGAGTGATCTGCGGCGCCCCGGTCGTGTGCCTGATCGGCGCGAGCTACGTCGCGGACCTGACCGGCGGCGGGCTGGCCGTGCGGTGCGGCGTGGCGGCGGCCCTGCTCCTCGTGGTGCTCGGGCTGGCCCTCGGCGGGGTCCGCGCGACCACCACCGTGCAGCTGGTGCTGGTCGGGCTCCTGATCACCGTGGTCGTCATCGCGGTCGCCGGGTCCGCGCCGTCGGCGCACGCGGCCAACTGGGCCCCGTTCGCGCCGCATGGCTGGCCTGCCATCGGCCGGGCCGCGTCCACCCTGATGCTCTCGTTCGTGGGCTGGGAGGCGGTCGCCCCGCTGACTTCCCGGTTCGGCGACCCGGCCCGGCAACTCCCCCGGGTCATCGCCATCGCCTTCGCCATCACCACCGCGCTCTACCTGGGCCTGGCGGTGGCCACGATCGCCGTTCTCGGACCGGGCGCCGGGACTGAGGTCCCGCTGGCTGACCTGCTCCGGCAGGCCGTCGGCCCGGCCGGGCGGGCCGCCGCGGCCGTCGCGGCGGTGGTGCTGACCCTCGGGGCGACCAACGCGTATCTGTCCGGTGCCGCCGCGATGGCCGCCGAGCTGACCGGCCGCCGGGCCGACGGCCTGCCGGAGCTGGACGCCCGGCAGCAGCGGACCGGCCCGCGGCGGCCGGCCAGCCAGCAGTCGCTGGCCAGCCGGAGGGACCCGGGATCAACCCGGCCGCTGCTGGCCCTGATCGCCGCGGCTGGCCTGCTCGTGATCGGGCTCTACGCGACGCGGATCGTCAGCACGGCGCAGCTGGTTGAGATTCCGACCACGCTGTTCCTCGCCGTCTACCTGGCCTGCACGCTCTCCGCGGCCCGGATGCTCGCTGGCGGGGCCCGCCGCGCCGCCCTGCCCGCGGTGCTCGCGGTCGGCGCTGTCCTGCTGTTCTCGGGATGGGCGCTCGCGATCGCCGCAGCGGTTGCGGCGACGGCCGCGCTCCGGTACCGCCCGCTAGCCGGCCGGGAAGACATCGACGGGGTGATCAGTCTCCCCCGGTGCGGGGCGCCGAGCCCGCCAGCGGTGTGGTGTCGAGATACCTGACCTCGTAGACGCGCTCGGTGAACTTCCAGCCGTCGCCGGTGCGCTGGTAACGGTCGTGGTAGATGGCGAAGTTCAGCTCCGTGTGGCCGTCGCGGCCGCGGATGAGCTCCTGGATGTAGGCACGGCCGGATGCGGTGTCGCCGTCAACCTGGATCGTGCCCGGGTGCGTGGTCTGCACCAGGAAGTCCACCAGGGCGGGTACCCGCTCACCCCAGGCGCGGATCTCTTCCCGGCTGGCCAGCTCCGCCGGGATGTTGGGCATCCGCAGCGCGCCGTCGCGGGTGAACAGCAGGGCGAGGCGGTCGTAGTCGCGCATCATCACCGCGTCGGTGAACTCGCCGCGCAGCGCCTCGATCTCGACGCGATCAGCGATGGCCTGAAAGTCACTCATCGTTTCCTCCTGGTCACATCGAACCCGGTGCAGGCCGCGCCGGGCGGATGCGGGATGGTGTTCGTCTCAGGCAGTACGACGACATGACCCGCCGGAGTGTGAGGCGGCGGGCCAGGCTCACTCCCCCGGGGCGCCGCCGGCGCCGAGACGGAACAGCGAAGGTGGCAGCAACGTGGACCACGGTGACCGGCCCATCACCATCATCACCGGGGGAAGCCGCGGTATCGGGGCGGCAACCGCGGTCCGGCTGGCCGAGGCGGGCCACGACCTCACCCTCGCCTACCGGCAGGACGACAGCGCCGCGCAGGAGACCGCCGCGCGGGCCCAGGCCGCCGGCGCCCGGTGCGTCCTGGCCAGGGCCGATATCACCTGCCAGGACGACGTAGAGCGATTGTTCGCCATCACGGCCAGCCAGCTCGGAGTGGTGACTGGCGTGGTGAACAACGCCGGAGCCACCGTGCACGTCGGCGATCTCGCGGACACCCCCGTCCCGGTGATACGCGAGGTCATCGAGGTCAACCTGATCGGCGTGATCCTCTGCGCCCGGCAGGCCAGCCAGGTCATGTCGGTACGCCGCGGCGGGCGAGGCGGAGCCATCGTCAGCGTCTCCTCCGCGGCAGCCACCCTCGGTTCCCCGCACGAGTACGTCCACTACGCCGCGGCCAAGGCGGCAGTCGAGGCCCTGACCGTCGGCCTGGCCAAGGAACTCGCCGGTGACCAGATCCGCGTCAACGCCGTGGCTCCCGGGACCATCCGCACCGCCATCCACGCGGCAGCCGGAGACCCTGGCCGCCCGGACCGCGTGGCCAGGAACATACCGCTGGGCCGGGCGGGTGAACCCGGCGAGATCGCCCCGGCCATCGCCTGGCTGCTCGGGCCCGAAGCCTCATACGTAACCGGGGCGGTGCTCCGCGTCGCCGGGGGCCTGTAAGGAACTCGTCGCCGGGCACGAACGTGCGGCCGGAGTCAGCCTCCTATGGCCACATCGTCGGCGGCGTCCACCTCCGCGCGGGAGCCCACGCCCGCCGGTGGCCAAGGGTGGCGGCCCGCAGCGATACGTTCCAGTTCGTCAACGACGAGGTTGTCGTCGCGCTCGGCAGCCAGCCGGCCCGCCATCCGCCCGGCAGCGGCACGATAGCGGGGGTCTTCGATCACCCGCGCCGTGGCCGCGCGCAGCGCGCTGACGCTGGCCTTTTTCCGCAGCCGGATGCCCGCGCCGGCGTGGACCACCCGGGCCGCGTTGTCCGGCTGGTCGCGGCCCAGCGGCACGACCAGCAGCGGTACCCCGGCGGCCAGGGCCTTCAGCACGGTGCCGTGGCCGCCGTGAGTGATGACCGCCGAGCAGCCGGGGAGGACATCGGCGTGGCGCACCCACCGGGTGACGGTCACATTGGGCGGAGCGGCGATCAGCGCCGGGTCCACGGCTGGCCCGGTGGTGATGAGCCCTTGCACCGGTAGTTGCCCGAGGGCATCGGCGATCCGCTGCAGCAGGCCTTCCTGCCGCATAACGGTGCTGCTCAGCCCGACCAGCACGAGCGGGCGACCGGAGGGGATGGCCCACGGATTGCGGGAGGCTGTGCTGGGTGCGTCATCGAGCTGAGGCCCGGCATACCGGGCGTTGGCCGGGATTGACCCGGGAGCAAAGTCAAAGCTGGGGCTGCTGCAGACAAGTATCCGGCTGGTCTTGCCCATGAGGTCCCGGGCATCCCCCAGCGGCGCCAGCCCGACCTCGGCCCGGGCCTGATTGAGGGCAGGCAGACCACTCCGGAAAGCGGCCAGCGCGAGCGCGGCCGCGGACCGGTCACGCAGGCGGCCCAGGTTCCCCCGGGCAGGCATGAAACCCGTCCCGAGCGGTGGCACCTCGCCGCGGGGAACCATGTAGGGGCCGTGCATCACAATGACCGTCGGGACCCCGGCGGCCTCCGCGCCGAACGCTGCCGATGGGATCAAGGTGTCCACGACCACGACGTCGGCCGCCTCCCGGCGCAGTTCCTCGAGCACATCCCGGCAGAACTGGCTGGCGGGCCCCACGAGCAGCCGATCCCGGACCCGGCCCCACAACCTCAGCGGATTGCGCACCTCCCAGTCCTTCAGGAGATCCGTCTCGGGCCAGCGAAGATCATTGTCGGGCGCGTACTTATACCGCCGGAACTCCGCACCCGCCGACTCGAACCCCGAGCGCAGCCCTTCGGTGCCGAGCACCCGTACGTCATGACCACGTGCGACCGCCCGCCGTACCACTGCCTGAACGACTTCCACGCCCCCGCCGCTATCCCAGCCGGCCACCAAGATCTTCATATTCCGACTCCCCGTAAGCCACGGCCGCCGCCTCCTGCGGACAACCGGCTCACCTGCCAGTCTCGAAGGCATACCGGCGCCGGCCAAGGTAGCTAGCCTCTTCGGCGCCCTGGGTGTTAGCACGACAGCACCCTGCACGCGCCGCTCGCGCACCGGACTGGCACCGGACTGTGCGGGTGGCCCGTCGCCTGACATTCCGGGGAGTTGTGTCGTCGTACCGCTGAGACAGACACACCGTCCAGCATGCCCACCGCAGCCCAACCCGCAAGGCAGCAAGAGAGGAAAGAACACCATGGAAGCGCGTCTCAACCCGCCCGGCAGCCCCGTCATGACCAGGTTCGTCAAGTACCTCGTCTCGGCGAGCAAGGTAGTGACCGATTCGGCCCTGCCGGCCGCCACTCAGGAGCTGGTGAAGCTCCGGGCCAGCCAGATCAACGGCTGCGCGTACTGCACCGACATGCACGCCAAGGACGCCCTGCACGCCGGGGAAACCCAGCTGCGGCTGAACCTGGTCGCGGTGTGGCCGGAGGCGACGGTCTTCACCGAGGCCGAGCGGGCTGCCCTGGAGCTCACCGAGCAGGGCACCCGCATGGCCGACGCCGCCACTGGCGTCACCGATGAGGCCTGGGCGAATGCGGCCAAGCATTATGACGATGACCAGCTCGCCGCGCTGGTATCGCTCATCGCCGAGATCAACGCCTGGAACCGGCTGAACGTCATCACCCGCCGGCCCGCTGGGGACTACCAGCCCGGCCAGTGGGGATAACCTCCCGGGCAGCCGAAGGGAGTAGAGGCCGTGACGCCAGAAGAAGCGGTTCGGGCCTATTTCGCCGCCTACAGCGAGGGCCACCCAGAACAGTTCGACGAGATCGTGGCGCCGGACTATGTCGACTACGGCCACACTCCACCGGGTCGCGGACCCCAGGGCGCGCGCGACGACTACGAGAACGCGGTCAGGTTCGCAGGTGGCGTACTGGTGTACGACATCGACGCCCTGGTCGCCCGCGACGACATGGTCGCCGCGGCCTGGCTTACGGGCGCGGACTTCCGGACGAGCCCTGAGCCTGACCGGCTAGCGCCGGGCAGGTTCCAAGGCCTCGCCAACTCTCCGGCAGCCTGGGCCTAATCAGCCGGTTACCCGGTTGAATGCGCGGGGCGGGGCTTGCCGGGGGCGACAGTGCGGGCCAGGATCCCGAGCGTGGCCCGCAGCGCGCTTTCCGGGATCACCGGGAAGA
Source organism: uncultured Actinomycetes bacterium (assembly GCA_963837335.1). Lineage (GTDB taxonomy): Bacteria > Actinomycetota > Actinomycetes > Streptosporangiales > Streptosporangiaceae > RYN-230. The sequence continues at coordinate 68,940 of CAWINS010000063.1, read as the reverse complement.
TGGCGGCGTCCTTCCAGTCCTGCTCGGCCGCCGACCAGTCGTAGTAGGACGTCACGAGCGTGCCCTCCTCGATTGGCTCTAGCCGGTAGCCGTACATGTGGCCGAGGTCCAGCTGGCCGTGGACGGTCCAGGCGATTTCCTGGTCCGGCTCGAACGTGACGATTTCGACGGTGACGTCATAAAGACCGAGCGGATAGTCGTTGAGCGCCTCCCGATCCATGTGCACGACGAAAGTATCTCCCGCCTTGGCGACAACGTCCCCGCTGGCCGCCATCAACATGCCAGAGCTGTCTATGGCAACGTGCCCCCGGGGATCGGTGAGCACAGCGAAGATCTCGCCCGCTGATGCGGCCACGGCCCGCTGCACCTCAAGTCGTTCCGGCATGCGCCGATTGTTGCATCCCGGCTGGTATTGGCAGCGACTGGTCCACTCAGACTATCGACCTCGGATCTTGACCCAGGATAAGATTGACTGAACAATCAAACAGTATATGAACGCTAACTGAACTAACTCGTCATCGGCAGCACGCCCCCGGGAGGTACTCGCGATGGCCGGGTTTCACCGACGTGGCTTGGCTACCGCGCTCGCGGCACTGGTGTGCTGCGCCGCGGCAGTGGTGGCCGGAGTGCCTAGCGCAGCGCTGGCCGTGGCCGGCCGGGCGGTGTCCGGACGGACGGTGTCCGGAGTGGAGCTGGCGAACCACCCCGCGGCCCCGCCTGGCACCAACCTGCTGGCCAATCCGGGCGCGCAGGCCGGCGCAGCCTCTGCGCGGGGCTGGGACAGTGTCACGATCCCGGGCTGGCAGGTATCCAGCGGCCTGCCGACCGTGGTCCGCTACGGGACCACCCATTTCCCGGTGGCCACCGGACGCTGGCCGGCCCGGCACGACGGCCAGATGTTCGCCGGCGGCGCCGGCGGAACCGCGCGGCTGCGGCAGGTCATCCCGCTGCGGTCGGCGGCCGGGGCGCCCGTGCCCGCCGGCACGCACTACCGGCTCTCCGCCTGGCTCGGCGGCCGGGCCCGGAGCCGGGCCTCGGTGACGGTGGCGTTCTTGTCCGCAGCGGGCCGCGTGCTCGCGCGGCACGCCATCGGCCCGGTCGGCCCGGCTTCCGCCCGCGCCGGGCTGGTGCTCCGGGCCGCCACCGGCACGCTGCCGCGCGGGGCAGCCAGCGCCCGGGTCACGCTGGTCCTGGCGACATCGCTGACCGACATCGACGGCCCGGACTCGCCGTACGTGGGCTACGACCGGGCGGTTGCCGATGCGCTGCGGTTCACCGTCTCCGGCCCGGTCCACCAGCCCCCGCCGCTTACCCCGCCCGCCTCGCACGTTCCCCGTTACCAGCACGTATTCCTCTTCTATTTCGAGAACGAGGGATTTCACTCCATCATCGGCAACACCCGGCAGGCTCCCTACCTGAACGGCCTGCTGCCCAGGGCCAGCCTCCTCAGTGACTTTTTCGCCGAAGAGCACCCGAGCGACGGAAACTACCTCGCCCTGGCCGGCGGGAGCACCTTCGGGATCCCGCTTGATGACCCGCTGGAGGAAAATCCTCAGTACACCATCCACGCCCGCAACATCGGCGACCAGATCGGCGCGGCCCACCAGACGTGGAAGGCCTATCTGCAAAGCGCAGCCGGCCCGTGCGACAACACGGTGCACGGGGACTACTGGGACGACGATCAGCCGATGACCTACTTCGCCGACGTCATCCACCGGCCCGCGTACTGTGCGGCCCATCTGGTCCCGCTCCAGGCCCTGCAGACCGACCTGGCCAGGGCGGCCACCACACCGAGCTTCGCCTGGGTCAGCCCCAACGACTGCACCGACATGGAGGGGTGCGGGATCCGGTCCGGGGACCAGTTCCTGGCCCGCGAGCTGGGCGAGATCATGCGCTCACCGGCCTGGCGGACCCAGCGCTCGCTGGCCATCATCACCTTTGACGAGGACGGCTACAACCACCAGCGCCCAGCCCAGCGCGTGCCGACCCTCGTCCTCGGGTCGGCCGGCGTCCGGCAGGGCTACGTGTCACACGTCCGCTACACCCACTACAGCCTGCTCCGCACCATCGAGGGCGCCCTGGGCCTGGGGACACTGACCGGCAACGATCTCTGGGCCCGGCCGGCCAGCGATGCATTCGGAGGTAGCCCGGTCCCGGCGGCACCCGCCCAGCCCGCGGGCGCGATGGCCGCCCAGCCCGGACATCCATCGGTGTCGCCTGGCCTGGCCGGCGACCCGGTGCTGACCGCGGCAGGCAGGAAGCCTGCGCGAGCAGGAATAGCACGGCCGGTGGCCCACGGCCGGCCGCCGACCGCCTTCGTGGTGAACTCCGGCTCGAACTCGGTCACACCCATCGACCTGGCCACCCGGCGGGCGGGCCGGGCGATCAGGGTCGGGAAGCACCCGCTCGCCATCGCCATCCCGCCAGGCGGCCAGACCGCCTACGTGGTCAACAGCCGCTCCGGCACCGTCACGCCCATCGATACCGCCACCCGGCGGGCGGGCACGCCGATCCCGGTAGGGCGCGACCCGCAGAGCATCGCGGTCACCCAGGACGGCCAGACCGCCTACGTGGCCAACACCGGCTCCGGCACGGTCACACCCATCAACCTGGCCACCCGGCGACCCGGCCGGGCGATCAAGGTTGGGACGGACCCGCAGGCGATGGCGGTCACCCCGGACGGCCGGACAGTCTACGTCCTCGACTGGGGCAGCGCGGGGGTGACGCCGATCGACACGGCCACCGGCCGGGCCGGGCCGCCGATCCAGGTGGGCAGCTACCCCTACGCGATCAGGGTCGCACCGGACGGGACCACCGCCTACGTCGCCAGCTACGGTTCGGACAGCGTCACCCCGATCACCGTCGCCACCGGGCAGCCATCCCATCCCATCCCGGTCGGGCAGGCACCGGACGCCCTGGCCGTGACCCCCGACAGCAAGACGGTCTACGCCGTCGGCGGTGACTCCGACACCGTCACCCCGATCACAGCGGCCACCGGACGGGCGGGCGCTGGCATCCCAGTGGGGTACTCGCCGGCGGCGATCGCGATCTCCCGCTCCGGCAAGACGGCGTACGTGGTCAATACGATCTCCGGCACGGTCACACCGGTCAGCACTACGTCCGGCCAGAGCAGCCGTCCAATCCGGGTTGGGATCTACTCGTACCCCACCGCCATCACCCTGGCCCCGTCCGGCCGCATCTCCGTGGTGGTCGGCACCTACGCCGGCCGGGTCACACTGATCAACACGCGCACCCGGCACGCGATCGCCTGGGTCACGGTCGGCAGCTACCCGGTCGCGGCCGCCATCACGGGGTGACCCCGGCCTACTTCAGGCCGAGCGTCGAGTAGTTGTACATCGCGTAGTAGGGCTGGACGAATACGTTGGTCAGCTGCGAGCCCCGGTACAGCAGTGACTTGGCGTACACCGCGGGCAGGATCGCCGCGTCCTTCATCACCTGCATGTCGATCTGGGCGGTGTAGGAGTTGCGGGTGGCCGCGTCGTTGGTGCTGGCCATCTTGTCGAGCAGGGTATTGACCTTCGGGTCGTTGAGTTCTTCGATGTTGGTGTTGCCGGCCGGGCTGATCGTGTCGCCGGCCGTGATGAAGTTGAAGAACCCGTAGCCGTCCGGCCAGTCCGGGGCCCAGCCGCCCATGGCGATGCCGATGTTGTGCGAGTGCATGTAGTTCGGCACGCCGGCGAAGTTGCTGTAGTACGTGCCCGACGGGTAGCCGTGCAGCTGGAGCTTGATCCCGACCTGGGCCAGCGAGGCCTGCATGGCCTGCGCCGCGGACACTTCCTTGGGCCGGTCACTGCGGTAGGTGATCCCGGTGGTGAACCCGTTCGGCTGCCCGCACAGCTTCAGCTGCGCCCTGGCCGCGGCCACGTCACCATCCGGCTTCGTCGTCGCGCCGTAGAGGTCGAAGTGCTTCTGGCCGATGACGTTCGGCGGGGCCACCGTGCTGGCGATCGCGCCACCGGCGACCGGGCCGCCGTAGGCGGTCTGCAGGTTCGTCTTGTTCGCCGCGTACTCGATCGCCTCCGGCAGTGCAGGTTGTTCAGCGGCTTGACCACCGTGTTGAGGTAGGCGAACCAGAGGAACCCGCTGATCGGGTTGTCGGAGGAGGCCTTGAGCGTCGGCGAGGACAAGATCTTGGCCCGGGCCGCCGCCTGCACGCCGGTGCCGGCCGCGTCCACATCCAGGTCACCGGCGAGCAGCCGGTTGTCCAGGTCGTTCGCGTTCACGTTCCAGTTGATGACGACCTTGCTGGGCAGCTGGCTGGCGTTCGGGTCAGTGGACGCCTTCCAGAACGTGTTCGGCACCATCGTCAGCGTCTTGTTCAGCTGGTAGCTCTGGAACTTGTACGGCCCGGTCGAGATCGGGTGCAGCTGGTAGTTCGTGCCGGTGTCCTTATTGGGCGGCACCGGCGCGGTCTGCGGGATGGCGACCACGTAGTTGAAGTCCGCGAACGGCTTGGCCAGATGGAACACGATGGTGGTCGCGTTCGGCGTCTGCACCGCATTCAGGCCCATCAGGTTCTTGGACCGGTCCTTGTACGGACCCGGGTAGGCCGGCTTCTGCGGCTTCAGCAGCAACGGGTAATAGGACGGCCCGAGCGGGAACTTGGCCCGGTCGAAGGTGCGCTCCACGGCGTACTTGACGTCGGCCGAGGTGACCGTGGTCCCGTCCTCGAACTTCACGTCCGGCTGGAGGTGGTAGGTCCAGGTCAGCCCGTTGTCACTGACCACACCCGGGCCGGTCGCGAGGTCCGGCACGACCTGCAGGCCGCACTTGCCGGGGCAGGACTTATAGGTCATCAGCGGCATCGTGTAGAACCGGGCCAGGTTCCACGAGAACGCGTAATAGGTGTTACCCGGGTCGGTCGAGTCGGTGGTGCTGCTGTCACCGAAGGTCAGCGTCCCGCCCTTTTTGGTGGACGGGTTCACCACCTTGGTGATCGCGGCGTTGAAGCCCGCCGAAGTTGACGTCCCACTGCTCCCGCCGCTGCCACTGCTGCTTCCGCCGCCGCAGGCGGCCAGGGCCAGCGTGGCTAGCCCGCCGACCCCTGCCAGCCAGATGCTTCTGTCTCTCTTCAAGCGAACGGCCTCCCGTCGTGTTCTGGTTGCTGGAAGGACCGGCTTTTACCCGCCTGCAATTCATCGGATCGAATGCGTCGCACAGCCCGTCTCCGAACAGCTTGGCGGCCATGACGGTCAGGAAATGGCCAGGCCAGGAATCACCACATACATTGCACAGGGATCTCATCGGCGAGTACACCAAGATTGGGCGCCACCCGGCTGGCCAGCATCTCCCGGAGCAGAATGCAAGGTCCCGGAACGCCCCCGTGGCACGCTGACTAAGGTACGCCGGACACACATTCACGTCATAGCTGGCTCGTTATGCGATGTGGTCACCTCCGTTACACCTCCGTTACGCGATCAAGAGGCCCTACTCGTTACGATGCGACGGTGGCAGTGCAGCAGGCAATCCATTCGGGCCTCGCCGAAAGGCCGCGGCGCGCCGGCGCCGGGCCCGCCGCACCGGATCAGCTGACGCGAGTCCGCTTCAGCACCGACGACCTGCTCCTGACCCGCTTCGGTGAAGCTCCGGCACCACTCGCGGAAGTGTCAGCCGGAATGCTCGAACTACGGCGCCCGTCGACGGGCCAGGCACCAGGCGGCTGGGCGGTGCGTGCCCGGCGGGCCTTCCCCGCGACCGCCCGGCCCCTGCTGGACCTGCTTCCGGCGACGCTGCCCTCGCCAATGTTCGTTGATCCGGTCGTGCCGGGCCTGGACGAAGGCCTGGAGATCGTGCGCGCGACGCCCAGGTCGGTGCTCCGGGAGGAAGTGCCGGCCTCGTGGCGGGGCGCCAGCCGGCCCCCGTCCTGGCTTCGCGCTCTGGTGGATGGCGACCGGGAGGCCATCGAGATCGTGGTGCGCGCGCTGCGCGATTTCTACCTGGCCTGCATTGCGCCCTACTGGTCACGCATCGTAGCGACGTTCCAGGCCGATGTGTCCGAGAGGATCCCGGTCCTGACGACCGGCGGCCTGGCCGGCATCCTCAACACGATCCACGATGACCTCGCGTGGCGCGACAACACGCTGGTGCGATCATGGCGAACCGGCGATTGCTCGCTCGGCGGCCACGGCCTGCAGCTCCTGCCGTCCGCGTTGTGGACTGGACCCCCGCTGGTGTCCAGGCACGGGCGCGAATCCGGCGGGAACGCCCTCATCTACGCGGCGCGGTCCGTGGTCCCGATATCCGGGGCCAGCCAATCCTGCGACCTGGCCGGGCTCATGGGGCACACCCGGGCGGCCGTGCTCGAGGCCCTGCGCACCCCGCGCAGCACGGCGGAACTGGCAGCCTGCGCGGGCACCAGTGCGCCGTCCGCCTCCGAGCACGCCGCGGCGCTGCGGGCCTCCGGCCTGGTCCATACCGTAAGGCGGGGTCGCGGCGTCAACCATTCCCTGACCCCGCTGGGCCGGAGCCTGCTCAACGGGAATCTCAACGCTCACTGAGACCGCGCGATGCGCCTGCCGGGCTACCAGGCCACCGGGCCATTGATATCGAAGTACCCCCCGGTGGGGCCGTCTGGGCCGGTCTGGGCCATCCGGACGATGATCTCGGACACGTTCCTGTCGAACAAGGCCTGCATGTGCCCGGCGGTCTCGTCCGCTGACGCCGATGACGATGTTGTCCGGGGTGCGGCCCTCGATGCCCGCGTTGTTGATCAGGACGTCCAGCCCGCCGTCCGGCCTCGATCGCCTTGGCCGCCGCCGCGACGGAGGCGTCGTCGGTCACATCGAGGTGGATAAACCGGGCGCCCAGCCGCTCGGCGGCCGGCCGCGGTCAGCATCCCGGGCTCCGGCGTAGACCGTGTGACCTGCCGCAATCAGCTGGCGGGCCGCCTCGTAGCCAAGTCCCTTATTCGAGCCGGTGATCAGTGTCGTGGTCATGGTCCTTCTCTCGTGGCCGCCCCGCCGACACCCCGGAGGGCGCGGGCAGGGCGCAGGATCGGGGCTGCGTTGTAAACTTTCAGTTCGCAGGTCGGGCCGTCCTGGTGGGGGCCGCTACGGGGAGCCTGGAGGAGCTGACATGGCTGATCACGGCCGTCATGGACGTGGATGCCGTCACTGCCACCCAGAGTCATGACCAGCCCGGCGACCGTGCTGGTAAGCCGGCGCGAGACGTTCAACGCCGCGCACCAGCTCCGTAATCCGCGCCTATCCGAGGACGAGAACCGGCGCCTGTTCGGGAAATGCGTCAACCTGCATGGCCACAATTACGCACTGGATGTCGTGGTGGCCGGAAAGATCGACGACGCCAGCGGCTATGTCCTGGACCTGAAGCGGCTCTCAGAGGTCATATACCAGCAGATCATCCAGCACGTTGACCACCGCAATCTGAACACCGACGTTCCGTGGCTGGAAGGACTCATCCCGACGGCGGAAAATCTCGCGGTGACCTTCTGGGAAAGGCTTCAGCGTGAGCTTCCCGAGGGTTTCCTGCGGTCGGTCCGGGTCTGCGAGACCGACAAGAACTGGGCCGAGGTCGGTGATCACCTCTGAGGACCCGGCCCGCCGGGGCCGGGAGCTGAGCATTCGCTACACGGCTGCGGACCTCACGGTACTCACCCGCGACGAGGCGCGGCGCTTTGCCCCGGACGAGAGCTGCGATCCGCGCGCCGACCTGACCTTGGCCTGGGAACTGCTGTACCGGATCGAGCCGGAGCTTTACGAGCGGATGGCCACCGCGGAGCGGCTCCATCCCGGGATAGCGGAGTGGCTGCCGCGCTCCGCGGACCGGATTGTCGAAGTCGGCGCCGGCTCCGGGCGGCTGACGCTAGACCTCATCAACCGGGGCCGCGAGGTGGTGGCCATCGAGCCCGCGGCCGGGCTGCGCCAGATACTCGAGCGGAAGCTGGCCCAGGCCAGCCAGGGGTACCGCGCGAGGGTGGCGCCCGGGTTTTTCGACGACCTGCCCGTCCCGAGCGGCTTCGCCGATCTGGTCGTCGCGTGCTCCGTCCTCACCCCCGCGCCCGGCCATGGCGGCGACGCAGGCCTGGCCGAGATGGAGCGGGCGTGCCGGCCCGGTGGCTGTGTCGCCATCATCTGGCCGAACAACATCAGCTGGCTCGAGGCCCGCGATTACCAGTACGAAACCTTCCCCGGACCGATGGCGGTGGAGTTCGCGAGCCACCGCGAGGCGGTGGAGCTGGCCGGGATCTTCTATCCCCATGCGGTCTCCCAGGTGCGCCGCAGCGGCAGCCGGCGAGTCCCCTACGAGGTGCTGGGCATCAATCCGCCGCGTGACCTCGCCTTCAAGGTGATCACCGGGTGAAGGTCGCGATCATGGCGCCGCTGGTGTCGGCCATCCGCGAGCCGCAGGGGGGAGGCTCGCAGGCCTTCGTGTCCGATCTTGCGCGCGGCCTGGCCGGCCGGGGTCATGAGGTCCACGTGTACGCGGCCACCGGCTCACAGATACCGGGGGTCACGGTCATTGACACCGGGGTCGATCCGGGATCCCTGGCGGCCACCCTGTACCGGGCCGGCGGCTCAGCGGACCGCGACCCGGCCCCGGCCGGGCCGGCCTTTGCCCGCGCCTACACCGCGGCGCGGGCGAACCGGTACGACCTGATCCACAATCACGCCTTCGACGCGCCCGCGATCACCCTGGCCGCAGAGCTGGGCACGCCGGTGGTGCACACGCTCCACCTGCCACCGGACGCGGCGATCGCGGCCGCGCTGGGCCAGGCCGCGCTCCGCCAGGCCGCCCGGGGCGGTCAGGCTCCCGCTGTGGCCTGCGTGTCCGCGTTCCAGGCGAGCATCTGGCGCACGGTCGCCCGGGTCGACGCGATCCTGCCGCCGTATGTGCCGACGCGTTCGGTCCCCTGGTCGGATACGGCCGGGAACGGCGTTGTCTTCGCGGGCCGGCTGAAGTCCGGAGAAGGGGGCCGCCGAGGCGATCGACATCGCCCAGGCGGCCGGCGCCCGGATCGACGTGTACGGCGACGTGTACGACGCCGGGTACGCGCGCGACCAGATCGCCCCCCGGGGGGACCTGCCCGGGGTAGCGGTGCATCACGGAATCCCCCGCGCATCGATGTGGGCGGCCATGGCCCGCGCGGCGGTCGTGGTCTGCCCGGCCCGCTGGGACGAGCCCTTCGGCATGGCGGCCGCCGACGCCCAGGCGTGCGGGACTCCCGTCGTCGCCTTCAGGCGCGGCGGGCTCGCCGAGATAATCGTGGATGGCGTGACCGGCTTCCTGGTCGCGCCGGACGACATCCAAGGGGCCGCAGCCAGCGTCCGGAAGACGGCCCAGATCTCCCGCCCGGCCTGCCGGGATCACGCCGAAAAGCATCTCGACCTGGAACGGAGCCTGGATGCTCACGAGCAGCTCTACCGGCGGGTCATCCGCCCGGCCGTCGGTGGGACAGTCCATGACTGACGCCGGGCACTGGCTGGCGGGACGGGTCGCGGTGGTCACCGGGGCCAGCCGGGGCATCGGGGCGGCCACGGCCGGGGCCCTGGCGGGGGCCGGGGCGCATGTCGTTCTCGCGGCCCGTGACCGCGATGCCCTGGCCGGCGTCGCCCGCGGCATCCAGGCGGACGGCGGCCGGGCCACCGCCGTACCCACCGATGTCAGCAAGATCGAAGAGGTCGAGCGGCTGTTCGCCGCCGCCGCCGCGCAGGACGGCCGTCTTACCGCCCTGGTCTGCGCGGCCGGGGTGCTGACGTCCGCGCCCTTCGCCGAGACCACGTGGGACATCTGGGCAGAGACGCTGGGGGTCAACCTGACCGGCTCGTTCCTGTGCTGCCGCGCGGCCTTCACCGCCATGAGCGCCGCAGGCGAGGGACGGATCGTCAACATCGCCTCGCTGTCGGGCATCTACGCCACCGAGAAGTTCCCGGGGCTGAGCGCCTACAACGTCTCCAAGTACGGGGTCATCGGCCTGACCGAGGCGATCGCCGTAGAAGGCAGACCGCACGGCATCAGCGCCATCTGCGTGAGCCCGGGAGCGGTCGATACCCAGATGCTGCGCCGGGCCAATCCCGAACTTCGCCCGGGCCTGACTCCCGGCGATGTCGCCGGACTGATCCTCGCGCTGCTCGATAGCCCGCTGGCTCCGGCCAGCGGCGCGAACATCCCTCTCTTCTCTAACGCCTAGATGGGTTCGGCGCCCGGGCGGGACTTATGCCTCTTTCCCCAGCGACCACAGGTCCACCTGCTCGTCAGCGAGCAGTCCGGCAGCAGGCTGGGCCCGGTCGGCCACCAGGCGCGAAGCCGCGGCCATCTCCGACTCGCGGTCCAGTTCGGGGTCACCGCCGCGGTCGAGCCCGACCGCGGCCCGCACCACGCCGTTGACGAGGTAGAACCCGACCAGCTTGCCTTCCTGCAGGCTCCCCCGGACCACGAACTCATCCCACTTCGAGACGTAGCCGACGTACTCGAGCTTGTGGTCGTACTGATCTGACCAGAAGCTGTAGATGTAGTCATAAGGATCAGCCGAGCCCAGCATCGATCTCGCCGCCGCGGCGCCCTGTTTCTCAGCGTTGTTGTAGTGCTCGACCCGGACCCGGCCGAAGAGCGGGTGAAGAATGTTCGCGACATCGCCGGCCGCGTAGACGTCGGCGGCGCTGGCCCGGCACAATTCGTCGACCAGAACCCCGTTGTCCTGGGCGACCGGCTGCCCCGCAATAGCCGGGACCACGGGCTCAATCCCGACCCCGGCCACGGCGAAGTCGCACGGGACGCGAATCCCGCTGGCGGTGGTGACCGCCTCCAGCCGCTCGGTCCCCTCGAACGTGGCCACCTGCTCCCCGGCGAGCAGCTCGACGCCGTTCGCGCGGTGGATATCGCCGAATAGCGCGCCGATTTCCCCGCCGAGGACCCGCTCAAGGGGGAATCGGCCGGGGAAGATGGTGGTCACGTGCACCCCGAGCTGCGTCAGCGAGGCCGCCACCTCAGAGCCGATGAAGCTCATGCCCACTATTACCGCGCGCCGGCCCGCCACGGCTTCGGCCTTGATCGCCTCACAGTCAGCGACCGTCCGCAGATAGTGCAGGCCAGGCAGGCCGGCTCCGGGAAGCCCGAGCGTCCGGTTCTGCCCGCCCGTGGCGATCAGGACCTTCTGGTACGCCAGCTCCTGGCCCGAGCTGAGCCGCACGGTATGCGCGGCGGTATCGATGGCCGCCACCGTGGACCCCACCAGGCGGTCCACGTCGTGCTCCTCATACCAGCCGGCCGGCCTGCACGTACCAGCCCGTGAGATCTTCCTCCGACCGCAGGTACGTCTTGGAGAGCGGGGGCCGGCCAAAGGGGACGCCCGGCTCCCGGCCGATCAGGGTGACCCGGTCCCGGTAGCCCTCCTCGCGCAGGGTTACGGCGGCGTTGCCCCCAGCCAGGGCGCCGCCTACGATCACGATTCCGGTCCCGCCGGCCGCCTGGCTCATGTACCGCGCCTGCCCGCTGCGGGGCGGATGGAAACCCGTGCCCCGGTACCCGGCGCGCAGGCAGGCAAATCGCGTGGAGGAAGGACCTCATGATCAAAGGCGTCAACCTCGGCAACTGGCTGGTCCTGGAAAAGTGGATGAGCCCGGACTTGTTCGCGGGCACGGAGGCCGAGGACGAAACCCAGCTGTGCTCCGACCTCGAGGACGTGGCCAAGCGCGAGCGGCTCAGGGTACACCGCGACTCCTACGTCACCGAGCGAGACTTCGCCTACCTCGCGAATCGTCACATCGACGCGGTCAGGATTCCGGTGCCGTTCTTCATCTTCGGGGACTATCCGCCCTACGTCGGCTGCGCCGAGTACCTGGACCGGGCCTTCGACTGGGCGGAGAAGTACGAGATCAAGATCCTCATCGACCTGCACACGGTGCCGGACGGGCAGAACGGGTTCGACAACGGCGGCATCTGCGGTGTCTGCAAGTGGCACAAGAACCCGGCGCACGTCGAGTTCGTGCTGACCGTGCTTGAGCGGCTCACCATCCGGTACCGGGGCCGGACGGCGCTCTGGGGCATCGAGGTCCTGAACGAGCCGATCTCCCAGGAACTGTGGGACGCCATCGACCTGCCCCATCGCTACCCACCCCGCGACCCCGAATACGCGCGAGGATCTGAGCCCGTCCCGACCGGCTTCCTGAAGGACTTCTACCTGAGGGCGTACCGGAAAATCCGGGCTCAGTCGCAAGACGTCACCATCGTCTTCCACGACGGGTTCCGCATCCGGGAGTGGGATGGTTTCTTCTCCAGCCCCCAGTTCGAGCGGATCATCGTGGACACCCACCTGTACCTGATGGACGCCGCGCCCGGACCCGGGGACGAGAATCTCGGCGGATACCTCGGCCACATCCGGGACAAGTTCATCCCGACCGTGCAGGAAATGTCGCCGCAGTTCCCGCTCATCATCGGCGAGTGGTGTCTCGAGCCGATGTCCCCCCAGGCTGCCGCGCTGACCCCGGAGCAACGGCGCGGGTTCTACCGCAGCCTGGCCTACGCCCAGCTGGCGGCCTGGGACGGCGCGGCGGGCTGGTTCTTCTGGAGCTACAAGCTGCTCATCAACGGCAGCCACCTCGACGGCTGGGACCTGGGCAAGTCAGTCGAACTGGGGTACCTGCCCGAGAACCTTAGCTAGCTACGGCGCTCAGGGGCCAGCCGAAGAAGCCGTCCAGCACGACCCGGCCGCCCGCCGAGCGCAGCGGATCGATAGCCGTGTAAGTGGTGATGTAGGTATCGGTCCCCTGGTGCACGAGGGCCGGACGCTTGGGTGCCGATGGTCGCTCCGTCCGGCCAGGCGGCTTTCCGGATGCCGGCGTTAGAGCTGTAGCTGCCGGTCTGGGTCAGGACACCGACCAGCCAGTATCCGCGTCCGCCTGCCAGCGGCAGGGCCAGCGTGGGGTCGGCGGCCGGGGCGAACTTCTCCGCCAGCGTCGCCCCGCCGGCGCGGTCCTGCCTGATCTGGGTGGCGGACTGAGCGGTGAACGAGCCCGGCCCCGTGAAGAACGAGTTCACCGCGAACGGTGCCGCCGCGGCGGCGGTCTCCGTCGCGCCGGTCGCGGCATGGTCCAGCGTCCGGGCCAGGGTGGTCACGTAATCGGCGGGCGCCAGGACGGCAGGGGCTGTCGGTCCCGGCTCCGGCCCGGCACAGGGCCGGCCAGGCGTGATGGCCGCTGCCGGAGGACTGATTCACGATCGCGGCGAGCTTCCATGCGAGGCCGGCCCGCTGGAACACCAGGGCCTCCGGCTGCATGGACTGCCCCAGGGTGAAGACATTGGTGTCACCGTAGGCGACGAAGACGGCTGCCGCGCCATGATGGCACGGCACCGTGATCGACACGCTGGCGAGCCGCAATGGCTTCCGGCCCCCGGGCCGGGGTCGCTCCTGGTCTGGTTCTCCTGGCCCAGGTAGGCGCTTCGCGCCTCACCCATCGTCACCTGGCTCGCCAGCGGAGAACTCATTCCTCGTGTATATCTGGTTCGTCTTGGCCAGCCACCTCAGCGTGGCGGCCCGTTCTGCCGCGGTCTGCCGTGACGCGGGGGGCGCACCCACCGCCGGGGCTCCCCCTCCCCCGCACGCCGTCACAGCCACGCGGACGCGGTCACGATCGCGGCGAGCAGGGCCACGGTCCGCCGCCTCCCGGTTGCGTCCATCTGCGTTCCTCTCCTCGCGAGCGCCGCGGTGGTCCGCGCTTCAGCTAAGGCCGACGCTAGAAACGCCAGGGCTGGCGGTCATCAGGGCGAGCCCCCGTCCGCCGCCGGGCTATCCCTGTGGCGTCGGGGCTAGCCCTGAGGCCCTGCCGGGCCGCGCGGTGTGACACTGGGGTGGTGCCAGCATCTGCCAGCCATCCTCGTCGTGGATGACCACGACGGCTTCCGGGCCTTCGCCAGGATGCTGCTGGAAATGGCGGGGTTCACGGTGGCCGAGGCGGCCAGCGGCACCGAAGCGACCCCGGCGGCCCTGGCCATCCGGCCCTGCCTCGTGCTGCTGGATATCCAGCTTCCCGACTTCGACGGGTTCGAGGTAGCGAGGCGGCTGGCGGCCCAGGAGCACCGGCCGGTGATCGTGCTGACGTCCACCCGCGAGGCGAGCGACTACGGCGGCCAGATCGCGGCCAGCCCGGCGGCCGGGTTCCTGCCGAAAGACCAGCTGTCCGGGGCCGCACTGCGCGGCTTCCTCGGTGCGGACCCGCCATGAGCCCGCGGCTGAGGGCGGCCCTGATCGCCGGCATGGTCGCGGCGACCGTGTTCAGCGTGGTCACGTTCTACGTCAACAGCTGGCCAGGGCCGCCTGGCCCGCCGATCTACGTGATCACGCCGACGCTGGTCCTGCTCGCCTACCTGGTCGTGGGCCTGATGGCCTGGCAACGCCATCCGGGCGAGCGGATCGGCCTGCTGTTCACGATCGTCGGATATGCGTGGTTCCTGCCCGCCCTGACCCGCGTGCACGCTCCGCTCCCGTTCACGATCGGCTGGCTGACCGGGAGCCTCTACCAGGCGTCCCTCGCCCACCTGGCCCTGGCCTGGCCCTACGGGCGGCTGCGATCCCGGCTCGACCGGCGCGGTCGTCGCCGCGAACTACGCCTGGAATATCGGCAACAACCTCGCAGCGATGCTGTTCTGGAACCCCCGCACCAACGGCTGCAGTCCCGCCTGCCCGGCGAACCTGCTCCTGGTCCACGGCTCCGCGCCGGCTGTACAGCGCGGTCGGCACCGTCGCCTCGATCGTCGGCATCGGCCTGACCGCAGCCATCGTGGCCCTGATCGCCTGGCACTGGCGGTCGGCCCGCGGCTATGCGCGCCGCGCCATGACGTCGCTGGTCTGGGTGGCCCTGCCGATCGGCGCCTACATCATCATCCTGGAGACCCCGTCCGATCTCGGGCTTTCCAGCCTCATCACGCAAGGGATCGGCCCGCTGATCCTGATCGCTGCGCCCGGCTGCCTACGCGATCGGCATGGTGCGGGCGCGACAGCGCGCGGCGCGCCGTCGGGCGGCGCTGGTGGACCTCGAGCCCGGCCCGCCGCCCGGCCAGCTCCGGGACGCGCTGGCCGCCGCCCTGGGTGACCCGGCCCTCCAGCTGGCCTTCCGGGTGCCGGGCCAGAGCCACTACCGGGACACCAGCGAGCAGTCCGTTAACCCGGCGCGGCTGCCCGCCGGGCGGATGCTGACCACGCTTGGACCCGGCCGGCGATGCCGTGCTCGTCCATCATGAGGAACTGCGGCACGAGCCGGACCTGGTCAAGGTCACCATTACCGCCGCTGGCCTGGCCCTTGAGCATTCCCGGCTGCAGGCCGAGGTGCAGGCCCAGCTGGAGCAGGTTCGCGCCTCCCGGGCGCGGATCGTCCAGGCCGGTGACGCCGAGCGGCGCCGGCTGGAGCGCGACCTTCATGACGGCGCGCAGCAGCGGCTGGTCACCCTGAGCCTGGCGCTCGGCCTGGCCCGCAGCCGGGCGGCCGGGATCGGACCCCGAGCTCGTGGCGCTGATCGAGTCGGCCGGCAAAGAGGCGCAAGAGGCCCTGGTCGAGCTGCGGGAGCTGGCCCGGGGCATCCATCCCGCGGTCCTGACCGAGACCGGGCTGGCCGGGGCCATCCAGGCTCTGGTGGAGCGATCGCCGGTGGCCACGACCATCATCGCGGTGCCAGCCGGGCGGTTCCCGGCCGCGATCGAGGCCACGGCCTACTTCGTGGTGTCCGAGGCGCTCGCCAACGTGGCCAAGCATGCGCTGGCGGGCAGCGCCCAGGTAACGATCCGGCAGCTGCCCGGCCGGCTCCTGGTCCAGGTCAGTGACGACGGAGCCGGCGGTGCCCGGCCCGACGGCGGGTCCGGGCTGCGCGGCCTGGCCGACCGGGTGGCGTCGGTGGGCGGTGTGCTGCGGATCGAGCTCCGAGCCGGGCTGCGGGACCCGCCTGGAGGCGGACCTCCCGTGTCCGTAACGCAGCCCGCAGCGCCGCTGCGCGTGGTCATCGCCGAGGATGCCGTGCTGCTGCGCGAGGGGCTGCGCCGGCTGCTCACCGAGGCCGGCCTGGACGTGGCGGGTACGGCCGGGGACGCGGCCCGGCTGCTCCATCTCGTCGGTGCCCTGCGCCCGGATATCGTGCTCGCCGACATCCGGATGCCGCCGACCCAGACCACCGAGGGCCTGCGGGCCGCGGTAGAGATCCGCCGTCAGTGGCCGGGCACCGCGGTCCTCGTCATGTCGCAGCATGTCGAGACCGAGCACCTGTTCGAGCTCCTTGCCGATGATCCCCGCGGCGTCGGCTACGTGCTCAAGGAGCGGGTCGCTGACATAGCGCAGTTCACCGACGCGATCCGCAGGGTCGCCGGCGGCGAGTCGGTGATCGACCCGCAGGTCGTCTCCCGGCTGGTGGCCAGGCCGCGGCGGGACAGTCCGCTGCAGACCCTGACCGATCGCGAGCTAGCTGTGCTGGCCCAGATGGCCGAGGGCCGCTCTAACCACGCGATCGCCAGCCATCTGCACATGTCGGCCAAGACCGTGGAAACTCACATCGGGAGCATGTTCGCCAAGCTGGGCTTGCCGCCCGCACCCGAAGATCACCGCAGGGTCCTCGCGGTCCTGACCTACCTGCGCCGCTAAATGGCCCGCATCCGCGCAGCTGGTACCTGGCCGGCCCGCTGCCTTAGCGCCTCGTGTGTGCCGTGGTAGACACGTGGCATGACCGCCCCCCCGTGCCCGACCTTGCCGACGTGCTCGCGGCGCGCCAGCGCATCGCGCCCTACCTGCGGCCGACCCCGCTGTACCGCTATCCGGCGCTCGACGCCATGACCGGGGCCCAGGTGTAGGTCAAGCACGAGAACCACCAGCCGGTGGGGGCGTTCAAGGTCCGCGGCGGGTGAACCTGGTCAGCCAGCTGACCGCCGACGAGCGGCGCCGGGGTGTCATCGCCGCCTCGACCGGCAACCACGGCCAGTCGGTCGCCTACGCGGCGGGCCTCTTCGGCGTGCGCGGCGGTCATCTGCGTGCCCGAGCAGGCCAACCCGGTGAAGGTCGAGTCGATGCGGGCGCTCGGCGCCGAGGTGGTCTTCCACGGCCGCGACTTCGACGAGGCCCGCGAGTACTGCGAAAAGCTGGCCACCGAGCACGGTTACCGGTACTTCCACTCCGGGAACGAGCCGTTGCTCATCGCGGGCGTGGCCACCGACACCCTGGAGATCCTCGAGGCCCAGCCCGACATCGAGGTGATCGTGGTCCCGGTCGGCGGCGGCAGCGGGGCGGCGGGGGCCTGCGTGGTGGCCAAGGCCGTGCGCCCGTCGATCGAGGTGATCGGCGTGCAGTCCGAGGCGGCCCCGGCCGCCTACCGCTCCTGGCAGGCCGGCTCGCTCGTCGAGGACCCATCGGCACGTTCGCGGAGGGGCTGGCGACCCGCACCGCGTTCGAGCTGCCGCAGCAGATCATGTGGGAGCGGCTGGACGACTTCGTCCTGGTCTCCGACGATGCGCTGAAGGCCGCGACCCGGGTGATGATCGAGAAGACGCGCAACCTCGTCGAGCCGGCGGGCGCGGCCGCCCTGGCGGCGGTGCTGGGCGCTCCCGAGCGGTTCGCGGGCCGCAAGGTGGCCGTCGTCTGCAGCGGCGGCAACATCAAACGCGACCTGCTTCCGGGGGGCCGGCACCGGCCTGGTCAGGCTGGCGCGCAGCTGGCTCCGGCTGGCGCGCGCCGGAGCGCTCGCGCGGACAGGGACGTGAGCCAGGCCAGGGCGGTGATGATGCTGGCCCGCTGGAACAGTCCGCCGAGATCAACGAGCCGGGGTGACTGGCCGAAGCCCGCGGTGGCCAGGGCCAAGGCGGCCAGCGTGGTGACGGCGGTGCCCGCGCTGTAGAGCCCGAATCCCCGCTGGCCGGCCCGCCAGGACCGCCAGCCGCAGGCGAGCGCGGCGGCGGGCAGGCCGAGGAACACGGGCACGGCGGCCAGATTGTGCGCGGTGCCGGTCCGGCTGGGCGAAAGGAGCGCATCGGGTGTTCCCGGCGGGTAGCCGCTGACCGGGTCAGTCGTGAAGACGGCCGAGCTGATCAGCCCCGCGCCTGCCGCGCCGATCAGGGCCGGTGCAGCGCGGCTGGCCGCCGGGTCGGCCGCGCGGGCCAGCCCGACGGCACCGGCCAGGATCGACGTCCCGGCCACGGCGAAATTCCCGGCCTGGATCCAGCCGCGCGATCCGAGGGCCAGAGAGCTGACCGGGTGGCGCAGCGGCCGGTAGCCGTCCCGGACCGCACCCTCAAGAAGGAACACCGCGGTGAAGAGAGGGCCTGCGGCCAGGCCGCAGGCCAGCAGCCTGCGGGTCCATACCTGCGCCTGGCCGGGAGTGCTGGCAGTTGTCACGATCGGAAGCGTAACGGCACCGGCCCGGCGGCCGCCCGCCCGGCCAGCCGCCTGCGCTGCCGCACCCCGCACGAGGCGGGGTGGCCCTGGATCCGGGGCGGTCCCGGCCCGGGGCCAGAAGGTGCAGGATTAGCGCCGAAGGGCCCCGGCGTTACGCTGGTAATAGGTTGCGCGGGAGGCGCTGGTGACGGCAGGACCTGGAGGGCGTGGGGCACCGGGTGCGATGGGCCATGGCCGCCTCCGGGCCTCCGACGCGGACCGCGAGCAGGTGATCGACACCCTCAAGGCCGCGTTCGTGCAGGGCTGGCTGACCAGGGATCAGCTCGGCGTGCGGGCGGGCCAGGCGCTGAGGTCGCGGACCTATGCGGACCTGGCGGCCGCCACCGACGGCATCCCGGCCAGGCTGGCCGGCGCCGCAGGGCCACCCGCGCTCCCGGTGGGACGCGGCGGGAAGCCGGTGGGCAAGAAGGTGGCTGCGTGGGCCGCGTGCGTGCTTATCCCGGTCGTGCTGGGAGCTGCTTTCCTCACCTACTACGGCGGGTTCATCGTCTTGTTCCTGCTCGCCTTTACCGGGTTGACGGCGACATCTAAACGCTGATCGCGGCCCGCTGCCGGGCAGGCCGGCATACTTGCTCCCATGAGCTGTGAGGTCTCCTGGTTTGCCGCGCTGTGCGACGACGACTACGAGTTCCTCGGCGTGCCGGACGGCAGGCTGCAGTCGAGCTGGGAACATTGCCGCGATATCGCGCTCGGCGCGGAGCAGGCCGGATACGACAACCTGCTGCTGCCCTCCGGCTACGCGATGGGGATCGACTCGATAGCGTTCGCCGCCGGGATCGCCCCGCTGCTGCGCCGGATGCGGCTGCTGGTCGCGGTGCGGATGGGTGAGATGTGGCCCCCGCAGCTCGCCCGGCAGCTCGCCACGATCGATCAGATGCTCGACGGCCGCCTGACGATCAACATCATCTCCTCCGACCTGCCGGGCCAGAGCCTGGAATCGGCTCCCAGGTACCGCCGCACCCTGGAGGTCATGCACATACTGCGCGACCTGCTCGACGGCAAGCCCGTCGACTTCCGCGGCGAGTTCATGAAGATCACCCTGGACCCGCCGCGGCTGCGCCCGGTCCGCGGCGGCTGCCCCCCGTTCTATTTCGGCGGGCTTTCCGAGGCCGCGCGCGAGGTCGCCGCCCAGGCCGCCGACGTGTTCCTGATGTGGCCCGACACGCTGTCCGGGGTCAGGACCGTCCTGGATGACATGCGAGCGCGCGCCGCCCGCTACGGCCGTGAGCTGCGGTTCGGCTACCGCTCCCACGTCATCGTCCGCGCCACCGAGGCCGAAGCCCGGGCCGCCGCGCAGCGCCTGGTTTCCCGGCTCGATGACGCCGCCGGCGACGCCATCCGCCGCCGGTCCCTGGACACCAGCTCCGCCGGGACCCAGCGGCAGAACGAGCTTCGCGACATCGCCGATGAGGACGGCTACGCCGAACCGAACCTGTGGACCGGCATCGGCCGGGCGCGCTCTGGCGCGGGCGCGGCCATCGTCGGTGATCCCGATCAGGTGCTCGCCAAGATCCGCGCCTACGCCGACCTCGGCATGGACGCTTTCATCCTGTCCGGCTACCCGCACGCCGCCGAAGGCGACTTGTTCGCCCGGCATGTGCTGCCCCACCTTGACCATGCACCGCTGCTTCGCGGATAGCGCCGTTGCGGCACGTCAGACCGGAGCGACGGCTGGCGAGCGCCCGGGCCCGGGACCAGGGCCGACGCCGGGGCCGGTGATGCCGTGGACGAGAGGTCCCGGATCAGCGCCTCACGGTACGCGTCTGTGCACATGGCTGCGGATGGCCCGGTGGCTCAGCGCAGCTCTTGGATGCGGATCAGGTTGCCCGCCGGATCGCGGAAGGCACAGTCGCGAATGCCGTACGGCTGCTCAGTCGGCTCCTGCACGACCTCGGCGCTGGCCTGCAGCCGCGCGAAGGTGGCGTCAAGGTCCTTGGTGGCCAGCAGGATCCAGCCGTAGGTGCCCTTGGCCATCATCTCGGCGATGGTGCGGCGCTCGTCGTCGGTGATGCCGGGGTCGGCGGCCGGCGGCGCCAGGAGGAGGGACGTGCCGGGCTGGCCGGGAGGGCCGACGGTGATCCAGCGCATCTTGCCGGATCCGACGTCGGCCCGGACCTCGAAGCCGAGGGTGTCGCGATAAAAGGCCAGGGAGGCGTCCGGGTCGTCGTGCGGCAGGGCGCTTGCGTGAATGGTGATGTCCATGGCTGTCACGCTAGTCGTGGCCCGCTGACCGGCGCTTCTCGATTCCTGATCGGTCTGGTCACCTGTTTCGCGACGCACGACGGCATCCCCGCTGTCGCGCGCGCCGCGTCGCGCCGGTAGATGCTGGGCGGAACACCGACCAGCTCGGTGAAACGGGTGCTGAAGGTGCCCAGTGACGAGCAGCCGACCTCGAAACAGACGTCGGTGACGCTGAGGTCGCCCCGGCGCAGCAGCGCCATCGCCCGCTCGATCCGCCGCGTCATCAGGTAGCTGTACGGAGACTCGCCGTAGGCGAGCCGGAACTCGCGGCTGAGGTGCCCGGCCGACATGTGCACGCCGCGGGCCAGCGCCTCGACGTCCAGCGGCCGCGCGTACTCCCGGTCGATCCGGTCGCGGACGCGGCGCAGCCGCGCGAGGTCGCGCAGGTGCTGCTCGGACGCAGGACTGCTGGTCACACGCACGATGCTACGTCGTCCCGCCGCCGGTACCGAGCCCCGTGCCAGGCCCGGGACGCGCACCCGGCGGACCGGGACGGCCCGGCCGATGTGCGGGTGGCGGCGATCCCGGGTGGTGCCGTCGTGCTGCGCCGCCGGGCTCACCGGGCTGCGGCCTCCCACGCGAACCCGTCCGGGTCGGTGAAGGGCCCGGCGTCGCTGCTGATCGCGATCCGGTGCGATCCGGTGCCGTCCGGAGGGACGCCGGCGTCCTTGGCCAGGGCCCGGTGCCCGTAGAGCGCCAGCTTCACCGGACTGGACGGCGCGGCGAACTCGACGTACTTGCGGCCAAAGCTTTTCGCCACGGCGAGGCCGTGGCCGGTGTAGAACCGCTTGCTCGCGGCCACGTCCGCGGCTCCCAGCAGGAGCACGATCTGGTCGATCTGCCGGGTGGCGGGACCGGTGTCCTTCTTCGCCGAGGTGGCGACCTTCCAGATCGTCCCGTCCGGGGCCCGCACGACGCCGCCGTAGCCCCACAACGACTTCGCGGGCGGCTTGAGCGGGGTGGCGCCGGCGTCGAGGGCGGCGCCGATGAGGTCGCTGACCGTGGCGGGCTGCGACACCGTGAGCGAGAGGGTGAAGCCGCGGAAGCCGGTCGCCTCGGCCTCCGAGGCCCGCAGGCCCAGTTCAGTGCCCAGGCCGAAGGCGGCGTTATAGAAGCGGCGGGCGGCCGTGGGGTCGGCCACCTCGAGGGTGACGGATTCGATGGAAGTCATGCCGGTCACGCTAATTGGGGCCCGGCGGCCGGCGCTTCTCGATTCCTGACCGGTCTGGTCACCCGTTTCGCGGGGGCCAGATGGTGGTCGTCCCGCCCGCAGTAGACTGAATCGCTTTCGATCGATCGATCACTAACGCGATGGAGCGTCATGCCGCGGCGGCAGCCAGTTGCACGAGTAGCAGTCCCGGCCGACCCGGCCAAGCTCCCGACCAAGCAGCGCATTGAGCAGGCGGCGTTGCAGCTGTTCGCGGCCAAGGGGTTCGAGGCGACCGGGATCCGCGATATCGCCGACCGGGCGGGCCTGTCAACGTCCGCGCTCTACCACTACATGGGCAGCAAGGACGAGCTGCTGGTCGCGTTCATGGTCGAGAGCATGACCGAGCTGACCAGGGTGGCGTGCGCGGCCCTGGACGGCGCGGAGGGCCCGGCCGCGCAGCTGACCGCCCTGGTCCGCGCGCACGTCGGCTTCCACACCCTGGATGCCCAGCGGTCGCTGGTCGCCGACGACGAGCTCCGCGCGCTGTCTGATGCCGCGTTTACCAAGGTCATGCAGCTGCGCGACGGATACGAACGGCTGTGGGCCGAGACGCTGGAGCGCGGCATGCGCAGCGGCGAGTTCAGCTTCGGTGATGCCCGCATCACCCGGCTGGCGCTGCTGGAAATGTGCAACGGGGTGGCCCGCTGGTACTCCGACCGTGGACCCAAGCACCCGGCGGAGATCGCTGAATCCTTCGCTGATCTCGCCCTGGCGATGGTCGGTGCCCGCCGGGACGCGCGGTCGCCGCGGACCCCGGCCGCCGCAGCGGGCCACACGACCAGGGAAATCCTCGCGCTGGTCGATGCTGAGCTGCGCGGGGCTGAGCTGCGCGGGGACCGACGGCAGCTCGCCCGAGAGCGCCGCGGCGGAGCCCGGCGCCACCCGCTGAGTCGCTGGCCCCGGCCCGCCCCGGGCTCCTTCCTGTCAATCCCAGCCCAGCTGGCCCATTGATGTCCGATCGATCGATCGGTAGCATCGGGCACACTTGCCGTCGGCTCCACCCCCAGGGAGGCCGCGATGTCAGTCGATCAGGATCAGCACCGTCTGGAACGGCATGCCATCGGCTTGCCCGCCGTGACGGCCCAGTCCGCAGCCCTCATCGCCCCGGCCGCGGGCTCGGTGGCGGGACTGGTGTTCATCGTGGGCTACTCGGGCGCCGCCACCCCGCTCGCGTTCCTGATCGGCCTGCTCGTGTGCGTGTGCATCGCCCTGGTGATCGGCGAGTACGCCCGCCGGCTGCCGAGCGCGGGCTCGTTCTACACCTACCTGACCAGGACGTTCGGTCCTAAGACCGGGTTCGTCACGGGCGTGGCGCTGTTCGGCGCCTACCTGCTGCTGTTCCCGTTCCAGCTCGACTTCTTCGGCAACTTCGTGTCATCGCTGCTGGCCGCGTCCGGCGTGCATATCGCCTGGTGGGTCTTTTCCGCCGCGCTGATCGTCTTGTCCACGACGCTGGGCGTGCTGGGCGTCAAGCCCTCGCTGCGCACCGGGCTGATCGGGCTGGGCTTCGAGATGCTCATCCTGACGATCTTCGCGCTGGTGATCATCTTCAAGGGCGGCGCGGCCGGCAACACGATCCAGGCGTTTGATCCCAGCCACAGCCTGAAGGGCTCCGGCGGCCTGCTCACCGCCGTGGTCTACACGATCTTCGCGTTCGTCGGCTTCGAGTCCGCGACCACTCTCGGCGACGAGGCGCGCAAGCCACGGCGGACGATTCCGCGGGCCGTCCTGCTCACGACCCTGGTCGTCGGCGTCTTCTACGTGATCGTGTCCTACGCGGTGACCATCGGCTACGGGGTGTCCGCCAAGAACGTCCAGTCCCTCGCCACCGCGGCCACCCCGTTCAACACGCTGGCTGACCGGTTCGGCGACGGCACGCTGAGCGTGTTCGTCAACCTGGCGGTCATTTCCAGCTTCACCGCGCTGAACATCGTGACCGTCGTCGCCGTCAGCCGGATCTTCTGGAAGATGGGCCGGGACGGCCTGCTGCCCTCGGCGTTCGGCCGGCTCAACTCCCGGCAGTCACCGCATATCGCGTGCCTGTTCGCCGGGACGCTGGCGCTGGTCGCCTCGATCTTGTTCGGGGCGATCTGGGGCGCGCTGAACTTCGCGTCCTGGCTGTCCTACTTCGCCACGCTGTTCTTCATCGCCGCCTACCTGCTGATCAGCGTCGGGCTGATCCGCTTCATGTGGCGGGATCACCGGCCGGAATTCAGCTGGATCAGGCATGCGCTGCTCCCGGTCATCTCGATCGCCGCGATGATCTGGGTGCTGTGGGGCAACATCCATCCCTACCCGCCCGCCCCGCTGCGGTGGTTCATCTACGCCACCGTCGGCGTCCTGGTCATCAGTGCCCTGATCGCGCAGTGGCTGGAGCGGAGCAGGCCAGACGCGATGCGGCGGGCCGGCATGGTGCTCGCCGATATCGAGGCCGAGCGTGAGGACGCCCTGGCCGGCTCGGGCGAGGCCGACAGCTAGATGGCCATCATCTTCGAGTCCCGCGAGGGCATCGCCAGGATCACGATCAACCGGCCGGACGTGCTCAACGCCCTGGACCCGGCGACCTACACCGAGATCACCGAGGCCTTCCGGCAGATCGACCGGGACCCGGACATCCTGGTCGGGATCGTCACCGGGGCCGGGGAGAAGGCGTTCACGGCCGGCGCTGACCTGAAGATCATGCATACCGGGGCTGGGGACCTGAGCGAGTGGACCGCGTGGCGGCCGGACCGCTGGGACTTCGGGGCGACTCCGTCCAAGCCCCTGATCGCGGCGATCAACGGCTACGCGCTGGCCGGCGGCCTCGAACTCGCCCTGGTCTGCGACATCCGGATCGCCGCACCGAACGCCGTCTTCGGCACGCCCGAGGTCAAGTGGAACCTGCTGCACGGCTTCGGCGCCTACCAGCTGCCGCGGATCATCTCGCTGTCGCACGCCATGGAGATGCTGCTGACCGGCGAGTTCATCGACGCGGTCACGGCCGAGCGGATCGGCCTGGTCAGCCGCGTCGTCCCGGCCGGCGAACTGCAGGCTGAGGCCGACCGGATCGCCCGGGTCATCGCGGCCAACGGGCCGATGGCGGTGCGGATGACGAAGGAACTGGTCCGCAGCGGCCTGTCCGCGTCACCACCCGAGCATTTCCGGCTGATGCACGAGTACTACAGCCGGGTCGACGCCACCGCCGACCAGGCCGAAGGCCTCACCGCCTTCGCCGAGAAGCGCAAACCCCGCTACCACCACGACGACACCGCAGGCGACGCCTGACCGATCCAGAGCCGGCCCCCGAGGACACGACATGAAGATGTTCGCTTTCCATTGCGGCGGCGAGAAGACGCTCCGCTCGGTGTTCGACCCCTTCGACCCGGACTGCGGCTCGACCATCCACGTGCCGTATTTCTTTTACCTGATCCAGCATCCCGACGGTGACGTGCTGTTCGACAGCGGCGCGCACCCGGGCCTGCTGGACGACCCGCGCAGCCGCCTGGGCGACGCCGCCGACTTGTACGAGATCGTGATGAGCCGCGGTGACGACGTCCGCTCGCGGCTGGACTCACTCGGGGTGGACGCCGAGGGCATCGGCCACGTCGTCCAGTCCCACCTGCACTATGACCACGCAGGCGGCCTGGAGTTCGTCCAGGATGCCACCGTCTACGTGCAGCAGGAGGAGCTCAGGTTCGCCTACTGGCCGCCGGTCTACCAGCGCGACGTCTACGTCCGGCAGGACTTCGACCCGGTCCGGAACTGGAAGCAGCTGCGCGGTGAGCACGACGTCTTCAACGACGGCCGCCTGATCATCTTTCCCACGCCCGGTCACACGCCGGGGCATCAGTCGATGCTGGTCCGCCTGGACAGCCAGGCCTACATCCTGGCGGGCGACGCGGTGTACGACAAGGAGAAGATGCAGGCCCGCTGCCTGCCCGGCCTGCTGTGGAGCCCAGACGCGATCATCGAGAGCTGGGAGAAGATCGAGGAGATGCAGCGGCGGCATGACGCCAGGCTGATCGTGACCCACGACCTGCACTGGGAGGACAACGTCAAGCTCGGACCGCAGGAGTGGTACGAGTGACGTCCCCGATCCCCGATAGCCGCCCGGCCACCATGCCGGGCAGCGGGCCGCCCGCCCGGGACCTGGTCGAACTGGTCCGCGACGCGTGCCAGGCCGATCCCGGGATCCCGGCGCTGATCTTCGAGGACGGCGTCAGCGTCAGCCGGGCCCGGCTGTGGGCTGAGGTCGAGTCGTTCGCGGGCTATCTGAGCTCCCGGATCGCGCCTGGCGACCGGGTCGCGGTCATGATGCCGAACCGCGCGGAGTTCATGGTGACCTGGCTGGCCGTGGCCGCCTGCCGCGGCATCCTGGTCGCGCTCAACCCGGCGGCCCGCAGCCACGACGCCGGTCACGTGCTGCGCGACTCGTCGGCCCGGGTCGCCGTCGTCGACGGCGGGTACGCCGCGTTGTTCGCCGAGCTCCAGCCCGCCTGCCCCGGCCTGGCGGAAATCATCGTGGCCGCGGACGGCGAGCCTGGTGGCCTCAGCGCCTACACCGGCCCCGGCCTGCCCGCGCGGCCGGACGAGGCCCGCGGGGACCTGACCAACATCTTCTACACCTCGGGGACGACCGGCCCGCCGAAGGGCTGTGCGGTCGGCCATGACTACTGGGTCAGGTTCGCCGACCTGATGGCTGAGCTGTACAGCATCACCGCCGCCGACCGGATGATCTGCTGCCTCCAATTTTTCTATAACGACCCGCCGTGGATGCTCCTTCTCGCGCTCCGCGCCGGGACGTCGATGGTGGCCATGCGCCGGTTCAGCGTGTCGCGCTACTGGCGCGTCGTGCGCGACCTGGACGTCACGGTGCTGTTCGGGATCGCCTCGACCGCCAGCCTGCTGCTGAAGGCCCCGGCCAGCGATGACGACCTGCAGCACAAGGTGCGGCTGTCGATCCAGGTGGGCATCCCCGCGCCGCTGCACCAGGATCTCGTCAACCGCTGGGGCGTGCCGTGGGTGGAAGCGTACGGCCTGACCGAGACCGGGGTGATCGTCTCAACGCCGGTCGGGGAGGCCGCGCGGATGATCGGCTCGGGCTCCATCGGCGTGCCCTGCCCGGGCGCGGACGTGCGGATCCTCAACCCGGACGGCACCGAGGCCGCCGATGGGCAGCCCGGTGAGATCGTGGTGCGGGCACCCGGCCTGATGCGCGGCTACCTCAACAAGCCAGCCGAGACGGCCGAGACCTTCCGCGGCGGCTGGCTGCACACCGGTGACCTGGGGCGCCGCGACGGCGCGGGCTACCTGTACTTCGCGGGCCGGATCAAGGACGTGATCCGCCGGGCGGGCGAGAACGTCGCGGCCGCTGAGGTCGAGACCGTGCTCCGCTCCCATCCCGCCGTGCTCGAGGTGGCCGCGGTTCCGGTACCGGACGACCTGCTCGGCGAGGAGGTCAAGGTTCACGTTCTCCTGGGGGACGGGCAGAGTCCGCAGTCGCTGCCGCCCGCCGAGCTGATCGCCTTCAGCGCCGGCCGGCTGGCCCGTTACAAGGTGCCCCGGTACGTCGAGTACCGCACCGAAGACTTTGAGCGGACCCCCTCGATGCGGGTCAAGAAGGAGAACCTGGACCGTTCGGCCGACCCCGGCCGGGTATGGGACCGGTCCGCGGAGCTGAACTGGTGAAGACATCCCGCGAGGAGGCCAGGTGTCGCACGTCATCGATTTCAGGGTCCGGTTGCCGCTTGAGCTGCGCCCGGCGGAGGATCTCCCGGCTGACTACCTGGACCAGTACGACAAGGTCCTCGACCTGTCCGCGAACCGGCACCGGACCGTGGCCGACCTGCTCGCGGACATGGAGGCCAGCGGCACCACGCACGCGGTGGTCCACGCGGAGTACGAGTACGGCGATGACGCCGACGCGCTGAACGAGGCCGTCGGCAAGCTGGTCAGCGAGCACCCGGATAAGTTTTCCGGATACGGCACCATCTCGATGAGCCCGGTGAAGATCCCGCGGGCGCTGGCCCAGGTCCGCCGGGTCGCAGAACTGGGGCTGACCGGGCTGAGCCTGCAGCCCTCGTTCTTCGGCATGGCGATCGACGACCGGGTGCTGTACCCGGTCTACGCCAAGGCTGACGAACTCGGCCTGCACGTGGCCCTGCACACCGGGATCAACTACACCGTCAGCTTCCCGATCCGCAACGACCAGCCCATCCAGCTGGACCAGGTCGCCTGTGACTTCCCGGGCCTGGTGCTGATCGCCTGTCACGCGGGCTGGCCCTGGGTGGCCGAAATGGTGGCGGTGCTGCGCAAGCACCCCAACGTCTATGCCGAGTTCGGCGGCCTGGCCCCCCGGTATGTCTGCGAGCCGGGCACCGGCTGGGAGGTCATGAAGCGGTTCATGAACAGCCTGCTGAGCCGGCAGGTCCTGCACGGCACCGACTGGCCCGTGTTCCCGATGGACAAAGCGCTGTCCCAATGGCGCGCCGGCGGCCTGCGCGACCACGTGCTGGACGCCCTCACCGGCGGGAACGCGGCCCGGCTGCTCGGCCGCGAATAGCCTGGGGCCAGGCCGCCGGGTAGGCCGGCATACTAGCTCCATGAGCTGTGAGGTCTCCTGGTTTGCCGCGCTGTGCGACGACGACTACGAGTTCCTCGGCGTGCCGGACCGCAGGCTGCAGTCGAGCTGGGAGCATTGCC
This sequence comes from uncultured Actinomycetes bacterium, assembly GCA_963837335.1. Classification (GTDB taxonomy): domain Bacteria; phylum Actinomycetota; class Actinomycetes; order Streptosporangiales; family Streptosporangiaceae; genus RYN-230. Next base: position 40,410 of record CAWINS010000063.1, on the reverse strand, counting down.
GCGATATCGCGCTCGGCGCGGAGCAGGCCGGATACGACAACCTGCTGCTGCCGTCCGGCTATGCGCTGGGGATCGACTCGATCGCGTTCGCCGCCGGCATCGCCCCGCTGCTGCGCCGGATGCGGCTGCTGGTCGCGGTGCGGATGGGCGAGATGTGGCCGCCGCAGCTCGCCCGGCAGCTCGCCACGATCGACCAGATGCTCGGCGGGCGGCTGACGATCAACATCATCTCCTCCGACCTGCCCGGCCAGAGCCTGGCATCGGCGCCCCGGTACCGCCGCACCCTGGAGGTCATGCACATCCTGCGTGACCTGCTCGACGGCAGGCCCGTCGACTTCCACGGCGAGTTCATGGACATCACCCTCGACCCGCCGCGCCTGCGGCCGGTCCGCGGCGGCTGCCCGCCGTTCTATTTCGGCGGCCTGTCCGAGGCGGCCCGCGAGGTCGCGGCCCAGGCCGCCGACGTGTTCCTGATGTGGCCCGACACGCTGTCCGGAGTCGGGACCGTCCTGGAGGACATGCGAGCGCGCGCCGCCCGCTACGGCCGCACGCTGCGGTTCGGCTACCGCGCCCACGTCATCGTCCGCGCCACCGAGGCCGAGGCCCGCGCCGCCGCCGCAGCGCCTGGTTTCCCGGCTCGACGACGCCGCCGGCGACGCCATCCGCCGCCGGTCCCTGGACACCAGCTCCGCGGGAACCCAGCGGCAGAACGAGCTCCGCGACATCGCCGATGACGACGGCTACGCCGAGACCGAACCTGTGGACCGGCATCGGCCGGGCCCGCTCTGGCGCGGCGCGGCCATCGTCGGTGATCCCGACCAGGTGCTGGCCAAGCTCCACGCCTACGCGACCTCGGCATGGACGCTTTCATCCTGTCCGGCTACCCGCACGCCGCCGAAGCCGACCTGTTCGCCCGGCATGTGCTGCCAGAGCTTGACCATGCACCGCTGCTGCCGCGCTGAACCCGCACCGCCCATCAACTGCACCTCCATGACCGTCCTGGCTGTGGCGCTGGCGGGGCGGTCCCGCACTGTGGCCTAGTCCAACCTGGGCGTTCTCCTCCTAGCATGGTTGGTGTGGACGCGGGTGATCAGGATTCGGGGCTCCGGCTGGCTGAGGTGGTGGCCGCCTTCTCACTGGCGACCGATCTGGGGCTGGGCCAGCCGATGGAGCACGTACTGCGGTCGTGGCTGATTGCGGTACGACTCGGGGAGCGACTGGGCCTGAAGGCGGAGGCGCGGGTGGCGCTGTACTACGTGATGGTGCTGGCCTGGTCCGGCTGCGTGGCCGACTCCGCGGAAGTGGCCGCCTGGTTCGGCGACGACATCGCGTTCCGCAGCGACAGCTACCGCGTCGATCTCGCTGGGCTGCCTTTGATGGGCCTGGCCCTCAGCCATGCCGGGGCCGGGACCCCGTTCCTGCACCGGCTTCGCCTGGCTGCCAATCTGGTCCTGACCGGAGGCCGGGCGGTGGAACGGGGCCTGATGTCGCACTGCCTGACCACAACTCAGATGGCCGGACGGTTCGGCCTTACCGCCGAGGTGTGCGACCCGCTCCGGCAGGTCTTCACGCGCTGGGATGCCAAGGGAGTCCCCGACGGTGTCGGGGGTGAGGACATCGCGCGTCCGGTGCGGCTATTCCACCTCGCCGACACCGTCGAGGTGTTCCAGCGGGCGGGCGGCGCCGAAGCTGCCGTCGAAGTGGCCCGGGCCCGGCGGGGCACGCAGTTCGATCCCGAGTTGGTGGACCTGTTCTGCGGCGCAGCCCATGAGGTCCTCGCCGACCTGGACGCCATGGCCGAACTCGAGGCGCTGATGGAGGCCGAGCCGGGACTGCGCCGCCAGTTGAGCGAGCGTGAACTCGATACGGCTCTGGAGGCCGTGGCCGACTTCACCGACCTGCGGTCTCCGTTCCGGGCGGGTCATTCCCGTGGGGTAGCCGGCCTGGCCGCCGAGGCGGCCCGGCTATGCGGACTGCCTGACCGGGAGATCGTGACCCTACGACGCGCCGCTCTGGTCCACGACGTCGGCATGCACGGGGTACCGGCTTCGGTCCTCAGCAAGCCCGGGCCGCTGACCGGCGCCGAGTCGGAGCGGATGCGCTTGCACTCCTACTGGACCGCACGGGTCCTGGCCCGCCCGCCGGCCCTGGCCCGCATCGGCGCGATCGCCTCCCTGGCCAACGAGCGCCTCGACGGGTCCGGCTACCACCGTGGCCTGTCCGGGGCCGCGATCCCGGCCACCGGCCGCATCCTCGCCGCTGCCGACGCCTGCCAGGCCATGACTGAGCCCCGGCCGCACCGGGCCGCCCTCTCCCCCAAGCAGGCCGCTGTTCAACTGCGGCGCGAAGTGCGGTCCGGCCGCCTGGCCGCCGATGCCGTGGATGCCGTGCTCACCGCGACCGGGCAGCAGCGGACCAAGCGGCGGGCCGGGCCGTCCGGGCTCACCCCCCGCGAGATCGAGGTCCTGTCCCTGATCGCCCGGGGCGCATCCACCCGGCAGGTCGCCCACGCCCTGGGCATCACGGCCAAGACTGCTGGGACCCACATCGAGCGGATCTACACCAAGACCGGTGTCACGACCCGCTCGACCGCCACGCTCTTCGCCATGCAGCACGGCCTGCTGGACAGCCTTGAGCCTGCTGATTTGTAGGGAGAACCCCCGACGACTCCGCACGCCGCCATCTCTAGCGTGCTGCTTACCGGGCCAACCTGGGCCCACGCATGAGGAGGCACATCCATGCCAGGCAAGGCTGTCATCAGCTTGACCACCGGGCTCGAGGATCCCGAGCAGGTCACCGTCGCATTCCTCGTCGCCGTCGGCGCGGCGGAATCGGGCCGCCCGACGCTCATGTTCCTCGCTAAGGAAGCCGTACGGCTCGCTACCGACGGCACCGCCACCGCTGTCGCCTGCGAGGGCTGCCCGCCGCTCGCTGAACTGGTGAAGCGCTACGATGCCGCCGGCGGCCAGTACTACGTCTGCCCGATCTGCTTCAACGCCAAGAAACTCAGCCAGGAATCACTCATCGGCGGCGCAGAACTCCAGGGCACAGTCCCGTTGTGGGCGTGGATCGGCGACGAGGCCGCCACCACCTTCAGTTACTGATCCCAGCGGTCAGTTACCGATCCCCGGCGATCCAGGTTTTGTTGAGGGCTCGCCCGGGCGGCTCCAAGCCGTGCGGTTCCAGAGCAGATCGGGGCCGGATAGGCGGGACCGGGTAGCCAAGCGCGCGCTGCAAGCTCGAAGAGAAAGGGCTGGTGACGCGGACACGCCAGTCCCGCGACGGACGCGTCGTCCTCGTCAACGTGACCGAAAGCGGGAACGTCGCGCTCGAGGATTACCGCCGAAGGCTCCGCGTTGTTCTCGGCGGGTACCTTGCCGAGATCGCAGACGAGCAAGTCGAGGCGCTCGCCACCGCCACCGAGACGCTCGCGCAGCTCGTCGAGGTCCTGCCGCAACGACCTGCGTGATGAGCCGGACGAGCCCGGGATAGAGGGAAGAACGATGACGAACACCACCTTTGCCGTCGGCGGTGACATCGAGGTTCGCCGCCTCGGGTTCGGGGCCATGCGAATCACCGGTCCAGGCACCTGGGGCCCGCCCCGCGACCGGGCTGCCGCGCGAGCGCTGCTACGCCGGGCCGTCGATCTGGGCGTCCAGCTCATCGACACGGCAGACGCCTACGGCCCCGGCGTTTCCGAGGAGCTCATCGCCGAAGCCCTCTTCCCCTACGACGGCCTCCTCATCGCGACCAAAGGCGGCTACGAACGCACCGGCCCCAGCGGCGAGTCAGCCACGGGAGAGCTGGTCGGCTGGACGCCCAACGGCCGCCCCGACCACCTTCGCTCGGCCTGCGAGGCATCTCTGCGCCGGCTTCGGCTCGATCGCATCGATCTCTACCAGCTCCACACTCCCGACCCATCCGTCCCCTTCGCAGAGTCGATCGGCGCACTCAACGCCCTGCGAAGCGAGGGAAAGATCCGGCACATCGGCGTCTCCAACGTCACACCCGAACAGCTCGCCGTCGCCCGGGCCATCACCGACATCGCGACCGTGCAGAACCGCCTCAACCTCACCAGCGGCAACTGGCACGAGATGCTCGCCGAGTGCGAGTCGCACGAGATCGGATTCATCCCCTACCGCCCCCTGCGCGCCTGGGACGACCCGACCCAGCAGCAGGTCCTCACGGCCGCCGCGTCCCGGCACCGCGCAAACACCAACCAGATCGCCCTCGCCTGGCTGCTCGCAGTCTCTCCCGTCACACTGCCCATCCCCGGCACCGCAACCTCCGCGCACCTCGAAGACAATCTCGCCGCGGCCGAGCTCCAACTCGACCAAGACGAGATAGACGCGATCACCGCGGCGGCCTCAAGGGCGACGCAGCGGGCTACTCAAGCCGCCTGAGCACGTGCGGGGTCTGCGTGCGGCGCACGGTCATCCCGCTCGGCGCGCCTGCGGCCTGCCACGGCCACGACGACAGCCGCCAGCAACGGCACGACGCCGCATATGGCCATGCCCGCCCGGGCACCGAAGTGGTTAGTGAGCGCGCCGATGACCGGGGCGCCGATGGGCGTGCCGCCGATGAAGACCAGCATGTACAGGCCCATGACGCGGCCGCGCAGCTCCGGATCGACGGCGAGCTGGACGGACGCGTTGGCCATGGCCTGGAACACGAGGTTGGCGAAGCCCATCGCGCCCAGCAGGGCCAGGAAGACGGCCAGGTCCGGTGCGATCGCCGCGGCCGCCTGGAGAAGCCCGAAGGCGGCCGCCGAGAGCACGAGGATACGGCGCCTCGGGCGGGCGCTGGCCCCGGCCAGCAGCGCGCCGGCTGCCGACCCGATCGCGAGAACGATGTTGAACAGGCCGTACGTGCTGGCGTTGCCGCCGAAAGTCGACTTCGCCATCGCGGTCAGCACGATCGGGAAGTTGAGGCCGAACGTGCCGAGCATCCCGACGAGGAAGATCGTCCACACGACGTCCGGGCGCCCGCGCAGGTACCGGACGGCCGTCCGCAACGCGCCGGGCTCCCGGCGGGCGGCCGGAGCGGGCGGTGAGATCGGACGGCCGCAGCACGCAGCAGGCCGATGGTCGGGCCGAGGTAGCAGGCGGCGTTGACCGCGAACACCCACCCGGTGCCCGACGCTCACGATGAGCAGGCTCGCGACGGCCGGCCCGATCAGCCGGGTGGCCTGGAACACCGCCGCGTTCAGCGCGATCGCGGCGCGGAGCCGGCTCGGCGGCACGACCTCGGCCACGAACGCCTGCCGGGCCGGCCCGTCGAACGCGAAGATCAGCCCGCTCACGCAGCGCGAACGCGTACACGTCGGCCGGGTGTACTGCACCAGCGAGCGTGATGACCGCCAGCGCGCTGGTGGCGGTGGCGTTCAGCGTCTGCGTGGCCAGCAGGATGCGCCGCTTCGACAACCGGTCGGCCACCGCCCCGGTGTGCAGGCCGAACAGCAGCATCGGCAGGAACTGCAGCGCCATGGTCACGCCGACGGCGGTCGCGCTGTGCGTCAGGTCGAAGATCGAGCCAGTCCTGGGCGATGCTCTGCATCCACGTGCCGATGTTGGCCAGGCTCTGGCCGGCGAGGTAGATCCGGTAGCTGCGCGAGGTGAGGGCGGCGAAGGCGCCTCCTCGGTGGCCGAATTGCCTCGGCGGTGGTCACTGGGAGGGCCTTCCCGGTTGCTTGCGTGATGTCCCCCGCCATTCTTCGACCGACCGCTGCTCATAATGAACCACAATTATCTGTCTAACAGTTATTGTGTATCGTTATGACCGGCTATGATCCGCAGCTCCTGGCCACTTTCCTCGCCGTCGAGCAGACCGGCAGCTTCACCCGCGCCGCGGCCCGGCTCGGCATCCAGCAGCCGACCGTCAGCCAGCACATCCGCCGCCTGGAGCAGCAGGTCGGCCGGACGCTGGTGCTGCGCGACACGCACTCGGTATCGCTGACGGCCGACGGCGAGGCGATGATCGGATTCGCGCGCAACATCCTGGCCGCGTCACGAGCAGGCGGCCGCCTATTTCAGCGGATCCCGGCCGCGCGGGCGGCTCCGCATCGGCATCTCCGACGACCTCGCCCTTACCCGGCTGCCCGCAGATCCTGCGCGACTTCCGCCGGGACAACCCGCTCGTCGACTTCGACCTCACGGTCGACCAGAGCGGCCTGCTGCACCAGCGCCTGGAGAGCGACAAGCTCGACGTGTTCATCGGCAAGCGGCCCAGCGGCGAGCAGCGCGGCCAGCTCGTCAAGCGGGACCGCCTGGTCTGGGTCGGCACGCCCGGACCGAAACTCGACCTGACCAGGCCGCTGCCGCTGGTCGTCTACCCGGCGCCGAGCATCTCGCGCACCGAGATGCGCCGGGCGCTGAACCGCGCCCGCGTGCCGTATCCGCAGCGCCTGCGTCTGCCGCGGTGTAAACGGCCTCATCGCCGCGGTCGCCGCTGGCATCGGCATTTCGGCTCTGGCCGCCAGCCTGGTACCGGCCCAGCTCACCACGCTCGGGCCTGGACACCGGCTGCCCGAGCTCGGAACGTATCGACCTGGTCCTGCTGACCAACCCGCGAACCAGCCAGCGGCCAGCCGTCCGGGCCCTGATCTCCACCGTGCTGGCGAGTGGGTCGAAATCGCTGGCCTTCCGCGACGAGGCCGTCGGGGGCTCCGAGGCCTACCCACGTCTATGACCTGGCGCAGCTGTCCAGATCGTCCTGTCCGGGACACTGCAGCGGCCGCCCCGCAATGCCTTCGCGGCCGGCTTCGCCCCCCTGGCGCTGGCCTGACGCCGACGCCGAGGCCACCGCCGACGCCGGGACCGGGACCGGGGATGCCCTGGATGAGAAATCTCGGGTCAGCGCCTCACGGTACGCGTCTGTGCACATGGCTTGCGAATTGCCGGGCGGCTTCAGCGGAGCTCTTGGATGCGGACCAGGTTGCCCGCGGGATCACGGAAGGCGCAGTCGCGAACGCCGTACGGCTGCTCGGTCGGCTCCTGGACGACCTCGGCGCGGGCCTGCAGCCGCGCGAAGGTGCCGTCAAGGTCCTTGGTGGCCAGGAGGATCCAGCCGTAGGTGCCCTTGGCCATCATCTCGGTGATGGTGCGGCGCTCGTCGTCGGTGATGCCGGGGTCGGCGGCCGGCGGCGCCAAGAGGATGGACGTGCCGGGCTGGCCGGGAGGGCCAACGGTGATCCAGCGCATCTTGCCGGATCCGACGTCGATACGGACCTCGAAACCGAGGGTGTCGCGGTAAAAGGCCAGGGAGGCGTCCGGGTCGTCGTGCGGCAGGGAGGTGGTGTGAATGGTGATGTCCATAGCCGTCACGCTAGCCGTGGCCCGGTGACCAGCGCTTCTTGATTCCTGATCGGTCTGGTCACCGGTTTCGCGACGGACGAGCCGGCTCACCGGGGTGCGGCCTCCCACGCGAACCCATCCGGGTCGGTGAAGGGCCCGCCATCGCTGCCAATCGCGAGCCGATGCGATCCGGTGCCGCCGGGAGGGACACCGGCGTCCTTGGCCAGGGCACGGTGCCCGTAGAGCGCCAGCTTCACGGCACTGGACGGCGTGGTGAACTCGACGTACTTGCGGCCAAAGCTTTTCGCGACGGCGAGGCCGCGGTCGACGTAGAACCGCTTGCTCGCGGCCACGTCCGCGGCTCCCAGCAGGAGCACGATCTGGTCGATCCGCCGGGTGGCGGGACCGGTGTCCTTCTTTGCCGAGGTGGCGACCTTCCAGATCGTCCCATCCGGAGCCTGTACGACGCCGCCGTAGCCCCACAGCGACTTCGCGGCCGGCTTGAGCGGTGTGGCACCGGCGTCGAGGGCGGCCCCGATGAGGTCGCTGACGGTACCTGGCTGCGACACCGTGAGCGACAGCGTGAACCCGCGGAAGCCGGTCGCCGGGGCCTCCGAGGCCCGCAGGCGCAGCTGAGTGCCCAGCCCGAAGGCGGCGTTATAGAAGCGGTGTGCGGCCGTGGGGTCGGCCACCTCGAGGGTGACGGATTCGATGGAAGTCATGCCGGTCACGCTAATTAGGGCTCTGCGGCCGGCGCTTCTCGATTCCTGACCGGTCTGGTCACCCGTCCCGGCTGGGGCGTGTCGGCGGGCGGGGCAGTTCGGCCTGCCGCCGGACAATGGCCTGGGTCAGCTCGACGCGTGATCGGACATCCAGCTTCTGGAAAACTTGCCGGAGGTGGTAGTCGATCGTGTGCGGCGAGAGATGCAGGTGGGCTGCGGCCTCACGGTTGGTCAGGCCCTGGGCGACCTGTTCCGCCACAGCGACTTGGGTGTCAGTGAGGCTGGACCATCCGTAGGCTGGCGTGATTGCCGTGCTGCGCCGCGGCGGGGCGGCACGCGCCCATGCGGTTGCTGTGCCGGGGCGGATGAGCACGCCAACGAGGCGAATCCCATCGAGAACGGGCTCGCAGCGGATCGCGATCTGCTCGCCGTTGGCCAGCAGGACTGGGAATGGCTGCTGCTGCCCGCTGGCCAGGCTGCGCAGCACGCTGTCTCACAGCAGTTCGCGGTCGGCCGGGCCCCCACCCGGCGTGATCCGGCTACCCCGCCCGGCGAGCACCGGCATCCCTGTCCACCGCTGGCTGATCAGCAGCCCGCAGCGGATATAGGCGGGAGTGTTGCCATGTCAGGAAGTGCAGTAAGCCTGCGGATACCCCGCCACCACGTCCCAGAAGCAGACTCAGGCCGTGTGAGGTTACCCCACGACGAAAGGAGACCTCAGTGAACATCACCCGAATCGGGCAGCCAGGCAGGCTGCGGCTCATTGTCGCGGCTGTAATCGTGGCCCTGGCCGGCTTGGTCATCCCGCTCAGCCAGATCGCATCGGCCCGCAGCGCCGAGGCTGCCGCCGCGGGTGACGGCCCGAAGCCGAGCATCGTGCTGGTGCACGGAGCGTGGGCCGACAGCGGCAGCTGGGACGGCGTCATCCAGCGCCTGCAGGCTGACGGTTACACCGTGTACGCGCCGCCGAACCCACTCCAGGGCCTGCCCTACGACTCGGCCTTCCTGGCTGACTTCCTGCACAGCATCTCCGGTCCCATCGTGCTGGTGGGGCACTCTTACGGCGGGGCCGTTATCACCAACGCCGCCGCGGGCGACTCGCAGGTCAAAGCCCTCGTTTTCGTAGACGCCTTCGCGCCCGCGCAGGGCCAGACCCTCGCCCAGCTCCTCGCCGCCTATCCCGGGTCGTGCGCCGTGCCCGCGAACCTGAACGTGGTCCCGTTCCCGGGCGCCCCGAGCGGCGTGGGCGACGCCTACATCAAGCAGAGCGTGTACCCCAGCTGCATGGCTAACGGACTGCCCGCCGCCGAGGCACATGTGCTCGGCGTCACCCAGCGGCCGATAGCAACGAGCGCGCTGACTCAGGAGAGCGGTGTCCCGGCATGGAAGACCATCCCGTCATGGGCCGTGGTGGGCACCGCCGACCACGCCATCCCGCTGGCCTTGCAACTGGCCATGGCCAAGACGGCGCACGCCCAGGTCACCAGGGTCGACGCGTCGCACCTGTCCATGATCTCCAATCCCGGTACGGTGACGACCGTGATCCTGCGAGCCGTCCGGGCGACCTCCTGACCTAGGCCTTTCGCCTAAGGCAGCAACTGGCACGGTCGAGAGGATGCCTGCCGCGGGGATCCGCGGCAGGCATCACCGGTCGGTAATCGGTGGTGCGACTGCGCTTGGCGCACAGCGGCCAGGGCCCGGGCATGCCCGGGCCCTGGCCGCTGTTGAGGCTGGGGGATGGCGTTAGTGAACGCACTGGCCGAGAGGACAGGCCTATGCCAGGGCCCGGTGAACTCCTGTCACAGCCGCCCGCCCAGATCATTGGCCGGGATGCGGGGCTGGCCCGGTTGCGCGGGCTGGTGGATCCGGTCCCGCAGGCCGGCCAGGTGCTGGTCGTCACCGGTGAGGCCGGGATGGGTAAGACCGCACTGCTGGCCGACACCGCTGATCGGGCCCGGTCGGCCGGTATCCGGGTCCTGTCTGCCACCGGCCGGGAATCGGAGTCGAACCTGGCGTTCGCCGGGCTGCATCAGCTCCTGCGCCCGGTGCTGTCCAGCGTGGCGGGCCTTCCCGCCCGGCAGGCCCAGGCCCTGCTGGGGGCGCTGGGCCTTTCTGCGGGTCCGGGTGCTCCTGACCGGTTGCTGACCGGGGTCGCCGTGCTGACCTTGCTGTCGGATCTGTCGGAGCGGGCGCCGGTCTTGGTGGTCGCTGATGACGCGCACTGGCTGGACCGCAGCTCGCTGGACGCGCTGGCGTTCGCCGGCCGCCGCCTGGACGCCGAGCGGGTGGTGCTGCTGGTCGGTGCGCGGGGCGTGGCCCCGCCGCCGGGGTTTGACCGGGGCTTCCCCGAGCTGCCCCTGGGGCCGCTGTCCGCCGCTGACGCCGGCCGCCTGCTGGACGTGCAGCCCCGCCCGCCCCGCGGGCAGGCCCGGGCGCAGGTCCTCGCCCAGGCCGGGGGTAATCCGATGGCGCTGATCGAGCTGGCCACGGTGATCGCCGATGACCCGGCGGCCAGCCGACGGTGGGCCGCTGAGCCGCTGCCCCTGGGTGACCGGCTGAACGCCGTGCTGACCGCCCGGTTCGCCGCCCTGCCCGGACCGGCGCAGGCGGCGCTGCTGCTGGCCGCGGTGGCCGACGGCCCGGACCTGCGCGCAGCCGCGAGCCGCGGCGCCGGGCCCGATGCGCGGGCCCTGGCGCCGGCCGAGCAGCTCGGCCTGGTCCGGGTCGACCGGACCGGGCTGCAGTTCTCCCATCCGCTGGTCCGTTCCGCTATCTACCACGCCACCCCGTTCGCGCAGCGGGCCGCGGCGCACCGCCAGCTCGCCGCGACCCTGCACGACCAGCCTGACCGGCGAGCCTGGCACCTGGCCGCCGCCGCCCTGCAACCAGACGAACACGTGGCATCCCTGCTCGAGGCCACCGCGGCCCAGGCCCAGCACCGCGGCGGGGCAGCCGCCGCCGCGATGGCGATGGAACGCGCGGCCGAGCTCAGCCCCGACCCAGAAGACCGGGCCCGCAGGCTGGTCGCCGCCGCGTCGGCCGCCGTTTCCACCGGCCAGGGAGACTGGGTCCAGGATCTCGCCACCCGCGCCCTGGCCAGCACGGCAGACCCCGAACTCCGCCTGACCGCCCGCCACAACGCCGCATGGGCGCTGGCCTGGTCTGGGCGGCGCACCGCCGCGCTGTCCGCGCTGCTCTCCGTCGCCGACGAGGCATCGGGTGACCTGCCGGCCCTCGCCTGGGAGGCGCTTGGGAGTGCCGCCACGGTCGCCTACCAGTCCGGAATGCCCGCCAGCCGCCAGGCCGTCAGCCGCGCCCTCGGCCTGCTGGAACGGCAGGGTCCGCCGCCACCCGGGCGCGCCCCCGGCATTGATGTCAACGCACTGAGACTCTGGATGCGCGCCAGCGCCGACCCGGTCGGCAGCAGAAACCAGCTCCTCCCGTACCTGCGCAAGATCGTCGGCTCGCCCATTGAAGAGCCCTCTTTGTGGCGAATAGCTTCCACCGCATGGCTCCTGGACGAATCCGACCTGGCGATCACCTTGCTGCAAGACGCCATGCAGCGGCTCCGGGCCCCGGGCGTGCGGGGTACCAGCGGCGGGAGCCTGACCGTGCTCGGGTGGGCATACATCGACACGGGGCGCTGGGACGAGGCGCTGGAAGTTGCCGCCGAGGCCGCGGGCCTGGCCGAGGCGAACCAGATGGACATCATTGCCGCGTCCGCTGACGTGATCACCGCCACCGTTCTGGCCCTGCGCGGCGACTCCGCCGCAGCACGAACGCATGCTGACCGGGCCCTCGCCACCGTCGATCCAGCCGACAGCGGGCTGGTGGCCGCCCGGGCCCGGCGGGCCCTCGGCGTCGCGGCTCTCGCCGACGGCAGCTACCTCCTCGCGTTCACCCAGCTCCGCGGGCTGTTCAGCGAGGACGGCACGCCGCTGCACAACTACGCCTCCTACCTGGGGGTGGCAGATCTCGCTGAGGCCGCGGTCCGTGCCGACCGGCGGATGGAAGGACGCGACGTCATCGAGCGGGCGCTCAGCCGCCTCGACGGAAAGGCCTCGGCCCGGCTCGGGCAGCTCATCGCCCGGGCCCGCGGCATCCTCGCCGACCCCTCCAACTCAGAAGCCCATTTCGACCAAGCGCTCGCCGACCCCGCCGGGGAGCAGTGGCCCTTCGAGCGGGCCCAGCTTCGGCTCGACCACGCCGAATGGCTGCGGCGGCGGCGCAGGATCAACGACGCCAAGGCCGAGCTGACGGAGGTCCTGGGCACCTTCCGGCGACTAGGTGCCCGGTCATGGGTACAGCGCGCGCAGGCCGAGTTGAGAGCGTGCGGGGTGGCCATTACCGGCGCGCCCAGCCAACCCGATGCCCTCGGGGAGCTCACCCCCCAGCAACGCCAGATCGTCCGCCTGGCCAGCGACGGCCTGACCGACCGCGAGATCGGCGACCGGCTCTTCCTCTCACCGCGCACGGTCAGCTCCCACCTGTACCGGTCCTATCCCAAGCTGGGGGTAGCCAGCCGCCACCAGCTACGCGACGTGATCGCCCCCACCAGCACGCCAGCCACGGCAGCCACGGCAGTCGAAAGTCACTGAAGGGCCGGACATAGCCCAGGCAAGTCCGCCGGCAAGATCTCCCAGTATCGCCACGTCGCCCGCGTAACAGGCATCCGCAAAGTGCAGTAATCCTGCGGATACCCCGGCCGCAGCCTCGCGCCGCACGATGGCCTCAAGACCCCATCCAAGAAGGGATTACCGAGATGAACGCCCGACCGAACATCGTTCTCATCCACGGCGCATGGGCCGACGGCTCCAGCTGGAGCGCAGTCGTCGAGCGCCTGCAAGCCGGCGGCTACCACGTCACGGCGCCGCAGTTCCCGCTGACCGCGCTGGCTGACGACGTGGCCCGGCTGCGCCAGGTGCTGGAGCTCCAGGACGGCCCCACCATCGTCGCCGGGCACTCCTACGGCGGCCAGGTCATGACCGCCCTGGGCGCGGACGCGCCAAACGTCGCCGGCCTGGTCTACATCGCCGCGTTCGGCCTGGACCAGGGCGAATCGCTCGGCGCGCTGCTGGCTCAGGGACCGGTGACCCCGGCGCTGGCGCACCTGCTCACCGACCAGCGGGGCTTCGCCTGGCTACCCGAAGACGACTTCGTCAACTACTTTGCCGCCGACGTTAACCCGGTCAAGGCCAAGGTGATGTACGCCGTGCAGCAGGCCCTGGCCACATCCGCCTTCGCCGACGTGATGGGCGGCCCGGCCTGGAAGACGCTGCCGTCCTGGTACCTGGTCGCCGCCGACGACCAGGCGCTCCCGCCCGAGGCCGAGCGCATGTTCGCCGCCCGCATGGGCGCGACCACCGTCGAGATCCCCTCCAGCCATGTCGCGATGGTCTCCCACCCCCGTGAGGTGGCACAGCTCATCGAGACGGCGGCCGGGGCCGCCGGCAGGCTTAGTGAAAGGAGCACCTCATGACCAGTGAGTCAACGCTGACTTATCAGGTCTACGTGGCGCCGATCATCGCGATGGCGGGCAAGGACGTCCCGCCGGGCCAGAGCCGCTCAACCTGGAGCCCGATATCGGCCACCCTCATCTCCGGCCGGCATGACGCCGTCTTGGTTGACCCCCTCATGACGGTCGAGCAGGGCATGGCTGTGGCTGACTGGGTGGCGACCACGGGAAAGAACCTCACCACGGTGTACGTCACCCACGGCCACGGTGACCACTGGTTCGGGCTCGGCGCGGTCCGCGAGCGCTTCCCCGGCGTGCGGGCGGTCGCGACACCAGCAGTCATCGAGGGCATGCGCAAGTGGTCGGCGCCCGGGGCCCTCCAGACATTCTGGCAACCCAGGTTCCCGGGCCAGATCCCGGACGACAACCCGGTCGCCGAGCCGCTGGACGGGCCGTCCTTCGAGCTGGAAGGCCGTCAGCTGGTCGCCGTCAACGTCGGGCACACCGACACCGACGACACCACGGTCCTGCATGTACCAGAAATAGGGCTGGTCGTCGCCGGCGACGCGGCCTACAACGACGTGCACCAGTACCTGGCGGAATCAGACTCTCAGGGCCGCCAGGACTGGCTCGCGGCCCTCGACATCATCGAGGCACTCGATCCGCGTGCCGTCGTGGCCGGACACAAGCGCTACGGCAACGACGACAACCCGCGCATCCTCGGTGAAACCCGCCAGTACATCAGCGACTTCGACCGGCTCGACAAGGAAACCACCACGGCGGAGGAACTCTACGGGCAGATGCTGGCCATTTACCCGCACCGAGTCAACCCCGGCGCACTGTGGCTCTCGGCCCAGTCGGTCAAGGCCAGCACCGAGGGGCGTTAGAGCTACTGATCGTCATCCATGAGGCAGGCTGCTAGCGAACGTGCGCCTGCTCCGGGGCCATGCTCGGGCCTTTAGCAGACGATCGCAGCAACTGCAGCGAGATGATGGGAAAAATGATGACGCTGAAAAGCCCGGCGGCGACGAGTGCTGCCGCGTTGGCCGGCCTGATGGCGTGCAACTGAAGCCCGATAGTGGTGGCGGCGACGATGAAGGGCAGCGACGTCGCTTGGAGCAGCCCCACGGCGGCGACATCGCGGATGCTGGCCAGGGCGGACCGGTAGAGGACGGCGGGCAGTCCGCGCACGACCAGCAGTGCCAGCAGGAAGAGCGGCACCCGCAGCAAGGTTGAGGCGCTCGAGAACAGCACCGACAGGTTGAATGTGAGCCCGCTGGTGACGAAGAAGACCGGGATGAGGAAGCCATAGCCGATGGCATCGAGTTTCGGGTGGAACAGCGGGTGCTTGTGTTCGGCATCCGCGTCCACCAGGCCAAGGATCGCCCCGGCGATGAATGCGCCGAGGATCGCCTCGAACCCTAGATGGGTGGCCAGGGCGCCCAGGCCGACCACGAGCAGCATCGACAGCCGTATGCGGATTTGGGCTGAGGTGTCAGCCAGCCTGTTAATCATCCTCGTGATCCACATTGAGCGCTCGATGCGGAGCGTTGCGATTACGACGAGGACAACCAAGACGCCAAGCAGCGACAGCAGCAGCAGTTTGGGACCTATGGCGGTCGCGTGGCCCGAGAAGAACAGGGAGAGCAGAACGACCGAGCTGACCTCGCCGAGCGAGGCGCCGGCGATCGCGAACTGGCCGACTGGACGGTCGGCCACACCCGCGTCCTCCAGGATGGGAATGATCAAGCCCAGCGACGTGGCGATGAGAATGATCCCCACGAGCAGCGGGCTTTCGACGACACCCGCTGCGTGAAGCACGATACCGATGATCAGGGCGAGCAGCGCGCTCAGACCGAGCGCCAGTCCGGCCAGGCGGGCGCGAGGCCCGCGAAAGTGGCGGACGTCGATCTCCAGACCAGCGAGGAAGAGCAGGAACGCCAGCCCGATCGTCGACACCAGCCGTACCGCCTGGTCAGGTTTCACCAGGTCCAGTACCGCGGGGCCAAGCACGATCCCGGCGACGATCTCCAGCACCGGCCCGGGGACAGGCACCCGCGGCACGGCCGCGAGAATCAACGGCACCGCCGCCGCGACCGCAAGCACGGCGACGAGATTGTCGAAGTTCATCGCGGCCACCATCCGCTCACTGATCACCAGGTGCCGCCGGGCGTGCCGGACTGGGGGCTTGGGTTCCATTTTTCCTCGATGCGGGCGTAGCGCCAGATGAGCAGGGCGGCCAGCCAGGTGGCGAGGAACAGCCCCACGATCACGAACCCGGCGGTGTTGATGTTGAACCGGGACATCAAGCCCCAGAAGCCGGTGGTGCGGCTGAGCCCGTGGATCTCCTGCGGCAGCAGGCTCAGGGCCTCGACCGCGCCGATGACGAAGCAGATCGCCACGGACAGCCCGGTGATGGCCAGGTTGTAGTAGACCTTGCGGACCGGGTTGAAGAACGCCCAGCCGTAGGCCAGGTTCATGAACAGCCCGTCGGTGGTGTCCATGAACGTCATGCCCGCGGTGAACAGGACCGGCAGGCAGATGATCGCGTACCAGGGGATGTGCTGGGAGGCCAGCAGCGCGGTGGTGGCCAGCAGGGCGACCTCGGTGGCGGTGTCGAAGCCCAGGCCGAACACGACCCCGACCGGGTACAGCTGCCACTCCTTGGTGATGACCTTCATCCAGCGGCCGAAGAACCGGTAGAAGAACCCGCGGTTGGCCAGCTGGCGCTCCAGCTCGGCCTCGTCGTACTCGCCGCGGCGCATCGAGGCGAAGACCCGCACGATCCCGGCCAGGACCACCAGGTTCAGCAGCCCGATCAGCAGCAAGAATGCCGCCGAGACGACTGTGCCGAACAGTCCCCCGAACCGCTCGAGCCCCGAGCCGCTGTCCGAGACCGCGCCGAAGACCGTCTTCTCCGCCACTACGATCCCGGCCCCGATGGCGACCACGACGGTGGAGTGCCCCAGGGAGAAGAAGAACCCGAACCCCAGCGGGCGCGGGGCTCCGGTGCCCTGCCGCTCGCCCAGCACCTTACGCGTGCAGTTATCGATCGCCGAGATGTGATCGGCGTCAAACGCGTGCCGCAAGCCGAGCGTGTAGGCCAGCACCGCCACCCCCACCCCGAGCCCCTGGTAATGCGAGGGCACCACGAACACGAACAAGATGACGAACCCGGCCACGTGCAGGCCCGCGATCACCCCGTACATCGCGATCAGCCTGGCTCGCTCCTGGGCGGTCATCGCCGCGAACGACTGCCGTACCAGCTGCCCGATGTGAGGCGACCTAGATGCGCTCGCGGCGGCGCCGCGGGCGGGAATGCTATCCGGTAGGGCATTCATATTCGCATTATTTCAGTCGCAGGTCTGTATCAGCGGAGGATGCGGAGTGCGAGCCACGGAGGGCAGCCCCGCTGCACCAGCGCCGCCATCTGGTGCCAGTCGACATGGCCGGCGGCAGCTTCGGCCACCGGCCAGGGGATGCCCAGGCGCGCCAGCCGGGCCACGCGCCACTCGTGCACCGGGTCTTGCTTCTCGATGGTCTCGTGGCGTGCAGGCGGCAGCGTCAGTTCCATCGTTTCCTCCGGCCACTCGATCTGACGGTGGATAACAGACACGGCCAATTCCACGGACGCGGAGAATCCAGGCTGCTTTTCCTCGAGCAGCCTGCGCACGTATTCCATGTTCTCCATTGCCTGTTTGGCGGTATTCATTGCCGTCGTCCATTTCCAATAATGTGTCTATTGCCGACATAGCCCCGGGCCGGTAATGGCCGGGAGGGCTTGCGGTCCTGGCTTCCACGGTCGCGTGCGGCGAGGTCACTCGCACCCGTACGGCCCCTGGCCCGTGCCCCTGGTCTGCGGGTCGGCCCGGGCGCACGCGGGTACCGGTGACCAGCCGGCGTCCGTCCGGTGCTGGGTGGACGATGCCGCGGACGTCAGAATCCGCTGTCCTGGCTCCGGGCACCGCGCACATCAGGAGGTGCCCGGTGCCGCCCTGCCGCGACCCGGGACCGGCCGGGGTTGCACGGGTTCGACGCGCCGCCCGGAGCGCGACCGTGATTTCCGTACCAACCGCAGGCGAAACCGCCCGGCTCCCGGTCCGCAGCCTGGGGCCGGCGGGTCGTCGTTAACGGAAGGATGTCTCATGCCCACGGTCACTGTCGGCCAGGAAAACAGCTCCGACATCGAGATCTACTACGAGGATCATGGCGCCGGCCAGCCGGTGGTGCTGATCCACGGCTACCCGCTCAGCGGCCGGGCCTGGGACAAGCAGGTCCCGGCGCTGCTGGAGGCCGGGTACCGGGTCATCACCTACGACCGGCGCGGGTTCGGCAAGTCCAGCCAGCCGGTCACCGGCTATGACTACGACACCTTCGCCGCCGACCTCAGCACGCTGCTGGAACACCTGGACCTGCACGACGCCGTCCTGGCCGGGCACTCGATGGGCACCGGCGAGGTCACCCGCTACCTGGCCCCGCGGCTCGGCCCGGGTGGCCAGGGGCGTGCTGGTCGCCCCGATCCCGCCGTACCTGCTGCAGACCGCCGACAACCCCGAGGGGTGCCGCAAGGCCTGTTCGACGGGTTCGCCCAGGCCGCGCGGGCCGACACCCCGGCCTGGATGAAGGGGTTCCTGGACAACTTCTACAACTTCGACACCCTGCGCGGCACCCTGGTCAGCGACCAGGCCTGCAGGCCAGCTGGAACCTCGCCGTCACCGCCTCGGCCACCGCCGCGGTGGCCTGCATCGCCACCTGGGCCACCGACTTCCGCGCCGACCTGCCCGAGATCGACGTGCCGATGCTGGTCATCCAGGGCGACGCCGACCAGGTCCTGCCGCTGGACAAGACCGGCCAGCGGCTGCCCGCCCTGATCAAGGACGTGCAGCTGGTCGTCATCGAAGGCGGCCCGCACGCCATCCCCTGGACCCACGCCGCCCAGGTCAACACCGCCCTGCTCGACTTCATCCGCAGCTGACCCCCGGACCAGCCCACACCACTACCCAGAAGGAAGCACACCCATGTCGAACCACTTCAGCGCCGACAATCTCAAGTTCCCCGGCGACGACCGCCGCCTGGACATCACCGACGTGTTCGTCTTCCCGGCGCCCGCCAGCCCGCGAACATCACCACAGCCTGCTGCACCGTCACCACCCCGGCACGACCGTGCTGATCATGGACTCGAACCCGACCAGCGCCCCGCCGCCGATCCCGGCCCCGGTGACCGGCCCGGAGTTCTACCCCGGCGCGGTCTACCGGATCAACATCGACACCGACGGCGACAACCACGCCGACGTCGCGTTCACGTTCGTGTTCTCCGAGTACGAGAACGGCAGGCAGACCGGGAACGCCTGGTACGCCACCGGCGCGCAGGCCCGCCAGCCCGAACCCGCCGGCGAGGTGCTCGCCGAGGGCATCCCGGTCAGCTTCGACGGCACCGCCCAGCCCGTGGAAGGCAAACGGGATCCGGCTGGCCGCCGGGCTGCGCAGCGACCCGTTCTTCGCCGACGTCGAAGGCGCCCTGCACGGCTTCCCTGGACCGGGCACGACGACTTCGCCGACAACAACGTCGACTCGATCGTGCTGGAAGTACCCGACGACATGCTCGGCGGCCCGGTCATCGGCGTGTGGGCCTCGATCAGCCGGCACAGCAACGGCGTGCTCGAGCAGATGGACCGCGGCGGGAACCCGACCATCAACCCGTTCATCAACCCCGACGGGGAGAAGAACCTGTTCAACTCCCGCCAGCCCGCCGACGACGTGGCCAACTACCTGGAACCGTGGTCGGCGATCCTGCAAAACGCCGGCGGCTACACACCCGAGCAGGCCAAGGCCGCCGCCCTGCAGGTCCTGCCCGACATCCTGCACTACGACCACACCCAGCCCGCCACCTACCCCAACGGCCGCGTGCCCACCGACGACGTGTACAGCATGCGGTTCGCCTGGCTGACCAACGGCAAGGTCCCGCCGTCCGGCCTCAAGCCCCACGACGACCTGCTGGCCGACTTCCCCTACCTCGGCCCGCCCAACCGCGCATAGCTAGACCGGCGGGTCCGGCCGGCGGTGGCCGGCTCGTCGCCAACCGCACCTCGCGCGAGCCGCGCCCTCCGTCATGACCGGATGCTCCTTTTCCTCAGGGCCTGGTCGAGCTCGAGGCGGGAGGCGATGTCCAGCTTGGCGAACACCTTGCGCAGGTGCCACTCCACGGTGCGGCGGCCGATGAACAGCTGCGCGCCGATCTCGGAGTTGGTTCGTCCCTCGCGGGCCAGCTGGGCGATCTCCTCCTCTTGCGGGGTCAGATCGGCGCGGGTATCTTCGCTGCGCTTGCGCACCTTCTCCCCGGTCGCCTGGAGCTCTCGCCGTGCGCGTTCGGCGAAGGCCTCGGCGCCCATGGACGCGAGCGCGTCGAACGCGGATCGCAGCTGGTTGCGGGCATCGATCCGCCGGTTCTCCCGGCGTAGCCATTCGCCGTAGACCAGGCGGGCGCGGGCCAGGTGGGTCGCCATCCGGGTTCTGCCCAGCAGTTCGATCGCCTCGCGGTACTCCTCTTCGGCGGCGCGTCCCCCGGATACCAGCGCCCGGGACCGCGCCGCCGCCCCGCGAGCCCAGTTGCTGGCGCTCGCCACGGCTAGCTGCGACAGCTGATCAGCCGCCGCGCAGGCACGTTCCTGCTGATCGCTTCGCGTTGCGGCTTCCACCAGCTCATACAGGGCCCAGGCCGAGATGACGATCTCGTCGACGGCGCTGGCACCGTGCGCCGCCTCGGCGGCGGGCCCGTAGTTGCCGAGGCCGTTGTGCAGCACCGCCCGCGCGTAGTCGGTGTAGGTCAGTGCCGCGCCCTCCCCCCGGTCTGAGGCGCCACGGGCCATCTCCCCGGCCAGTTCGGCCGCGGTCGCCTCGTCACCGCGCCACGCGGCGAGCAGCAGTGGGACGTAAGGCAAGGTGACCTCTCTGGTCCCCGGGTCGACGCCCTCGCGCTCCAGCAGCAAGGCCGCCGCCTTCGACAGCTCGCCGGCCTGGATGTGGATTTCGGCCAGATAGTCCAGCGCGAACGGAAGCCAGCTGAGGGTGCCGTTCGCTCGCGCCAGCCGGACCTGGCCGGCCGCGAGCTCGAACCACGCCTCGTCGTCCCACAGGTCCATGGCGACCATGTTGTACGAGACGGACAGCCAGTCCAGCTCGTACGGCTGCGCCCGGTAACGGCGCAGTGCCTCCTTGAGCGTGGGCGCGGCGGCCAGGTACCCATCGGCCAGGCGCACGGCGAGGCCGTGGATGAGCAGGCGCGAGTGCGGCAGCGGCTCCGACCCGGAAGGCCCCGCCGTTGCGGATCTCGCGGCGCGCGCGACCTGCCTCACATCCTGTCCGTGGGCGAGCCGGCCCGCGTAGATCGCGGCTACCAGGGCTTCGAGATACGTCTGCCGGGCCAGCTCGGCGTCCAGGCTCTGCAGCCGCTGTGCGGCCCGCAGAATGAGCGGCGGCGCGTCGCCGCCCCGTCTTAGCGCGAACGCGATCTGCGCCCGCATCCGCTGCACGCGCGCCTCGCCGAGTTCGTCGAGCGGTCCGAGCCTCAGCCGTGACCAAGAGAGCCTGAGCGGCCTCAAAATCCCCGGCTGCGTACTTCGCCTCGGCCGCCGCCAGGGCCCGTGAGGCGCGCTCGCCCGGGTCCGGGGTGAGCGCCACGGCTCGCTCCCAGAAGGCCGCGGCGGCGGCTACCCCGCCTCGGCGCAGGGCCCGGCTGGCCGAGTTGATGAGCTCCTCGGCCACCGCCTCGTCCGGCCCGGCCCTCGCGTGGGCGCAGTGCCACGCCCGGCGGTCGGGGTCGGCCAGCGGATCGGTCGCTGCTGCCAGCGCCCCGTGTACGGCTCGCCGGTCATCGGCGGTGGCGGCCCGGTAGGCAGCAGAACGCACCAGGGGATGCCGGAAGCGCACGTTCGCACCGAACTCCAGCAGGTCGGCCAGGGCGGCCAGATTCGCGGTTCCGGTGCCCACGCCGAGTACCCGAGCCGCCCGGAGGATCAGCGCCGGATCCCCGACCGGATCGGCCGCCGCGAGCAGGACCAGCTGCTGGACCTCGTCCGGCAGCTCACCCAGGCGCGCTGCGTACTGATCTTCGATGCGGCTGGGCAGATCTCCCGCGTCCGGAAGAGCGAACCCGCCGGCGAAGTCGGCGGCGCTCCGGCCTCGGTAGAGCTCGAGCAGGGCCAGAGGATGGCCGTGTGCCTCCGCGAGGATCCGGGCGCGGACGCTCTCGTCGAGCGGACCTGAGGTGACCGTCGCCAGCAGCGCCTGAGCCGACTGGTGATCCAGTCCGCCCAGCCGGACTTCGGGCAGACCCGCCAGGTGATCCGGCGAGGGATCTCCTGGGGCTGACGTCCGGACCGCGAACACCAGCACTATGGACTCCGCCAGCAGGCGGCGCCCGACGAATCCGAGGACTTGGGCCGAGGCCTGGTCGAGCCACTGTGCGTCGTCCACGACGCACAGCATGGGCTGCTCCTCGGAAGTCTCCGCCATGAGGCTGAGCGTCGCGAGGGCGACCAGGAACCGGTCGGGGCTCTCTCCGGAGGTAAGCCCGAACGCGACGCTGAGCCCACGACGCTGAGGCCCGGCCAGTGACCCGAGCCGGCCGAGCATCGGCGCGCACAGCTGGTGCAGCCCGGCGAAGGGGAGCTCCATCTCCGCCTCGACGCTGGCCACGCGGGCCACCCTGAAACCGGACGCCCCGGCGATCAGATGCCGCAGCAGTTCCGTCTTGCCGATCCCCGACTCTCCCCGCACGACCAGGACGGCGCTCTGACCGCTTCGCACGTTCGCGATGAGCCGTCCCAAGATCTCCAGCTCGCCGGTCCGGCCGAACAACCGGGGCGGAGGATGCGCGGTCACGCCCACCATCCGGAATGAGGGCTCACGGAGATGCTTCGGGTTTGAAAGCTACCCGCCCCCGTGGGCGAGCCGCAACGGGCCAGACGAGCAGTCGCGACACCGGCACCGCCTAGGGAATCTGCTGGTGGTGGTTCTGGTAGGCCTGCTTTGAGCTGGTGATCTGAGCCCAGGATAAGCGGGGTACTGGCGCTTTCAGCGTTTTGCTTCTGCCGGGCCACTCTCAAGCCCTGCGCCGGGACCGATCTGTGCGAACTGCCCCACGTGGCCGGGTGACCGGAGTGATGTCCAGGTTCAGCGAACCGGACCGCAACGGCCGCTCGTCGATCTCGGCACGCTGATATCCAGCCGCCCGGACACAGGCCAGCACCGCCGCATGCTCGTCCGGGTCAGCCGCCCGCGGCAGGTCCGCCGCGCCGAGCTGCACCCGGCCGAGATCACCGAAATGCCGCACCCGCAGTTCGCGGTAGCCGCGCTGCTTCAGGCTCAGCTCAGCCCGGTCTACCTGCGACAGCACATCGGCGCTGACCGGGGTGCCGTACGGCAGCCGCGATGCCAGGCAGGGCGACGCGGGCTTGTCCGCACTCGGAACCCCCAGGTGCTGCGCCAGCGCCCGCACCTGGTCCTTCCCCACGGACGCCTCCAGCAGGGGATGCCGGACACCGTGCTCGGCCGCCGCGCGCAGCCCAGGCCGCCAGTCACCCGTATCGTCGGCATTGGCGCCGGACAGCACGGCGGCGAAACCGCGGCGCCGGGCCAACGCGGCCAGCCGCTCGTACAACTCGGATTTGCAGTAGTAGCAGCGGAAGCGGTCGTTGCGCCGGTAGTCGTCGCGCTCCAGTTCGGCCGTGCTGACCAGCTCGTGCCGGACGCCTACGGCCCGGGCCACCGACCGGGCGTCGTCCAGCTCCCCGGACGCGAGGGCCGGCGAGACGGCGGTGACGGCGAGGGCTTGGTCCCCGAGCGCCCGGGCGGCCAGCGCAGCGACCAGAGAGGAGTCCACCCCGCCGGAGAACGCGATCAGGGCGCTGCCCAACCCGGCCAGACGCTCGGTCAGCTGGCCGGCCAGCGCGTCAAGCTCGCCAGGCACGCCGTTCCCTTCCCATGTCACCGGGCCCGCGCCACGGTGAACTGGCGGTTTACCCACCGCCAGGCAGCCAATCCCATTCCTGGCCGATCGCCCTCTTGCCGCAGCTGACCATATGATCCGGACTATACGCTTCGGCGCGCTCGCGCCGGCCTGCCGCCGCGATCCGCTGTAGTCTCAGGTTCAGCTTTCGCCACGTCGGGAGGTCTCGTGCCCATCGAGCAGGCAGAGTTCGGCCGCACCGGGCATCAAAGCAGCCGGGTGATCTTCGGAGGGGCGGGCTCTCGCGCAGGTCTCCCAGCGGGTCGCGGACGAGACCCTGGACCTCCTGCTCGCCCACGGAGTAAACCACCTGGACGTGGCCTCGTCCTATGGCGAGGCGGAGGTGCGCATCCGGCCGTGGCTGCAGCGCGAACCGGGCCGGTTCTTCCTGGCCACCAAGGGCGACGAGCGCACCGCAGCCCGGGCCCGCGAGGAACTGCACCGGTCCCTGGACCGGATGGGCGTCGACCACGTCGACCTCTGGCAGCTGCACTCCCTGGCCGATCCGATCGAGTGGGACACCGCCCTGAGTCCGGGCGGGGCGCTCGAGGCCGCTCTTGAGGCCCGGGAGCAGGGCCTCATCCGCTGGATCGGGGTGACCGGCCACGGCAGCCAGATCGCCGCGACGCACCGCCGCAGCCTCGAACGGTTCGACTTCGACTCGGTGCTGCTCCCCTACAACTTCGTCACCATGCAGAACCCGTACTACGCGGGCAACTTCAACGCCCTGTACGAGACCTGCCGCGAGCGGCGCGTCGCGGTGCAGACCATCAAGTCGATCGCGCTGCGCCCCTGGGCGGGCCGGCCGCACACCCGGGCGACCTGGTACGAGCCGCTTGAGCAGGCGGACGACATCGATCTCGCCGTGTGGTGGGCGATGAGCCGCCCGGGGGTGTTCCTCGACAGCGTGGGGGACGTGGACCTGCTCCCGAAAGTGCTTGACGCGGCCAGCCGGTTCACCGCGGGGCCAGACGACGCGGCGATGAGCGCGCTGGCCGGGCGGACGGCGGCCGTGCCACTGTTCGTCTGACCGGCCTCGCCTGTCCTCAGGACACCGCCTCAGCGAGCAGCCCGACCTGCTCCAGGCTCGACGAGGTCGGCACGAAGATGAGCTCGTCGCAGCCGGCCTCCGCGAACGCGTCGGCGTAGCCCTTCACCATCTCCGGGCTCACCGCCGCACCGGCCGCGATCTGGCCGGCGATGTCGCCCAGGAAGGCGTAGTAGTGGCCGAGATAGCCGTCGGCCAGAGTGCGGGCGTCCGGGCCCAGCGCGAAGTACGCCAGCGACAGCTTGCGCGGCTTGCCCGGCCGGCCCTCGTCCTGCCACGCCTGGTCAACGGCCGCCGCGCCCTGGGCGAACATATCCGGGGTGCCACCGCCCATAATCCACCCATTAGCGACGCGGGCC
Organism: uncultured Actinomycetes bacterium; assembly: GCA_963837335.1. Lineage (GTDB taxonomy): Bacteria > Actinomycetota > Actinomycetes > Streptosporangiales > Streptosporangiaceae > RYN-230. The sequence goes on along the minus strand of CAWINS010000063.1, from coordinate 15,528 downwards.
ACCCGGCGGAAGCTGGCCTCCGTCGCGCCGCCCAGGATCAGCTCCGGGCCGCCCGGCCGGGCCGGCGCCGGCCCAATCGGGCCGACGTCCCCCCGCTCCTCACCCGCCCAGATGCGCCGCATCTCGTCCAGCTGCTCGTCGAAGCGCCGCCCCCGCCCGGCCATGGTCAGCCCGCTCGCGGCGAAGTCGTCCTCCCGGCCGCCGATGCCCAGGCCCAGCACCAGGCGGCCACCGGAGATGCGGTCGAGCGAGGCCGCCTGCTTGGCGAACAGCGCGGTGTTCGTGTGCAGCGGCCCCAGCAGGATCGACGTCGTCAGCCGGATCCGGCTGGTGACCGCGGCCGCCGCGGCCAGCGCGATCAGCTCCTCGTAGTTCGGGTACACGAGCCGGCCGATCGTGCCGAGGGTGCTGAAGCCCGCCTCGTCAGCCTGCCGGGCCCAGTTCGACGAGGGTCCTGCCTTCCGTGTCCGGAACTGCGTTCGGTAGGCCGATCCCGACATCCATGGTGAACCTCCATCGTCGCTCGTTCACTCGGTCAAGGACCGACACTAACCGTCCGCCGGGCGGTCTCAGCCTGCTGACGCCTAATCCCAGTTTCGGGCAGGACCGGTGATCGGTAGCCGAAGCTAGCGCGGCGGCAGCCGGTGGTGGCGGGATGCCGTTCAGCGTGGTTGTCTCGTGGCCATGACTGGAGCGCGATGAGCGGCGATGGGCCGGTGGAGGTGGTCTTTCCCGCATCGGCGGACGGGCGCAGGAGCACGTCGGCGGTGGGCCGGGCGGTGGTTGCTGATGCGCTGCGAGAGGCCGACCCGGCCGGGGCAGCCGATGCGGAGCGGGATACGAACTGGCGCAAGGGCTATATGGTGCACTTTCGCCGGCTAGTCGAAGCTGGGCTGGCATCGAAGGAGGGCGCGGTATCGGTCGCCCGGAACGGGCTGGAGTCGATGCACGGGCGGATGCGCGTGGTGCATGCCGACGGCGAGGAGACTGGGCTCGGCAGTTTGCTCTCGGCACCGGTGGACCGGCTGGTTACCACGGTCACGGTGTCGGGTGCCGGGCAGGCCGGTGAGGGCCTGTCGCTGCCGTACCACGGCGACGGACTACGCGGCGGCGCCCTGCTGCGCAGGCTGGAGGCGTGGGTGGACAACGGCGTGATCGAGCCGTCGTGCGCAGCCGCGGTCCGGACGGTCGCGGCGCACCCGGAGTGGCTCCCCCTGCCTGGCCACACGGTCGCCGTGCTCGGGGCAGGCGCCGAGGTGGGTCCTCTTTCCCCGCTGCTGAGCTGGGGCGCCCGGGTGATCGCTGTTGACCTGCCCCGTCCCCCTCTCTGGGAGCGCATCCTGGACACCGCACGGCGCAGCGCGGGGACACTCCTGGTTCCCGTCGCCGCGCAGAGGCCCGGCCAGCAGCAGTCCGGGGGCAGGACCGAGGACCTCGCAGAGCGCGCCGGCCTCGACCTGACCAGCGATGTCCCCGCCGTCGCCGGCTGGCTCGCTACCTTTAACGGCCCGCTGGTGCTGGGCAATTACGTCTACGCTGACGGCGCGGCCAATGTCCGCCTGTCCGCAGCCGTTGACGCACTGACCATGCGCTTGCAGGCCGAGCGCGGCGATGTCGCGCTCGCATTCCTCGCGACGCCGACCGACGTGTTCGCGGTCCCGGCCGAAGCGGTCGCCCAGTCCGTCCACGCCTACGCGACCCGATCGGCCGGGATGAAACTCGCCAGCTGGCCGCTGCGGACGCTGTCCGGGGGCCGACTGCTCCGCCGCGCCTACCCGCCCGGCGCTGACCCCGGTATCAACGACAGCCTGGTGCCGCAGCAAGGACCTAACTATGTGCTGGCCAAGCGACTGCACCGCTGGCGCGCCACCCTGGCCCGTGAAGCCGGCGCGGCCGTGTCGATGAACGTCGCCCCACCGACACGCACCAGGTCGGTCGTGAAAAACCAGATACTGGCCGCGGCCTACGCCGGCGCGCACCGGTTCGGTGTCGAGGTCTTCGAGCCGGCCACCACCAAGGTTCTCATGGCCGCACTCCTCGTCCATGACCTGCACACCGGCGGTGGCCCAGCGCACCCGCATCCCTGGCAGGACGAGGCGCACGCCGCCGCGCATGGCGGGCTGTGGCGCATCGCGTACACCCCCCGCAGCGCGCTCGCGCTCGCAGCGGCCCTGGGCTACCGCGGAGCCAGGAAATGATGCCCCGCCCGCTCAGGCCGTGCCCCCGTATCACTCTGAGCGCGACAATCCGATGAAGGCTGGAGGTAGCAGCTAGGCGGTCGCGGTGGGCGGGACGTGCCGCTCGGACGGGGTGGCGGCGCGCAGCCGGTCCAGCAAGACCCCTGACAGTGCCATGAAGGTGATCGCCCCGAAGGCACCGAAGACCGCGTACTGACCCAAGCCTCCGCCTCCCCGGCCGGAGGAGGCATGGGCGTGGCCGAGGCCAGCCTGATCCTGGCGCTCACCGCCGGCGGCATCGCCAAGGGCGACGCGACCGCCGCCGTGTTCGTCCAGCGCCTCTTTTCCGCCTATCTCCCACCCATTGCCGGCTGGTTCACCCTCATGTGGATGCGCAAAAGGGAATACCTATGACCTGCGTCAGTCAGCGTCACGCCTTACCATGCCGTACGCCGCGGTGCTGGGCATCTGCGCGCGATCCCGTCCATCCATAGCGCCCAGTCTGGTCGCGATCGCTATCGGCGCCGGCCGGGTGCCTGTGCTCAGCCAGGCGGCGAGGCCGACCGTGAACGGTTTCCTGCGCGGCCCCGACCTTGGCCTTGCCGCTGGCCTGCCGTTCTCTTGTGAGCAGCCCGTGATTTCCCATGTTCGCAATGTGAGCCATGCAGCCTGGTTAACGACGGCGGGACCTCGTCGTAAATGGCCAGCCGACGGGCCAGAGCAGCCATCAACCCGCCGGGCCTAATGCAAGTGAGGCAAGCGCTTTGGGCGCCTTCGTGACAGCGGCCCCGGCGGGCGTCATACTTCCCCCAACTGGGTAATAGTCCGGCAAAGCAGGCCCGCTGCCGGGGCACTGCGCCGCAAATAGTCACCCGTGCGGAAAGGAAGCTGCTCATGAGCGTCACGGACGAAGGCACAGCCATCCGGTCCAGGACCCGCGCAGGGCTAGCGCGGCTGGCCGGCCCCTGGTGGATATTCCTGCTGACCGGCATCGCGTGGCTCATCCTGTCGTGGATCGCGCTGCGGTTCGCCCCGGCCTCGATCCCCACAGTAGGCATCCTGCTGGGCTTCCTGTTCCTGGCGGCCATGTTCAACGAGTTCTTCATCGCCTCGGTCGTCCCCGGCTGGCGCTGGCTGCACGTCTTGATGGGCATCATCTTTGCCTTCGGCGCCGGCTGGTCATTCGCCCAGCCCTACAACGCCTTCTGGACGCTCGCCTCGATCCTGGGGCTGCTGCTTGTCTTCCGGGGCACGCTCGACATCATCACCTCCGTCAGCACCAGGGAGGTCAACAGCGTCTGGTGGCTGGGTATGGTGGTCGGCATCCTAGAGATCTTCCTCGGTTTCTGGGCCTCCCAGCAGTACCGCCCGGTACAGGGAGCGCTGCTGCTGATCTGGATCGGATTCTTCGCCCTGTTCCGCGGCATCTCGGAGATCGTGATCGCCTTCGAGCTCCGCCGGGCCCAGCACGCCTAGCCGGACTGTCCGCGGAGTCAAACACCGATCACCGCTCAGATCGAAAGGTCACGACTCCTGGGCCGTCGGCGGGCGGGAACTGGGCCGCGGGCTGGGAGACCCGGCGAGCGGGGTTCCGGCCACCGCGCAGTGTCGCTGAAGAGATGGCGGGAGATCCTTCGTTCCTGGTTCGTTGTCGGCACCGGGCCGGCTCAGCGCGTTATCGCTGATGGTGGTCCAGGCGAGCAGCGCGGCCGCGAGGGACGTTCCGGCGGCAATGGTCATGGCGACCGGGAAGCCGGCTGCCATGCTGGCCGGGTTTTCGAAGGCGGCGCCGGAAAGCCCCGCGGCGAGGGGGAGAGCCGCGACTGCGATCATCTGGCCGAGGCGCGAGAACGCGTTGTTAACGGCGGACGCGATCCCGGCGTGCCGTGAGCCGACGCTGGCCAGCACCACAGCGGTGATAGGAGTGATCAGCGCGGCGAGCCCGACCCCGAATACGACCAGCGAGGGCAGCACGCCAGTGAGATACCGGTCCCCGACGTGGATCTGTGCCATCAGCAGCAGTCCCGCGCCGGTCAGGACGGCTCCGATCGCCAGCGGGATGCGCGGGCCGATGCGCTGTGCGATCGCTCCTGATGGCCGGGAGAGGATCAGCAGCAGCACGGTGATCGGCAGTGTGGCGGCACCCGCTTGAAACGCCGTGTACCCGAGCGTGATCTGCAGGAACGCGACGAACAGGAAGATCACGCCGCCGAGCGCCGCATAAGCCACCAGCGCGAGCACGCTGGCGGCGGCGAACTGGCGAGAGCGGAACAGCTCCAGCGGGAGCATCGGGTGGCCACTGCGCGGCTCAACGACGGCAAAGGTGCCGACGGCGGCCAGGCTGACCGCCGCGGCCGTGATCACTGCTGGTGTCAGGCCCCCCGAGGCCTGGATCAGCGCGAAGCACGCGCCGGCGATAGCCAGCATGGCGAGCGCGGCGCCGCGCAGATCCAGGCCACCAGCCCGCGTGGGATCCCGAGTTTCTGGCACCCGGAGAGCCGCGGCGATGATGACGAATGCCCCGAGCGGCAGGTTGACCAGGAAAACCGCACGCCACGACACCGCGCCGGTCAGGTAACCGCCGACAGAAGGACCGATCGCGCCCGCGACCGCGGTCAGGCCCGCCCACGCGCCGATCGCCCGAAGGCGGTCATCGGGATGAAAGACCGCGTCGATGATGGCCAGGCTCCCAGGGGTGAGAAGAGCCCCGCCAACCCCCTGAACGAACCGGGCGGCAATAAGCAGCTGGATCGTCGGGGCCACCGCGCACAGCGCGGAGGCGGCCACGAAGACCGCCGTCCCCAGGATGAACACGCGCCTCCGGCCATAGATGTCGCTGAGCGAACCGGCGGCCAGGACAAGCGCCGCGAGCGTGAGCACGTAACCGTCCAGCGTCCACTGCAGCCCCGCGACGTCCGCGTGCAAATCACGGCCGATCGACGGCAACGCCACGTTGACGACGGTCGCCTCCAGCAGCACCATCCCCTCGCCCAGCACCGCCACCGCCAGCACCCAGCGGCCGGCGGCCGAAGCCAGCCGCACCGAGCCGGGCCCGCCGCCCTCATTTCCCACCAGCTGCACCTTTCCCGGTCGCCCCGCTGTCCTCCTTCGTCGTTGGTATCAGAGTGGCGGTCGCCGCTGGCCGTCTTAGCTGGTTGCTCGATCAGCAGGCAACCCGAACACCCGGCGATGACGTCCCGGACCCCACTGCGCTCGGTGCTGCCTCTGTGGGCGGATCGCGCTCATCGGGTCATCGCCTCTAGCAGGGCGAACCCAACGCTGGCCGGGGTATTGCAGATCATCATCAGCGAGGCCGGCCAGCGCACCCGCGAAGGCCAGAGCCAGGCGAAGATCGCCGACGAGCTGTTTCGGGTTGTTTCGGGTTGTTGAGAAGCTCTTCGACGAACTCGGCAGCTGGCTGGGCGTTCCAGTACCGCTCTCCGAGGGGGGCGCGGCGGCGTGGTTGCGGCGTCAATGGCTGCCGTTGAGGTTTGCCTCGAGGAGTTCCAAAGCCTCGCGCATGTCAGCCCTACCGAAGCCGATGCGGACGTGGTCTGGCTGATCGTAGACCGAGCCCGGGAGGAGCAGGACGCCGATTTCGGCCAGCCGCGCACAGTACCGGGCGAGGTTATCGATGCCCGTGACGCGGGGAAATCCAATTGGGCTTGCCGTCGGGCGTATCCACCGGAAGGTTTCGGCGTGCCGTTCGAAGAAGGCATCGAGGAGGGGCAGGTTGCGCCGGACGATCGCGAGGTTGCGGTCGAGAAGGACCTTGCGGTTCCTGAGTGCGAGCGCCGTCAGGAACTCACTCGGGGCGCTCGCGCAGATGGTTGTGTAGTCCTTCAGCGCGCCGACGGCCTCCCGGATGGAGGCATCGCGGGTAGCGATCCAGCCGATCCGCAGCCCTGGCAGGCCGTAGCTCTTGGAGATGCTGCCGAGCGAAACGGCCCGTTCGTACATGTCGCAGGCGGCCTGCAGCCGGTCGGCGGGGTTGTACTCGAGTTCCCTGTACACCTCGTCGCTGAACAGGACGAGCCCGTGCGCGCGGGCCAGCCCGATGACATCCTCGAACACCCGCCGCGCCATCAGCGTGCCAGTGGGATTGTGCGGCTGGTTGATATAAAGCAGGCGGGTCGTCGGGCGGATCATGCCTGCCAGCGCGTCAAGATCATGGGCCCAGCCGTCTTCGTACCGGCGCTCCCACTCACTGACCTGGGCGCCGGTGCTGCGCGCGACCTGCAGCGCTGACTCATAGCAGGGCGTTTCGACGATCACGTGATCACCCGGGCGGAGCAGAGCGTGGTTGAGCAGGAAGATGCCCTCCTCGGCGCACGAGGTAACGACCACCTCCGCTGCGCCGGCCCGCTCGTACAGCAAGGCGATGGCCCGGCGAAGCTCGGGGCCGCCCGGCGACTCGGTGTACCCGCACCAGCACTCCAGCAGCCGCTCATGCGAGTCTGGCTCGAGTTCAAGAAGCTCCGCGATCGTCCGCGACTGGCAGTCGCTGCTTGAGAGCATGAACCGGGTGCTGTGCTCGTACTGGGCGTAGAAGCGCTCAATCCGGAACGGACTCAATTCCATGACTGCAAGTGTCTCGCGCGGGACAGAGCGCGGGCATGGCGCGAGCGACAGGACACTAACCGATTCTCGCCGCCGGAAGGGGCGCCTGGCCTCGTGGCTAGGCGAGGCCGATCTGCTGCCGCTGGAGAGCGGCGTCCCAGAACGCGGAGATGACGATGAGCTGGTCGCCGTCCCACTTGGTGGTCTGGCCGAACTCGACGTCGAACGCCTTCCCGGTCGGGGCGATCACGGTGCCGTCAGGCAGCGTCATCTCCCCGGTGAAGGTCCCGGTCGCGTTGGTGACGACGGTGATCCAGTCGCCGACGCCGAACTGGATCGGGTATGGGTCGCTGTACACGTGCATGTCCGGGAACATCCGCAGCATCTGCTGCATCGCCGCAGCGTGCGCTGCCCGTCCGTAGACCGGCTCGGCCAGGCCGGTGATGTACGCGACCATGTCCGGGTGGTGGACCTCATCCACCGCAGCGAAGTCGCGGGCGTTGAACGCGTCGTCGCCCTTCTTCATCAGTGCGAGAAGGCGAGCGGTCCGGCTGGTGGTGGCGGTTGTGGCGGGCATCGTGACCCCTTTCCTGGTGGTGATACCTCAGTTCACGGCCGGGACGACCATGACGCTTGTGTGGTGCTGCGCCCGGGCACCGGCTGCGCTTCTGATCCGGACGGCAGCGAGGATCATGGCCACTCCTACTTTGAGTGAGCTCTGAACTTAGAGTCTACTACAACGATTCTGATTGGTTGGGTCACCCGGGCCGTTGGGCGCCAGGGTCGGCGCTCCTTTACTGCATGTGCTTGGCGAACCACCCGGGCCAGCGCAGCTGCGGCACGCCGCGTGGCCGCACTGGGTGCGGCGGGGCCGACGAGGAGCTCGGCCGGGTCATACCCGGGCTTGCGGTGGATCTCGACCAGTCGGGCGAAGTCCGCCGCCTGCGCATCGTCCAGCCAGTAGTAGTTAGGTGAACCAGGCATCTCTCGCCGACCAAGACCAGCTCCCCGGCGGGGGGTGGTCGGAGCCGTGGTCACACCTCAAGCGGTCCTTGGCCGGCCTGGCCAAGCGCAACGTCAGCCAGCTGACCGCGCTGGTGAAGACCCGGCTCAAACCGATGCCGGCAGGTCACGCACCTCGTCCCTGGTCAGACTGAGCCGGACACCGTCGCTGAAGCTGGCCACCGCGCCGATCGGGATGGCTACCCGCCGCTTGCCCCAGAGGTGACCCTCGTCGAGCAGTATGTGAGTCACATGATGCCCGCGGGTAAGAACGGCCAGACCCGAACCTTCCCGATGAGGCCGTCCGTGGCATGCACATGCTCTCCGCGGCGGATTTCCACTTTGCCTGCGGGGATGCGATCAGAGGTGATGCGCCGGGGAGCTGTGCCCGTGCCCAGGCCCGTGCCAACCGCCATGGCCAATCCCATGCCCCCCCGCCCGTAATAGGGCGCAGATAGCTTGTGGTCTGGCCCGTTGCCCAGCTCACCAAGGGCCCCCGGCACGATCTGCGTCTCTTCAGCCTCCTGCAGGCCTTCGAACTGGGACATGGTGCACCGTAGATGGATCGCTGCCGTCCCCGCTCCAGCCAGCTTGACTGGCACGAGACGACTTGTTCCACCCCCGTGCGCCTGCCCGACCACGAGATGGGTCACCGTGCGGCGGCCGGATCAACAACCACGCGAGTCAGCTCCCCGCAGGGGCCATCGCTGCAGGAGACGCTGCTTCCGATGATGAACTCTGTCGATTCGCTCACCATGTGCTCCGGCTCCTAGGTCCCCGCCGGTCATTTTGGCACACTGTGAGATGGCCATCTCCCGCTGACGCGTTCGCCGGCGACGACCTGTTCCGCCACACATACGGCACTCTGCGACTCCACCAGGCCCTCGACGAACGCACACCACGCGGCTTGCCTCGCCGCCAGACCCTGCGATTAGCGTGTGGCCTTCGGCGGATTCGCTCCTTGACTGGGAGGTCCTGACATGACCAGTAAGTTCACCGAGCTTGCGATCGACTGTGCCGATCCTGGCGGTCTCGCCCGGTTCTGGTGCTCGGTCCTTGACTACGAGGTACAAGGCGAAGACGACGGAACTGTCACCATTGGCTCCCCCATGGTGCCCGAAGGCAAGAACCACCCTGGCCCGGTGCCGCCGACGTTGACATTCGCGCACGTGCCCGAGGGCAAGACCGTCAAGAACCGGCTCCACCTCGATGTCAGCCCAACCGACAGGGAGCAGGACGAAGAGGTCCGTCGCCTGCTCGGCCTAGGTGCCCGGCACGCCGACGTCGGCCAGACCGGCGATGAGAGCTGGGTAGTACTTGCCGACCCAGAGGGGAACGAGTTCTGCGTTCTTGCGGGCCGGCACCCCTGACCGGAGGCCGCACCGCGCCAGACCTACTTCCGGTCGCCTACCCACCGGTCCCGACCTTCCATCAGGTCGGCGGAGCCTGCTGCTGTTCCGCGCTTGCTCTTGGTCTGACCAGTACTGGCCGCGGTCAGGGCCGACGTGGCTGGCGGCGAGCGTAGACAACGTTGATGACCGCAATGACGGCCCAGATCAGCGCCACCAGGACCAACTGGCCGGTGCTCACCGAGTTGGTAGTCGTCATCACCGATCCATGCAGCGGCCCCAGATTGATGGATGCCTTGGGTGCGACTCCGCTGACCGAGTAGGCATGCAGTGTCACGGCGGTGGCGCCGATGCCCAGCCCGACCGAGCCCAGGCCCATGGCGACGTTCGCCCATGCGGCCCGGCTGGACTGGATGCCGTGCTCGGCCAGCCTGGCGTCTACTTGCTTGTCGATCTCCGAGCTGATCCTCTCGACCAGCCCCTCGGCCACGGCCCCGTCGTACGCTCGGCCAAGTTCGGTATGCACGGCTGCCGCTGCAGCGACGTCCTCGTGCGCCCGCTCGTCCATAAAACCAAGCTATATCGCGAATGACCAGCCAGACAATGAGCTGCGCTGCCGTCTGCAGGGGCGCCGTGGCTCGGCCAGCCTTACCGGGACGGCCGGAGGCAGGTCCCGGTGGTCCGGTTGCCGAGGATGGGGCTAGTCAGCCAGGCCACCGTGGCCTACGACCACCGGTTCCGCCGGCTGGAGCACCAGGGTCGCGCCGGACGGGTGAAGACGGTGGTAGGTGTTGACGAAGAGCTGCGGATCAAGTGTCGCCTCGGCACCGTAGTCGGCGTCCTGCCACAGGCCGTAGTGGAACGGAATGGCCAGGCGGGTGCGCTGCTGCCATGCGAGCAGTGCAGCCTCGTACGCGTTCATATTGCCGGCAGTGCCATTGATGCAGATCAGGGAGGCGCTCACGTTGCGGGTGTCGCTGATGATCTCGCTGTCATATTCAGTGTCCCCGCTATGGTGCACGCTGACGTCGCCGCATTCCAGCACGTAGCCAACGGCATCTGGCGTCGGCTCGGGAGCGAATAGGTGACGGGCATGCACCGCGCGCACGGTGAGGTCGCGGATCTGGATGACATCCCCTCGCCGCACCGCCGTTGACCGATCCGCCGGGACGCAGGTGGCTAGCACCTTGTCCGCAGCCATCGGCGGGCCGATGAAGCGCGCCTTCTCATAACTCATGAACGCCGTGATCGAGTCGGGATCGAGGTGATCCTCGTGGCTGTGGCTGGCGAGCAGTGCGTCGGCCCGCACCTGACCGGGGTCCAGGGGCGGCGGGACGTTACGCCTCGAGCCATAGGACCTGGTCACGGCGTCTGAGAGGTAGGGATCGATGACCGCCACCACCCCGGCCGGTGTCTTGCACACCACACCTGCCTGGTACAGCCACCACAGTACGACGGTGCCGGGACGGACTGCATACCTGTCGATCTCCTGCCATAGCTCATCAGCGGTCTTCACATCCGATCCCTCACCTTCGGGGCTGCTGTAGGCCAGATGACGTTCTGCAGCTACTTCGCTGGCTTGTCGGACGCCGCTGTGACAGGGCGGCCGACTGTTCCGGAAAGGTTGGCGCTGAGATTGCCGCCATCGACCGGTATCACGGTTCCGGTGACCATGCGGGAAGCGTCCGATGCCAGGAACAGGGCCGGGCCGACGATGTCGTCCGCGCGGACCAGGCGGCCGAGCGGCACGCCGCCCAGCAGGGTGTCACCCATCAGCCGCCCGTCGGCGCCGGCCTCGCCCATCCACTGGCGCATCCCCGCAGAGTCCACCTGCGAGGGCGCGATGGCGTTGACCCGGATACCACTCGCGCCCCATTCCAGGGCCAGCTCGCGGGTCAGGTGGTTGATGCCGGCCTTGGCGGCGCTGAAGACGATGTTGCCCCGGCCCATGGCCGAGCACCCACAAGTCGAGCTGATGTTGACGATGCTGCCACGACGCTGGGCAATCATCTGCTGCCCGATCCGCTGGCTCACGAAGAAGCAAGACATGAGGTTGAGGTCGGTGACATACCTCCAGTTGACCAGTGTCACCTCGTGCGGCAGGACCCGCCGGTTGCCGCCGGCGTTATTGACCAGGACGTCAATCGCGCCGAATCGCCGGATGACATCACGGGCCATCTCATCGATGGCGCTGAGGTCGGTGACGTCGCATTCCACGCAGGTTACGGACCCGCCGAGCTCAGCTGCCAGCCGGGCCAGGCCGTCACCATCGCGGTCCACCATGACCACGTGCGCGCCGTTAGCCGCGAAGCCTGCGGACAGCGCTGAGCCGATCAGTCCGGCCGCCCCGGTGATGATCGCGGTCCGGCCGTCCAGGCGCAAAGTGGTTTCAGTCGTCATCGTCGTACCTGCCGTAGGCTGAGATCCGGTCGTCGAACTCGGACAGGAGTTCTGCCGCGTCCAGGCCGTCCCACACGCGGTGGTTGACGTTGAGGATCGCGGTGAGCCGCCAGGCCACGCTGAGCCTGCCCTCCTTGACGACGGGGCGCTGCGCCAGGGTCCCGGTCGTCAGCAGGCCACGCTGGCCCAGCGGGATGATCCCGGTGAACCACTCCACGCCATGCGTGCCCAGATTGGAGAGGGTCACCAGCGGGGTGCGGCCGTCCTCCTCCGTGGACCGGCGGTTGCGTGCTCGCTCCGCGGCGCTATGCCGCAATGCGGCGATCTCGGAGAGCTTCCGGCCGGCGACGTCGGGCAGCACCGGTAGCAGCACGCCGTGGCGCGTCGCTACGGCCAGGCCGACGTCGGACGACCCGTATCGGGCCAGACTTCGCCCAAGCGCCCGGACGAGCAGATCCGTGACCGTCACCCGGACCCCGCCGGCAGGCATCTCGCCAGCGAGCCGGTCGGTCACGCCGTCGGCAGCGATTTCGCGGGCGACCGCGAAATGCGGGATCTCAGACCAGGATCGGGAAACCTGGCGGGCGATCGGCGCGCGCCAGGAACTACCCTGCGGGCCGGCCGGGAAGATCCGGCCGCGGCCGGGGGCGCGGTCTGCTCCGGCAGGGCCGCCAGACGGCGCTGGCGCGGGCTCGCCCGGTGGGGCGTGCGCCCGGGCGACCGGTGACGGGACGGGCCGTCGCCCGCGGTTGCGGCCGGAGGCGAAGCAGCGGCTGTGACCGGTGCGGCGGCCGTGGCGGTCCCGGCCGCTGCGGCGGTCACGGCCGCTGCGGACGGCTCGGAAGGCGCCGGCTCGCTCTCGCCGTCTGCGAGCACCACCGTCACCGTGGCGCCGACTGCGACCGACCCGCCAGCCGCAACGCGATGCGCCCCCAGGCGGCCGGCCGTGGAAGCCGAGATCTCGAGCACCGACTTATCGGTCTCGACCTCAGCGATCACCTCCCCCGCTTCGACCGCATCGCCTGGCTCCTTGAGCCACGCCAGGAGGACAGCCTCCGACATGGCCATGCCCAGGGCCGGGACGAAAATCTCTTCCACCTGGAGCAGGCTCCCTTCAATCTTGGCGCGCGCCCGGCAGAGCGAGGCCGTCTGGCGCCGCGACGACGATCACGCCGTGTTCTACCGAGCCCTGGTCCAGGTACTGGATGACGTCGCCGATCGTCCAGTGGGACAGGCGGCGGGCGGCCCGGTCCGAGGCAGAAGCGCAGTGCGGTGTCAGCACCGTGTTCGGCGTGCTGAGAAGCGGAGAAGTTGACGGCAGCGGTTCCTCAGCGAAGACGTCCAGGCCCGCCCCTATGACGTGTCCGCTGTGCAGCGCGTCCGCCAGCGCCAACTCGTCGATGATGCCGCCACGTGAGACGTTGACCACCACGGCGCCGGACGGCAGGAAGCCCAGCTCGCGGGCACCGATCAGGCCGCGCGTCGAGTCGGACAGCGGCAGGTGCAGGCTCAGCACCGCGCTGCGGGCGAGCAGGTCGTCAAGGTCGGCCGCCCGCTCAGCGCCGGCCGGGACCGGCACCGGCGCGGCATCGTAGATCAGGACCTGGCGCACCAGGGGCCGCACTCGTTCCACGAAAGCGTTCCCGATCCGCCCGCAGCCGAGGACGCCGACGGTGGCCTCGTCCAGCGGCTGGATCCCGTCCAGGGCAGCCGGGCCGCCCACCCGGACCTCACGTACCGGTCGGCGGCCGGCAGCTGGCGCTGAACAGCCAGCAACAGGGCCAGGGCGTGAGAGGCAACCTCCTGCGCACCGTAGGCAGGTTGATTAACAACAGCTATGCCGCGGCTGGCCGCAGCGGCCAGGTCGATCGTGTCCAGCCCGACGCCGCCCCGGCCGATGACCCGGACGGACGGGCCGAAGGCAGCGATGATCTCTGCCGACAGCCGCTGCAGGGTGACCACCACGGCATCGGCGCCCGCCGTGGACTGCCGGGCCGCGGCAGCACTGGATAGGTCCGCCCAGCGGATCGCGGCCCGCCCGCCGAATTCCCGCTCGATCGTGTGCCGCCCGGCGAAGGCACCGTCGGCCACCGCGATTACCGGACTGGTCATGACCCGCCTTTCCCTCTGTGCCGTAGATCAGCCCACAGCCTGGCTGACACGCGGAGTTGCCCCGGCGGCTGCGCCGCGGCGTGCCGGGCCTCGACATCGCCCGGCATCAGCACTGGTGCGCCGGGATCGGCTGGCCTGCTGGCCAGGATCCGGTCACGGCACTCGTCCACGCGGGCGGTGAAGTCAGCGGGCTCCCGCAGCCCGGCCGGCGAGAAGGCCAGCAGCACCAGGCCGTTGGCGGCCGCAGACCGGGGATCATCCGGGCGGCCTCCCCCGGACAGTGCCTCGCCAAGCAGCTGGATGACGACACTGAGCCCGTATCCCTTGTGGGCACCGAAGGGCAGGATCGAGCCGCCCGCGTAGAACTCGCGAGGATCGGTCGTCGCCTGCCCGTCAGCCGTCTGCAGGACCCCGGCGGGGGCCGGACAGCCGGCCTGGGCGGCCACGCGTATCTTGCCCTCGGCCACTCCCGCAGTGGCGAAATCCAGGACTACCGGGCGCTCCTCGTCGCCGGTCGGGATGGCGACCGCCAGCGGGTTCGTGCCCAGTACGCGCTCCACCCCGCCCAGCGGGGCAACGGCCGGGCCGCAGCTGAGGAAGCCCGCACCGACCAGTCCGTTCCTGGCTATGTACTCGACCCACTCGCCCAGCCGGCCGCTGTGGTTGCAGTTGCGCACCGCGACCAGGCCCACGCCGGTGTCGCGGGCGATCTCGGTCGCCGTGCGGGCGCCAAGCTCGGCCGCGAGGTGTCCCCATCCCCAGCGGCCATCCACGATGGCGGTGGAGCCGGCGCGTGAGGAGACGACCGGACTCTCAGCCTGGCCGGACCTGGCCATCAGCGACGGCGTCGAGGTACTCGGTGACGCGGATCAGGCCATGCGACGCGTGTCCGAGCTGCTCGGCTAGCACGAGCGAATGTGCGATGGCCTGCGCCGCAGTCACCGGGGTCCCCGCTGACTGGAGCAATTCCGCGGCCAGCATGCGGGCTTCGCCGAGCGTCGGGTACACCGCCTCCGTGTTCACGGCCGCGGCGCTCATCCTGCCCCGCCATTCCCCGCGCGCAGCTTTTCCACTGCGCTGGCCGCGGACGCGGAAATCAGCCTCGTGTCGCTGGTCGCCGTGACCATGTCGAAGCCCAGCCCGCCCCAGTGCAGGGCGTCACCGGGATCAGCGGTGTGCGCGATCGCGAGCTTTCCGGCGCGGTGGCACGACTCGAGCACGCGCTCAGACAGCCCATGCAAGACGGCGTTGTCGGCGCGCCAGCTGAGTCCGCCGCCATTCGACAGGGAGAGATCCGCAGGGCCGATGTAGGCCCCGTCAACTCCGGGCACCGCCACGATAGCGTCCAGGTTGTCGATCGCCGCCCGGGTCTCGATCTGCACCAGGCACAACACGCGCCGGTCGCCATCGTCGGTTGTGTAGCCGGGAATCTGCAGCGCGGCTCGCCAGGGCCCGAAGCTGCGGTAGCCGGCTGCGGGTACCGGCAGGCACCCACTATCTGCGCAGCTTCATCGGGTGTGTCGAGCATCGGCACGATGAGGCCCGCGCGCCCGCGTCCAGGGCGGCCATGGCCGTTCCGTAATCGGTTTTCCAGGGGATGCGCACCAGGGTCGGCGTGCTGCCGGTCGCCCGCAGCATCGCGGCGAGCTGCTCCGATCCCCCCGTGGGCGCGTGCTGCAGGTTGACCACCAGCCAGTCGAGCTGGGCCATGAACTCGGCGGCAAGCGCGCTGTTGGAGCTGATGAATGCCCCCCACAACGGCCGCCGGTCAAGCTCGTCTCGCAGGTTCCGCATAACCGAGATGACCTCCGGCTCAGGTCTAGGCGAGGCATCCACATCGATGCGTTGAACCTAAGACTGGCGACTGTGAACTGTCAACAATTATCGGGATCTCCTGCGACTTCCGGGTCGAGGCGGATTTGACCGAA
>CAWINS010000062.1:0-37021 GCA_963837335.1 uncultured Actinomycetes bacterium | reverse complement strand
TGGCCGAGGACCATGCGACGCTGGCCGGGCGATCGCTCAGGGGCTGCGTCAGGCCGGGATGGCCGTGGACGCGGTGCACGATGGCGCGGCGGCCCTGCAGGCCGCCGCGCAGACGACTTATGACGTGATCGTGCTCGACCGTGATCTGCCGGTCGCGCATGGTGACCGGGTGTGCCGCACCCTGGCCGTGGTGGCCCCCGGATCCTCATGCTCACCGCGGCCGCCGGCGTCTACTACCGGGTTGACGGGCTGGAACTGGGCGCGGATGACTACCTGCCCAAGCCGTTCGCCTTCGCCGAGCTCGCCGCCCGGGTGCGGGCGCTGTCCCGCCGCGCGCCGTCCGCGCCGCCGGTCCAGCGCCGCGGGGACCTGACCGTGGACCTGCCCGGCACCGCGCCAGCCGTGGCGGCCGCCCGCTGTCCCTGACCGGCAAGGAGTTCGGTATCCTGGAGAAGCTGCTCGCCGCCGACGGCGCCCTGGTCAGCGCGGAGGACCTGCTCGAGCATGTGTGGGATGCCCACGCCGACCCGTTCAGCAACATCGTCTCGGTGACGATGGCCCGGCTGAGGCGCAAGCTTGGCGACCCGCCTCTGATCGAGACCGTGGTGGGCAAGGGGTACCAGATGTGACCCGCCCGCAGCTGACCGTCCGGGCCCGGCTGACCCTGCTGTATACCGGCTTGTTCGCCGTGTGCGGGGTGATCGTTGTGGCGGTCGGCTACGCACAGGTCGCGCAGCTGCCTTCCGGGGCCAGGTCCGGGGGAATAGGGCCGGCTGGCTTCGGCCGCGGACCTGGCCAGCTTCGCGGCGCGGTGCCGGTCGGCGGAACAGAGCGCCCATCCCAACCCGTTCGTCCTGGCCAAGTGCGCCTCGTTCTTCCAGCAGCAGGGCGCGCAGGGCCAGCGTGACCTCACCCTGTCGCATCTGCTGCAGTACTCGCTGATCACGCTGGCTGTGGTCATCGCCCTGGCGGCGATCCTCGGCTGGATCTTCTCCGGGCGGGCGCTGCGCCCGGTGCACCGGATCACGACGGCCGCCCGCGCGGCGTCGGAACACAACCTGTCGGCGCGGGTCGCGCCGACCGGTCCGCGCGACGAGCTCCGCGAACTGGCCGAGACGTTCGACGAGATGCTCGGCCGGCTCCAGGCCGCGTTCGAGGGCCAGCAGCGGTTCATCGCCAACGCCTCGCACGAACTGCGCACCCCGCTCGCCGTCATGCGCGCGACGGTTGACGTCGTGCTGGGCAACCCCGACAGCACGCCCGGCGACCTGCGCGGCATGGCGGCGGACATCCGCGCCGCGGTGGATCACGCCGAGCACCTCATCGGCGCGCTGCTGATCCTCGCCCGAAACGAGCGCGGGCTCACCGTCCGCGAGGAGACCGACCTGGCCACGGTCGCCGAAGACGTCCTCGACACCGCCGGCCTGGGCGACCGGCGGGTGCACGCCACGCTGGAGCCCGCCGTCATATCGGGCGATCCAGTGCTGGCCGAACGCCTCATCGCGAACCTGGTCGACAACGCGGTCCGGTACAACGCCGCCGCCGGTGACATCTGGATCAGCACCGGCACGATGGCGGGCAGCAGCCAGCTGACCGTGGCCAATACCGGCCCGGTCATCAGCCCGGCGGATGCCGGCCGCATCTTCCAGCCGTTCGAGCGGCTCAGCGACCGCACGTCCCATGACGGCTTCGGGCTCGGCCTGGCGATCGTTGCGTCCATCGCCGCGATCCACGGCGGCACCGCCACCGCCCGCCCCCGCAATGATGGCGGCTTGTCCGTCACGGTCACGATCCCCTCGCCCGGTGCCCCGGCCCAGGGCACCGGCATTCAGGCCACCGAACGACAAAGTGTTCCACGCCCAGGCTGACGTATGCCGTTTCGCGGTGCGCCGGTAACCCGGCCGGCGATCTTGGTCCCGCCTGGTCAGCCGCACCCGGCCTGGGCGTCGGGCATTTTACGTAGCCGAATCTCATGACCGTGGGCGATCCGTCTCCGGTGGTGCCGTTCCTAGCCTTGTCCCACGCGGCCGGCGGTGATTCTGCCGGGGTGACGGGGAGGCTCGGTGGAGATCGACGAAGTCGCAGCACGCCTGCTGCGGCAGTACTGGATGTTGCTGGCCATCTGCGTGGCCGTACCGCTCGCCGCGATCTCCTTCCTCACCGCCAAGCAGCCCGCGGTGTACGCCGCGTCGGCGCGCATCATCACCGGCAGCGTGGTCCCGCAGAGCAGCGCGGCGGCGGACGCCGTGGCCAGCCAGGTCGAGGCCCTCGCCACGGGCCGGACCGCAGTTGCGCAAGCCCTGCAGTCCGCCGGGGCGGACCGGAATCTGAGTAGCTTCATCGGCAACAACATCGCCGTCAGCGGGCTCGGCAGCTCCCAGGTCATCGACCTCACCGTGACCGACAGCAGCCCGCAGGTCGCCCAGAAGGTCTCCAAGATCCTCGCGGCCGAGGTGGTCGGGTCGATCAACAACGTGGGCCAGAGCGGGCTCAGGGCAGCGCTGACGGCCAACGACCAGGAAATCGTCCGTTTGTCCCAGCGGCGAGCCGTGATGGCCGGCCGGGCCGCGGCCCAGCCGCAGAACCAGCCACTGCAAGCCCAGCTGGCCGGCATCGACCAGGTGATCGCGAACTTCACCGGCGACCGGAGCCGGCTGCTGATCCAGGCGGGCACGCTGGGCCTGGCTACGGTCATCGACCAGCCGGGCTTGCCGGGCCGGCCGGAGTCCAAGGCGGCGGTGCAGAAGCTGGGACTGGCGGGCTTGCTCGGGCTGGTTGCGGGGATCCTGATCGCCTCGATCGCGGAGACTATGCGGCCCACGGTACCGGGCGCCCGGCGGGTCAGCCGGCGGCTCAGCGTGCCCGCGCTGGGCCAGCTGAGCGGTGAGGACCTGAAGGGCGGGAGCACGCCGGCCCTCGGTGAGCTGGCCTTGCGGTGCCGGCTGGCGGCCGCGCACGCCGATCTGCGCACCATCGCTCTGGTCAACATCGACGGGAAACGTGAGCTAGCTGCCCTGGCCGCCGCGCTAACGCAGTCCCTGCAGGTCCCCGCAGCAGCCGGCGGGTCAGCAGACGGCGCGTCGGGCCGGTCCGGCCTGGCCGGGAGGGCGAACGGCAGCCAGCACTGGGACGCGGATAACGAGCCAACCCTGGCCGGAGTCGCCCCCAGTGTCCTGGTCAAATCCAGGAATCAGGTAGCCGGGAATCAGGTAGCCGGGCATGCAGGCCTGCAGGTCTACCCCTTGGGCCAGATGACCTGGGTAACCGGGACGACGCAGGTGGGCATCATCATCCTCTCCGGCCCGGTGGCCAGGGTGTCCCGCATCATGGCCCTGGAAGACCTGTCCAGGTCGTCCGGCTGGCCGATCGTCGGGGTCGTCGGCATCCCCAGGATGCGGCGCCGGTGGTGGGGGCGGCGCGCACAGCCACCGGCCCCCGGGGGCGAGGCGGGCGCGGATAACGATGCCGAAGGGCTCCACCGGTGACCGCGCCTGCGGTGCCGTTCGCCCGGGCCGAGATCGGTCCCGAAGCACAGCAGGCCGCGTTGGACGTGCTGCGCTCCGGGTGGATCACCATGGGCCCGGAGACGGCGGCGTTCGAACGCGAGCTGGCCAGTTACCTGGGCGCCCGTCATGTGGTCGCGGTCTCCTCGGGGACTGCGGCCCTGGAGATCGCGCTGCGAGCGCTGCATCTGCCCGCCGGCGCCACCGTGCTCACCCCGAGCCTCACGTTCTGCGGTGCGGTGGCGGCCATCGTGCAGGCCGGCCTGCGCCCGATTCTGGTGGATGTGGACGCCGGGAGGCTGCTGCCCACGCCGGAGACGGTCGCGGCCGCCGCCCACCGGGCTGGCCGCCCGGGCGCCATGGTCATCCAGCACATGGCCGGCCATCCGGCGGACGTGGCGGAACTGGCGGCGGCGGCGGGGCTGCCAGCGGGCCGGATCGTGGAGGACGCGGCGCACGGCATCGGTGCCGAGCTGCGCGGGGTTCCGGTAGGCGGTACGTCCCACGCGGCCTGCTTCAGCTTCTATGCGACCAAGAACCTGCCCATCGGCGAGGGCGGCGCGATCGCCACCGACGACGACGAGCTGGCCGGCCAGGCTCGCGCGATGCGGCTGCATGGCATGAGCCACGACGCCTGGCGGCGCTATCTCCCCGGCGCCAGCTGGCGCTACGACGTCGCCGAGCTCGGCCTCAAGGCGAACATGACCGATGTTCAGGCCGCGATCGGCCGCGCCCAGCTCGCCTGCCTGCCGGGCTGGCAACTGCGCCGGGAGCAACTGGCCGCAGCGTACGACTCGGCCCTCGCCGCCGTGCCCGGGCTCATCCTGCCGCAGCGGCCAGCCCACGGCCGGCACGCCTGGCATCTGTATCAGGTGCGCGTCACACCGGACTGTGCGGTCTCCCGTGACCTGATGATCGATGCCCTCGCCAGGCAGGAAATCGGCACGTCGGTGCACTTCATCCCGATCCATCAGTTGTCCGCCTACCGGCGGATCCTGAACCCCGCAGAATGCCGGTCGGTGCCAGTCACCGACCGGGTGGCCGGGGAGGTGCTTTCCCTGCCGATGTACCCCGGTCTCACCGATTCCGGCATTGCGCACGTGACCGAGGCCGTGGCGGCCATTGCCGGCTGCAGCGTGGCGGCCTGACTGATGACTCGACCAGGGGGGAGGGGACCGTGCTGAGCTGGCCAGGAATGCGGCGCGCCCCTGAGACAGATGGGCTGCGGACGCTTATCGTCGGCGCAGGCGAAGCGGGCCGGACGCTGGCCCGTGCGCTGCGGCGCAGCCCGAACTATGGCCTCTTTCCCATCGGCTTCCTCGATGACGCCTACGGGCTGACGCGGGCCACTGGGCTGCCGGTCTACCGGCCGATCCAGGCGCTTCCCGAGGTGGCCAGGGCGCACCGCGCGGCTGCCTGCGTCGTGGCCATCCCGTCACTGCCCGCGCCGCGGCTCGCGGAGATCGTGGACACCGCCAGGACCTGTGGACTGCTCGTCCGGTTCCTGCCGTCGTTCCTCGCCGCGGTGGAACGCGACGCACGTATTTCTGACCTGCGCCAGCTGCGGGTGGAAAGCCTGCTGGGGCGCCGGGAGCTGCACGTGGTGAGTGAGAAGGCGGCCAACCTCATCTCGGGCCAGCGGGTCCTGGTCACCGGGGCCGGCGGTTCTATCGGAAGTGAGCTGTGCCGTCAGATCCAGGGCTTCGGGCCGGCCGCTCTCTATCTCCTTGATCACGACGAGTCCAACTTGCACCGGCTGCAGCTCGAGATCACCGGAAGCGGCCTGCTCGACAGCGACGAGATCATCATCGCTGACATCCGCGACCAGCGGAGGATCGACCAGGTTTTCGCGGCGACCCGGCCCGACCTGGTTTTCCATGCGGCGGCGCATAAGCACCTGCCGCTGCTCGAGCGCCACGCCTGCGAGGCCGTGAAGTCGAACGTGCGCGGTACCCAGAACGTGGTCGAGGCCGCCGTCCGCCACGGCAGCAGCCACTTCGTGCTCATCTCCACGGACAAGGCCGCGGACCCGGCATCTGTGCTCGGCGCGAGCAAGAGGCTGGCTGAGCTGGTCGTGCAGC
This sequence comes from uncultured Actinomycetes bacterium, assembly GCA_963837335.1. Classification (GTDB taxonomy): domain Bacteria; phylum Actinomycetota; class Actinomycetes; order Streptosporangiales; family Streptosporangiaceae; genus RYN-230. Next base: position 31,437 of record CAWINS010000062.1, on the reverse strand, counting down.
GCGAAGCGGGGGGCCCGGTGGCGCTGGCCTCGGTTCGCTTTGGCAACGTGCTCGGCAGCCGGGGATCGTTCCTGTCGGTGCTGGCCGACCAGATCGCCCGCGATGAGCCGGTGACGGTGACCCACCCGGATGTCACCCGGTTCTTCATGACCGTGGAGGAGGCGGTCGGGCTCGTGCTGGAGACGGCGGCCATGGCGGAGTACGCCGAGACCTTCGTCCTCGACATGGGCGAGCCGGTACCGATCGTGAGCCTGGTCCGGAACTACGCCAGGCAGCTGAAGCTGCCGGACATCGAGATCCGGTATACCGGATTGCGGCCCGGCGAGAAGCTGTCCGAAAAGGTGTTCTCGGACACCGAGGAACGCGTCCGGAGCGCGCACTCCAAGATCTGGGCCACCCGGAGCGCAGAGCCGGCGGAGGATTTCGACCTGCTGCTGGCCGACTTGTACGAGGCGGCCGACGAGGGCGACTCGGCGCGGTCGAAAGAGCTGCTCCGCCTGCTGGTCCCGGAATACGCGCCGTCTGACCGCCCGGAGACTCCCGGTCAGCGTCGGTGCCCCGTATCCGGATGGCTTCTGATGCGCGGGCTCAGCACCGCCGGTGAGCGCCTCGGGGTGGACTGTGCGGTGCCCAGGCTGGCCGCCCTGCTTGACGCCGGCACGGGCGGTGAACTGGACGAGGCGCCCGCCGCAGGTAACACCGTGTACCTGGAGGTAGAGGCGGACCATCGGCCGTTCGGCCGGGACGGATGGACACTGATCGGCCGCGGTGCCTGGGCAGATCCCCCGCGCGCCCTCATCGCGGACGCGTGCTCCTCGGGGTTCGATCTGCTGGTCGAGCCCCGGGGCGGCATGCTGCATGTGACCGCGCGGTACCGCCCGCGGCCGGCCACCCGGAGCGCCAACGTGCTGCTTGCCTCCCGGTTCCGGCTGCTCGCGGTCCAGACTCTGGTGCACTATCCGGCGCTGTGGTGGGCGGCGTCACAGCGCGGCCGGGTGCCGCTGCACGTCTCGGTGACTTCCGGTGCTGATGGGGTGACCATGATCGCCGGGCCGGGTGGCGTCGGGAAGTCGACGATGCTGTCGGCCGGGCTGCCGCACGGCGAGATCGCCACCGCGGACAACATCTGCGCGTGTGACTCGCGCACCGCATACGGGCTCGTGGAACCGCTCCGGATGGCGGGCGGCCCGGCCGGCCCGGCTGCGCCGCATGGCCGCCGGGAAGTCCCGCTGCCCGGCCGGGTGCCCTGCCTGGAATCCGGACCGCCTGGTGGTCCTCGGTCGCGCCCCGGCGGGGGAGCAAACCATGATCCGGCCGCTCTCGCCGGAAGAGGCGGCGCGCGCGCTGGTGGCGGGAACGTACATGGCCGGGGAGTTGCGGCGCTTCTGGCCGTTCGCCGCCACGCTGGCGCTCGCGACGGGAATCGGCCCGGTGCACCCGGACGTGAACGGGGTAGCCGGCACGCTCGCCGCGCGGCTGGCCTGCGTGGAAGTTCGGGTTGCGCACGGCTCGCCGGCGCCGATCGGTGAACTGCTGCGGATGGCAGGTGCCGCGTGAGCCGGCTGGCCGTGGCCGTGGTGGTCACCCGCCTGCAGGCCGGCGCGGGCGGGGTCGCGCTTCGTGGCGCTCTCGCGCTTGATCCGGACCGCTACCAGGCCACGATCATCGCTGGCGACACCGACGGCGTCGCTGACGCGGATGGCAGCGGCGACCGGCTGCTCACCCGCGCCGCAGAGGCCGGCTTGCGCGTGGGCAGCCTGCCCGATCTTGTTTCCCCGATCTCGCCCCGGAAAGACTCCCGGTGCCTGCACCTGCTGACCGAGCACCTGGCGCAGGTGGGCTACGACGTGGTGCACACGCACAGCGCGAAGGCCGGCGCCCTGGGCCGGCTGGCTGCGGAACGGGCCGGGACGCCCCGCGTGGTGCACACGTTCCACGGCTTCCCGTTCCACGAGTTCCAGTCCCGGGCCCGCCGTGCCGCCTACGTCGGCATCGAGCGTTACCTCGGACGGCGTACCGATGTCTTCCTGGCCGTCGGCGGAGCCGTCGCGGCCGAGGCGGTACGGCGGGGCATCGCGGCGCCCGAGCGGGTGCGGGTCATCAATCCCGCGATCGACTGGCCAGATGCCCAGGCCAGCGCGGCGGCCCGGGACGCCGCGCGGCGCCGGCTCGGGGTACCGGTCGGCTGCAAGATCGTGGGCACGGTGGGCCGGGTCAACTACCAGAAGGCCCCCGAATCCTTCGTGGACGCCATCGCCGAGCTGGACCGGCCGGACGTGTACGCGGTCTGGATCGGGGACGGCCCGTTGCGCCGCGAGATGGAGCAGCGGGCCGACCGCCGGGGTCTGCAGGGCCGCTTCATCTGCGCCGGGCATCGTGACGACGTGCCGCAACTGCTGCCGGGGCTCGATGTCTTCGCCATGGCGAGCAGGTACGAAGGCCTGCCCTGTGCGGTCGCGGAAGCGATGATGGCGGGCCTTCCGGTGGTGGCCACCGCCGTGAACGCCGTCCCGGACGTCGTGCTGCCCGGGGAAACGGGCCTGCTGGCCAGCCCGGAGCAGCCGCACCAGCTCGCCGCGGCCATCAGGTACATGCTCGACTCACCCGCCGAGGCGGCCCGGATGGCCGCGGCCGGCCGCCGCCTGATCGCCGACCGGTTCACCCCGGAAGCACTTGCCGCGGTGCTGGACGCCGCCTACGGGAGTGGCGTCAGCAGCCCTCCTCGTTCGCGCCGGTACGTCGCCCTCGCCCGGCCCGCCTGATGACCCCGGAGGACTACATGGATGTCACCCTTATTGCCCGGGATGCCCAGAGCGCGGGCGGCCCGGACCCCCGGGTGTTCGACAGTGAGCAGATACCTGCGGCCGTGGGCGCGCTGGCCGACCTGCGCGTCACGGTGGGCGGCGCCGACCTGGCCGCGCCGCCCGTCGTGCTGCCGGACTTCCATCACAAATCCAACATGGAGCTCCCTTCTTCGGTGGCGGTGGCCACCCGCACATCCGTCCGGCCCACGCTGACCAGCGCCTCGGTGAACTGCGGGATGGCGCTGATCGCGCTCAACTCGCCCCGCCCGGCCCGGACGGGAATCGATGAGTTCTACCGGCGCGTCCGCGAGCGCTACCCCTATCCGCCGGGGATGAGTACGGAGCTGTCGGCCCAGGATGTGCTGGGCTGTGCCCGCGACGGCGGGGCGTTCGCGGCCGAACGTTTTGGCACCGGTGACGTCGATACTCGAGCGCGTCGAAGAGCTGGGACGCCTGGACCTCGACCGCTACGACGGCGCGGACCGGCTCCAGCGCGAACTGCCCGGCCTCGTCCTGCAACTCGCCCGGCTGAGGTTCGGCATGGTCGGCCCGACCAACCACTTCATCGAGCTGCAAGAGGTCGAGGAAGTCTTCGATCCGGATACCGCGGCGAAGCTGGGAGTCGCGCCGGGACAGATGACCCTGCAGTATCACGCGGGGGGCGGGGTGTTTCCCGGGGCGGTCGGCGCGATGTTCGGCCGCAGGAAGCACTACCCGAAGCAGATCCGGGCGGCCATGTCGGTGGTGAAGCCGCTCTACCACGGCATGTCGGCCCGCTCGCTGTCCCAGCTCAAGCAGCGTTACCGGCTCTATTTCGCGGGTGGATGCCCGCCCGTCCCGCTGGACAGTGACGAAGGGCGCCGGCTGATGCTGGCCAATGCCGCCGCGATGAACTATGGCTTCGCATTCCGGATCGCCATTTACGCCGGGCTGCGCCAGATCGCCACCGACGTCTTCGGCGGCCCGCCGGGGCAGCTGGTCGTGGACTCCCCGCACAACTCCATCTATGAGGAGGAGGTCGGCGGCGGGCCCGCCGTGGTGCACCGGCATAACTCGTGCCGCGCGTACCCGGCCGACCTCATGCCACCGGGAACGACCTTCGCCCAGACCGGCCAGGCGGTACTGGTTCCGGGCACCCATCGGACGTCGTCCTACCTGTGTGTCGCGGGCGGCTCGGCTGACGCGCTGTACTCCGCCTGCCATGGCGCGGGAACCGTGGTCAGTGACTTCGCCCGCCGGGGGATCTCCCACCAGGACTCGAGCACCGCGCCACCCTGCGGTTCCGCTACGACGACGCTGATCCCGCCAGTGCGGCGCATTTCGATGACCGGGGCGTGGACGAAGTGCTCGCGGTGCTGGTCCGGGGCGGGCTGGTCCGCCCCGTGGCCAGGATGCGCCCGTTCGCGGTACTGCACTGAGGAGGATCGTGACTGCGCACTGGACCACTCCGGGACAGCGGTGGGGGCTGCTGGCGCCCCGCGAAGCCGTGGCCGTTGACGTCCGGTCCGGGCTTCTGGCGGTCCGGCGTACCGCCGCGGAACTGCGTGCCCTGCCCGCTGGGACCCCAGTGGTCTTGCTGGATCACCGGCCCGGCGGGCGCCTCCGGGCCCGCCGGATCGCCGCTACCGGCTCGATCGTCGTCAACCGGCAGTATGTGGCGCTCCCCTCGCTGCGCCGGGCCATCGTGGTGGTCGAGGACACCACTGACGCGCTCCGCTGGGCCTGCTGGTCACTGGTGACTCCGCCGCCCGGCGTCACCTGGGCGCATGGGCTGGCCGACGCGGCCGTCAAGTTCCTGCGCCGCCGTCCCGGAGCAGCCGGGTCGCTCGCCGCCGGCCGAGTCGTCGTCGGGAGGACGCCATGACCTATCCGGCCACCCAGGCCCGGGAACCCGTGCGGCCGGGCACCGCCGGGACGAGACCGCCCGCCGGGGACCTGCGCGCGCTGCTGAATGCGCCGGGCAGCCGGACCGTCCTGCTGGACGCGTCCCGTGACCCGAACTCCTGCGTGACCGTCCTGGTACTGGCGCCCGGGAGCGCCGCAGCCGCACCTCGCGGTCAAGGTGGCCACCACCCCGGCGGCCGCCGGGGTGATCGAGCGCGAGGCAGATTTTCTCGTCCGGCTGGGCCGGCTGACCCTGCCCCGGGCCGGGTCGGCCCTGCCCCGGCACGCAGGTGTCTTCGATGCGGACGGGCTGCTGGCCGTCGCCACCTCGGTGGTGCCCGGCGTGCCGATGCGCGCGGGCTACCACACCTTCCGGCATCTGGGGGATCCCGCCTCGGTGCGCGCCGACTTCACGGCGGCCTGGAACTGGCTCGCCGCCCTGCACGCCGACAGCCTGACCGGGTCCGCGCCCATCGCGCTGCTCGACGGCGTGGCCGGGCAGATCACCGCCCGCTGGCCGGGGGACGGATGCGCCGCCGCGCTCGCCGGCCAGCTTGGCCCGGTGGCTGCGCGCCTCGCGTCGGCCAGCACGCCGCGCACCATCGTGCACGGTGACTTCTGGGCGGGCAACCTGCTGCTCTCCGGGGAGACGGTGACGGGCGTGGTGGACTGGGCAGCTGGTGAAATGTCCGGCGAGCCGCTCCGCGACGTGGCCCGGTTCGTACTGAGCTACTCGCTGTATCTCGACCGGCATACCCGCCCCGGCCACCCGGTAGCCGGCCATCCGGGGCTGCGCGCGGACGGCTGGGGCGCCGGGATCCGGTATGCGATCGCCGGGCAGGGCTGGTTCGGCAGCCTCGTGCGCACCTTTGTCGCGACGGCGCTGGCCCGCTTGGGCGCACCCGGCACGCTGTGGCGCGATGTACTGCTCGCTGGGCTGGCCGAGGTCGCGGTGACCGCCGACCATCCCGATTTCGCCGCCCGCCACCGTGACCTGCTGCTGCGGCTGGTCAGCGAGGTGGCCCAGTGACCTCCCTGGCCAGCCCCCGGACCCCGGTGCTTCCCGGCCTGACCATCCCGGAGCAGCCAGGGATCCCGCCGGCCACGCCGTCGGCCAGCCGCAGGCGCAACGTGGTGAAGGTAGTGATGGGCGTCGCCATCGCGGCGATGCCCTGGCTGGTCCCGGCGGGCACCGGGAACACCGCGCCCGCTGACGTGTTCCTCGCCGCCGCCATCTTCATCGGTGCGCTCTGGTTCTCCAGCCACCGCCAGCCCATGCGATTCCCGTACCTGCTCCCGATCGGCCTGTCGATCCTGGCCGGGGCCCTGGCCAGCACGGTCGCCTACTCAGATGCGTACCTGAGCGTCGGCGGCGGGCTGGTCACGCTGATCCAGGACGCGTTCTTGCTGGCCTGGGGCATCACGATCGCCAACCTCAGCCGCGATCCCGCGTTGCTGAGAACAATCACCCGGGCCTGGGCGATCAGCGTCACCTGCTTCGCCGCGCTCATGATCATCGGAGTGTTCGCGCACATCCCCCTGCTGTCCGGCGAGATCGCACGCAACGGCGTCCGGGCTGCGTTCACGCTGGGCGACCCGAACCTGGCCGCCAACTACTTCATCTGCTCACTGCTGGTGCTGCGGGCGGCCCGGTACCCGGCCCGGCCTGTCCTCAGATGGCTCTGCTGTGCGCTGATCGTGACCGCCATCATCCTGACCGGCTCCAACGGTGGCGCGCTGGTGCTGGTGGTCACCACCGTACTCGGCGCCCTGTTCACGCTGGCCCGCCGCCGTGGTGCTGCTCCGGCCGTCATCACCGGCGCCGCACTCGTCCTCGCCGTGCTGGCCATCGCCCCCCATGTGCACGTTCAGGGCATCGTGGCGCAGGCCCAGGCGAGCTCGCCGCTGCTCAAAGACTCGATCGGCCGCCAGGCGGAGAGCAGCGGCTCTCGCAGCACCATCCTGTCGGAGTCCGAACAGCTGTACTTCACCGGCGATACCCCCTTCGGCATCGGACCGGGCGGGACGAAGACGGCTTTCCAGGCCCACCAGTACGGCTACGTCAAAATGGCCCACGACGACTACAGCGCGGCCCTGCTGGAGCGGGGCGTGCTCGGCGGGGCGGCCCTCATATTCCTCCTCGTCATCATCGCCGTCCGCTGCCGAAGGATTGCCACCCGGCCCTTGCGGCCGGACTACGCCGCCATCTTCCCGCGCCCGGAACTGCTGGGCGCCGCCGTGATCGGCATGTTCATCTCCGCCACGCTCTACCAGGTCCTGCATTTCCGGCACCTGTGGGCCCTGCTGGGAATCATCGCCGCCGTGGACCTGTGGGGCCGCCGGGACCGTGACCGTGGCAGGCCGGACGTGGCCCAGGTGGCCCGATGAAGCGCCTCACGGCCCGCCTGGCCAAGTACGCGCCGCCCGTCCTGACGGCCAATGTCGCCGCGCGGGTTATCGCCCTCATCGCACTCACGATCGCGACCATCCTGGTCGCGCACGCGGGCGGGCCGAAGCTGCTCGGCGAGCTGACCCTGCTCCGGGTGCTTCCAGGCCTGGCCGGAGTACTGGTTTCCTTCGGCCTGCCGAGCGCCGCGCCGTACTTCCTGGCCGCGCGGGAGTACGCAACCTTGCCCCGGCTGCGGTCAACCCTGTTCGTCCTGACGCTGATTGGCTCGCTGGCCGCGGCCGTGTGCTGGCTGGCCCTGAGTCCTCTGCTGCACTGGCTCTTCTTCCGCCCGTGGCACATCGGCGTCGTGCTGGCCGCGGCGGTCCCCGTGTTCTCCCAGCTCTGGGTGGCGGCGGGCAAGTCCTTCCTGCAGGGCGAGAATGACATGCGCGGCGCTAACGCGGCGATAGCCGCCGAGGAGGCCGCGTTCCTGCCGGTGTACGTGGCCCTGCTGCCGTTCCTGCACGGCACCGCCCTGCTCATGACGGCGCTCGTCGGCGCCGACGTGCTGGTCACGGCGGGGATCGCGATCCGCCTCGTGCGGCGCGGGTTCGCGCGGGGGTGGAAGAGGCCGGACCCGCGGCTGGGCCGGGAGATCTGCCACTACGGACTGCGCGGTCAGCTGGGCGGCATGCTTTCGCTGATCAACCTGCGGCTGGACGTGGTAATCCTCGGGGCCCTGGTCGGCCCGGGCACGCTGGGGGTGTACGCGGTCGCCTCGAAGTACGCCGAACTGCTCCGCCTGCCGGGACTGGCCATTACCTACGTGTTCTACCCGCGTCTGGCGGTGCGTGATCGGATCGAAGCCGGACGGGATGTTGCCGTGCTGCTGCCGCGCGCCTTCATCATGACCGCGATCGCCGCGATCCCGCTGGCGGCGGCCGTTCCGCTGCTGCCCCTGGTCTATGGGCCTGCGTTCGCCGGCGCCATGCTGCCCGCCTGCATCCTGCTCTTCGGCCTCGTCGGGGAGGGGGTGGCCGGCCTGGTCAGCGCGTACTTGTACGGTGTCGGCCGGCCGGGGGCGAACTCCATCGCGCTCAGCGTGTCCGTGGTGGTCACCATCGGGCTCGACCTGGCCCTCATTCCGCATTTCCACGTGGTCGGTGCCGCGGTCGCCTCGGCCGCGGCCTACCTGACCAGCAGTGCGGCGCTCCTGGTGTGCTATTTCGCCGTGCGGAAGCTGGTCCCTGTGCCCCGGCCCGAGGCACCAGCCGCGGTGGGTGCGTCGTGACCGCCCGGCTCCGCCGCCGGATCGGGAAGTCCGCGGTCATCGCCGTGGCCGGGGGTGCCCTCACGCTCGCCGGGGCGGTCGCATGCGGCGGCGCCGGTGCCCATCATGGCGGAGCGCCCCCGGTCAGCATCCCCCGGGCGTCAGGGCCGCCTTCCCCCCTCGCGCCGGTGGCCGCCTACCGGACCGCGGTGGAGGTGGCCGCGCACGATCACCTCCGGGTGTGGATCGAGGCCGACATGGTCAAGCGCTGGGAGGCGGGATCGGCCTCATTCCAGGCGGCAGTGACCCGGGTAGCGGCCCTGGCCCGCCAGCCCGGTGTCGTCGGCATCAAGATCGCCGATGAGCTTGGCTACCACGACGGCATGGACAGCGCCGCCAAGATCAGGCGGTTCTTGTCGGACACCGCGCGGGCGCTGCACGCGGCCGCGCCGCACAAGCTGATCCTCGTCGACATGGTGGTGCCGCAACTCGGCTGCCTGCCCGGTCCCCAGCAGGCCGCACCGGCCGCTGCGGCCTGCGCGGCGGCGGCGGACGGTCACTACCCCGGGCTGGCCCTGCCCGAGATCGACGGTTATCTGCGCCTGCACGCGATTGACGTGCTCGATCTCAGTACCGGCCTGCTGTCCGACAGCACCTATGCGAGCTGGGGGACTACCTCCGATGCCGCGCAGACCGCCGCCTGGCAGGAGGTGAGCAGGCGTGGCTGGCCCCGCCTGGTGCAACTGCAGGCCCGCAAGGCGCTCGCGCACCCGGGGAGTTACCGCGCCGCCCCGGGTGAGGCGGCCGGTGATGTGCGGCTGTTCGTTGACATCCCGCTCGCCCATGGCGCCCGCGCGGTTGACATTTGGACGTGGCACCAGGAGTACGACGGTGCGATGTACCAGCTGATGAACCCCGGGATGCGGCCGAACGCGCTGTGGGACCAGCTGGAGCAGCAGCGCCGGGCGGGCCATGTGCTCTTCACCCACATGAGTCCCCACTCGGTCGAGTCCGGGCTGGACCGGGATCTGGCCAAGATCGCCACGGTCTTCACCGATGTCTTCCTGCCGGCGGGCACCGGATGAGCGGCGAATCGATGCGGATCACCTACCTCGGCCACGCCGGGCTTCGTGTCGACGGTGCCGGCCTGCGGCTGCTGATGGATCCATGGCTGTCCGAGCGGGGTGCGTTCCAGGCGGCCTGGCACCAGTTCCCGGCCAACGCCCATCTCGACCGGGGCGCCCTGGCGGACTGCGACTACGTCACCGTCTCGCACGAGCACCTCGACCACATGGACCTGTCCGTGCTGACCAGCCTGCCGTTGACCGCGACGGTGCTCATCCCGCGGTATCCGTCACCGAATTTCCGCGACCGCCTCGCAGCGGCCGGGGTGGCCAACGTCATCGAGGTGCCGGCCTGGGCCAAATTCCCGCTCAATGAAGCCGGCGACTGGCTGACCTTCATCACCGAGCAGTCGCCGATGTGCCATGACGCGGCCGTCCTGGTCTCGGCGGGGGGCGCATCCTTGCTGCATGGCAACGACGCCCGCCTCACGGTGGGCCAGGCCCGCCGTGCGGCCCTGGAGTGCGGTGGCCGGCTCGACGTCATGGCCGTGCAGATGGCCAGTGCCACCTGGCATCCGATCTGCTACGACTATCCGCCGGAACAGATCCGGGAGATCGGCGCGGCCAAACGGGCAGGAAAATTCAGGGCGGTCAGCCGGCTGATCAAGCTGGTGAAGCCGGAACTGGCGGTCCCCTTCGCCGGGCCCATGTGCTTCCTCGACCCCGAGATCCAGCAGCACAACCGCTGGCTGAAGGCTCCGGGCCTGTTCCCCGATCAGAAGCAGGCCGCCGAGGCCCTTTCCGCACGGCTGCCGGGCCAGAAAGTAGGCCTGTGGCTGCCCGGTGATCAGTACGAGCCGCTGTCGGGGCGTCGGGTCGCCGACCCGCACTGGCATGACTTCGATTTCGGTGACACCGATGAGTACCTGGACACTTATGCCGCCGCCCGGCGCGGCGGCATCGAGGCGGTACGGGCGGCCTTCCCGGAGCCAGGTGCGGAACTGCGTGACGCGTTCGTCGAGCATTTCCGGCGGCTGGGCGAGATGAGCCCCTACTTCCTCGATCGCATCGACATGACGGTTCGCTTCGAGCTGTCCGGAGAGGTCGAGGGCCGGTGGGACGTCGACCTCCGGCCGGACGGCGTCCGGGTCGACCTGGGTGGCCGGGCCCGTCGGCCTGACTACGGCTTCCGGATGGACTCCCGCTGGCTGGCCCCGGTGATCTTCGGGCAGATCGGCTGGGAGGATCTCTTCCTGTCCCTGCGGTTCTCGGCCTGGCGCGACCCGGACATCTACAACGACTACCTCATCGGCTTCCTCAAGCACGCCGAGCCGCAGGCCCTGCAGGCCATAGCGGCCTACGAACAGAACCGGTCGAGCGACGAGCGGATCGTGGTGGACGCGCCCGGCGGCCGCTATGAGATCGCTCGCTACTGCCCGCACGCAGGCGAGGATCTCGCCATCGGAAGCGCGGTCAGGGATGGGGTGATCCGCTGCCTCGGCCACAACCTCGAGTTCGATCTCGTCACCGGCGCCTGCCTGAACGCCCGCTGTGACCCGCTGGTCACCCGGCGCCTGGCCGCCGGGGTCACCCGTGCAGAGCTCCACTCACCACACCCGGGGGGGTCGGATGTTGTTCGTGCCTAATAGCGACCATGGGACGCCGGAGCGGCGGCTAGGGCAGCAGAAACACAGCCGCCCCGGGAACCCGGGATGAGAAGCCGGCCGCGGTCCTCGCCGTGGCGGCTCCGGGAGTTGCGCCGACCCGGGCCCGCCGGCTTCTCGACGTGGCCGTGGCCATCGTGGTGCTGGGGCTGGTGTGGCCGGTCTTCCTGGCGCTCGCCCTGGCCACCCGGCGAAGCACGGGCGGTTCGGCGATCTACCGCCAGCTCCGGGTCGGGGAGGGCGGTGTCCCGTTCACGCTGCTGAAATTCCGCAGCATGCGGGCCGGAAAGGCGGGGCCAGAGGTGACCGCACCCGGCGATGACCGGGTGACCCGGCTCGGCGCACTGCTGCGCAAGACGAGCCTCGATGAGCTGCCGCAATTGCTGAACGTACTGCGCGGCGATATGACACTCGTCGGCCCCCGGCCCGAAACTGTCTCACTGGCCCTGCGTTATCCAGACGAGCTCCAGTTCATCTTCCGGTATCGGCCGGGCATGACTGGTCCCAGCCAGGTGCTGGTGCGCGACGAGAGTGTTCTCGGCCAGGTCGCAGACGTCGAGAATTACTATCTGACCGAACTCGTCCCGCACCGGGTAGCCACGGATCTCGGGTACCTGAGGTACCCGACGATTACCGAGACCATCCGATGGCTGTGGGACACCTTCCTCTATGTGACCCGCATCGTGCGCCCCAGGGTGGGTTCGGTGGCCCTGCCTGCCCTAATCGGAGTGATCCCGGGCCCCCCGGTCCCGATCGGGAAGGAGCCTGGCTAGCCGGAGACCGCTGCCACTTTGTGCCACTATTCCGCGAAGCGAGCGCTCCGCGCCCGGCAATGAGCCGGAGAAAGGGAGATGACCTGCTAAGAATACTTGTTTAAGTAAAGAATAGGAAATATACTGCTTGCCTAACGTGTCATGGGCGAACAGTGACTAGGCGTCATTGTTCGCCGGGCCTGGCTGTCTTAATTTGTTGCCCGGTTTGGGGGGGCGTCCGACCATGAGAAGTTTCCTGCCTGCTGCTTTCATTACCTGGTGTAAGTCGACGATGAGAGCCGCGGCCCGGCGGGTCACCATCGCTGGCTCAGTGCTCGGCGTGGCCATGGCCGGCATCGTCCTGACCAGTGTCGCGGCGTCCGCGTCCACCACGTACATCGTGGACAACACGAATCCCGCATGCTCGGATACCGCTTCCGGCGCCGGGACGGCGACGCAGCCGTTCTGCACGCTCACCAAAGGGGCGGCGAAGGCAGTCTCGGGTGACACGGTGCAGGTCATCGCGGGCACGTATACGGGAAGTTCAGTCAGCCCGGCGTCGGGCGTGACGTTCACCGCGAATTCGGGCGTCACCATCAGCGGTGGCCCGAGCGGGGCGAAGGGCTTCTCGGTCTCCGGCAAGAGCAACGTCGTCATCTCCGGCTTCACCATCACCGGCACACCGTCTTATGGCATCTACGTCAACTCCAGCAGCAATATCACCTTGTCCGGTAACACCGTGTCCTTCTCAGGCCAGCCGGTATCCGGCCAGTCCGCATCCGGGATCTACCTGAGCAGCCTGAACGGCGGGCTCATCAAGAGCAATGTCACGCACGACAACGCCGCGCACGGCATCCTGCTGACCGGGTCCACCACCGGCGTCACGGTGCAGGGCAACACGTCATACCACAACGCCTATCAGTGGGAGCGGAACGCCAACGGCATCGATGTCACCGCGCCCGGGAACTTCATCATCGGCAACCTGACGTACGCCAACGAGGACACCGGCATCAACATCTACACCGGCGGGGACAACACGCTTGTCGCCGATAACGTCACCTACGGCAACGGCGACCACGGCATCGACGACTTCGACGTCACCGGGGGCCGGATTATCGGGAACACGGTCTACGGCAACTGCACGGACGGCATCAACGTCGAGGGCACGAGCGGCAACTACGACATCGAGAACAACGTCTCGATGAACAACGCGACCGGCGCGGTCATCAATCCGACCCCGATCACACTATGCCCGAGCACCGGCAGCCGGATTACGCGAACCCGTGCAACCGGCGGGTCGGGAACATCGGCGTCTACGACTCAGCCCCGGCCACAACGACTGCCAATTACAACCTTGTCTGGCAGAGCGGCGCCGGCACCGAGTACACCTGGGCCGGAACCGTCTACAACACTCAGGCCGCACTGACCAGCGGCCACCGGGCAAGAGGCGAAAGGCATCTTCTCCGACCCCCAGTTCGCCAACGCGGGGGCAGCAAACTTCCAGCTGACCGAGGGATCCCCGGCCATCGACTCGGCCAACTCGCCCGCCTCCGGCGAGCAGTCCACCGACATCCTGGGCAACCCCCGCGTTGATGACCCATCGGTGACCAACACGGGCAACCCGGCTGGGTCGTTCTACGACCGCGGGGCATACGAGTACCAGGGGGGCGGCGGCGGCACGCAGACCGGGCCGACGGCGGCGCTGTCGGTGAGCCCGGCCAGTGGCACCGCGCCGCTGCAGGTGACCGCGGACGCGTCGGGCTCGACCGCGGGCAGTTCGCCGATCAGCAGCTATTCGTTCAATTTCGGTGACGGCACCACGGTCGGGCCGCAGTCCGGCGCGACCGCGAACCACACCTACCAGTCCGCGGGCAGTTACACGGTCACCGTGACCGCCACCGACAGCAACAACCTCACCTCTCAAGCCACGAAGAGCGTCACCGTCAACGCGCAACAGGCGACCGGGCCGACGGCGGCACTGTCGGTGAGCCCGGCCAGTGGCACGGCGCCGCTGCAGGTGACCGCGGATGCCTCGGGCTCGACCGCGGGCAGTTCGCCGATCAGCAGCTATTCGTTCAACTTCGGTGACGGCACCACGGTCGGACCGCAGTCCGGGGCGACCGCGAACCACACCTACCAGTCCGCGGGCAGTTACCCGGTCACCGTGACCGCCACCGACGGCAACAACCTCACCTCTAACGCGACCAAGACGGTCACCGTCAACGCGCAGAGCACGAGCCCGGCGCAGTACGTCAACCAGATTGCGACGAACTACTCGACGAGCTCGCACACGTCTGGCTCGGTGACCGTGTGGCGTACCGCCGGAGTGGCGGCGGGTGACCTGATCATCGCAACGGTCCAGCTCACCGGCACCTCTTCGACCGGAGCGGTCACCGGCGCCGACAGCCAGGGCAACACGCTGACGGTGGCCAGTGACGTTTCCGACGGCAACGGCGACCGCCTGGTCACCCTGTCCGGCCTCGCCAACCACGCGCTCGCGGTGAACGACAAGATCACCATCACGTTCCCGACCGCCTCGACCTACCGGGTCATCGCCGACGAAGTATCGGGCGCCAGCACGGTGGATCGGCAGTCCTCGGCCAGCGGGACCGGCAGCGCGTTCTCCTCGGGCGCTACCGGCACGATCAGCCGGGCCGGCGAGTTCGTGTTCGCGGTGACAGGGACCTTTGGCGGCACGTCCCTGACGTGGAATCCAGGCTGGACCGGCCTGGCCAACTACAGCGTCAATACGAACACGCTCGGGCGCGCCTACCAGATTCCCACGGCCACCGGGAGCTTTACCGCCACCGGCACCGGCAGCGGTACGTGGCTGGCCGAGATCGTCACGTTCAAATGAGGATTTCGGCACCGGAGCTGGCCAGGTCATGAATGGATGAATCCGGTAAAAGTTAAGATCATCTTTACCATTACTAAGATGATCTTAACTTTTTACCGGATATTGGCCCGAATTTGCTCGATGCTGAACCATCTACTGGTGATGTACGTCTAATTGGTGGGAGTATTACGGATTGTTCACTTTTTGTTTGCCATGGTGCGCCGGACGTAGCTGAGGGCTTACCGCTGCGAAAGGCGCCGGGGCCGGGTGGGAGCTGCATCGTGGGGGACCGCAGCAGGGGATGGGCGACGCGCGAGAACGTCTCTGGTCAGGTACGGCCGGCTGGCCCGGCGGTGGAGCGGCGAGCCAGCATCCCGGACGGCAAATCCCCGCCCGCCCTCGGTGATTACCACCATGTACGCGCGGCGGTCGCCGCGGAGCGGGCCCGCATCGCCCGGGAGATGGACGACACCGTCAGCAAGAGCCTGCTTGGCATCTCCATGGTGGCCGCTTCCCTGGCGACGGCTCCGCAGGCGGCCGACCGGCAGGCGCTCGAGCAGCAATTGCGCGAACTTACCCGGCTGGCCCGTCGCGCGGTCGCCGACGCGCGGTGCGTCATCCATGACCTGCGGGAGGAAGCGCTGCGCGACGAGGTGCGGAGTGTCGCGACGGCCTGGGGCATCCTGACCGGCATCCATGTCAGCCTGGAGCTGGCCCCCGGCGGGGAGGTCTCGCGCGGATGTCCGCTGCGTGATCGTGGCTATCCTCCGCGAGGCTCTGCACAACGTGGAACAGCATGCCCGCGCGGCCCAGATACGTGTCGTGCTGCGCAGGGCCCGGGGGCTGGTGGTGCTGTCCGTGGCCGACGATGGCACCGGGTATCGCCCGCCCGCCGACCTGGCCGAACTGCGCGCGGACGGCCGCAGCGGCCTGGGCGGAGTCAGTGAGCGCGCCCGGCGGCTGGGTGGCCGGCTGCTCGTCGAATCCCGGCCGGGCGGCGGAACCCGCCTCCAGGCCGAGATTCCCGCCCCGGCTCCGGCCCGGCAGCCGCCGCGAGTCGCCTCGGTGACCTCCCAGGTCCGGGCGATCGTCGCCGACAGTAATCCCGTGTTCCGCCTGGGCCTGCGCACGGCGCTCGAGCACGCGGCGGGCATCGAGATCGTCGCCGAAGCGGGCAATGGCGAGGATGCCGTCGCTCTGGTGCGCAGGCATCAGCCGGACGTGCTGCTGCTCGACATCCGGATGCCCTTGCCCGACGGTCCGGCGACCATCCCGCACCTGAGCCAGCTAACCCGGGTCGTGATGCTTACCTCCGTGGACGATGCCGATCTGGTGATGGGAACCGCCACGGCCGGAGCCAGTGGCTGCGTGATGCGCGAAGAACTCGATCAGGGTGAGCTGATCCAGGTCGTGATGGACGCGGCCCGGCCACGGCCGATCTCGGCCGGTGCTGCCCCCGCCGACCGCGAAGGCTCGCTCCTGAGCGACCCCGGCCGGGCCGTATCCCCGATAGTCCTTCGGCCGCGCGAGCGCGAGATCATGGGTCTCATCGCCGATGGCCTCTCCAACCGGCAGATAGCAGCTCGTCTGGTGATCACGGAGAAGACGGTGAAGAACCATATCTGCAGCATCTACCAACGCTTCGGGGTGGGGGAGCGCAGTCAGGCCGTGAGCCGCTGGCGGGAGCTCTTGTCGATTTCAGATCCCCCGCCCGGCACGTCCCGCTGATTCGGGGTGGGCGGGATCTGGGATGGATAGGCCCGCGCGCCGGGCCAATGCCACCGCCGCCAGCGCCGAGTGCACGTCCAGTTTTTTCAGCGTGTTGTAGACGTGGGTCCGAATGGTATTGCGTGACAAGAACAGCTGACCCGCAATCGCGTCCGCGCTCATGCCTGCCGCCAGGCAACCGAGAACCTGTTTCTCGCGTGGGCTCAGCGTAGCGAGACGGGCCGCCTGTTCGGCGCGCTCAGATTGCGCGGATTTCAGCTCCGTGAGCACATAGGTGAGGAGCCTGGGCGGTATCCAGGTCTCTCCGCGCAAAGCGCCCCAGACCACGGACAGCAGATGCTCAATTGGATCATCCTTGAGCACCCAACCCGATACGCCGATCTGGACCGCCTCAATGATCCGGCTCTCGTCCCGGCCCGCTGTCACGACCACAATCCGCATATCTGGATGCTCAGAGAGCGCCTCGTCCGCGAATTCGATCCCGTCACTGCCGTCCAGGTCGATATCGAGCAGAACGATGTCGAATCGGTCTTCGGTGAGAGCCGAGCGGGTCTGCTCGATTGTGGTCACGGCAGATGCGGTCAGCCCTGGCTCAATATCGAGCCGGCACGCCAGCGCCTCCGCGAAAGAGACATAGTCGTCCACCACCAGGAGTTGCTTGACCGGAGACTCGGGGAGTCTCAGCGATTCCAGGGCGGTCGGGCGCCTCATCAGCGTAACGGTCACCCGTTGGCGGCCGCTTGCTTCGCCGGCGGGCCGAGCGAGTATTGACCAGAAATTCCAAGCAGGCAGGAACGGGCCACCATGCTTGTCGCCTCCAAGCGGGAGTGCGCCCCGAGTTTGACGAGAACGCTCTGAATGTGGGTGCGGGCCGTGCTTAGCGAGATAGCGAGCGATCGGGCGATCTGCTTGGTGGACTGTCCTTCCATGATCAGCATCAGCACCTCTTGCTCGCGCAAGGTGAGCAACTGCACGAGCCATTCGCTGTCACTGATCCCGGGTGAGCGCAGATCCCGGGGCCCGGGCTGGGCCGCCTCCGCTCCCAGGGCCTGCTCACCAGCCCGCACATCGGCCAGGGTCCGGATGATCTCAGTGAGGTGCTGATCTTTCCTGATGAGGCCGGCCGCACCACTGCCGATCACATCGGACAGGGTCACGGGATCGGCACCGTCCGCCAGGATGACGACCTTGACCTGAGGGTATCGACCGCGGATCAATCCCAGCACGCCGAAGTTCCCGCGGGTATGAAAACGGGCTGCCATCAGGCATATGTCAGGCCGGTGCCGGGCCACCGCCGCCAGTACCTCGGGCGGGGAGGTGGCCAGTGCCGCCACCGTCACCCCGTCCTGGGCCAGCGCCTCGGCCAGTGCGTCAATGAACAATCGGTGGCCGTCGCCGAGCACGATTCTCATCGGCCGTCACCCGCCATGCGACCGTCTGCCATGACGGGCAGTAACAGCCGGACCAGAGTCTGGCCGGAGGAAAGTCGCTCGACCTCCATCCGGCCGCCGCACTCCGCGAGCATCTGCCCGGTAATCTGGAGCCCGATTCCGGTTCTGCTGCCGACGGTCATGGATCCGAAACCTGGGCCGTCGTCTGCGATCTCGACAAGTTCCATGCTGCCTTGAGCCTGCTCGGTCACTTCAACGTGACCGTCCGGGCCCGCGGCCCGCGTCGCGTTGGCCAAGACATTGGCCAGAGCGCGCCGGAGCCGCGTGCCGACCGCCATTAGATAGCGCGGCCCCTGGTCCGGCTGCTGAAGGCTGATCTGTGCCGCGGAGATCAGCTGCTCCGATTTGACCGTATCGCGTACCAGCGCGCCGATATCGACGGCTTCTGCGCTCCACGGGATGCCTGGCTCAGCCAGCATGTCGTTTATGATCTTGGAAAGCCAATGTGCTTCTGTGACAATTTGCTCCAGGCGCTGCTGGACTGGTTCTGTTGCCGACTCGTCCGAAAGTGCGGCAGAGGCCAGCGCGAGCACTGCAGCCACGGGCTGGCGCAAGTCGTGAGCAGCCTGCTGGACGGTGCCTGGCCTTTGCTCTGCACCGGCCAGTTTTGGCCTGGCCGCCGGTGCAGAGTTGACTGCCTGCCCTATTGTCCCCCGTGCCATGTCCCCCACCCCGAATGAACTGCCGTCCAGCAGACGGTGTCCTGAATAAAGAATTACAGTGAACAGAAGGTAGCGGGGTAGTCCCCATTCTGTGGGCTGCGCCGTCCTGACGTAAGTCCCTGGGCCGGCCTAATGACTCAATGCAGTCGGGCCATTACTCTAAGTAAAAACAGAATAGTTGAGAGTGATCAGCCGGGCCGCCGTTTGGTGCATAAGATGATCACCTCGCGATCGGTTCTGTTCCGGAACCAATTGGCGTCAATGATCACGTCATTCCCGCGGTTTCATTCAGGGCCATGAACGGCGGCCGCAGCGAAGACTTGACGTCCTTCTCCTTGGCCCGGGCTGTGATGCCCCTCTCCCCGAACCGAAGGTCACGCAGCAGGTGGGGTGCTGCCGCCCCGGCCGCTGCTGCGCAGGGGGCTCGCCATCCACAGACGAGCCGGGGGTGACCGCTTTGGCCTGGCGGGACCTGGCCGGGCTCCAGGCCGGGACGGGATGCTGCAGGGATGCGGATCGCGATGGGGGCCGGCAGCGAGGTACTGGGCGCGCCGATGCGGCCCCAGGACGTCGTCGGTGACGTGGTGGCGGCCGAGGCCGAGGGCTTCGGGTCGGCCTGGACCGTCCACTTTTCCCGTGGCGTCGACGCGCTCAGCGTGCTGGCCGTGGCGGGGACCCGGACCAGCCGGATCGACCTCGGCGTGGGCATCGTGCCGACCTACCCGCGGCACCCGCTCGCGCTGGCCCAGCAGGCCGCGACGACCCAGGCGTTCTGCGGAGGGCGGCTGACGCTCGGCGTGGGCGTGTCACACCGGCCGGTCATCGAAGACCTGCACGGGCTGCCCTACCAGCAGCCCGCCGCGCACATGCGCGACTACCTCTCGGTGCTCGTCCCGCTGCTGCGCGAGGGAAGCGTCTGCTACCGCGGGAACTTCTACGAGGTGGACGGCGGTTTCGCCGTGCCGGGCACCAGCCCGGTCTCGGTGCTGGTGGGCGCGCTCTCCCCGCTGATGGTCCAGGCCGCCGGAGAACTCGCCGACGGGGTCGTGACCTGGCTGGCCGGGCCGCGCACGCTGGGGGAGCAGATCGTGCCGCGGCTGCACCGCTCAGCCGCCGGGCGGCCGGAGAGCCAGGCCGCACCGCGGGTGGTGGCCGCGCTGCCCGTGGCGCTGTCAGCCGACGGCGCCGCGTCCCGGCAGGCCGCGGACGGGGTGTTCGCCCGCTACGCCGGGTTCGACAACTACCGCCGGCTGCTGGACCGCGAGGGCGTGGAGTCGCCGGGCGCCCTGGCCGTCACCGGGGACGAGACCGCGATCGAGAAGCAGCTCGGGCGGCTGGCCGACGCCGGGGTGACCGAACTGTGGCCCATCATCTTCCCGGTGGGCGACGACCCCGGCCGCAGCCGGCGCGAGACCAGGGCGCTGCTGCGCGCGCTGGCCACGACCTCCTGACGCGGCCGGCCGGCGGTCCCGCTCCTGGCCGCCAGGCCGGATAAGTCGGGCCCTGTCAGTCAGACCCAGTTAGTCGGGCCCAGTTAGTCAGGTGTTGTCAGCCGGGCAAGGGGGAGCTCGGCCCAGACGGCCTTGCCGCTGGGCGCGGACTCGACGCCCCAGCGAGTCGCCATGGCCGCGATCACGCCCAGGCCGTGGCCTGCTGTGGCGGCCAGCTGCTTGTCCCCGCCGGTCGGCCCGAGGGGGAGAGTGTCACCCACGCTGATCCGGATCGCGCCGCTGGACAGGGCGAGGCTGACGCTGAAGGCCGACCCGGCGTGCAGGACCGCGTTGGTGGCGAGTTCGGTGACCACGAGCGCGGCGTCCGCCGCCAGTTGCTCACCACGCCAGGGCTCGAGCATCCCGAGCGCGAAGCCCCGGGCGGCCCGGGTGTCCTCGCGGCTTCCCGGCGAACGTGCGCGTGACGTCGGCCCAGTGGACCCGGCGAAGGGAGTCACCGGCCGGCTGGGCCACCGGCCGCTGACGAACCGGCCGCTGAGCCATCGAGCCACTGGCTCACCGGTCACTGGCGCACTGGCTATGGGGCGGCCGACCACCGCGGTGTGCAGGCGGCAGATTTCGGCTACCGCGCCCTGATGCTCGCTGCTTTCCACCAGATCCCGCGGGTAGCCGCAAAACAGCGAGAACGGGATCTGCTGGCCCAGTTCGTTCCAGAGCCCTTCCAGTTCGAGGGCGGCGTTGACCTGGTCGGCCGCCCAGAGCAGGGCGACGACCTCCCCGTAGATCCGGACCGGTCCGGGGGCCTCGCCCGCAGCCAGGATGGCGGGCCTGAACTGGGTGTCGAAGGCCGCCAGGTTGACCCGGCCGCCGCGGGTCAGCCGGGGCGCCACCCGGGTGGCATCGAGGCAGACCAGGGTCCCGTCGCGGCGGGCCGCCCCGACATCCACGCCGCCTGCGGCCAGGTGGGCCTCGAATCCGGCGCAGCGGCCCGGGGTGGCCACGACGACCGCCGCGCCTCCCTCGGCGATCGCACCGGCGAGGTAGTCTCCTGCGGTCTCGGCCAGCTCTTCGTCACGGTCGTAGAACTGGACAACATGGCGATGGAGGCCCACGGTGGAAGAGCCAAATTCGCTAGACACGAGTACCTTTAACACACAGGTTGACTTGGAACACGGGGCATCAGATCACCGTAACGGTACCCCGGCGGGCCGGGGTGAACCTCCCGGCCGGGCCAATGTCCTCGTCCCGGCCCGGGCCCGCTGGATGGGCCTTGGCGTTTGGCTCCAAACGCGGGGGCAGTGGCAAGATCCTCCCCCCGCGCCCGGCCTGGCGGGGGAGAACAGCTCCCGGTGGCGCTGGCCATCGGGACCCGCACCCGACCGGGAAGGATCGGCTGATCAACGGCGATGATCGCGCTTCCCGGGAGCGGTTCGGGCGCCCGCCGGGCGACGTCGGTGCGCTCGCATCCGGTCAGCATCTGTGCGCGCTGTACCAGGATCAGGACGAGCACCGCCGGCTCACCGCCGCGGTGATCCGCGGCGCGCTGGCGGCTGGGGATCGCGTGATCTACGTGACGCCCGGACCGTACGACGTGGCCCTGGCCCTGCTCGAAGCGGGCGGGATCGAGACCCGGCGGCCGCTGAGCGGCGGGCAGTTGCTGGTCCGCACCTTCGGTGAGATCTACGGCGACCTGGCCCGCCCCGACGTGGCTCAGCTCGGGGCCAGGTTCCGGGCGGCCCTCAGCCAGTCCCTCGCGGCGGGATTCCCCGGCCTGCGGATCACCGGCGAGATGGGCGGCTCCCCCTGGCCGGCTGGCTCGCTGGAGGAGCTCGTCCGCTGGGAACGCATGGTGTCGCAGATGCTGGGCGAGGTGGGTATCGCCGCCATCTGCCAGTACGACCAGCGTCAGCTGGATGAGCCGGCCACCGCCATCATCGCGGCGGAGCACACCGGGATGGCGACCAACGGGCAGCGTCTGCCGCTGGCCCTGTTCATCGCCTCCGCCCCGCCGCCGGTGCTGTGGGTCGAGGGCGAACTCGACCTGACGAACGGCCCGGTCCTGGCCCGGGTCATCCGGGCCCGGCTGGCGGCCAGCCCCCGGCTGCGGCTCGACCTCGGCGGAGTCGCGTTCGCGGACGTCGGCTCGCTGCGCGAGATCTACCAGATCGCGGTCGGCCTGCCCGCCGGCGGCCGGGTCACGCTGGCGAATATCACCGAGCCCGTCCGGCGCGTGCTCGATCTGGCCGGGTTCCGCGCTGACGCGGTGGTGATCGAAGCATGAGCTGGCCGGCGGACGCCAGCATGGCCCATCGGGCCCTGCTGTACACCGATGAGCCAGAATTCCGTGCCGCTGTCGGGGCGTTCATCCGCGAGGGCCTGGACCGCCGTGAGCAGATCCTGGCCGCCGTCCCGGCCGGCCAGCTGGCCTGGCTCCGGGGTGAACTCGGCGGTGACGTTCCGGAGGTCCAGTTCGCTGACGCGGCCAGTTTCTACCGCCGCCAGGGCCAGGCGACCCGCACTACGCTCGACTGGCTGCGCCGTTACGCCAGCGACGGCCAGCGGGTCCGCGTCGTCGCCGGGCAGGCCGTGTCCCGCCGCACTCCCGCGGAGGCCGCGGACTACCTGCGGATGGAGGCGGCAGCCAATGTCGTGTACCAGCCGTTCCCGGTCTCGGTGCTCTGCCCGTACGACGTGTCGGCGCTCCCGGGCGACTTGCGCCCCGGGGTGGAGCAAACCCATCCGGAACTGCTCCAGGGCGACCGGGTGGTGCCCAGCCGCGGTGTTCGCCGACCCGCGCATCTTCATCCGGGACTTCTCCGCCGTGGCCCCGCCGCCGCTGACCTCCGCATCGATCGGCTTCGGCCGCCGCGAGGACCTGGCGGGCGTCCGCCGTTTCCTGCGGACCCAGCTGGCCCAGGCCGGGTTCGGGAATGAGTCGGTCGCGCTGCTGGTAGCCGCGGCCGCCGAGGTGGTCACCAACGCGCTGATGCATGGCACCGGCCCGCGGCGGCTCTGGGTCTATACCGAGGGGCCCATGCTGGTCTGCCACGTGCACGACGGCGGCCCGGGTTTCGCCGATCCGCTCGCCGCCTATCTCGCCCCGGACCGGCACGCGACTCATGGTCACGGACTCTGGCTGGGCCGCCAGGCCTGCGACTGCCTCGAAGCGGCCACGGACGGGACAGGGACGCATGTGCGGCTGCTGACCAGGCTGCCCGAGCCGGGCGTGCCGGAGATTCTCCCCTAAGGAGCCGGAGGCCCTCCCCTGAGGAAGAGAGAATTCAGGTCCCTAGGCTGAAGCCCAGGGAGACGGAAAGGGGCACCGGGTGGACATCACTCAGCTGATCCTCGACGACCATCACGAGCAGCGCCGGCTCTTCGCGATCCTGGAGCAGATCGACCGGTCCGACACGGAAACCCTGGGCGCGGTCTGGGGCCGGCTGGCCGCGTTCCTCGAGCTGCACGCCGCGGCCGAGGAGGAGATCTTCTACCCCGCGCTGCTGCGGGTGGGTATCGCGGCCCGGCGCGGCGGCACCGCGGAAGACGAGACCATCGACGCGATCGGAGACCACAACGACATCCGCGACGCGGTCGTCTCGGCCGAGGGCCACCCGGTCGGCAGCGACGGCTGGTACGCGGCGGTGACCGCGGCCAACCTGGCCAACAGCGATCACATGGGCGAGGAAGAGCGCGAGGGCCTGACCGACTTCCGCCGGCTGGCCAGTCTCCAGCTGCGCCACGACCTGGCCGTGGCGTTCGTGGCCTTCGAGGCCAAGCACTACGCGGGGGTCCCGCCGGTGGACAAGGACCCGCAGGCCTACGTCCGCGAGGAAGAGGAGCAGCAGGGCCTGCGCCTGGCGGGCGATGCGTCGACCGCCGCGGGCAGCGGCCCGGGGAACGGCCAGGACGGGTCGCTCAGCATCGGCAGCCTCAGACCCTCCTGACCGCGCCCGTCATGACAGACGTGCCCTTCGGGCAGTTGCTGGACCGCGCCCGGGCCCTGGCGGACCGCCCCGGGCGGGCCATCCTCGGGATCACCGGGCCGCCCGCGGCCGGCAAGACCACCCTCGCGGGGAGGTTGCGGGAGGAACTGGGCGCGGCCGCCGCGTATGTGCCGCTCGACGGGTTCCACCTGGCCCATCAGCTGCTTGTCGAGAACGGCCTGGCGGAACGCAAGGGCGCCCCGGACACTTTTGACGCGGCCGGGTACGTGGCGCTGCTGCGGCGGCTGCGTGATCCGGCCGAGGGAGCCGTGTACGCGCCGCGCTTCGAGCGGGACATCGAGGACTCGATCGCGAACGCGATCCCGGTTCCGCCGGACGTCCCCCTGGTGATAACCGAAGGCAACTACCTGCTGCTCCGGTCGGGCCCCTGGGCACCGGTGGCGGGCCTGCTCGACGAGGTCTGGTATATCGACCTGGCCGAGGAGATCCGGCTGCGGCGGCTGATCGGCCGGCACATGGAATTCGGCCGGGACAGCGCCGAGGCCCGGGACCGGGCGACCGGGTCCGATCAGCGGAACGCGGTGCTCATCGAGGCCGGCCGGGACTACGCGAGCCTGGTCGTGTCGCTGGGGCGCGGCTGAATTTCGTTGCGGCGAAGCAGCCGGCGGAAGGCGCGGCGGGTCAGCGGAGCGCGGCCGCAGCGGGCGATTGGTCGCGTCGGTCAGTAAGCCGGGGGTCAGGGGGCCTGCTGATCCGCGATGAGCCGGGTGTACCAGCGGGCGCTGGCCTTCGGGATCCGGGCCTGCGTGCCGAAGTCCACCCAGACCAGGCCGAACCGGCGGCTGTACCCGTCGGCCCACTCGAAGTTGTCCAGCAGCGACCAGACGAAGTAGCCGCGCACGTCCACCCCGGCCTCGATGGCGGCCAGTGTCTCGGCGAAGTGATCGGTCAGGTACGCGACCCGTTCCACATCATCCACGCCGCCCTCGGGGTCGACGTAGTCGTGGTAGGCCGCGCCGTTCTCGGTGATGTAGAGGGGGAGCGGGGTGGACTCGTGCACCCGGCGGAGGATGCGGCCCAGGCCGGCCGGGCGGGCGTCGATGCCGTTCGCGGTCAGCTGGAGAGCGCTCACATAGTCCGCGGCCGGGATGACCCGGGCCTGGTGGTAAGGCTCGTCGGTGTCCTCGGCCACGAGCTTGGTCTCGTAGTAGTTGACGCCCAGGAAGTCCGCGGGCGCGGCCATCACCTCCAGGTCGCCGTCGCGGATGAAGTCCAGCGGGACCTGCCGCTGGTACCAGTCGAGCATGTCCGCGGGGTAGCTGCCCCGGAGCACGGGGTCGAGGAACCAGCGGTTCTCGTATCCGTCCAGCCGCCGGGCCGCCGCCCGGTCGGCGTCGGAGTCCGACGCGGCGTGGATGTCTGAGAGCAGGTGGGTGATGCCGGCCCGGGCCTGCGGGGCGCAGTCCCGGATCATGCCCATGGCCAGGCCGTGGGCGAGCAGCAGGTGGTGGGAGGCGGCGAGGGCGGAGTGCAGGTCGGCCAGGCCGGGCGCGTGCCGGCCCTGCAGGTGGCCGATCATGCCCGAGCAGAACGCCTCGTTCATCGTCACCCAGACCGGGACCACGTCGGCCAGGCTGTCCAGCACCAGCTGCACGTAGTCACAGAAGTGGGCCACGGTGTCGCGGTTCACCCAGCCGCCGGCGTCCTGCAGGGGCTGGGGGAGGTCCCAGTGGTACAGCGTGGCCATGGGCTCGAGGCCCCGGGCGCGGAGGCCGTCCACCTGGCGCCGGTAGAAGTCGAGGCCCTTCTGGTTGACCGCGCCGGTGCCGTCCGGGACGATCCGCGGCCAGCCGATCGAGAACCGGTAGGCGTTCAGGCCCAGGCCGGCCGCGAGATCCAGGTCCGCGTCGGTCCGGTGATAGTGGTCGCAGGCGATCGCGCCGGTGTCGCCGTGCGTGACGGCCCCTGGCTTCGCGCTGAACGTGTCCCACATCGAGGGCCCGCGGCCGTCTTCATCGGCCGCGCCCTCGATCTGGTACGCGGACGTGGACACACCGAACAGGAAACCGGGCGGGAAGCGCATGGACACTGCCGACTGCTCCTTCACTGCGCATCAGGGATGGCCATGTGCGGCGCCGTCGGCACCGGAAGTGTTTATAGTTTAGAACTTAGGCTAAGCCTTGAGTAAAGTCCGGTCAAGGGTTGCCGGATGGT
Organism: uncultured Actinomycetes bacterium; assembly: GCA_963837335.1. Lineage (GTDB taxonomy): Bacteria > Actinomycetota > Actinomycetes > Streptosporangiales > Streptosporangiaceae > RYN-230. Next base: position 5,324 of record CAWINS010000062.1, on the reverse strand, counting down.
GCCAGAGGGGTGGCTGGTGCGCGGCCTCATCGCGGCCGGGCGCGGCCGGGAGAGAGCCTGGGCGCGCGGCCGGGGGGCTCAGCCGGGAGGCGGCCGGGACGGGCCGGGGGTTCAGCCGGGAGGCGGCCGCGGGGTCAGCCGGGGATGGAGCGCCCGGGCTCAGCCGGGGGTGACCGACCGGATCCGGCGGGGATTCTCCGGGTGCCGGGGCGCTACCGCGCCCGCCGTGAGCAGCCGGGCGATCGGCAGCGTCGCGCCGCCCAGGGCGACCGCGTCCTGACCCAGATCGGCCGTGACGATCTCGACCCGGCTGAACGGCAGATGCAGCGCCCGGCGGCCTGCCGCCGCACGGATCCGGGGCAGCAGATCGTCGCCCAGGGCCCGGCCGAGCCAGCCGCCCACCACCACGCGTTCCGGGTTGAACAGGTTGACCAGATCGGCGATGCCCGCGCCGAGGTAGGTGATGGTCTCGTCAATGACCTGGGCGGCGGCCCGGTCACTGTCCCGCGCGGCGATGATCGCGGCGACCCGCCCTTCCAGCTCGCCGGGGCTGACCGTCACCCGGCGCCGCTTGAGCTGCTCGTAGCGGGCCGCGATGGCCCCGGCGCCCACGTAGGCCTCCAGGCAGCCGTCCGCGCCGCACCGGCAGGTCCGCCCGCCCACGCACACCGTGGTGTGACCCCACTCGCCGGCGCTGCTCGTCGCGCCCCGGTACACCTCCCCGTTGCTGACGATGCAGGTCCCCACGCCGATGCCGAGCAGCACGATGACGGCGTTGTCGGTGCCGCGGGCCGCGCCGAACCAGCGTTCCGCCTGGCCCAGGGTCTTGGCCCCGTTGTCGACCAGGATCGACAGGCCGGTCCGGTCGCGCAGCATCGCCTCCAGCGGGACGGCGTGCCAGCCGACGCTCTGGCCGTGCACGACCGCGTCGCCGCGGTGCTCGACCAGGCCGGGCACGGCCACGCCGACCCCGAGGATGCTCGCGGGCTCGACCCCCGCCTCGGCGATGACCGACTCGATGCCCTCGACGATGTGGCTGACGGCGTCCTCGGGATCCAGCACGGACATGTCGGTGACCGACGAGTGCTGGGCCCGCAGGTTCAGCCCGAAATCGAAGAGCTCGACCAGGAAGGCCGTCTCCCCGACGTCCACCCCGATCACGTAGCCGTAGCCCGGGTTGACCTGGAGCAGTCCGCGCGGGCGGCCGCCGTTGGAGTCCTCGAGGCCGACCTCGACCACGACACCCTCCGCGACCAGGGCCGCGACGAGGTTGCTGACCGTGGCGGGGCTGAGCCCGGCCACCGTGCCAACCTCCTGGCGGGTCAGCGGACCGTTGAGGAATACCTGCCACAGCGCACGGGACCGGTTGTTCTTCCGGAGATCCCGCACGGTGGTTGTGCTGGGCCTGGGCATCGACCTGCCTCATCGAGGGAGGAACCGCGACGATGCGGCTGCTGACCCCGCTATTTTACGGCCCGGAATAAGCCGGCGCGGACGCAGGACCAGCGGCGAGTCGCGGCCGCGTTTGCCGGACCGCCCGCGGACCGCCCACCGGGGTGCCCATGGACCGCCCACGGGGCGCCGTACTTCGGGGCGCCAGGAGGCGCGGCGCGAGAGTGCGGGGGTGTCACGCATGGCCCCAGTCACACTGGCCCCTCCCGCCCACCTTTCACGTATCTGGTGCAGCCGAACCGGGCAAAACGCCCCTCCTGGTGCACCACATACGTGAAATGTCAGCGCTGACCATGATCGATGTGCGTTGTCCCCGCGGCCTCCGCGGTGGGCCGGCGGCTTCCCGGCCGCCGGCCGCTCCGCAGCCCCGGCCGCCGGCCGCTCCGCAGTCCCGGCCGTGCCCGCCTCCGGGGCCGGGAAGCAGCCGGGAGCCACCGGGAAGCGGCCGGGACACAGTGACGGATAGGTAACAAAACGGGAACGGAGATGGCCCCGACATTGACACTGTCGGCTGATCTCCATAATTTACGCCTTATAGGAAGCTGTAAAAGATCCCCCGAGTCCCCTGCTTCACTGCCCCGCGACTCCGTCACAATTTCCGCACGATTCCGCACATTCCGCACGAGGCCCGGCGCGAGACCTGTGGTGTGCTCGCGACGATCCCTGGAAGGACACCACATGAGACCGACGAAGCTGTCGACCCTGGCCTGCGCCGCCGCCGCGGCGGCGGCCCTGTCCCTCGCTGCCTGCGGCAGCAGCGGTACGAGTTCCGGTTCCTCCGCCCATCCGACGCTCACTTACTGGGCCAGCAACCAGGGCACCAGCCTGCAGGACGACCAGCAGGTCCTGGCCCCGCAGATCGCGAAATTCACCAAGCAGACCGGCATCAAGGTCAAGGTCCAGGTGATCCCGTGGACGACCTTGCTCAACCAGATCACGGCGGCCACGGTGTCCGGCAAGGGCCCTGACGTCCTCAACATCGGCAACACCTGGTCCGCGTCGCTCCAGGCGACCGGCGCGTTCCTGCCCTTCAGCACGTCGGTCATGAACACGATCGGCGGGTCCAGCCGGTTCCTGGCCGGCAGCCTGTCGGCCACCGGCGCGGCCGGCAAGCCGCCGGTGGCCGTTCCGCTCTACAGCACGGCCTACGGCCTGTACTACAACAAGGCCGAGTTCGCGGCGGCGGGCATCAGCGGGCCGCCCGCGACCTGGTCGGAGTTTGTCGCGGACGCCAAGAAGCTGACCAAGGGCGGGCACTACGGGCTGACCCTCGAGGCGGGCCAGATTCCGGAGAACGTCCACCTGGCGTTCGAGCTGAGCCAGCAGCAGGGCGGGTCGTTCTTCGACGCCGCGGGCAAGCCGACGTTCGACACCCCGCAGAACGTGGCCGCGGTCAAGCAGATGATCGACTTCATGCAGACCGACAAGATCGCCAATACCGAGCGACGCGCAGTACTCCAAGGGCACCGAGGCGCTCACCGACTACGCCACCGGGAAGGCCGCCATGGTCTTCTGGCAGACGGCCTCCGGGTCGCTGGCCAAGCTGGGCATGAAGGCCTCAGACATCGGCGTCGCGCCGCTCCCGCTGCCCGACCCGATGCCGGCCGGCGGCAAGCCCATCACCAGCATGGTGGCGGGCATCAACCTGGCGATCTTCAAGGACAGCAAGAACCTGTCCGCCGCCGAGCAGTTCGTGAAGTTCATGACCAGCACGCCGGAGCAGGAGAGCCTCAACCACACCTACGGCTCGCTGCCCACGGTCCAGGCCGCCTACAGCGACCCGGCCTTCAACACCCCGGACGTGCACGTCTTCCGCAGCATCCTCAGCCACTCCGCCGCGCCCATGCCCGCGGTGGCCGCGGAGAGCCAGTTCGAGACCGCGGTCGGGACGGCGATCATCCACCTGTACGCCAGCGCGGCCACCGGCAAGACTGTCACCAACGCCATGATCGGTCAGGCGCTCAGCCAGGCTCAGCAACAGCTAGGAGGATGACCCCTGGTGGTTGACACCATCCGGGTCGAGCAGGGTGTCACCCCGTCCGCGCCGTCATCACCGCCCAAGCGGCGGTGGTGGCGGCGCGGATCGCTGCCCTACGTCCTGCTGATCCCCGCGATTCTCCTGGAACTGCTCATCCACATCGTGCCGATGCTGGCCGGGGTGGGGATCAGCTTTCTCCAGCTGACCTTGTTCTACCTGCGGAACTGGCGGGCCGCCCCGTTCGCGGGGTTCAGCAACTACGCGGTCGCGGTGAACTTCTCCTCCGCGACCGGGCAGGCGCTGCTGCACTCGTTCACGGTCACGATCATCTACACCCTCATCGTGCTCGCCGGGGCCTGGCTGTTCGGCATGGCCGCCGCGGTCCTCACCCAGCGGGCCTTCCGGGGCCGGGGTGCGGTCCGCACCCTGTTCCTCATCCCGTACGCGCTGCCCGTCTTCGCCTCGGTCATCACCTGGAACTTCATGCTGCAGCGGGACACCGGCATGGTGAACCAGCTGCTGCTGTCCCTGCACCTGGTGGGATCCCGGCCGTTCTGGCTGATCGGGCAGGACAGTTTCTGGTCGCTGGTGGTCGTGCAGCTCTGGCGCACCTGGCCGTTCGCGTTCCTGATCCTCACGGCGGGCCTGCAGAGCATCCCGGCCGACCTGTACGAGGCGGCGTCGCTGGACGGCGCCGGGATCCTGGGCCAGGTCCGGCACGTGACCCTGCCGCTGATCCGGCCGGTCAACCGGGTCCTGCTGCTGGTTCTCTTCCTGTGGACGTTCAACGACTTCTCGGTGCCGTTCACGCTGTTCGGCTCGGCCCCGCCGACGCAGGCCGACATCATCTCCATTCACATCTACGAGAACTCCTTCGTCAGCTGGAACTTCGGCACCGGGTCGGCCATGTCGGTGCTGCTGTTGCTGTTCCTGCTGCTGGTGACGCTCGTTTATCTGGCGCTCGGGAGACGGGGGGCCCGCCATGCATGAGCCAGCCTGGTTCCGGTGGGCCCGGGTGATCGTCCTGACGCTGCTCGGCCTGTTCGCGATCGCGCCGGTGTACGTCATGCTCACCGCGTCGCTGAAGCCGCTCCCGGACGTCGAGGGCGCGTTCCGGTGGATTCCCAGCCACCTGACCCTCTCGCCGTTCGTCGACATGTGGCAGACCATCCCGCTGCTGACCTACCTGGAGAACAGCCTGATCGTGTGCTCGGTGGCGTCGGTGGCCTCGGTGATCGTCGCGCTGCTGGCCGCGTACGCGGTCAGCCGGTACCGGTTCCACGGGCGGCAGGTCTTCTCCATCACGATCCTGTCCACCCAGATGTTCCCCGGCATCCTGTTCCTGCTCCCGCTGTTCGTGATCTTCGTCAACCTCAGCCAGGACACCGGCATCAACCTGTACGGCAGCCGGACCGGCCTGATCATCACCTACATGACGTTCACGCTGCCGTTCGCCATCTGGATGCTGGCCGCGTACCTGGACACCATCCCGCGCGAGCTGGACGAGGCGGCCACCGTGGACGGCACCGGGCCGCTCGGGGCGTTCATCCGCGTGGTCATCCCGGCCGCGATCCCGGGCATCGTCGCGGTGGGTATCTACGCGTTCATGACCGCCTGGAGCGAGATGCTCTTCGCCTCCGTGCTCACCAACGACTCGACCCGGACTCTGGCCGTCGGCCTGCAGGGTTACGCCACCCAGAACCAGGTCTACTGGAACCAGATCATGGCCGCGTCGCTCACCGTCAGCGTGCCGATCGTCGTCGGCTTCCTGCTGCTCCAGCGCTTCCTGGTGGCGGGCATGACAGCCGGCTCGGTCAAGTAACCGGGCCTGCGGTCAACCCTTAAATTCGCCGCAACGAAAACCGCCCGGCGCTGATCCTGCCTCCCCGGCGCA
>CAWINS010000061.1:0-57433 GCA_963837335.1 uncultured Actinomycetes bacterium | reverse complement strand
GCCGCCTGCTCTACGCCTCGCGGGTGCGCGCGGTACGGCTGATGGCCCGGTACAACCCGGCCCTGCAGGCGGTACCCGCGCTCGGCCAGGTCGGGGTGCTCGCGCTGGGTGGATGGCTGGCCATCGAGGGCTCCATCACCCTGGGCACGTTCGTGGCCTTCTCCTCCTACCTGCTCCAGCTGGTCGGCCCGGTTCGCGCGCTGGCCGCGCTGGTGACCACCGGCCAGGAAGCCCGGGCCAGCGTGATCCGGGTGTTCGAGGTCATCGACACCGAGCCTGGCGTCACCGACCGCCCCGGCGCGGTGCCGCTCGGATCCGCCCCGGCCGACGTGGACCTCGACGACGTCAGCTTCGGTTACGTGCCCGGGCGTCCCGTCCTGCGCGGGCTGTCGCTGCACGTCAATGTGGGCGAGACCGTCGCGCTGGTCGGCACCTCCGGGTCGGGGAAATCGACCATCGCGTACCTGCTCCCCCGCTTCTACGACGTGACCGGCGGGGCGCTGCGGGTCGGCGGCCAGGACATCCGTGACCTCACCCTGGACTCGCTGCGGGCCTCGATCGGGCTGGTTAGCGAGGACTCGTTCCTGTTCTCCGACACCGTCCGGGCCAACATCGCCTACGGGCGTCCCGACGCCAGCTGGGAGGAGGTCCTGGCCGCGGCTCAGGCCGCCGAGGCGGACGAGTTCATCGCCGGCCTGCCGCAGGGCTACGACACGGTCGTCGGGGAGCAGGGGCTGACCCTGTCCGGCGGTCAGCGCCAGCGGGTGGCCCTGGCCCGGGCGCTGCTGACCGATCCCCGCATCCTGGTCCTGGACGACGCCACCTCGGCGGTCAACACGCGGATCGAAGCCGAGATCCACGCCCGGCTCAAGCAGATCATGGCCGGCCGGACCACGCTGCTCATCGCGCACCGGCGCTCCACTCTCCAGCTCGCCGACCGGATCGCCGTCCTTGACCAGGGGCGCCTGGCCGATATCGGCACGCACGCCGAGCTGGAGGCGCGCTGCCCGCTGTACCGCGACCTGATCACCGGGCCCGACGACGACGCCGAGGGCACCGACGCCGCACTGGCTCGCGACTACGAGCAGGCCGGCGGCGCAGGAACCGGCCGCCGCGGCGGCCGGGAACGCCACCACGCCGTGGCTATGGCCCGCTGAGGCGGCCCCGGACACCGGACGCCTCAGCGCCGGCCGGGGCGGATGGGCTGGCCGGGGCCGGTGCGGCCCAGCTGGCCGGCCTGGCCGCGCTGCCCGGCGCGGCGCGCCCGGCCGGCCGGGTCGGGGCCCGCGGGCGGACCGGCGGCCGCGGCGGCGGCGGCGGGGCCGGGATGAGCAGCATGATGGCCGGCATCCCCGCGTCGCCGGAGCTGCTGGCGAAGGTCAACGCGCTGCCGCCGGCCCGCGACGTGCCCGGCGTGGACATCGGGTGGGCCCGTACCCCGGCGCCCCGGTTCAGGCTGCGGCAGGTGCTGCGCCCGTTCGCGGTGGGCCTCATCATCGGCCTGGTGCTGGACGCCCTCGACGCGCTGGCCAGCCTGGCCATGCCGGCGCTGGTCCGCGGCGGCATCGATCACGGCGTCGAGACGAAGGTCACCGGGGCCGTGCTGCTGATCGCGGGCCTCGCGCTGGCCGTGGTTCTCGCGGACTGGGTCATCAACGCGGTCCAGACCGTGGTCGTCGGGCGCAACGGCGAGCGTGTCCTGTACTCGCTGCGGGTGAAGATCTTCGCCCAGCTGCAGCGGCTCGGCCTGGACTTCTACGAGCACGAGATGTCCGGGCGCATCATGACCCGGATGACCACCGACGTGGACGCGCTGTCGTCGTTCCTGCAGACCGGGCTGATCACCATGGTCAACTCGGTCCTGTCGTTCGCCGGCGTGATGGTCGCGTTGCTGGTCATCAACCTCCGGCTGGGCCTGACCGTGCTGACCCTGATCCCGCTCGTCGTGGTGGCCACGCTGGTCTTCCGGGTCAAGTCCTCCCGGGCCTATGGCGAGGCGCGGGAGAAGGTCGCCGCCGTGAACGCGGACCTCCAGGAGAACGTGGCCGGCCTGCGGGTCTCCCAGGCCTACCGGCGGGAGCAGGTCAACCTGGCCCGGTTCACCGGGCTCAGCGCCAGCTACCGGCGGTCCCGGCTCCGGGCCCAGCGCTACATCGCGGTGTACTTCCCGTTCGTGCAGTCGCTGTCCACCGCGGCGACCGCGCTGGTGCTGCTGGTGGCGGCGGGCCAGATGCGCGCCGGGCTGCTCAGCGCCGGTGCGCTGGTCGCCTACCTGCTCTACATCGACATGCTGTTCTCGCCGGTGCAGCAGCTGTCCCAGGTGTTCGACGGTTACCAGCAGGCCGCCGTCGGGCTGCGCCGGATCAGCGGGCTGCTGCGCACCCAGACCAGCACCCCGGAGGCCGGGGACCCGCTGCCGGTGACCCGGGGCCGCGCGCGGATCGAGTTCCGCGACGTGCGGTTCAACTACGGCGGCGGGGACGCCGAGGCGCTCTGCGGCGTGAACCTCACGGTGGCGCCGGGCGAGACGGTGGCCCTGGTGGGGCAGACCGGGGCAGGCAAGTCCACCCTGGTCAAGCTGGTGGCCCGGTTCTACGACGTGACCGGCGGCGTGCTGGCCGTGGACGGCGTGGACGTACGCGATTACGACCTGGGCAGTTACCGGCGGCGGCTGGGCGTGGTACCGCAGGAACCCCACCTGTTCGCGGGCACCGTGCGCGACGCGATCGCGTACGGCAACCAGGCGGCCACCGATGCCCAGGTGGAGGCCGCGGCCCGGGCGGTGGGCGCGCTGGACATGATCGCCGAGCTGCCCGGCGGCTTCTACCACGAGGTCGCGGAGCGCGGCCGGAACCTGTCCGCCGGCCAGCGCCAGCTGATCGCCCTGGCCCGGGCCTACCTCGTGGACCCGGACATCCTGCTGCTGGACGAGGCGACCGCCGCGCTCGACCTGTCCGCGGAGGCGGCCGTCGTGTCGGCCACCGAGCGGCTGACCGCGCGGCGCACCACGCTCGTCGTGGCGCACCGGCTGACCACCGCGGCCCGCGCGGACCGCATCGCCGTGGTGGACCAGGGCCGCATCGTGGAGCAGGGCACCCACGACGAGCTGCTGGCCGCGGGCGGCGCCTACGCCGCGCTCTGGGCGGCGTTCACCGGTGCTGCTCTGGTTGCCTAGGGGAATCCTCAGCACGCGGGTCCTGGCGGGGCGCGGAGGACGGCCCGGCGGGTGACTGGGCCGGGATGACCGGGACCGGCCGGACATCAGCCTCCGCCGCCCGGCGCCGGGCGCTGCGGGACAGCGCGGCCAGGTCCTCGACGAGCTGGGCCGCCTCGTCCCCGGGCCGGTCCCGGAACTCGGCCCGGACCTGGCGGCCGGCCGCGTCCACGTGCACGGTGGCCAGGGACAGGGCCCGCTGCACCGGGCCGGTGACCATCCGGACGCTCTGCACCTTCTCCAGCGGCACCCAGGTAGTGACCTTGCGGATCCGGCCGGTGACCCCCATCGCGGTGGTCGCGTCGTGCCCGGCGGCCAGGAAGTGATAGCTCAGCGGGGCCTTCCGCCGGGCCCGCCGCGGCGGGCGGGCCAGCGGGGGCGGCCCCGACCCGATGACCAGCCGCATCAGCTCCCAGCCCAGCTCACGGTGCCCGACCGGGAGCAGGGTCTTGCGCATCCGGCCCGACCCGTCGGCGTGATCCCGGCCCGGGGAGCCGGCCACGTCGATCTCCAGCCGGCACCAGCCCATCGGCCGCCACAGCCGCGGGCTCGACCATCCGCACCGCCTGCACCCGGCGCAGCGGGATGGTTTCCGCCACCGTGCCGAGCAGCCCGCGGCGGATCCGGATACCATCCGGCGACTGTGCGATGGTGAAGCCGTACTCGGTGGCGATCCGCCGCCACACCAGGGGCGCGAGCGTGATCAGGGAGACCACGAACGTGCTCCCGGCCGCGGCGAACACCTTCGGCGAGACCAGGATCGCCACGATCCCCGCGACCAGCAGCGCCGCGATCAGGCTGGCCGGGGAGGCCGCCACCGACCCGACCAGGCGGCCGTTGGGGACGCTGGCCAGGATCCGCTCGCCCGGCTCGGGGGTGGCCGGGTCCAGCCCATGATGCGCGGCCAGCAGCCGCGCCCGCAGGTCGAGCGCGGCCTGCTCGGGAAGGTAGGCGAGCCGGCCGTCGGCGTGGCTGGATCCGGCCAGCCGGACGCGAAGTTCGGCCATGCCGAGGGCACGGGCCAGGAACGGCCGGACCACGTCCACCGCCTGGATCCGGGCCACCGGCAGCTGCCGGGAGTCGCGGCGCAGCAGGCCGGTCTCGATACGCAGCGTGGCCCCGTCCAGCTTCCACCGGGTGACCAGCCAGTTGACCACGGCCCCGAGCACCACCAGCACGGCCAGCACCCAGTCGTACAGGTGCGACCCGTCGGGGCCGAACTGGCCGGACGCGGAGATCGCCACGATGGCCAGCACCCCCACGGCCGCCCGGCCGGACCGCACCAGGGGTGACAACGGGTGCAGCCGGTGCCACTCCCCCGGCTGATCGGTCACAGGCCCGCGGCCTTCGCCTCACCGAGGGCGGCCAGCCGGTCCCGCAGCCGGGCGGCTTCCTCCCGCTCGAGGCCCGGGATCCGCGCGTCGCTCGCCGCCGCCGCGGTGTGCAGCTTGACGGTGGCCAGCCGGAACACGCGTTCCACCGGGCCCGCGGTCACGTCCACGAACTGCATCCGGCCGTAGGGAACCACGGAGAGGCGGCGGACCAGCACCCCGCGGCCGACGATGAGGTCGTCCTCACGCTCGGTGTAGGTCCAGGCCCGGACCCGGTTACGGGCGAACCAGAAGGCGGCCAGCCCGGCGACGAGGATCACGGCCACCGCGAGAACGGCGGCCGGGGCACCCACCGCTAATGCGCAGACGATGCCCGCGACCAGGGCGGTGGCCGCGGCCACCCCGGCCACCTGGACGCGCCGCATCCGCCACAGCCGGGGAGACGGGGACTTCGGGGCCGGTAGCGGCTGAGCCAGGCATGGCCCAAACGGTACAACCCGCGCCGCCACCAACCAAGTGCCCCGCCCCGGCCCCCGCATAGCATGAGGCGGGAAGGAGCAGCGTGAGCGATACCAGTATCCCGGCGACCATGGCCGGCGACATCACCCCCCATGCGATCGCGTCCGTGGCCACGGTGATCCGGCCCTATGTGCGGTACACCCCGGTGGCCGTCCTGGACCGGTCCGCCTTCGGGCTGGAACCAGGCCCGCTGGTGCTGAAGCTGGAGCAGCTGCAGCACTCCGGGTCGTTCAAGGCCCGGGGAGCGTTCGCCAACCTGCTGCTCCGGCCGCTGCCCAGTGCCGGGGTGGTGGCCGCGTCAGGCGGCAATCACGGCGCGGCGGTCGCCTACGCGGCCCAGGCCCTGGGCGTCACCGCCCACGTGTTCGTGCCGGAGGTCTCGTCCCCGGCCAAAATCGAGCGCATCCGCGGCTACGGAGCCGACCTGGTCGTCGGGGGCGCCGCGTACGCCGAGGCGCTGGCGGCCAGCGAGAAGTGGGCGGCCTCGTCGGGCGCCCTGCCCGTGCCCGCGTTTGACCAGATCGAGACGATCCTGGGGGCTGGCTCACTCGGGGCTGAGCTGAGGCAGCAGGCCCCGGCGGTCAGCACCGTGCTGGCCAGCGTGGGCGGCGGCGGGCTGCTCGCCGGGATCTGCGCGGCCTACGCGGGCCAGGCGCGGGTGATCGGGGTGGAACCCACCGGCGCGCCCACCCTGACCAGGGCCCTGCGAGCTGGCCAGCCCGTGGATGCGGAGGCGGGCAGCGTGGCCATTGACTCGCTGGCCCCGCGGCGGGTCGGCCAGCACACGTTCGCCGTGATCCGCGAGTTCGTGCGCCAGGTGGTGCTGGTCAGCGACGAGGACATCACGGCGGCCCAGGAACTGCTCTGGGACCGGCTCCGGCTGGTCGCCGAGCCCGGCGGGTGCGCCGCGCTGGCCGCGTTGCTCACCGGCGGGTACTCCCCCGGCCCGGACGAGACGGTCGCGGTCGTGATCAGCGGGGCGAACACCACCGCGGTCGACTTCCGGCGCTGATCTAACCGGCGCTGACCCGAGCCACGAGAGACGGGTGTGCGACGGGCCGAGTCCCCGGGGGGGTTGGGACCCGGCCCGCCGCACGGCACCCGCCGCGGCGACAGGAAGCGGCGGGTGGTCAGGGGGGAGTGCTCTGCGGGCTGGACGGGCTCTGCTGAGGGTACGGCAGCCCGGATCGGCTGGGGCTGGGGTCCGCCGACGGCGATGGGGCCGCGCTGGCCGGGGGGCTGATGCTCGCCGAAGGCGACGGTGCCTGGGTCGGCCCAGGCTCGCCAGAACGGCCGGACTGGCCCTGCCGCCCGTAACCCAGGCGGCCAGAACGAGGGCGGCCGGACCAGCTGGCCGAGGGGGAACTGGATGACCCAGGCTGGTGCGGATGACCGGACGCGGAACCGCTGTGCACCTGGCGGTCCGGCCCACCCAGGGCGTGGGTGGCCTGATGACTGGCCCGCCCGGCCGGGTTCGGCGACCCGGTCAGCTGGGACGAGACCGCCGGGTCCCGGTCCGGGCCGGGCGGCAGGCGCATCGATGGTGTTATGGGCGAGCCGCTGGGCCGGCACCGGCAGATCCCCGGCGTAAGCCACCGCGAGGAGTCCGCCCATCAGGACGGCGCCGGTAGCCGCGGCCACCGCCAGCCTCCCCCCGGGCCGCCAGGTCATCCGGCCCGGGTCCCGGCGCGGGGCCGGGGGGGGAGGTCTGCGCCGCGCGCCGGGGCCGTCCGCGAACGCCCCGGATTCCGCGAACGCCCGGAACTCCGCGAGCGCCCGGGCCTGTCCGGTCAGTTCGCTGCTTTCCGGCGCGGACACCAGGGCGGCGAGTACCTGGGCGACCGGCTGCGACCCGGCGGGGTCACCGTCCGGCCTGGCGCCCCGGTCCAGCAAGTACCGGTCCAGCAAGTACTGGTCCAGCAAGTACTGGTCCAGCAGGGCGTCAGGGAACCGCTCCCTGCTGGGACGGCCCGGCCGGCTGCTCCGCTCGCGTTTCGTCATGCTGCCTTCGAAACGACGGGGCAGCCGGATGCGTTACACGGCGCCGGTGCACGCGTGCTGCGGCCGCGGATGCTCACGGCGCGGAACCGTGGGTGACACCGGCCTCTGCCAGGGTCGCGGCCAGCCGCTGTAAACCACGGTGGGCGGCGACCCGGACCGCCCCGGGGCTGCGGCCCACCAGCCGCGCCACGGCCGGGGTATCCAGCCCGGCGACCACCCGGAGCAGGATGACCTCGGCCTGGAGCCGGGGCAGCGTGGCGATGAGCGCCACCGCCGCCTGGGTACTCAGCTTTTCCAGCACCAGGTCGGCCGGGTCCGGGCTGCCCGGCTCGGCCATATCCGCCAGTTCGGGCCCGGAGACCACCGGCCGGCGTGACCGGCGGCGGCCCTCGTCGATCGCCCGGTGCCGGGCGATCGTGAACAGCCACGCCCGCCAGGCGGCTTCATCGCCGCGGAACGCGGCCAGCCCGCGGACCACCTGCACCCAGGTGTCAGCGGCGATGTCCTCGGCGGCCTCGGGCGCGATCACCCGCAGGTAGCGCAGCAGGGCGGGATTCGCGTCGCGCCACAGCACGGAAAAGGCCCCGTCGGCCTCAGGGCGGCCCTGATCTGTGCGACGCTGCGCGGCCGCGAGCACGCGCTCGAACTTCTCGCCGATCACGATGCCGAGTATCGGCACCAAGTGCCCCCATCCGCAGCGGATCGGCAATCTGTGTCTGAATTCTCCCCGAAATGGCGGAAACAACCCGGGTGGATGGGCGGCGCTACCGGCCGCCGATATCCTCACTCCAAACGGCCGGGTAGCGGTCCTGGAATTCCCGCATGGCCGCCTTGCACCGCTCGTCATTCAGCAGGGTCACCGACACCCCCTGGCCGGCCAGGAAGTCCAGGTCACCGGCGAAGGTCTCGGCCTCCCCGACGACCACGCGCGGGATCTGGAACAGCAGGATGGCGCCGGTGCACATCGGGCACGGGGAAAGGGTCGTGTACATGGTCATCCCCCGGTAGGAGGATTGGCGGCCCGCGTTACGCAGGCAGGCGATCTCACCGTGCGCGACCGGGTCGCCGAGCTGCACGCGCTCGTTGTGACCCTCAGCCACGATCTCAGAGCCGGTGACCAGCACCGCGCCGACCGGGACACCCCCGGCGGCCAGGCTGGCCTGGGCCTGCGCGAGCGCGGCCGTCATCATCTTCTGGTCCAGCTCACCCGGTGCGGTCGTCATGCCGAGCAGGGTACCCGGCCGCGCAGCCCGTCATCCTCGTTCCCTCAGCGGGCGAAGGTGGCGTACAGCAGGTAGACGTTCAGGACGACGATCATCACGGTTATCAGGCTGGCTGTCGCGGTGGTGAGCCTCCGGTTCACCAGCGGGCCCATCACATCCTTGCGCCTGGTCAGCACCACCAGCGGGACCAGCGCGAACGGGATGCCGAACGACAGCACCACCTGGGAGATCACCAGGCTGGCGGTGGTCGGCAGGCCGAGTTCCAGGACGACCAGGGCGGGCAGCATGGTGATCGCGCGGCGCAGGAACAACGGGATCCGGCGGCCGATGAAACCCTGCATGACCACCTGGCCCGCATAGGTGCCCACGCTGGAGGACGACAGGCCCGAGGCGAGCAGCGCCGCCGCGAAGGCCAGTGCGGCGCCGCCGCCGACCAGCCGGCCCAGGTCGGCGTGCGCGACCGTGAGCGACCCGAGCTGAACGCCGGGGGTCTGGCTGGCCATCGCGGCCGCCACCACGAGCATGGTCAGGTTGACCAGCCCGGCCGCGCCGAGCGCGATGACCACGTCGAGCCGCTGGAACCGGAGCAGCTCGCGGCGCTCCGCGTCGTCGGCGCAGGCCACCCGGGACTTGGTCAGCGCAGAGTGCAGGTAGACCACGTGCGGCATGACGGTGGCCCCGATGATGCCGGCGATCAGCAGCGGGCCGCCGGGGCCGGCGAACCCCGGCACCAATCCGCTGGCCAGCGCGGACGGGTCCAGATGAACCGCCGCGAGGTCGTAGGCGAAGCCCAGGAAGATGATGCCGAGCAGGCCGCAGATGGCCAGCTCGAACCGGCGGTAACCCCGCTGGTCGAGGGCCAGGATGGCGAACGCGACGATGGCGGTCAGCGGGCCCGCGACCCGCAGCGGCACGTGGAACAGCAGGTTCAGGCCGAGCGCGGCGCCGACGAACTCCGCGAGGTCGGTGGCCATGGCGATGAGCTCGGCCTGGACCCACAGGCCGCCGGAGACCGGCCGGGGCAGGTAGGCCCGGCACAGCTCAGCCAGGTCGCGCCCGGTGGCCACGCCAACCTTCGCCGACAGGTACTGCACCAGCATGGCCATCAGGTTGGCGAGCACGATGACCCAGGCCAGGGCGTAGCCGAACCTCGCCCCGGCCGCGAAGTTGGTCGCGAAGTTGCCCGGGTCGATGTAGGCCACCGAGGCCACGAAGGCCGGCCCGAGCAACGCCAGCCCGCCCCGCAGCCGCCCGCGGGAGCGCATCAGGCGCAGCGGGCTCAGCGGCCCGGGCCCCGGACCCGCCCGCACGGCTGGTGCGGGCGGGTCTGGGGTTGGGTCCGGAGGCGGCCGGAGCGCGGGATCTGCCGCCATGGACCAGCTGCCCTAGCCGACCGACGGGCCGAGGCCGAGGGACTGCGGTGTGCTGGAGTCGGGCGACGGCTGGTTCAGGCCCTCATCCAGCGGCCCGAACTGCGTCATCAGCGACGCGCTGCCGCCCCACGGCGTCTGTTCCTCGGCGACCAGCGTGTTGGTGGTGAGCAGCAGGCCCGCGACGGACGCGCCGTTCTGCAGCGCAGACCGCGCGACCCGCAGCGGGTCGATGATGCCCATGTCGATCATGTTGCCATACCGGCCCTGGAGTGCGTCAAAGCCCTCGTCCGGGCCGAGCTGGGTCATCTGGGCCACGACCTCCTCGCCGGAGTAGCCCGCGTTGGCGGCGATGAGGTACGCCGGGGCGGTCAGGACCCGGCGCACGATCTCCACGCCGGTCGCGTAGTCGTCCTTGACCTGGAGGTCATCCAGCGCGCCCGAGGCGTGCAGCAGCGCCGCGCCGCCGCCGGCCACGATGCCCTCGGCCATGGCCGCCCGGGTCGCGGCCAGCGCGTCCTCGACCCGGTGCTGGAGTTCCTTGAGCTCCGCCGGGGTGGGTGCGCCCACCCGGATCACCGCGACCTTGCCAGACAGCGCGCCGATCCGCTCGCTGAGCACGTCCTCGTCGATCCCGAACTGGGCCCGGTCCACCTCGGCGCGCAACTGGCCGAGCCGGAACTCGACGTCCTCAGCCGAGCCGGAGCCGCCGATGATCGCGGTGTGGTCGGCCGTGACGCGGACCTGGCCGGCCCGGCCCAGCTGCTCCAGGGTGATGGTCTCCAGCGAGAACCCGGAGTGCTTGCTGACCACCGCGCCGCCGGTGACCGCGGCGATGTCCTCCAGCTTGCGCAGCCGCCGGTCACCGAAGCCGGGCGCCCGCACCGCCACGGCCTGGAAGATCCCGTTGACGTGGTTGTGCACCAGCATGGACAGCGCCGAGCCCTCGACGTTCTCGGCCAGGATGACCAGCGGCCGGGGCTCGCGCATGATCTTGTCCAGCACCGGCATCAGCTGCTGGACCTTGGTGATCTTCTCACTGCACAGCAGCACGTAAGGGTCGTCCAGCACCGCTTCGAGGCTGGCCGGGCTGGTCACCAGGTACGGCGACAGGTACCCGTTGTCGAACTGGAAGCCCTCGACGAAGTCGACGCTCATCCCGTTCGCGCTGGATTCCTCGACGGTGACGATGCCGTCGTCGCCCACCGTGTGCAGCGCCTTGGCGATCACCGCGCCCACGACGTCGTCATCGTTGGCGGAGATCGCGGCGACGCGGCGGTAGTCCTGCTCGGTGGCCACCGGGTGCGCCACCCCCTGCAGATGGTTGACCAGCCGGTCCACCGCCACGTCGATGCCCCGCTTGACCAGCACCGGGTTGGCGCCGCCGTCGATGGCGTGCATGCCCTCGGTGATGATGGCCTGGGCCAGGACCGTGGCCGTGGTGGTGCCGTCCCCGACCACGTCGTTGGTCTTGATGGCGGCTTCCTTGACCAGCTGGGCGCCCATGTTCTCGAACTGGTTGGCCAGATAGATCTCGCGGGCGATGGTCACGCCGTCATTGGTCACCACCGGGGTTCCGGTGATTTTTTCCAGGATGACGTTGCGCCCCTTGGGCCCCAGCGTTGACTTCACGGCTTCGGCCAGCTTGTCTACACCGGCCAGCAATAGGCTGCGCGCTTCTGCGCCGAAACGCAGTTCCTTAGCCATCAGTCCTCCTAGGACGTGTTCTCAGTCAGTGGCGTAATCAGGGGACGAGAATGGCGCGGCCGCGCACCCGGCCCGCATCGAGATCCGCGAACGCCTCCACGGCGCTGGTCAGCGGGTAGGTCCGGGTATGCAGGGTGACCTTGCCCGCCTCGGCCAGCGACATCAGCTCGGCCAGGTCGTTATAGGTGCCGACGATGTTGCCGATGATGTTGCGCTCGGTAGAGATGATGTCGAGCGTGGGGATCTCCAGCGTGCCGCCGTACCCGATGACGAAGTACGAGCCGGCCGGGGCGGTCATGTTCCAGCCGTCCATCTCGGCGCCCTGCTCGGCCACGAAGTCCAGCACGACGTGGGCGCCGGCCCCGCCGGTCAGGTCCTTGACCGCGTCCACCTGGCTGCCGTCGGCGACCACGGTGTGGCTCGCGCCGAGCTGCTCGGCCAGCTTGAGCGCGTCCGGGTTCCGGTCCACCACGACGATGGTGGTAGCGGACAGCGCGGCCAGGCACTGGATGCCGATGTGGCCCAGCCCGCCCGCGCCGATCACCACGGCGGTCGTGCCCGGGTAGAGCAGCGGGAGAGCCTTGCGGACCGCGTGGTAGGCGGTGATGCCCGCGTCGGCCAGCGCCGCCACGTCCTGCGGCTGGGTCGAGGGGTCCAGCTTCACGCAGGCCCGGGCCGAGGTGAGCAGGTATTCGGCCATCCCCCCGTCACGGGACAGGCCCGGGAACGAGCTGTCCCCGGTGCAGTGCATGTCGTCACCGGCCCGGCAGGCCCGGCACAGCCCGCAGGTCGGGGTGGGGTGCAGGATCACGGTGTCGCCCAGGGCCACGTTGGTGACCGCCGAGCCGATCTCGTGCACCCACCCGGCGTTCTCGTGACCCAGGATGTAGGGCAGCGGGGTGCCCATGGCCGCGTCCCACTGGCCCTCGATGATGTGCAGGTCGGTACGGCAGACGCCGGCCCCGCCGATCTTCACGATGACCTCGAGCGGGCCGTGGATGGTCGGCTCCGGTACCTCGTCGATCACCGGCTGCTGGTGGAAAGCGTGCAAGCGGACGGCCTTCATTGGTCCTCCTCGGCCTGGGGCTTATGACCTAGCCCGGCCGTGTCGTCGTATCGGTGCTGCAGCATGCCGCGGCAGATGCTGCCGTTCGCTTCGATGCTGGTCCGGGTCAGCCGGGCCCGCCCGAGGTGCATTCGCAGGGAATCGGGGCGCACCCGCTCCCCGGTCTTCGGGTCGATGAGCAGCCACGCGTCATCGCCAGCGGTCAGGCCGAGCTCGGCCCGGCGCTCGCGGAGCCGCTGCAGCGCAGCGGAGGGCGGTACCTCGCCCAGGGTCATCCCCGGCAGGCTGGCCGGGTCGGTCCCGGCGGCGAGCAGCGGCCGGCAGACCTGGTCGGTGCCGGCCATGACCGCCTTGCGCAGGAAGTCGGCGCGCAGCTCATGCAGCTCGCCGACCGCCTCGCCGTCAAAAGACTGGGCGAAACCGGCCCGCGCGGCCACCCCGCCGTTGATCGCGTCCGAGGCGAAGTGATCCTCGAGCACGATCTCGGCCCGGTGCACCCCGGGAGTGGCGGACACCGCGTCGTAGGCGTCGGCCACCATCAGGAAGGCGAAGTTGGGCGCGCAGAAGTAGGTGGGCAGCCGGAGCCGGACCTGCGCCTCACCGTCGGGGGTGACGGTGCACGAGGAGACGAAGCCCAGCGCCGTGATCGGCTCGTCGAGCTCCGGATCCCGGACGGAATCCAGGGCGGCGAGCACCCGCGGTATCTCGACCACGGGAGCGCCGGGCGCGCCCGGCGGAGCGCTGAGCTCCGCCGGGCGCGCGTCGCGCGTACTCGCGGTCACTGGGGCAGTCATGCCCCCGAGACCAGCTGGGCATCATCCTGCGATGCCGGGGCGCTGGCGTCCTTGATCTGGAACTCGGCCGGGACCTCGATGTCGTACAGCTTGGCCGCGTTCAGCCCCAGGATCTTCTTCTTGGTATCGGTGTTCACCCTGGGGAAGTCGGAGAACTCGTCGCTGGGGTAATCCCAGTCCACGAAGCCCTCGATCTGCCACTTCGGCTCCCAGATGCCGTAGTCGCTGCCGAAGGTCATCTTGTCCTCGCCGACCCAGAACAGCAGCTCGCCCATGACCTTGGCGAAGAACTTCGGCCGCGCGTACATCAGGCCGCCGATCACCACGGACAGGCCGGCGTAGACGTTGGGCTCCTGCGTCGCCATGAAGCAGAAGTCCTCGATCCGGGGCAGGCCGACGTGCTCGACGATGAAGTTCAGGTCGGGGAAGTCGGTCGCGCAGTGGTCGATGTCGGAGACATCGAACGCGTCCTTGTCCAGCGGCCAGATCGTCGGGCCCTTGTGCACGTGGATGTTCTTGATCCCCAGGTTCTGGGCCGCCTCCAGGAACCGGTAGGCGCCGGGGTCGGACAGCTTGTAACCCCGGGAGCCGTTGTTCCACTCGGCGGTGTAGAGCTTGACGCCCTTCGAGCCGTAGGTCTCGACGTTCTTCTTGAGCTCTTCCAGCCCTGGGTCGCCGTCGCGGGGGTCGAACCGGGTGTTGTAAATGAACTTGCCCGGGTGCCGCTTCCCCATTTCGGCGTTGCGCTCGGTGGTGTTGAAGCCTTCTGAGTACCACTCCTTCAGGTACGTCGGCTGGAAGACCGCCACGTCCACGTAACCGTCTTCGAAGACGTCCTTCATCAGGTCGTCCTCGGAGTACTTCTGGAAGTGCTCGATCGACCAGTGGGTCTCAGGCGGGCCCAGCCCCTGGTAGGCGTGGAAACACTCGATCCAGCCCTTGGCGTACTGCTCGGCTCCCTTGACCCAGTTGTCCGGCGCGGCGTTCCAGTAGTGCATATGACTATCGACAACGAAGTACTTCTCGCCGTCCTTTTCGTACACGGTTCCTCCTCGTCGGGGTCCGGTGCTGAAGCGCTGGACGCCGGGCTAGCTGGACGGGGTGAGATCGGTGAGATCGAAGCCGATGTACTCGGCCGCGTCCTCTGGGTTGGCGAACATGATCGTCCGGTCATCCTCGTGGATCATCCGGCCGTAGTGGGTGGACATGTTCTCCTCGAACTCGGCGGAGTCGAAGAATCCCGGCTCCTCGCCGAGCGCCTCGGAGATCTCGTCGTAGACGAAGTCCATCCGGCCGATCGCGTCGACCCGGATCATCGACGGCAGGTAACGCACGGACACGTTGGGCTTTTCCTTCATGACCTCGGCGACCACGGCCCCGACCTGGTTGTTCATCAAGGTCACGCCGCACTGGTTCGAGGCGGTGTTGTCGGACTTGAACGGGCTCTCGGCTGTCTTGAACGTCGTCACTGGGCCAGCTCCTTCGGGTTTTCCAGGTGCAGGTCGGACAGGATGCCGCTGAACCGGTTCTTCTGCGCGTCCAGGCCGTCCTCGAACCGGGGAGGCTTCGACTCGGGCTGCGACCACAGCGGCTGCAGTGCGCGGGAGGCCGCGATGGCCTTGGGCGTCCAGACCGACAGCCACTCCTGGAGCTTGGCCTTGTTCTGGTCGCCGAACTCACGGTCGCTGGTCAGCAGCTCGAACATCGGCCGCGTGTAGCGCAGGTCGCGCTCGGCGTAGTCGTACTCTTCCGCGCCGACCACCGTCGGGGTGACGAAGTCGCCGTTGCGCGGGGCCGCGTGCTGCACCAGCTGGCTGCGGAACAGCTCGCCGACCAGCGGCTCGAACACCACGTTGGCCACGAAGATGGCCTCGCACCAGTCGTCGATGCCGGTCATCTGCTCGGCGACGTCCCGGACACCCTGCCAGGCCGGGTCGCTGTTCCAGGTCTCCAGGTGCGCCGTGCCGTCGAAGCCCTCGATCTCCTCGGTCAGGCTGAGGTTGTACAGGGCGAGGTCCTGGGCGGACCGGATCCGGTGCATGCTGTTCACCGAGATCGCGTTGTTGTGCATGTTGGTGGGCGCCCGCCGGTTGGCGTTAGCGAAGAGGTAAAGCCCCAGCCCGTGGTCCACGTGCATCCAGGCTCCGACGTTGCGCTCGACGAAGTTCACCCAGCTCCGGTTCCACTGCTCGAACGCCTTCGCCGCCCGGGCCGCATCGATGTTCTGGTTGAGCTGCCGGACGACGTTGGAGTTGTACCGGTAGAACGTGAGTTCCCACTCTTCGTTGGGGTCGCGGAACTCGTGCCACCCAAGCGCCGGCCAGTCGTAGCCCTTGCCACCCGAGCCCGGGTAACGCTCGGGCTCCGGCCGGTCCGAGCCCCAGGACTTGAGGGCCGTCCAGTCCAGCGGGTACCCGCCCCGGCCGTCGGAGAAACCGTAGAGCCACCCCTGGGCGAGGTAATGCCGCGGGTCGGGCTGGACCTCGACCGTCACGTCCTCGTAGTGGGTCTGCTTGCGCTTGGCCGGCGTGTAGTAGTTGTACCGGCGGGCGGTCGAGTCCGGGAATACCTTCGCCCCGGCCTCCGCGTCGGTAAAGACCGGCTTGGGAACACTGCGTTCTGGAGCGGATGTCATGAGGTCTCTCCTTCATTGTGAGAGTTCAGGCGCGGATTGCCACCAGCGGCTCTGCCGGTGGGCTTGCAGGCACGTCCGTTGCTCCTCACTGCTGGCCGGGATCCCCGGTGGTGGTGAACTTGTCGTAATAGATTCGCTTCTCTTCCACGCCCAGCTGCGCGAGCAGCGGCAGGGCCGCCTCCACCATGGGTGGCGGGCCGCAGACATAGGCGTGGGCTCCGGTCAGGTCGGCCGCGTGCCGCTTGACCACGTCGGTGACAAAGCCGGTCTCGCCGTCCCACTGGTCATCCACGTCCGCCTCGGACAGCGCCGGGATGTACCGGAAGTTCGGCAGCTTCTCCTCGAGCTGGTGCAGCTCGGCCTCGAAGCACAGGTCCCGCTTGGCCCGGGCGCCGTAGAAGAAGGTGGCCTTGCGCTGGATGCCGCGCTCGGCCAGGGTGCGCAGCAGCGACAGGATCGGGGCCATGCCCGCCCCGCCGCCCACGAAGATCAGGTCGTTCTCGCCCTCGCGGAGGGTGAAGACCCCGAACGGGCCGCTCAGGTCGAGCCGGTCCCCCTCGGCCAGCCGCTCGGCCAGGAACCTGGAGAACACCCCGTCCGGGTAGACCTTGATGATGAACTCCAGCAGCCCGCTCTCGCGGCTGGTGGTGTTCGCCATCGAGAAGGACCGCACCTCCTCCGTCCCGGGAACCGCGATGTCCATGTACTGGCCGGGGAAGTACTTGATCTCGTCCGGCTCGAGCAGCCGCAGGACCAGGTGGCGCATGTCGTGGGTGACCGCGTCCTTGGACACCACCTCCGCCACGCCCTCCTGGATCGGCAGGCCGGACCGGATCATCTCCTCGTCGTAGTTGAGCAGCTCGATGGTGACGTCCTCGTAGGCGTGCGCCCGGCACAGCAGGGTGTAGCCCTCATCGAGCTCGTAATCAGGGAGCGCGAAGGTCGAATACCTATCGTGCTCGATGTCCTCGCCCTCGAGGATGAACGACTTGCACGCGGCGCACTGGCCCTCCTTGCAGCCGTGCATGAGCATGACGCCCTGCTCGGCCGCGGCCCGCAGGATCGTCTGATCCTCACGGACCTCGATTTCGATGCCGACCGGCTCGAACCGTACGACGTGCTTGTCGGCCATGGCCCCCTCGCGGATAGTGGGAAATCGCCTCGTAGAAGTGGTTGGGAGGGGGCCGCAGGGCCTGGCCTGCGGCCCACCTCCCGGTCTGGCTAGGTTCGGTCAGGCGTCCACAGGTGCGGGACGGCCGGCCGGGCCCTGCTTGTTGTAGTCGGCCTTGAAGGCCTCCCTCTCTTCCGGCGTCATCTCGTTGAGGATGACGTTCGGGCTCAGCACCGGTCCCATCCGGCGCAGGTGGTCCAGGGTCCACATCTTGGACGGGTCCAGGTTCAGGTGCGGCTGGGCGACGAGGGTCTTGCCGTCGTCCCGGACGTAACCCATGTCGGACACCACGTCGGCCCAGTTCCAGCCGTGGTACAGGGTCTCCCATTCGCGCTTGCCGATGAGCTGGCCCATGTTCGGGGTGGAACGGCCCTGGTATGTCGGCCGGAACGCTTCCGCGTCCGTCCACCGGCATTCCTCGTGGCAGTAGGTGCGGACCTGGCCGTCGACCTCGTCGATGACCATGTCCTCGCGGACCAGGCAGGGCACCATGCAGGTCCAGCAGCGGTGCGGGTACACGTAGTCGACGGACTCGGCCACGATCGGGTGGTGCCCGTTCGGCATGCGACAGCCGGTTGTAGTTCTCCCACCACTTGCCGTACTTGTCGTACCAGCCCGGGTACTTGTACTCGAACCACTCGAAGTCCGTGTCGGTCATCGGGTCGATCCGCCAGTAGTTCGCCAGCCAGCCGGTGGCGAAGAACTGGGCTACCTCGTGCACGTAGCCCTTGTTCCAGATCTGGTTCCACGCCTCTTCGATGAGGTCGTGCGGGATGACCAGCCCGTACTTCTCCAGCGGCACGAGATAGCTGCGGTAGTAGTCGTCGTAGATCCACCGGCGCCACATCTCGGCGTAGGACTCACGGTCCTTGCGCCGGTCCTTGGTGCCGTACTCGATGAACGTGCCGATGGCGGCGTCCACCACGCGGTGGTTGTTCCACCACGCGTAGCGCAGGTCGCGCTCGAGCAGCTGGTGGTTCTCCTCGTCGGCCAGGGCCATCAGGAGGGTGGCGTACCCGTTGCTGATGTGCCGCGACTCGTCCGACTGGACCGAGTGGAACACCGTCGGCAGCAGGTAGTCGCCGTTGGCGGCGGCTTCGGCGGGCATGGCCACGAACAGCGTGTTGGTGAACGCCGTCTCGGCCACGATCGTCAGGTAGATGCTCGCCGCGGTGATCGCGTCACCGGTGATGAACCCTTCGGCGAACTGCCGGCCGATCGTCCCGCAGTAGTCGTTCTGGAAGTTCCGCAGGCTGGAGTTGAAGCCCGCCGGGTCGATGTAGTTGTTCATGTACAGGCGCTTCAGGTTCTGCTGGATCGTCGAGTGGCGTACCTCGTCGATCATCTGGATCGCCTGGCCGTTGTGCAGTTCCGGGTTGGGCACGGTGCGGAACAGCAGCGGCATGGCCCGTGCGGCCGAGATCTCCGGGAGCGGGATGATGGACAGGAACAGCTTCTGCCACTCCAGCCAGCGCTCCTGCACCTGGCGGAACATGTTGCCGCGGATGGCCCCGTCCTGGGCGCCGTAGACGCGGTGGTCCTTCTCCTCCTGCATCGGGAAGTAAGAGCGCAGGACCTGCTTCAGGGGGTCCTTCTTGTCTGCCTTACGGAACGAGTAGTCCGTCCCGTACTGCGACACCGGTTCGTGATACATGGGTTCCCAGGACAGTTCCTGGATCTTCTGGTGGGCCTTGGCCACACTCTGGCGACTCATGGTCACCCCTTTCCCCTTTGTGGGTTCCCGCTAGGCCTCGTGCCTGCGGTCTGGCTCATCTGCGCCACCAGCGCCTCGCCGGCGGCCGGATGCACGAGTCCCGCTCGAAAGTCCCTATGTGCCGAATAACAACCTGTAAAAGCGGGGGCCGGGCTCTCAACATGAGACAGGCCCGTCTGCTACCCCCCCGACCTGCGTGGCGGCCGCCTGCGCTAAAAACTCAGCGCTCACCGAAGAAGATGTTCCGGAGTTCGGCCAGTTGGTCCTGGACCTCCCGGGAGTTACGCTGATTACCCTCGGCGGCCGGCTCGATGCCCAGGCAGCGGAGGAGGGCCGCGGCCGGGGGGCCGGGGTCGCCCGATTCACCCAGAACCGGATGCAATCCCTGGTCAGCGAGGTGATGAAAGACCAGGTTGACGATGCTCCAGGGGTTGAACGTCTCCTCCGGGGGCGTACCTGGTTGATTCATGACACCTCCGGATTCTTCAGCGGGCAAGCGCAAGTAAGCCGGTGTCCCCCGATCAAAACTCCGCAGCCGTGGGGCTGCCGGTCTCAACTTGAGACAGGTATCGGTAACGCCACACTTATTTTGGGTAGGTAAGACGCGAACCCGGGATGCGCGACCGCGAGCTGAGTGCTTGCGCGGGCGTACCGGGAGGTACGGAGGCCCGATGGTGCCCACAGCAGTGCACCTGCCAGCCTCGGCCGACAGCAAAGGGCTGGCCGAGACGCGGGAGCGTTTTCTGACGGCCGAATCGGTCCGGCCGAGCGAAGTACGTGAGCCGATCCTGGCGTCCTGGTGGCGCTCCCGGCAGTGGAAGGTAGCCGCCGACCGGGTGACGCTGCCGTACGTCCGGGACCCGAATCTTGATACCCCGCTGACCCGCAACGCCATGCCCGTGCTGCGCAATCTTCGCCAGCACCTGGAGGGGCAGCCGATCAGCGTCATCCTCACCGACGCCGCGGGCGTCGTGCTCACCCGGATGACCGCCGACCA
Source organism: uncultured Actinomycetes bacterium (assembly GCA_963837335.1). Taxonomy (GTDB): domain Bacteria; phylum Actinomycetota; class Actinomycetes; order Streptosporangiales; family Streptosporangiaceae; genus RYN-230. The sequence continues at coordinate 37,691 of CAWINS010000061.1, read as the reverse complement.
CGACCTGGAACGTCACCTGGACGGCGTGCAGCTCGCGCCGGGCTTCAGCTACGCCGAGGAATACGTCGGCACCAACGGGATCGGCACCGCGCTGGAAGGCGGCCAGCCCGCCGCCGTGTTCGGGCACGAGCATTACGCCGAAGACCTCGAGGACCTGGCCTGCGCCGGGGTACCGATCCACGACCCGATCTCCGGGAAGGCCGTTGGCGCGGTCAACCTGACCTGCTGGCGCCGAGACGCCGACCCGCTGCTGATCGCGCTGGCCAAGACCACCGCGGACCAGATCACCCAGGCCATGCTGGCCGACAGCAGCGCGCGGGAACTCCAGCTCATGCAGGAGTACATGCGAGCCTGCCGGCGCACCAGCGGGATCGTGCTGGCCCTGAACAACGACGTCGTGATGATGAACGAATACGCCCGCCAGGTCCTCGACCCGGGCGACCAGGGCGTGCTGCTCGGCCAGGCGGCCGAGATGCTGGCCAGCCAGCAGGCGGGCGCGGTGTCCGTCGAGCTGCCCAGCGGGATCCAGGCCCGGATGTACTGCCGGCCGGTCCGCGGCGATGACCATGTCGCGGGCGGCGTCGTGCACGTGAAGCTCATCGAGCCGGCCAGCCAGCGGCCCGCCGCGGAGGGCGCCGGCAAGCCCCCCATGTCCCTGCCCGGGCTGGTCGGTGGCGGGGCGCTCTGGCTGCGCGGCTGCCGGCAGGTCGAGACCATTTACGACTCGGGAGAATGGCTGGCCCTGGAGGGGGAGCCGGGGGTAGGCAAGCTGACCGTGGTCCGCGCGGTGCACCAGCGCCGCAACCCGGCGGAGCGGTTCTACGTGCTCGACGCGACCGAGGCCGCCGACACCGACTGGCTGCTGCGGGCCCGTCGCGAGCTGCTCGACGGCGAAGGCTCGCTGGTGATCAGGCACGTGGACGTGCTCAACGCCCGGCAGCTGAACGCACTGACCTCGGCGCTCCAGGAGGCCAGGACCGCCTCGCGGCAGCACAACCTGTGGGTGGCGGTCACCCTGGACCGCAGCCGCGCGCACGGCGACCTGACCAAGCTGCTGCGCTTCTTCCCCAGCACGATCGAGCTGCCGCCACTGCGCCACCACATCGAGGACCTGCACGTCCTGGTGCCGTTCTTCGTGGCCAAGCTCGGCCAGCACGGCCGCCTGACCTGCTCGCCCGAGGCCATGCAGCTGCTGCTGCGGTCGAAGTGGCCGGGCAACACGGAGCAGCTGTGGCAGGTGCTCAAGCGGGTCATGCAGAAGCGGCGCACCGGCTCCATCCAGCCGGCTGACCTTCCGCCGGAATGCTGGACGGTGAGCAGGCGGCTGCTGTCCCCGCTGGAGTCCATGGAACGCGACGCGATCGTCCAGGCTTTGCTCGACTACCAGGGCAACAAGGTCAAGGCGGCCAAGTCGCTGGGCATGTCCCGCGCGACCATCTACCGCAAGATCCACGAATACGGCATCGTCACCCCGGCGAGCTGGCCACGGGCCAGGCCGATCGTAGGATGGGCGGCGTGCACCGGCTCTTTCCGATCACCCCGCCGCCCCGCTCCTAAGCGGGGTACAGCCGCCGCGCGCCGGTCTCGCTGAGCCCGCGCGCGCTTGATTCCTGAGCCCACCATGGTTCCTGGTGGGCCCGGCTCTTGGCGGGCCCGGTTCTGGCCTGCAGGTCTGCCCCGCTTCCGCGACCCTCCCCTTCTCGTCGCAGGAGCGATCTTTCATGACTACCAGCACGACATCCGCTGACGCCGCCATGCCCGCGGCGGGCCGCCGCCAGCCGGCCACGGGCCTGATCTACCTGGTGATGGCCGGGCTGCTGTGGGGAACCGGCGGCCTGACCGGCAGCCTGCTGAGCCGCACCGCCGGCCTGCCGCCCCTGTCGGTGGCCGCCTACCGGCTCGGGGTGGGCGGCACGCTGATCATGGCCTTCCTGGTGCTGACCGGGCACCGGCGGGCATCCCGGCGGCGCTGGCCATCCGGGCGGGACGCCTGGGCCCGCATCGCCGCTATCGGCCTGCTGGCCGCGGTGTTCCAGAGCTGCTACTTCACGGCCGTGTCGCTGAGCTCGGTCAGCCTGGCCACCCTGGTCACCATCGGGAGTGCCCCGGTCATCGTGCTGGCCGTCGAGCGGGCCCGGGGCCGGCGCCGGATCGGCCGGCTCGCGGGCTGCGCCACCAGCCTCGCGCTGATCGGCCTCAGCCTGCTGGTCGGCCTGCCGGGCGGCGGTATCCCGCAGAGCGCGGTGCTGGCCAGCGCGGGCCTGGCGGTCCTCGCCGCCGCGGGGTTCGCCACGCTCACGCTGCTCAGCGCCCGGCCGGCCGCGGGCCTGGACGACCTGACCGCGACCGGCTTCGGGTTCGCCCTCGGCGGCCTGATCCTGCTGCCGGTGGCCGCGGTTTCCGGCGGACTGGGCTTCACCCCCAGCCCGGCCGCCCTCGGCCTGCTGGCCGCGCTCGGCACCGCCCCCACGGCCGTGGCCTACACGCTGTACTTCCGTGGCCTGCGGACGGCCCCGGCGGGGACCGCCGCGCTGCTGTCCCTGCTCGAGCCGCTCACCGGCACGGTCCTCGCCGTGGTCATCCTCGGTGACCGGCTCGGGGCCAGCGGGATCGCGGGTGCCGTCATCCTCGCCGCCGCGCTGGTCCTCGCCGGGGTGGCCGGCCAGGCCGCAACGGCCGCTCAGGCCGGGGTGGCCGGACCGGCCGGACCGGCGTCAGGCCACGGCCGTGCGGACCACGGAGGTGGCCCAGCCCGCCGTGACCGCGCACAGCGGCACCAGTACCGCGAACGCCTGCCATACCGCGGGAGCGCCGAGAGCCCCGGCCGCCAGGACCCGGGCGGATGTGACCGCGTAGTACAGCGGATTGATATGGGCCAGCACCCGCATCCAGTCCGGCCCGAGCGAGATGGGCAGCAGTACCCCGCCTAGGAGCAGCACCGGAAGGTTCAGGCCGTTGATGATGGCGGCGAAGCCGTTGATCTCCTTAGTGGTCAGGGCGGCGGCGATGGAGAAGGCCGCCATCGTGGCCATCAGCAGGGCGAGCACGACGCAGAGCAGCAGCAGGCCGGCCGCGTGCAGGTGGAAGCCGAAGGCAGCGCCGATGGCCACGACCACCACGTCGAAGGCGAACATGAGCAGCATGGAGGCCAGGATGGGGCCGGCCAGGATGGCGAACCGGCTGGCCGGGGTGACCCGGAGCCGCTCGGTGACCCCGGATCGCAGCTCGAAGATCGTGCTGAAGCCAGGGCCGCTGCCGCTGGCGAAGGCCAGCAGGGCCAGGATGCCCGGCAGGAAGAGGTTGAGCACGTTCCCGCCGGGCAGGCCGGCCGCGCCGACCAGGTGCTTGAGCAGCGGGGTGAACAGGGCGAGGTAGAGGATCGGGGTGGAGAAGCCGACCACCAGCCAGACCGGGCTGCGCAGCAACTGGATCAGGTGGCGGCGGAAGAGCAGGCCGATGTCGGTCAGGAGCTTCATGCCGCCGCTCCTGAGGTCTCGTGGTCCGGCCCGCCCGGGCCGGGAGAACCCGGGCCTGGGGAACCGGGAGCAGGAGGTCCCCCGTCCCGCAGGGACCGGCCGGTCTGCCGGAGGAACACGTCGTCCAGGCTGGGCTCGGACAGCCGGAGCGACCGGACGGGCAGGCCCGCCTGGTCGAGCAGCCGGAGCAGGGCGGGCAGGGCGGCCGCGCCGTCGCGGGCGTACAGCCGGACCGCGTCGCCCGCCACGGTGAGGTCGCGCACGTCGGGCTGCCCGGCCAGTTCGGCGGCCGCCTGCCCGGCCGCGTCCGCGTCGCGGGTGACGAGGACGATCGCGTCGCCCGCCACCTGCTGCTTCAGCGCGCGCGGGGTGCCTTCCGCGACCACCGTGCCGTGATCGATGATCATGATGCGGTCGCAGAGCACGTCGGCCTCGTCCAGGTAGTGCGTGGTCAGGAACACCGTGGTGCCCCCGTCCCGGAGGCCGCGGATGTGGTCCCACAGGCTGGCCCGGTTCTGCGGGTCGAGTCCGGTGCTCGGCTCGTCCAGGAACAGGACCTCGGGCTGGTGCACGACGCCGAGCGCCACGTCGAGCCGCCGCCGCTGGCCGCCGGAGTACGTCCGCACCCGGCGGTCCGCGAACCCGGCCAGGTCGAACTGGCCCAGCACCTCCCCCACCCGCTGGGCAACATCCGTGCGGCCGCGTCCGTACAGCCTGCCCTGCAGGGTCAGGTTCTCGCGGCCGGTGGCCAGCTCGTCAGCCCCGCCCAGCTGGCTCACGTAGCCGATGCGGCTGCGGACCCGCCCCGGCTGGCGCCGGACGTCCAGCCCGGCCACGGTGGCGCTGCCCCCGTCGATCGGCAGCAGGGTGGTCAGCATCCGCAGCGTGGTGGTCTTGCCGGCGCCGTTCGGGCCCAGGAATCCGACGATCTCACCCCGGGCGACCTGCAGGCTGACCCCGCGCACCGCCTCGATCGTCTGGTCCCGGCTTCCCGGGAAGCGCTTGCGCAGCTCCCGGGCGTCGATGGCCGCGGTCATGATGCTCCTTCCTGGCCGGCCCCGGCTGGGCCGGCGTCCAGGGCAACTATCAAACGTCTATCAAAATTTGTCAACCAAATGGATGACTAGCTGTGTCAAGCGGTTGGCTGATAGCGTGAGCAGATGACCGCGGCCAGCAGGAATGCAGCCCCCGACGAGGTGGCGGCCGGGGGCGCGGACCCCCGGGACGGAAGACCGGGGGCCGGGAAAGCCCGGGGCCGGGAGACCCGGGGCTGCGGAGCCCCGGGCCGGGAGGCCGCGAGCCGGCCAGCCCGGAGCGGCGCCGCGGCCGCGGCGGGCCCCGTCCGGGCCCGAACGCCAGCGCGACGCGGACCGCTCCCGCCGGGCGCTGCTGGACGCCGCCCTGGAGGAGTTCTCACGCCGCGGCTTCGCGGGTGCCCGGGTCGCCGACATCGCCCGCCGGGCCGGGGTGAACAAGCAGCTGATCAACTACTACTTCGGGTCTAAGGAAGGGCTGTACCTGGCCCTTCAGCGGGCCTGGCTGGATCGGGAGGAGAGCTTCGCACCGCCCGAGGTTCCCCTGCCTGACCTGGTCGTCCGCTACCTCCTCGACGCGCTCGCCGATCCGCGCTCGCTGCGCCTGCTGCTGTGGCGCGGCCTGGCGGACGACTCCGCGCCCGACCACCGGCTGAGCCGCCAGCCCGACCTGGAGCGGGTCGGCCGCAGGCAGGCCGCCAGGGAGGTGGCCGCCGACCTGGACCCGGCCGCCGTGCTGCTGGCCGGGATGGGGATGGTCGCCGCACCGATCGCGATGCCGCAGGTCGCGCGGGAACTGTTCGGCGTGGACCCGTCCAGCGCGGAATTCCGGGAACGCTACGCCGAGCAACTCCGCCGCATCACCAGCTACCTGTCCGGTGACCCGCACGGCCGCGAGAAAGACTGCTAGGAGACGTGCTGGCGAGGGAGGTGGCGGCGGAGGAACTCCTCGGTGCGCCGCCAGGCCCGGGCCGCCGGTTCCGGCTGGTGGAACATGGGCGCCTTGCGGTTGTGGAAGGCGTGCCCGGCATCTTCCTCCACGTAGATGGTCACGTTGGGCCGCCCGGCCGCCGCGTCCTGCACCGCCTGGACCGACTCCCGCGAGATGTACGGGTCAGCGCCGCCGAAGTGGAACAGCAGCGGGGCGGTGATCTGGTCCAGCAGGCCCAGCTGGTCCGGCACGGCCGAGCCGTAGAACGAGATCACCGCGTCCAGCGGGGTCTGCGCGGCGACCAGGTACGCGATGGACCCGCCGAGGCAGAACCCGATGATGCCGATGCCCCCGTCCACCTGGGGCAGCCCGGCCAGCACGCCCAGCGCCGCCACCGAGTCCGCGACGCCCGCGGCGATGTCGAAACGCGACCCCATCTCCAGCGACGAGGCCAGGCCCGCGTCGTCGTGGGCGGCCTGGTAACCCGGCTGGAGGCGCCAGAACAAGTCCGGCGCCGCTACCACGTACCCCAGGGCGGCCAGATCCCCGGCCACGGCGCGGATGTAGTCACTCACCCCGTAGATCTCCTGGATCAGCAGCAGGCCCGGGCCGTTGCCGCTGTCAGGTAGCCATACCGTCAGGTCGAAGGAGCCGTCGGCGGTGTGCACCGATTCCACCCGCTGCTGCTGCATAACCCCGATCCTAGGCGGCCAGCACCCCGGTAGCCGGGTTCCAGGCGCCGGTCCTAGGTGGCCACGACCGCGAACGACGCGGGCGGCATGCTGAGCTGTTCCCCGTCGAGAGCGACCCCGGAACTGCTGGCCGCGAGCACGGCGCTCCCCCGGGCGCCCAGCGGAAGCAGCAGCGGCTGCCCGCCCAGGCTGGCCACGATCCGCAGCCGCCCGCGATGCAGCACCAGCCAGCGCTGCGCCTCGTCGTAGTCGGCCTGCACCCGGTCCAGCTGCGGATCGGTCAGTTCCGGCCAGGCCCGGCGCAGCGCGATCAGCTCGCGGTACCAGGCCAGGATCTCCTGGTGCCGCGGGGTGTCCCGCTCAGCCCAGTCCAGCTTCGAGCACAGGAAGGTCCGCTCGTCCTGCGGGTTCGGCACCTCCGCGGGTCCCCAGCCGTGCGCGCCGAACTCCGCCCGGCGGCCCTCGGCGACCGCCTTGGCCAGCCCCGGGTCGGTGTGGTCGGTGAAGTACTGCCAGGGGGTGGACGCGGCCCACTCCTCGCCCATGAAGAGCATCGGGGTGAACGGCGCGGTCAGCACCAGCCCGGCACCCACCTTGACCAGGTCGGCCGACAGCCCGCTGGAGATCCTGTCCCCGATCGCCCGGTTACCGATCTGGTCGTGATCTTGCAGGTACCCGAGGAAGCGGAAACTGGGGATATGGAGCAGATCCACCGGCCGGCCGTGGCTGCGGCCGCGAAACGACGAGTAGTTCCCGTCGTGGAAGAACACCCGGGTGAGCGTCTTGACCAGGGCCCCGATCGAGCCGAAGTCGCCGTAGTAACCCTGCCGTTCCCCGGTGATCGCCGCGTGCACCGCGTGGTGGAAATCGTCGCTCCACTGAGCCGTGAGGCCGTACCCGCCGGCTTCCCGGGAGCTGACCAGCCGCGGGTCGTTGAGGTCCGATTCGGCGATGAGAACCAGGTCCCGGTTCAGCCGGGTGCCGAGCGCCTGGACCTCCACGGCCAGTTCCTCGAGGAAGTTCAGCGCGCGATGGTCCTCGAAGGCATGAACCGCGTCGAGCCGCAGCCCGTCCAGGTGGTAGTCGCGCAGCCACATCAGCGCATTGCCGATCAGGAAGCCGCGTACTTCGTCGGAGCCGGGCTGGTCCAGGTTCACCGCGGGACCCCAGGGGGTCACGTGCGCGTCGGTGAAGTAGGGGCCGAAGTCGGCCAGCCGGTTGCCGATGCCGACGTGGTTGTAGACCACGTCGAGCAGGACGGCCACCCGGCGGGCGTGGCACGCGTCCACGAACCGCTTCAGCCCGTCCGGGCCGCCGTACGGCTCGTGCACGGCCCACAGATCGATGCCGTCGTAACCCCAGCCGTGCTGGCCGGGGAACGCGGCCACCGGCATCAGCTCGATCATGTCCACGCCCAGGTCACCGAGATGACCGAGATGCCCGATCGCCGCGTCGAACGTCCCCTCCGGCGTGAACGTGCCCACGTGCATCTCGTAGATCACCGCGCCGCGCAGCGGCCCGCCCCGCCACCCCCGGTCCGCTCCAGCGGAAGGCCCCGTGATCGTAGGTGCGGCTCGGGCCCTCGGTGCCCAGCGGCTGCCAGGGAGACCGCGGGTCCGGCAAGGGTTCGCCGCCGTCCACCCGGAACGCGTAGTCGGTCCCCGAGGCGGACGCCTCCGGCAGGTCCGCATCCCACCAGCCCGGGGTGGCGGCCGGGCGCATGGGCTGCGGGGTCCCGCCGCCCATGGCCTCCGCTCCCAGTTGCACCTCGACCCGTTCGGCGGCCGGAGCCCAGACCCGGAACACGCTCACTGGTGCGTTTCCGGGACGAGCAGGGCCACGGGCTGGCGTTGCAGCAGATCGGACAGCAGCGGCCGGGCATCCGCATGGGAGGCGCCGGTCAGCACGTCCCGCCAGGGGCCGGCGTGCGGCAGGGCCAGCGCGGTACCAGACCAGCCGCCGCGGCGGCGCAGTCCGGCGGGCAGCCGGGTCACCACGGTGACCGCATTCCCGCCCCGGGCGAAGCTGACCGCGTGCGAGGCGGCCGGCCCCTCGGCACCCAGCGCGGTGTACTCTCCCGCGAACCAGGCCGGGTGCGCCCGGCGCAGCCGCAGTGCCAGCGCCGTGACCAGCAGCTTCGCCGTATCCAGGTGACCCGGGTCCAGGCCGGGGGGCTGGTCCCCGCCGTCCAGCCCGGCCAGCAGGTCCCGGCCCCGGGCGAAGTCGGCCGGCCCGCGGTTGTCCGGGTCGACCAGGCGCAGCCCGGCCAGCTCGCAGCCCTGGTAGGTGTCGGCCACGCCGGGCATGGTGAGCTGCACGAGCTTGGCGCCGAGGGCGTTCGCTCCCGCGTCCCCGGCCAGCCCGGTCACGAAGCGCGTGATCTGCCCGGCCAGCTCCTCGTCCTCCAGGACCAGCTCGGCGAAGGTCAGCACCTGCGACTCGTACTCGGGGTCCGGGTCGGTCCACGAGGTCCGGCTCTTGGCCTCGCGCATCGCCTTGCGCAGGTACCCGGTCAGCCGCTCACGGTCCAGCGGCCAGCCCCCGGTCAGGGTCTGCCACATCAGGTACTCGGTGTCCGGCTCCGGCACCGCCCCGCTGGCCAGGGCCGCGGCCCGCTCGTGCCAGCGCGTCACCTCGGCCGCCCAGGCCTCGGGGATCTCGGCCAGCACCGCGAGCCGGGCCCGCACGTCCTCCTGGCGCTTGGTGTCGTGCGTGGACAGCGTGGTCATGCTGGCCGGCCAGTCCCGGGCCAGCCGCGCGGCGAACTCATGGAACTCCGCCGGGCTGGTCCCGAAGGCATCCGGGTCGCCGCCCACCTCGTTCAGCGCGACCAGCCGGGACCAGCGGTAGAACGCGGTGTCCTCGACGCCCTTGGCCATCACCGGCCCGCAGACCTGCTGGAACGCCACGATCAACCGGGCGTGCGCACCGCCGGCGACGCCGCGGCCCAGGACCAGGCTGACCACGGCGTCCAGGGCAGGATGCAGCCGCTCCGGCAGCCGCACCCGGGCGGCCCCGGCGGCCCCGGCCACGATCACCGCCGACTCCGGCGGGGCCGGCTCGCCGGGCACCACGTAGGCCCGGTACACCGGCATCGCGGTGAGCAGTTCGACGAGGACAGCCACCCGGTCGCTGACGCCGAGCCCGTCCAGATCCGGGTGCCCGGCGTCGGCGGCCAGCCGGGCCAGCCTGGACACCTCGGCGGCGAGCGCCTGGCCGGCCTCCTCGCGCTTGGCGCCGGTGGCCACCCCGGCGAACTCGCCCGGCCCGGTGGTCAGCCGCTGGTAGGCGGCGGTCAGCGGCTCAGCTCCGGCCGGGTCCAGGAACAGGCCGCCGACCACGCCCAGTGCGTCGTAGCCAGTGGTCCCGGCGCACGGCCAGTCCGCCGGCAGCTCCTCGTGCCCGGAGAGGATCTTCTCGGTGGACACCCACAGGCCTCCGGTGCGGTCCGCGAGCCGGCGCAGGTAACCGCGGGGGTCAGACAGCCCGTCGGGGTGGTCCACCCGGAGCCCGTCGATGAGCCCCTCGGCCACCAGCCGGAGGATCACCTCGTGGGTGGCCTCGAACACCGCCGGATCCTCGACCCGGACGGCGATCAGCGAGCTGATATCGAAGAACCGCCGCCAGTTCAGCTCCGTCGCGGCGAGGCGCCAGTCAGCCAGCCGGTAGTGCTGGGCCTCCAGCAGATCCATCAACGGCAGGCGCGCCGTCCCCGGGCGCACCGGCAGGACATGGCCGGCGTACCGGAGTACCGGCTCAGCGCCACGGGGGTCCAGTTTCAGGTCCCCGAGGCAGTCGCTGACCGGGCCACCCAGGACCGGCATCAGCAGCCGGCCGTCCTGCGCGGCCCAGTCGACGTCGAACCAGGCCGCGAACGGCGAGCCGGTGCCCTCCGCCAGCACCGACCACAGCGGCCGGTTGAGCGACTCGGGCACCGGGACCGCCATGTGATTGGGCACGATGTCCACGATCACGCCGAGCCCGAGCTCGCGGAACCGGGCGGCCATGGCCCGGAACGCGGCCTCGCCGCCCAGCTCCTCCGACACCAGCGAGTGGTCCACCACGTCGTAGCCGTGCGTCGAGCCGGGCGTGGCCTGCAGGATGGGCGACAGGTACACGTGGGTGACGCCCAGGTCGGCCAGATAGTCCGCGCTGGCCGCGGCGGCGGAGAATCCGAAGCCCGGCTGGAGCTGCAGCCGGTAAGTGGACACCGGTGATGATGCTTCAGACACGCCCGAGTACCTGCATGGACCGGCTGGGGATGGCGACCGCGTCACCGGCCTTGGCCGCGGGCGCGTCCGCCAGGGCGCTCAGCGGGAGCGCGGTATCCAGGACCTTCACCCATTGATCCCCGTAGCGCTGCGGCGGGACGGTGAACTCCAGATCCAGCTCGCTCGCGTTGAACAGGAGCAGGAACGACTCGTCGCGGATCCGCTCGCCCCGCGGGTCGGGCTCGGTGATCGCGTCACCGTTCAGGAACACGGTGAGGGACTTGGCGAAGCCCACGGCCCAGTCGTCATCGGTCATCTCCTCACCCGCCGGGGTGAACCAGACGATGTCGCCCGGCTGATCCGGGCCGCCGCTCTTGCCGCGGACCGCCTGGCCACTGAAGAAACGGCGGCGGCGGAACACCGGATGATCGGCGCGGAGCCGGATCAGTCCGCGGACGAAGTCGGCCAGCTCCTGGTCGCCCTGGTAGCCCTCGGGGATGGCCTCGTCCGGCGACGGCGGCCAGTGCACCCAGGAGATCTCGTTGTCCTGGCAGTAGGCGTTGTTGTTGCCGTGCTGGGTGCGGTTCATCTCGTCCCCGCCCAGCAGCATCGGGATGCCCTGGGAGAGCAGGACGGTGGACAGGAAGTTGCGTTTCTGCCGCTCGCGCAGGGCGATCACGGCGGGGTCGTCCGCCGGGCCCTCGACACCGCAGTTCCACGACCGGTTGTCGTCGGTGCCGTCCCGGCCATCCTCGCCGTTGGCCTCGTTGTGCTTGTGGTCGTAGGAGACCAGGTCGGTGAGGGTGAAGCCGTCGTGCGCGGTGACGAAGTTGACCGAGGCGACCGGGCGGCGGCCGTCGTCGAGGTACAGGTCGCTGGAGCCGGTCAGCCGGGAGGCGAACTCAGGCAGCGTGGCGTGCTCACCACGCCAGAAATCACGCACCGTGTCCCGGTACTTGCCGTTCCATTCTGTCCACAGCGGCGGGAAGTTCCCCACCTGGTAACCGCCCTCGCCCACGTCCCACGGCTCGGCGATGAGCTTGGTCTGGGAGATGATCGGATCCTGCTGGACCATGTCGAAGAACGCCGACAGCCGGTCCACCTCGTGGAACTGCCGGGCCAGCGCCGCGGCCAGGTCAAAGCGGAAGCCGTCCACGTGCATCTCGGTCACCCAGTACCGCAGCGAGTCCATGATCATCTGCAGCACGTGGGGGTGCCGCATCAGGAGGCTGTTCCCGGTGCCAGTGGTGTCCATGTAGAACTGCGGGTCGTCGCCGACCAGCCGGTAATAGGAGGCATTGTCGATGCCCCGGAAGGACAGCGTGGGCCCCAGATGGTTGCCCTCGGCCGTGTGGTTGTAGACCACGTCGAGGATGACCTCGATCCCGGCCTGGTGCAGCGTCCGGACCATCGACTTGAACTCCTGCACCTGCTCGCCGCGGGCCCCGCTGGCGGCGTAGGCGTTATGCGGGGCGAAGAAGCCGATGGTGTTGTAGCCCCAGTAGTTCGCCAGCCCGCGCTCGGCCAGGATCGCGTCGCTGACGAACTGATGGACCGGCATCAGCTCGACCGCGGTCACGCCCAGTTTCTGCAGATGATCGATGACGGCGGGATGGGCCAGCCCCTGGTAGGTGCCGCGCTGCGTCTCGGGCACCTCGGGGTGCAGCTTGGTGAGCCCGCGCACGTGGGTCTCGTAGACCACGGTCTCGTGGTACGGAGTCCGCGGGTGCCGGTCGGAATCCCAGCTGAAGAACGGGTTGATCACCACGGAGCGGGGCACGTACGGCGCGGAGTCGTCGTCGTTGCGCTCGCCGGGCTCGCCGAAGGGGTAGGCGAACACGGCCTGGTCCCACTGCACGCTGCCCTCGATGGCCTTCGCGTACGGGTCGAGCAGCAGCTTGGCCGGGTTGCAGCGCTGCCCGGCCGCGGGGTTGTAGGCGCCGTGCACGCGGTAGCCGTACCGCTGGCCCGGGCTCACGCCCGGCAGGTACCCGTGCCAGACGAACCCGTCCACCTCATGCAGCGGGACCCGGGTCTCGGCACCGCGCTCGCCGAACAGGCACAGCTCAACCCGCTCAGCCACCTCGGAGAACAGGGCGAAGTTGGTGCCCACCCCGTCAAAGGTCGCCCCGAGCGGATAGCTGTTGCCCGGCCAGATCAAAGCCTCCTGCGCCACCATGTCCGCCCCTGGTCGATGTACCGGCCTGCCACCGCGACGCGCACCCCGTGGTCGGGCGTGTTCGCCGCGTGGACCATGCGACCATAACGCCTCCCACTCACCGGTTGTTTCAGTGGCCCTGGCCCCCGGAAAGTGCCCGGTGCCTGCCCCGGCAAACGCATGTCGTCCTATGCCGGACATGACGGCGCCGGGTCCCGCGGGGTACGCGGAAACCCGGCGCAGAACCCGGCGTCTTCCTAGGTGTCCTTCATTATTTCCTTGATCAGGCGAGTCGTCCCGGATGGGGTGAGCGCCTCCGCGCTCAGCCGGTTCATGATCTCCATGTAATGGTCCACGTCGGAACGCCGCTCCAGGTACAGGGCGCTGGTGAGCTGCTCGATGTAAACCACATCCGGCAGATCCGGCTCGCCGAAACGCAGCACGGTGAAGGAGCCGCCCGCGGCGGCGTGCCCGCCCCGGCGGAACGGCACGACCTGCAGGGTCACCTCGGGCATCGTGCCCACCTCGAGGAGGTGGGCGAGCTGGGCGCGCATCACGTCCCGGCCGCCGATCGGCCGGCGCAGCGCCGCCTCGTCCATGACGGACCAGACCCGGGGCGGATGGGGACTGACGAGCAGCTCCTGGCGGGCCATCCGCAGGTCCACCCGGCGCTCGACCTGCACCTCGGGGGCGGCACTGTAGCCCAGCATCGTGACCGCCCGGGCGTAGTCCCGGGTCTGGAACAGCCCGTGGACGAACTGCAGCTCGAAGGTCCGGATCAGCGAGGCCGCGGCCTCCAGGCCCAGGTAGGTCTCGAACCAGTCCGACAGGATGTCGCCGTACTGGGTCCACCAGCCCTGCTCGTTAGCCTGCTCGGCCAGCGCGAGCAGGCCGAGGCGCAGCTTCTGGTCGGTAAGCCCGTACAGGGTCAGCAGGTCATCGACATCACGGATCTTGAAGCCCACCCGGCCGTGCTCCAGGCGGCTGATCTTCGACCGCGACGCCCGGATCTCGTAGCCGGCCTGCTCCGGGGTGAGCCCGGCCTTTTCGCGGAGGCGGCGCAGCTGGGCGCCGAGCACCATCCGGACGACGGTGGCCCCGGCCCGCGGCCCGGTCAAAGACCCGGTTCGACGGGTTGCCGGCCGGATAGACAGATCCCATCTCAGCTTTCGGCTCCATGCCACTCCCGACCCAATGGTTGACCAGCCACTTCCCAGACCCCCGGCCGATGTCAGACGCTCAGCCCAGTGGCGCCATTGCGGGCGCTTGGTATCTGCCAACAGCAGCATGAACCACTACTAAGCGGAACACACAGAGCACGATATCACCGGGACCAGCCAGTGTCCCGGGTCAAATTTCACGTTTTATTCATGGCGGGCCCGCAGTCGATTGCAGGCGCGCCAACCGCGCATTAACGAGAGCCAGAGTGGTCGTTTCGTCCCTTTCGGCCCAGTTCATTGGCGAGCCGGCCCAGCTCACGGGCGGGTTTACAGGTCGTCGAACTCGCCGTCCTTGAGCGCGGCCAGGAACGCGGCGATCTCCGCGCGGGTGTAGATGAGGGCCGGGCCGGCCGGGAACCGGGAGTTGCGCATCGCGACCGAGTCGCCCGGCAGTTCGGCCACCTCCACGCAACTGCCGCTGGGGTTGCTGGCGCTGGACTTCCGCCAGCGGGCGTCCAGCTCTCCAGCCGGGATGCCGTTCTTGACCTGCAACTTTTCCTCCCTGAACGAGGGGAAGCGCACCCGTCGCAAGTGCGGTATGCGCCGACCCGCACTGTGCAGCCTAACAGACCAAATGCACGTGCAGACGTTCGTGCAGCAGGCGTTGCAAACGTAACGTGCATGGGGCAAGATGGCCCGTGTTGGCCGTTCCCGGTAACGACAGATTCCTCGGAAGGCAATGACGGCACAGCCATTAGGCCTGGCAGGGCCCGCGATAAGCCACTTGGGCTGGCATTGGCTGGCGCCTGCGGTGGCGATGGCGGCTGCGGCCAGCGGTGCCCGCCAGCGGACGCCTGGGCTGGCCTCAACGGACTGGACCTGTTTTCCGCGGCTTGCCCAGCGGACACCGGGGACGGACCCGAAGTCGGTCGGCGCGGCCCGCGATTTCTGCCTGTCCACGATGCGGCGCTGGGGCGTGCAGGACCGCGGTGACGACGTGGCGGTCGTGGTGTCGGAGTTGCTGACCAACGCCCTGCGGCACGGGCTGCCCCAAGCCCCGTCCCAGGCCCGGGCGGGGGCGGCGCCCCGGAGTCGCTGGCCGGTCCGTCTCGGGCTGGTCCAGCCAGGCCACTTCGTGCTGTGCGCGGTGGCTGACCCGAGCCCCCGGCTGCCGGAGCCGAAGGAACCTGACTACCTGGCCGAGAGCGGCCGCGGGCTGCACGTGATCAGCGCCCTGAGCGACCGCTGGGGATGCACCGCCCCCACCGAGGCGGGCAAAGTGGTGTGGGCCCTGTTCTCGGTCCACCTCGATCAGGACCAGCCCGACCTGGGCTGGTTCGCCCCGCGCCGGGCCGGCCAGGCGCGCAGCGCAGTGTGAGCGCTATCACACTGACCGTTCAGTTAACGCTCGTTCGGTTATCCGGGGCAGCACCTGGCGCGGCAGGTCCGGCGGGGCAGACCGGCGCTGCCACTCCCGCGGATAGCCGAGCGACACCTCCACGAACGGGATCCCGTCCCGCCAGATCGTCCGCGGGATGTGCAGGTGGCCGTAGACCACGGCCGCGGCGTTGAACCTGACGTGCCAGTCGCCGGTCCGGGTGGTGCCGCACCACTGGGCGAATTCCGGGTAGCGCAGCACCCGGGTGGGCTCCCTGATCAGCGGGAAGTGATTCACCAGGACGGCAGGCGGCCCCGGCGGCAGGGCCGCCAGCCGCGCCTGCGTCGCCTCGACCCGGGCCCAGCACCATTCCTCCACGCTCGGATACGGGTCGGGGTGCAGCCACCGCTCGTCGGTGCACACCACCCCGGTCTGGTAGGCACGGGCCAGGCCCTCGGCCTTGGTCCGCGCGCCGTCCGGCCGGAACGAGTAGTCGTAGAGCAGGAACAGCGGCACGATCCGGACCGGGCCGCCCGGCCCGTCCCAGACCGGGTAGGGGTCCTCGGGGGTGAGCACGCCCAGCTGCTGGCAGAACTCCGACCAGGCGCCGGTAGCGCTGCTCACCGCGAAGCTGGACCGGGTCGGTGCGGTGCGTCCACAGGTCGTGATTACCAGGCACCCAGACGACCTGGGCGAACCGCTCACTGAGGGTGCGCAGCGCCCACTCGATATCCGGCAGCCGCTCCCCCACGTCGCCCGCCACCAGCAGCCAGTCCGCCGCCGATCGCGGCCGCAGGCCCTCCACCAGCTGCCGGTTCTGCGGATAGGCCACATGCAGGTCGCTGACGGCGAGCAGCCGGGCTGGCTCGTCAGCGACCGGCCCTACGGGGCCGGCCACTGACTTACCGGAGCCCGCCCCTACCGGGCCGGGCTCAGCCGACATGGGTGAGCTCGCTGGTCCACATGACGATGCGGGTCCGGTCACCGCGGAACAGGTCCCGGGCGAACTCGACCGGGTGGCCCGCCTGCGCGTAGGCGATCCGCTCGACCAGCATCAGCGGGGCACCTTCGCGTATCTCCAGCGCCTCGGCCTCGCGCACCCCGGCCGTCACCGGCTCCAGGCTCTCCCGGGCCCGGCAGGGCCGCTGCCCGTACTTCTCATCCAGCAGGTCATACAGGGACCCGTCCAGCCGGCACTGCAGCAGCCCGGGGAACAGCGCGGCGGGGAAGGCCGAGCACTCGACCGCGATCGGGCTGCCGTCGCCGAGCCGGACCCGCCGGATCTCGCAGACCGGGTCGCCCACGGCGATCTTCAGGGCGGCGGCCACGCCCGGCCGGGCCGGCCGCTCGGCCGCGGACAGCACCCGGGCGCCCGCGACCATGCCGTGCCGCCGCAACTGCTCGGAGAACCCGGCCAGGGTGGTGCGGTCCTGCTCGAGCTTGCGCTGGGCCACGAACGTGCCGCCGTTGCGGCCTACCGCCCGGTCCACCAGCCCGTGGCGGGCCAGCGTGGCCAGCGCGTGCCGGAGCGTCATCCGGCTGACGTCGAGCCAGGCGGCCAGCTCCTGCTCGGTGGGCAGCCGGTCACCCGGCGCGAGCCGGCCCGCCTCGATCGTCTCGGCCAGCCATTCCTCGATCTGCCCGTGCATGGTCGTGCCCGGCTCACGGACGATCGCCGGCGGCGTGAGGGCCAGCAGGCCGGATGGGGGCTTATCCGCCAATGGCTCTAGGTCTCCGGCTGCACTGGTGCCCCGGCCACCAGCGGCTCGTCGTCCCCGGCCGGCGCGATCACCGGGGCGAACTGCTTGCGCCGCCCCACGGCCAGGTAGTAGATCACGCCAATAATCGTAATGACCAGCACCACGAGCCACAGGATGGGGATCTTGTCCACGAAGCCGATCCCGAAGCTCAGCAGCCCGCCGGTCTGGCTCGGCTCCGGGTTGCTGGCCACCCGGGGCCACGCGAAGTTGACCAGCATGGCCCCGCCGTAGGCCAGCGCGAGGATGTTGACCACCGGGCCCCAGCGGCGCAGGCTGAACGGCGCGCTGACCTTCGGCCAGCCGCGCAGCCGGGCCCGCATGATCACCAGGTTGCCCAGGAAGTAGCTGAGGTAGATCATGCCGGTCGCGGCGATGGCGATGATCCCGGCCCCGGAGTACTTCAGGAACGGCACCGCGGCCAGCACCGCGATCACGATGCAGGCCCACACCGGGGTGTGCAGGGTGGGCGAGACCTTGGACCACAGCCCCGAGAACGGCAGCTGGTTATCACGGGACATGCCGAAGCACAGCCGGATCGTCGCAGCCATGATCGACAGGCAGCAGACGAAGATCGCCGCGGACACCACCAGCAGGTAGACGGTGGCCAGCCCGGTCGAGAAGTTGGCCTCGATGATCGTGGCCGGGGTCCACCCCTGGCTGATCGCCTTGTTCAGGTTCGGGATGGCCATCAGCGTGCCGAGCAGGAACACCCCGCCGATGATGAACGCGCCGATCACCGAGAACAGCACCGCCTTGGGCGCGGCCCGGCGGGGGTCCCGGGTCTCCTCAGCCAGGGTCGAGGCGGTGTCGAATCCGTAGATGACGAACAGGCTCATGAACATGGCGGCCAGGAACGAGTTCGGCCCGACGTGCAGGCCGCCGCTGTCGGTGACCACCTTGAAGCCCTGGTGGTTGTGGAAGATCAGCAGCACGATCGCGAACACGAACATGCCGAGGATCTCGAACACCACCCCGGTGTTGTTGATCACCGCGACCAGCCGCACCCCGTAGATGTTCAGCACGGTGATGACGACCAGGATGATCAGCGCGACCACGAGCTGCGTATGCAGGCTGGCCGCGTTCAGGCTGTGCCAGCCCAGGCCGTTGAGGGCGGGAATGAGCGCGATCGGCATGGTCGCGACCACCGCGGTGACGGTCAGGATGCCGGCGAACAGGTAGATCCAGCCGGTGAACCACGAATACGTCCGGTTGGCCAGGTACTTGGTCCACTGGAACACCGACCCCGCCACCGGGTAGTGGCTGGACACCTCGGCGAAGTTGAGCGCGACCAGGAACTGGCCCGCCGCCACCACCGGCCAGGTCCAGATGAACACCCCGCCGATCGTGGTCAGGCCCAGCGCGAACAGGGTGAAGATGCCGGTCGAGGGCGAGATGTAGCTGAACGCGACCGCGAACGAGCTGCCCAGCCCGAGCGAGCGCTTCAGCTCCTGCTTGTACCCGAACTGGGCGAGGTCGGCCGAATCCCGTTCGTGCGCGGCGGAGGCGGAGTCGGAGGCGGTGGTCATCGGCGGATCCTCCCCTGGTCCTGGGGCACTGCATTTCTGGAGCGCTGCGATGGGCCGCAGGTTGAGCCGTAGCGTAGGTTCCGGCGAAGTTACTGTCTAGACCCAATCTCCGTATTAAGCCTGAACAGCCCCGTATCGGGCCCGTAATCCAACACAGTGTTGCGACAATCCCGTGATTATGTCTAGACCTTATGCAGCTCAGGCCCTTAGCCTGCGGGGCAATGGACGATCTGTTTGACCCCGACCTGTTTGACCAGGTGCCCTGCCTGGCCGCCACGCCGCGGACGGTGGCGTCGCTGCCCGGCGGGCTGACCAACCGGAACTACAAGGTGTCCACCCCCGAGGGCACGTTCGTGGCCCGGGTCTGGGCCCCCGGCGAGCTGCTCGCGATCAACCGCGACCACGAGCACCGCAACTCGGTGGCCGCCGCCGCGGCGGGGGTGGGTGCGCCGGTCGTCGCCTACCGGCCCGAGCACGGCCTGCTCGTGCTCGGCTATATCGAGGGCCGTACTTTCCATAACGAAGACCTGGCCGACCCCCGCAACATCCCCAGGGTGGCCGAGGCGTGCCGGCGCTTGCACGCCGGTCCCAGGTTCGCCGGCGACTTCAACATGTTCGAGGTCCAGGAGCGCTACCTGGCCGTGGCCACCGCGCGCGGGTTCGCCATCCCCGCCGGGTACACGGAGCTGATGCCGCAGGTGACCGCGGCCCGCCAGGCCCTCGCGGTCCGCGAGCCGGGCACCGTCCCGTGCAACAACGACCTGCTCGCCGCGAACTTCATCGACGACGGCGCGAAGCTCTGGCTGATCGACTACGAGTACTCGGGCAACAACGACCCCTGCTTCGAGCTCGGCAACATCTGGGGCGAATGCGGCCTGTCCACCGAGGCCCTCGCGGATCTGGTGCGTGCCTACCACGGCTTTTCGTTGCGGAACAAGATTGCGCGCGCCCAGATCCTGGGGCTGATAGGCAAGTACGGATGGACGCTGTGGGGCGCGATCCAGCAGGCCAGCAGCCCGATCGCGTTCGACTTCTGGGGCTGGGCCATGGAGCGGTTCGAGACGGCTGCGGCCGCGATGACCAGCCCGGCCTGGGATCACCTGCTGGACGAGGCGACCCGAGATGATTAGTGCGGCGCCGCTGCCGGACCGGGCTCGCGTCGTCATCATCGGCGGCGGGGTGATCGGCACCAGCGTCGCGTACCACCTGGCCGAGCGGGGCTGCACCGACGTGCTGCTGCTGGAGCAGGGCCAGCTGTCCTGCGGGACCACCTGGCACGCGGCCGGGCTGGTCGGGCTGCTGCGCGCGACCGAGAGCGGCACCCGGCTGGTGCAGTACTCCACCGACCTGTATGCCCGGCTGGAGGCGGAGACCGGGCTGTCGGCCGGGTACCGGCGCTGCGGCGGGCTCATCGTGGCCCGCACACCGGAGCGGCTGACCCAGCTCCGCCGGACCGCCGCGGCCGCCGAGGCCTTCGGCCTGCAGGCCGAGATGCTCAGCCCGCGGCAGGCGCGGGAGCGGTATCCGGTCATCGAGTCCAGCGACCTGACCGGGGCGATCTGGCTGCCCGACGACGGCAAGGCCAACCCGGCCGACCTGACCTACGCGCTGGCCAAGGGGGCCCGGAACGGGGGCGTCACCATCCGGGAACGGACCCGGGTCACCGGCATACTGACCACCGAACCACGGGCCACGCAAACCCGGGCGGGCCGGGCGGTGACCGGGGTGCGCACCACCGAGGGCGACGTCAGCGGCCGAGATCGTGGTCAACTGCGCCGGGCAGTGGGCCAAGCAGGTGGGCGCCTGGTGCGGGGTCACCGTCCCGCTGCATTCCTGCGAGCACTTCTACGTGGTCACCGACCAGATCGACGGGATACACCGGGACCTGCCGGTGCTCCGCGACCCGGACGGCTACACCTACTTCAAGGAAGAGGTGGGCGGCCTGGTCGTGGGCGGGTTCGAGCCGGACGCCAAGCCCTGGGTGTCGCCGGACGACATCCCCTACCCGTTCGAGTTCCAGCTGCTCGGCGAGGACTGGGAGCACTTCGCGCCGCTGATGGAGCAGGCCCAGCGGCGCATCCCGGCGCTCCGCGACGCCGGCATCAAGAAGTTCTACAACGGCCCGGAGAGCTTCACCCCCGACAACCAGTTCATCGCGGGTGAGGCACCCGGGCTGCGGAACTTCTTCGTCGGGGCGGGCTTCAACTCGGTCGGCATCGCGTCCGCGGGCGGCGCCGGGCGGGCCCTGGCGGAATGGATCCTCAGTGGCGACCCGGGGCTGGACCTGACCGCGGCCGACATCCGCCGGTTCGCGCCGTTCCACGGCAACACCCGGTTCCTGCGCGACCGGGTCCGGGAGGTCCTCGGCCTGCACTACGCGCTGCCGTGGCCGAACCGGGAACTGACCACGGCCCGGCCGCTGCGCCGCTCCCCCGTGCACCACCTGGTGGCGGCGGCGGGCGCGTGTTTCGGCAGCCGGATGGGCTGGGAGCGGCCCAACGTGTTCGCCCCGGACGGGGCGGAGCCGGTCATCGAGTACTCCTGGGACGCGCCGAACTGGCTGCCCTGGTCGGCCGCGGAGCAGCGGGCGGCCCGGCGCGACGTGGCCCTGTTCGACCAGACGTCGTTCTCCAAGTACCTGCTGACCGGGCCGGACAGCGAGCAGGCCCTGCAGTGGGTGTGCACCGCGGACGTGGCCGTGCCGCCGGGCCGGACCGTCTACACCGGCCTGCTCAACGAGCGGGGCTGCTACGAGTCCGACCTGACCGTGACCCGCCTGTCCCCGGAGGAGTTCCTGCTGGTCAGCAGCTCAGCCACGACGGAGCGGGACCAGGACCACATCCGGCGGCGGATGCCTGCCGGCGCCGCCGCGCGGCTGGTCGACGTCACCTCGGCGTACGCCGTGCTCGGCGTGATGGGGCCGAGGTCGCGGGACCTGCTGGCCGCGCTGTCCACGGCCGACCTGGGCCCGGCGGCGTTCCCGTTCGGGACCAGCCGCGAGATCGACCTGGGCTACTTCCAGCGTGCGGGCCACCAGGATCACCTACGTGGGCGAGCTGGGCTGGGAACTGTACGTGCCCGCCGAGTGCGCGGCCGGGGTGTTCGAGCTGCTCACCGGCGCGGGCCCGGAGTTCGGGCTGGCCCAGGCCGGCTACTACACGATCGAGTCGATGCGGCTGGAGAAGGGGTACCGGGCCTTCGGCCGCGAGCTGACCCCGGAGTACGGCCCGGTGGAAGCGGGACTGCTGTTCGCGTGCAAGCTCCGCAGCGACATCCCCTTCCTCGGCCGGGAAGCGGTAGAGAAGGCCCGGGCTGAAGGCCCGCGGCGACGGCTGGTTTCGGTCCTGGTCGGTGACCCGGACCGGGAACCGGGCCCGGGACTGGATGGGGGGCCAGCCCCGGGCCCGGGCGGGGGGCCGGACCGGGACACGCGCGAGCCGATGCTGTGGGGCGGCGAGCTCGTGCTGCGCGATGGGGTGGCGGTCGGCCAGCTGACCTCGGCGGCCTGGGGCGAGACCGTCGGCCGGGCGGTAGGCCTCGGCTACCTGCGGCACCCGGCCGGTGAGGTGGTCACGCCCGAGTTCCTGCGTACCGGCCGCTACCAGGTCAACGCCGGCGGCGCCCTGTTCCCCGCCACGGTGTCCCTGCGCCCCCCCTACGACCCCGCAGGCACCCGCGTCCGCAACGCCTGACCCGGCGGGAGCCTCAGGCAACACCCCGCAGGCGACAGGGCATGATGGCGGGATCCAGGACGCGGGACGGGGGTAGGCCGGTGAGGTTGGCAGCCGGGTGGGCACGGCCGCGGAAGTGGCCGATGCTGCAAGGGCTGCTGCCGCTCCGCCGGGACCAGGTGCCCGGGGACCTGCTCGCGGGGGTCACCCTGGCCGCGCTGGGCATCCCCGAGGTGCTCGGCTACGCCCGGATCGCCGGCATGCCGGTGGTGACCGGGCTGTACACGCTGCTGCTGCCGATGGCCCTGTTCGCCGTGTTCGGGGCCTCACGCCACCTGGTCGTCGCGGCGGACTCCGCGACCGCGGCCATCATGGCCGCGGCCCTGGTCCGGCTGGCCGACCCCGGCTCGGCGCAGTACATCCGGCTGGCCGGGCTCGCGGCCCTGCTCACCGGCGCCCTGCTGCTGCTGGCCCGGCTGGCCCGGCTCGGCTTCCTGGCCAGCTTCCTGTCCCGCACGGTGCTGCTCGGCTTCCTCACCGGGGTCGGGATCCAGGTCGCGATCGGGCAACTCCCCGACATGCTGGGGGTCACCGCGTCCAGCTCGAACACGCTGGTCAAGCTGGGCGAGACGGTCGCCGCGCTGCCCCAGGCCCAGGGCCTCACCGTCGCCGTGTCCCTGGGCGTCGTCGCGGTGATGATGGGCGCCCGGCGGATCACCCGGAGGATCCCCGGGGCATTGATCGCCGTGATCGGCGCGATCATCATCAGCCGGGTGGCCCACCTGGCTGCCCACGGGGTCAGCGTGCTCGGCTACGTTCCCCGCGGGCTGCCCGCCTTCGGGCTGCCGGCCTTCGGGCTGCACAACACCCTCGCACTGCTGGGCACCTCGGCGTCGATCTTCCTCGTCATCCTGGCCCAGAGCGCGGCCACCGCCCGCGCGTATGCGGCCAAGTACGGCGAGCCGTTCAGCACGGACACCGACCTGGTCGGGCTCGGGGCCGGCAACCTCGCCGCCGCCTTCACCGGGACCTTCGTGGTGAACGGGAGCCCGACCAAGACCCAGATCGTGGACGACGCGGGCGGCCGGAGCCAGGTGGCCCCGCTCACCACCAGCGCGCTGGCCCTCGTCGTGCTGCTCGTCGCCACCGGCCCGCTCAGCTACCTGCCGACCCCGGCCCTGGCCGCGGTGGTGTTCCTGATCGGCGCCGAACTGGTGGACATCCGCGGCATCCGGCGGGTGCTGCGGGTTCGCCGGACCGAGTTCGCGGTCGCCGTGATCACCGCGGCGGCCGTGGTGGGGCTCAGCATCTCCGGCGGCATCGTGGTCGCCGTGGTCGCCTCGATCATCGACCACCTGCGGCACAGCTACCACCCGCGCAACACCGTGCTGGTGAAGTCGGCCGCCGGGCACTGGCAGACCACGCCGGTCGCCCCGGGCGCCCGCACCGAGCCCGGCCTGGTCATCTACCGCTTTGGCACCAGCCTGTACTTCGCGAACGCGTCCCGGCTGGTGGAAGACCTCATGGCGATCACCGCCCAGGGCGGCCCCATCCGCTGGTTCGTCCTCGACGGCGCGGCCATCGGCGACGTGGACTACACCGCGTCCTCGGCCCTCAGCGCCACGATCACGCAACTGCACCAGCGGCATATCCAGTTCGTGGTGACCAGCCTGCTGACGCCGGTGCGCCAGCAGCTCGAGCACTACGGGATCAGCGGCGCCGCCGGCCCGGACGCCTACTTCGACACGCCCGGTGAGGCCCTCGAGGCGTTCAACGCCCAGCGGGGCGAGGCGCCTGCTTAGCCACCGGCCTGGCTGATGATCTGGCCGGACGCGCTGCCGAACTCGATCCGCGAGCCACCCGGGCCGGGCGCCGACCCGGACAGCGTGACCACGTCACCGTCGGCCAGGTAGCCGCGGGTCCGGCCGTCCGGCAGCGTGATCGGGTCCCGGCCGCCGGCCGTGATCTCCAGCAGCGAGCCCATCTCGTCCCGGCGGAAGCTGGACACGGTGCCCGAGCCGTACAGGTCGCCGGTGCGCAGCGCGGCGCCGTTCACGGTCAGGTGAGCCAGCTGCTGCGCCGCGGTCCAGTACATGGTGGCGAACCGCGGCCGGGAGATCACCTGGTCGTTGATGCTCACCGTGAGGTCGATGTCCAGGCCCCAGGGCGGGCTGGCCCGCAGGTAGCCGAGCGGCTCGGGGTCCTGGACCGGGGGCGGCACCCGGGCCTGCTCCAGCGCGGTCAGCGGGATGACCCACGGCGAGATGGTGGTCGCGAAGGACTTGCCCAGGAACGGCCCCAGCGGCCGGGACTCGAACGCCTGGATGTCCCGCGCGCTCCAGTCGATGAGCAGCACCACGCCGAACACGTGCTCGGCGAACGCCCCGGCCGGGACGGGCTGGCCCGGCGGCGACCCGGCCCCCACCACGAAGCCGACCTCCGCCTCGAAGTCCAGCCGCCGGGTGGGCGCCAGCTCGGGCCGCGCGTGCCCCGGGGCGAGCTGGCCGCACGGGCGGGGCACGGGCGTGCCGCTGACCACCACGGTCCCGGACCGGCCGTGGTAGCCGACCGGCATCTCGCGCCAGTTGCGGTGCAACTGCGGATCGCCGGGCCGCAGAACCCGCGCGGCGTTGGTCGCGTGCTCCAGTGAGGAGTAGAAATCGGCGAAGTCCGCCACCTCGAACGGCAGATGCAAGGTGGCGTCCGCGATCGGGACGAGCTCGCTGATCTGGCCGCCGCGCACCGACGCCAGCAGCCGTTCCCGGGTGCGCTGCCAGGCGCGCGGACCGCGGCTCATGAAGGCGTTGAGCGAGGGCCCGGCGAAGATCTGCTCGCCGAACATCCGGTGCAGGTTGACGATGTACGTGCCGAAACCAGCCCCGACCCGGGGGCTGTCGGTGCCGCGGGAGAACACGCAGTACGGCAGGGCGTGCTCGGTGAAAGTCAGCAAGGTCAAGGAATATCCAGAGAGATCGCGAATGTGAAGCGGTCGCCACGGTAGTGGATCCGGGCCACGTCCACCGGGGTAGCTTCCGCCGCGTAGGTCACGTTTTCGGAAACCAGCACCGGGGTCAGCGCGTCGATCTCCAGCAGCGCGGCCACGTCAGCCGGGGCGAGGCGGGCGGAGACCTCGTTGTCGATCCTGCGCAGGGGCAGCGAGAGCTCGTCGCGGAGGATCTTGGTGACCGGGTCGCGCGCCAGGGCCTCGTCGCTGACCCGGGCCGCATGCTCGGGGTGAAGATAGTTCTCCGCGTAGCTGACCGGCACGCCCTCGTCGAGGCGCAGCCGGCGGATCAGCACGGCCTCGCGCACCGGGCCCAGCTGCGCGGGCAGCGCGCCGGACCGCACCCGGGTCCGGCCGAGCACCCGCACCTCGTCGCTGGATTGCTGGGCCATGACCGCGTCCGCGGAGCCCAGCACGCGCAGCGCCCGGATCCGCAGCGCGTCGGCGTTGACGAACGTGCCCCGCCGCCGGTGCCTGCTGATCAGGCCCTCGGCCGCCAGGGAACTCAGCGCCTGGCGCACCGTGGTCAGGCTCACCCCGTAGTGCCGGGCGAACTGCACCTCGGTCGGCAGCCGGAGCGGGCCCTCCCGGTCGAGCCCCAGGATGGCGGCGCGCAGGCTCTGGGCCAGCTGGTACCACAGCGGCAGCATGCCGGTGAACCGCGGCGGCGGCACCGCCAGCAGCGCGGCACTGGGGGTCTGCGGGGCCGCCTCCCGCACCGGGGGCCCGGTCACGGCCTCCACGGCCCGGTCACGACTGGCCCGGTCACCGCTGAGCGGCAGGCCCGGCGAAGGACGGGGTCAGGCCGGCCCAGACCGAGTCATAGTCGGGCTGGCGGTGCGCGGCCTCCATGGCCTGCCGGGTCGGGATGATCATCCAGCGGCTCTCGAACATGAACGCCAGGGTGCCGGTGACCTTCTGCGGGGCCAGTTCCACCTGGCTGGCCCGGGCGAACGTCTCGGCGTCCGGGCCGTGCGAGGTGAACGTGTTGTGCAGGCTGGCCCCGCCGGGCAGGAACCCCTCGGCCTTGGCGTCGTAGGCCCCCTCGACCAGCCCCATGAACTCCGACATCACGTTGCGGTGGAACCAGGGCGGCCGGAAGGTGTCGTCGGCGACCAGCCAGCGCGGCGGGAAGATGACGAAGTCCACGTTGGCCTGGCCCGGCGATTCGGACGGCGAAGTGAGCACGGTATAGATCGACGGGTCCGGGTGGTCGAAGCTGACCGTGCCCAGCACCATGAAGTTCGCGGTGTCGTACTTGACCGGCACGTAGCTGCCGTGCCAGGCCACGACGTCCAGCGGCGAATGGCCATACGGCGCCGCCCACAGATTGCCGCCGAACTTCTGCACTACCTCGACCGGGCCGCCGCGTTCCTCGTAGGCGGCGGTGGGGGCCAGGAAGTCACGCTCGCTGGCCAGCCCGTTGGCGCCGATGGGGCCGCGCTCCGGCAGGGTGAAGGGCGCACCGTAGTTCTCGCACAGGTAGCCCCGGGCCGGGCCGCCGGGCAGGTCCACCCGGAACCGGATCCCCCGCGGGACGACGGCGATCTCACCGGGGCTCAGCTGCAGCGGGCCCAGTTCGGTGTGCAGGACGAGGGTGCCCTGCTGCGGCACGAACAGCAGTTCCCCGTCCGCGTCCACGAAATAGCGGTCGGTCATCGGCGCGGTGGCCGCGTACAGGTGCACGGCCATCCCGGTCCGGGTCCGCAGGTCCCCGTTCCCGCCCACGGTGTAGAGGCCGTTGACGAAATCCACCGGGCTGGCGGGCAGCGGCAGCGGGTCCCAGCGCAGCCGGTTGGGATCGGGCTCGATCTCGTCGAACGGCGCGCCGCGCAAGGACCCGTTGCCGATCCGGTCGAAGCGCGGGTGCGCCGCGGACGGCATGATCCGGTAGACCCAGGTCCGCCGGTTGACCGCGCGCGGCTGGGTGAAGGCGGTCCCGCTCAGTTGCTCGGCATACAGGCCGAGCGGAGCGCGCTGCGGCGAGTTGCGGCCGGCGGGCAGGGCGCCCGGGACCGCTTCACTGACGAACTCGTTCCCGAAGCCAGGCTGATAGTGATGGCCGTCCGCGCCTCGTTGCGCCATGGCTAACCCCCAGTATCATCTGATTCCTCTGCTCAATAAGAGCATTAGATGACAGGCGGGTCAACCGGCCGGGGCGAGAGCTGGGCCTGCCTTAACCGGCTGGATCCGGGCAGCTGCGGCACCAGGCCGCGGCCGACCCGGAGCAGCGCCTCGGCCTCGGCCGCCGGCATCGGGGCGGCCAGCAGGTAGCCCTGCCCGTAGTGGCAGCCCATCGAGACCAGCATGTCCCGCTGCACCTCGCTCTCGATCCCCTCGGCGATCACGGTCAGCCCCAGCGTCTTGGCGATCCGGACGATGACCTCGGCGAGGGCGAGCCGCTTCGTGGACACGGCGATGCCGTCCACGAAGGACTTGTCGATCTTGAGCACGTCGATCGGCAGCTCGCGCAGGTAGCTGAGGGAGGAGTAGCCGGTGCCGAAGTCATCGATGGCCAGCTGCACCCCCATCGCCTTCAGCTCGTCCAGGTCGGCCCGGAACCGCTGGTCCGGGCGGAGCAGGCCGCTCTCGGTCAGCTCCAGCACCAGGGACGACGGGGACACACCGGATTCGGCCAGCCGCTGCCTGACCTCCCGGACAAAACCCGTATCACGCAACTGGCGGGCGGCCACGTTCACGCTCACGTACACCGGCGGGTGATCACGGGCCCGCTGCTGCCAGCGGGCGAGATCGGCCGTGGCCTGCTCGAGAACCCAGGCGCCGAGCGGGACGATGTGGCCGGTCTCCTCGGCCAGGGTGATGAACTGGTCGGGCAGCACCATGCCCCACTCCGCGTGCGGCCAGCGCAGCAGCGCCTCGAACCCGGCCACCGCCCCGGTGCTCAGCTCCACGATCGGCTGATAGGCCAGCGTGAACGCCGAATCCGCTACCGCGCTGTCCAGGGCGGCCTGCAGATCGCGGCGCCGCATCATGCCGGCGCTGAGCACCGGCTGGTAGCGGCGCCACTGCCGCTTGCCCGCGGCCTTGCCCGCGTAGAGCGCCAGGTCCGCCTCCCGGACCAGGTCGCCGGCGCTGCTGGCGTCCCCGCTGGTGGCGACGCCCACGGTCGCGGTGACGATGGCCGAGCCAATGGCGAGGGTGAACGGCTCCCGGAAGGCCAGCACCACGGCCTCGGCCAGGTTCTCCACCGCGGCGCTGTCCGGCGCGTCCTCGATGAGCAGCGCGAACTCGTCTCCGCCCAGCCGGGCCGCGGTGCCGCGGCCGGTGGTGAGCGCGGACAGCCGCATCCCGGCCGCGACGAGCAGCTCGTCACCGACACTGTGCCCCATGGTGTCGTTGGTCACCTTGAAGTCGTCCAGGTCGATGAAGAGCACCCCCACGACCGCGTCCGTGCGCCGGGCGCGGGCCATCGCCTGGACCACCCGCTCCTGGAACAGCATGCGGTTGGGCAGCCCGGTGAGCGAGTCGTGGAAGGCCCGGAACTTGAGCTCCCGCTCGAGCTGGCGCTGCTCGGTAACGTCCCGCAGCGTGAGCACCAGGCCGCCGACGGTCGGCTCGTGCCGCAGATCGCTGCACCTGACCTCCACCTCGACGTGGCTGCCGTCGCGGGAGGTGATCCGCCAGTCCTCGTCAATGGCCTGGCTCTCGCCGCCGCGCATCTCGGCCAGCGCCCGGGTGATCTCGTCCCGCTCATCCGGCTGGACGAGATTCCACAGGTACTCCCCCTCTACCGGGACCTCGCCGAAAATGCCGCGGGCCGACGGGGTCGCGTACCGGACCCGGTCGTCGTCGTCCACGATCAGGATGACGTCGGAGGTGTCGTGGACCAGGGTCCGGAAGTATGCCTCGCTGTCGCGCCGGATCACCTCCTGGCTCAGCAGGACCCGCTCGACCACCAGGGCCGCCTGCCGGGCCAGCACCTCCAGGGTCCCGGACAGCGCGGCCAGATCGTGGCCCGGGCCGAACACGGCCAGCACCCCGATCAGCGGGTCGCCCGAGGGCCGGTCCTGCAGGGCCAGCGGGCACAGCAGGACGCTGCTACTCCCGGCGGCGTCCCCCAGGGGCAGGATGCGGGAGGCGGGCCCGGCGAGCAGCGACGGCCAGTTGTCGGTCACGACGGCAGGCAGGTCCGCTGAGACGGGAGGCTCGCCCGGGGGCGCGCCCACGACCCGGAGGCGGCCTTCGTTCCGCACGGCGAGCACCACGGCCTCGGGCTGCACCCGGAGTAGAGACCCGACCCCGGACCGGACCGCGCCGGCCGCCTGCTCCACGGTCGCCGCCGCGGCCAGCGCGGCGCCGGCCTGCCGCAGGACCTCCGCACGGGCCAGGGCCCGGCGCAGCGCCGCCGCCACATCCGCCAGGCGCGACAGCACCAGGAGATACAGCAGGGCGGAGCAGACCGCGATGACACCGGCGTCGATTATCCGGCCGCGGACGGACTCGACGAACAGCACCACCGGTGCGACCAGCGCGGCGAGCATGATCAGGACCAGCCGGAACAGTGAACTCGGCGGCTGGGAGCGCGGGATCGGCTCGGTCAGCGTGGTCATGGTCGGGTGCAGCGCGGCGGCTCCCCACGCGGCGTAGAACACCAGCCAGCCCAGGTCGGTCGCGGTCCCCGGATGGAACGAGCTGTACAGCTGGAGCAGGCCGAAAGAGACGTCCGAAGCCAGCAGGCCCAGGGAGCCGAGGGTGAGGAGCTGGACGGACCTGGTGCGCCAGGCGCCCGCGGCCAGGAACCGGGCCAGCATGGCGAGGACCAGCACATCCCCGATCGGGTAGGCGATCGAGACCGCCTTCTGCTGCCAGGACAGGGCGGGATTGTGCACGTAGGGCAGGATCAGGTACAGCCAGGAGAGCAGGGCCAGGCTGACGGTCACCGTAAGGGCGTCCAGCAGGCTGCGCCGGTCGCGCCCGGCTCCGCGGCGCCGGATGAAGATCAGCAGCCCGGCCGCGTAGATCGGGTAGGTGCTCAGGTAGAACGCGTCTACCGGAGACGGGAAGGTCACGCTCTCGTGCCTGACCTCGGTGATGACGAGGAAGCTGATCTGGCCGATGGCGAAACTCAGGTTCGCGGCGGCCAGCAGCAGCCACGCCGCCGGAGCGGCCGGCCGGTTGATGATGACGCCCGCCACGATGGCGAATACCCCGCTGAGCGCGAGCAGCCCCCAGAACAGCGCCCGCTGGCCAGGCAGCAGGAAGTAGGCCGAGGCGAGCAGCACAATCCAGGCGGTGTAGGCCGCCATCATCCCCCGTCGCCACGCCAACGCACACCCCCCGCACACCCCCGGGCCCCCGCCCGGGATTCCGCCCAGGGCCTGAACCCGGCGGACGACAATCTGCCTGGCGTGACCTCCTCCGCACGCCACCACCCGCAGGTGAGAGCGGGATCGCCCGCCCCCGGATGGGGTCAGGAGCCTGGCCCTGGCCGATTCATGGACATCAGCCACAGCAGGCTCACGTTTGACAATCAGTAACACACTCTAGACAGAGCGTTCTCCCTATTCTTTACCCGCGTAGGCCATAACGTGCTCCACCGCGGCTGAGTTCAGCCGCGGCGGCCTCCGGGCCGCTGGTCGGACTGGTCCCCGGCCAGGCCCGCCCGCCGGAGCGCATCGGCCATGGACCCACCCCCCTGGCCCTGATCCGCCCGATCGCGCCCGCCCCGCTCCCGGCCAGCACCGGATCCCGGCCAGCACCATCCCGGCCGCCCCGCTCCCGGCCAGCACCGGCCCCGGCGTCGCCCCGTCCGGGCCGGGACGGCCGGCCCGGCTCCCGGCGCGGCGCTGACCCTTCCCGGGCTGGCGCCTCCTCATCCAGCCGCAGGGTCAGCGAGATCCGCTTGCGCGGGATGTCCACCCCGAGCACCCGGACCCGGACCACGTCACCTGACTTCACGACCTGGTGCGGATCAGACACAAAGTTCCGCGACATCGCGGACACATGCACCAGACCGTCCTGATGCACGCCAATGTCCACGAAAGCCCCGAACGCCGCCACGTTGGTGACCACGCCCTCCAGCACCATGCCCGGCGCCAGGTCCTCCAGCGTCTCCACGCCCTCGGCGAAGCTGGCCGTGGTGAACGCGGGCCGCGGGTCACGGCCGGGCTTCTCCAGTTCGCTGAGGATGTCGGTCACGGTCGGCAGGCCGAAGCGCTCGTCGGTGAAGTCCTGCGGCCGCAGCGAGCGCAGCAGCGACGCGTTCCCGATCAGCCCGGGCATGCCCGTCCCGGCGGCCTGCAGGATGCGCCGGACCACGGGATAGGCCTCCGGGTGAACGCTGGACGCGTCGAGCGGGTCATCGCCGTCAGGGATGCGCAGGAACCCGGCACACTGCTCGAACGCCTTCGGGCCCAGCCTCGGCACCTCCTTGAGCGCCGTCCGGCTGCGGAACGGGCCGGCCTCGTCCCGGCGCGACACGACCGCGGCGGCCAGCCCTTCGCTGATGCCCGACACCCGGGCCAGCAACGGGACCGACGCGGTGTTCACGTCCACCCCGACCGCGTTCACGCAGTCCTCGACCACGGCGTCCAGCGAGCGGGACAGCTTGATCTCGGCCAGGTCATGCTGGTACTGGCCGACCCCGATGGACTTCGGGTCGATCTTGACCAGCTCGGCCAGCGGATCCTGCAGCCGCCGGGCGATCGAGACCGCGCCGCGCAGCGACACATCCATGCCGGGCAGCTCGCGGGTGGCGTAGGCGGACGCGGAGTACACCGACGCCCCCGCCTCGGACACCATCACCTTGGTGAGCTTCAGCTCCGGGTGCGCCTTGATCAGGTCCGCGGCCAGCCGGTCGGTCTCCCGCGACGCGGTGCCGTTGCCGATCGCGATCAGCTCTACCCGGTGCGCCGCGGCCAGCCGGGCCAGCGTGGTGATGGACTCCGCCCAGCGCGGCGAGCCGGCCCCACCCGCTCCGCCCCGTTTCAGCTCGTGCGGGTAGATCGTGTCGGTGGCGACCGCCTTGCCCGTCCCGTCCACCACGGCGACCTTGACCCCGGTGCGGAACCCCGGGTCCAGGCCCATCGTGGACCGGGAACCGGCGGGCGCGGCGAGCAGCAGGTCACGGAGGTTGGCCGCGAACACCACGACCGCCTCGTCCTCGGCCCGCTGCCAGAGCCGCATCCGCAGGTCGACCCCGAGGTGCACGGAGATCCTGGTCCGCCAGGCCCAGGCCACCGTGTCCCCCAGCCACCTGTCCCCCGGACGGCCCTGGTCGCGGACGTCATAGCGCCGGGCGATTTTCGTTGCGTAATCTGAAGGGACGGAAGGAGCCGGGCCGTCAGCCGGAGGCTCGCCCGGATCCATGGTCAGGTCCAGGATTTCTTCCTTCTCCCCGCGCATCATGGCCAGGATCCGGTGCGAGGGCAGCGCGGTGAACGGCTCGGCGAACTCGAAGTAGTCGGCGAACTTGGCGCCCGCCTCCTCCCGGCCCTCGCGGACCCGGGAGACCAGCCGGCCCCGTGACCACATCTGCTCCCGCAGCCCGCCGATCAGGTCGGCGTCCTCGGCGAACCGCTCGACCAGGATGGCCCGGGCGCCGTCCAGCGCGGCGGCCGCGTCGGGCACGCCGCGCTCCGCATCCACGTAGCCCGCGGCGGCCTGCTCCGGGACGGTCCCGGGGTGGGCGAGCAGCTGGTCAGCGAGCGGCTCCAGCCCCGCCTCGCGGGCGATCTGGGCCTTGGTCCGGCGCTTCGGCTTGTACGGCAGGTAGATGTCTTCCAGCCGGGCCTTGGAATCGGCGGCCATGATGCGCGCGGCCAGTCCGTCGTCGAGCTTGCCCTGGGCGCGGATCGACTCCAGGATGGCCGCCCGCCGCTCATCCAGCTCGCGCAGGTAGCGCAGCCGCTCCTCCAGCGTGCGCAGCTGCGCGTCGTCCAGGGTGCCGGTCACCTCCTTGCGGTACCGGGCGATGAACGGCACGGTGGCCCCGCCATCGAGCAGCTCGACCGCGGCGCTGACCTGCCCCTCCCGCACTCCGAGTTCGTCGGCGATCCGGCGCTGGACTCCGGCGGTGGCGGACGGCTCCGGGGTGGCGGGGACGGTTGCGGTCACGATGGGCTCTGCCTTCCGGGTCGGGGGTGCGCACCATAGGGTAGGCGGTACGGGCTGGCTACCACGGGAGATGGCGATGGCACGTACACCAGAGGAAGTTTTCGGCCACCACGTCGAGGCGCTCGGCGCGGGCGACCTGGAGGAGATCGTCGCCGACTACGCCGAGGATGGGGTGCTCATCACGCCCGCAGGCGCGCTGCACGGAAAGGGCGGGATCCGGGCCGCGTTCACCCAGCTGCTGTCCGATGTGCCGAACGCCAACTGGACCCTGAAGACGCAGATCTACGAGGGTGACGTGCTGTTCCTGGAGTGGGCCGCGGACGCGGGCGCCACCTTCGTGGACGACGGCATCGACACGTTCGTGTTCCGCGACGGGCTGATCGCGGTGCAGACGGTCCGCTACACCCTGCAGCACCGGGGCTGACCCCGGGTTTAGCCGGATCTGCCCCGGGCAACTTGACCGCGATGAAAGACACCGCGGCCGGGGCAGGCCGGCTATGACGTCCGGGACGAGCCAATCGCGCGAGGAACAGCAGGCCGAGTCGCGCCAGTCCACCACCCGCACGGTGGTCATCGCCGGCGGGGCCAACGTCATCGTCATGCTGGCCAAGCTGGTGGCCGGCGTCCTCACCGGCTCCAGCGCGATGCTGGCCGAGGCGGCCCACTCGTTCGCGGACACGCTCAACCAGGTCTTCCTGTTCACCTCGGTCCGCCAGGGCCAGCGCCCGGCCGACGAGGAGCACCCGTTCGGGTACGGGCAGGAACGCTACTTCTGGTCGCTGCTCGCCGCGTTCGGGATCTTCATCGCGGGCGCGGGCTTCTCGATCTTCGAGGGCATCCTCTCGCTGCACAGCAAGACGAACGACTTCCTGATCGCGTATGTGGTGCTGGCCGTGTGCGCGGTCGCCGAGGGCACCTCGTTCATCAGGGCCTACGGCCAGCTGCGCGGCGAGGCTCACCGCTCGCAGACGCACACCCTGGAGCACGTCAAGACCAGCCGGGACACGACGGTCAAGGCGGCGCTGTTCGAGGACACCGCGGCGGTCATCGGGCTCGCGCTGGCCGCCGGCGGCCTGCTGCTCGAGCAGATCACCGGCTCGCCGGTCTACGACGGGGGCGCCTCGATCGCCATCGGGGTGCTGCTGATCGTGGTGGCCTTCCGGCTCGGCATGGACAGCCGGGAGCTGCTGATCGGCCGGTCCGCCGACCCCAAGGTGCTCGAGGTGATCCGGGAGGAGATCGAGAACACGCCGGGCGTGGACGGCCTGCTCGGACTGCAGACCATGCACGTGGGCCCGGACAGCCTGATCGTCGCGGCCCGGGTGGCGCTGAGCGATGATTCCAGCGCCGGCCAGGTAGAAGACCTGTCCGAAGACATCGACCACCGGCTGTCCGAGCGGCTGCCGGTCACCCCGTACGTGTTCATCGATCCAACCCAGACCGCGCCGGGCGACGATGATCCCAGCGACGTGCACGGCGGCGCGGTCCGCCGGTCGGCCGCCCGGCGGCAGCCGGCAGCTCCGGACCTGACCCGGGATTAGGCGTCCGCGGGCTGGACCTGATCGGGGGCCAGGCCCACGGGTGCGGCCAGCGCGGAGAGCAAATGGCTGAAGCCGTGCGGGGCCCGGGCCCGGCGCCGGGCCGAGGTGACCACGCTCACCGTGGTGGTGCGCAGGACCCGGCGGCCCGCGGCGGTGAGCGCGCTGACCAGCGCGTGGTCCTCGGCGGTCGGGGCCGGCCCGAATCCGCCGGCCGCCAGGTACGCGGCCGCGCTGAAGCCCAGGTTGGCGCCGTGCACGTGCGGGTGGCCCGTGCTGCCCGGGGCATCGGTGCCGGCCGTGTCGTAGAGCCGCGCGAACAGCGGCGGCAGCCCGGCCGGGTACTGCCGCCAGTCGGTGACCGTGACCGTGCCCACGACCGCCTCCCAGCCTCCCCCGGCGTAGCGCAGCTGCCGGGTGAGCCAGCACGGCGGCACCAGCGTGTCCGCATCCGTGGTGGCCAGCCAGATGGAGGCCGGGTCGAGCGGCCCGGCCCGGCGGAGCACCTCCTCGACACCAGCGGCGCGGGCGGCGCCGACGCTCCGGGCCTGGATGTCCAGCACCGCCGCTCCCCCGGCCCGGGCCAGCCGCGCGGTCTGGTCGGTGCACGCGTCCGCCACCACCACTATGTGCACACCGATTCCGGCCAGCGGGGCGGCGGCCAGGCGCACCGCGGCCAGGCAGGACGGCAGCAGGTCCTCTTCGTCGTGCGCGGGGATGACCACGCCGACGGCGCCGATCACGCCGGCCTTCTGAAGACGGGCCGGCTGGACGCGGGTCCCCTGAACCTGGGCCTCATGCCAGGCCCTCGGCCTCGGCCACCGAGACCAGCGGGCGGCCGGCCCGCTGGTAGACCCCGGCGTGGAAGTCCGCCTCGGTGTGCCCGACCCGCAGCGCCAGGTCAGGGCGCGCGGCCAGGGCGCGGTGCACGTCGTCGCCGCTGCGCGGGTAGTCGGCTACCGGATGCCTCCAGTGCACCGCGAGCAGCGTGCCGCCAGGCCGCAGCGACGCGACGCCCGCGTCCAGGACCTCGTCCAGTTCGCCGCCGGCGAAGTAGTACAGCACCTCGGAGAACACGATGAGGTCGAACCGGCCGGACGGCCAGTCCCCCGGGATCGCGCCGCGGCGCACGCAGACGTTCGGCAGCGCGGCGGTCCGCGCCGCCGCCGAGCGGACCGCGTCGGCCGCGGCGTCCCAGGCCAGCACCTGGCCGCAGCGGGCGGCCAGCATCGCGGTCAGCACCCCGACGGAGCAGCCAGGCTCGAACGCCTCCTGGTAGTGCCGCTCCGGCAGCAACGCGAGGCTGAGGGCGTACTTGCGCGTCTCGTACCAGCGGGTGGCCAGCCCCCACGGGTCGCCGGAGGCCGCGTACATCTGGTCGAAATAGCCCAGGTCCAGGCTCATCGGCCCGCCGCCCGGAGCAGGACCTCGTGGTCGCGGAGGAAATGCGCCACGGTCTGCGGGGTGAGCACCGGGCCGGTCCCGGGACCGCGGGATTCCAGCTGGCTGGCGAAGCAGCCGATGGCCGCACGTTTGCGGGCCACGATCGAGGGCCGCAACGAAACTCGCTGGCCCTGATGCCACGGCACCCGCGAGTCCCCTGGGGCGGCCCAGTGCCAGGTCCACACCGGGTACCAGTGGGTGAGAGGGCTGGCCCGCCGGGCGGCCCGGCCCACCGCCTCGTGGTCGGCGTGCACATCCTGGTCCCAGGGGGCCAGGACCGCGTCACAGCCGGCCGCGAGGTCGCGCAGCCGGGCGGCGAGGGCGTCCTCACGGGCCGCCACGCCGGTGTCGGGGAAGCCGAGCCGGATCACCTCGGTGTCCTGGGCGCCCAGGACGCGCAGCGCTTCGCTGGTCTCGGCCGCCCGGAGGGCGGCCAGCGCGGCCCGGTCGGGGTGCCCGGGATGGGATGCCTCGCCGTCGGTCACCGCGACCAGCCGCAGCCGGGCCCCGGCGGCGGCCAGCAAGGCCATCGTGCCGCCCACGCCGAGTACCTCGTCGTCGGGATGGGCGGCCAGCACCAGCACGCGCGCCCAGCCGGTCAGGTCGGCCGCCGGGAGCTGGCGCAGCCCGGCCCAGGCCCGCCACTGCGCCTCATCGGTGCCAGGCCGCTCGATGAGGTTCACCACGTCGCGCCCTGCTCCACGACCAGGGTGCCGAGCTGGGCCAGGTCCCGTTCGGCGTGATGCTGGCGCAGGTACACGGTCAGGTCGGCGACCCGGCGGGAGTGCGCCTCGTCGTGGCCCAGCGGGCCGGCCCCGAGCGCCCGCCCGACCCGGGTGATGACCTCGGCCGCGGTCGCCTCGACCAGGGCCCGGACCCGCAGCGCGCGGGCTGGCCCGGTTCCGTTCAGGTCATAGGGGTCGGCGTCGATCTCGTCTGCGGCCCGGTCCAGCGCGGCCCGGGCACTGGTCAGCGCGATGTCGGCCGCGCCCAGGTGGGCCAGGGCGTGCGGGCCCACGTCACGACGGCCCGCCGCGGCGAGCAGGGTGTCCGCGACGGCGCGGGCCCCGCCGTACCAGCACGCCGCCACGCCCACACCGCCGTGCGTGAAGCCGGGCCGTCCGGTATAACCGCCGGGCGGGCCGACCGGCTCGGCGGCCACGTCATCGAAATCGACGTTGAGGGTGTCGCTGCCGGCCATCCCGGTCGCCGGCCAGCTGCCGGGGACCGGCGTGAGAGCGTCGGTGGCCACCGCGAACAGCCGCATCCCGTCCGGCGCGGCCGCGGTGACCAGCGCACCGGTGCAGACGCGGGCGCCGGAGCAGTACTGCTTGAGGCCGGTGAGCCGCCAGCCCCGCGCGGCATGGGACGCGGTCAGGCCGCTGCCCGGCGGCTGCGCGGCCCAGACCCCCCAGCGGCTGCCTGGCCCGGGCGCCGGGGCATCCAGTTCGGCCAGGATGGCCGCCGCGTCGGCGTGCCCCTCGGCCAGCCGGGCCAGGGACAGATCTTCGGCCGCCAGGTCAGCCAGCCGGGCCCAGCGCTCCCAGGTCCGGCCACTGCCCGGCAGCGGCAGATCCAGCCGCCCCGATTCCACCGCCGCGGTGAAGGCGGCCGCGGTGACGCGCCACGCGGG
>CAWINS010000060.1:0-31688 GCA_963837335.1 uncultured Actinomycetes bacterium | reverse complement strand
GCAGGTAACGCACGAACCAGTCCCGGGCCAGGGACGCCACCTGCTCCAGCGCCCCGGGCTCGGCGAACAGGTGGCCCGCGCCCGGGATGACCACGAGCTGGCTCTCGCCGGGCACCTGCGCCCGGGCGGCTTCGTTGAGCTCGAGGACCCGGTCGTCCAGCCCGCCCACCAGGAGCAGGGTGGGCGCCCGCACCGCGCCCAGCGACCCCCCGGCCAGGTCGGGACGGCCGCCCCGGGAGACCACGGCCGCGATCTCCCCGTGGGAGCGGGCGGGGCCCGGCCCAGCGGGAGAATCAGTGCCGGAGTCAGTGGCAGGGCCAGCGGACTCGGCGGCATACCCGGCAGCGGCCCGCAAGGCCGCGGCCGCCCCGGTGCTGGCCCCGAAGTAGCCGACGGGAACCCGTTCCAGCCCCGGCTGGCTGCGCAGCCAGCTGGTCGCCGCGGACAGCCTGCCGGCCAGCAGCCCGATGTCGAACACGTTGGCCCGGTCGGCTTCCTCCTCCGGGGTGAGCAGGTCGAAGAGCAGGCTGCCCAGCCCCACCACGTGCAGGGTCCCGGCCACGAACATGTTGCGCGGGCTGCTGCGGCCGCTCCCGGTGCCGTGCGCGAACACCACCATCCCGCGCGCCCGCGCCGGAACGGTTAGCCGTCCCGGCAGCGGGACCGTCCCGGCCAGCACGATCACGTCCCGCTCCGTGGGTGCCCCGTCCTCCGCCCCCTGTCTTTTGTCCGCCCGCCGGAGGAGGTCCACCACTTCCGCGTCCGCGGTCTGCGCGAAGTCCAGGTACCACTGGCCGATGGCCAGGAATGGCTCGGGCACCTCCGCGCAGACCACGTCGTCCACCACGCTGGCCAGCGCGTCCAGCGACGTCTGCGGCGCGAGCGGGACGGCCAGCACCACCCGGGCCGCCCCGTGCGCCCGGGCTACCTGGCAGGCCGCCCGCGCGGTGGAGCCGGTCGCGATCCCGTCGTCCACCACGATCGCGGTCTTGCCGGCCAGCGGCACCCGCGGGTGATCGGCACGGTAGCGCTCCGCGCGGCGGATGAGCTCAGCCCGCTCGAGCTCCTCGACCTCGGCGAACTGCTGCTCGCTCACGCGCTCCGCCCGGACCACGTCCTCGTTGACGACCCGGATACCGTCCTCGCCGATCGCGCCCATGGCCAGCTCGGGCTGGGCGGGCAGGCCCACCTTGCGAACCAGGATGACGTCCAGCGGGGCGCCCAGCGCCCGGGCGATCTCATAGGCGACCGGGATGCCGCCGCGAGGCAGCCCGACCACCACGCTGCCCGATCCCCGCTCTATCGTCGGCAGGCCGGCCAGCAGGCGGCCAGCCGCCGCCCGGCGTCCGCGCGATCGAGGAAGGGCATCGCGTCCACCCCGGTCAGGTCCGCAGCAGCGACGTGAGCAGCCGCCGGGTCCGCACCGCGTCCTCCCCGCGGCCGAACTCCCCGGCCACGAAGTCGGTCACCCCGGCATCAGCCAGGTTGGCGAGCTGGGCCTCGACCGACGCTTCGTCCCCGACCAGGGCGACGTCGGCCGGCCCGGCCGCTCCTTCCCGGTCCAGCATGGCCCGGTAGGAGGGAAGCTGGCCATAGATGGCGAAGACCTTGGCCGCCGCGGTCCGGGCCGCGTCCGGGTCACTGGTCACGCAGATGGGCAGGATGCACACCACCCGCGGGCTGGGCCGGCCGAGAGCCTGCGCCGCCGCGGTGATGGTCGGCACGATGTGCCCCCGCACCGTGGCCGGCCCGGTCATCCACAGCACCGTGCCATCGGCCAGCTCCGCGGCCAGCCGGAGCATCCGGGGCCCGAGCGCCGCGAGCAGCAACGGCACCGGCGTCGGGCCGGGGGTGGTCAGCGTGACATCGGCGCTGGCCTGCTCACCCCGCAGCTTGGCCGGCTGCCCGTGCAGCAGCGGCCGCAGGATCGAGAGGTACTCCCGGGTGTGCGCGACCGGCTTGCCGAAGTCATAGCCGAACATGTTCTCGACGACGATCTGGTGTGAGGTGCCGACGCCCAGGGCCAGCCGGCCGTCGGTGGCCGCGGCCACCGTCAGCGCCTGCTGGGCCAGGGCCGCCGGATGCCGCGGGTAGGTGGGGACCACGGCCGTGCCCAGCTCGATCCCGGGGACCTGGCTGCCTGCCACCGCGAGCGCGGTCAGCGCGTCGAGGCCGAAGATGTTGTTCATCCACGCGGACGCGAAACCGTCGTCCGCCGCGCGGCGCAGTGCGTCGCGCACCTGGGCCAGTGGTGGCCGGCCCTGGGCGTCCGGTCCGGACGGGTCCGGCAGTGACACGCCAATCCGCATGAGGGTTCTCCGCTCCGTCGCGACCCAGTTCCATCATCAGGCCCGTGCTGTCTTGTGCAGCATTGTGCTGTGCATAGCTGCGCTGGGTCAGTCCTGCCCCGCATAGGCCACCGCTACCTCCGCCGCCAGTCCCGCGTTGTCGGCGATCAGCTGCCGGTTGACCTCGATACTGCGCCCGCCGCTCAGCTCGTGCACCAGGTCGAGCACGGCGGGAGTCACGGCTGGCCCGCGGATCCCCTGGGCCCGGACCCGGTTAACGGCCTCGGCCAGGATCGGCTCGATCTCCAGCGACGGATCCGGTGGCCTGGCCAGCAACACCCCCGAGGTTCCGTTAAGGAGCCAATGAGCCGCGGTGACGCGAGCAGCCTCCGCGGCGTCGGTCACCACCGCGGACACTGGTGGACCGCCCTCGGCGCTGTAGAACATCGGGAGCGTGCGGGTGCGCCAGCCCAGCACCGGGACGGCGAGGGTCTCCAGCAGTTCCGCGGTGGCCGTCACGTCCAGGATGGACTTGACGCCGGAGGACACCACCAGGGCCTGGGTCCGGGCGATCTGCGGCAGGTCGGCCGAGACGTCGGGGACGGTGGCGAAGCCGCGGTGCACCCCGCCGGTGCCGCCGGTGGCCATGAACCGGATCCCGGCCAGCCGGCAGACCGCCAGCGTGCCGCCGACAGTGGTCGCCCCGAGCGCGCCCTGTTCCAGGCAGGCGGCCAGGTCGCGGGCCCCCGCCTTGCGCGCCGCCACGCCGGCGCTGGCGAACCGCTTCAGGTCGTTCTCGGTGAGCCCGATCCGCAGCACCCCGTCCACCAGGCCGATCGTGGCGGGCACCGCGCCCGCCTCCCGGACCCGGCTCTCGGCGGCCAGTGCCACCTGGACGCCTTCGCCGCCCGGGAAGCCGTGCGAGACCAGGGTGGTCTCCAGCGCGACCAGGGGCACGCCGCGGTCCAGGGCGTCCCGGACCTCATCGGTCATCCGCGGGGTCATCGTCATCACGGCATCGCTCCCAACTTAGCTACCGCCCGGGCCGCCGCGGCCAGGCCCATGCTGACCCCGCCGACCAGGTATCCCGCGGCGAACGCGTCGCCTGCCCCGGTCGAGTCCACCGCGTCCACCGGGTGCGCCGGGTGCTCACCGCCCCCGGCCCGCACGCCGCGGGCGCCCAGCTTCACCACCAGGTCGGTCCCGGCCAGGTCAGTCCCATCGAGGCGGCCGAGCAGGTCCGCCTCGGCCTCGGTGCCGAACACGATCTGCGGCCGGAGCCGGCCGAGCAGCGCGCGGAACCGGGCCACGCCGTACTCATTCAGCACGGCGGTTGAGGAAAGGTCAACGCTGAGCCGGGGCACGCGGGCGGCCGCGGCCAGCGCGGCCCCGCTGACCGGCGCCCGGGCCAGGCTGTACGCCGGGAGGTGGAGCAGGCCGCAGCCCTCGAGCCAGGCCGCCTCGAGGGCTTCGGCGGTCAGCAGCGGGCCCACGCCCCGGTCGGTGAGCATGGAGCGGCTGACACCGTCCCGGGACAGCGAGACCACCACGCCGGTCGGGCCCTCGACCACCGGGCCGCGCAGGTCGACCCCGCGCTGGCGCAGGTCGCTGGCGACCAGGCCGGCGGCCAGGTCGGTGCCGCGTGCCGCGATGAGCCGGGCCTGCCCGCCGAGGGCCACG
Source organism: uncultured Actinomycetes bacterium (assembly GCA_963837335.1). Taxonomy (GTDB): domain Bacteria; phylum Actinomycetota; class Actinomycetes; order Streptosporangiales; family Streptosporangiaceae; genus RYN-230. Next base: position 27,720 of record CAWINS010000060.1, on the reverse strand, counting down.
ATCCACGCCGCCACGTTGGCCGCCTGGCCGCCGGCCCCGACCCAGGTGCGCGCGGGGGTGTCGGTCTCCTCCGCCACCGGCCCGTCCGGGCAGACCACGACGTCGAGATGCGCGTCGCCTAGCACGCAGAAGAGTGTCACTCGGTGCGGGTATCCCATTCCGTGGGTGAACGATAGGCAATTGATGATCTCATCAGGGCAGGTGGCGAATACGCTGAGGCCCGTCCGGCGCCCGGAGAGGGCGCCCGGGGGGACCGCGCCACCGCCTGGCGGGGGCGCCTGGCGAAGGAGAATCAGATGCCCCTGTTCGGCAGCGGGTCAGGCGACAGCGCGACGACGTGGGAGCCCCAGGCCGCGGACAGCCGCCTGGCCCACACCGCCGGGGCCGAGGCGGACGGAGTGTTCACCTCCGACCTGTCGGTGTCGGAGTACGTGCTGCTGGGTGAGGCGGGCTTCGAGCCGCTGGGCTTCGTGGTCGGCTCGTCGATCTTCCACATCGGCATCCAGGTCGGCCGCTGGTCCCAGAACGCCGAGCTGCAGGTCCTCACCCAGGCCATGTACAGCGCCCGTGAGCTGGCCATGACCCGGATGCGTGCCGAGGCCGACCACCTGGGCGCGGACGGCGTGGTCGGGGTCAACCTGCGGATGCAGATGTACGTCTGGGGCCAGGACGTGCTGGAGTTCGTGGCCACCGGTACCGCGGTGCGGGCGCTGGGCGGCGAGGGGGCGCACCGGGCCCCCGACGGCCGCGCGTTCACCTCGGACCTGTCCGCGCAGGACTTCTTCCGGCTGCTGGCCGCCGGGGCCGTGCCGGTGGCGTTCGTGCTGGGCACCTGCGTCTACCACATCGCGCACCAGTCGGCCATGCAGGCGCTGCGCCAGGCCGGCCGGAACCAGGAGATGCTCCAGTTCACCCAGGGTGTGTACGAAGCCCGCGAGCTGGCCCTGGTCCGGATGCAGGCCGAGGCGATCGTCGCCCGCGCGTCCGGCATCGTCGGCGTGAACGTGGCGGTCTCCAACCATGTCTGGGGCGAGCACGCGACCGAGTTCCTGGCCACCGGGACCGCGATCCGGCGGCTCAGCGAGGAGCACCGCCTGCCGGAGACCACCCCCAAGCCCACGTTCACCCTGGGCCTGGACAACTGAGCAACCGGGCGCCTGGCCGACCGGACCGGGTCCTGAACCCCGCTGGTGACCGGCGCGTCTGGGACTGTGGGCACGAGCCCCCGCCATGATGGGAGCATGCGATCGGTCTGCGTATTCTGCGGCTCCAACCCGGGACGGCGCCCGGAGTACCTGGCCGGTGCCGTTGACCTGGGCCGGGTCCTGGCGGCCCGCGGGATCCGGGTGGTCTACGGTGGCGCGCACGTCGGCCTCATGGGCGCGCTGGCGGACGCGGTGCTGGCCGCGGGCGGCGAGATCGTCGGGGTGATCCCCGGCCTGCTCGTCGACGCCGAGGTGGCGCACCCGGGGCTGAGCGACTTGCGGATCACCGGCAGCATGCACGAGCGCAAGGCGCTGATGGCCGATCTGTCGGACGGCTTCATCGCGCTGCCCGGCGGGCTCGGCACCCTGGAGGAGTTCGCGGAGATCGTCACCTGGGCCCAGCTGGGATTGCACGCCAAGCCGACCGGGCTGCTGAACCTGCTGGGCTACTACGACGGTTTGCTGGGGTTCCTGGATCACGCCACGGCCGAGCGCTTCGTCCGCCCGGATCACCGGAGCATGATCCTGGCCCGGCCGTCGGCGGCGGGGTTGCTGGCCGCCATGGACGGCTGGAGCGCGCCACCGCGGACCCCGGCCAAGTGGATCGACGCCGACGGCACGGACATCAGGCCGAGCCAGCGGGACGCCCAGGGGCGGTGAGGCGGGGACCTGGCCGGGCGCGGGGCCCGCAGAAGCGCGGGGCCTGCAGAAGAAAGTGGAGTTAGCACCACCGAGATATGGGCCGCAGATCCGCATCATGGAAGCGCTGGGACCGATCCGGAGCGGGAGGTACGGATGAGTGAGGACAGGAGCGTCTTCGGCCGGCTTGCCCAGCGGACCCTGCAGACCTGCGTGCGCGGGATCGTCCAGGCGATAGTCGCGGTGGCGGGGGTCCCGCTGTTCATCGCCTCCCTGATCTCCCTCCTCACCCTGGCCACGGGGATCGGGATCCTGCTGGCGCCGAAAAGCCTGCTGGCCGTGCGGGGGCTGGCCAGGGGGCAGCGTCGCTGGGCGCGGGAATGGTCGCGGGTGTCGATCGCGGCGCCGTACCGGCCCCGGCCGGTTGAGCTCACCAACGGGCTGATCGGCCGGCTGCAGCGCTGCAAGTGGGTGCTGACCGATCCCGCGACCTGGCGTGACCTGCTCTGGATGCTGGTCAACCTGCCGGCCGGGATAGTGCTGGGGCTGCTGCCCGCATTCCTGGTCGTCGCGGGCGGGTGGACGCTGGTGGCCGATTTCGGGAACGTGTTTTTCGGATGGTGGCCCGGGACGTCCCCAAGTTTCTGGGCCCAGGTGTTCTTGCTGAGCATGCTGCCGCTCGGCGTCCTGCTGGGGCCGCGGATACTCAAGGCCCACGCCCAGGTCGCCTCGTCACTGCTGGCCCCGACCCGGGAGGCGATGGCCGCGCAGGTAGGCCAGCTGGCCGAGTCCCGCTCCCAGGCGGTGGACGCCTCCGCGGCCGAACTGCGCCGGATCGAGCGCGACCTGCACGACGGGGCCCAGGCCCGGCTGGTCTCCCTGGGCATGAACATCGGATTCGCCGAGCAGGTGCTCCGCGACAATCCCGACCTGGCCTTGTCCCTGCTCGCTGAGGCCCGTAGCTCGAGCGGGCAGGCCCTGGTCGAGCTGCGCACCCTCGTCCGCGGTATCCATCCGCCGGTGCTGGCCGAGCGCGGACTCGACGGGGCGGTGCGGGCGCTCGCGCTGAGCCTGCCCCTGCCGGTGGACCTGCATATCGACCTGACCGGCCGGGCGTCCGCCCCGGTGGAGTCGGCGCTCTACTTCGCGATCGCCGAGGCCCTCGCCAACGTGATCAAGCACAGTGGCGCGAACCGGGCCTGGGTCCAGCTTGAGTACGATTCCGGCAGGCTGGTGGCGATCGTCGGCGACAACGGCACCGGCGGTGCCGCGCCGGGACCCGGCGGCGGGCTCCGCGGCGTCGAGCGGCGGCTGGCCGCCTTCGACGGCGTGCTCGCCGTGACCAGCCCGGTCGGCGGGCCGACCCTCGTCACCATGGAGCTGCCGTGCGAGTTGTCCTTGGCGAGGACCTGACCCTCCTGCGGGACGGCCTGATCCGGCTGCTCACCGCGTACGACATGGACGTCGTGGCGGCGGTGGACAACGGGCCTGAGCTACTGAGCGCGCTGGTCACCCACCGCCCCGACGTGGCCGTGGTGGACGTCCGGCTCCCGCCGAGCTTCACCGACGAGGGCCTGAAGGCGGCGATCGAGGCGCGGGCTCAGGTGCCCGGCCTGCCCGTGCTCGTCCTGTCCCAGCACGTCGAACCGCTCTACGCCCGGGAACTGCTGTCCTCGGGGCGAGGTGGGCTTGGTTATCTGCTCAAGGACCGGGTCAGCGATGTGCGGCGGTTCATCGAGGCCGTGCGGACCGTCGCGGGCGGCGGTACCGCCATGGATCCCGACGTCATCTCGCAGTTGCTGGCCCGGCACGCCCGGGACGAGGTGCTGGGACGCCTCACGCCCAGGGAACGCGAGGTGCTGGCCCTGATGGCTGAGGGATGCGCCAACGCCGGCATCGCCACCCGGCTGGTGGTCACCGAGAAAGCGGTCAACAAGCACATCAGCAACATTTTCACCAAGCTGGGCCTGTATCCCGCCGACGACGGCAACCGCCGCGTGCTGGCCGTTCTGACCTACCTCAACGCCTGACCGTCAGATTGACCGGGCCCAGCGGGCATAACCCAGGGCCTAAGTTGGCTACTACGGCAGAGGGACGTGCGCCAGTACAGCGGAGCGACGTGCGCCAGCACAGCCAAGGGACGTGCACCAGCCGTGTCCTGGGAATTACACCCGGGCCCGCCTGGTTTACATACCCTGCAGGGTATTCCAGCAGCGGATACCCATCGAGACGAGGAGACACTCCATGGCTACGGTCGAACTGACGGGCCAGAACTTTGAGTCCGTCGTGGGCGGCGCGGACATGGTTCTGGTGGACTTCTGGGCTTCCTGGTGCGGCCCGTGCCGCATGTTCGCGCCGGTCTTCGACCGGGCGTCGGAGAAGTATTCGGACGCCGTGTTCGGCAAGGTGGACACCGACGCGGAGACCGAGCTGGCCCAGCAGTTCAGCATTTCGTCCATCCCCACGCTGATGGTGATCAGGGACAACATCGTTCTCTACGCGCAGCCGGGCGCACTGCCCGAGCAGGCGCTGGAGGAGCTGATCACCAAGGCGCGCGAGCTCGACATGGACGAGGTGCGCGCGAGCATCGCCCAGGACCAGGCGGACCACGGGCATGACCACGAGCACGGGCATGACCACGAGCACGAGCACGAGCACCAGGGCGCGGAGCAGCAGAGCTAACTCCGCCGCAGCGAACGAGCCCGCAGCCATCCATGGCGGCGGGCTCAATCATTTTGGTGCCATTCCGGCTCGTTGACGGTTACGCCAGGAAAGTGACCTTGGCCTGCCCCTCCACGCTCTGCCAGGATGGCCCTGACTCGCGGCGCAGACGTCTTGAGGCCAGAACCTCTTCGTGCGTCATGGTGCCCTTCCGGTGGTTGCACCGCTGGCAGGTCCGTTGGAGATTCCACCAGTGATCCGTGCCGTTGCGCGCGATCGGGGTCATATGGTCAGTGTGCTCGCCCGGCGCATCGCAATAGGCGCAGGCATCCCTGGCCAACGCTTTTCGGTACTCCACCGAGAGAATGCGACCGGTCGCATCCATTCCCCTACTCGCGTTGCCGCGGCGGCGCTGGATGCTGGCCTTGACGGCAACCGGGTTCTGTCGCTTCCAGGCCCGCGCCCGGCCGCGCATGCGCTGCATGTTTCTGGATCTTCGCGCCAGATGAGGTAGTAACTCCGCTGCCGCTCCCGAACCTTCTCGGGGTAGCGCGCACGGTAACGGCGTGCTTCTTCTCGCGCCGCCTCAGGCCTGGCTCGCCGGTACTCGCGGTGATAAGCGGGGTTGGCCCGGCGCCAGTCGCGGTTTGCTTCCCGGGCCTTCTCAGGGTTCGCTGCTCGCCAGGCCCGTGCGCGATCCCGTTCCTCTTGTGTCTTGTCCAGGTATCTCTGACGCGCGTACGCCCGGTTCCGGGTGCGCTTCCGCTCTGCCAGTTCGGGGTTCAGCACCAGGCCGACAACGGATTGAGCGCAGCCGACTTCAGCGCCGATCGCGCGTTGGGACTCAGCCCGAAGGCTCGTAATCTCAAAGCATGCGCTCGCTTCTGGGTATCGGTTAGCTCTGGCGCATGTCGGACCTCTCGCACAGGATCTGGCGGTCCTGGCCTGTTACAGCAGGTCAGATCACCTTTACGAAAAGGACGCCCTAGCGGCGTAGTCTCGACATTCCGGGCCAGGCGACGCCGCCAGCATCGACACGCTGCGTGGCATCGGCGCGCAGCTGACATCAAAATTCTCCGCAACGAAAACCACCCGCAGCCAGCCCCGGCCCCGGAGGTGACGGCCTCCGGGGCCCGGGGCGCTGCGGGGCTCAGGCGTCAAGCTCCACGGCGGGCCAGTCGAGCATCCGCGCGCCGATGACCGCGACCCGCAGCGCCAGTCCCTGTGCCGGGTCGGCCGGGTCCCGGCCGGTGAGCTCCCTGACCCGGGCCAGCCGGTAGGTCACCGCGCGGACGGACAGGTGCAGCCGCCGGGCGGTCTCGGCCGCCACGCCGCCGCACGCGTAATACTCCTGCAGCGTGGCCAGCAACGGCCCGGCCCCGCCCCGGGCCCGCTGCAGCGGCGTGAGCAGCGCGCCGACGAGGTCGGTAATGGCCGTCCGGTCGCGCAGGATGACCTGGTAGATGAGCAGGTCCGAGGCGTCCACCACGGAGTCCGGCATGCCGAGGCGCGCCGCCACGTCCAGGGCGTCACCGGCCTCGTCGTAGGAGCGCCGCACGCCACCCGGCCCGGGGTAGGCGCGCCCGATCGCGACCCGCCACGGCCGCGGCTCGTCTGGGAGCACGTCAGGGTGGCCCCGGGCCAGGGCCCGGGCCAGCGCCACCGCCACCCGGCTGGCCTCGCCGCCGTCGCTCACGCCGGTCACCGCGACGAGCGCCGGCCCGGCTGATCGTAAGCGACGGTGACGGCGCGGCTGCCTCGGCGACCAGCCGGTCGATCTCCTGGCCCAGCGGCCTGGTCGCCCGGACCCCGGCCGCGTACTCGGCCAGCACGACCAGGTGCGGCCCGGCCAGCCGCAGCCCGAGGCGCTCGCCGCGGACCAGCAGATCGGCGGCGTCGCGGCCGGAGAGCAGGTCATCGACGAACTCCAGGCGCTCCGCTTCCTCGCGGCGGGCGATCGACAGGTGGGCACGTTCGAAGCCCTCGGCCGCGGCCGCTACCGCGTCGTCGGCGGCCCGCAGCACGCCGAGGCCGGCCGCCCGCAGATCGGTCAGGCCGGGCAGTTCGCGCCACAGCCGCCAGGTCGCCGACAGGTACAGGTCAACGAGGCCGCGCAGGGCCACGCCGCTCTCCGCGGCCCGTTCCCCCGACCTGCCGTACTGGGCGAGTTCGGCGGCGACCAGGCGGCGGCCGGTACGCGCCGCGTCGGCCGCGGCAGGAAGGTAGTCGGCGAGCAGGTCCGGCGGCACTCCACCCGCTTCCCGGCTCGCCGCCTGGGCGATCGCGTCCAGATCGACCACCCCTTCGGCAATATTGCCGGTAGTCGGCAAGTTCATGAGTGTGATGTTAGCCGGATACGCCCGATGACGGCAGACCTCCGGCAATGGATAGTAGTCAGAGGTAGCTGGTGAGACGGACGCCGGCGCCACGAGGAGACCGCAGTGACCCTGACCCGCCCGCCTGCGGGACCGCCCGTGGGCCCGCAGGCCCGGCCGCCCGGAGAATCCGGGCCGGCCGGATACTCAGCGGATCCCCGCCGCCAGGGCGGCTTCCGCATCGCCGGAATACCGGTCAACTTCACTCCCGGGGCTGCCCTGCTCGGCGTGCTGACCGCCGGATTCGGTGCGCTCGCCCTGCCTGAGCTCGACCCGGGCCGGTCCGTGGCCGGCTACCTGGCCGCCGCCGCCGGCCTGGTCATCGTGCTCCTGGGCAGCATGGTCGCGCACGAGCTGGCGCACTCGATCATGGCCCGGCGCTACGGCCTCCGGGTGCCGGCCACCGTCGGCTTCTTCGGCGGGCTGCGGCACGGCCGGGCGTTCCGGCCAGGATCGGCCAGCGAGCTGGAGTTGCCCAGCCCTCGCGCTCAGTGGCGGGTCGCGGCCGCCGGGCCCCTGGCCAGCCTGCTGCTGGGGGTGCTCGGCGCGGCCGCGGCGGTCACCCTGTCAGCGTTCGGCGCCGGCCTGCTGCCGGTAGCCGTGGCCACGGCCGCCGCCTGGATCAACGGCCTGCTGGCTGTGGCCAACCTCGTGCCGGGGGCGGGACTGGATGGCGGGCGGATCGTCCGAGCGCTCGCGTGGGCGCGCTCGGGCGATCCCATCCGCGCCGGACTCGTCGCGGCCCGTTTTGGCCAGGTCAGCGGGGCGATCCTCACCGCCGGCGGCCTCACCGCCCTGGCGCTCGGTCATCTGGCTGGCCTCTGGTTCGCGCTGACGGGCCTGCTGATGGTCGGGGCCTCCCGGGCTGAGGCCAGCCGGGTGCGCAGCTCGGCCGCGCTGGACGGGGTACGGGTCCGCGACATCCTGCTGCCGGACGGCGGGCTGGCCCCCACCGCCCGCGGCTGGCAGACGGTCGGGGCCTTCCTCGAGGATGAGGGCGGCGAGGGACTGGCCCACACCGCTGCGACCGCATACCCGGTGCGGGACTTCGATGGCCAGCTGTCCGGCCTGGTGACGCTGGCCCAGCTGCTGAGCGTGCCGGCCGAGCGCCGCGAGGGCACCCGGCTGTCCCAGGTCGCCACCCCGGCGGCCGTCCTGGCCTTCACCACGCTGGATGAGCCGCTGACCGAGCTGCGGGCCCGGCTGATCGGTGGTGGCGGGCCGCGGCGCCCGGCCAGCCCGGCCGCCCTGCACACCGCGGGCTACGCCCTGGTGCTGGGCCCGAGCGGCGAACTGGCCGGCCTGCTGACGCCCGCCGACTTCGCCCGGGCCGCCCAGTCCGGCGTCCTGCGGGCGTCCACCGCCGGAGCGGGGGCGGGCCCACGCTGACGACCACAGGAGCCGCCCCGTGATGCACGACGCCTTCCATGTGCCGCTGTGGCTATGGGGTGTCGCACTCGCGGTGGTGCTCGCGGTCGTCGCGACGGACCTGTTCCTCGCCTCACGCAGCCGTGGCCGCGAGCCCGGGCTGCGTGAGGCGGCGTTGTGCACCGCGGGGGTCGTCGCGCTGGGCGCGCTCTTCGGCCTGGCCCTCGCCGGGGTGGCCGGGCCGAAGGCCTCGGGCCAGTTCTACGCGGGCTGGCTGACCGAGTACAGCCTCTCGCTGGACAACCTGTTCGTCTTCGTCCTGCTGATCGGCCGGTCCGGGATCGAGGGCCGGCTGCGCAGCCGGGTCCTGCTGGCCGGGATCGGCCTCGCCCTGTTGCTGCGGGCCGTGTTCATCGCGGCGGGTGCGGCCGCGCTGAACCGCTTCGACTGGGTGCTCTACATCTTCGGCGCGGTGCTGCTGGTCACCGCGGTGCGGCTGGCTACGGGCCGGGCCGGCCCTCCGGACCCGGCGGGCCCCGGGCCCCGGATACCGGGACCGAAATTCCTGCGCGTCGGGCTGACCGGCCGCCTCATGCGACACCGCAACGGCCCCATGCTGGTCCTGATCGGCGCGATCGCCGGCGCCGACGTGGTGTTCGCGATGGACTCCATCCCGGCGGTGTTCGGCCTGACCCGCGATCCCTATCTGGTGCTGGCCGCGAACGTGTTCGCCCTGCTCGGCCTGCGGCACCTGTTCTTCCTGATTGGCGGGCTGCTCGACCGGCTGGTCCACCTGACCGCGGGGCTGTCTGCGATCCTCGCGTTCATCGGCGTGAAGCTGATCGCCGAGGCGCTCGCCGATTCCGGGGTGCACCAGATCGGGCCGGTGCCGATCCCGCACATCGACACCTGGGTATCCCTGTGCGTCATCGGCGGCGTGCTCATCGTGGTCACGGTGACCAGCCTGCTGGCCACCCGGAACAGCCGGGCGCTCAGCTCCTCCCGGTCAGCGCACCCAGCTGAGCGGCCACCTCGTCCGGCGCGACCTTCCGAGTCTCACCAGTAGCCCGCTCGGTCAGCTCGACCGTGCCCTCGGCCAGCCCCCGCTTGCCCACGGTGACCCGGTACGGGATGCCGGTGAGTTCCGCGTCGCGGAACTTCACCCCGGCACGCTCGGCCCGGTCGTCGATGATCACCTCGAACCCGGCCGAGGCCAGCTGGTCATAGAGGGCCGCGCCGGCCTTGGCCACCTCGGCGTCCTCGGACTGGGCGACGGTCACCACCACCGCGAACGGCGCCACGGCCAGCGGCCAGACGATGCCGCGCTCGTCGTGATGGCGTTCGACGATGGCGGCCATCGCGCGCTCCACCCCGATCCCGTAGCTCCCCATGATCAGCGGGACGGCCTTGCCGTCCGGGCCGAGCACGGTCGCGCCGAAGACCTTGGAGTAACGATCGCCGAGCTTGAAAATGTGCCCGACCTCGATGGCCTCGATGAGCTCCAGCGGTTCGCCGCACTGGGGGCAGGCCTCGCCCGCGGTGACCTCGCGCAGGTCGGCCCACTGGCCAACGGCGATGTCCCGGGCCACCTCCACGCCGCGCAGGTGCATGTCGTCCACGTTGGCCCCGGTGACCATGTCCCGGCGCCCGTCCAGGGCGCGGTCCGCGATGATCGGCAGCCCGCCGACCCCGACCGCGCCGAGGCTGCCCGGCAGCGCACCGAGTGCCTCCCTGATCTCATCCGGCTGGGCCGGGCGGATCGTGGTCGCCCCGGTGGCGTCGATCAGCTTCTGCTCGTTCAGCGCGTGGTCACCGCGCATCAGCACCAGCGTGAGCTGGCCGTCCAGCACGTAGACGAGCGTCTTGATCTGCCGCGTCGCGGGTGCGTCGTACCCGGTGGCCAGGTCTTCGATGGTCCGCACACCAGGCGTGTCGAACCGCTCCGGGCTGTCCAGCCCGGGGCCGTCGGCCAGGTCGGCCAGCCGTGACGTGGCCTTCTCGATGTTGGCGGCGTAGTGGCAGGCCGGGCAGTACACGACCAGGTCCTCACCGGAGGACGAGGGGCACATGAACTCGGTGGAGTCGCTGCCGCCCATGGTTCCGCTGGAGGCCTCAACCGGGATGGCCGGAATCCCGAGCCGCTCGAAGATGCGCCGGTAGGCGCCGTAGTGCCGGTCGAACGCCGCGTCCAGCCCGACCCGGTCCAGGTCGAAGGTATAGGAGTCCTTCATGGTGAACTCGCGGGTACGGATCAGCCCGGCCCGGGGCCGCGGCTCGTCCCGGAACTTCGTCTGGAACTGGTACCAGGCCTGCGGCAGCTGCTTGTGCGAGTTCAGCTCGGTGGCCAGGACCGCGAAGATCTCCTCATGCGTCATGGCCAGCGCGAGCCGGGCGCCCTTCCGGTCGGTGAGCCGGAACATCTCCTCGCCCATGATTTCCCAGCGCCCGCTGCGCTCCCAGATCTCGGCGGGGTGCATGTCGGGCAGCAGCACCTCCTGCGCGCCGATCTGGTTCATCTCCTGCCGGATGATCTCGATGACCTTGGACCGGACCCGCACGGCCATCGGCAGCAGCGAATAGTGCCCGGCGATCAGCTGGCGGATGTAGCCGCCGCGCAGCAGCAGCCGGTGGCTCGGCGCGCCCGCGTCCGCCGGGTCCTCCCGCAGGGTGGGAATGAACATCTGTGACCAGTGCATGCGCGGGAAACTCTCCGTGTGGAAGGCCAGCGATTAAATGGCAGTGGTTAGCAGCCCCGTGGTTGGAAGCCCCGGTTGGGACCCCGGCGGCTAGAAACCCAGTGGGTTAGCAGCTTAGTGGGAGTCACCCCGTGGCACGCCGCGCACGCGCAGCCCCGGCTCCAGCGGTGGGGCACCCACCGCGCAGTTCGTCAGGCACTCCGGTTCGGCCACCTGCTCCCCGGACTGTGACCGGAGCACGTTGTTGTCGACCAGGATCGCCGATCCCAGGGCGGCCAGGACCAGCAGCCCCGAGCAGATGAGCATGGCCTCGTGGAACCCGTGGTTCAGCAACGTCTTCGAGTGCAGCGCGGCGCCACTGAGCCCGACCGCGGCCGGCAGGCCCGCCACGGCCAGCAGCCCGGCCGCCCGGGCGGTGGCGTTGTTGACCCCGCTCGCCACCCCCGCGTGCCGCTCATCCGCGCTGGCCAGCACGGTGGCGGTGAGCGGGGCCACGGTCATGGCCAGGCCGATCCCGAACAGCAGCACGGCCGGCAGCACGTCGGCCACGTACGACGTATTCCGCCCGATCCGGGTGAGCAGCGCCAGCCCGGCCGCCGCGAGCAGCAGCCCGCCGGTCATCAGCCAGCGCGGCCCGTACCGCTGGGCCCACGCCCCCGCCCGCGACGACAGCAGCAGCAGGGCCACCGTGGAGGGCAGCAGCGAGATCCCGGCCTGCAGGGGCGTGAAGCCCGCGACCACCTGGAGGTCGAGCACGAGCAGGAAGAACACCGCGCCCATCGCCCCGTACACGACGAACGTGATCAGGTTGATGGCGGTGAACTGGCGGGACGAGAAGATTCCCAGGGGCAGCATCGGCGGGATCCGCTCGGGGTGCCGGCCGCGGCGCCGTTCCAGCAGGACGAAGGCGGCCATGGCGGCGACGCCCCCCAGGGCCGGCACCACGGACTCGAGCAGGGAGGCCGAGGGCGCCTCGATCAGGCCGTCGGTGATGCCGGCCAGGGCCAGCGCGACGAGCACCGCGCCGGCGATGTCGAACCGCCCCTGCGCGGTGGGGTCCCGGCTCTCCGGGACGTGCCGGCTGGTCACGGCCAGCACGGCCACGGCGAGCGGCAGGTTGATCAGGAAGATCCAGCGCCAGCCGATCGAGCCCACGATCCAGCCGCCGAGGAACGGGCCGATCGCGCCGGCCACGCCGCCCAGCCCGGACCAGGCGCCGATGGCCCGCGGCCGGTCATCGGCCGCGAACGCGGACTGGATGATGGCCAGCGAGCCGGGGGTCAGCAGCGCCCCGCCGATGCCCTGCAGCGCCCGCGCCGCGATCAGCACGCCGATGTTAGGAGCCAGGCCGCACAGCGCGGACGAGAGCGCGAACCAGGTCACGCCGATGAGGAACACGCGGCGGCGGCCGAACCGGTCGCCGAGCGCCCCGCCCAGCAGGATCAGCCCGGCCAGGGTGAGCGTGTACGCGGTCACGACCCACTGCAGGCCGGCCAGGGAGGTGTTCAGTTCGCTTGCCGATCGTCGGCAGGGCCACGTTGACTGCCGTGGCATCGAGCATGGCCATGCTCGACCCGAGGACGGTCGCCGCGATGATCCAGCGCCCGCGGGGCTGGCCCAGCCTGATCCGTCCGGCGTCCGGGGAAATCGGCGGCAGCGGCGCGCCCACCCTCAGGAACCGCACATGTCGAGCAGCTTGCGGACGGTGGCCGCGTTCCGGGCCGTGCCCGCGCCCTTGGCCGACATCGGCCGGCCCGCCCGGGTCAGCAGCGTGGCCAGCTCACTGCGCCCGAAGCCGTCCGGGGTGTGCAGGAACAGGGCGCGCCCGGCGTACTGGGCCGTGTCCCGGCTCCCCTTCTGCGCCACCGTGTCCTGAGCCTCCGCCACGCTGGCGATCATCTCTGGCGGCAGGCTCGGCGGGCAGGAACACCACATGCACCATCTTGGGGTTGGGCTCGTCCGGATACGGGTTGTCCCGCGCGATCCGGGCCAGGTCCGCGCGGGACAGCACCAGGACTGGCGACCGCACGCCGAGCCGGTCCTCGATCGCCTTCTCAATGTCCGCCGCGACCGTGGCGGTGTCCTCCCGGTCGGTACTGAAGACCACGTTGCCGCTCTGGATGTAGGTGGCCACATCGGTATGCCCGAGCGAGGTCATGATGTCGCGCAGGTCCGCCATCGGGACCTTGTTACGGCCGCCAACATTGATTCCGCGCAGCAACGCGACGTGAGTAGCCATCCCCACCACCCTAGCGAGCCGGCCACCTGCCCAAACAGTGCAACACCGCGCCGGACCTAGAATGCACGGCGTGGCTGAACCCGATACACAGTGCGGTGCCCGGCTGCCCGAGCGGCACGCGGGCCGGATCATAGTGCTCGACCCCGGCGACCGGGTGCTGCTGATGCGGTACGACGACGAGCTGCCCAACGGCCGCCATTGGACCACACCCGGCGGCGGGCTGAACCCCGGCGAGGACTATGCCGCCGCAGCCGTCCGCGAACTGGCCGAGGAGACCGGCTGGACCGACGTCACGCTCGGCCGCGAGGTACTCCAGCGCAGCCTGACCATGGAATACGGCGGCCGCCTGGTGCACCAGCACGAGCGGCACTACCTGGCCCGCACGCAGCAGCCGGACCGCGCGCTCGGGGACGTCGCGCAGATGCACGCGGCCGACGGCATCGCCGCCTGGCGCTGGTGGAGCCTGGCCGAGCTGGATTCGACGACCGAGGTCATCTGGCCCGCGGAGCTTGCGGACGTGATCCGGAAGGTCTTGGCTGAGGAGCAGACCCCCGGGCTGAGCGCCAGCGGGGCGTGATCAGGGGGAGGGCGGGCCTATGGAGCCCATGCCGGAGGAGTGGAACCGGGCGGTCGCAGTGGTCGCGCACCCCGACGACCTGGAGTACGGCGCGGCCGCGGCGGTAGCCCGCTGGACCGGCCAGGGCAAGCATGTGGCGTACCTGCTCGCCACCCGGGGCGAGGCCGGCATCCAGGGGATGGCCCCGGACAAGGTCGGGCCGCTGCGCGTGGAGGAGGAACGGCGCAGCGCCGCGGTGGTCGGCGTGCACGATGTGCACTTCCTGGACCACGCCGACGGGCTGGTGGAAAACGGCCTGCCGTTGCGCCGCGACCTGGCCGCCGTGCTGCGCGCGGAGCGTCCCGACGTTGTCATCACCATGAATTTCGACCTGACCTGGGGCGACACCGGGATGGTCAACCACGCCGACCACCGCGCGGTAGGGCTGGCCGTGCTGGACGCGGTCCGGGACGCCGCCAACCCCTGGGTGTTCACCGATGCCGGGCCGGCCTGGGATGGTGCCAGCGAGGTCTACGTGGCCGCCGTGGCGGATCCGACCCACTTCGTAGACGTCACGGCGACGATCGGCGCGGGGGTCGACTCGCTGCGCGAGCACAAGGCCTATATCGATGGCCTGGGCCGGGACTTCGACCCGGATGAATTCCTCCGGAACATGGCCGGCTACACCGGCCTGGCGGCCGGCTGCGAGTACGCGGTCGGCTTGCGCCGGTACACCACGGGCTGAGGGGTTTCGCCCGCCCGGCTTTCGGTATCTGGGTACGGTGCGCCCGTCCTTGGCGCGCCCCGGACCCTGGAGTGAACATGCGCTACGCGGTAAAGGAGAAGCTCTTCTCGATCGGTGACGACTTCTGGATCACCGACGAGAGGGGTGACAAGGCCTTCCTCGTGGACGGGAAGGTGCTGCGGCTCCGGCAGACGCTGGAAATCCAGGACCCCGACGGGCGCGTCCTGGTGACGGTGCGCAAGAAGCTGATCGCCATGCACGAGAGCATGGAGATCGAGGAGGACGGCGCCCTGGCGGCGACCGTCCGCAAGGCGCTTGTCTCGCCGCTGCACCACCGCTCGACCGTGGAACTGGCCGACGGCAGCCAGCTCGACGTGACCGGCAGCATCCTGGACAAGGAGTTCGAGATCACGGCGGGCGGCGAGGTCCTGGCCCGGATCTCGCGGGCCTGGTTCCGGATCAGGGACACCTACGGCGTGGAGGTAGCCCCGGGCCAGGACGATGTCCTGTTCCTGGCCATCGCCGTCGCGCTGGACCGGATCCGCCACGACGACGACGCAGGCGACCACCAGTAATCCGGCGGACCGGGCCGTGGCCCGCCCGCGCTCAGACGGGGCAGGCCCAGTCCTCGCGCCCGGCGCGGGGCGTGCCTGCCGTGCCCGGCGGCGGGAACAGCACGCGCAGCGTGAACGCGTCCGCGGTCGGGCCGTGCACCCGCAGATGCCGCACCCGGTCCTCGGCGTCGGCCGGCGTCGGCACCGTCTCGCGGGGAATCCACCACAGCGCGGTGTACGCCTCGGTCATCCGCTCGAACCACTGCCTGCGCCGGGCCAGCACCCTCCGGTGAGTATCGGAGTACACGAACGCGGCGAGCGCCTCGGGAGTCTCCCAGACCGACATGTTCACGATGACCCCCGCGCTGCCCGCCTGATCCCACTCGAAGGCGCGCACCGAGGTGGCGTTGCCGTCTTCGGTCTGCAACCGCCACACGAACCCGGGCGCGGCGTCCGCCGCCGCGTTGACCGGATCGAGCGCGGCCACGAAATCGGCGAGCTGCGGGCTGTCGAGCGGGGCCCGCAGCCGCCCGATGTTCACCTGGGCCAGCACATAGTCCACCCCCCCATGCTGCCAGCCGCCCTTCGGCCCGACTACGCCCTCCACCCGGCGCCCGACCTCCTCGCGTGCCACCCTGAACGCCGCGCCCAGCTGACCGGCACGCCGCCCGGGCCGCGTCTAGAGTGACTGACCGTGGCAGGACGTGGCACCCCGGCGACCGCGCTGCTGCGCTAAGCAGCGCATCGCGCATACCGTGCACGCCTACGAGCATGATCCGCGCCGGGCCTGGCGACGGCCAGGAGGCGAGCGACGCCCTGGGCGTCGCGCCGGAGCGGGTGTTCAAGACCCTGGTCGCCCAGGTGGACGGGGCGCTGACGGTGGGCGTGGTCCCGGTCGGCAGCCGGCTGGACCTCAAGGCGCTGGCCGCGGCGGCGGGCGGCCGGAAGGCGGCCATGGCGGACCCGGCGGACGCGGAGCGGGCCACGGGTTACGTGGTCGGCGGGATCTCGCCGCTGGGGCAGCGCAAGCGGCTGCCCGTGGTGGTCGACTCCTCAGCCCTGGGGTTCGGCACCATCTTCTGCAGCGGCGGCCGCCGCGGGCTGGAGATCGAGATCGCACCCGGCGACCTGGTCCAGGCGGTGCACGCCACGGTGGCGGACATCGCCCAGCCGGTGGCCTGAGCAGCTCCGCGCCCGGTCTGGGCCGGATCCAGTGACGAGACCGCCGAGGTTCGACCGGGACTGTCCCCGCGGGCGCTCTCACTTCTGGTGACGCGGTCTTGCTGATGGCTTCCGCCGGGCGGCTCGCTCCCGGCGATGCTGCTCGTTGAGGTCATCCTCACGGGCCTTCCACCCGTCAACGGTGGCCTTTTTCCAGTAGTTGCGTCCGCGGTACCGCTCGTCCGGGGCGGGGAACGGGTGTCCTTTGGGGCCGTGGCGGGTAACCCACCCGCGGATCGTGCTCGGCACCACGCCGATTCGCGTGGCCACGTCCTCGGTGCCCATCCAGGTCCCGATCGGGCCGCGCGGCACGCCGCCTTCCCCCGACTCGGTTGCCGCGTTCAGGATGTCGGCGAGCACATGGGAGTCGTCGCGGGTGAGGTCCACCCGGACAACCCTGTCTACGGCAGCCGGTAAGCCTGTCTTATCTGCCGATAACGTGTATATCTGGATCTTCCAGCGCCACTTGACGGACTCCCCGTAACCTACGAACGCCTTTCGTAGTTCGCGGGTGATGTCACGCCTCGATCGGCCTGCCAGGGGAAGAGGTTCCACAGCACTAACGCTGCGATTGAACACGCGTCCCGGTCAAGTACTCAAGCGAAATCGCAGCTCAATTGCCACCCTCATATAGGGCATAACGGCACGTACCGGGTTGACTACTAACACGCCCCGCAGATTGCGCGTTCCCAGACCTCGCGGCGGTGCAGGATTATCTCCCGGCGGACGCGAGCCGTTGCCCCACGTGGCAACGGCTCCCTGGTGCTACAGGGAGCCGCCGCCAACTAACGCCGCCTCACGCCACGAAAGGTGAAACGACCATGGTGAGACTACGTCATAGACCTGAAGAGGGGAATACCCTCCCCATTACGGGCAGGTGCCAGCGCCGGCGCGGTGGCGCGACAGGACCTCGATGGCACCCTTGCGAGCGGCGCCCACCCTCCTCGCCGCACTCCCAAAAGAGGCTGTGACCGGGCGGCTGGCCTAGCTGTCATCCGCCGGTGCGGCCGGGTCCGTACTGACGGGCCGCGCCCTTTTCGGCGGGGCTATCGCCCTGCCAGACGGCCCTGCCGCCTGAGCTATTTGCCGGCTCGCCCCGACGGCGGGGCAGGGCGGTGTGGCCGTGCCCACTCCCTCTGCGTATCCGGACGGGCAATGCCCGGACCCCTCGATGGAATTCCGGGGATCATCTATGGATCGATCACGCGCTCTTGTTTCATCCCGGTCATGCCAGGCCGACCCTTGGTGCCCGCATTCTCCTTGTTTCGACATGAGGCTGGAACCTACGGCGGACAGCCCCCACGGGGCAGCGAGCACTCCGGTCTGCGCCCATCATCTCGGGGAGATGGCCCGTGACTTAGCCGCGTGGGCTCGCGACCATGGCCAGGCCCATGGCCATGTCACCGTGTTCGCCGTCGAGCGGCAGCCCATCATCGCGCCCGGCGCTCCACCTGACACGGCACCCCACGGCTTCGCGTTCTCCACTATCGCCTTCAGCCCGTAATACCGGCTTGCCCCTGGGAGCAATCACCTGCTGCCACCGCTCCGGGCATGCGGCCAGCCGGGACACCGGGCGAGGCACCTGGCCAGCGGACCAGCACGGCGGCCTAACCGTCATCCCGGGAGACGCCCGGTCAGGGCCCTCGGGTCACCTGGAGAGCGCGCCACCGGCTGCCTGGCCCGGGAGACAGGAGTAAGCACACTATGGCGGCTTGCACGGTGCATTTGCACGCGCATATGCACCGTGCAAGAACATACTTATGGCGCGATCGCGCCACGATCACCGGTGAGAACAGGAGATTCACCCCATGACCGCACAGCCGGGGCAGCCGCTCACCCGCGGCTCGATCTACGGCCAGGCCGCCTCCAGGCCGATAGACCGCCCCCAGAAGGAAACGGCACCATGAGGATGTACCAGAGCCTGTCTTGGCCCGCGCCGATGCTGCTGCGGGGACACCGGCTGACGCGCCATCTCCCGATGTCCCGGCCGGATACTGACTTTCATCTCGCGGCCTCGGGAGCTGGCAGCACCGCCGGATGGCTGGCCTTCGCCTCCGGCGTCCTCCTCGGCGCACTGGCCATCGTCGTTGCGGTGGTGATCGCCTGGCGCCAGCGGGTCATTCAGTTGCGAGACCGCGCCGCCGACCGTGACCTGGAAAACGCTCGCCAGCAAGACCACGAGGCACATGAAGAAAGGGTCGCGCAGCGGGAGATGTGGCGAGCGGAGTACGACGCAGTCCGGAAGCTCCTCGAGTGCGGCGAAGAACTCGCTTACCGGGTGCGGAACGACGGACCCTACACCGCGGCCAATTTCAGTGCCCTTGACGTCGCGACCTTCCGGATGAACGCCGAGCGGCTGGCCGACCGCGGGGTCGAGGGGCTGCGCGATCCGCTTCTCCTGCTCGCCAGCACCGCCACCGTGCTCACCCAGAGCGCCGTCCCCGACCAGGCCGCCCTGATGACGGCCTATGCCCAGGGCCAGGTACCCAAGGACATGCAGTTGCACGTCGTCCAGCGCCAGGCAATCCTCCAGGACCGGACCGCCCGCGACCTGACCGAGCAGATCACAGCCACCTGGCACGCGCTCCGGGCCGAATGGGGCAACTGAACTGTGCCGCGCGCCGCCGGAGATGGAGAGCACGGAGACATCTACGGTGCTATTCGGCCCCCGGATGGTACGCAGGCGCCGGGCGGCTAGGTTCCAGTGGTCTGCTTCACTTCGGCGGTGAAGTCGCTCTCCAGGGAGAACACCGAGCCGAGCTGACTGACCGCCTGCTGAAGGTCGGCCAAGGTCGCGTTCGTCCCGACCTCGCCGGTCACAGTGACGACGCGGCTGAGCAGGGTGGCGAAGTAGCCGTGCGGATCGGCGCAGGACGGCACCGGGAAGCTGGCCAGGGTGGCGGCCTTCTGCCCGACGATGTTCAGCGCAGCGGCGACCCGGGCCGGCTTGCCGGACGAGCTGTTCTGGGCCAGGACCTGCTGGGCGGCCTCGAAATTGAGGATCGCCGGGCGGGCCGGGCCGTTCTGCCAGGCGTGGTACTGCTGGGCGCACGCCGCGGTGGTCCCGGCCACCGTGCTGGCCGGCGGCCTGCTCGTGGCGCCGGTTGTAGCCGGATGGGACGGCTGGCCACCCGAACCCGTGCCGCATGCGGTGAGAACGGCCGCTGCTAAAACCAAGCCGGGAACAAGTCTCGTTACCATGACCCAACCCCCCCAGATTGATGTCCTCGCTGCACTTTACTGCCCCACGCTGCCCGCCGACGGGCTTCACCTTCCCGCCAGCCAGGCCTTTCCTAACGATTGCCATCGGGCCCGGGGCAGGCAATGATCCTGCCGGGGGGAAAAGCCATGAGGACACTTGGCCTGGGCGGGCACTGGCCTAGCCTGGACACGATCGCCATCGGGCAGACCGCGGTGGTGGCGGTGCTGCTGGTCACGCAGTTCGTGCCGCAGCCGCACGTCAGCAGCGGCGTCGCTGACCAGGGCGGCCTGGCGTACGGAGTCCCGCTGGCGAGTTTCGTGGTCATGGCCCTCTCGTTGGCCGCCGGCTTCGGCATGCTGCTGACTGGTGCGTCCCGGTCCGGCGCGCGGCGGCGCTACGGCGTCCTCGCCGTGGTGACCTTGCTGCTGGCCATCCAGCCGATTATCTCGCTGATCTCGGCGGATGCGGGCCGCGAGTATCCGTTAGTCGTCCTGTTCAGCGCGGCGCAGCTGGCCATCCTGGCCGTGTGGTGGAGGTGGTCCACCCGCCCTGTGCTGGCCTGGGTGCTGCTTCCGGCCTACTACCTGCTGGGGGCCGGCGTCTGGCTGGTGTTCGCGGCGCATGGCCGGGCCGCGGCCGGGACCGGGGTCGTCCTGCACGGCCTGGCCGCCGAGCTCCTGCTGCTGCCGCTGGTGCTGGTCTTTCCCATCCTTTCGTTCAGCACCGACTGGGTGAACCGGGTGCAGCGGATCTCGCGCCGGGTACTGCTGTTCCGGGATCCGCAAGGGGGGCGGCTCCGGTTTTCCCGGCCGCTGCCGTACGCCACCGCGATCATCGCGGCGGCCTTGCTGACCGGGGAGATCCTGGCCGGAAAAGGCCTGGCGGGTGGCCTGGCCGCCGTCCTGGTCATCACGGTGATCATGATCGTGCTGATCTGGCTGGCGGGCATCGACCGGCACTGGCCGCAGGAGATAGCCACGCCGTGGATATTCGCCGGGGCCGCGGTTTTCGTGATCGACTTCCTGGTGCTGGTCGACCTCGACCCGTTCCCGCCCGGCCGGCCAGACCTCCTGTTCAGCACGGCCGCGACGCTCGCCCGGGTCCCGCTGGCGCTGGCCGCGCTCCTGCTCGCCGTCGTGTTCATCCTGAAGAACCGGGCGACGCGTCCTCATTTCGCGGCCTGCGGTCTGCTGCTGGCCATGGTGACCTTAGTCATCCTGACCGCCACTTACCCAGCAGCCCTGGCCGGGCTGGGGCTGCGGACCCCGCAGCCTCGGGACATCCTGGGCGCGGTAGACGTGGGCGCGGCCGCTGCGGCCCTGGGCTGGCTGGGGCTGCTGTGGTGCCGGGGGGCATGGGGCACCCAGGACGCGCGGCTGCGCCAGGTCCTGGTGCTGCTGGTGAGCCTGGCCAGCATCCGCGGGATATACGCACTGCTGCACTGGAGCGCAGGGCTCGGCCCGCAGTTCACGTTGCTGCTCGCGGGGTTCTTCCTGCTGCCAGCGCTGTGGACATACCTGGTACCGTTCGCGCGGCGGCGGGTCGCTGCCCGGCGGAACTCGGCGGACCGGCCCGAGCCGGGGCAGTTGCTCAAAGTTCTGGATGACGAGGACTCCGGTGGCGGGGCTGACCGGGGGGCGCAACTGCTGAAGACGGGGTTCGTCCTGGTCAGCAACAGCCTGTTCGTTTATCTGGGGACCTTCCGGGCGGCGGTGTCCGGAGAGGTTCAGCCGGATTTCCTGCACAGTGATCTCACCGCGTCAGCCGGCCTGCTGCTGCTGGCCCCGCCCGTGGTGGTGCTGGGCTTCGTGCTCCGGCTCCGGTGGCGTCCGCCCGTGCGAGCCCGGCGGGCGGCCGCCGGCCCACGGCCGCCACCAGACCCGCGGCTGCCAGGCCGGCGGCTGCCAGGCCGACGGTCACCGGGCAGGCAAGGTGGTTCGTGGTCACGGGCGTGGCGGTCACCGTGATCATCACCGCAGCCCTGTTCGCGGTGGCCTTCCCGCGCAGCGTGCGCGCCAGCGAGGACCGGCCTTACCAGGCCCGTGTCCCGGGCGCCAGTTGCGACGGCGGGGACGCGACCTGGGCGATCCCCGCACCTCCTCCGCTCGGTGTCGCCTGTACCCGGCGCGCGCTGCAGATCACCGTGCCCGCTCGCCGCGCCAGCACCGTGAGCTTCGTCCCGCCCGACGGGTACTTCGCGGGCGGCTACCGCCTGTCCGTGCACGTGGATTTCAGCGGGCTGGCCAGCGGCTGCCTGACGCTGGAGACGCGGGTGACGGCCGCGGGCTACTACTGGGCCAGTGTCTGCAGCCAGGGCACCTGGACGATCGACCGGTCCGCCGGCCCCGCCCTGACGGCGCTGTCCGACGGCCTGGTCACGCCCGCGCGAAGCTACACCGTGCAGATGACGGCCCAGGGCGCGAGCCAGCGGCTGGCCATCGACGGACGGCAGGTCGCGGTGGTGGCCGACCCGCGGTACACCCGCACCGCACAGCTGGTCCTCGGCGTTCTGAACCTGACCGGCCAGCCGGGGCAGGCCGGGCTCAGCCACTTCGCGTACACGCCGACCCGGACCGCCGCCCCCAGGGCGGGACGGGCCCAGCTGACCGCGCCCGCTCCCGCCTGTGGTTCCGCATCCGGGTCATGGGCCCTGATGACCCCGGTCACCACCCAGCTCCGCTGCGGCCATGGCCCGGGCATCCTGACCGTGTCGCCCGGCTCACTCGGCGAGCTCGGCTTCGCCCCGGACGCCGCGTTCCCGGCCGCCTACCGGGCGGCAGTCCGGGTGAACCTGGCCCACCTGCCCCACGGCTGCGCGGTGCTCGGCGTCGCCATGCGGACCGAGTCCGGCTATCTGAACGAGGTGTGTGCGGACGGGATCTGGGCCATCGATGGCCCCGCACACAAGGTGCTCGCCCACGGCGGCCTGCCGGGCAGAGCCAAATCGGCCGCCCCCACTACCGAGATCGAGGTTGCGCTGACCAGCGGCGTCGATCGCCTCATCGTCAACGGTGTCCCCGTGGCCGAGGTGCCGGCGCCCGCGACCAGCGGGACCGCCTATGTTCTCCTTGCGGCGCAAAACCGCGGCACCAGCATCGGTTCAGCGAGCTTCAGCGACTTTTCCCTCCGTCCGGGCCGGTGAGCCGGCAGCCAAAGTGCGCACTCCCGCGACGGCCGACGTCGGCACCGCGAGGGTAATGCCGGTTCCGCTCACTCCGCCCGGAGCACCGTGGCCGCTGGGTCCGGGCCGTTCGCCAGGCCGGCACGATGGCGGCCAGGCTGGCTGCGGCCAGGGCGGACACCACAGTAGCTGCGATCATGATCGTGGAAATGACCGGCTGGGGCACGACGTAAAGCTCAGCGGCGAAACTTACCCAGAGGAACCGGCCCGCCGCTACCCCGAGCGGAACGCCGATGGCGGTCCCGATCGCGACGATGACCACGGCCTGCCAGATCACGGCGGCGACCACCTGCCCGCGGACAAATCCGAGGGTCTTCAGCAGGGCAAGCTCGCGCGACCGGCGCCGCACTGAGGCCGCGAGGGTCAGGGCGAGCGCTATGACGGCCCCGGCCGCGAGCATCCCGGCGAGGATGAGCGGCGTGGTGGTTCGCGTGGCCCACGCCGATGGCCGGCATCGTCGCTGTTCCCGCGACCCGCATGGTCCGCGTGGTGGCGCTGTTGAAGACCCGCACCGTACCACCGGCATGGCCGCCGACCTCGGCCATCAAGATCGGCCGGACAGCCCGGGCGCGGCCCTGGGCTGTGTGATCGGATAGCAGCATGGCGGATAACCCCGAGAAGGTCAGGATCGGCGTCTCGCTCGGCGCGGCCGGTGTTCCCGATCAGTTCAGTGCGGCGGTGGACGCGCTGGAGGCGGGCGGAGTCGATTCCCTCTGGCTGCCGGAGATGGTCTACGGCTCACTGGTGGACCCATTCATCGGCATGGCGCACGCGCTGGCCCGGACGTCCCAGCTGAAGGTCGGTACCGGGGTCGCGGTACTGCCCGGGCGTCACCCCGTCCTGGTGGCCAAGCAACTCGCCACCCTGGCCGGCCTGGCCCCCCGCCGGGTGCTGCCGGTATTCGGCCTGAAACCAGCCCGGCCCGCGGAACTGCCAGCCTTCCCGGTGCCGCCCGGCCGCCGGGCTGCGGTGTTCGACGAGTCCCTGACCCTGCTGCGGCTGCTGCTCAGCCAGGACAACGTGACGTTTGACGGCGAGTTCTTCTCGGTGGAGTCCGCCAGCATCGGGCCGCGGCCGGCCAAGCCGCTGGACATCTGGCTCGGCGGCAGCGCCCCGGGGGCGTTGCGGCGCGTCGGGCGGCTGGGCGACGGGTGGCTGGCCAGCTTCCTGACCCCGGCCGAGGCCGGTGCGGGCCGCCAGGCTATCGAGGCGGCCGCCGCCGAGGCGGGCCGCGAGATCGAGCCGGACCACTACGGCATCAGCCTGGCCGTGACGGATGACCAGTCGCGGCCCGCACTGCTCGAAGTCGTGCAGCGCCGCCGCCCGGACGCCGATCCGGAGAAGCTGGTGGCGTCCGGCTGGGCGGGCGCCCGCGCCCTGATCGAGGACTATGTGGCCGCCGGGCTGACCAAGTTCGTCGTCCGGCCGAGCTGGACGCCGGTGGACCCGGACCAGTTCACCGCGGACTTCGTGCGCGAGATGGTGCCGCTGCAGACCTGACCCGCCACTGGCGGGGCAGCAGGCAGCGGACCGCGGAGAGAACGGTTCGTGAGAGGGCACTACCCACTCCGGCCTGGTGGAGGGCGGTCGCCACGCGCGCCTGCATGGCCGGCCGATTCGGGGGCAGGGGACGTACTTGTGAGCGGTCACATCCGCGCCCGGGCAACGAGGCCCGGCCGGCCGCCGTGACCGCAGAAAGGGGCTCGCGTCATGATCGAAAATCGCGGGCAGACGGCGCAGCCCAGGCCGCCGGAGGACGCCAGGGCCGCAGGTGAGTCCAGCCAGCCGATCTCGGCGTTCTCGTTAACCGCTCTCCGGGGCACCCCCCGCTACACCTACCTGGTGGCGGCGGTCGCCGCACTGGGCGGAATGTTGTTCGGATACGACATCGGCGTGATCAGCGGGGCGGAGAACCTGCTCACGAGCAGCTTCCGGCTCAGCAGCACGACCGAGGAGCTGGCCGTGTCCGCGGTCCTGATCGGCGCGGTCATCGGCGGCGTCATCGGCGGTCGGCTGGCCGACCGGTTCAGCCGGCGCCGAGCGCTGATCGCGCTGGCCATCCTTTATGGGGCCGGGGCCATCCTGACCGCGTTCTCGTGGAATCTGGGCTCGTTCCTGGCCTTCCGGATCCTCACCGGTGTCGCGGTGGGGGCCTCGTCGCTGATCGTCCCGGCCTACATCGCAGAGATGTCCCCGGCGCGTATCCGTGGCGGCCTGGTGGTGCTGCAGCAACTGGCCATCTCCTTTGGCATCCTGCTGTCGTACGCGCTGGACTTCGCGTTCGACTCGGCTGGCTGGGGCTGGCGGCCGATGTTCGGGTTCGCCGTGCTGCCCGCCCTGGCCCTGGCCATCGGCATGCTGTTCATGTCCTACTCACCCCGGTGGCTCGGTATGAACAACCGCTGGGACGAGGCCGCCCAGGTTCTCGAGCGCATCGACCCGGAGCACAAGGAGGAAGAACTCGATCTGCTGCACCAGGACGTGAGCGATAGCGAGGGCACATCCTGGCGCG
Organism: uncultured Actinomycetes bacterium; assembly: GCA_963837335.1. GTDB lineage: Bacteria > Actinomycetota > Actinomycetes > Streptosporangiales > Streptosporangiaceae > RYN-230. Next base: position 2,566 of record CAWINS010000060.1, on the reverse strand, counting down.
AACTGCTCCGCCCTGGCCTGCGCGGGGCCCTGATCGCCGGGGTGGGCCTGGCCGTGTTCCAGCAGTTCGTGGGGCCGAACACGGTCCTGTTCTACACGCCGACGATCTTCGGCTATGCGGGGGTAAGCGGGAACCCGCTGCTTCCGACGATCTATGTAGGGGCCACGCTATTCATCTTCGTGCTCCCGACGATCGCGTTCGTGGACGTGGTCGGCCGCAAGAAGCTGTTCTATCTCGGCCTGGCCGGGATGGGATCCATGCTGGTGCTACTCGGCGTCGCGTTCGATGTGGGCCCCAAGAGCTGGGGCGCCGGGGTCCTGATCATCCTGCTGATCTACGTGGCCTGTTATTCAATGTCGATTTCGCCGCTGTTCTGGCTGATGACCGCGGAAGTCTTCCCGAACCGCCTGCGCGCGGTCGGCGCCAGCGCGGCCACGGTGTCCAACTGGAGCGCGAACCTGCTGGTCAGCGTCACCTTCCTGACGCTGATCAATGGCATCGGCAAGTCGTGGACGTTCTGGTTGTACGCGATCTTCGCCGCCCTGGCGATCGTGTTCGTGTGGCGCTGCGTCCCGGAGACCAGGGGGCGCCCGCTCGAGCACATCGACGAGTACTGGACCAACGGCCGCCGTTGGCCCGCGGACAGTCAGCACGCTGAGAATCAGCAGCAGGCAGCCCGCTGACGCGCGAAGCCGCGGCTCAGGAACCGGGAGGCCAGGAGTGCACCGGCTCGTTGGTGTGCATGTGCTCGATGTAGCGCTGGGTCATCCGGCGCAGCGCGGCGCCCCGGTCGAGCCGCCCCTCGCGCTCCAGCTGGTGCACGGTCTCCGCCTGCCAGGTCGCGCCGGTCCGCCCGGCCAGGCAGCGCTGCTCGATGATGTCCAGGCAGCGATCGGCATGCCGGGCATCGACGCCCCACCGGGTCAGGCCCTCGCGGGCCATCGGCAGCAGCCGCCGCAGCGTCAGCTCGGTGGCCGGCACGACGCCCAGGCCCGGCCAGTACAAGTGCGCGTCGATGCCGTGCCGGGCCGCCTCCTGCAGATTCTCCCCGGCCGCGGCGAACGACATCCGGGTCCAGATCGGCCGCTCGGCCTCCGCCAGCACGCGGACCAGACCGTAGTAGAAGGCGGCGTTGGCGGTGATGTCCGCGGCGGTCGGGCCGGCCGGCAGCACCCGGTTCTCGACCCGCAGATGCGGCCGCCCGTCCATCACCGCGTACACCGGCCGGTTCCAGCGGTACACCGTGCCGTTGTGCAGGGTCAGTTCGGCGAGTTCGGGGACGCTCCCCCGCTCCAGCTCGGCCAGCGGGTCTTCGTCCGCGCACAGCGGGAGCAGCGCCGGGAAGTAGCGGATGTTCTCCTCGAACAGGTCGAACACCGAGGTGATCCAGCGCTCGCCGAACCAGACCCGGGGCCGCACCCCCTGCACCTGAAGCTCCTCCGGCCTGGTGTCGGTGGCCTGCTGGAACAGGGTGATCCTGGTCTCCCGCCACAGTTCACGGCCGAACAGGAACGGTGAATTGGCGGCCAGGGCAACCTGTACGCCCGCGATGGCCTGCGCGGCGTTCCAGTAGTTCCCGAACTCATCCGGGCTGACCTGGAGATGACACTGCACGCTGGTGCAGGCCGCCTCGGCCATGATGTTGTCCACGTGGGTCACCAGCTGCTCTGGGCCCTCGATGGCGATCCGCGCGTCTTCCCCGCGCGCGGCGCAGATCTGCTCGTTCAGCAGCCAGAACCGCGGGCTCTCCGACATGGCGTCCTCGCTCACGTCGGCCTGCTGGAGGCTGGGCAGGATGCCGACCATGGCGAGCCGGCTGCCCACGTCCCTGGCCCGCTGGTCCGCGTACTTCAGGCTGGCCAGCAGCTGCGCCTCCAGCTGGTCCAGGGCATCACCGCACAGCGGCCGCGGCGGGATGTTGATCTCGATGTTGAACCGGCCGAGCTCCGGGGCCCAGGACGGATCCCCGATCGCGTCCAGCACATCCGGGCTGCGCATCGACGCCGTGCCCGAGTCGTCCACGAGGTTGACCTCCACCTCGAGGCCCACCTGCCGGGTGGAGGTCTCGAACCAGGAATCGCGCAGCATCCGCGCGAGCACGTCCAGGCACTGCCGTACCTTTTCCCGGTAGCGGCGGCGGTCCTGCTGGCTTACCGTGATCGCTGGAACGTCCCTGCCCATTCGGCCCCTCCGCGCGCGACCATGGGAGATGGCCTCTTGCCCACCCTGACACGTCAATCCCGGTCTGACCAGACACGATGCGGTGCAGTAGGACTGAATAGGGGCAAATTTGACACTCGGTGCGGACGGTGACCGGCGGCATGCGGGCACGCACCGTGGGCGCGGCGGCAATTCAGGTGATCGTTCTCAATGGCGGTTCCAGCTCGGGAAAGTCCGGTCGCCGCAGGCCGCGAGATCGCGCGCGGTGACCGGATCATCGGGATGGCCGCCGCCCAGGCCGACGTGGTCCACCAGGATCTCGTCTATGACCTGCAGGTGGACACGACACATGCCGAGGCCTGGGAATGCGCGCGGGCGACCGCCGCCCACGTGCATTGAGCGCCAG
>CAWINS010000059.1:0-230951 GCA_963837335.1 uncultured Actinomycetes bacterium | reverse complement strand
ACGGCATCACACCGGGATCGTGGATGCCCTCGGCGGCCAGGCTGGCCAGTTCGTCCAGTTCCGCGAGGGTAGGCAGGCGCATCTCCAGCCGGGGGGTGCGCAGCCGCAAGCCGGACAGTGGCCAGTGGGTCAGCGTCATGCGGCCGATTATCCGGGCGGGCACCGGGGGCGGCACCTCATTAATCCCGGGCCAGCCTGGACAGACCGCGGGTTAGCCGGGCGAGCTGCGGCCCGGGCCGCTGCCGGCCCGGGCCCGGGTTAGCTGGGACGAGCTGCGGCCCGGGCCGGCTTGCCGGCCCGGGCCGCAGCCCCTGATGGTGCTGGGACTACCGCGCCCAGACGCCGAAGGCGTCGTTCGCGCGAACCGCACCGTTGGCCAGCAGGCCGTCCGACCACAGCGGGGACGGCGAGACCCGGGTGGTCCCGGACGGGGGAAGCAGGCCGTTGCTGGTGGCAATGACCGGGCTGGTCGTCCACGGGCCCACGAAGGAACCCCTGGCGCCGCTGTAAGTGGTCAGCGCGCCCTGCAGGAACTGGTTGATCCGGAACGAGTGGATGAACGGCGGCAGCGCGATCGGCGTGCCGGTGCTGTTGGTGAAGTCATCCAGCGCGGCCGCGTGATCGTAGAGCGGGCCGAAGGCCCGGGTCTTGTAGAACTGCGGCGTCCCGGACGTCGACGGCGGGGTGATGACGTAGTGCAGCTCATTCCCGGCCTGGTCGAAGTAGATGCTGAAGTTGACGCCGTCGCCCTGGTTCACCCCGGCCAGGTTGAAGAAGTGCGAGAAGAACGGCCCGCTCAGCGAGTTGTTGAACGCCTCGACGAACGCCACCCAGGTGCCGGTCGTGCAGACGTCGCCGAACGACCGGGCCACCACACACGACTCGATCCCGGCCCGGGTGTAGGTGTCACCGCCGCCGGTGGGCTGGGTGAGCGACCCGTTGGAGAGCTGGATGTACTCCGTCGGGTACAGGCCGGTCAGGAACGAGGTGTCCGGGACCGTGATGGTCGAGGTGATGTAGCGGAAGTTCCGCCCGCTCGCCTCGTACCCCGCCGACGACGTCGAGCCGATGCGCGGCCCGATCGTCTGCGGCTGAGCCTTGGTGGCCACGGCCGCGCTGGCGGCACCCGTGACCGCCAGGCCGAGAGTGGTAGCGGTGACGCCCGCCGCCGCAGCGGCGACGAACGTGCTCATGATGCGGCTTCGCATCGGTAGGTTCCCTCCTGTGACGCCCGGGGACAAAGTCCGGTTTGGTCTAGGCGGGCGTTAACAGGACCTGTGCCCGGATTGCCCCCGTTGGTGAGTATCAGGTTGGCCCTGCCGCCCCTCCGGTATCACTTCCCTACTCTCCGTACTCTAATGATTACTCCATGACATGGATTTTAACTTTGCCACAGCGCGCTGCCCGGGCCGGAGAACCCGGCCCGGGCAGCAGCAGTGAGATGAGTCCCTGGCCAGGACCCGGAGGTCCTGACCAGGCTGGGTTCAGCGCGCCCAGACTCCGAACGCGTCGTTCGAGCGGACCGCGCCGTTGGCCGGCAGGCCGTCCGACCACAGCGCGGTCGGGGAGACCCGCGTCGTGCCCAGCGGGTACACCAGACCGTTGCTGGTGGCCACGACCGGGCTGGTCGTCCACGGGCCCGCGAAGGAACCCCGCGTGCCGTTCTCGGTGGTGATGGCACCCTGCAGGAACTGGTTGATCCTGAAGGGCTCGACGAACGGCGGCAGCGCGATCGGCGTGCCGGTGCTGTCGGTGAAGTCATCCAGCGCGGCCGCGTGATCGAAGATGGCCCCGTACGCCTGGGTCTTGTAGAACTGGGGCGTCCCCGACGTGGACGGCGGGGTGATCACGTAGCTCAGCTCGTTGCCGAGCTCGTTGTAGTAGATGCTGAAGTTGACGCCGTCGCCCTGGTTCACCCCGGCCAGGTTGAAGTAGTGCGAGAAGAACGGCCCGTTCAGCGAGTTGTTGAACGCCTCGACGAACGCCACCCAGGTGCCGGTCGAGCAGACGTCGCCGAACGACCGGGCCACGACGCAGGGCTCGATCCCGGCCCGGGTGTACGAGTTACCGCCACCGGTGGGCTGGGTGAGCGACCCGTTGGAGAGCTGGATGTACTCCTGCGGGTACAGCCCGGTCAGGAAATCGGTGTCCGGGACCCTGATGGTCGAGGTGATGAAGCGGAAGTCCCGCCCGCTCGCCTCGTACCCGGCCGACGACGTCGAGCCGATGGTGGTTCCGATGGTGGGCGGCTGAGCCTTGCTGGACACGGCCGCGCTCGCAGCAGCCCGCGGCGGCAAAGCCGAGGGTGCTGACCGTAACGCCTGCCGCCGCAGCGGCAAAGAGCGTCCGGGTGATGCGTCTACGCATCGATTACTTCCTTCCCCTTTGATGATTACCGGGCCGGATAAGGAATTTCGGAGGAGAGGCGGTAATTCTGGGACCGGCCCCGGACTTGCCTCATAGTGGTCTGCGATAAACGCCGACTGCCCGCCCCGCCGAGTCCAACTGTGACCTTACCATGAGTAGTCAGTAGTTCACCTTGTGCAACATGCAGCATGTCACGGGTTCATCTGGACAGTGCGGGGAATGAGGTTAAGGCTGCTGAGGGCGATCCATTCCATTCTGTTACTCGTGCCTTTTAGGCGCAGCAAGCAGCCGGTTGGAATGTTTTGCGGCGATTAAATGGAGAACCTTAGGGACGATTTATTACGCTCTGGCCGCGCGACGGGGCCACGGTCCGGCCCTTCCATTCGCCGCCACGTCCTGCAGTAATGCCGCCGGGCGGAATCGGCGGTCATTACGGCGTAGAGGCCCGCGACCAGGGGCAGCGCGGGCGCCCGCCACCAGCCGAGCCGGTACAGCCGCAGCGCGGGCAGGAAGCTGACGCTCATCCCGGCCCACCCGGCCAGCCCGGCCACCGCGGTCCAGCCCGCGGCGGCACCCCCGCCCGCGGCCACGCTGGCCAGTCCTGAGTTTTATCAATTTAGTGTGCTCTGGCCGGGTTACTTGATGCGGGCGAGGGTGTCGCGGAGGTCGGGCGCTAGCGGGTCTTCGGCGGTGAGGATGTGCTGGCCGCGCGGATGCTGGAGGTGAGTACGGGTGATCCTGTCAGCGTGCTGATAGCCCGCGATCTCGCCGCCCGCGCGCGCCTCGACGACCCGGCGGCCGCGGCCGAACTGCTGCAGGCGCTGCGCGAGGTGGGTGCGCGAAAGCAGGCCGATATGGTCACAGACCGCTTGCCTGCCGCAGGCATGTTCTAGCTCTTCTGCCTGCAGGAAGGCCGTAAGGCACAGTTCCGGTTTGGACGGGAAAGCGATGGCAGCCCAGCCCGGCCATGGGGATGGGAAACCTGGACTGACGCACGGCAGGGCCGTGAACGGCGGGGGATGCGGAAAGCGTCTGGTGGTCAGCTGGCCTGCGTTGCGGGCGGTGGCTTCGCAGCGTCCGGATGATCATGTCGGGCCGACGGCCGTGGCCGCCAGGCGCTGCCCTTCGCTCCGGTACGCGGGGTGCCGGTAAGAAACGTGCCACCCGCCGCCAACGAGCGTGATCATGCTGGTCAGCCCGCTGAAGGTGAGGGTCCGGCGGCTTTACCAGGTCGCGCCTTCGTGGCAGAAGGCCAGGACCGGCTGACTCAGGCAGGAGCACGGGCCCGGCGGATCCCTTAGCGGGACCCGCCGGGCTGCCGCGCAGGCCCGGAGTTATGGTCGGAAAAGACCGCTCGCACACGGGAGGATCGACGATGACATCCCCGGCTGTGGAGATTCCCGGCTATATCGCCGGACATGGGATCTCGACCCTGTCCACTCCACCATCGGCTTCGTGGCCCGCCATCTCATGGTCAGCAAGGTCCGCGGCCGCTTCACCAAGTTCGAGGCCCAGATCGTGACGGCCCCGAACCCGCTGGAGTCCTCGGCGACCGCCACCATCGACTTGTCGTCGGTGGACACCGGCAACGAGACGCGCGACAACGACCTGCGGTCGGAGAACTTCTTCGACGCCGCCACACACCCGACGATGACGTACCGCTCGACGGGCATCCGGCCGGGGGAGCCAGGACTCGTTCCTGGTGGACGGGGAGCTGACGATCCGCGGGGTGACCCGGCCGGTCATCCTGACCGTGGAGGTCAACGGGTTCGGGCCGGATCCCTACGGCGGTACCCGGGCCGCGTTTTCGGCCCAGGGAGAGATCGACCGGACCGAGTTCGGGATCACCTTCAACGCCCCGGTACCTGGCTCGGGCGGGGTAATGGTGAGCGAGAGGATCCAGATCGAGATCGAGGCCGAGGCGGTCCTCCGGCAGCAGCAGGGTTAGTCCTCAGGCCGGGTGAGCGTCGCGACGTGGCCTGGTCGCAGGACACGTAGGCGCGGCCTGAGTTTTATCAATTTAATGTGCTCGGGCCGGGTTACTTGATGCGGGCGAGTGCGTCGCGGAGGTCGGGCGGTAGCGGGTCTAGGCGGCGAGGGTGTGCTGTCCGGCGCGGATCCGGGCGTGCGGTAGCGGCGGGCTGTGCGGACGAATTTCCTGATGGACCAGCCAGTGCGGTCCTCGATGAACCGGGTGATGGCCAAGGCGGCGAAGACGACGGTGAGGTGGGCCTCGATAGAGTCGCGGTTGCGATGGAAGATGGGGCGGGCCCGCAGGCCGGACTTTGACATGCGGAAGCTCTTTTCGACGTTCCAAAGCGGGTGGTAGCTGCCGACGACGAAGTCCGCGGTGACGGGGTGCCGTCGGGGCAGGCGGCCAGATTGGTGACGTAGCCCTTGAGCCCGGCGAGGTCCCGTGCCCTGGCCTCGAGTTCGCGGTTGATGCTCTTCTTCGTTGCGCTCGCCGCGGCCTTCAGCGCTCCAACTCGGCGCCGTCGTGCGCCGAGCCGATGTGCTCGATGTCCGCGACCCGCGCCGCGAAGACCACACGATCTGCACCGCGGCCGCCCCCGACGCGGTCTTCACGGTGCGAACGTACGCCACCCGGCGAGACTACGAGCCACGCCGAACCCCCCCGCCCCTTAGTGCGCAAATCCGCGACCCGGCAACGATGAACCCGCAGCTCACAGCGCTACGACCGAGCCGATCCCCCTCCCAGTGATAAAAGTCAGGTTTTAGGCGCAGCAAGCAGCCGGCTGGAATGCTTTGTGGTGATTAAAAGGAAGACCTTAGGGACGATTTATTATGCTCTGCCCGCGCGGCGGGGCCACGGTCCGCCCCTTCCATTCGCCGCCACGTCCGCCGTAGTGCCGCCGCGCGGAATCAGCGGTCATCACGGCGTAGAGCCCCGCCACCAGGGGCAACACGGGCGCCCGCCACCAGCCGAGCCGGTACAGCCGCAACGCGGGCAGGAAGCTGACGCTCATCGCGGCCCACCCGGCTAGCCCGGCCACCGCGGTCCAGCCCGCGGCGGCACCCCCGCCCGCGGCCACGCTGGCCAGTCCGGCCACCGCGGCCGCCGGCGGCAGCGCGTACAGCCAGAGCAGGCCGGCCAGGGTCAGCGCCAGCAGGCCCGGTGAGTACCGCAGCTGGGTGTAGGCGCTGCGCGCGATCATGTCCCAGAGGGTGGCCAGCCCGGGGTAGGGCCGCAGGCTGCGCACCTCGGTGGTGAACCCCAGCCAGATGCGGGCCGCGGACGGCGGGTATTTCAGCAGCCGGCCCAGCGCCACGTCGTCGATGCGCGCGCCGCGGATCGGGTCCAGGCCCCCCGCCGCGATCAGCGCGTCGCGGCGGACCAGCATGCAGCCGCCGGCCGCGGCCGCGGTCCGGGCGGACGGCCGGTTCACCCGGCGGAACGGGTACAGCTGGGCGAAGAAGTAGACGAAGGCCGGGACGATGACGCGCTCCCAGCCCGACTCCGCGCGCAGCAGCGCCATCTGCGAGACCAGCCCGCGATCATCCGCCACGGCGCCGCGGACCAGCGTGGCCAGCGCATCCGGCGCGTACCCGATGTCCGCGTCGGTGAACAGCACGTACTCGCAGTCCCCGGCGGCGCGCAGGCCACGGGCCATCGCGTGGACCTTGCCTGCCCACCCGGGCGGCGGTTCACCGGCCGTGGTGACCAGGAGCCGGCGGCCCGTCCCCGCCGCGAGCTCCGCAGCGGCGGCCGCGGTGCCGTCCGTGCTGGCGTCGTCCACCAGCACCACCGAGAACTCCCCCGGGTAGTCCTGGGCGAGCAGGCTCGGCAGGGTGACCGGCAGGATGGCCGCCTCGTCCCGGGCCGGGACGACCGCCACCACGCTCGGCCACCGGGCCGGGTCACGCGACGTGTCACGCGCACCGGGGGGCAGACGCTGGTCTGTGCGCCAGTACCCGCCGTGCGCGGCGAGCAGGTACGCCCAGGCGAGAGCGGCCACCGCGGCGGCGCCGGCCAGGATCGGCATCCGCCAAGCCTGGCATATCGCCGCGCCGCGGGCCGCTCTGCCCTCGGTCTCCCGCCGGTCTCCCGGGCCCGCGGTCGCCGGCGCGGGCCCAGCCGGGAGCGCGGCGGGTCAGCCCCGGGCCTGCCCGTCCTGCTGGCTGTCCGGGACGCGCACCACTTCGGCGCTGGCCCGCGCGGTGGCCTCCGGCCCGGTGGCGAGGTTCTTCTTGATCGAGTCCAGGATGGTCAGCCCCTGGCCGACCAGGCCGGCCGCGATCTCGCTGAGCCCTTCCGCCCCGTTGAGCACGTTGACGTTGGCGCCCGCCAGGCCGCTGGCCGCTTCCTTGACGATCTGCGGGAGCTGGTCGATGAGCATCCGGTCCAGCGCCACGCGATCGTTCGAGGCCGCCGCCTCGGCCAGGATCCGCATCCGCTCGGCATCCGCCTTGGCCAGGACGCGCACCTTCTCCGCCTCCGCCTCGGCCGGCCTGACCACCTCGGCCACCAGCTGGCGCTGACGCAGCTCCGCCTGGCGCTGGGCCAGTTCCGCCTGGGCGTTGATGACCCCGATCTGGGTCTGCGCCTGGCTGAGCGGTCCCGCCTGCGACGCCTCGGCCTGCGCTTTGTCGATTTCGGCCTTGTACTGGGCCTGGACGACGGCGGTCTGCCGGGCGTACTCGGCCTGCTTGCGCTGCGACTCCTGCTCCGCCTGGGCGGCGGCCTGGTTGGCCTGGGCCTGGGCGATCTGCGCCTGGCGCTGGATCGCCGCGGTGTGCGGGGCGGCCATCGCGTCGATGTAGCCCGGAGTTCAGGTCGTCGATGGACTGGATCTGCAGCGAGTCCACGGTCAGGCCGATCTTGACCATCTCCGCCTTCGAGCCGTCGAGCACCTCACTGGCCAGCTTCTGGCGCTCGGTGACGATCTCCTCGACGGTCATGGATCCGATGATGGAGCGCAGGTGCCCGGCGAAGATGCGCCCGGTGAGCGTGGACATCTGGTCCTGGTCGGACAGGAAGCGCTGGCCGGCGTTGATGATGCTCTCCTCGTCGTTGCCGACCTTGAACGCGATCACCGAGCGCACGTTGAGGGTGATGCCCTGCTTGGTGACACACTGCTCGGCGACCTCGGCCTCATTCATGGCCAGGGTCAGGTACCGGACCTTGCGGAAGAATGGGGCGATGAACGCGCCGTGCCCGGTCACCACCCGGAACGGCGCGCCGTTGCGGCCACTCCTTCCCCCGGAAATGAGCATGGCCTCGTCGGGTGCAGGGACGCGGTAGCCAAGCATGATCGAACTCCTTCAGACAGCACTGTTTGGTAAGGGTTCAGGGAAGGGGTTAAGCGGGTCGGTCCACTCACCTTTTGACACAAAGTTCCCCACGTCAGAGGGTCACGCTCTCCCCGTCCCCTGCGGGACAAATCTACGCCTATCGGATTCACTGGCGCGATCGGTTGACCGTCACATTGTTGTACTTCCTGGCCCCCGCGGCGGCCACGGACGCAGTCCACGCGACGGACCCTACTCTTCCCGTTTCGGACTCTGCCGACGTGGCACCGGCCGGGGATCTGTCGCGCCCCTCGACTCAGCGGCCGCTGGATGAACAGCATGAAGCGGATGAATGGGATGAATAGGTCACGCAGTTGTGGAAACCTCGGAGCGGCGCAGAGCAGGCACAGGCCGCTGACGTGAGGAAACGGCGAGGTTACTCATGCTTGCAGCGCTGCTGCTGGCGGGGATCGTGGCCGCCCCCCTGGGGTCGGCCGGGTTGTTCGTGCCGGCCAGGCCCCGCGCTCGGGTGGCGGGAGCCTGGGCGACCTCCCGCCGCTTCCTCCTGGCCCTGGTCGGGACCGCGGTGCTGGCCGCGGCCGCGGCGGGCGTGCTCCGGCTGCTGCACGCCACCGAGCACAACCTGGTGGCCGGCGTGGCGGGCCTGGTGTCGCCAGCCTGATCTGGCTGCCGGTGACCCGCCGCTGGAGCGCGCGCGCGCACCTGTGCTGGTCCTCCAGCGTCTTCCTGTTCGTCGTGTACCTGGTGTTCGCGCTGAGATGGACCTTCGAGAGCCACCTCGGCCCGGCGAGCACGGCCGGCGGCGTGCTGCTCTGGGTGCTCGAGGTGTTCGCGGCCCTGCTGTCCTGCGCCTACCTGTGGGAGATCTGCGATGCGCTGGGCACCGAGGACTGGCGGCGCCGTATCACCCGGTCCCACCCGCTGCCCGCTGTGGCGGAGCGCGATCTCCCGTTCGTGAGCCTGCATGTCCCGGCGCACAACGAGCCGCCGGACATGGTCATCGAGACGCTCCGCCACCTGCTCCGCCTGGACTATCCGCGCTACGAGGTCATCCTCATCGACGACAACACCGACGACGAGAAGCTCTGGCGCCCGGTCGAGGCATGGTGCGCCCGGCACGGCGTCAAGTTCGCCCACCTGGAGGACTGGCCCGGCTACAAGTCCGGCGCGCTGAACTACGCGCTGCGGGAACTCACCGACGAGGCAGCCGAAGTGATCGGTGTGGTCGACTCCGACTACCAGATCGAGCCCGGATTCCTGCGCGGCTGCGCCCCGCCCTTCGCGGAGCCGTGGGTGGGTTTCATCCAGGCTCCGCAGGACTACCGCGACTGGCAGACCGCGCCCTACTACCGGCGGCTGTATTACTCCTATAAGTACTTCTTCGCCATCTCCCAGCCGTCCGCAACGAGCACGACGGGGCCATCTTCGCGGGCACGATGGGACTCATCCGGCGCGTCGCGCTCGAGCAGCTGGGCGGCTGGGACGAGTGGTGCATCACCGAGGACGCCGAGCTTTCGCTGCGCCTGCTCCGGGCGGGCTGGCACGGCCTGCACATGGACCAGACCTGGGGCCGCGGCATCATGCCGCTGACGTTCGAAGGCGCTCAAGGGCCAGCGGTACCGGTGGTGCTTCGGCGGGATCCAGATCCTGCGGATGCACTGGCGGTCCCTCATCCCGGGCCGGAAGACCAGGGAGAACCACCTGACGGAGGCGCAGCGCTGGGCCTACCTGGCCGGGGGCATCCAGTGGTACGGCGACCTGCTCGGGCTGATCTTCCTGGTCTTCCTGCTGGCCGGGGCGGCGAACCTGGCCACCGGAGGCGGCGAGCTGTTCCGCAAGCTCACCCCGTTCCTGGTGGCCACGGTCCCGGTCCTGGTGGGCTGGGCCTGGTCCGCGCGATCGCGCTGCTGCGCCGGGGGACCGGCGCGTCCTGGCGGGACGCGCTCGGCGCGTTCTTCATCTGGCAGTCAACCTCGCTGGTGGTGGCCCGCGCCTCGGTGCTGGGGCTGTTCGCCCGCAAGGCGGCGTTCCTGCGTACCCCCAAGACCAGCGAGCGGGCCAAGTGGTGGGAAGCGCTGCGGGCCAACTGGGCCGAGTCGTCGCTGGCCGTGCTGGGCCTGGCCGGCATCGCGGGCGCGCTGACCAGGGCGACCCAGCTGAGCGGGGTGCTGCTCGCGGTGCTCCTGCTGTTCCCCACGCTGGGCATGGCGGCGGCGCCCTTCAACAGCTGGGCCGCGCAGCGGGCCACGCTGCCTGCCTGGCTGCGCGAGCGGCGGCGGACCGAGTACCGGCGGGATCGCCGGGCCTTCGCCGCGGGTGCGGCCACCGGCGGCGTGGTCCCGGTGCTCGGCGTGGTCGTCGCCGCGGTGGTCCTGATGCTGGCGCCCAGCCACCACCCGGTGCAGACCCCGAGCCTGCTCGGCCCGGCCCGGGGGAGTACCCCGGCCCCCGCGGCCAGCTCGCCGAGTCCGTCACGAAGTACCGCGCCGGCCAGCCCGTCCAGCTCAGCGACGAGCGTGTCGCCGTCCGCCACGCCGACGCCCACGTCCCCCAGCCCGTCCGTCTCGGTCACACCCACGTCGAGCCCGACCGTGACGGGCACGGCGTCGCCCACGGTCTCGGCTACTCCCACCTCGTGAGGCCGGTGATTGCGGTGTCAGCCACACTAAGCCGACGGTGCGCTACGTCAGCTTGTCAATTTCCAGGTCAAACGGGTCGGCCCACTCGCTGACGTCGACGTTGCGGTGGCCGCGCGATTCAATGACCAGAACAGTCCGGCCCCTGGCGATCGGCTCAGCCGACCAGGCGATATAGGCCTCCGTGCCGCCCCGGATCTTGAGCAGTACCTCACCTGGCCCCGCCTGCCCGCGCGTCGCGATCAGCAGGACGCCAATACTGCCGATCAGGGAGGCGTCCCCAGGCACCCGCAACTCCTCAAATCACCCCGGTTAATGACTTCACACACTAGACCTGCGAGCGATCACGCCGGGCTTTCTGGGTGGCCAGAACCGCCTCAATCATCGGCTGCAGGCGGATGGCGGCCACACGGCCCGTTCCGCCGCCGGAAGGTGCGGTCCCCGCGGCGTTTCCCGGCGCCGGAGGACCCCGACCCCGCGGCGCGTTCCGCCGCCAGCGGCGCGGACCCGGCGAGTCCGCGGCGCGGGCCGCGGGTCAGGTGAACAGCGGGACGCGCTCCGCCAGCGGGCCCAGCAGCGCCCGGTCCTCGTCCGTCAGCGGGGCCCGCCCGGTGCCCTTGACCGCGGCGCTGGTGTCGTCCCAGCTGGCTGGCAGCGGGCTGCCGAGCAGGCCATCCAGCACCCGCCGGACCAGGGCCAGCGACGCTGGGTCGGGCGGCGGCGCGGACGGCAGGCTCACCGTGAGGTCGAGGTAGTGCACCGCGGTCTCCACGGCCAGGGTGGCAGTGAAGTCCGCCGGGCACAGCACGTATCCCTGGGTGGCCACCGCCGCGGCGGGGCAGGCCCGGGCCGCCCGGCACACCGCCGCCGCCGTCTCGGACCAGGCCCGGGCGAGGCTCCCCGGCGAGTAGGCGGAGGCGGCCACGCGGACGAACCGGGCGTGCGCCGCGGCCCCGGCCCGGGCCTGGTCCCCGGCCTCGCCGCCCTTCGGGGCGAACGCGGCCCAGTACGACACGTCGTCCCGGTCGGCAGGCTCGGTGACCGGGGTCGCGAACGCCACCAGCGCCCGCTGCGCGTCGAGCAGCTGGTGATAGAGCACGTCGGTCACGGCCCAGCCCGCGCAGCCCGACGGCCGCATCAGGTCGGCCTCGCTGAGCCCGGTGACGACGTCGGTGACGTTCCGGTATCCCGTCTCGAGAGCGTCCAGCACGGCAGCATGATCAAGGTCGGTCACCCGCCCATCCTGCCAGCGCCGGGCTCCCAGGTCGGGGAGGCGGGCGGGGAGGGCACGAGGCCGCGACCGCAGGTCCAGGGCCGGGCCCGGACCCTGAAATCCGGTCCGGAGAAAATCCCCGGCGCGGTGGAATAGCCGGCCGGGGGGCTGCGTTCTTAGACATCGCTGGTGTGTTCGTGTCCCCCGGGCCGCAACTCATCTGCCTTCGCGGAATACCGTCCGGCTGGAGCCGCGTTGTGCCACTCGCCGAGAGGCGACCGCACACCAGCGCTTAGCGCTGAGGCCCGCGGAGTTCGCTCCGTGGGCCTCAGCGCTGTTTTCGTCTGGCTGACCTGGCCTAACCGAGCGGCCATCGCACGCCCGTGGCGGCCAGCACGTCCGCCCCGGTGGGCAGCCCCTCCTGAGCGCCTGGCCTGGTCACGGCCGTGGCGCCGACCGCGCAGGCGAGCCGGACCGCCTCGGGTGGCGTCGCTCCCGACGCCACCGCCACGCCCAGCGCGGCGACGAAGGCGTCTCCGGCCCCGACGCTGTCCACGCTGGGCACGCTGAACCCCGGCACAGCCAGCGCGGTGCCCGAGATCGGCCAGCCCGCGCCGCCCGGCACCGTGCCGGCCAGCACCGCCCCGTCCGGCCCCAGGGTGATCACCACATGGCCCGCGCCCGACCCGGCCAGGTCGGCCGCGGCGGCCTGGGCCGCGGCCGGGCCGGCCACCGGCCGGCCCAGGATCGCGGCCGCTTCCGGGGCGTTGACGATCAGCCAGTCCACCCCCGCCTTGAGGAGCCCGGACGCATCCGGCGGGGCGGGCGCGAGGTTCAGCACCGTCATCACGTGCGCGGCCCGCGCCAGGTCGAGCGCGGCCGCCAGGACCGGAACCGGGATCTCCGCGGACAGGACCAGCGCGTCGCAGGGCGCCGCGACCGTCGCGGCGGCCTCCGGCGGGCCGGCCTGGCCGTTGGCCCCGGGCGCGACCGTGATGGAGTTCTCGCCGGTCGCGTCCACGGTGATCAGGGCGAGCCCGGACGGGACCCCGGCCAGGACGCGGACCGCGGTGATATCGACACCGGCCGCCTCCAGCGCGGAGCGGAGCGCGCCGCCGAACGCATCGTCGCCGCAGCATCCGGCCATCCGGACCGAGGCGCCCAGCCGGGCCGCGGCCACGGCCTGGTTAGCACCCTTGCCGCCCGGCTGCAGCCGGGCGGCGGAGCCGAGCACGGTCTCCCCCGGCCCGGCCAGCCGGGGCACGGTGACCGAGATGTCCATGTTCAGGCTGCCGAGCACGGTGATCCTCGGGGGCTGCGGCATGGGTTCTCCTCACAGTGACGAGTCCGGTGCGGTCACCGGGACAGTCAACCGCACCACCAGCGGACGGCGGCCCCGGCCGCCGCGGCCCGGGCGGACGCGTCCCGCTCGTCGGAGGCCCAGGCCAGGTAGCCGTCCGGCCGGACTAAAGCGGCGGCCGGCAGGCGCGTCCCGTCGGCCCGGGTGTACCGGACCTGCCTGACCTGGTCCGGCAGGCCGTTCCGCTCCACTCCAGCAACCCCAGCCCCAGCTGCCTCATGGCCTCAGCAGACGCCCAGGACCAGCGACCCCAGCACCAGCCGACCCCGGCGCCAGCGCCCCAGCGCCGAGAACCTCTGCCGCGTCCGCCTCAAGCAGTACAAAGCGCCCGTCATGAAACAAGTCGTACAGCCGGGTCGTGCTCCCATCTGGCCCGGCCAGGCGGCCACGCGGCAGGCGGGCTCCGGCCAGCGGATGGGGAGCGCCCGCGGCGGCCGGGCGGCCGGGCGCCGCGGTCTGCGGGTACCGGATGGCCAGCCCCGAATACTCGCGGGCGAGCCGGGCCTGGACCGGCGGCAGCGGGGCGACCACCCGGTGCACGGCCCAGCGCAGCACCCGCCGGGGCGTGGTCCGGGCCGTATTCAGCCGGAACTGGCGGCCAGCCAGGGACAGGACGGCGGCGCCCACCGGATGGCGCTCCGTGTGGTAGCTGTCGAGCAGCCAGTCCGGGGCCCGGCCACGCGCGGCCGCGGCCAGTTTCCAGCCCAGGTTGACCGCGTCCTGCAGGCCCGTGTTCATCCCCTGCGCGCCCGCGGGCGAGTGGGTGTGCGCGGCGTCACCGGCCAGGAAGATCCGCCCGCTCCGGTACGCCGGGGCCTGGCGGCTTTCGCTGCGGTACCGCGCGGACCAGGCCATATCGCGGGGACCGAAGTCCTGGCCGGCGATGTGCAGCAGGCTGGCCCGCACCTCCTCCAGGGTGACCGGCTCGGTCACCGGCACGTCGGCGCGCGCGTAGTCGTACAGCACCACCCGGCACGAGCCGTCCCGGAACGGGAAGACCAGCAGCATGCCCCGATCGGACAGGTCGCCGTAGGCGTCGGTCATCGGCAGCCCGTCGAGGAACAGATCAGCCAGCAGGACCGAGCCCGGGTTGGGCGCACCGGGGAAGGGCAGGCCAGCCGCCTGACGGGTGAAGCTGCGCGTCCCGTCGCAACCGACCACGTAGGCGGCCCGCTCGACGCTGCCGTCGGCCAGCAGCACCCGCACCTCATCGGCGTCCTGCTCGATGCCGGTGACCTGGGCGGACCACCGGATCTCGGCCCCCAGCCCGGTAGCCCGGGCGGCGAGCAGCGCCTCGATCTGGCTCTGCGGCATGTCCAGCAGGTAGGGGAAGTCGGAGTCAAGCCCGCCGAAGCTGATCGCCGCGCCTTTCAGCCCGAGCGGGAAGGCCGGGACAGCCAGCCCGGCCTCGGCGAACCTGCCCGCCTGGCCGCGCAGGTCGAGCACCTCCATGGTCCGCGCGTGCAGGCAGATAGCCCGGGAGTCCGCGCGCAGCCCGCTGCGCCGCTCGAGGACCAGGCAGGGCACCCCGGCCAGGGCCAATTCGGCCGCCAGCATCAGGCCGGTGGGTCCTGCTCCGACCACGATCACCTTGCCTGGCCGTGCACCCCGCACGTGTCCTCCCGTACCAGTAGCGGCTCCACGCACCTCCCGGCACGACTGCGGGCAAATAGGTGGTCCGGCGCGCCTCCAATGGGGCATAACTTAAGCGATTAGTGCAGCGAACGGTATCGAGTACGCCAGCCAGGACACAAAAACGCGATTCGGGTACGGTGGGGAAGATCACAGCGCTTCTGTCCAACGTCTCCGTGCGGACCCTCATCCTGGGCATCGATGAGACCGGACGGGTCATTCAGCATGACCGGAATGCCCCGGAGATCCTGCCCCTGGATTCGGCCGAACTGGTAGGGGCGCACCTGAGCGACCTGATCGCCACGCCGTCCACGGCCGAGTCGGCCCTGACCACCCTGCTGGACGCGGTCCGGGCCGGCCGGGAAGCCACCGCGGTGCTGCCGATCGGGACCCGGGAGGGCCGCCGGGTGGAGACGGTGGCCAGCGTGCAGCCCATGCTCGGGGAGACCCCGGGCCTCGCGGCCCTGGCCGTCCTGAAGATGCCGCCGACCCAGCACGAGCGGTTCGTCGACCCGGCCCTGATGCGGCACTCGCTGCTGGACGACACCTTCCGGCAGATCGGGGCGACGCTCGACCTGGACCAGGTGGCCCGGGGCCTGATCAACATCCTGGTACCGCATTTCTGCACCGCGGCGGGCCTGCTCGTGCTGGAGAGCGTGGCCGCCGGGGACGAGTTCCCGGTCCACCCCCCGGACGGCTCCCAGCTGCTGCGCCGGCTCGCGGTGGCCACCGACGACGGCTCCCCCGGCTGGGACGCCACGTTCCCCACCGGGGAAGTGCTGCTCTACCCGCCGGGCACCCCGTACGTGGAGTGCATGGACACCGGCAAGCCCGTCCGGGTGGCCATGATGGACCACGAGGCGGCGGTCAGCATCGCCGAATCGTGGCTGCGGCGGCCCGTGGCCGACCTGCTGTCCGAGGCGTCCATGCTGCTGCTCCCGCTGGCCACCAAGGACGCCTCCTCGGCTTCTTCGTCTGCACCCGCAAGTCCGGGTACCGGCCATTCGACGACTACGACTCCGAGATCGGCATGGAGTTCGCGTCCCGGGCCGGGATATTCATCGACAACGCGCGCCAGTACAACCGGGAGCGCACCACCGCGCTGACCCTGCAGCGGAGCCTGCTGCCGACCGGGCTGTCCCATCCCTCGTCGGTGGACGTGCAGCACCGTTACCTGCCGGGCAGCAAGCTGATCGAGGTCGGCGGGGACTGGTACGAGTCGATCGCGCTGCCCGGGGCCCGGGTCGCGCTGGTGGTCGGCGACGTCGCCGGGCACGGCGTCCGGGCCGCCGTGACCATGGGACGGCTGCGCACCGCGATCCACACCCTGGCCACCCTGGAACTGCCGCCCGCCGACTCGCTGCAGCAGCTCAACGAGCTCATGACGTCGCTCGGTGAACGGGAACCCCACTTCGCGACCTGCGCCTACGCGCTCTACGACGCGGTGACCGGCAGCTGCGAGATGGCGTCCGCGGGGCACCTGCCGCCGCTGCTGGTCCGGCCCGACGGCACCGGCGAGTTCCTGGACACCAGCCCGGCCCCGCCGCTGGGGGTGGGCGAGTTCCCGATCGAGAGCCGCACGTTCCAGATCGAGGACGGCAGCCTGCTCGTGCTCTACACCGACGGCCTGGTCGAAGACCGGCAGCGGGATATCGACGACGGGCTCAACTTCCTGCGTGACGTGTTCGACGGGGAGGCGGCCAAGTCCTCGCTCGACGATCTGTGCCGGGCCGCGCTGGCGGGCGTGTACGCCCATCAGCAGCGCGACGACATCGCGATCCTGATCGCCCGGCTGAGCAAGATCCCCGCCGATCATCACGTCACCTGGACCCTGCCGGCCGAGCTCACCTCGGCGGCGCAGGCGCGCAGCCTGATCCGCGAGCCGCTGCAGCGGTGGGGCCTGAGCGAGCTCGTGCCCACCACCGAACTGCTGGTCTCCGAGCTGGTCACGAACGCCATCCGGCACGCGACCGGCGAGGTCACGCTGCGGATGGTGCTGGAGGGGTCACTGGTCTGCGAAGTGCTCGACGGCTCCGCCGCCCTCCCCCGGCTGCGCCACGCCGGGCGGGACGAGGAGTGCGGCCGCGGCCTGGAGGTGGTCAGCCAGCTCTCGCAGCGCTGGGGCGCGCGGCGGACCCCGCAGGGCAAGATCGTCTGGTGCGAGCAGGCCCTGCCGCCCGCGCCCGCAGCCAGCCCGCCCGAGGAGACGTCGGCGAAGACGCCCGGGCAGATGCCGGCAGACGGCCCGCCCGCGGAGACGCCCGGGGAGACGACGGCGGAAGCGCCCGCGGAGACGCCCGCAGACAGCCCGCCCGCGGAGACGCCCGGGGAGATGACGGCGGAAGCGCCCGCGGAGACGCCCGCCGACAGCCCGCCCGCGGAGACGCCCAGGGAGATGACGGCGAAGACGCCCGGGGAGACGCCCGCAGGCAGCCGCCCGAGGAGACGACGGCGCAGACGCACAGCGCGGCGACGGCAGGCGCCCGGGCCGACGCCCGCGGGCAGCCCGCCCGAGGAGGCGACGGCGGACGCGCCCAGGGAGACGACGGCGGAGCCGGCCGGGTCACCGCCTGACTGACGGGCCCGGCCGGACTGCCCCGCCCACGGGCCGGATCAGGTCGCGGCG
This sequence comes from uncultured Actinomycetes bacterium, assembly GCA_963837335.1. GTDB lineage: Bacteria > Actinomycetota > Actinomycetes > Streptosporangiales > Streptosporangiaceae > RYN-230. Next base: position 213,846 of record CAWINS010000059.1, on the reverse strand, counting down.
CCCCGGGTGTCCTGCCTGATCGACAGCTTCCCGTGCTGCATGATCCCGATCCGCTGGGCGCGGCGGGCCACCGAGCTGTCGTGGGTCACCAGGATGAGCGTGAGCCCGGTGTCGCGCCACAGCTTCTCCAGCAGGCCCATGATGTCGTCCCGGGTGCCCTCGTCCAGGTTGCCGGTCGGCTCGTCGGCCAGCAGCACCTTGGGCTCCTTGACCAGCGCGCGGGCGATCGCCACCCGCTGCTGCTGGCCTCCGGACATCTCTCCGGGCAGGTGCCGCAGCCGCTCGCCGAGACCCACACTCTCCAACGCCGCCGTGGCGCGGGCCCGCCGCTCGGCCGCCCCGATGCCCAGCGGCACCAGGGCCACCTCCACGTTCTCCAGCGCGTTCAGCGTCGGGATCAGGTTGAAGGTCTGGAAGATGAACCCCATCGAGGTCGCCCGGACCTTCGTGACCTGGGTTTCCCGCAGGGCGGCGAGGTCCTGGCCGTCGAATTCCACGATGCCCGAGGTCGGCCGGTCCAGTCCGCCGAGGACCTGCAGCAGGGTGGTCTTGCCGTGCCCGGTCGGGCCCTGGATGGCCAGCCACTCACCGTCCTCGATGACCAGGTCCACGCCGGCCAGCGCATCGACCGTGGTCCGGCCCTTCTGGTACTTCTTGGTCACGCCCGTCAGCTTGTACATGATCCCTCTCTCGGCTCTCTTTCTGGCGGTCGCCGCTCCGGTGCCGGCCGCGGACGCGGTTACTCGACCCGGGACAGCGCCGCCGCCGGGCGCAGCCGGGCCGCCCGCCAGCCGCCGAAGCCGCCGGCGATGAGGCCGCCGGCGATGGCCAGGACCACCGCGAGGACCACGGCGCCGATGGTCACCGGCGCGCTCAGGTGAACCGCCACGCTGTGGGCAGCCGCGTCGGCCCGGCCGAAGAAGCCGCCCGGACGCGGCCGGACCGCCGAAGCCGCCGCCCGCCGCCGCCGCCGAAGGTCCGGGCCCCGCCGGGGGTGGCCGAGCCGGTCGTCTGGCCCACCGACGCGGTCAGCGGCCGCGCGAGCTTGGTCACCAGCGCCGCCCCGGCCAGGCCGAGCGCGACCCCGGCCACGCCGCCGATGATGCCGATGGTGATCGATTCACCCATCACCTGGCCGACGATCCGCCGGCTGCGCCAGCCGAGCGCCTTGAGCGTGCCGAACTCCCGGACCCGCCGGGCGACCGCGCCGCTGGTCAGCAGGCTGGCCAGCAGGAACGCGGCGATCAGCACCGCGATGGCCAGCCACTTGCCGAGGTTGTTGGCCAGGCTGGCCGCGCTGGACAGCGACCCGGTCACCTCGCTGGCCAGGCTGCTCGAGGTGGTCACCGTGGCCTTGGGGAGCATCCCGGAGATCTCCCTGGCCACGCCGCTGATGTTCGAGGCGCTGTCCGCGGCCACGTAGATCGTGTTCACCTTGCCCTTCAGGCTGGCCAGCGTCTGCGCCCGGGCCAGCGGGATGAACACGTCGGAGGCGTCGCTGCCCGCGCTGGCGATGCCCACCACCTTGAAACTGGTCTTGGCCACGGTGATGGTCGAGCCGACGCTCAGCTTCTTCTGGGTCGCGTAGTCGGCGTTGACCACGGCCACGTTCGCGGCCGCGTCGGAGGACGCGAACGTGCGGCCGGACTTGAGCTTGGCCGAGCTGAGCGGCCCGAGGGCGCCGGTGTTCAGGTCGACCCCGCTGACCGTGAACGAGCTGGACTTGAAGTTGCCGCGGAAGGACCCGCCTCCCCCGCCGCCGCCACCGCCTCCGAAGCCGCCGGTCCCGGTCCCGCCCGAGGTGTTGATGGCGGGGATCTTCCCGGTGATGACCGCGTCGGTGAGGCTGAGCGCCCCGGCCGCGCCGGCCACGTGGGTCAGCTTCCCGATGCTGGTGACCGAGGACGCGGCCAGCGTTCCCTGGCCGATGCTGGTCAGGTTGTCAATGTCGATCTTCGTGCCGGCCGCGGGCCGGGTCCGGTTTCCCACCCGGCCCCGGAACCCGAAACCGGTGGGGCCGCCCGAGCCCGCCGTGGGCGTCTGGGTGACCGTGATGTCGGTCCCGACCCCGTACAGCGAGTGGAGCACCGTGGCCTGGGCGTTCTTGACCCCCGACGAGGCCGCGGTCACGGTGATCACCAACCCGATTCCCAGGGCCAGCCCGAGGGCGATGAAGATCGCCTGACGTATCCTCCGGCGCAACTCACGCCGGAGATAGGTGAAGAACATGGGGAACTCCTCAGGGAATGCCCGCATCACCAAGCGGGCAGATGCTGAACCTGGAAATGCGCCGGCGCACCTGACGCCACATTGCGTGCGAGCTAGATCCTGGCGGTCATTCCTGAATGGCTGCTCCAGGCCGTCTGCGGGATCGCCGTATTCCCGGGCTCGATCCGGTCACGGCCGCGCCCAGCGGGCGTTAGGGAATCTGGGCCGGGTTTTCTAGTGCCTGGCCCGGGTGGTGTAAAGGCGGAGCCACAGGCGCGTTACGTCCCAGCTGTGAATCAGCCTGAAGCCCAGGCCGTCCAGGACCGGGACGGGCTTGGGCTGTAGTCCATTCCACGACCCAGAGCCTGGTGACGTGGGCCAGCCGCTGCCGGATGACGGCCGCGGAGGCGTAGGTGCCGCCCAGGGTGGCGGACTGCCTCGCGGAGGCACCGGCGCTGATGTCGCGCAGCCGGGCCAGCCCGTACGGATAGGCACCCTCGAGAGTGCGTTCCCCGCTGGCTTTCCGCGCTCCGGTCTGGTCGCTGATATTCAGCAGCGCGTCCCCGGGCCGCTCGTAGCGGGCGACCAGGCGGTCAGCGTGGCGGATATTGACGTCGTGCCCATCGGGGCGGCGCTCGGCCAGCTGGCTGTGCAACCCGGCCAGCACGATCACGACGAGCGCCACCGGCCCCGCGTACCGGCCGAGCGCGGCCAGGGCCGCCCCGATGAGCAGCGCGGCGGCCGGGATGCAGTAGACGATGTAGCGGAAGATGTAGACGGGGTGGATCACCGAGGCGGTCAGCAGGATGGCCGGCGGCAGGACCAGCCACGGCAGGGCCATCCGGAGCAGCCCGGCCGGCCAGCTGAGCCGACCGCGGGCCGTCAGCATCCCGTGCTGGCCAGCCTCGTGCTGACCAGGCCCGTGCTGACCACCACCGCGCAGGCGACGATGACCAGCACGATCAGGAACGGGACGGTGTCGCCGACCAGCCGCTCCACGCTGAGCAGGGCATACAGGCCGGGCGGCTTGATCCAGTGGATCTGGTGCAGCTGGCTGTAGCCGACCACCGCCACCGGGCTGACCAGGATCACGGTGGCGGCGACCGCCGCGGCCCAGCGCAGGACGAAGCCCCGGTCGACCCGGTACTCCCGGCGGGACCAGGCCAGGGTGACCGCGTGCGCGACCACGAGGAGCAGGGCGAAGAGGTTGCCGAGACCGAGGGCCACCAGCGTCACGCCGTAGGCCACCAGCCAGCGGCCCCGGACGGCCTCTTCCTGGAGCGCACCGGTCTGGAGAGCACGGAGCAGGCAGTAGCTGGCCACGCAGGCGAGCGCCGTCAGTACCGCCCCTTCCCTGGCGTTCTCGGCGAACCAGCTGACCTGGGGCAGGAAGGCGAAGGTCAGTCCGGCGGCCAGCCCGGCCCAGGAGGAAACCAGCCGCCGGCCCAGCAGGGTGACCAGGGCCGCGGCGATGGCCATGGCGATCGCGGACGGCAGCCGCACCGCGAACTCGCCGCGGCCGCCGATCCGGACGACGGACCCAGATCAGCGCGTAATAGGCGCCATGCACCACGTCGACGTGGCCGAGCATGCTGATCAGCTGGGGGAAGCTCCGGTGCACCGCGGCCAGCGTCGCGCTCTCGTCCCGGGTGAAGGACGGCCCGGTGATCTTGTACAGGCCGACCAGCAACGTGACCAGGGCCGGCACCAGCGGCAGCCAGGCCCGGCCCGGATCGGGGCGGTCCCGCTGCGCAATCGCCCCGGCCCGGCCCGTTCCCTGCCCGTCGATGATGACGGGCGGCGTGGAAGCCGACAATTCGCTGTCCTCACCAAAGCGGCGGCGGGATCGCCGACCCTCAAGAACGGCCGGAATTGCCCGAATTCCCACACCATACGTGAGCGCGCAGTGCCGCTTTCGCGATCACCTGCCGCTTTGGTGATACCGCTGGAGAAAATAGGTTAAGCCGTGACCCTGACCCGGTCTGGCTTTACCTGGGCCCGCTGCCGCGCGCGGCTTTCCGCCGCGCGCGGCACTGGTGCCAGCTGCCCGTGCTACAGGTCACCTTCGGCCGGGTTGAGGTCGGGGCGAGCGCCCCAGATAGACCAGCGTTCGCTGTCATTGAGACGAGGAGTCGTGCGATCGAGCAATAACGGGTGATGGCAAATCCACGGAGGCCCGCTATCAGTCATGGATCGCAGGTGGCGCGTGAGTCACCCGGTAGTCAGCGGGGCCAGCCGGATGATGCCGGGCTGATCGCGGAGTCGTGCCGGGTGCCCGAGCGTTTCGGTGCGGTGTTCGACCGGCACGCAACGGCGATCCATGGCTATATCGCGCGGCGGCTGGGCCGGGATGCCGCTGATGATCTTGTGGCGGAGACCTTCCTGGTGGCCTTCCGCCAGCGCGCCAGCTACGAGCCGGATCAGCCCAGCGCCCGGCCCTGGCTGTATGGCATCGCGACCCGGCTGGTCTCCGCGCCGGCGGGAGGAGGTGCGGTTCTTCCGGGCCATCGCCCGTAGTGGGATCGACCCGGCGGCTGACGCGGTCGCCGAGCCAGTCGCCGATCATAGTGCCCGGCGGGCGGACGCCCAGGCGCTGCACAGCCGCCTGGCGGGCGCATTGGCGGTGCTGTCCACCGCGGACCGGGACGCGCTGCTGCTGGTCGCCGATGGGCTGTCTTACCAGGAAGCGGCGCAGGCGCTAGGCGTGCCACCTGGAACGTTGTCCTCCCGGCTCGCCAGAGCCCGCCGGATGGTCCGCGCCGAACTCGGGGGCGTGAACCCCGCCGATGGAGATAGGAGCAGGGCCATGAATGAGATGCAGCTGCTGGAGGAGTTCCGTGCGGCGGTGGCCCCACCCGATCCGGGGACGCTGGCCCAGGCCCGCGTCCGGTGCTGGCCGGTGCCCCTGCTGGCCAGGCAAGCCGCCGCGCACGGTGGCCGCGCCTGCCTGGCAGGTGGCCGAAGCTCGCGCTGACCGGCCTGGCCGCAGCAGCCACCGCAACCGCGGTCCCCGTGGCCCTGGCCGCCCCCGGCGGCACGCCGTCCCGTCCAGGCGCCGCAAGTCTCGTCGCGAAAGAGCTGGCCTACCGGGTCGCCGGCGTTGCGCCGCCCGGCCGGACGTGCGCCCCGGCCAGTGGGTGTACCGGCTGGAAAAGTCGTCGCACCACATGCGGTGCTGCCGGGAGGGACAGCTCCGTGGTGGAGCACAGCGGACGGGACCCGGACCGCGTTGCAGTACAACAACAAGGTGCATATCTTGCGCTGCCCGTACAGCCAGTCACTTCCGCACGGTGGCTGCAGCCGGAGATGTTCCTGACGACCGACGCGCTTGGGCGGACATTCCGCTCACGTACGGTGAGCTGGGTTCGCTGCCACGCAGCCCGGCCGCGCTCGATCGCTACCTGGCCAGCCTCCCGCTGCCCGGCGGGAACCAGCACCGGTCCGCGAGTTCGAGATCATCGGTGGCATGCTCATCACGTACGTGATGCCGCCAGCCCTGACCGCCGAGCTCTACCGGGCCCTCGGCGACATCCCCGGCGTGACCGTCACCAGCACGCGGTCACGTCGCGGGCCGCGCCGGTATCGGCTTCCAGATCACCGCGCCGCACTCGCCGGGCGCTGATGCCCCCGTCCGCGAGGTCGCTCAGCTTCTCCTCAACCCGAAGACCTACGACCTGATGGCCGTGCAGACCCTCAGCACCAACCAGCGCCCGTCCTCGCTGCCCAGGCACACACTATCCGGGACCGCCATCCTGAAAACCGCCCTAGTCTCCGGGCCAGGCATACTGCCCTGACCACCGGCTCTGCTGGCTGCGCCCCATCCAGAGCCCAGCCAGCAGGGCCGCTCAGGCCGGTAGCTCATGAGCTGCGGGTGAGCACGAAATCGGCGTCTCAGCGGCGACAGCGCTGGCGGAGCTGGGCACCGCCGCGCTGCGCTGCCCGTGCTGGGCACCGCCGCGTTGGCGCTAGATGCCGCGCCCGGCGCGGATCGTCTCCCGCAGCGACCCCATGGTGGCCAGCACCGCGGACGGCTCGTACCCGCAGTGCGCCATGCAGTTCGCGCAGCGCGGGTCCTTGCCGCGGCCGTAGGAGTCCCAGTCCGTGGTCTCGATCAGCTCCTTGTACGTCTTCACGTAGCCGTCGGACATCAGGTAACAGGGCTTCTGCCAGCCGAGCAGGGAGTAGGACGGAATCCCCCAGGCGGTGCAGCCGAAGTCGGCCTTGCCCTCCAGGAAGTCCAGGAACAGCGGCGTGTGGTTGAGGCGCCAGCGCTTCCGGTTGCCGTTGTCGAAGGCCTTCCTGAACAGTTCCCTGGTCTCGGTGACCCCGAGGAAGTGCTCCTGGTCGGGGGCCTTCTCGTAGGCGTAGGCGGGCGAGATCTGCATCTCGTCGATACCCAGGTCGTCGTTGAGGTAGTTCAGCACGTCGATGACGGTCTGCGGGGTGTCGGTGTTGAACACGGTGGTGTTCGTGTTGACCTTGAACCCCCGCGCCTTGGCGTCCTTGATCGCCGCGACCGCGTCGTCGAACACGCCCTCCTTGCAGACCGACTCGTCGTGCCGCTCCTGCAGGCCGTCGATGTGCACGACCCAGGCGAAGTACGGCGACGGCTTGAACTTCTCGATCTTCTTCGGCAGGAGCAGCGCGTTGGTGCACAGGAAGACGAACTTCTTGCGCTTGATCAGCTCGCTGACGAGCACGTCGATCTGCGGGTGCATGAGCGGCTCGCCACCGGCGATGGACACCATGGGCGCGCCGCACTCCTCGATGGCCGCCAGCGCCTGCTCGACGGGCATCCGCTGCTTGAGCAGGGTGTGCGGCTGCTGGATCTTCCCGCAGCCCGCGCACTTCAGGTTGCACGCGAACAGCGGCTCCAGCTCGACCAGCAGCGGGAACTTCTTGGTTCCGGTCAGCTTCTGGCGCATCAGGTATGAGCCGATGCGCAGGCTCTGGCGTAGGGACACGCTCATGACTGCCTAACCTCCTTGGGCAGGCTGAATCGGATGTTCTCAGTAGTGATCACGCGCTCGCTGACCTCGACGGTGCCGAGGCCCCGCAGCGCGGTGATGATGTCCTGGACGACCGCCGGGGGCGCGGACGCGCCCGCGGTCAGCCCGATCGTGGACACCCCGGCCAGCCAGCTCAGCTCGATGTCGGACGGGCCGTCGATCAGGTAGGCGGTGGTACCCGCCCGCTGCGCGGTCTCCACCAGCCGCACAGAGTTCGATGAGTTCGCCGACCCGGCCACCAGGACCAGGTCGGCTTCGGCGGCCACGGCGCGGGCCGCGCGCTGCCGGTTCGTGGTGGCGTAGCAGATGTCGTCGCTGCCCGGCGCGCGGGCCGCCGGGAACCGCTCGCGCAGCGCCTCGGCGATGTCCGCGGCCTCGTCCGCGGCCAGCGTGGTCTGCATGAGGTAGGCCACCTTGCCCGGGTCGGGCGGCTGGAGCGCGCCCACGTCCGCGGCGGTCTGCACCAGCGCCACCGAGTCCGGGGCCTCGCCGAGGGTGCCCTCGACCTCCTCGTGCCCCTCGTGCCCGATCAGCGCGACCAGGTACCCGTCCGAGGCGAACCTGCGCGCCTCGGCGTGGACCTTGGCCACCAGCGGGCAGGTGGCGTCCACCGTGGTCAGGCCGCGGCGGTCAGCCTCGTCCCGGACCGCGGGGGACACGCCGTGCGCGGAGAAGACCACGCTGGCGCCGTCGGGCACCTCGCTGAGCTCATCGACGAAGATCGCCCCGCGCTCCTCGAGCCCGGCCACCACGTGCGAGTTGTGCACGATCTGCTTGCGGACGTAGACCGGCGGCCCCTTCTGGTCGAGGGCCCGCTCGACGATCTCGATGGCCCGCTCCACCCCGGCGCAGAACGAGCGGGGCCCGGCCAGCAGGACCTGCCGCTCGCCGGCCGCCGCGGCCCACCGGGCCAGCGCCGGCCCGGCGGCCCGCAGGGAGCGGAGCGCGGCCAGCCCGCCGCCCAGCGCCCCGGGGCTGACCAGCGGCCGGTCGGGGGTGTCCGAGACGGCCCGGACCACCGCCAGCGGCCGGCCGTCCGCCGCCCGGGCCAGGACGGCCGATTCCATGTCCGCGACCAGGGCCCCGGTCGCGGCCAGCCGCTCCCGCTCGGGCCCGCGGACCAGGTGGTCCACGGTGACGACCCGGCCGACCCGGACCCGCAGCCCCGCCCGGCGCAGCTCGCCCGCCAGCAGCGCGGCGGACGCGCACGGGATGACCGTGTGCCCGTCGGTGACCTCGCTGGCGACCACGAGATCACCCGGCCGCAGATCGGCGGCCAGCCCGCCGCCCACGCCGGCGATCGCCATCGCGGCGAACGGCTGCTCGCGCAGCATCGTTTCCCGGGCGGTGGACCGGCGCGGCCCGTACCCGGTCACCACGACCTGGACCGCGCCCTGGCCTGCGCCTGCCTGGCCCGGCTGGCCTGTGCCCTGGCCTGTGGGCTGGCCCGTCCCCGGCCCGGCGCCGCGCAGCCCGCGCCGGACCGCCCGGGCCTCCAGCCGCAGCGGGGTGCAGACCAGCAGCCCGGGCCCGGTCACCGGGGTAGGCCGGGACCGCCCGGCGGCCACCTGCAGGCGGGTCATGACGCGCTCCTCAGGTAACGGCCCAGCGCGGTCACCGGGAAGACCAGCCGGTACAGGTGGTAGTTGATGTAGAAGTCACCCGGGAAGCCCGTCCCGGTGTACTCCGGCTCATCCCAGGTGCCGTCGGCCCGCTGGTGCTCGGCCAGCCAGCGGATCCCGGCCTCGGCGGCCGGCCCCGGCGGCCCGGCGGCGAGCAGGCCCAGCAGGGCCCACGCGGTCTGGGAGGCCGTGGACGTGCCCCGCCCGGCCAGCTGCGGGTCGTCATAGGAACGCATGTCCTCGCCCCAGCCGCCGTCCGGGTTCTGGTGGTCCTCCAGCCAGCGGACCGCCGCGGCGGATGACCGGCTTGGACGGCGGCACCCCGGCCGCGACGAGGGCCGGCAGCACCGCGCCGGTGCCGTACACGTAGTTCGCGCCCCAGCGGCCGAACCACGACCCGTCCTTCTCCTGCGCCCGCAGCAGCCAGACCACGCCCCGGCGGGCGGCCCGGCTGCCCGCCTGGCCCTCGGCGGCCAGCGCCTCGACCACGTGGGCGGTGACATCGGCCGACGGCGGATCGATGACCGCGCCGAAGTCGCAGAACGGCAGCTTGGTCACCAGCGTGGACGTGTTGTCCGCGTCGAAGGCGCCCCAGCCGCCGTCGGCCGACTGCATGCCGGTGATCCAGCGCAGCCCGCGCCCGATCGCGGGGTGGCGGGGCTGCCCGGCCGGCGCGGGCTGCCCCTGGGCGGTGCGCCGGAGGGCGAGCACGGCCTCCGCGGTGTCGTCGATGTCGGGGTAGCCGTCGTTGTCGAACTCGAACGCCCAGCCGCCCGGTTCCAGCCAGGGACGGCGCACCTGCCAGTCACCCGGGCCGGGTATCTCCTCGTCGAGCAGCCAGTCGGCCGCCCTGGTCATGGCGGGGTGGTCGGGCGGCAGCCCGGCGTCGGCGAGCGCGATCACCGCCAGCACGGTGTCCCACACCGGCGACTGGCAGGCCTCGAGCCTGCGGATCGGGCCGTCGGGGGTGTCTTCGTAGATGGTGAACCGGTCCAGCCCGGCCAGCCCTCGCTTGATCACCGGATGACTGAGCCCGTAGCCGAGCAGATGCAGGGCCATCAGCGAGTACACCCAGGGCGGCTGGATCCCGCCCCAGCAGCCATCCTGCTCCTGCCGGGCGATGATCCAGTCAGCGCAGCGGCGCAGCGCGGCCCGGCGCATCGCCCGGACCGGCCGGGCGCGGTGGCCATGCCGCTCGGCCACGTGCAGCACCCGGTCGAGCCCGCCGAAGGCGAGCTCCCAACCGGTCCGGTCCGCGGCCTGAGACGGCTTGCGGGCCCGGTCACCTGGCCCGTCGTGGGCAGGCACCCGGATCTCGTCCAGGCCGAAGGGGAGGGACCGGACCGGGCGGAGCGAGCCCACCACGGTCAGCGGCACGATCGTCTGCCGCGCCCAGCAGGCCCAGTCGTACACATTAAGCGGGAACCAGGTCGGCAGGTACACCATTTCGGGAGGCATCACCGGCAGGTCATCCCATGACCACTGGCCGAAGAGGGCCAGCCAGATCCGGGTGAACACCCGGGTCGCGGGGATCCCGCCACGCGACCTGATCCATTCGGCCGCCCTGGTCATGTGCGGTGCGCTGGGCAGATGCCCGGCGAGCCGCAGCGCGACGTAGGCCTCGACCGTCGTGGACAGGTCACCGGGGCCGCCGAAGAAGTTGGCCCAGGTTCCGTCGCCGCGTTGCTGGGATGCGATCCACCGGCCCGCGGCGGCCGTCTCCTCGTCCGTGCGGATGCCGAGGAACTGGCGCAGCAGCAGGTCCTCCGCGTCCATCGTGACGTTGGTCTCCAGCTCGCCCTGCCACCAGCCCTGCTCATGCTGGAGGCCGAGCAGGTGGTCGCGGGCGCGGGTCAGAGCGGCCTCCGCGCCGGAGAGCGCCGGGGGACCGTCAGATCGCGCGTGTGTCACTGTCATCGTCTCGCCTCGCCTTCACCACACTGCCCCCCACCAGCATCCAGCTCACCAGTCACACCAGCCGCCGCACTCACCTCGGGCACCGAACCTCGCCAGCACCGCCGGGCCCTCGGTAGTGCGGGCCCGCATCAGCGGTCAGCTCGTCACGGGCGCTATCACCATTGGCGCGCCGTGATGAACTCGGCGATCCCCGCGAACTCGGCACGCACGTCGTCGGGCATGTCGGTCTCGGTCAGGCATTTCTCCGCCGCGGCCAGCTGCGCCGCCGCCTCGTTCTCCGTCCAGTCCTTGCCGCCCGCCTCCTCCACCAGGCGGGCCGCCCGCAGCAGGTCGTCCTCGCTCAGCGGCTCGGTCCTGGCCAGCAGCCCCGCCAGCTCTTCCGCGGCCGCGGATCCGCTGGTCAGGGCGGCCACCACGGGCAGTGACTTCTTCCTGGCCCGCAGGTCGGCCCGGACCGGCTTGCCGGTCACCTCGGGCGCACCCCAGATGCCGAGCATGTCGTCGGTCAGCTGGAAAGCCAGCCCGGCGTGGGCGCCGAAGCCGGCCAGGCCCATGGCCAGTCCGGGCGGCGCGCCGACGTGGATGGCCCCGATGCTGCACGCGCAGGCCATCAGCGCCGCGGTCTTGTCTCCGGCCATGGTCAGGCACTCGGGCAGGTTCACGTCGTTGCGCTGCTCGAACGCCAGGTCCGCGCCCTGTCCCGCGATCAGCCGGAGGACCGCGGCGGACAGGCAGCGCGCCGCCCAGACGCCCTGGGCCGCGGTGTCCTCGAGCAGGATGTCCTGGGCCAGCGCGAGCAGCGCGTCGCCGGCCAGGATGGCCGCCCCGACGCCATGGACCGTCCAGGCCGTGGGCCGGTGCCTGCGCTCGGTGTCCCCGTCCATGATGTCGTCGTGCAGCAGGGAGAAGTTGTGCACGAGTTCCACCGCGACCGCGGCGGGCACGCCACGCTCCGGCGACGCCCCGGCCGCCCGCGCGGACAGCAGCGCCAGCGCCGGGCGGAGCGCCTTGCCGGCGCCGCTGCCGTCCAGCCCCAGGTGGTAGGCGGCGACGGTCCGGACCTCCGGGCTGAGCCGGTCCACCGCCGCGGCAATGGCCGGGCCGACCAGGTCACGGGCGGTCTCGACGCCCGCGGGCATCACGGCGGTCACGACGCGGCCCCGGCGACCTCGGCCGCCCGGGTGGCCACCGATACCCCGTGGCGTGATTGGGTCATCTCGCGCCGCAGCTCTCGCGCTGCGGACAGTCCGCTTCGCACGGCACCCTCCATCGTGTCGGGCCACCCGGTATTGGTCCACGCGCCCGCGAGCACCAGGCCAGGCAGTCTGGTCGTGGCTCCCGGCCGCTTCTCGCCACAGCCGGGTTCCTGCCGGAACGTGGCCCGGCGCTCCCTGGTGACGAAGAAGTCAGTGATCCGCGCGTCGCGCGCGGCGGGGAAAATCTGTTCCAGCGCCGGGACGAACCGCTCCCGCAACTGGGCCGCGGGCGTGTCCACGATGTCATCCGCGGCCGACACGGAGATGGCCAGGTACTGCCCGGCGTCCAGCCCCGAGGGCCCGGTGCGGTCGAACACCCACTGCACCGGCGAGTCCACCGCGGCCGCGAACGGCAGCGAGGTCACCTGCCGGTCGTAGAGGACGTGCACGTTGACGATCGGGGACGCGCCCAGCTCGCGCCAGCGCTCCGGGCCCGGGCCGGGCGCGGCGGCGCCGGCCGGCAGCAGCCGGGCCGCGGCCTCCGGCGGCACCGCCAGGACCACTCCATCGACCGTGGCCAGGTCAGTGCCGGCCAGGTCAGGGCTGGTCAGGTCAGGGCTGCAGGTCAGGCCGGCCAGGTCGGTGCCGGGCTGGCTGGTGCCGCGGAGCGGGGCGCTCACCCCCCGGTCGGCCAGCTGCACCCGGAAACCCCCGCGGTCCAGCGGCTGGACCGAGGTCACCTTGGCCCCGAGCCGGACGCTCGCCCCGAGCTGGCCCAGCAGCCGCGCGGCGGCCTGGCCGTGCAGGTCGCCGAGCGGGATGGCCGGCGTGCCGATGTCCGCGGCGTCCCGGGCGCCGAGCAGGGCGGTGCGGACCACCGTGGCGGCCAGCGAGAGGTTGGCGTCGTCCCCGGCTACGTTCAGCGCGGAGACCGTGAACAGGTCCCAGAGCACCCGCCGGGCGCGTTCGCTCTGCCCGTGGGCCGCCAGCCAGTCACCCAGCCGCTGCGCGTCGAGACCTGGCCGGGCCGGATCGAGAAAGCGCATGGCCAGCGCCGCCCGGGTGACCCGCAGCCGCTCGGCGGGCGACAGCAGCGGGTAAGTGACCAGGGCCTGGCCCATGTGCAGCGGGCCGGGCAGCCGGGTCCGGCGCAGCCGCGCCTGGCCGTGCGGGCCGAGCACGGCGACGTCGAAGCGGTCCTGCAGCGACACCGAGCCGGTCATCCCGAGCCGGGCGATCAGCTCCCGGTAGGCGGTGCAGCAGCCCAGGAACACGTGCTGGCCGTTGTCGACCACCAGCCCGCCCCGGGTGAAGGAGCAGGTCGCCCCGCCCAGCCGGGGCCGGGACTCGAGCAGCGTGACCCGGGCACCCGTCTCGCGCAGCGCGATCGCGGCGGTGATGCCGGCCAGGCCGCCGCCGACCACGACCACGTGGCGCCCGGGGCGGTCCGGGCCGGCACCGGCCTGGCCCGGGCTCGCCGGAGCCGGGCTGAGCGGTTCGGGGCTCATCGGGGCGCTCCCGCGGTCGTCGTGGACCGGGGCGGCCCGCTGCGGCCGGACCGCAGGGCGGCGCCGGCCAGTGACCTGACCGCCACCATGGCCTTCTGGCCGGGCGAGAGGGAGACCCGGCGCTCCAGGACGAGCTGGGGCGCAGCGGCGATGCTCTGCAGCAGGCGGTAGTAGATCCCGGCCATGGCGCCGGTGCAGGCGGCGCTGCGCCGGTCCAGCATCGGCATCAGCCGCAGCCCGCGCGCGTACCAGTCGCGGGCCCGCTCGGCCTCGAAGGCCACCAGGTCCACGAGCTTCGGGTCGGCGGCCGGCCAGCCGGAGCGGTCGGCGGTCAGCTCGGCGCCGAACCGCTTGAAGTCCTCGTCGGGCAGGTAGACCCGTCCGTCCTGGTAGTCCTCGCGGATGTCGCGCAGGATGTTGGTGAGCTGGAGCGCCACGCCGAGCGCGTCGGCCAGCGGGGCGGCCGTGGCCACATCCCGGGTCCCGAACACCCCCAGCGACAGCCGCCCGATGGAACCGGCCACGCAGCGGCAGTAGACACGCAGGTCGTCGAAGGTCGGGTAGCTGGTGCCCCGCACGTCGGCTTCGCACCCGTCGATGAGCTCGCCGAACGCCTCCAGCGGGATGGGGAACCGGCGGCCCGCGTCAGCGAGGGCCACGAGCACCAGGTCTGCGGAGCCATCCGTTTCCAGGCCGGCGCTGGCCGGGCTGCCCCCGTGGGCCACGGTCATGATGCTGGCCCGGGCCTCGCCGAGCGCGCTGAGCTTGTCGGCCGGGGGCAGCGTGCCGTCCCCGATGTCGTCGATTCGCCGGGCGAACGCGTACACGGCGGCCAGGGCGCGCCGCTTATCCGGCGGCAGCAGCCGGATGCCGTAGGAGAAATTCCGGGCCTGAGACCAGGTGATTTCCTCGCAGTGCCGGTAGGCCGCAGCCACGTCCATCGCATCACCTCCCAGCTGCATAAGCCCTCAGCATTTCCCTGGCCAGGCGGCCGCGGCGCGGCTTGTGGGTCGCGCACAGCACGTCATATCCAGCATCGGTGATCGCGGCCAGGGCGGCCCGGCCACCGGCCACGTAACCGGCCACGGCAACCCGGGCAGACCCGCGCAAATTCCCCACCAGGGGGGCGCCTTCGTCGAGAAGCTGCCGGGCCCGCTCCACCTCGAACGCCATCAGCGCCCGGAGCTGCGGCCCCGCGGTGCCGGCCGCGAGGTCACTCTCTGCGACCCCGAACCGCTCCAGGTCCTCGGCCGGCAGGTAGATGCGGCCGGCCCGGAAATCCTCCGCCACGTCCTGCCAGTGCTCGGCGAGCTGGAGTGCGGTGCACACCCGGTCGGAGAGGATCATCCGCTCCGGCGTGGCCGCCCCGAACACGTGCAGCACGATGCGGCCCACCGGGTTGGCCGAGAGCCGGCAGTAACCGGCCAGATCGCTGAAGGCGGGGTACCGGCTGACCACCTGATCCTGCCGGTTGGCCCTGATCAGGTCCGCGAACACCTGCTGCGGGATCGCGCACGCCCCGACCACCGGGGCCAGCGCGCGGACCACCCCGATCTGCGGGCCAGCCTGGGCCGGCCCTGGGTCCACCGGGGCGGCCGGGACCGGATCCGCCGCGGGCTCCTCCCGCAGGGCCGGGTCCTGAAACTGGTAAAGCCGACCGAGGTCGGCTTCTAGCGCATCCAGCAGTCGGGCCCGTTCCCCGGGCGGTGCTTCATCGCCCATGTCGTCCACGGCGCGGGCGAAGCCGTAGACCGCCTCCAGGCGGCGCCGGTACCGGCCAGGCAGCAGCCGCAGCGCCACCGGGAAGTTCTCGCCCGACGCCTGGGCAGCCGCAGCAGAACCGATGGCCTCCGCGGACGGGAAAGCCACGGCCGTGCCTCGCGGTTCACCCAATCGAGTTACCCCCTGGCTCACAGCACCCATCACCGCACACTTGCCATACAAATGCAAACAATGACATGGACGTCACCTGACACGGATGTCGTTGATCGACCCGGTGCAGCCCCGCTAGTTCAAGAGGGCCTTCACCTGAACAGCACCATCTCATTATGCCCAGCGCCGTCGCGGGCCCGCACCCGGGTCCGCCCGAAGGGGCGTTATCACATTGCGTGGGCCATTCGCGACGCGCAGTCTGGCTAAGGTTTGCGGGATTAGGCCTGCGCCCAGGCCGGACCGGGCCCCGGGGCATCATCCCAGCTCAGACGCGTCCTCACGATATTGTCACGGCGGCCAGGAAATGTTTCAGGTCCGTTACGAACTGGATTCATCTCGGCGATATCAGTGGCCCGGCATGCCGCGTACCCTGTTGCGGGCGCAAGGTTACTGAACGCAATGTTTACCCGACGGTACAGTGCCGGCGGCGGCGGCCGCCTTTGCCGCGGGGACCGCCCGGGACTGGACCCCATTCACTGACATGAATGTCATATTCGGGGCCGCGGTCAGGGACAGCCAGTAGTCCGGCGCCTGCCATCCCAACTCCCGGCACCCGCGGGCGCGGCCCACCGCGCAGCCCAGGGCCGGGCGGCGTGGCCGGGACGGATGACCGGCCCGCCGAGGGCCGGCCAGAACGGGAGCGCCGGGCGCAGGAACGGCCCGGGGCCCGCTGGTACCGGGAGGGGCCAGGAGCAGCGGGGCCGGACTGGCTGACCAACCAGGCTCACCAGCACGCTGCGTTTCGGGTGAAATGCGGATAAATCCCCTCAAGCTGGGCCGATACCGCTTTTTCCCAGTAAGGAAGATTACTGACTGCTACGCTCACAAACCTCGGGGGGGTCTCCGAATCTCCTTCGTAGCTATATGCTCACATTCCGTCACAATCACACTTCGAGGCCTGAGCCATGGGGTTGCGTCTCCGGTCCATCCGCACGCGGATCTTCCTGCTCGTCCTGCTCCCGGTGCTGTCGCTGATCGCGCTGTACGGGTTCGCCACGTTCCTCACCGCCCGGGGGGCGCTGAACCTCGGTCAGGCGACCACGATCAAGTCCGCCACCGGCGAGCCCATCGGCGCGTTCCTGAGCCAGATCGACGCGGAGCGGCCACTCGCGCTCGTCTACCTGTCTGCCCCGACCGCGTCGAACCTGGCCGTTCTGCAGGTGCAGCAGAACAAGACCACCGCCGCCACGGCCGCCCTGAGCACCGCGCTCAACTCGCCGGACACGATGAACAATGCCACCCCGGCCGAGAAGCAGGCCATCGCGACCCTGCTCACCGCGGTCAAAGGCATGCCGGGGCTGCGCGCCCAGGTGCGCTCGCAGATCATCAGCAAGTTCCGGGCGCTGGACTCCTACAACGCCCTGATGTCGGACGCCTACTCGGCCCTCGACCAGGCGATTCTTGAGCAGACCGACGCCGCGCTGGTGAGCCAGGCGCAGGCCTTCGTCCGGATGGGCCGGGCCGAGGACCTGATGCTCCAGGAAAGCGCGATCATCTCCAGCGACCTGGCCGCGCGGTCGTTCCCCGCCGCCGACCGCCAGCTGTTCACCCAGCTGGTTGGCGCGCGCCGGCAGCTCTACAGCCAGACGCTGCCGGCCCTGCAGCCGAGCTACCGCGCCTACTACACCCACGACATCAGCCCGCAGGCGTCCGCGGCCCTGACCTCGCTGGAAAACAAGCTGATGAGCGACACCCGGGTCGCCAGCCCTCCCCCGGTCCTGCCGCAGGCCTGGGAACAAGCGGTCGGCGGCGTGGCCGCGGGACTCTCCAAGGCGGGGAACCAAGCCTCGACCCAGATCACCGCCCGGGCGGCGAATAACTCCAACGGCACGTACCTGGAACTCATCCTGGCGGGCGGGCTGGGCCTGCTCGCGGTGATCCTGTCCATCATCGTGTCGATCGTGATCGGCCGTGGCCTGATCCGTGAGCTCGCCGACCTGCGCCAGTCGGCCCTGGAACTGGCCAACAAGCAGCTGCCCGACGTGGTGAAGCGGCTCGCGGACGGCCAGGACGTCGACGTATCGGCTGAGGCGCCCGAGCTGCCCGCCACCTCCGACGAGATCGGCCAGGTCCGGCAGGCGTTCAACGCGGTCCAGCAGACCGCGGTGGAAGCGGCCGTGGGCCAGGCCCGGCTGCGCCAGGGCATCAGCGACATCTTCCGGAACCTGGCCCGGCGCAGCCAGTCGCTGCTGCACCGCCAGCTCGCCCTGCTGGACGCGATGGAACGCCGGGCCCGGGAGCCGGAGGAACTCGAGGACCTGTTCCGCATCGACCACCTCACCACGCGCATGCGGCGGCACGCGGAGAGCCTGATCATCCTGTCCGGCGACGCGCCCGCCCGGGCCTGGCGCCGGCCCGTCCCGTTCGTGGATGTACTCCGGGCCGCCGTGGCCGAGGTGGAGGACTACACCCGGATCAAGGTCACCGCGAATACCCGGGCGGCCATCACCGGCCCCGCCGTCGCGGACGTCATTCACATGGTCGCGGAACTGGCGGAGAACGCCGTCGTCTTCTCCCCGCCGAATACTCCGGTGCTGATCAGCGGCGATGTGGTCGGCCGTGGATTCGCGGTGGAGATCGAGGACCGCGGCCTCGGGCTGAGCGACGAGCGGCGGGCCGAGCTCAACGATCTCCTCGAGAACCCGCCCCCGTTCGACCTGTCCGGCAGTGACCAGCTTGGCCTGTTCGTCGCCAGCCAGCTGGCCAAGAAACACGACATCCGGATCTCCCTGCGCGGCTCCCCCTACGGCGGGACGACCGCGATCGTGCTCATCCCGAACACCCTGGTCGTCTCCGAGGAGAGCTACGAGCAGGACGGGACGGACCAGGGCGCCGGCGTGCAGCTGTCCGGCAGGCACGCGGCCCGGGATGATACGGACCGCTTCGCCCCCGTCGCCGGGGCCGCGGCCAGCGCCGCGACGCCCGCCAGCAACGGCGCAGTCGCGGCGGCGGAGGCCGCAGTGGCGAAAGCCGCGGCGGAGCGCAGCCCCGGGCGAGCGGTGGCCGGCCTCGGCCGAGCGGTGGCCGGCCGACAGCGGAGCCGATCCCTGGACCGCCCCCAGGACGGGCCACAGCACCGGAACCAGCGCAGCTAGCAGCACGGGCTACGCCACGGGCGAGGACTGGACCACGGCGGACCCGGTGATCAGCTGGGACGGGAACGGAGTGGGTGCCGCCGCGGAGAGCGGCAACGGGCTGAACGGGCTGGCGGGCTACGGCGACGACGTGGGCTGGCCACCGGCCGCGGATCCGGTCCACGCGGACTCCCCCGCGTATCCCGAGCCTGACACGGGGGACTTCGCCGACGCGGACTTGCTGCCCCGCCGGGTCCGCCAGGCCAGCCTGGCGCCGCAGTTGCGGGAGAACACGTTGCCCGGGCGCCCGGCCGCGAACGGCGACCCCGCGACGACGCCGGAAACCGTGGCGGAACGCTCGCCTGAAGAGGCGAGGAGCACGATAACGGCCATCCAGCAGGGCTGGGAGCGGGGGCGTTCGCTATTCGACCCGCCGGAGAAGAGCACAGACAGGATGACCGGCCCCCAGTCACCGGCGGAGCCCAGTCCCCCGGAGCCTGGGGAGGCCGGCCCTCAGGGCGATGAGTGACGGCAAGGGGGAGTGATGAGCGCGGCAGAACAAGAGAAGGGCGTACGGCCTGGTTCGGCTAGCGACCTGGACTGGCTGCTTGATGACCTGGTGATGCGGGTCCCCGACGTGAACAAGGCAGTGATCTTGTCCCGGGACGGCCTGGCCATCGCCGCATCGAGCGCGCTGACCCGGGAGGACTCGGAGCATCTGGCCGCGGTGGCGTCCGGGTTCCAGAGCCTGGCCCGGGGAGCCGGCCGCCACTTCGGCGGGGGTTATGTCCGGCAGACCATCGTGGAGATGGATACGGCCTTCCTGTTTGTGACCTCGGCGGGTGAGGGTAGCTGCCTCGCGGTGCTGAGCCCGGCCAGCGCGGACGCGGGCCTGGTCGCTTACGAGATGGCAATCCTGGTCAAGCGGGTCGGCCAGCACCTGTCGGTGAACCCCCGGCCGGGCACGGCCGGGGAGGCCACGGACTGATACGGGCATGCCGTCGCCCGACGATCACTGGCTGGACGAGGAGGCTGGCCCGGTCGTACGGCCGTATGCGCTCACCCGGGGCCGGACCCGGCCCAGCGGGGAAACCCTCGACCTGATCGCGATCATCACGGCGGTACGCGGGGTGGCGGTGGATCCGGCATCCCTGGATCCGGAGCACCTCGCGGTGCTCCGCCTCTGCCGGCTGCCCGCCTCGGTCGCGGACCTCGCGGCCGATCTCGACCTGCCGCTGGGGGTAGTCCGCATCCTGCTGGGTGACCTGCAGGAACGCTCTCTCGTGGCGATTCATCATCCCATCCCGCCGGCCCGGCTACCGGACGTACAGATCCTGAAGGAGGTCGTCGATGGACTCCGCCGCCTCTGACCGGGCCGGTAGCCCGGGTCACATGCCAGTCACCATCAAGATCCTTATCGCGGGTGGATTCGGGGTGGGCAAGACCACCCTGGTCGGGTCGCTGACCGAGATCCGGCCGCTGCGCACCGAGGAGCCGCTCAGCGAGCCGGGTGCGGCGGTGGACCGGCTCGACGGGGTGGAGCGCAAGAGCACCACCACGGTGGCCCTGGACTTCGGGCGAATCACCATCCGCGAGAACCTGGTGATCTACCTGTTCGGCACGCCGGGCCAGGAACGGTTCTGGTTCATGTGGGATGAGCTGGCCCGCGGGTCGCTGGGCGCGATCGTCATGGCCGATACCCGGCGGCTGGCCGACTGCTTCCCGTCGCTGGACTACTTCGAGCAGCGCGGCATCCCGTTCGTGGTGGGAGTGAACTGCTTCGACGGGGCGCGGCGGTACCGCACCGAAGCGGTCAGGTCCGCGCTGGACCTGGATCCGGGCGTCCCGGTGGTCTTGTGTGACGCACGCCAGCGGGCGTCCTGCCGGGATGCCCTGATCGCCCTGGTCGAGCACGCCCTCCAGGTCCTGAGCCGCCGCAAGGAGCAGGCCGCGGCGGCCGCCCACGCCGCGGCCCGGTAACCCCCGGCGGACGTGAGCCAGCCGGGCCGGGGCCTTACGTCCGCCAGATCAGCACGAGCGCGCAGTCGTCGGATCCGCCGCCGCCGGCCTTGACCACCCGGACCAGCTCGGTCGCGGCGTTCCGGAAGCCGGACGCGACCAGCCGGTTCGCCTCCCCCAGCAGCCGGTCCGTGCCTGCGTCGATGTCCTGGCCGGGCACCTCCACCAGACCGTCCGTGTAGAGCATCAGGGCATCCCCGGGCCGGAGGGCACCGTGGACCGGCACGGCCCGGGGGTCCGGGACCACCCCCAGCACGATGCCGCGCGCCTGCGTCACCTTCCAGATCCCGCTGCCCGCGTCGAACTGGGCGGGTGGCGGGTGCCCGGCCGAGGCCAGCATGTACTCGCCGGTGGTCAGATCCAGGGCCAGGTGGGCCGCGGTCACGAAACCCTCGACGGATGGGCCCCGGCGCAGGTAGGAGTTGCACGCGCCGAGGAACTCTCCCTGCGGCACCGACCCCAGCAGCCCGCCGAAAGCCCCGGAGAGCAGCAGCGCGCGGGTGCCCGCGTCCACGCCTTTGCCGGACACGTTGACGAGCGCGACCTCCAGGGTCTTCCCGTCACACGACGAGACCAGGAAATCCCCGCCGAACGACGAGCCCCCGGCCGGGCGGAGCACGGCGGCGGACTGCCAGCCGGCGGGCAACTCGGGCAGCTTGGCCTGAGCCCGGATCCGGTCGCGCAGCTCAATCAGCATCCGGTCCCCGCGCAGCCCCTGCACGCCGAGCTTCCACCTGGTCCGGGCCAGCGCGTCAGCGAACAGCGCGGTGATCACGATCGTCGCGATGATGCCGGCCCCGGCGCGCCGGTACAGCCCGTCGTACAACAGCATGACCGCGACCAGCCCGAAGAGGATCCGCAGCGCACGGGGCCAGAGCAGCAACCCGCCCGCCAGCACCGGCAAGATCATCAGTCCTGGCGAGAACCACCACTCCGACAGGTGCACCGCCGCCACCCCGATGGCCAGCGTGGCGATGGTCAGGACGAAGGCCATCCGGCGGTTCCGGGTGATGAACTGGCGCCGGATCTGGCCAGTCACCCGGGCTGCCACCGAGCGGGCCAGCCGGGCAGAACGGGTGAGGGGCCGGGAAACCATGATGGGCGAACTGTATCCGCACCCTCAGCGGTCTGGCACGCTCCCAAACTGATTGGCGCAGCGGCGGGCAGACCAGGTAGGAATGCGGGCATGGCAGCGTACTTCCCAATCAGGCCGGTCGAAGAGAGCGAGTTCGACGCCTTCCGCCGCTCGAATGAGCACGCCTTTCACGACAGCCCGCCGACCGAGCGGCAGCGGGCTGAGATGCTGGACCGCCTCGAACTCGACCGCACCCTGGCCGCGTTCGACGGAACCACCCCGGTGGCCAGCGCCGCAATATGGAGCTTCCGGATGGCCATCCCGGGCGCCCTGGCGGCGGCCGCCGGCGTGACCTGGATCGCGGTCATGCCCTCCTACCGCCGGCGCGGCATCCTGTCCAGCCTGATGCGCCGGCAGCTCGACGACATCCACGAGCGGGGCGAGCCCATCGCGGTGCTCTGGGCCTCGGACGCGCGGATCTACGGCCGATTCGGCTACGGCCGCGCCTCCTGGCACTCGAACTTCACCGTCCGGCATGGCGAGGGCGTGCTCAGCTCCCAGGCTCCTGCGGACCCGGGGCTGCGGCTGCGGATCACCGAGCCGCAGGCGGCCCAGACCGAACTGGCCAAGGTCTACGACACGCTGCTGCCCGCCCAGCCGGGCTTCTTCGTCCGGAGCGAATCCTGGTGGAACCACATCGTGGAGGACCCGGACGAGGGACGGCCCGGGTCCGCGCCGGTGCGCTGCGTGCTCGCCGAGGACGATACGGGTCCCCGCGGGTACGCGCTGTACTCCGGCCGGGGACGGTGGGACGAGGACACTTTTCTCCCCGATAGCGTCCTCGACATCCGCGAACTGGTCGCGCTCGATCCGGCGGCGACCGCCTCGCTGTGGTCGGACCTGCTCAGCCGCGACCTGGTCAGCGAGGTCACAGCCCGGTTGCGGCCAGCGGACGACCCGCTGCTGCACCTGATGGCCGACCCCCGGCGGGCGCGTCCCCGGGTCAGCGACGGGCTGTGGGTCAGGATCATCGACCTGCCCGCCGCCCTCGCCGCGCGGCGCTACGCGGCCCCGGTCGACCTGGTCATCGAGGTCACCGACGAGCTGTGCCCGTGGAATGCGGGCCGGTGGAGGGTGCACGCCTCCGGTCCGGTGCTGGCCGGAGCCGGGAGCACGCCGGGGGCCGGCACCGCGGAGTGCGAGCGGACCTCGGCGGCTGCTGACGTCATCATGCCTGCGGCCACGCTGGGGGCGACGTATCTCGGTGGCACGCCGCTCGGCGTGCTGGCCCGGGCCGGGCTGGCCACCGAGGTCCGGGGCGGCGCGGTCGCGGCGCTGTCCGCCGCGCTGTCCTGGGATCCTGCGCCCTGGTGCCCCACGATCTTCTGACTCACCCGCCTGACCGTTGGAGTCGGCTGAGGTCGATGGCTGGCCGTGCCGTCCTCCACGCCGCGGCGCAGATGCCCACCTCGCCACCCGAGGGGGTTTGCGCCCGATTGGGCGGGCTTCGCAGGACTGATTCACGCCGGGCGGGAAAGGGGTAGCGGTGGAGGCTGCCGATGCCCGGGATGAAGATCACGCTTGACGCGGCCATGCGGGCCAGGGATGTGTCTCGTCCCCGGCCCGAGCAGGAGGCCGCCGCGGAGCAGTCCGCGAACGACCTGCCGGCCGCCCGGCCGCGCCCGCCCCGGGCCGAAGCATCACGCTCCGGGCCGTTGCCGCCCGCGCCGGTCCGGCCTAGGCCGCCTGCGGCATCAGCGCCGCAGCCGCCTGGGCCACCTCAGCCCCCGATAACTGGCCCATCGCCATCGCCGCCAGTCACGGCAGAGCGGCCAGCCAGCCACTGCGGAGCGGCCGGCAAGCTCTGCGGAGCAGCCAGCAAGGCGGGGCGGAGCAGCCGAAAACGCCCCGGAAGCCGAAGCCGTTCGGCCAGAACGGGGACGCGGGGCGGAGCAAGAGCGGCGGACGGGGCAAGCGGCACCGGACCCGGAAGCGCTCCGGCCGCTAACTGCTGGCCGGGTCGGGCGGCAGTTCGCCGGTCCGCTCGTACTCGGCGATCATCTGCAGCCGCCGGGCGTGCCGCGGCTCCCCAGAGAACGCCGTTTCCACGAACACCCGCGCGAAGCCGACGGCATCCGCCACCGGATACATGCGGGCCCCGAGGCTCAGCACGTTGGCGTCGTTGTGCAGCCGGGCCAGCTGGGCGGTCTCATCGGTCCAGGCGATCGCGGCCCGGATCCCGCGGATTTTGTTGGCCGCGATCGCCTCCCCGTTTCCCGACCCGCCGATCACGATGCCCAGGCTGTCGGGGTCCGCGGCGACCGCGCTGGCCGCGCGCATCACGTAGACGGGGTAGTCGTCCTGCGGCTGGTAGCTGGCCGGCCCGCAATCGACAGCCTGGTGGCCTGCTTCGCCCAGCCACTTGATCAGGGCCGTCTTGAGCTCGAATCCGGCGTGGTCAGATCCCAAATAGACGCGCACGGAGATCAGTGTGTCAGAACGCTGTGCCTCAGAACACGGCGGCGCGGCGGGGATCAGGTCACCCTGCTCCCCCGCCGCGCCGCGGCGCCCGGGCGGGACCGGCCGGTTACTAGTCGAAGATCGGGTCGCGGGTCCGGCTGCGCTTGAGCTCGAAGAAGCCGTCGGTCTGGGCGACCAGCATCACGCCGTCCCAGAGCTTGGCGGCCGCGTCACCGCGCGGGATGGGGGTCACCACCGGGCCGAAGAAGGAGGTGCCGTTCGACCGAGATGACGGGGGTGCCCACGTCGTAACCCACCCGGTCGATGCCTTCCGCGTGCGAGGCCCGGACCGCCTCGTCGTACTCGGTGGAATCCATCGCGTCAGCCAGGTCAGCCGGCAGCCCGGCCTCGGTGAGCGCGGCCTCGATGGTGGCCCGGTCCTTCGGGGCCTTCTCGAGGTGGAAACGGTTGCCGAGCGCGGTGTAGAGCGGGAGGAGGACGCTGGGCCCGAACTTCTGCTCGGCGGCGATCGCGACCCGCACCGGGCCCCAGGCCTGCTTCATCAGCTCCTGGTACCGCTCGGGCAGGTCCTCCTTGCCCTCGTTCAGTACGGCCAGGCTCATCACGTGCCAGTTGACCTGGACCGGCCGGACCTGCTCCACCTCGAGCATCCAGCGGGACGCGATCCACGCCCACGGGCACAGCGGATCAAACCAGAAATCGACCGGAGTAGGCTCCTGCTCGGCCATGGGGCTCCTTCTCGTCGCGGCGGGGCCAGACCAGCGCTGGCCAGTTGATCAGGTTTCCGGGGACCGCAGCCGGCGTGGGGATGCCGGCCGTTCCTCCTTGAGCCTGCAACCGGCGCGCGCCCGACCGCATTCCGCCACCGGCCATGGGAAAATGCGTCAGCGGCCGCCCGGATGAACTCCGGACGCCGGGAACGTGGACACCACACATCGTGGACATGGGAAAGGTGCCAGGCACGTGGCGAACAATCTCACCCGTGAGGAAGCGCGTGACCGGCGCCAACTCCTCGATGTCGGGTCGTATCAGGTCGAACTGGATCTGACCGGTGATGACGACACCTTCCGGTCGGTCAGCACCGTCCGCTTCCAGAGCGCCAGTCCGGGCGTGGCCAGCTTCATCGAGCTGACCGCCCCGGCGGTCCGGGAAATCGTCCTCAACGGCGAACCGGTCAGCCTCAGCGCGTTCGACGGCAACCGGATCGAGCTGGACGGGCTCCAGACCGAAAACGAACTGCGCGTGGTGGCCGACTGCGCGTACTCGCGGAGCGGTGAGGGCCTGCACCGGTTCACCGACCCCACCGACGGCGGTACCTACCTGTATTCGGACCTGGAAACCTTCGACGCGCACCGGATCTACGCCTGCTTCGACCAGCCTGACCTGAAGGCGGCCTTCCAGCTCTCCGTGACCGCCCCGGAGGACTGGGTGGTCCTCTCGAACATGGCCGCCGACGTGCGCGGCGAGCTCGCCGCCAGCGGCGCCAGGCGCTGGCATTTCCCCCCGTCGCCAGTCATGTCCACGTACATCACGGCCATCGTGGCCGGCCCGTATCACCAGGTCACCAGCGAGCACGACGGCATCCCGCTGGGTATCTACTGCCGCCGCTCCCTGGCCGGATACCTGGACCCCGAGGAAATCTTCGAGGTGACCCGGCAGGGCTTCGACTTCTTCCATAACGCCTTCGGGGTGCGTTACGCCTTTGGCAAGTACGACCAGGTCTTCGTGCCAGAGTTCAAGGCGGGCGCGATGGAGAACGCCGGCTGCGTGACCTTCCTCGAGGACTACGTGTTCCGGTCGCGGGTCACCGACTTCGCCCGCGAGCTGCGCGGCGACACGATCCTGCACGAGATGGCGCACATGTGGTTCGGCGACCTGGTCACCATGCGCTGGTGGGATGACCTGTGGCTGAACGAGTCGTTCGCGACCTGGGCCTCCGCGCTGGCCCAGGCCGAGGCCACCCGGTGGCCCACGGCGTGGACCACGTTCTGCCAGCTGCATAAGGCCTGGGCCTACCAGCAGGACCAGCTGCCCTCCACGCACCCGATCGCGGCGGACATCCCGGATATCGCCGCGGTCGAGGTCAACTTCGACGGGATCACCTACGCCAAGGGCGCGTCGGTGCTCAAGCAGCTCGTCGCCTACGTGGGCCGGGATCACTTCCTGGCCGGGGTACGGCGGTACTTCAGCGAGCACGCCTGGGGGAACGCCACCCTCGGGGACCTGCTGGGCGCCCTGCAGGAATCCTCCGGCCGGGAATTGTCCGGCTGGTCGAAGGAGTGGCTGGAAACGGCCGGGGTCAACACCCTGCGCCCGGAGTACCAGCTTGATGACGAGAAACGGTTCACGGAATTCGCGGTGGTGCAGACCGCCCCGGTAAGCCACCCGGTGCTCCGCGCGCACCGGATCGCGATCGGCCTCTACGACCGGACCGACGAGGGACTGACCCGCCGCCGCCAGACTGAGGTGGACATCGCCGGCGAACGTACCGTGCTGCCCGCCCTGGCCGGTGAGCGCCAGCCCGATCTGGTGCTGGTCAACGACGACGACCTGACCTACGCGAAGATGCGGCTGGACAGCCACTCGCTGGCCACGCTCATCACCGGCATCGGGGAATTCACCGAATCGCTGCCCGCGGCGCTGTGCTGGGCCGCCGCCTGGGACATGTGCCGGGACGCGGAGATGGCGGCCCGGGACTACCTCCAGCTGGTGATCTCCGGGGTTGACCACTCCGATGACATCTCCGTCGTGCAGACCCTGCTCCGCCAGGCCACCTCGGCGCTGCGCCGGTTCACCGACCCAGCCCGGCGGGCGGACGGGATCAACGAGGCCGCCGGGGTGCTGCTCGGCCTGGCCGAGCGGGCCGCGCCGGGCTCAGACCGCCAGCTCGCCTACCTCCAGGCCTTCGCGAGCCTGGCCACCTCGCCCAGCGACCTGGGCATGCTGTCCGGCCTGCTGGACGGGTCGGCGTACATGGACGGCCTGGTGGTGGACACCGAGCTGCGCTGGCGGCTGCTGCACCGGCTGGCCAGCCGGGGCGCCGCGGGACCCGCTGAGATCGACGCGGAGTTGCGCCGTGACGCCACCGACGCGGGCGAGCGGCGCGCCGCGACCTGCCGGGCCGCGATCCCCGAGCCTGCGGCCAAGGAAGCGGCCTGGGCGGCGATCGTCAGCGGCACGCTGCCGAACGCCACGTTCCGCGCCACGCTGAGCGGCTTCGCGGACCCCGACCAGGTCGAGTTGCTGAAGCCGTACACGACCCGGTACTTCGAGGTGGTCGGCGACATCTGGCGGGACTGGGGCAGCGACATGGCCCAGTGGTTCACCTCGAACGCCTACCCGCTGAACCAGATCTCAGAGCACACGGTGGAGCTCACCGACAGATACCTGGCCGAGAACGACCCGCCTGCCGCGCTGCGCCGGCTGCTGCTCGAGTGCCGGGACAGCGTCGAGCGGGCCCTGCGCTGCCAGGCGCGGGACCGCGCGGAGAGCCTGACGGTCAACGACTGATCTGCTGATCTGCGCTTGTTGGTACGTCCCGGGTGGCCGGCCGGCCTGGCATGCTCCGCAACGCCAGGCCGGCCGGCCACACCGGCACGTTTCGAGTGGCTCCACCACTACCCGCCGGGAGTCGAAGATCGGGTCGCGGGTCCGCTGCGCTTGAGCTCGAAGAAGCCGTCGGTCTGGGTGACCAGCAGCACGCCGTCCCAGAGCTTGGCCGCCGCGTCACCGCGCGGGATGGGGGTCACCACCGGGCCGAAGAAGGAGGTGCCGTTCGACCGAGATGACGGGGGTGCCCACGTCGTAACCCACCCGGTCGATGCCCTCCGCGTGCGAGGCCCGGACCGCCTCGTCATACTCGGTGGAATCCATGGCGTCAGCCAGTTCAGCCGGCAGCCCGGCCTCGGTGAGCGCGGCCTCGATGGTGGCCCGGTCCTTCGGGGCCTTCTCGAGGTGGAAGCGGTTGCCGAGCGCGGTGTAGAGCGGGAGGAGGACGCTGGGCCCGAACTTCTGCTCGGCGGCGATCGCGACCCGTACCGGGCCCCAGGCCTGCTTCATCAGCTCCTGGTACCGCTCGGGCAGGTCCTCCTTGCCCTCGTTCAGTACCGCCAGGCTCATCACGTGCCAGTTGACCTGGACCGGCCGGACCTGCTCCACTTCGAGCATCCAGCGGGACGTGATCCACGCCCACGGGCACAGCGGATCAAACCAGAAATCGACCGGAGTAGGCTCCTGCTCGGCCATGGGGCTCCTTCTCGTCGCGGCGGGGCCAGACCAGTGCTGGCCAGTTGATCAGGTTTCCGGGGACCGCAGCCGGCGTGGGGATGCCGGCCGTTCCTCCTTGAGCCTGCAACCGGCACGCGCCCGACCGCATTCCGCCACCGGCCATGGGAAAATGCCGTCAGCGGCCGCCCGGATGAACTCCGGACGCCGGGAACGTGGACACCACACATCCTGGACATGGGAAAGGTGCCAGGCACGTGGCGAACAATCTCACCCGTGAGGAAGCGCGTGACCGGCGCCAACTCCTCGATGTCGGGTCGTATCAGGTCGAACTGGATCTGACCGGTGATGACGACACCTTCCGGTCGGTCAGCACCGTCCGCTTCCAGTGCGCCAGTCCGGGCGCGGCCAGCTTCATCGAGCTGACCGCCCCGGCGGTCCGGGAAATCGTCCTCAACGGCGAACCGGTCAGCCTCAGCGCGTTCGACGGCAACCGGATCGAGCTGGACGGGCTCCAGACCGAAAACGAACTGCGCGTGGTGGCCGACTGCGCGTACTCGCGGAGCGGTGAGGGCCTGCACCGCTTTACCGACCCCACCGACGGCGGCACCTACCTGTATTCGGACCTGGAAACCTTCGACGCGCACCGGATCTACGCCTGCTTCGACCAGCCTGACCTGAAGGCGGCCTTCCAGCTCTCCGTGATCGCCCCGGAGGACTGGGTGGTCCTCTCGAACATGGCCGCCGACGTGCGCGGCGAGCCCGCCGCCAGCGGCGCCAGGCGCTGGCATTTCCCCCCGTCGCCGGTCATGTCCACGTACATCACGGCCATCGTGGCCGGCCCGTATCACCAGGTCACCAGCGAGCACGACGGCATCCCGCTGGGTATCTACTGCCGCCGCTCGCTGGCCGGATACCTGGACCCCGAGGAAATCTTCGAGGTGACCCGGCAGGGCTTCGACTTCTTCCATAACGCCTTCGGGGTGCGTTACGCCTTTGGCAAGTACGACCAGGTCTTCGTGCCAGAGTTCAAGGCGGGCGCGATGGAGAACGCCGGCTGCGTGACCTTCCTCGAGGACTACGTGTTCCGGTCGCGGGTCACCGACTTCGCCCGCGAGCTGCGCGGCGACACGATCCTGCATGAGATGGCGCACATGTGGTTCGGCGACCTGGTCACCATGCGCTGGTGGGATGACCTGTGGCTGAACGAGTCGTTCGCGACCTGGGCCTCCGCGCTGGCCCAGGCCGAGGCCACCCGGTGGCCCACGGCGTGGACCACGTTCTGCCAGCTGCATAAGGCCTGGGCCTACCAGCAGGACCAGCTGCCCTCCACGCACCCGATCGCGGCGGACATCCCGGACATCGCCGCGGTCGAGGTCAACTTCGACGGGATCACCTACGCCAAGGGCGCGTCGGTGCTCAAGCAGCTCGTCGCCTACGTGGGCCGGGATCATTTCCTGGCCGGGGTACGGCGGTACTTCAGCGAGTACGCCTGGGGGAACGCCACCCTCGGGGACCTGCTGGGCGCCCTGCAGGAATCCTCCGGCCGGGAGTTGTCCGGCTGGTCGAAGGAGTGGCTGGAAACGGCCGGGGTCAACACCCTGCGCCCGGAGTACGAGCTCGATGACGAGGACCGGTTCACGGAGTTCGCGGTGGTGCAGACCGCCCCGGTGAGCCACCCGGTGCTCCGCGCGCACCGGATCGCGATCGGCCTCTACGACCGGACCGATGAGGGACTGACCCGCCGCCGCCAGGCTGAGGTGGACATCGCCGGCGAGCGTACCGTGCTGCCCGCGCTGGCCGGTGAGCGCCAGCCGGATCTGGTGCTGGTCAACGACGACGACCTGACCTACGCGAAGATGCGGCTGGACAGCCACTCGCTGGCCACGCTCATCACCGGCATCGGGGAGTTCACCGAGTCGCTGCCCGCGGCGCTGTGCTGGGCCGCCGCCTGGGACATGTGCCGGGACGCGGAGATGGCGGCCCGGGACTACCTCCAGCTGGTGATCGCCGGGGTCAACCACTCCGACGACATCTCCGTCGTGCAGACCCTGCTCCGCCAGGCCACCTCGGCGCTGCGCCGGTTCACCGACCCAGCCCGGCGGGCGGACGGGATCAACGAGGCCGCCGGGGTGCTGCTCGGCCTGGCCGAGCGGGCCGCGCCGGGCTCAGACCGCCAGCTCGCCTACCTCCAGGCCTTCGCGAGCCTGGCCACCTCGCCCAGCGACCTGGGCATGCTGTCCGGCCTGCTGGACGGGTCGGCGTACCTGGACGGCCTGGTGGTGGACACCGAGCTGCGCTGGCGGCTGCTGCACCGGCTGGCCAGCCGGGGCGCCGCGGGACCCGCTGAGATCGACGCGGAGTTGCGCCGTGACGCCACCGACGCGGGCGAGCGGCGCGCCGCGACCTGCCGGGCCGCGATCCCCGAGCCTGCGGCCAAGGAGGCGGCCTGGGCGGCGATCGTCAGCGGCACGCTGCCGAACGCCACGTTCCGCGCCACGCTGAGCGGCTTCGCGGACCCCGACCAGGTGGAGTTGCTGAAGCCGTACACGACCCGGTACTTCGAGGTGGTCGGCGACATCTGGCGGGACTGGGGCAGCGACATGGCCCAGTGGTTCACCTCGAACGCCTACCCGCTGAACCAGATCTCGGAGCACACGGTGGAGCTCACCGACAGATACCTGGCCGAGAACGACCCGCCTGCCGCGCTGCGCCGGCTGCTGCTCGAGTGCCGGGACAGCGTCGAGCGGGCCCTGCGCTGCCAGGCCCGCGACCGCGCGGAGAGCCTGACGGTCGACAACTGATCTGCTGATCGGCGCCCGTGGGTACGGCCCGGTCCCGGCCTGACTGCTCCGCAACGTCATGCGGGACCGCCACACCCGGCACGCTTCGAGTGGCTCAGGCTCCGGCCGGGACGGGTTCCGGGGCTCGCTGCCTTACCGGGGTGAGCAGGGCCGCTGCGCCTAGGAGAAAGCACGCTGCGGCGCTGGCCACGCACGCGGCTTCGACGCCGAAGCGGCCGGCGGCCCAGGTCAGCAGGGCTACGCCGAGTGGGCCCAGGGAGAAGTGGATGGTCCAGAACGCGGCCGTCACCCGGCCCAGCAGATGATCCGGGGTGACCTGCTGGCGCAGCGACATCGAGCAGATCCCCGCCACGCTGGTACACCCCAGGTAGACGGCAGCCAGCGCGCGCCACCGCCGGGACGCTCCCCGTTATCCCCAGCCCGCCCACGGCCACCCCGCACAGCAGGACGCGCCCCAATCCAGCACGCCCCAAACCCAAGCCTGCGGCGCAGCGGAGCGACGGCCAGGGCGCCAGCGACGGTGCCGAGCGCAGCGACGGCAAGAACCACACCGACCACGCCATCCCCCTGGCTGAGATCGTGCTTGAGATAAAAAATCAGCACGTCCGGCAGCCCCTCCGTAGCAAAGATGAAGAACGTCAGCAGCACCGTCAGCGCCCGCAGCACTGGCTGCTGCCACAGGAACCGGGCCCCAGCCAGCAGCTCCCGCCAGGGACTCCTTCCCGGCCAGGTTCGACCGCAGCGGTGTCCGGGGTGCCCGTCGCTTCCCGGTCGGGTTCAGCTGCGGTGTCCGGGGTGCCCGTCGCGGCTGGCATTGCGGAGCAGCCAGCCGCGACGCGGCCCCCGGACACCGCCGGATGAGCGACTCCCGTCCTGGACACCGAAAGACTCCGGCGAACCAGAAGAACTCCGACAGCCGAGAACGCAAAACTGACCGCGTCCACCGCGATCGCGCGGCCGGGCCGAGGGCAGCGGAGAGCAGGCCGGCCAGCAGCGGCCCGGCGATCGCGGCCGTCGATGAGGCTCCGTAGAGCAGCCCGTTGGCCTCGGTGATCCGGGCCGGGCCGGACAGGACCGGGACGACCGTGACGTAGCCGACCTGGAAGATCATGCCGAGGGCGGCGCACAGCGGCAGGATCACGTACAGGAGCCAGACCTGGGGGTGGATCGACCAGACCAGCGGGATCAGGCCGTAGAGGAGCATCCGGGCCAGGTCGCAGGCGGCCATCAGGATCCAGCGGTCGAGCCGGTCGACCAGGATCCCGGCGAAGATCCCCGCGACGACGGCCGCGGCGCCGGCCGCCCCGGTCAGCAGGCCCATCTGGGCCACGGAGCCGGTCGCCCGCAGGATCAGCAACGGGACGGCGATGAGGGCGAACGAGTCCCCGGCGACGGACAGCGTCTGCGAGGTCAGGAAGACGCAGAACCGCCGGTCCCGCCAGAGCGCTGCTTGGCGGCTGCGCCGCGGGGCCGATTGGCGGCTGCGCCGCGGGGCTGACCGGGGGCTGCGCGGGCGCCGGGTCACTGGTGGCTGGCGACCGCCCGGGCCACCGCGCGGACCGTGCGGGAGTCGGCCAGGTCATCCAGGGACACCGACCGGCCTTCACCGTCACAGAGCGGGACCCGCCAGTTCGGGTACTCGTCCGTGGTCCCGGGGATGTTCTGCGGCCGCCGGTCCCCCACCGCGTCGGCCAGGGACACCCCGATGAGCAGGGCCGGGGTCCGGGCCAGGAACGCGTAGCAGGCCACCGTGAACTCGGCCGGGCTGGGCCGGCTGCCCGCCGGCAGCAGGCCCTCGGCCTCCAGGACCTGCTGCCAGGCGTGCACCACGGCGTCGGACTCGTCACTTTCTTCCTGGTACGAGCGGGTCAGCAGGCCGAGCCGGGAACGCAGCTCCACCTGCTCCCCGGTCACGAAGGCCGCGATCGGCGGGACGTCGTGCGTGCCCACCATGGCCAGGCAGTTGCGCCGCCATTTGCCCGGCGGGAGCGGGGCCCCGTCTCCCGCCGCGCTCGAACCAGAGCATCGCCGTGCCGAGCACCCCGTGCTCGGCCAGGTACTCCCGGATCCACGGTTCCACGGTGCCGAGATCCTCGCCGATGGCCAGCGCCCCGGCCGACACGGCCTGGCCGGTCAGCACGCCTACCGTGGCCCGGTGGTCGTAGCGCACGTAGGTGCCCTGGTCCGGGCCCATCCCGGCCGGAACCCACCACAGCCGGAACAGGCCCATCACGTGATCGACGCGCAGGCCGCCGGCGTGCTGCAGGGCCGCGTGCATCAGGTCCGCCAGCGGCCCATAGTGCTGGGCGGCCAGCCGCTGCGGATGCCAGGGCGGCTGGTTCCAGTCCTGGCCACGCTGGTTGAACTCATCCGGCGGGGCCCCCACGCTGACCCCGGAGACCAGCACGTCCTGCCAGGCCCAGGCGTCGGCGCCGCCGGGGTGGCAGCCGACCGCGAGGTCGGCGATGATGCCGATCCGCATCCCGGCGGCGCGCGCGGCCTCCTGGGCGGCGGCCAGCTGGCCGTCCGCGAGCCACTGCAGCCAGGCGTGGAACAGGGCCTGCCCGGCCAGCCGGTCCCGCTCGGCCGCCACCTCGGCCGAGCCCACCGCGCGCAGCGGCTCCGGCCAGGCCCGCCAGTCCGGCCCGTGGATCTCGGCCAGCGCGCACCACAGGCCCCAGTCCCGCAGCGGCTGCCCCTCGCGGCGCCGGTAGTCGTCGAACTCGGCGCGGCGCTGCGCGGTCATCGGCAGCCGGTAGATGATCTGCAGGGCGCTCCGCTTGGCCTGCCAGACATCATCCCGGTTGAGCAGCTCGCTGGTGGCGTTGCGGGCTCGCAGCGGTGCGGCCAGCGAGTCGATCCGGACCCGGTCCCCCGCGGTGAGCTTGGCGTACTCCGGGATGTCCTCGATCCGCAGATACAGCGGGCTGGTGAAGCGCCGGCTCATCGGCAGGTACGGGGACTGGCTGAGCGGCGGCAGCGGCTCCCCGGCGTGCAGCGGGTTGATCAGGATGAACCCCGCACCCAGGTCGCTGGCGCTCCACGCGGCCAGGTCGGCCAGGTCACCCAGGTCCCCGTGCCCCCACGACTGGCGGGAGCGCAGCGAGTACAGCTGGACCGCGAAGCCCCAGGACCGGTCCTCCAGCCCGGGGACCACTGGTTCTTCACCTATCGCTTCTTCCATCACCAGTTCTTCAGCTAGGGGTTCTTCAATCACTGTTTCTGCGCTCACCGGTACGCCAGGCCGGTTCTTCAGCCACGGATCTTCGACCACGGATTCTTCAACCACGGGCCACTCGGACACGTCGGTCAGCCCGGGCGTATCCGGCGGCTCCCCCAGCGCGTCCAGGATGGCGTCGAGCGTCCGCTGGTTCACCTCGACCTGCCGCCCATGCCAGTCCCGGTAGCTGGTGGCCACCCCGTGGGCCGCGGCCCGCCGTCTGGTCTCGTCGCTCGTCACCCTTCAATGATCAGCCCATCCGGCGGCGCGTCGCACAACCGTTACGGCCCCAGTTACCTCCATGTGGGAAGAGTTTGCTGGATATCGGGTGGACCACCCGGCCCAGAACGCCCCCGGGCTAAGGCTTCGGGACCAGGGCCCAGGCCAGCCAGAGGCCGGCCAGGGCCTGGAGGACCGCGACCAGCAGGGTCGCCGCGATCGCGACCGAGGCGTGGGGCGGCAGCCCGGCCAGCGCCGCGACCACCCGCGCCGTCGCCCGGACCGGGGCCCCGTGGGCGGCCTGCCAGCCGAGCGGGATGCCCCACCCGGCCGCCGCCACCAGCGCGGCGGCGGGCAGCGCGACCCGCAGTCGCCAGCGGCCATAGCGGGCCGCGATCCCGCCCGCCAGGCCGGCCAGCGAACGGCAGGAACCACCAGCCCACCGCGGCCCCCAGCGCGATCAGCACCGCTGCGGCCAGGCAGCCCAGCAGCCACAACAAGACCGGTCCGCGATGTCCCGGGACCCACGACGGGTAGTGCGGGGCAGGCGGCGCGGCGGGGGCGGGCGCTGGGGCGCCCAGCCGCCCCAGCCGGTAGGCGCCGCGCTTGCCCAGCCGGTTCAGGTCAGACACGGCCACCCCCGGCTCCGCGGGCCGTACCCGGCCGCCACGGGACTCATGGCTGCAGCGCCCACCGGATCACCCCCGGCGACGATCCAGCCGGCGGCATCGGCAGGTAACGCCCGTTCCACCAGTCAGCCACTTGATCCTCATACCACGGTGAGGCCGGGTTCTCACTCTGGCCGCCCGGGTAAATGCCCTCGGCCGTCCCCGAGCCGGGGCCGGTCCAGGCCGCGATCATCCGCCAGCTCGGCCCCTGGGTGGCCACCAGGCCGCCGTCGGCGGCGTCCACGGCAAAGGGATCCCCGCCGGCCGCCCGGGGGCCGTAGCCGAGCGCGTCCGCCTGGGTCAGCGACGGGAACTGCCTGCTGTGCAGCCGGCCCCAGGCCCACTGGGAAGGGGCCCCGCCCAGCCGGGCCGACAGGTGGGCCACCGCGGTGGCGAACGCGGCCCGCATCACCAGCGGGGCGGTCCGCCGCGGGCCGCCGGGCGCGGTGAACGCCGCGTTGCCCGGGTCGTGGAGGGTCCAGGTCTCCAGCACCTCGTCCAGGCTGGCCTGGTCCGGCGTGATCTTCAGCCCGCCCGGGTCGCGGTGCACCGGCACCGCCGCAGTGTGCCACCAGGGCTGGAACACCGCGGTCAGGTAATCGCCCCAGAACGTCCACCACACCGACGCGGCCGCGGAACCGGCGGTCATCGCGCCGTTCCAGCCGTCCAGCAGCGTGGCGGCCTGCTGCTCCGGCGCGGTCAGCCGCGCGCCCGGCTGGTGCAGCGCCGCCCGCAGGGCGGGCAGGATGCGCCGGGCGAGCGGGTCGGTCAGGCTGGTCTGCACGGCCGCGAACGACGCCGGGGTCATCCCGTGCCGGCCCGCCAGCGACGCGTAGATCTGGCTGGCCCGGTAGCCCGGGTCGAAGAAGTTGGCCGAGGTGCCGATGTAGTACGGGTAGGACGGCCCGACGGGACGCTGGTTCGCGGTGGCCAGCACGTGCCCGGGCGGGTCGTAGGCCTGCGGGACCGCCGAGTAGGGGATCACCCCGGCCACGTCGTCCGCGCCGGTGCCGGGCATCGGCAGCCAGGGCTGGCCCCGGCGGACCACCGGGTAGTACCCGGCCGAGATCGCGCCGATGTGGCCCCGGTCGTCGGCGTACACGAAGTTCTGCGTGGGCGCCCGCCAGTGCGCCAGCGCCGCGTGGAACTGGGCCCAGTCATGCGCGGTGTTGATGGCCAGCAGCACGGCCAGGTCGGGTGAGGGGACGTTGCCCATCCAGTCCACCGAGGTGGTCTGCCCGGCCTGGGTCATGACCGGCCCGTGCACGGTGAGGTCCACCGTGAGCCGCTGCGCCGCGGCGCCGCGGACCGCGATCGTGTAGTGCACCTGGCGCATCCGCCGCCACGCCCCGTCCCAGAAGTACTGGCCGGGCCGGGTCTTGCTGGTCTGCTCGGTGTAGAACAGCGTGGCCTGGTTCTGGGTGTCGGTGAGGGACCAGGCGATGCGGGTGTTGTGGCCGAGCAGGACGCCGGGCAGGCCGGGCACGCTGACCCCGCTCACCTGGTACCCGGGGGCGGACAGGGCCACCTGGTACCAGATGGACGGGATGGTCTGCGGCAGGTGCGGGTCCCCGGCCAGCATGGACCGGCCGCCGGCCACCGCCGGGCCGTTGGCCGCCCACGCGTTGCTGTCCGGGTAGGTGTGGACCGGCCTGACGGGCAGGCCCTTCACCTGGGCCAGCTGAGTCACCTGGGCCAGCAGCGCGGACGCCGCGGTCGCGCCGGCGGCGCTGACCGTGGCCGTCGCCGGACCGGGGAGCGGGAGCACGCCGGGTGGTTTTCGTTGCGGCGGCGGTTGAATTTGACTGTCCGGGCTGGAGCGGGACCAGGCCGGCGTGGCGGTACGGGCCAGGGTCGTAGGGGTGCTGCTGGTTCGGCGGCAGGACCGGGAACCAGGCCATGGTCCGCTTCGGGCCCAGCGTGCGCTCCAGCAGCGCGTAATCCAGCGGGGTGGTGGTGTAGTCCAGCTGCTCGGTCAGATCGCCCTGGATGACCAGGCTGTCCACCGGCGTCCAGGTGCCGGGGTACACGCCGGCCAGCGAGAACAGCGCGGGCCACTGCCGGTCGCTGCGGAGCTGGGCCAGGTCGTCGTTCACCCCCCGGGCGAAGGCGAGCAGGGCCTGGGCGGTGGGGCTGGACCGGGGCATCTGCGCCCATTCCTGCTGGGCGGTGCGGACCAGGCCGAGGCGCAGCTCGAACCGGTCCGAGCTCACCGCGGACGGGCCCGCGAGCTGGGCCAGCCGGCCCTCGCCGAGCCGCCGTTCCAGGTCCATCTGGCTCAGCCGGAACCGGGCCTGCAGGTAGCCGAGGGCCAGGAACACGTCGTGCTGGCTGGCCGCCCGGACCGAGGGCACCCCGTGGCTGGTGAACGACACCTGGACCGGGTGGGCCAGGCCCGGCAGGCGCAGCGCCTGGGAGTGCGGCAGCTCACCGCCGCTGGCCGAGGTCCAGACCCCGCGGCCGGGGTCCAGGGCCGGGCCCAGCGCGGGCACCGTGGCGTAGCCGGCGGCCAGCACGCCGAGCAGGGCGGCGCAGGCCAGCAGCGGGATCGCCACGCGGAGCACCCGCCACGCGATCCTGGAGCGCCGTCGCTGCAGGGTCATCGGCTCACCATAGGGCCGGGTGCCGGTCCCGCCACGGGCGGGCGGCCTCCAGCTGCGCAGACAGCGAGATCAACGTCCCTTCTTCCCCCATCCGCCCGGCCAGCATCACCCCGATCGGCAGGCCGGCCTCGTTCCAGTGCAGGGGCAGGCTCACGGCCGGCTGGCCCGACACGTTGAACAGCGCGGTGTACGGGGTGAAGGCCTTCTGCCGCTCGAAGTTGTCGGGCGGCGGGACCTCCTCGAAGTAGCCGACCGGCACCGGCGGGGACGCCAGCGTGGGCATCAGCAACGCGTCGTAGCGGTTCAGCACGGCCAGCGCCTGGCGCACCACGATCTGCAGGTACGCCTGGGCGAAGATCAGGTCGCTGGCCCCGGTCTGCTGGCCCCGCTGGCGCAGGTACGCGGTGAACGGCAGCAGGCGGTCCTCCCGGGCCGGGTCGACCGGGGCCAGCGTGGCCGTCGCGTACCAGAGCGTCTCGAACGCGGGCACCGCGTCCGGCCCGAACGGCATGGCCACCTCCTCGACCTCATGCCCCAGGCTGGCCAGCAACTGGCTGGCGTCCTCGTAGGCGGCCACGCAGTCCGGGTGCACGGCCGCGCCCTCGATCGGGTGCTGCAGGGTCCGCCCGATCCGCAGCCGGCCGGGCGGCCGTGCCGCGTAGGCCAGGAACGTCTCCCCCGGCGGCAGCGGCGGCTGGGTGTACATATCGCCCGGCTGGTTGCCGGTCATCACGTCGAGCAGCAGCGCCGCGTCGGCGACCGACCGGGCCAGCGGGCCCTCGCTGACCAGCCCGGCCAGGTCCGGCACCAGCGGGCCGCCGGAGATCCGGCCCCGGGACGGCTTCAGCCCGAACAGGCCGCAGACGCTGGACGGGATCCGGATCGAGCCGCCGCCGTCGCTGCCCTGGGCGGCCGGGGCCAGGCCGGCCGCCACGGCCGCCGCCGCGCCGCCGCTCGACCCGCCCGCCGAGCGGCTCAGGTCCCAGGGCGTCCGGGCCGGCGGCCCGATCGCGGTCTCGGTGTAGCAGGGCAGCCCGAACTCCGGGGTGGCCGTCTTGCCGGTCAGCACCGCCCCGGCGGCCCGCAGCGCCGCGCTGACGTGATCGTCGATGGCGGGGACGTTGTCGGCGTACACGGCGGAGCCGAGGGTCTGGCGGACCCCGGCCACCATGTTCAGGTCCTTGATCGGGATGGGGATCCCGGTCAGCGGGGGGAGTTCAGCGGGATCCTGGGCCTGGGTCACCGCCTTCTCGGCCTCGGCGGCCTGGCTCGTGGCCAGCTCCGCGGTGACCGTGAAGAACGCGCCCACATCCGCGTTCAGCCGGTCGGTGCGGTCCAGGTAGTGGGCGGTTATCTGCACCGGGGACAGCTCTTTGCGCCCGATCGCGGCGGCCAGCTCGGTGACGGTGAGGTCATGAATGTCGGTCACGATTTCGCACCGTAGTCTCCCGTTTTGACCAGGTCCAGAAGGTCGCGGCCGGGCCGGGGCAGAAGTACCGGTCGGGCCGGGGCAGAAGCCAGGTTCGGTGCATTCACGGTGTGTCACGTCTTGTTCCCCGGCAGCTACGCATTGCATCGGTTACGCTCTGACACGTGGATCGCATGACGCGGCCGGGCACGTCCGGGGCTGCGCCAGGGCCAGCGGGCCCCGGTGACCCCGTGCCCGGGGCTGCCGGTGATCCGGCCGGCGCCAGCCCGGGGCCGTGGATCCTGCGGATTACCCGGAGGGCCAGGAAGTTCCCGGCGCCGAGGATGCCCTGGACGAGGCGGGCGCCCCGGACGACGACGGTCTCCCGGACGATTCGACGGCCTCCCGGACGACGGCCTCCCGGACGACTCCGGCGGCGACCTCGTCACCGCTGGCGACCGTCATCCCGGTGACGAGCATCCGCTGGCCAGTTTCGCGTCGGACCCCCGGATGCCGATCTGGATCCGCCGCGCGGTGCTGGCCGCCGCGGCCGGCATCGTGGTCGGCATCTGGCTCAACTGGCGCGTGGGCCTGACCGCGGCGGCCGTCGTGGCCATCCTGGACACGGTGCACCGGTCGCGGACCACCGCGGTGATCCCCGCCGCGGTGCGGGTCACGTCCGCGCAGCGGCGCACCCGGCGCCGGCTGTTCCTGGTGCGCCGGTCCGGTTACCTGACCCTGAACGGCCGGGCCATCCCCGGCACCAACTGCATCATCGATCATCTAGTCGTCGGCCCGGCCGGGGTGTTCGCGGTGGACTCCGAGCGGTGGGACCGCAGGCTGCCGCTCCGGGCCACCCAGGGCGGCCACCTCTACCACGGCCCCTACAGCCAGACCGGCCGGCTCAAGCACGCCCAGCTGGAAGCGGGCCTGGCCGGCCAGTTGATCAGCGAGGCCCTCGGGCGCAAGCAGCGGATCCGCCCGGCCATGGTGATCTACGGGCCCACCGTGCCGTGGACCGTGGCCCGGATCAGCGGCGTGGACGTGTTCAGCGGGCGGCGGCTCCGCAAGTACCTGCGGGCCCAGGCCCGGGCCCGCCGCGAGCAGCGGCTGACCCGCGGGGAGATCGAGCGCATCCACGCCGCCGCCGACAAGGCACTCCCGCCCCGCTAGCCTCGGTCCTACCGCCTCCCGGGGACCGCGCCGCCGGTACGCTGAAGGCTCCACACCCTTGAGGGGAGCAGGTCATGCCACCGCTTCGGTCCCGGACGGTCACCCACGGCAGGAACATGGTCGGGGCACGCGCGCTGATGCGCGCCAGCGGGGTAGCGGGCGAGGACATCGGCAAGCCGATCGTGGCCGTGGCCAACAGCTTCACCGAGTTCGTCCCCGGCCACGTGCACCTGCGCGAGGTCGGCCAGGTCGTCTCCGACGCGGTGAAGGCGGCCGGCGCGGTCCCGCGCGAGTTCAACACGATCGCGGTGGACGACGGGATCGCCATGGGCCACGGCGGGATGCTCTACTCCCTGCCCAGCCGGGAGCTGATCGCGGACTCTGTCGAGTACATGGTCCAGGCCCACTGCGCGGACGCCCTGGTCTGCATCTCCAACTGTGACAAGATCACGCCCGGCATGCTGATGGCCGCGCTGCGGCTGAACATCCCGACCGTGTTCGTGTCCGGCGGCCCGATGGAGGCCGGGCGGGCCCGGCCGGGCGAGGTCACCGCCTCCGGCGAGCCGCGCAAGCTGGACCTGATCAACCCCATGATCGCCGCGGCCGACCCGTCGGTGTCTGACGAGTCGCTGGCCGAGATGGAGGAAGCCGCCTGCCCGACCTGCGGCTCCTGCTCCGGGATGTTCACCGCGAACTCGATGAACTGCCTGACCGAGGCGATGGGGCTGGCCCTGCCGGGCAACGGCACCACGCTGGCCACGCACGCCGCGCGGCGCGGGCTGTTCGAGCGGGCCGGCCAGCTGGTCGTCGAGCTGGCCCAGCGCTACTACGAGGGCGACGATGAGTCCGCGCTGCCGCGGTCCATCGCCACCCGGGACGCGTTCGAGAACGCGATGGCGCTGGACGTGGCCATGGGCGGGTCCACCAACACGATCCTGCACCTGCTGGCCGCGGCGCACGAGGCGCGGGTCGGGTTCGGGCTCAAGGAGATCGACGAGCTGTCGCGCCGGGTGCCGTGCCTGTGCAAGGTCGCGCCCAGCAGCGAGCGCTACCACGTCGAGGACGTGCACCGGGCGGGCGGCATCCCGGCCATCCTGGGCGAGCTGAACC
Organism: uncultured Actinomycetes bacterium; assembly: GCA_963837335.1. Taxonomy (GTDB): domain Bacteria; phylum Actinomycetota; class Actinomycetes; order Streptosporangiales; family Streptosporangiaceae; genus RYN-230. Next base: position 172,376 of record CAWINS010000059.1, on the reverse strand, counting down.
GCGGCGGCCTGCTGAACCCCGGGGTGCACACGGTGCACAGCTCCTCGCTGGCCGAGTTCCTCGACGCCTGGGACCTGCGGTCGAAGTCGGTCACCGCGGAAGCGGTCGAGCTGTTCCACGCGGCCCCCGGCGGCGTCCGCACCATCAAGCCCTTCTCCCAGGAGGCGCGGTGGACGACCCTGGACGAGGACCGGTCCGAGGGCTGCATCCGCGACCTGCCGCACGCCTACACCCGGGACGGCGGCCTCGCCGTGCTGTACGGCAACCTGGCCCCGGAGGGCGCGATCGTCAAGACCGCCGGGGTCCCCGAGGAACTCTGGCGCTTCTCCGGCCCGGCCAAGGTCTTCGAGAGCCAGGAGGCAGCGGTCGAGGGCATCCTGGGCGGGAAGGTCGAGGCCGGCGACGTGGTGCTGATCCGGTACGAGGGGCCCAGCGGGGGCCCCGGCATGCAGGAGATGCTGTACCCGACCAGCTTCCTCAAGGGCAAGGGCCTCGGCCGGGCCTGCGCCCTGGTCACCGACGGCCGGTTCTCCGGCGGCACCTCGGGGCTGTCCATCTGCCACGCCGCGCCGGAGGCCGCGGCGGGCGGGATGATCGCGCTGGCGCAGGACGGCGACACCGTGGAGATCGACATCCCGGCCCGGTCCCTGGAGCTGGCGGTCCCCGAAGCCGAGCTGGCGGCGCGCCGCCAGCGGGTGCTGGACGTGCTGGGCGGCTACCGGCCGGCGGACCGGGACCGGCCGGTGAGCGAGGCGCTGCGGGTCTACGCGGCGCTGGCCACGTCGGCGTCCACCGGCGCGGTCCGGGACATCAGCCGCCTCGGTGCCGCTCCCGGCTTTGCCGCCCCTGGTTCTGGCCAGTGACCGCAGTGGCCCCGCGCGTGCCCGCCCGGGTCCGGCCTCTCCGTTCAGCGGCGATCTAGTGGCCTCAGCACGGGACTGGGTCGCTGGAGCACGCCCCCGTACCCTCCCCGCGGCGGTCGTCCCGGTCGTGGTGGGATCCGGGGTCGCGTTCGGCTACGGTCATTTCTCGCTGTGGCGCGGCGTGCTGGCGCTGATCGTCGCGCTGGCCCTGCAGGTCGGGGTGAACTACGCCAACGACTACAGCGACGGGATCCGCGGCACCGACGAGGTGCGGGTGGGGCCGGTCCGGCTCGTGGCCGCCGGGGTGGCGCCGGCCCGGCAGGTCCGGGACGCCGCGCTCGGCTGCTTCGCGGTGGCGTGCCTGGCCGGGCTCGTCCTGGCCGCGGTGACCTCCTGGTGGCTGATCCTGCTGGGCGCGCTGGCGGTGGCCGCGGCCTGGACGTACACCGGCGGCCGCCACCCGTACGGGTACCACGGCCTGGGCGAGATCGCGGTGTTCGTGTTCTTCGGGCTGGCCGCGGTGGCCGGGACCACGTTCGTGGAGATGGAATCGCTGCCCTGGCTGGCGCTGGCCGCGGCGCTCCCGGTGGGGTTGCTGGCCTGCGCGCTGCTGGTCATCAACAACCTGCGCGACATCCCCACGGACACCCTTTCGGGCAAGCGCACCCTCGCGGTGATCCTGGGTGACGCGCGGACCCGCACGCTGTACACGGCGTGCGTACTCGGGCCGTTCGTGATCGCGGCGGCCATGGCCGTGGCCCGCCCGCTGGCGTTGCTGGTCTTCGCGGCCCTCCCGCTGGCCCTGATCCCGGTCCGCACGGTGCGGCACGGGGCGACCGGCCCGGCCCTGATCGGGGCGCTCGGCATGACCGGCCGGCTCCAGCTCGCCTTCGGCGCGCTGCTGACCGTAGGCCTGGCCATCCGCCTCTAGCGGCTGTCCACCACGCCGTTGGGTGCGGGTGAGGTCTCAGGGGGCTCTGAAGGGCCGCTGGCCTGAGGTACCTCATATCCGGCCCGTGCCGCCTCGTGCTCGGCCTCGGCGACCGCCCGGTGCACCGCCGTCAGCTCTGCGTCCTGTTGGGCGGCCATCTTCACCTCCGCGGCCTCGGCCGCTGCCCCGTCAGCCTGCCCGGCCCGTTTCAGCGCCGCGGCAGCGGACTCTATGGCCCCCGCTTCCACGGCACCAGGCTGCCCCACGGAGCGGACCGGGGGCGGGCTGGCTTGCGGTCCCCCATCGTCCCCGGACCCACCGAAAGCGCCGCTGAGCGTCTTGAGCGCCGTGGTGACCTCACTCGGTATGACCCAGAACGTGTTGCCCTGAGCCTGGGCCAGCTGCGGCAGCGTCTGCAGGTACTGGTAGGCGAGCACCTTGGGGTCGGCGTCGCCGTCGTGAACGGCCTGGAACACGGTGCCGATCGCCTGGGCCTGGCCCTCGGCCCGGAGGATCTGGCCCTGGCGCTCTCCCTCGGCCCGCAGGATGCTGCTCTGCTTCTCGCCTTCGGCGGTGAGGATCTTCGACTGGCGGACGCCTTCGGCGGTGAGCACGGCGGCGCGCTTCTCCCGCTCGGCCCGCATCTGCTTCTCCATCGCGTCGATGACGCTCTTGGGCGGGTCGATGGCCTTGATCTCCACCCGGGTGACCCGCAGCCCCCACTTGCCGGACGCGTCGTCGAGCACGCCCCGCAGCCGCATGTTGATCTGGTCCCGGGAGGTGAGCGTCTGCTCGAGGTCCATGTTCCCGATCACGCTGCGCAGCATGGTCGCGGTGATCTGCTCGATGGCCTGGATGTAGTTGACGATCTCGTAGTCGGCCGCCCGCGGGTCGGTGACCTGGAAGAACAGCACCGTGTCGATGCTGACCACCAGGTTGTCCTCGGTGATCACCGGCTGCCCCTTGAACGAGACCACCTGCTCTCGCAGGTCGATGAGGGGCTTGACCCGGTCCACGAACGGGAGGATGAAGTTCATCCCGGGCTCCAGCGTCTTGCGGTAACGGCCGAACCGCTCGACGTTGCGGGCCCGGGCCTGCGGCACGATCCGGACGGTCTTACCGACCGTGAGCAGGATGAGGATGACCACGACCAGGGCGGCGACAAGCGCGGCTATTTCCATGTCTACTCCCGCGGATGGACAAGTGCGGTGGCGCCCTCGATCGCGAAGACGTTGACGGAAGAGCCCACGGGGATCACCTGGGACTCGTCATACGGGCGGGCTGACCACAGTTCCCCGCCGATGCGGACCTTCCCGCCATCGTCGGTGACTTCCTCGACGACCTTCGCGGAGCGCCCGACGAGGGCCGAGGTCCCGGTGCGCAGCAGCGGCGGCTGCTTGATGTGCCGGACCGCGATCGGGCGGACCACACCGAGCCCGGCCGCGGAGGCCACGCCAAACGCGAGGAGCTGGAAGGGCAGCCCGCCGCCGGCCACGCCGACCACGCCCGCCACCACCGCGCCGACCGCAATCAGCCCGAAGGCCAGCGTGGTCGTCATGATCTCGGCCACGCCCAGCACGGCGGCGAGGACCAGCCAGACAATCCACGATCCCATGGCTACTCCCGGGAGCGGGAGCGGCGGCGTGCGCGGCACGCGCACGCACCAGCCGCCCGGTCCTCCAACTCGACAGTAACCCCGTGGCGCCGCGACCGCGACCATCTAGCCGCCCCCGGCCAGTCCCGCCCGGGGGGTGATCGTTCCCATCGGGCCCGGGACCGGGGATTATGGTGCCATCAAACGTCGGAGGATGTCATGACCAGTCCAGCCACGCTGTCCTACAGTCACGGAACCTCGCCGCAGCCGCTGCTTGGCGAGACCATCGGCGCGAACCTGAGGCGCATCGGCGGCCGTGCACGGCAGCCGGGAAGCGCTCGTCGATGTGCCGTCCGGGCGGCGCTGGACCTATGCGAAGTTCGACGCGGACACCGACACGCTGGCCCGGGGCCTGATCGCGGCGGGCCTCAAGGCGGGCGACCGGGTGGGCATCTGGGCGCCGAACTGCCCGGAGTGGGTGCTGCTGCAGTACGCCACGGCCAAGGCGGGCGTGATCCTGGTCAACATCAACCCGGCCTACCGCAGCCACGAACTGGGCTACGTGCTGCGCCAGTCCGGCGTCCGGCTGCTGGTCAGCGCGCCGTCGTTCAAGACCAGCGACTACCGGGCCATGATCGAGGAGGTCAGCGGGGATCTCCCCGATCTCCACCGGGTGATCTACCTGGGCACGATCGACTGGGATGAGCTGTTCGTGGTCGGCGGCATGCCGGTGGCCGGCGGCGAGGATCAGCTGGCCGAGCGGGAGGCGGTACTGGCCTTCGACGACCCGATCAACATCCAGTACACGAGCGGCACCACGGGGTTTCCCAAGGGGGCCACGCTCTCCCACCACAACATCCTGAACAACGGATTCTTCATCGGGGAGGGCTGCCGCTACACCGAGGCCGACCGGGTCGCCATCCCGGTGCCGTTTTATCACTGCTTCGGCATGGTGCTGGGCAACCTGGCCTGCACCACGCACGGGTCCGCGATCATCATTCCCGCCGCGGGGTTCGACCCGTCCGCCAGCCTGCGGGCCGTGGCGGCCGAACGGTGCACGTCGCTGTACGGCGTGCCGACCATGTTCATCGCCGAGCTGGCCCTGCCCGACTTCGCCTCCTATGACCTGTCCACCCTCCGGACCGGGATCATGGCCGGGTCGCCGTGCCCGGTCGAGGTGATGAAGCGCGTGGTCAGCGAGATGCACATGACCGAGGTGACGATCTGCTACGGAATGACCGAGACGTCCCCGGTGTCCGCGCAGACCACCGCCGATGACGACATGGAGCGGCGGGTGTCCACCGTGGGCCGGGTGCACCCGCACGTCGAGGTGAAGATCGTGGACCCGGAGACCGGCCTGGCCGTGCCCCGCGGGGAACCCGGGGAGATGTGCACCCGGGGCTACTCGGTGATGCTCGGCTACTGGGACGACCCGGAGCAGACCGCCGGCGCGATCGACCAGGCGCGCTGGATGCACACCGGCGACCTGGCCGTGATGGACGAGGCCGGATACCTGAACATCGTCGGCCGGATCAAGGACATGATCATCCGGGGTGGCGAGAACGTGTACCCCCGTGAGATCGAGGAGTTCCTCTACAGCCACCCGGCGATCGAGGACGTGCAGGTGATCGGGGTGCCCGACCTCCGCTACGGCGAGGAGATCTGCGCCTGGGTCAAGCTGCGGCCGGGCCAGGCGCTGACCGAGGACGAACTGCGGGAGTACTGCCGCGGGCAGATCGCGCACTACAAGGTCCCGCGGTACCTGCGGATCACCGGGGATTTCCCGATGACCGTGACCGGCAAGGTCCAGAAGTTCAAGATGCGCGAGACGTCCATCACCGAACTGGGCCTGGAAGAAGCCGCCGGTACCACCACCGCCTGATTTCAGCCGTGGCCCGCCGTGGCCAGATGAGGTCCGCCGCGGCCGGCCTCGGCGGCTTCGAGCGCCCCGAGATGGCGCAGGGCCGTATCCGCGGAACCAGGCTGGGCCGGTAGCAGCGGCAGCCGGACGGCCGGGGTCGGGATGCGTCCCTGGGCATGCAGGACGGCCTTGATCACGGTCGGGTTCGGTTCCGCGAACAGCGCGGCCGACAAGGTGCTCAGCTGACCACCCAGCGTCCGGGCGGCCGTCACGTCGCCCTTCCGCCACAGGGCGGCCAGCCGGACGAACTCGGCGGTGGCGAAGTGCGCCGAAGCCAGGATGCCGCCGTCCGCGCCGAGCGCGAGCAGCGGCGAGATGAACACGTCGTCACCGCCGAGGATCGCCAGGCCGCCCGGCCGGCTGGCCAGCAACGCGACGGTGTCGCCGTTGATCCCGCCCGGGGCGTACTTCAGGCCCGCCACGCCGGGCACCCCGGCCAGCCGCCGGAGGGTCCCCGCGGACAGGTACTGGCCAGTCCGGTGCGGGACGTCGTAGACGACGAGCGGCACCGGGCTGCCGGAGGCGAGCCGGGTGAAATAGGCGAGCACGCCGGCCTCGCCCGGACGGGTGAACGGCGGCACCACGCTGAGGGCGGCGCTCACCTCCGGCCATTCAGCCAGGGCACAGAGGTCTTCAGTGGTGTTCGCGCCGGCCAGCAGAGGGACGTGCCGCTCGCGGCACACCCGGGTGGCCACGTCCATCACGGAGCGCCGCTCCGCCGGGGTGAGCGTGGCCGGCTCGCCCGTGGTGCCGAGCGCGACCAGCCCGGTGGCCCCGGCGTCCAGGACCTGGTGCGCCAGGGCCTCCAGTGCATCGGAGGCCACCGCGCCGTAGTGATCGAACGGAGTGATCAGCGGAACATACAAGCCGGTCAGGGTCATGGCTCCAGCCTGCCCCGGCTTACCGCCAAGGACCAGTTCACGTTCTTCAGCACACACGTAAGCTGAGCTAATGCTTGATGTCCGCCGCCTGCGCCTGCTGCGGGACCTGGCCCAGCTGGGCACCATCGCCGCCGTGGCCCAGTCTCACGCCTACACGCCGTCCGCGGTGTCTCAGCAGCTCGCCGCGCTGCAACGGGAGGCGGGGGTGCCGCTGCTGGAGCACATCGGCCGGGGCGTCACACTCACGCCCGCCGGCACGGCCCTGGTGCAGCACACCGAAACGGTGCTCGCTGCCCTGGAGGCCGCCACCGCGTCGCTCGCCGCCGCGCGTACCGGACTGTCCGGAACAGTGCGCATCGGGGCGTTCCCCAGCGCCGTGCGTACGCTGCTGCCCCCGGCCCTCGTCACGCTGGGCCACGACCATCCCGCCCTCGACCTCAGGGTCATCGAGCTGGACCCGGTGGCCATGCCAGGGGCACTGCGCGACCAGAGCCTCGACGTTGCCCTGCTGCACGACTACGACATCACGCCCGCGGGTCCTGATCCCACCCTCGATTCGGTGCCGTTGCTGGACGAGGCCGTGTTCCTCGCCGGGCCAGAAGACGGGACTGGCGGGGACACGGGCGATCCCCTGGCCGGTGCCCGGCACCGCGACTGGATCGTCGGCAGCCCGGGCACGCTGTGCCACACCCTCGCCATGCGGATCTGCGAGAGCGCGGGCTTCGTGCCCAGGGTCCGCCACCACGCGGACGACTTCGTCGCCGTGCTCGCGCTGGTCGCCGCTGGGCAGGGCGTCGCGCTGGTCCCGCAGCTCGGGGCCGAGCAACCACCCCCGGGCGTGCGCCTGGTCCCGCTCCCGGTCTTGCGGCGCACCCGGCTCGCCTACCGGGGAGGCGCCGGCACCCATCCGGCCATCGGCGCGTGCGTGACGGCCCTCCGCCGCTCGACCGCCGACTACCTGCGGCGGCGGGACGGGTCGGTGAGGGACGGGGGGTCGTAGCCGCGGTCCGGGGCGTTGAGGTTGGTACCGGGCGGCACGATCTCGTCGATCCGGTCCAGGACGTCGCTGCTGAGCACGACATCGGCCGCCGCCAGCTGGCTCTCCAGCTGCTCCATGGTGCGCGGCCCGATGATGGGCGCGGTGACGGCCGGGTGAGCCAGCACGAACGCGATGGCCAGCTGGATCAGGGTCAGGCCGGACTCTTCGGCCAGCACGGCCAGCTGCTCGGCGGCCTCCAGCTTGGCCTGATTCCCGGGCAGGCTCATGTCGTAGCGCTGCGGTATCCGTTCCGCCCGGCGGCTGACCGGGAAGTCGGCGCCCTTGCGGTACCGGCCGGTGAGCCAGCCGCCCGCGAGCGGGCTCCACGGGATGACGGCCATCCCGTAGTCCTGGCAGACCGGCAATACCTCGGCCTCCACCCCGCGGACCAGGATCGAGTAGGGCGGCTGCTCGCAGACGAACCGCTCCCGGCCCCGGCGCTCCGCGGTCCACTGGGCCTCGACGATCTGGGAGGGCAGGAACGTGGAGCTGCCCGCGTAACAGATCTTCCCGGCCCGGATCAGGTCGCTGAGCGCCCCCAGGGTCTCGTCGATGTCCGTGCCGGGGTCGGGCCGGTGGATCTGGTACAGGTCGATGTAGTCGGTGCCGAGCCGGCGCAGGCTGTTCTCGCACTCGCGGACCAGCCAGCGGCGTGAGTTGCCGCGCTCGTTGGGATCCCGGCCCATGGGGCCGTTCGCCTTGGTGGCCAGGACGATGTCCTCACGCCGGGTGGCGGCCAGCGCCTTGGCCACGATCTCCTCGGACTCCCCTGCCGAGTAGACGTCCGCGGTGTCGATGAAGTTGATCCCCGCGTCGAGGGCTCGTTTGATGATCCGGACCGAATCGTCGTGGTCGGGATTGCCCCAGGCGCCGAACATCATCGCCCCGAGGCAGAGCGGGCTGACCTTGACCCCGGTATGACCGAGTATGCGAAGTTCCATTTACCTGACCCTAGCCCGCGTCCCTGCCGTCGGGAGAGCCGGCACCGGGCCCCGCGGCGCCTGAGCGCCCGTGCGGAACGGCCGCCGGTGCGAAGCGGACGCCGACCGGGGCAGGTGTGACCGGTCCGCTCAGGGGGAGAAAAGAGCATCGCCTGGGGCAGGTGACGACTTCCCAGCCCGGGTCGGCCACGCTGAGGCGGCGGTGCGAGGCTGGCCAGACAAGCCCTGCCGCCACTGCGACCGGGAGGAGATGCCGTGCCTCGTGGGGACCCGCGCCTGGCCCTCCTGGAGCGCGCGCGCCTGGCCCTCCTGGGACGTCCGCGGCCCGGCCGCATAGGCCGTCCGGGCCGCCGGCGGGGCGCGCAGGCTGCGGGAGCCGCGGGGCTCAGCCTGGCCCTGCTGGTACCCGCCTGCTCCGGTGGTGGCCCGGGCCAGGCGGGGCCCTCCGCCGGGTCACGGACGACTCACCCGGCCACGGCGGCAGGTTCCGCGGCGGACCCGCCCAGGGCACCGTCAGCGGCACCGCTCAGTCTGCAAGTGACCCCCGCTCCTTATCAGCTCCCGTCCGGGCTGTCCCGGGAGGTCGTCCTCCCCCACGGCCCTGACCTGCTCATCGCCGGGGGGCTCACCGCCCGGGGTACCTCCACCGGCACCGTGCGCCGTCTCAACCCCGCGACCGGCAGTACCACCCGGGTGGGCCGCCTCGCGGTCCCCACGCACGACGCGGCCGGCGCCACCGTGGGGGGCCGGACGCTCGTGTTCGGGGGCGGGAAGCAGGCCAGCGTGGCCACGGTGCAGGAGGTCACCGGGCCAGCGGTCAGCGGGCAGGCCGCCGCGACCCCGGGCCGTCCCGCGGTGACCGGGCGGCTGCCCCGCCCTCGCTCGGACCTGACCGCGGTGACCCAGGGCGGCACTACGTACCTGCTGGGCGGGTACGACGGGACCACGTACGACGCGACGGTCCTGGCCACCCCGGACGGCCGCCGGTTCACCGTCGCGGCACGGCTGCCGGTCCCGGTCCGCTACCCGGCTGTCGCCGTGCTGGGCCGCCAGATCTGGGTCTTCGGCGGCCAGACCAGCCACGGCATCACGAACGACATCCAGCGGATCAGCCTCCCCGGTGCGGGCCCCGGAGGCGCCAGCCAGACCGTGACGGGGCGTCGCAGTGCTGGTCGCGTGGGCCCGGAGGCTGCGGTGGCCGGGCACCTGCCGGAGCCGACCACCGGGGCGGCCGCGTTCACGCTCGGCGGGGCGGTGTACGTCGCGGGCGGGCAGACCGCCCCCGGCCGCCCGGGGCAGGCCACGGCCAGCCCGTCCGCCGCGCTGATGACCAGCCGGGCGGTGCTGCGCTACCAGCCGGGCCACCCGGCGGTGCTGGCGGGAAGCCTGCCGGTTCCGGTGGCCAACGCGGCGGCCGGGGTGCTGGGCGGTACCGCGTACCTGGTGGGCGGGGACGACGGGCCGCGCCCGGTGCCTACCGTCACCGAGTTCCGGCTGGTGAACCCGGCCGCGGCCATCCCCCAGGCGACCCCGGGCAGCCCGCTGGACGCCCGCCCAGCCTGGGCGGTGGGCGGGAGCGGGCCCGGCACCGGTTCGGACACCCGCAGCGGCAAGGGCACGGGCAACGGCTCCGGCACCGGCGATCCCGTGCCGGCCAGCGCCCCGTGGCTCAGCCCGCCCCATGGCCGGGGCCACCTGGCGCCGCACTCCGATCCGGCCGCCCTGCCGGGTGACGTGCTGATCGCCGACAACCACAACAACCGGCTCCTGGTCATCGACCCGCAGGGCCGCATCCGGTGGCAGTTCCCGAAGCCCGGTGACCTGGCCCGCGGCCAGACCTTCAAGGTGCCCGACGACGCGTTCTTCTCCCCGGACGGCAAGGACATCATCGCCACCGAGGAGGACGACGCCGTCATCAGCGTGATCAACATCGCGACGCACCGGATCACCTACCGGTACGGCACCCCGGGGAGGCCCGGGTCGGGCGCCAACCACGTGTCCAACCCGGACGACGCGATGCTGCTGCCCGGCGGGGACCTGCTGTCCGCCGACATCAAGAACTGCCGGATCTTGCTGGTCAGGCCGCCAGCGCACCGGCCGGCCCGGATCATCGGCCAGACCAGCAGCGTCTGCTGGCACGACCCGCCGCGGCATTTCGGCAGCCCCAACGGCGCCTTCCCGATGACCAACGGCAAGTACCTGGTCACCGAGATCAACGGGGACTGGACGAACGCGGTAAGCCTGTCCGGCCACGTCTCCTGGTCGGCCACTCCGCCTGGGGTCAGCTACCCGTCGGACACCAACGAGGTCTACCCCGGGCTGTACCTGACCGCGGATTACTCCAGCCCCGGCCAGGTGGTGGAGTTCACGGCGGCCGGGCAGCTGCGGTGGCGGTTCGGGGGGCTGGACCACCCGTCGCTGGCGCTGCCCCTGCCCAATGGGAACATCCTGGTCAACGACGACTACCACGACCGCGTCATCGTGATCGACCCGGTCAGCAACCGGATCGTCTGGCAGTACGGTCACACGGGCGTGGCCCGCACCAGGCCCGGCTACCTCAACGACCCGGACGGCGTCGACCTGACCCCGCCCGGCTCACTGCTGATCACGCACGCGGCGACAATGGGCCGCCCCTGACCCCGTCGGGTCAGCTGCTGTAGCCAGGGTAAAGCTGGCCGGACGGGACGATCTCCACTCCCAGCGGTACCAGCGAGATCGGGATGATCTTGAAGTTGGCCAGGCCCAGCGGGATGCCGATGATCGTGAGGCACAGCGCGATGCCGGTCGTCAGGTGCCCCAGGGCCAGCCACCAGCCAAAGAGGACGATCCAGATGACGTTGCCGATCACGGAGCCCAGCCCGGCGTCCCGGCGCACCTCGATCGACCGGCCGAACGGCCACAGCACGTAGCCGGCGATGCGGAAGGCCGCGATGCCCAGCGGGATCGTCACCACGAGGAAGAACAAGACGAAGCAGACCAGCCCGGCCAGCGCGTAGAGGATAGCCATCCAGAAACCGCACAGGACCAGCCAGATGACGTTCAGGATCGTCCTCAGCATGCCCGTCCCCCGATGGACTCGCTGTGCACTGTCGCGCTTGTCACTCTTTACCGTATCTCAAGCTGGGCCAGCAGAACCTCGGTGGCGCGGGCGACGTCCTGGACGGCCTGCTCGAACGCCTCCGCGTTGTGCTTGGCCGGGCGCTGGAACCCGCTGATCTTCTTGACGTACTGACGCGCTGCGGCCCGGACGTCCTCGTCGGTCACGTGGTCGGCGTAGGGCGGGCGCAGGGTCTTGATGCTGCGGCACATAACCGCGAGGCTACTTGCTAGTCCGGGGGGACGACCCCCCTGGACCCCCCGCTCGCTGGCGAGGCGCGCCGCGCCGAAGGCGGCTCCCTCCGAGCCCGCGATCAACCCGGCAGCCGCAGCCGACGAGGTGCATCCGCAGGCGGGCAAGCTGGGGGCTCCGGGGGCCTCGGGCCCCCGGGCTAGAAGAGCAGTGGTTCCAGGCCGAAGGTCAGGCCCGGTGGCAGGGAGGCCAGCCCGCGCACGGCGAGCAGCACGCCCGGCATGAACGAGGCCCGGTCGAGCGAGTCATGCCGGATGGTCAGCGTCTCGCCGTGCCCGCCCAGCAGGACCTCCTGATGGGCGACCAGCCCGGCCAGCCGCACCGAATGCACGTGCACCCCGTCCATCTCGGCTCCCCTGGCTCCCGGGGCGGCGGTCGCGGTCGCGTCAGGCATCGGGCCCAGCCCGGCGGCCGAGCGGGCCGCCGCGATCAGCGACGCCGTCCGGGACGCGGTCCCGGACGGGGCGTCCATCTTGCCCGCGTGGTGCAGTTCGATGATCTCGGCCGATTCGAAGAACCGGGCGGCCTGGGCCGCGAAGCTCATCATCAGCACCGCGCCGACCGAGAAGTTGGCGGCGATCAGGACGCGCACCGAGGGGGCGTCCGCGAGCCATGACCGGACCTGCGCCAGCCGCTCCGCACCGAACCCTGAGGTGCCGACCACCACGTCCAGGCCGTGGCCGATGCACCAGCGCAGGTTATCCATGACCACGCCCGGGTGGGTGAAGTCGACGACCACCGCGCAGCCGGTGAGTCCGTCGAGGGCATCGCCGTCGTCCACCTCGGCCGCGAGCTCGAGGTCATCCGCGGCGGCCAGCGCCCGGCCGACCTCGCCGCCCATCCGGCCCCGGGCCCCCAGTACACCGACCTTGATCATTTGCTCCTCGCCCTGAAGCTCGCCCTGAAGCCGGGTGTCCCGCGCTACGCGCTACGCGAGAGCGTTGGTGAACGGCGCGTCGTCGTCGTACGGGCCGACCACGGCCAGCACCTTGGGCCGGGTCAGGATCTCCTCGGCCACGCTGCGCACCGCGTCGTGCGAGACCGCCTCGATCGAGGCCAGGATCTCGTCGACCGGCTCCAGCCGCGGGTACACCAGCTCGGACTTGCCCAGCCGGCTCATCCGCGAGGAGGGGTCCTCCAGGCCGAGCACCATCGAGCCGCGCATCTGGCCCTTGCCCCGGTCGAGTTCGGCGTCGGACAGGCCGCCGGACACCACCTTGGCGATCTCGTCCCGGCAGATCGACAGCACCTCGTCGGCCTTGGACGGCAGGCAGCCCACGTAGACCCCCCAGATGCCGGTGTCGGCGTGCTGGGAGGTGAAGCTGTAGACCGAGTAGGCCAGGCCGCGCTTCTCGCGCACCTCCTGGAACAGCCGCGAGGACATGCCGCCGCCGAGAGCCGCGTTGAGCACGCCCAGCGCGAACCGCCGGTCGTCGGTCCGGCTCAGGCCCTCGCAGCCGAGGATCAGGTTGGCCTGCTCGATCCCCCGCGACACCAGCTGCACACCACGGCCGGGATCGCCGTCCACCGCGCCGCCCACCGGCGGCGGGCCGCCCGGGGTGGACAGCCGCGGCCCGGCGGGCCTGGTCTCCCCGCTGAGCACGCCGGCGAACTCGCGCCGGGCCGCCTCCACCACCATCTCGTGGTCGAGGCTGCCCGCCGCGGCCACGACCAGGTGGTCCGGCGTGTACCGGGCGCGGTAGTGCTCGGCGATCCGCTCGGTGGTGATGCCGTTGATGGAGTCGACCGTGCCGAGAATCGGCCGGCCGAGCGGGGTGTCACCGAACAGCTTGGCGACGAACGCCTCGTGCACCGTGTCGCCGGGATCGTCGTCGTTCATGGCGATCTCTTCGAGGATCACGCCGCGCTCGGCGTCGACGTCCTTCGGCTCGATGAGCGAGCTGGTCACCATGTCGGACAGCACATCCATGGCCAGCGGCAGGTCGGCGTCCAGCACCCGCGCGTAGTAGCAGGTGTACTCCTTGCCGGTGAACGCGTTCAGCTCGCCGCCGACCGCGTCCATCTCGGCCGAGATCTCCAGCGCGGTGCGCCGCCTGGTGCCCTTGAACAACAGGTGCTCCAGGTAGTGCGTGGCCCCGGCGTGGGTGAGGTCCTCGTCAACGGACCCCACCCCCGCCCAGATGCCGAACGCGACCGACCGGACCGACGGCAGCGACTCGGTGATGACCCGGAGCCCGCCGGGCAGCACGCTGCGCCGTACGGTTCCTGGGTCATCATCCGCCAGTCCAGCCTGCACGTCCGGGCTGCTCACGAGTTGTTGCTGTGCCGGCGCTCGCGGTGCCGGGTCCGGTGGCTGTCGCCGCCACCAGCCTGGCCTGCCGCGCCGCCATCGGACGACTCCGGCGCACCGGACCCGCCGCCGTCACCGTTCCCGGCGCCGCCTCACGCTCGACCACCTCGACCGGCACCAGGGACAGCTTGCCGCGGTCATCGATCTCGCGGATCTCGACCTGGATCTTGTCGCCGACCTTGACCACGTCATCGACGTTGTCGATCCGGGCCCCGCCGTGCAGCTTGCGCAGCTGGGTGATGTGCAGCAGGCCGTCCTTGCCCGGCAGCAGGGAGATGAACGCGCCGAACGTGGTCGTCTTGACCACGGTTCCGAGGAAGCGCTCGCCCACCTCGGGCATGTGCGGGTTGGCGATCGCGTTGATCGTCGTCCGCGCGGCCTCGGCGGAGGGCCCATCGGTGGCACCGATGTAGATGGTGCCGTCGTCCTCGATGGTGATCTCGGCGCCGGTGTCCTCCTGGATGGAGTTGATCATCTTGCCCTTGGGCCCGATGACCTCACCGATCTTGTCCACCGGGACCTTGATCGTGATGATCCGCGGCGCCTGCGGGCTCATCTCGCCCGGGGCGTCGATGGCCTCGCGCATGACCTCGAGGATCGTGAGCCGGGCCCCGCGGGCCTGGCGCAGCGCCGCACCGAGCACGGCGGCCGGGATCCCGTCCAGCTTGGTGTCCAGCTGGAGCGCGGTGATGATGTCCTTGGTCCCCGCGACCTTGAAGTCCATGTCGCCGAACGCGTCCTCGGCGCCCAGGATGTCGGTCAGGGTGACGAACTGGCCGCCCTCGTGGATCAGGCCCATCGCGATGCCGGACACCATGTCCCGCAGCGGGACGCCCGCGTCCAGCAGCGACATGGTGGACGCGCACACCGAGCCCATGGAGGTCGAGCCGTTGGACCCGATCGCCTCGGAGACCTGGCGGATCGCGTAGGGGAACTCCTCGCGGCTCGGCAGGACCGGCAGCAGGGCCCGCTCGGCCAGCGCGCCGTGACCGATCTCGCGGCGCTTCGGCGAGCCGACCCGGCCGGTCTCCCCGGTGGAGTACGGCGGGAAGTTGTAGTTGTGCATGTACCGCTTGGTGCGCTCCGGGTTGAGCGTGTCGATCATCTGCTCCATCCGGAGCATGTTCAGCGTGGTGACGCCGAGGATCTGCGTCTCACCCCGCTCGAACAGGGCCGAGCCGTGCACCCGGGGCAGTATGTGCGCCTCCGCGGACAGCTGGCGGATGTCGGTCAGGCCGCGGCCGTCGATGCGGACGCCGTCGGAGATGATCCGCTCGCGGACCAGCTTCTTGGTCACCGCCCGGAAGGCCGCGCTGATCTCCTTCTCGCGGCCCTCGAACTGGCCGGCCAGCTTCTCCTGGGCGAGCGCCTTGACCCGGTCGGTCTCGGTCTCGCGCTCCTGCTTGCCCGCGATGGTCAGCACCCGGGCCAGCTCGTCGGAGACGTCCGCGGCCACGGCGTCGTAGACGTCCGGCTGGTAGTCCGCGAACACGGGGAACTCGCCGGTCGGCTTGGCGGCCTGGTCGGCGACCCGCTGCTGGGCCTCGCAGAGGAGCTTGAGGAACGGCTTGGCCGCCTCCAGGCCCTCCGGCACGGTCTCCTCGGTGGGCGCGACCGCACCGCTGGAGGAGTCGGCCAGCATCCCGATGGTGCCGGTGGTGGACTCCGCCTCGACCATCATGATGGCCACGTCACCGTCGGGGAGTACCCGGCCCGCGACCACCATGTCGAAGGTGGCGTCGCTCAGCTGCTCGTGGGTGGGGAACCCGACCCACTGGCCCTTGATCAGGGCGACCCGCACGCCGGCGATCGGGCCCGAGAACGGCAGCCCGGCGAGCATGGTGGACAGGGACGCGGCGTTGATGGCGACCACGTCGTACAGGTGCTCAGGATTGAGCGCCAGGATCGTCTCCACGACCTGAACTTCGTTGCGGAGACCCTTGACGAACGAAGGCCGCAGCGGCCGGTCAATGAGGCGGCAGGTGAGGATCGCGTCCTCGGACGGACGGCCTTCCCGGCGGAAGAAGGATCCGGGGATACGGCCGATCGCGTACATCCGCTCCTCGACGTCCACCGTGAGGGGGAAGAAGTCCAGCCCTTCCTTGGGGTGCTTGCCCGCCGTGGTGGCGGACAGGATCACCGTCTCGTCGTCCAGCGTGGCGACGGCAGAACCGGCGGCCAGGCGAGCGAGCCGGCCGGTCTCGAACTTGATCGTATGGGTGCCGAAGGTGCCGTTATCGATAACGGCTTCGGCGGTAAACACACCCTCCATGGGTGAGACCTCCTTGTGAGGTCCCGCTCCGCCCGCCGCCGGTGGTACGCGGCCGATGCCGTCCGGTCGGTGTTCTGTGGCCCATGCCCTGGGGCATGAGCCGTGCAGTCCGTTCCATCTGGCCCGGCCAGCGGCCGGCCCGGTCTTCGATCGAAGCCCTCGGCCCGCCTGTGCCGCGCCGGTAAGCGCGCACACGCGACCCGAGAACCACTACCGAGGACCGGTCCTGGCGCCCTGAGCGCTCCGGGATCGGGGGCCGCGGGAAGTCGTTCTTGAGTTGTCCCGGACCTACCTGCGCAGGCCGAGCTTGCTGATGAGCGCACGGTAGCGCTCGATGTCCGTGCTGGCCAGGTACTTGAGCAGGCGCCGGCGGCGCCCGACCAGCAGCAGCAGGCCGCGACGGCTGTGGTGATCGTGCTTGTGCACCTTGAGGTGCTCGGTCAGGTCGTTGATCCGTCGCGTCAGCAGCGCAACCTGGACTTCCGGCGAACCGGTGTCACCCTCACTGGTCGCGTTCCCTGCGATGATCTCCTTCTTCACGGCTGTGTCCAGCGGCACGTGGCTTTCCTATCTTTGTGTCAGTCAATGAGGCAGGAAGAGGCTCGGCGCGGCCCAGATAACACTGGAAGTGCGGGGAAGCCCCTCGGTCAGCCGCTTGAGGGTGCAGCTAACCAGGCCGGAACATGCCGACCGTTACCTAAAGGTATCACGCGGGCCGGTCCGTAAACGCCGTACCCGCCGCGCCGGGGCCGCGCGCCCGTGCCGGGCTAGCGGATGCCGCCGATGAGCTCGCGGGCTTCGTCCACATCGCGGCGCATCTGCTCGGTGAGCTCGTCGGCGGAGTCGAACCGGACCATACCGCGCAGCCGCGCCACGAACTCCACCGCCATGTGCAGGCCGTACAGGTCGAGATCGTCCCGGTCCAGCGCGTAGGCCTCCACGGTCTGTTCCCGCCCGTCGAAGGTCGGGTTGGTGCCCACCGAGATCGCCGCGGGCCAGCGCTGCTCCTCCTGGCCCTCGGCGTCCAGGCTGACCAGCCAGCCCGCGTACACGCCGTCGGCGGGGACAGCGGTGTGCGGGGCGGTCTCCAGGTTGGCGGTGGGGAAACCGAGCGCCCGGCCGCGCTGCTGGCCGCGCACCACGACCCCCTCCACCCGGTGCGGGCGGCCCAGGTCCTCGGCGGCCCCGGCCACGTCTCCCTGGTTCAGCAGGTCCCTGATCCCGCTGGAGGAGATGATGGCGCCGGGCTTGCCGGGCTCCCCGTGCTCCGGTTCACTGAGCAACGGGACACCTTCCGCCCCGAAGTCGTATTTTTCGCCCAGTTCGGCCAGCAGCGGCACGTCGCCCGCGGCGCGGTGCCCGAACCGGAAGTTGTCTCCCACCACGACCCAGCGGGCGTGCAGCCGGTCGGCGAGTACGGCCCGGACGAAATCATCCGGTCCCAGCCGGGAGAAGTCGAGCGTGAACGGCAGGACGCAGACCGCGTCGCCGCCTTCGCCGCCCAGCAACTGCACCCGGCGGCGGACCGTGCACAGCAACGGCGGATGCGAGCCGGGCCGGACCACCTCCATGGGATGCGGGTCGAAGGTGATCACGACCACGGGCAGGTCCAGCCGGGCCGCGGCCTCGGCGGCCCGGCCCACGATGCGCTGGTGACCGCGGTGCACACCGTCGAACACGCCGATGGTGACGACCGAGGAGCCCCAGTCTCCGGGCACGTCATCCAGGCCCTGCCAGCGCTGCACGGTGCTGCTCCTTCGATGCTCGACGCGTTCACCTCAAGGGTGCCATGCCCGGGCCCGGGTCAGGACGCTCGCCCGCCAGGACGCCTGCCGGCCGGGACGCGGGACCCGTCAGGACGCGGGCGCGGCGGCCCGCCCGGCGGCGGCCCGCGGGGGCAGGCCGGCCCGGCGCTGCCGGACCGCGGCGGCCAGCCCGCGCAGCACCTCGGCGGTGGTATCCACGTCGATGCACGGGTCGGTCACGCTCTGCCCGTAAGCCAGCGTCGCCGGGTCCCCGGGCTCCTGCCGCCCGGGCTGCAGGAAGCTTTCCAGCATGATGCCCACGATGCCCTGCTCACCGCCGCCGATCTGGCCGGCCAGCACCCCGGCCACGGCGGGCTGGCGCCGGTAGTCCTTGCCGCTGTTGCCGTGGCTGGCGTCCACCATGACCCGCCGGGCCAGCCCGGCGCCGGAGATCATCTCCAGCGCGGTGCGCACCGGCCCGGGCTCGTAGTTGGGGCCGGGCCGCCCGCCCCGCAGGATCACGTGGCAGTCGGGGTTGCCCGCGGTGGTGACCACCGCCGCCGCCCCGGCCCGGGTCACGCCGAAGAAGGTGTGCCCCGCGGCCGCGGCCCGGCAGGCGTCCACGGCTACCCGCACGTCGCCGTCGGTGCCGTTCTTGAACCCGATCGGCATGGACAGGCCGGAGGCGAGCTGGCGGTGCACCTGGCTCTCGGTGGTCCGCGCGCCGATCGCACCCCACGCCACGGCGTCGGCGATGTACTGCGGGGTGATCGGGTCCAGCCACTCGCAGCCGACCGGCAGCCCCAGCGAGACCACGTCGAGCAGGAACCGCCGGGCCAGCCGCAGGCCCCGGTGCACGTCGTGGGTGCCGTCCATGCCGGGATCGTTGATCAGGCCCTTCCAGCCGGTCACCGTGCGCGGCTTCTCGAAGTAGACCCGCATGACCACGAGCAGGTCCTCCCCGAGCTCCTCGCGCAGCGCGGCCAGCTGGCGCGCGTAGTCGAGCCCGGCGGCCGGGTCGTGCACCGAACAGGGCCCGGCCACCACCAGGAGGCGGTCGTCCTCGCCGTCCAGCACGGCGCGCACCTCGCTCCGGGACCGCTCGACCATGTCCGCCTCGGCGGGCCCGAGCGGCAGTTCCTCCAGCAGCGCCGCGGGCGAGAGCAGCGGCTCATAGCCGAGGATCCGGGTATCGCTGGTGTGCGGCATCACGCTCTCCTCCCGCGAGCGGGCTGCCCGCATCTGCCATTCTGCCGGACGGGCCGGCGTGATCAGGGACCGCAGCCCGGGGCCGGACGCCCGCGTGATCGCACTGCCGCGGCCCGGAAATTCATCAGCCGCAACGAAAACCGTCTCCCGCCCGGCACTCTCCCGGCTCCGGCGACCTGCGGGGCTGGTCAGGGGACGAATACCGCGAGCGGCCGGGCCACGCCGTCTTTCTCCTGCACGAGCGCGATGAGCGTGCCATCGGGTCCGAACGCGGCCACCGGGCCGGTCTCGCCGCCCACGCCGGGCAGCCGGCCGCCGTGCGAGAGCGAGCGGGCCTCGTCCGCGGTGAGCTCGCGCGCCGGGAACGCCGCCGCCGCGGCCTGGGCCAGCGGCAGCACGGTCAGCTGGTCGGCGAGCTGGTCCAGGGTGTGCGCGGCGCTCAGGCCGTACGGGCCGACCCGGGTCCGGCGGAGGCTGGTGAGGTGCCCGCCCACGCCCAGCGCCTCGCCCATGTCGCGGGCCAGGGCGCGGATATAGGTGCCGCTGGAGCAGCGCACCTCGACCGCCACGTCCAGCAGGTCTCCCGGCGCGGGCTGGACGGCCTGGACGGTGAAGGACCAGACCGTCACCGGCCGCGGCTGGAGCACCGGGGGGGCTCCCTCGCGGGTCAGCTGGTAGGCCCGGCGGCCCGCGACCTTGATCGCGCTGACCGTGGGCGGCACCTGCTGGATCTCCCCGGTCAGGGCGGCCGCGGCCGCCTGCACCTGGGCCAGGGACAGGTGGCCGGCGGGCCGGCCCGAGGTGACCGTGCCCTCGGCGTCGCCGGTGTCGGTGGCCTGGCCGAGCCGGATGGTGGCCTGGTACTCCTTGTCGGTGAGGGTCAGGTGGCCCAGCAGCCGGGTCGCCTTCTCCACCCCGACGACGAGCACCCCGGTCGCCATCGGGTCGAGGGTGCCGGCGTGCCCGACCCGGCGGGTCCCGGCCAGCCGCCGGATCCGGGCCACCACGTCATGCGAGGTCAGGCCGCCGGGCTTGTCCACCACGATCAGCCCGCTCGGGGCGCTGCCCCGGGCGTCGCGGGACACGGGCCTAGCTGCTTTCCGCGAGCAGCCCGCGGAGCCGCGCGATGGCGTCCTCGGCGCTGCCGGCCAGCGTGACGCCGGCCGCGTTGCGGTGCCCGCCACCGCCCAGCCGGGAGCAGGCCCGGCCCACGTCCACCTTGCCCTTGGACCGGGCGGACGCCTGCCACAGCCCATCCTCGGACTGCTTGAGGACGATGGCCACTTCCGCTTCGTCGGTGCGGCGCAGCACGTCGATGACGGACTCGACCGCGTCGAGGGACAGGCCGTGCGCGGCCCGGTCGGCGCGGGTCACTGAGGTCCACACCAGGCCGTTGCCTCCGGCGGCGTCCGGCTCCAGCACGGCCCGGCCCAGTACTGCGGAGAGCAGCCCCAGGTAGCCGAAGGGCGCCCGGTCCCACAGCTCGCGCGCCACCATGCCCGGCTCTATCCCGGTGCCCAGCAGCCGCGCCGCCGCCTCATGCACGGCGGGTGTGGTCGCGGAGTACTTGAAGGAGCCGGTGTCGGCGACCAGCCCGGCGTAGAGGCCGAACGCGATATCCCGGGTCAGCCCGATGCCCGCCGCATCGATCAGGTTCAGCACCAGGATGGCGGTGGCCGCCGCGGCCGGGTCGATCAGGTTGACGGTGCCGAACTCGGTGTTGGAGGCGTGATGGTCAATGACGATCAGCTGGTCGGCACGGGACGCATGCCCGGCCAGGACACCCAGCCGGTCGATGCTGCCCGCGTCGAAGGTGACCATGAGCTCGGGGCGGTGCGGGTAGGCGTCCGGCGGGCTCAGCAGGCTGAGCCCGGGCAGGAAACGGAGGATCTCCGGGATCTCGAACGGCTCATCGCCGAACGAGGCGACGATGCGCTGGGCGCGACGGCCGGGGGCGCCCAGGGCATGCGCGAACGCCAGCATGGAGCCGAGCGCATCGGCGTCCGGGCGTACATGGCAGGCCAGGCACACCTCGTCCGCGGTGTCCAGGAGGGCCAGCGCCCGGGCCTGCTGGCTGGCCAGGTCAGTCACGGTGGTGAGTATCCCGCGCCCTGGTCGGCGGCGGCGGACGTTCCGCCGAGAAGATCGTCATCATCCAGCTCATCGCCGGCCAGGTCGTCATCATCCAGGTCGTCTGCGGCGGCGCCCGGTGATTCGCGGTACGGATCCGGGTCACCGGCGGGCACCGCACCCTCGCGCACCTCAGCCAGCCTGGCGTCAGCCTCGCGGGCCCGCGCCACCAGGTCTTCCATGTGCCGGGCCCCCTCCGGGATGGTGTCGGCCACGAACGTCAGGGACGGCGTGTGCTTCAGCCCGGTCTGGTGGCCCACCTCGGACCGGATGACCCCGGTCGCGCTGGCCAGCGCGACCGCGGTGGCGGTCCGTTCCTCGTCTGATCCGTAGACGGTGTAGAAGACGGTGGCCTCTCGGAGGTCGCCGGTGACCCGGGCTTCGGTCACGGTGACGAAGCCGAGCCGGGGATCCTTGATCCGCCGCTCGAGCATCTCCGCCACGATCTGGGCGATCCGGTCGGCGAGCTTGCGCGCCCGGGCCTGGTCCACCATGAGCTACTCCTCCTCAGTCAGGAGCCGTTGCCGCGCGGACAGAAGCTCGATGTCGGGACGCGCCGCCACCAGGCGCTCACAGGCGTCGAGCACCTCGACGGCGTGAGCGGCCGTGGAGGACACCACCGCGACTCCGATCTCCGCCCTGCGATGCAGGTCCATGTGCCCGCTCTCGGCCACCGCAACCCCGGGATAGCGGCGGCGGACCTCGGCTACTACCGAGGCCACCGCCGACCTTTTCTGCTTGAGGGAACGAACGTCACCGAGCAGTACATCCAGCGTCAGCGCCCCCAGATACACGACGCCCTTCCCGGCTGTGTCCGCATGGTCTGGGGCGCCCCGGTCCCGGCCGTAGCCGGGACCGGGGGCTCTTGCCCTAGGCCCGCGGCTTCTCCCGCATCTCGAAGGTCTCGATCGTGTCGCCGACCCGGATGTCGCTGTAGCCGATGCCGATGCCGCACTCGTAGCCCTCGCGGACCTCGGTCGCGTCCTCCTTGAACCGGCGCAGCGAGTCCACGGTCAGGTTGTCGGAGATCACGACGCCGTCGCGGATCAGCCGGGCCTTGCTGCCCCGGTTGATGGTGCCGGAGCGGACCAGCGAGCCGGCCACGTTGCCGACCCTGGGCACCCGGAAGATCTCCCGGATCTCGGCGGTGCCGAGCTGGGCCTCCTCGAACTCGGGCTTGAGCATGCCCTTGAGGGCCGCCTCGATCTCCTCGATCGCCTGGTAGATGACCGAGTAGTAGCGGATGTCCACGCCCTCGCGCTGGGCCAGTTCCCCGGCCCGGCCCGCCGGACGGACGTTGAAGCCCACGATCACCGCTTCGGAGGCGATGGCCAGGTTCACGTCGTCCTGGGTGATGGCACCGACACCGCGGCCGATGACCCGCAGCAGCACTTCCTCGCCCACATCGATCTTGAGCAGCGCGTCCTCGAGGGCCTCGACCGACCCGGACACGTCGCCCTTGACGATGAGCAGGAGTTCTTCCCGCTCGCCCGACTTGAGCGCGGACTCCAGGTCTTCCAGGGTGACCCGGGGCCGCCGCTGGGCGAACATGGCGTTACGCTCGCGCGCCTCGCGGCGTTCGGCGATCTGCCTGGCCACCCGGTCGTCGCTGACCACCAGGAAGCTGTCGCCCGCGTCGGGCACGGCGGTGAGGCCGAGCACCATCGCCGGCCGCGAGGGCGGTGCGTCCGGGATCGGCGCGCCGTTCTCGTCGAGCAGCGCCCGGACCCGGCCGAACGCCTCGCCCGCGACGATGGAGTCGCCGACGTGCAGCGTGCCGCGCTGGACCAGCACCGTGGCCACGGGACCGCGGCCCCGGTCGAGGTGGGCCTCGATCGCCACGCCCTGGCCCTGCTGCTCCGGGTTGGCCCTCAGGTCCAGCTCCGCGTCCGCGGTCAGGACGACGGCCTCGAGCAGTTCCTCGATGCCGCGGCCTTCCCGCGCGGAGACGTCCACGAACAGGGTCGTGCCGCCGAACTCCTCAGCGACCAGGTTGTACTCGGTGAGCTGGGAACGCACCCGCTGCGGGTCCGCCCCCTCCTTGTCGATCTTGTTGACCGCCACCACGATCGGTACCCCGGCCGCCTGGGCGTGGTTGAGCGCCTCCGTCGTCTGCGGCTTCACGCCGTCGTCAGCCGCGACGACGAGCACCACCAGGTCGGTGGTCTCCGCCCCGCGGGCCCGCATGGCGGTGAACGCCTCGTGACCCGGGGTGTCGATGAAGGTGATCTTCCGCTCCTGGCCGTCCACTTCCGTGGTGACCTGGTAGGCCCCGATGTGCTGGGTGATCCCGCCTGCTTCGCGGGCCGTCACGTTGGTGTGCCGGATCGCGTCGAGGAGCTTGGTCTTGCCGTGGTCGACGTGGCCCATGACGGTCACCACTGGCGGCCGGGCGACCAGGGCTTCCTCGCCGCCCTCGTCCTCACCGAACTCGATGTCGAACGACTCCAGCAGCTCCCGGTCCTCTTCCTCCGGGGAGACGACCTGGACGTTGTAGTTGAGCTCGGCGCCGAGCAACTGCAGCGTCTCGTCGTTCACCGACTGGGTGGCGGTGACCATCTCGCCCAGGTGGAACATGACCTGGACCAGCGAGGCCGGGTTGACGCCGATCTTGTCGGCGAAGTCGCTCAGTGACGCACCGCGGGACAGCCGGATTACCTGGCCGTTCCCGCGCGGGATCGACACGCCGCCAATCGACGGCGCCTGCATGTTGTCGAATTCCTGGCGGCGTGCCTTGCGCGACTTGCGGGCCCGCGAGGGCCGGCCACCGGGCCGCCCGAACGCACCCTGGGTGCCGCTGCGGCCGCGGCCTCCGCCGCCACCTGGCCGCCCACCAGTCATACCCGGGCGTGGGCCGGCACCGCCGCCGCCACCACCGGGACGGGGTGCGCCCGTACCGGGACCGCCACGGCCGCCGCCGCCCGGGCGTCCGCCCGCGCCGGCGCCGCCGCCGGGACCACCACGGCCAGGACCGCCAGGACCGCCGCCGGGACCACCACGGGCGGGCCGCGGCGGCATGCTGCTGGGGCTGGGACGCGGGCCGCCGGGGCGGGCCATGTTCGCTGGGCTGGGACGTCCCGGGTCGCGCGGGCCGGCCGGACGCGGCCCGCCGGGGCGCGGACCGCCCTGGCCGGGCGACGCGGGACCGGCGCTGCCCGGGCCGGGCTGGCCCGGCCGCGCCGGTGCGCCACGCGGGGCGGAACCCATGCCGGAGGCGACCGGAGCATAGGGGTTGTTACCGGGGCGCGGGCCGGGCCGCGGGGCACCGCGGCCGCCAGGCCGGGGAGCACCAGGCCGGGGAGCACCCGGTCCCTGGCTGCCCTGGCCCGGGGCACCCTGGCTCGGGGCACCGCGCCCTGGGGCGCCCTGTCCCGGAGCGCCCTGACCTGAACCACCAGGTCCCGAGCTACCGGGACGCGGGCTCGCGGGCCGGGGCCCGGGCACCGGGCCGCGGCCAGGCTGAGCAGGACGGGTCGCCTGGCCGCCGTCGGAGGGCACCGGGGGAACCGGGGCCCGCGGCGTGGCCGGGGCCGGTGCGCTGGAACCCGCGCTGGCCGCTGGCCGGGCCACCTCGTCTGCGGCAGGCGCCGCCGGGCCGCCCGCAGCCGGGCTCACGGCCGGCGCACTGGGACTGGCCTGCGGACTGTCACTGACCTGGGGGCCGGACGCGGCCGGGGCCTGCGGCCGGGCCGGACCCGGACGGGGTACCGGACGGCCGTTGCCATTGCCCTCGGCGGGCCGGGCGGGCGCTGGCGCGCCCTGACCCTGGGTTCCCCGGCCAGGGGCCTTGGGCGCCTGGGTGGAGAACTCATTCTTAAGTCTGCGGACTACTGGCGCCTCGATGGTGGATGACGCCGAACGGACGAACTCGCCCATTTCCTGGAGCTTGGCCATCACGGCCTTGCTCTCTACCCCGAACTCCTTCGCGAGTTCGTATACCCGGACCTTCGCCACTGCGCTCCCTCTGTCGGCCCGACTCCGCCGGGCCATCGTGGCCGATCCGGGGCAGCGCGTGCTCCGGATGGCCTCAGCTTCTGGTTCTCATCGCCGAGTTCTCATCGCGCGCTCATCACAACTGATCCCGCTTTCCCGGCACTGCTGCCGTTTTAGCTTCGACCGTCTTACCAGCCGGGCCCGTCCCAGGGGACTCACCCGCCCGCCCATGAGGGCCCGAATCACATCGTCCCGCCAGGTAATCCTCGAGCGGCCCGGCACCAAGCGGTGCCGGCTGCCGCAGCGCCCGCGGTAGTGCCCTGCGGCGCTGGGCTAGCTCAAAGCATTCCTGGCTGGGATGCAGATACGCGCCCCGGCCGGGCAGCCGCGCCTTCGGGTCAGGGACGATGTCACCCCCGACCGCCACGAGGCGCAGCAGGTCAGACTTGGCTTCGCGGATCCTGCAGCCTATGCAGGTGCGAATCGCAGGCGCGGAACGCACCAGTCGCAGGGACCGTCTAGCCATTGTCGGTGCAAGCTTACCTCGCCGGCGCGTCGGCGCCACCGCGCACGGCTCCCGGTGCGCCCGCCCCGGGGCCGGTTTCGTCCCCCGGCTGGCCGCCAGGCACCTCCTGCCCGGGCTCTGCGGTGGCGTCCGCAGGCTCCGGGACGGCGGCCGCGGGCTCCGGGGCGGCAGGCTCCGCGGTAGCGTCCGCAGGCTCCGGGGCGGCCTTAGCCGCCTCCGGGGCGGCGGGCTCCGGCGTGGCGTCCGCGGGCTCCGGGGCGGCGCGCTCCGCGGCGGCGGGCTCCGCGGCGGCGGGCTCCGGGTGGCATTGCGCCCGGCCCGGGCGCCACCGCTGGGCCCGCTGGCCGGATCGGCGGGGCTGTCCGGCTGGATATCGATCTTCCACCCGGTGAGCCGCGCGGCCAGGCGCGCGTTCTGGCCCTCTTTGCCGATCGCCAGCGACAGCTGGTAGTCGGGCACGATGACCTGGGCCACCCGGGCCTGCGCGTCCACCACATTGACCCGCAGCACCCGGGCCGGGGACAGCGCGTGGGCCACGAACTGCGGCGGGTCCTCGGAGTAGTCGACGATGTCGATCTTCTCCCCGTGCAGTTCGGTCATGACGTTGCGCACCCGGCTGCCCATCGGCCCGATACAGGCCCCCTTGGCGTTCACCCCGGGCTGGTTCGAGGTAACCGCGATCTTCGTCCGGTGACCTGCCTCCCGCGCGATGGCCACGATGTCCACCGCGCCCGACGCGATCTCCGGGACCTCCAGCGCGAACAGCTTCTTGACCAGGTTCGGGTGCGTGCGGGACAAGGTGATCGACGGTCCCCGGTACCCCTTGCGCACGTGCAGCACGTAACAGCGCAGCCGTTCACCGTGCGCGTAGCGCTCCCCCGGGACCTGCTCCGTCGGGGGCAGGATGGCCTCGATCTTGCCCAGGTCGACCAGTACCGCCCGCGGGTCCTTGCCTTGCTGGATGACGCCCGCGACGATGTCGCCTTCCCGCCCGGCGTACTCACCGAAGGTGAGCTCGTCCTCGGCGTCCCGCAGCCGCTGCAGGATCACCTGGCGTGCCGTGGTGGCGGCGATCCGGCCGAAACCGTCCGGGGTGTCGTCGTATTCCCGGGCCACGGCGCCTTCCTCGGCCGGTTCGCTGGCCCAGACGGTCACGTGCCCGCTGCCCCGGTCGATCTCCACCCGGGCCGTGAGCGCGGCGCCCGGAGTGGAGTGATAGGCGCGCAGCAGCGCATCCTCGATGGCCTTGATGGCCAGGTCCATCGAGATGTCCTTCTCGCTCTCCAGGCTGCGTAGGACGCTCAAGTCAATGTCCATCTGGCTCCCCCTCGTCCCTGGGCTCGTCGCGTGCTGCGCCCCCGCTGCCGAACTCGACCTGCACCTGGCCGGGTCCCAGATCCTGATAACCGAACTCCAGCCGCTGGCCGCCGATCTCCAGGACCACCCCGTCCGGCCGGGCCATGATGACCCGGCCCAGTACCGTATCCGGGTATCCCGGCGCCCCGGGCGCTAGCGGGACGCGCACCAGGCGGCCCTGGGCCCGGCGCCAGTGGCGCTCCGCCGTGAGCGGCCGGTCCACCCCGGGCGAGCTGACCTCCAGGGTGTACGCGGTCTCCCCCATGACGTCCGAATTGTCGAGCTCCGCGGACAGCGAGCGGCTGAGGGTCGCGATGTCGTCCAGGCCTGGTCCGCCGTCGGCGTCCACCACGATCCGGAGCAGGCGGCGCCGGCCCGCGGCCGCTACCCGCACCGATTCGAGGTCCAGGCCGGCAGCCTGGACTACCGGCTCGAGTACCCGGGTCAGCCGCGCGATCTCGGCGGCACTATCTTTGCCGCCGGCCGCACCACTGGCTCTGCCACTGGCCGCGCCACTGCTGGCCCGCCCAGTCGCACGCCCGGCTGGGCGCGGGCGTGACGGTACGTGACGGGATTCACCACGCATCACGACCTCCTCGTCCGCGACCTGTGCTGTTGTCTGGCGCGATCTAGCCTAACCGTCCCGCGCCGGGACTCGGCCCGTCCACGCCCTGGCTCGCCCGGCAGTTGAGATTTGGCCACCCGGGGAGTGGCCGGCGCCCCGGCCGGGGATGATCCGGGAAGCCCGGGATGTCCATCCGGGGTGGCGCCCGCCGGCCACTCCCCGGCTGCCCCTACGCTCAGCGGAAGCACCCGGGGGTAGCGGACTGGAGGAGCGGTGCGGGCAGACCTGAGACGGCGCAGCGTGCTCGCCGCGACCGCGATGACCGTGCCGCTGGTGGCAGCGGGCTGCAAGGGCGTGGGCGGCCTCGGCACCCGGCCCACAGCCGCGCCGGACGTCGCCGTGCTGGACCATGCGATCGCCACCGAGCAGGCGCTGATCGCGCGCTACCACGCGGCCCTGGCCGGGTCGCCCGGACTGGCGGGGACGCTCGGGCCGCTGCTCGCCCAGCACCGCGAGCATCTGGCCCGGCTGTCGTCGATGCTGATCGTCCCGGCCACTCCGCCCGCCACCCCGCGGCCATCGGCCTCCGCCACGGCGGGCGCGGCGCGGCCGCGGGCGGCGACGCTCGCCGCCCTCGAGGCGGCCGAGACCGACGCGGCACGCTCCCTGGTCAGGCGGCTGGCCCTGGCTCCCCCCGCCCTGGCCCAGCTGCTCGCGAGCATCGCGGCCTCCGAGGCCAGCCACGCCCTGCTGCTGCGCACGGACCGGGCCACCGGATGACCGGAGACACGGGTTCGGCCGGCACGCGGTCAGCCAGCAAACGGTCAGCCAGCACGGGGTCGGCCAGCACGGGGTCGGCCAGCACGGGGTCGGCCAGCACCGGGTCGGCCAGCACCGGGTCGGCCAGCACCGGGCAGGTAGCCGCGGCGCTGCAATCCGCGCTCGCCGCGGAGAACGCCGCCATCTATGGCTACGGCGTGGCCGGCGCGCAACTGGGCGCCGCCGCCCGGAAGCTGGCCCTGCAAAACTGGGCTCAGCACGAGATAGCCCGGGACCGGCTGCAAGCCATGCTGACCTCGCTCGGCGAGAAGCCGGTGGCCGCGCAGGCCGCCTACCAGCTGCCGTTCCCGGTGCACGGGAGCGGCGCCGCGATCTCGCTCGCGGGCTACCTGGAGAACCAGGTCGCCGCGGCCTACCTCGGCGTCGTCGCGCTGGACGACCCGCGGCTGCGGGCCTGGGGCGCCGGGCAAGCGCAGGCCTGCGCGCTGCGCGCGACGACCTGGCTGGGCCGGACCGTGGCCTTTCCCGGGCTGACCGCTGGCTCGGCTGCGTCGGCGCGGCCCTCGGCCTCGCCCTGATTCCGCGGCGCCAGTTCCCAGGGCTGGTTCGCCGGGGCTAGCGCCTGGTCAGCTGTCGTGTGGTGCGGACAGGACGTGCGCGACACATTCCGCCGCGCGGTCCAGCTCGTTCGCGGCGGCGATCCGCTCCGCCCAGGACCACCAGAACCACCAGCTGCCGTCCTCGCAGCAGCCGGCGTAGACGTCCTCGGCCAGAGCCGGTGCGGCGGGATTGATCACGCGCAGGCTCGGCACCCGGCCCGCCGGGGCCATCAGGTTCGTGGCCATCCCGTGCTGAGCCAGCACCGGGGCCAACCTGTCCAGCTGGTCCAGGTAGGCCTGGTCCGGCGGCGACAGGGAACTCACCTGAGGAGCTCCCATGACCATCAAAATCACCTCTAGTAATCAGACGACAGCGAAGAGTGCCTAGACCAGGATGCCGTGTACGATTGCCATTTGCAACATGCATTCAGGACTTCGCAGATTCGGCCACGCACGACAGCCGCCCGCCTAGGGCCGGGGCGCAGACCGCAGGCCCGGAGACCGGCGGCCGGAGCACACCCGGCGGTCGGGCAATCCGCGGGCCGCAGCCCGGCGAATACCCAACGAATGCACTGTAACCGGACCAACCCCGTGCGTAGGCCTGAACCGGGTTACTGTCCGGGCAACAATGTTGTCCGGACAGTAACGGGGTCCTCAGGGCAAGCGGCTCCGGGGAGCCAGTACCAGGTGCCACACTGAAGGCACGGCTATACGGACAGAAGGAGATCCCCACGGCCACTCAGCAGAGCCCCACCGTCCGGCGTCGCCGGCTCGCGCTGGAGCTGCGCCGGTTCCGCGATGTGGCTGGCCTGACCTGCGAGGAAGTTGCCGAGCACCTCGAGTGCTCCACCTCCAAAATCAGCCGTATCGAGACCGGCCGGGTATCTGTCTCACCCCGGGACGTCCGGGACATGCTCCAGCTTTACGGCGTGCCCGGCCCACAGCAGGACAGCCTGGTCCAACTCGCCCGGGAATCACGGCAGAAGGGCTGGTGGCACGCGTACAGCGACGCCATCGAGCCGCGCTTCGCGACCTATATCGGGCTGGAGAGCGCGGCTTCGGAGATCCGGATCTACGAGGTCACGCTGATCCCGGGGCTGCTCCAGACCGAGGATTACGCCCGCGCGGTGATCGCCGCGGGGGCCGTGGACGGCGCCCCGGAAGCAGTGGAGCGCAACGTCGCCGTCCGGATGGCCCGCCAGCCCACCCTGCTCACCGAGGACCCGCCGCAATTGTGGGCGGTGCTCGACGAGGCCGCCCTGCACCGCCGGGTGGGCGGCTCCGAGCTGATGCGGATGCAGCTGGAGAACCTGCTGGAGATGAGCGCCCTGCCGAACGTCGCGATCCAGGTGCTGCCGTTCGGGGCCGGCGCGCACCCGGCCATGGGGCGGCCGTTCGTGATCCTGGCCTTCCCGGAGCGGGCCGACCCGGACGTGGTCTATCTCGAGGACCTGACCAGCGCGCTCTACGTGGAGAACGTCGAGGAAGTGGACCGCTACAACATGTTCTTCAATCACCTGCGCGCCACCGCCCTGTCCTTCGCGGACTCCACCCGCCTGATCACCCAGGTCATCAAAGACCAGTAGGCACAGGGAGCGAACTCGCCGGCGAGGCGGAGGCCCGCCGGAGGCGTGATCCCTCGCCGAGTGCGGCGACCAACCCGGCACCCGCCGCATGCCGACAGCGCCATACTGGGGGCGGGCAAGTGGGGGGTCCGGGGGGTCGGGCCCCGGGCTAGCAGAGCAACTCGGGGAGCGGCTCCGCGTGCAGCACGGTGAGCCGGGACACGGCCCGGGTCAGCGCGACATAGAGCCGGTGCAGGCCGCGGGCCTCGGCCGCGGCGATCCGGCCCGGCTCGACCACGATGACGTGGTCAAACTCCAGCCCCTTGGCCAGGGTGACCGGCACCACCAGCAGGCCGCCGCTGGCCAGGCCGTCCACCGACCCGTCCAGCAGGCTGTGCCGCACCCCGGCCGCGCCGAGCATCCGGGTCAGTGACGGCACCTGGTCATCGGCCGCGATCACGGCGGTCGATCCGGGGTCTCCGAGGGCGGCGGCGCCGGCCGTGGCCAGCGCGGCGGGCAGCGCGTCCGCGGACGCGTGCCGGACGGTCAGCGCATCCGGGTCCTGGCGGAGCGACTGGGCCGGGGCCAGGCCGGGAGCCAGCGCGCCGAGCAACTGGTTGGCGTAGTCGAGGATCTGCCGCGGCACCCGGTACCCGGTCTGCAGCACGCGCACCTCGGCGCCGGCCTTGCCCAGCTGGGTGAGCATCCCGGGCCAGTTGCCGACCGCGGCGGGGGCGGTGCCCTGGGCCAGGTCACCGAGGACCGTGGCCGACCCGGTCGCGCACCGCCGGCCGATCGCCCGGCACTCCATCGGGGACAGGTCCTGGGCCTCGTCCAGCACCACGTGAGCCAGGCTGGGGGTCCGCTCGATCAGGTCACTGGCCTCGTTGACCAGGACGGCGTCCGCCGGGCTCCAGCGGGCCGAGGCCGGCCCGCGCGGCGCCGGGTCCCAGCTGATGGCCTGCTGCTCAGCCTCGGCCAGCAGCCCCTCGGCGGCCTGGGCCAGCAGCTCACGGTCAGACAACAGCCGCAGCACCAGCCGTACCGGGTCAGCCTTGGGCCAGATGGCGTCCACCGCGGCGCGCACCGGCCGGGTCCGCCGCACCGCCTCGTGGGTCCGGTCGTCGCAGGTCTCCCCGGCCGCCTCCATCCGGGTCAGGATGACGTGCGCGATCCGGTGACCCAGCATCTCCCGGCCTGCGGCGTAGCGGACCCCGCGGTCGCGCAGTTCCCCGACCAGGCCGGCCAGCTCGCCCGGGCCGACCCGCCAGCGCCGGGAGCCGCGGACCACCACGACCGCCTCGGCGGGCTCGCGCAGCCCCGCCCAGAGCGCCCGGTGCAGCACCCCGGCCATCCGGGGGTCGCCCTTGACCTGCGCGGCCCGGGCGGAATCGCGGGCCCGGACCGGCACCCGGGCCAGCAGGTCGGCCAGGGTCGTCTGGGTCACGTCGACCTCGCCGAGGGCGGGCAGCACGTTGCGGATGTAGGACAGGAAGGCGCGGTTCGGCCCGATGACCAGGACCCCGCCCCGGGTCATCCGGCCCGGGTAGGCGTAGAGCAGGTAGGCGATCCGGTGCAGGCCGACCGCGGTTTTCCCGGTTCCGGGTGCGCCCTGCACGCAGAGCGTGTGCTCCGGGCCGGCCCGGACGATGTCGTCCTGGTCGGGGGCGATGGTGGCCACGATGTCGCGCATCGGCCCGGACCGCGGCCGCTCGATCTCCTGGATGAGGATGCGGCTGACCGGGCCGCCGCCAGCCGCGCCCGGCTCGCCGGTGAACACCTCGTCCTCGTGCGCGGTGAGCTCGCCGCCCGAAAAGCCGAACCGGCGGCGCAGCTCCAGCCCCATCGGGTCGGCCGGGCTGGCCCGGTAGAAGGGCCGGGACACCGGCGCCCGCCAGTCGACCACGACCGGATGGCCCTCCTGGTCGTGCACGTGCCGCCGGCCGACGTGGAACCGCTCGCCCGCGAACTCGCCCCCGTCCCGGCCCGGGGCCGCCGCCGGCGCATAGTCCAGCCGGCCGAAGAACAGCGGCGTGTCCGGCAGGTCGCTGAGCGCTTCGACCCGGCGGTACAGGTCGGCTTTCAGGTACTCCTCGGACACGGGGTCGCCGCCCAGCGCCCGGAGCGAGAGCACGTCCTCGCGCATCAGCCGGAGGAACTGCCGCGACTGGCTGAGGTATTCACGTTCCCTAACGAGGACCGGATCGGGGCCGGAGCCGGGCTGTGCGGGCTCGGCTGTGGGGGTCAGGACGGGATCGGGCGGCGGGTCTTGCTGCGTCCCGCTGGCCGAGGGCATGAGTCATCACCTCGATGGGCGTGGGAGTTGGCACAAGAGCCCAGGAGCATAGCAACCTAATCCTGCCTGGTCACCCCGTTTTTTCCGCCGGGCCTCCATCGGCCCTGCCCGGCTCGCCGGGGCTTTCCTCAGCCAGACCCGGCCCGGCGGGCCCGGTGGACGCCTTCTCCCCGGCGGTCGTGCTGAAGTGCTTCGGCATGATCAGCAACGCCCCGGCGATGGTCAGCGCGGCCACCACCGTGAGCGCGGCGTAGACATGGGTGGTGGCGGTGGCGAGCGCGGCGCGCAGGTAATCCTCGGCCGCCCGGCCCAGTTCCTGGGGCCGGGCCAGCGCCGTGGCGACCCCGCTGACCTGGTCTGGCAGCCGGTGGCGCAGCGCGGCGGGGGCGTCGTGCAGCTTCCCGATCAGGGCCGCGTTGAAGATCGCCCCGAAGATCGCCGCGCCCAGGCTCTGGCCGAGATAGCGGCAGAACATCACGGTCCCGGTCACCACGCCGCGCTGGCCCCAGCTCACCGTGGACTGCGCCCCCACGATCGAGGCCACCGAGAGCAGGCCCAGCCCGGCCCCGAGCACGAACGTCTCCACGACTGGCTGCCAGACCGGGGCGGGCTGAGGACCAACGAGGAACGCCCCCACTCCGGCCAGGCAGATCACCGCGCCAGTCACCTGGGTGGCCCGGAAGCCGGCCCGCAGGAACAGCCGGGCCGACTGGGAGGTGGCCAGCGGCCAGCCGATGCTCATCGCGGCGAGCACGCCGCCCGCGGCCACGGCCCCGAGGCCGAGCACGGCCTGGCCGTAGGTGGGCAGGAACGTGGTCGGGCCGATGACCAGGAGGCCGAGGCCGAACCCGGCCGCGGCCGAGCCGGCCAGCACCCGGCTGCGCCAGAACCACGGCGGCAGGATCGGCTCCGCGGCCCGGCGCTCGGCCACCGCCGCGAGCCCCGCCGCGGCCAGGGCCACGGCGAACACCAGGCCACTCGGGACCGACCACCAGGCCCAGGCCACGCCGCCCTGCAACAGGCCGAAGATGAGCGCGCCCGCCGCGACGAACATGGCGGCCCCGCCGGCCACGTCGATCCGGTGCCGGGTCCGCTGCACGTTCTCGTGCAGGTAGCGCAGCAGCAGGCCGATCGTGACCACGCCGATCGGCAGGTTGATCAGGAAGATCCAGCGCCAGGACGCGTACTGGGCCAGGCTCCCGCCCAGCGCCGGGCCGATCACCGCGGAGATGCCCCACACGCTGGACAGCCAGCCCTGGACCCGGCCCCGTTCGGACAGGTCGTACAAGTCGCCGGCCAGCGTGTTCACGGTGGCCTGCACGCCGCCCGCGCCGATGCCCTGCAGCCCGCGGAACAGGATCAGGCTCACCATCGTGGTCGAGGACGCGCAGAGAGCCGACCCGGCCAGGAAGACGATGGTGCCCACGATCAGGACCGGCTTGCGCCCCCACTGGTCGGCCAGCCGCCCCGCGGCCGGGATGGTCACGGTCTGGGTCAGCAGGTAGCTGGAGAACACCCAGCTGAACAGGGAGAACCCGCCGAGGTCCCGGACTACCTGCGGGATCGCGGTGGACACGATGGTGGTGTCCATGGCCGCCAGCGCCATCGCGGTCATCAAGGCGATCAGCACCGGGCGCCGGTGCGCGGGACGGGCGGGGGCCTGCGGGGCCGGGCGGACGGGGGCGGTCATCGCCCCGCAGCTTATGGCAACCCGGGCCGCTGGCCCCGGGGCGGGCCAGCCCGGGGCGGGACAACCAGGCGCCGGGCCCTGCCGTGGGCCGGCCAGACGTCAGGCCCGGCGGCTGGCCTGTCCCCGGCGGGCCAGCACGTCCGCGCTCACCGCGGCCAGCAGCACCAGCGCGAAGATCAGGTCCTGGGCGGCGGCACTCATCCCGAGCAGGTAGATGCCGTTGTAGATGGCCGCGATGACGAGACCGCCGAGCACCCCGTCCAGCGGCTTGCCGCGCCCGCCGAACAGGCTGGTGCCGCCGATCACGGCGGCCGCCACCGCGTAGAGCACGAGCGTCGCGCCGTCCGTCCCGGACGACACCGACCGCAGCTGCGAGGCGTAGACGATGCCGCCCACCCCGGCGGTCAGGCCGGCCAGGGCGAAGGACACGGTCCGGATCCCGGTCAGGCTGACCCCGGCCCGCCGGGCCGCTTCCGCATTGCTGCCGATCGCGTGCACGTCCCGGCCGAACCGGGTCCGGTTGAGCAGGAAGGACCAGGCGAACAGGACGCCCAGGACGATCAGCACCACCCACGGCACCCCGCGCACCGGGCTGAGCACGCCGCGGTTGGTATTGCACACGGCGACGATGGCCAGGCCGGCCGCGGCCGCGGCGCCGACCTTGGCGGCGGTCCGGCTGACCGGCAGGGCCGGCCGCGCCCCGGTCACCAGCACTGGCACTGGCGGACCGCCGGTCCGCGTCACGGCGGATGGTCACGACCGCGAACCCGGCGACGATGACCGCCATGAGCAGCCAGCTCGCGGTCGGCGTGAGGCAGCCGTTGGCCAGGTCGTTGATGACGTTGTCCGAGATGGGCAGCGTCCCGCCCGAGCCGAGGATCCAGATCACCAGCCCGTTGCAGGCCAGCAGGCCGGCCAGGGTCACCACGAACGAGGGCAGCCGGAGCCGGGCGATCAGGGTGCCCTGCAGCGCGCCGATAGCCGTGGTGACCGCCAGGGCGGCGATGACCGCCGCCCACCAGGGCCAGTCGCGGGACCCGATGAGCAGTTCCGCGGTGATCACCCCGCCGATCACGGAGACGAAGCCGATCGACAGGTCGATGTCGCCGAGCAGCAGCGCGAACACCTCGCTCATCCCCAGCAGCATGAAGACCGCGCCCTGGACCAGCAGGTCGGTGAGGTTCACCGGGGACAGGAAGTGCCCGTTCAGCGACTGGAAGATGACCGCGATCACGATCAGGCCGGTGATCACCGAGATGGCGCCGCTCTCGCCGGGGGCCAGCCAGGCCGCGGCCGCCCGGCGCGGCACCGTGGTCTCCGCCCGCGCCATCGCGGTCAGCTCGCGATCCCGGCCCGGCGGCAGGCGGTCCGCAGTGAGCCGCCGCAGAGCTGGGCGGCGGCCACGAACCGGTCCCTGATCACCGTGGCCGCCATGCTGGCCGCGGTCACCCAGACCGGTCGCAGCAGCACGGAAGGCACACTGATCTTGCGGGTCGGATCGGAGGTGGTGCCGTTGACCAGGCTGGGCGGCGGGACCTGCCCGGCCCGCAGGTACAGGCTGAGGGCCGCGGCGGCCTGGGCCTCCAGGTAGATCGGCTTGTAGACGGTGCCGCACTGGTAGCCGGCCAGGATGTTGGCCAGCCCGGCCGGGGTCGCGTCCTGGCCGGTGGTGGGGAAGGTGCGGGGCGGGGTGTTCAGCGTCTTCAGGTAGGAGATGACCGCGCTGGCCGTGTCGTCGTTCGGGGTGAGCACGGCCGTGATCTTGTTGTTCGCGGTGTACTGCTCCTCGAACGTGGTCTGCGCGGTCGTGGGGTCCCAGCTGCCGGGCGGCTGCCCCGCGTCGGTGTAGCGCCCGGACGCGAAATACGGCCGGAGCACGCGGTCGTAGCCCCGGGCGAAGAGGGTGGCGTTGTTGTCGGTCGGCGCCCCGCGCATGACGAGCACGTCCGGCCGGCGTACGTGCCAGGCCCGGATGCAGTTCACCAGCCCGCGGGCCATCAGGGCCCCCACCGCCACGTTGTCGAAGCTCACGTAGTAGGCCCGGGTGCCGCCGAGCGTCATCCGGTCGTAGTCGATCACCTTGACGCCGAGGGAGGCGGCCGCCGACTCGATCGACGCGCCCACCCCCGAGTCGATGGGATCGAGCAGCAGCACCGTCGCCCCCTGCGTCATATCGGACTCCGCCTGAGCTTGTTCGGTCGCGTCGCTGCCCTGGGCGTTAGTGATAAAGAACTGACTGCGGCGCAGACCGGCCGCCAGCAGCGCGCGGGCCAGGTACGGGGCGTCGAATTCGCTGTAACGCGGCGAGGTCATGGTGTCGGGCAGCAGCACCCCGATCTTGCCGGTGCCGAGGCGGCTGAGCGTCCTCAGCCTGCGCATCACCGAGAAGTCCGTGGTGAAGGACCCGGCCGAGACCGAGGGGATCACCTCGCCCTGGGCGGCCGCCGACCGGGGCGCCGGGGGCCGGGCGCAGCCCGCTAAGCCCCCGCCCAGCCAGCACGGCGCCAGCCAGCCCGGCCGCGGCCAGCGCGGACCTCAGCGCGGGGATCTGCCGCCGCGTTTTCATGGCCGGCTCCGCCGGGGGTTCATGGTGAGCTGGCTGCGCCGCAGGGCGCGGGGCGGGCTCATGCCGTGGCGAACCGGTAGCCGGAGCGCGGCTCGGTGATGAACAGCGGCTCATCCCCGTCCCGCTCGAGCTTGGCCCGCAGCCGCCCGACGTACACCCGGGTGTACTCGGTCTGCGTCTCGTAGCCGGGACCCCAGACCCGGCGCAGCAGGGTCGCGTGGGTGAGCAGTTCCCCCGGGCTCACCGCGAACTGGCGGAGCAGCGCGAATTCGGTGGGGGTCAGGTGCACCAGGCCGCCGGCCTTGGTCACCCGCCGCCGCTCCAGGTCGATCTCGACGTCCCCGATCCGCACGACGCTCGGCTCGGGCAGGCCGTCGGCCGTGGGCTTGCTGCGCCGCAGGGTGGCGTTGATCCGGGCCAGCAGTTCCTCGATGCCGAACGGTTTGGTCATGTAGTCGTCGGCGCCCAGGTTGAGGGCGCGGACCTTGTCGGTCTCGGCGCGGCGGGCGGACAGCACGATGATCCCGACCCCGGACTGCTCCCGGATCTCCTGGCACAGCTCGAAACCGTCCCGCCCGGGCAGCATCAGGTCGAGCAGCACCACGTCGAGGCCCCGGGCCTGGAGAACCTCGCTGACCCCGGTCCCGTCCTTGGACACGATCACGTCGTGGCCGCGTGCGGAGAGGTTGGACCGGACCAGGTCGACGATGTTCTGGTCATCCTCCACGATGAGGACGACCGTCTTGTCAGCCACCACGTTGTTCCTCCGGTTCCTCCACCACGTTCCAGGATGCCCCGGACGGCTCGCCGGCCGTCGCTGACCGGGGATCTGGTGGCGGATCAGCCGGGAGCGCGACCACGAAGGACGCCCCGGGATCAGCCGGCGCCACCACCAGGGTGCCGCCGTGCGCTTCGATGATCCCCCGTGCGATGGGCAGCCCCAGTCCGGTGCCCGCCACCTCGGTGGTGCCCCGGACCCGCGGCTCGAAGATCTTCTCGGCCAGCCCGGCCGGGATGCCCGCCCCGTAGTCGGTGATCTCCACCTCGGCCCAGCCCGGCGGGCCGCCGGCCCGGACGGTGACGTCCGTGCCCCGCGGCGACGCGCCGTGGCTGGCCGCGTTCTCCAGCAGGTTGACGAAGACCTGCTCGAGCCGGTCGTGGTCGGCCCAGACCGGCTCGACGCTCCCGGCCACGCGGACCCGCACCGCCGCCCCCCGGGACAGGCAGTTCGCCGCGGCGCTGACGACCAGCGCCAGGTCACACCAGTCGCGCTGCAGCCGCAGCACGCCTGACTCGATCGCGGTCGAATCGAGCAGGTCACCGACCAGGCGTTCCATCCGGGCCGACTCCGCGGCGATGGAGCCGAGGAACCGCCGCGTCGCCTCCGGATTCCAGGTCAGGTCGGGCTGGCAGAGGGTGGAGGCGTAGCCGTGGATGGCGGTCAGCGGGGTCCGCAGCTCATGGCTGAGCGAGGAGAGCATGTCCCGCTGGATGCTCTGCGACCGGCGCAGCGCCGCGGCCTCGCGCCGCGCGGTCTCCAGCGATTCCCGCTCCATGGCCAGGGCCAGCGACCGGCTCGCGTCGTCGAGCAGTTCGAGGGCGTCCTCGGTGACGGTCTTGCCCGGGCTCCACCAGGCGACCAGCGCCCCGCGCTGGCCGGGCAGCCGGAGCGAGCCCGCGGCCAGCCCGGGCGCCACCAGCCGGGCCGGGATGTCGGCCCCGGTCCCGGCCACGGCGCCGGCGCCGGCGCCGGAGTCGGCGTCCGGCGTCGGCGAAGAGCACGGCCGCGGCCGCGGTGCGGAGCCCGGGCAGCACGCTGGGACCGCCCGGCCCGGCCATGCTCCGGCACTCGACGGCCTCGCCGTCAGCGGCCATCACCGCCGCGGTGTCCGCGCCCAGCCCGTCCACCAGGGCCAGCAGCGAGATCTCCAGGCCGCCCTGCAGCCGTTCCGGCCCGGCCAGGCTCTCCAGCAGCCCGCGCAGTGATTCCAGCACCCGGTTGCGCCGGGACACCTCGGTGAGCAGCCGCTCCCGCTCGATGGCGGACGCCGCGTAGCGCAGGTAGATGGTGGCCAGCTCGAGCCGCTCGGAGGCCGGGTTCCCGGGGGAGGCGGCGTAGCCGGACACGGTGCCCAGCACGCCGTCGCTGCCCAGGATGGGAGCGGCCCAGGCGCTCCGCACGCCGGACGCGGCGGCCGCCGCCGTGCCCGCGGGCCAGGTGGACCGGGTCTGCAGGTCATCCACCACCACGACGGCGCCGCCCGCCGCGGCCAGCCCGGCCGGGCCGCCCTCCGCACCGACCGGCAGGGCCGCGTTCAGCTCCAGCAGTTCCTCCGGCAGCCCGGTCGCCGCGAGGCGGCGCAGCACCGGCCGGGTCCCGGTGGTCTCCAGCAGGTGCACGCAGAGCATGTCCACCTCGAGCGCGCCGGCCATCGCCGACACGATCAGCGGGAGCGAGGCGGCGGGCTCGGCCTCGGAGAGCTGGTCAGCCAGGCTCTGCAGCCGCCTGATCTGGCGGCTGGCGACGGAGTCCGCCTCGACCCCGGACATCAGGGCCACTAAATCGCTGCGCTGCACCTCCACCGGGGACACGTCGGCGACGACGGCACCGTCCCGGAGCACGACGATCCGGTCGGCCAGCGTGAAGACCTGCTCCAGGTCGTGCGTGGCGAGCAGCACGCTCGCCCCTGCCTCGCGGGCTTCCCGCAGGATCGATTCCACCAGCGCGGTCTCGGCCACGCCCAGCGAGGCGGTGGGCTCGTCCATCACCAGCAGACGAGGCGGCGTGAGCAGCGCGCGGGCCAGCGCGACCAGCTGCCGCTGGCCACGGGACAGGACCCGGAGCGGCACATCCAGCCGCAGGTCACGCGCCCCGACCCGGCGCAGCAGCGCGGCGGCCTGCTCACGCAGGGCCGATTCTGGGACCACCCAGCGGCCTGGACGGCCGAGAAAGATGTTGGCCACCGCGTCCAGGTCGTCGCACAACCCGTGCTCCTGCCACACCGTCTCGACGCCGGCCCGGCGTACCGGCCCGGGCCGGGCCGGCATCGGGCGCCCGGCGAACTTCACCTCGCCCGCGTCGGCGTCGAGCACCCCGGCAATGGTCCCGATCAGGGTGGACTTACCCGCGCCGTTGCCGCCCGCCACGGCGACGATCTGACCGTGGCCGACCTGCAGGCTGACCTCGCGGAGCACGGTGAGCGGGCCGAAGCTCTTGGTGAGCCCGCTGACTTCGAGCAGGGCGGCCTGGCCGCGGGGCTCCGCCGAACGGCTGCACCAGCTCACCAGTGTCTCCGTCTTGCCGCACGGCCGACCCGGCCCAGGCGCCGGGTTAGGCCGTGTCCCTAGCGCACCATCTGCCCGTGACTACCGGCTGCCGTGACTCGTGGCCGCCCATGACATCTGGCTGCCGTGACTCATGGCTAGCTGTGACTGATCGCTGGCCGTGGCCACGGCCCGGTCAGGATAACCGCCGGCGGCCCGGGCGG
The DNA here is from genome assembly GCA_963837335.1 of uncultured Actinomycetes bacterium. Taxonomy (GTDB): domain Bacteria; phylum Actinomycetota; class Actinomycetes; order Streptosporangiales; family Streptosporangiaceae; genus RYN-230. The sequence continues at coordinate 131,826 of CAWINS010000059.1, read as the reverse complement.
CTACTGTCGCGTAATCCGCCGCAGGTCGGGGGCTCAGGCCCCCCGGATCACGCGGGCACGACCACATACTGCCGGAGGCACAGATCGTGGAAGGTGACCGGGCCGCGCGGGCCGGGCACATGATCCACGTTGATGCCCGTTTCCGGCACCCCGCGCAGCTTGAACCCGTCGAGCAGCCGGGTGGTGGCGTTCCAGAACGCGCCGGTCCCCCGGTAGGCGTCCAGGAACTCGCGGGCCGCGGCGGGATCGGCGGTGACGATGCCGGCCGCGAGCCCGGACGTGCAGTCGTTGGCCAGCGCGGCCGCGGCCGCCGGGCTGTCCGCCGGGGCGATGGTCAGGGTGGCCTCGTGCCCGCTGTCCAGGGCCCACTCGTGGCCCAGCGGGTGCGCGTGCGGCGGCAGGGACGGGGTGATACCCAGCGCACGGACCGGCTCCAGGACCACCTCGAGCAACTGGTCCCAGGCCGGTGCCGCGATCAGCAGGAGGTTCAGCCGGTTGCATACCCCCAGCCGGTCCAGGCTGCTGGTGACGATCTCGGCGGCCAGCGCCGGATCGGCGGCCCGATCCAGGTAGAGCACGCCACCCCCGTCGGCGTGCGCGAGCGTGCGCACCCCGGCCCGGGCGGCCTCGGCGGCCAGGCTCCGCGTGGTCTCCCCGCTGCCCCGCAAGATGACCAGCGGGATGAGGTCCGGCTGGCGGACCAGCTCGACGGCGGCTTCCCGGTCCGCGGACCGGACCAGCTGCACGACCCGCGGATCCAGCCCGGCGGCCTGCGCCGCGGGAGCGATCACGTGGTCGGCGAGGGCGGCGGCGGAGCGCAGCGCGGCGCCCCCGGTGCGCAGCACCCCCGCGTTGCGGGACTTGAGCAGCTGCGAGGCGATGTCGATGGTCACGTTGGGCCGGGCCTCGAAATTCGCCCCGATGACCCCGACCGGCACCCGCCGCTCGGCCAGCCGCAGCCTGCCTCCGGATGGGCCGCCGGCCAGATCGCCCAGCGGGGTCGTCTCCGGCGGGAACGGCGCGTCGGCCAGCAGGCCGATCTGGCGGGCCATCTCCTGCATCCGGCCCGGGTCGAGCCGGAGCCGGTCCAGCAGTCCCTGGCCCAGGCCCGCGGCCTGGCCGTCGGCCATGTCGCCGGAGTTGGCCGCGAGGATCTCCGGGGCCCGCTCGGTGAGCCGGGACGCCATCTCCCGCAGCGCCTGGTTGATGACATCGCCGGTGGCCTGGGCGAGGCTCGCGGCGCTGTCCCGGGCGGCCTCGCCGCCGGCGATCACAGCCTTCTGCGCATCAGACACGCTGCCGATGCTAGGGCATGGCGCCGGCCGGCTCCCAGCGCCAGTGGAAGCCCACCACCGACCGCTCCAGCGACCGGAGGTAGCGATGCGCCGAGTGCTGGCTGTCCAGGGTGACCTGCTCCTGTTCCAGCACCCTTCCTTCCATGCCATCCCAGACCGCCCACCACACCGCGGCCGGCACCTCGTCGGGATGGAACTCGACGCGCATGTCGAAGTTCTCCAGGGTGTTCATGACCGCCCGGCGGTACTCCCGCTCTTCCGGATCGGCCGGGTTCCCGTCGTAGTGGTAGGAGGTCCAGTACTCGAGGGTCAGCGTCTCGCCGAGGCCGAGCGAGTGGGCCAGCGGGATGTCGGTGGCGTAGGCCACGTCGCCGATCCGGCGGAACGGGCCGGGTGCGCCCGGCGCAGCCCTGCCCGACTTCCAGGGTGACCGCGTTGGTGTCGTAGATGTACGGGATCCTGTCGAGTCCCTCGACGATGGCCTCGACGACCTGCATGGTCCGGGTCCGGGCCGGCCTGCGGTCGGCGCCGACATAGATGTGGTCATGCAGCGACACCGTCTGGTGCCGGCGTGGCCCCAGCACGCCCGCCACCTCGGCAGCCGCGCCGGAGCGCATCGCCCGCGGCCCGGCCAGGACGGTGATCCGGCCGGTGCCGCGCCACAGCCGCCAGAGCCGTTCTTCCTCCTGGGCCGAGAACCCGAAGGCCGCCACGAACAGGGCCAGCGTTGACCGGCTCAGCAGCCGGCCGGACAGCGCCCGGCCCACGGTGTCCTTGAGCTGATGCGGGAGCACATCGGAATGGCCGGCCGCGCGCGGCGAATTCCACAGGTACTGCGCCAGCACGTCGGCTACGGCGAGGTGGTTAATGGCTCCGGGGCGGGACCGCTGGGCGCGGGATTCCCAGAGCTGGCGATACCGGCCAGGGCGCAGCAGTAATTCGCGCAGGTAGCGCCCGGCGGCCTCACGGCCCGCCGCGAGCTGCGGCTCCGTCACGACATGGCTCTATCCGCTCACTGCGAATTTCCTGCGAACTTACTGCGACCTATGCCGTCTAGCGTACGACGCAGATCTCGCCGGGAGGGGATGTTCGGGCTACGGGCGAGACGGCGACAGGGGACCGGGGGGACGGGCCGCCCTCGGCGTGCCCGTCCCTTCCCGGGCTTCCCTAGCTGGATGCGGCGCTTCTCACGCTGCTGGTCGCGATGCTCGTTCAGGCGCTGCCCTGCGCGCACGTGCTGCCTACGTCTCAGCCGGCGCCCTGATCGTTCAGGCGCCGCCCTACCTGACGTTCAGAAGAGGATGGACGTCAGCGTGGCCACCTCGGTGAACCCGACCTTCCGGTACACGGCCCGGGCCGGCGCGTTGAAGTCGTTGACGTACAGCGACACCACGGGCGCGATGGACCGGAGCGCCTCCTGGACCACGGCCGCCATCCCGGCCACGGCGAGCCCCTGCCCCCTCAGCTCGGGCCGCACCCATACCCCCTGGACCTGGCAGGCGTGCGGGGTGACCGCCCCGATCTCGGCCTTGAACATGACCCGGCCGTCCTCGATCCGGGCGAACGCCCGCCCGAGCGCGATCAGCTCAGCGACCCGGGCCCGGTAAGCCGCCCCGCCGTCCGGACCGAGCGGGGACACCCCCACTTCCTCGGTGAACATGGCCACCGAGGCCGGGCAGCAGCACATCGAGCTCGCTGGGCCGGACCCGGCGCAGGTGCGGATCCGCGGCCACCCGTGGCGGCCCGGAAATGGCCATGACCGGCTGGGCCTCCCGGATCTCCCGGGGCTGGCCCCAGTACGGGCGCAGCAGTTCCCACATCTGCCCGACGGCTTCCGCCGGGCCCACGATGGACGAGCAGCGCCTGCCCTGCAGCCGGGCCCGGCCGGCGAAGGCGGTCGCGGCGGCCGGCGTCGCCCCGACCGGGACCAGGTTGGCCCCGGCGTAACAGGCGGAAGTCAGCCTGCCGCCCGGCACGAAACCCCACATCTGCCCGCCGAGCCGGACCGGATCGAGGCCTGCCTCATGGACCCGGGAACTGACGAAGACGTTCACCACCGGGTCGCGGTCGCACAACTCGAGCACGTCGTCGCGATCGCGGTCGTTGAGCAGGCGCAGCGACGAGGACCGCGACGCCTTGGTGCGCAGCACCCTTCCAGCGTATCGGTCCATCATGAGGAATGCTCCCCCCGGCAGGTCAGCCGGTCGTGGACGGCGGCGGCAGGGCCGGGCAGGTGGCGTTGACCAGGCCGGGGCGGCTGGGCAGCGCGCCGGTGGCCAGGTAGCGGTTCAGGTAGCCGTTGACGCAGGTGTTGGGTGGCTGGGCGAGGGACTGGCCGTGATTCCCGCCGCCTTCCACCACCACCATCCGGGCGCTGGGCAGCAGCCGGTGCGCGGTCTGCGCGCCCGCGTAGGGGGTGGCCGCGTCCAGGGTGCCCTGGATCATCAGGATGCCCGGCAGGCCGGCCCCCTTGATGTGCAGCGGGTGTGCGGGCCCGCGCACCGGCCAGAACGCGCAGGAGGCGTTGAACCAGGCGTTGTCCCAGGCCTGGAACGGCGCGGTCCGGTACACCCGGCGGGTGTCGGAGTTCCACTTCGCCCAGTTCCGCGGCCAGTTCACGTCGCTGCACTCCACCGCGTTGTAGACCGCGAACTCGTTCTCGCTCTGCACGCCCTCCTGCTGGTACTGGCTGACCATCTGCCCGGTGGCGCCGGTGTGCAGGTAGGAGGCCAGCGCCGCGGCCAGGCCGGGCCACAGGCCGTTGCTGTACCCGCCCTGCAGGAACGTGTCGTCGAAGTCGTCCGCCCCGATCCGGCCTTCGATGGGATGAGCCTGGAGCCGGGCCCGGGCCTGGTACCAGGCGTGGTCAACCGCGGCCCGGGTACTGCCCAGCCGGTAGGTGGCGTTGTGCGCGGCGACCCAGGAGAAGAACGCCTCCATCCGGCCCTCGAACGCGTAGTCCTGGGCGATGTTGTCGGCGTACCAGGCCCCGGTGGGGTCCACGGTGCTGTCCAGGACCATGCGGTGCAGCCGGTGCGGGAACAGGGTGGCGTACACCTGGCCCAGGTATGTCCCGTAGGAGTAAGCGAAGTAACTGATGGCCGGGGCGCCGAGCGCGGCCCGGATCGAGTTCATGTCCCGGGCCGCGTCCACCGACGTCATATAGGGCAGCAGCCAGCCGTAGCGCTTCTCGCAGTCCGCCGCGTAGCTTTTCGCCCGGTTGATCAGGGTCTGCTCCGCGGCGGCGCTGGCCGGGATGTAGTCCGGCCGTACCCCGGCGAAGAAAGAAGGGTCGCAGGTCAGGGCCGGGCGGCTGGAACCCACCCCGCGCGGGTCGAAACCGATGATGTTGTAGTCGGCGGCCACCTCGGGGGCCAGCCCGTCCGCCACGAACGCCGCGAGGGACAGGCCGCTGCCGCCCGGGCCGCCCGGGTTGACCAGCAGGTCGCCCTGCTGCTGGCTGGGCGGCGCGGTGGCCTGCACCCGGGACAGCGCGAGGGTGATCTTCCGGCCCGCCGGGTGAGCGTAGTCGAGCGGCACCGACAGGCGGGCGCACTGGAGGCTGGTGCCCTCGATGGAACAGGAATGCCAGTGCAGCGCGGACGCTGCGGCCGGGCCGGTGGCCGATCCCGGCGCCGCGGACGCCGCGGACGGGGATGATCCGGTCGTCGCCCCGCCGGAGGCCGTGCAGCCGGCCACGGCGAGCAGGGCGGCGCCGACGGCGCCCGTGGCCGCCAGCCACCCTCGGCCGGGCCGGGCGCGGCGAGGTCATCCGGCGGGGCAGGATCATCCGGCGGAGCGATGGCATGACAGTCATCTTGCCCGATCCGCCGGCCACGCTCCGGCCAGCCGTGGCCGCCCGGGCCTGCCCGCGGCTGGCCGGGCCGGGCACCAGGCTCAGGCCGACTTCTGCCGCTGCTGCTCCGCGAGGGCCCGCCGGTACTCCTCGATGACGATGTCGTTCAGTTCCTGGACCGAGGTGTCCTTGGCCAGCTTGTCGAAGGTGATCTCGCCGTGCTGCAGCAGGTTGATCCGGTCGCAGACCTCGAGCGCCTGGCCGTAGTTGTGCATGATCATGATGATCGAGACCTGGCCCTGGCTCTTCAGGTCCTTGACCAGCTCCAGGATCATCGCCCCTTCCTTGGCGCCCATCGCGGCCAGCGGCTCGTCCAGCAGCAGCACCTTGGCGTTCGAGGTCACCGCCCGGGCCACCGCGATGGCCTGGCGCTGGCCGCCGGACAGCTTGGCCACCTCCGCGTCGACCGAGGGGATGTTCACCCCGATCCGGTCGAGTTCCTCCTGGGCGGTGCGCCGCATGCTCCGGTTGGACAGCAGCGTCCAGCGGGTCCGCTCCCGGTTCAGGAACATGTTGTGGTAAACGGTGAGCTCGTTGATCAGCGCCAGATCCTGGAACACGGTGTCGATGCCGAGCGAGCGGGCGTGGTCCACCGACTTGAGCGTGACCTCCTGGCCCTCCAGGACGATCCGGCCCGAGGTCGGGCGGCTGGAAGCCGCACATGATCTTGATCAGGGTGGACTTGCCCGCGCCGTTGTCACCCAGCAGGCCGAGCACCTCACCCTGGCCCAGGTGCAGGTTCACGTCGTGCAGCGCGGTCACCGCGCCGAACCGCTTGTTGATGTGCTCGACCCGGAGCGCGTCGCCACTGGGGTCGGCCGTCGTCGCCGGCTCCGGCACGCCTGGGACTGGTTCGGTCGTCATCAGTTCCTCCCCGCTGCCCGCAGCCGCGCGAGCCGGACGTTGGCGATCATGGACAGCAGGATGGCCAGCCCGAACACGATGTCCAGCGGGTTGGCGCTGATCCCGGCGACGTTGAGGCCGTTGATCAGGGTGGCGAGCACGATGCCGCCGAGGAACGCGCCGAGGATGGTGCCCTGCCCGCCGAGCATCGCCGTGCCGCCGATGACCGCCGCGGTCACCGCGTAGAACATCGGCTGGTACCCGCCGGCACTCGGGTCGATGGTGTTGACGTAGAAGGCGTTCTGCAGGCCGACCAGCGCGCCCAGGGTCGAGGTGAGCATGAAGTTGCCGTACTTGATCCGGCCGGTCTTGATGCCCGCCTCGCGGGAACCGAGGGCGTTCCCGCCGGTCGCGATCGTGTGCAGGCCCCACTTGGTCCGGGTCAGCACCACGTAGAAGATCGCGGTGAGCACGATCGCCCAGATGAACTGGGACCACGGCGCCGCGCCGATCCAGCGCCCGATGCCCACCGTGGAGGCGGGGACGTTGGCCGGGTAGGCGTGTGACGTGGTCAGCGTGAGGCCGAGCAGGATGAACCCGGTGCCCAGCGTGGTGATGAACGAGGGCAGGCCCATGGTGACGGTGAGGAAGCCGTTGACCCAGCCCACCACCACGCCGAACAGCAGCGAGATGATGATCGCCGCCACGACCGGCACCCCGTAGAAGTCGATCAGGTAGTGCATCAGGAACGGCGCGAACGTGAAGACGAAGCCGGCCGACAGGTCGATCTCGCCGCAGATCAGCAGGAACACCTCGCCGATGGCGATGATGATGATCGGCGCCGCGGTCTCCGACAGCAGGTTGGCCAGGTTCGTCTGGCTGACGAACGTGGAGTTGTACCTGATGCCGAAGTAGAGCAGCAGCACCACGGCCACCACGAAGACCGTCGCCTCGCGCTGCCGGGCCAGCACCCCGAACACGCTGCCGAGCGGATTCGGCCGCGCGGGCTGCCCCCCGGGTGGCGAAACGGTCTGCGGGCTGCGCTCGGTGATCTCGCTCATGTCGACTCCAGTTTCCCTCAGCTCACCACGTCAACCGGCGGCAGGACAGGCTGGCAGTTAGTAGCCAGTCTGCCCCGCCGCCGGTCATGCCTGCCAGTACCCCGGATATCCGGATATCAGGTGCTGGTGGTGGCAGTCGGGTTGCTGATCGCACCAGACGGGCGCGGCTGGTACTTCTGCGCGCTGGTGGAGCCCTGGAACCGGCTGCTCACGGTGAACGGCTTGGCGTTGGACTTGGTGATGAACGTCAGGCCCGTGTCGGTGTCGGCCGGGGTGACCGTGCCGCCCGAGATGTTGTACAGGTAGAAGTACAGGGTCGGCAGGAAGCCCTGCATGTAGGGGTCCTGGTAGATGGTGAAGTTGGTCTTGCCGGCCTGGATGTTGGACAGCGTGGTCGGCGTGGTGTCGAACCCGCCGTTCGGGATCGTCAGGCCGGTCGAGCCCAGCGCCTGCGCGAGGTTCTGGGTGGAGCCCGCGTCCACCGCGAACGCGCCCTTGAGCGTCTTGTGCCCGGTCAGGAACGCCTTCTCCGCCGACAGCTCCTGGCCGGTCGCCGCGCCAGTGGCCACCTCGTGCACGGTGTAGGAGCTGCCGAGCACGGACACCGCACCGTCGTAGCGGGGCTGGATGTTGCCGGACCCGGGCGTGGCGATGAAGATGGCGATGTCGCCACCGCCGGGGACCAGCGACTTGATCTGGTTGCCCAGCTGCTGGCCGGAGATGTACAGCGCCTGGCCGACGTACGCCAGCCGGTTGGTGCCGATGTCCGGGACGCCCTTCTTGACCAGGCCGTCGGCGTTGTAGCTGAGCACCGGGATGCCCGCGTTCATCGCGTTCTTCACCGGGGTGGTGAACGAGGTGGCGTCAATCCCCGCGTAGGCGATCCCGGCCGCCTTGGCCGAGATGGCGGTGTTGAAGTAGCTCACCATCTCCGAGGCCAGCGAGTTCTGCGAGCCGCCCCACTTCGGGGTGGGCAGGCCGAGCAGCGCGGCCGCGTCCTGGAAGCCGTACTGGGTGGGCACGAAGAACGGGTTCGTGGTGACGTGGTTGACGTACCAGAACTGCCAGGCGGGCGTCTTCGGGAAGTTCCCCGCCGTGTTCGCGGCCGCCTTGCTGGCCGGGGCTGGACCCAGCAGGCGGCGAGCAGGCCCGCCGCCGCCGCCGAGGCACTGACGAGCCCAGCGCTGCCGAGCAGGCGCCGCCGGGTCGGGCCGTCCTTCATGTTCAGGGTCTCGATGGCCTCGTCGACCTTGGGATCGATGTTCATCTATCTACCTCCAGGAGAAGTGCCTCAATGCTCGGCGTGCCGCCACGAGCGCGGCGCACCGGGAAAACGGATGGGTGGCCCGCTCCCCGGGGGTCCAGCCCGCGGAAGCTGCCGCGGGTGCGGGGCAGCTTCACGACGCGGGGCAACTCCCGGATGCGGGAAACACCGCGAGCCCAGGCGCCCCGCAGGCTCCGCAAGATGACGGGGCCAGCAACCAGGCTGGACCGCCTTCGCTGCATCGCCTGTCCTCGAATCGTTGTCGTGTTCCGAGGCTGGGCGGCCGCGGAGCTCCGGTGCTCAGCCACATTCGGGCGCCCGGGCGGCTCGCTCCGCCCCCCAGGTTAGCGCTCTCAATCCGGATCAAGACCGGGAACGACTCGCCCTCTGTTGGAGCCTTAAGCTAAAACACACAGACTCGCTCGTCAACGCACAAGATATAAAGATCCGGTTCCGGCGTCATCACAGGTCGGCAGCGCACACCGTCAGACCCGCCCGGGGGTAAGGAAGGTGCAGAGATGCTCGCCAGACACCGCCAGTCGCTGATCCTCGAGGACATCCGCCGGGCCGGGAGCGCCCGGGTCAGCGATCTCACGCAGCGTCTCGGCGTGTCGGACATGACCATCCGCCGCGATCTTGAGACGCTGGCCCGGGCCGGGCTGATCGAGAAGGTGCACGGCGGGGCGGTGCTGCCCGGCTCGCCCAGCAGCCACGAGCCGGGGTTCGAGGCCAAGTCGGTGCTGGAAAAGCCGCAGAAGGAGGCCATTGCCCGGGCGGCCGCCGACCTGGTCACGCCCGGCACCGCGATCGCCCTGTCCGCGGGGACGACCACGTTCGCCCTGGCCCAGCAGTTGCTGGATGTGTCCGGGCTGACGATCGTTACCAATTCGGTGCGGGTGGCGAGCATCTTCGGGGTCCCCCGGGCCGCGGGGCAGTTCGGCGCCACCCCGCAGGTGGTGCTCACCGGCGGGGTCCGCACCCCCTCGGACGCGCTGGTCGGCCCGATCGCGGACATCGCGATCCGCTCCCTGCACGTGGACCTGCTCTTCCTGGGTTGCCATGGCATCGACCCGGTGGCCGGCCTGACCACGCCCAACCTCGCGGAGGCGGAGACCAACCGGGCCTTCGTGCAGGCCGCCCGGCGGGTCACGGTCGTCGCGGATCACACGAAGTGGGGCATCGTCGGGCTGAGCAGCTTCGCCGAACTGGACGAGGTGGACACCTTCATCACCGACGGCCTGCTCCACGACGAGGCCCGGGCCTTGCTCAGCGAGCGGGTGAGCGAGCTAGTCATCGCGGACGGCCAGTCCGACGGCCAGGTCGGCTAGCCGCCTCTGACGCCCGGGCATGGGCGCTGGGGCGGTGCGGGCGGCCGCGATCGCGCGGCCAGCCGACAGCTGCGGGGGGCGGTCAGGAGACGGTGACCTCCGGCGTGGCCGACGGCTGGTCGCCCGGCATGGCCTCGGCGAGCTTCATGGCCTCCTCGATGAGGGTCTCCACGATCTGCGACTCCGGCACGGTCTTGATGACCTCACCCTTGACGAAGATCTGCCCCTTGCCGTTACCGGAGGCCACGCCCAGGTCGGCCTCGCGGGCCTCGCCGGGGCCGTTGACGACGCAGCCCATCACCGCGACGCGCAGCGGCACCTCCAGGCCCTCGAGCCCCGCCGTGACCTGATCCGCCAGCGTGTACACGTCGACCTGGGCCCGGCCGCAGGACGGGCAGGACACGATCTCCAGGCCGCGGTCGCGCAGGCCCAGCGATTCCAGGATCGCGTTGCCCACCTTGACCTCCTCGACCGGGGGCGCGGACAGCGACACCCGGATGGTGTCCCCGATCCCCTCGGCGAGCAGCGCACCGAACGCGGTCGCGGACTTGACCGTGCCCTGGAAGGCCGGCCCGGCCTCGGTGACCCCGAGGTGCAGCGGGTAGTCGCAGGCCTGGGCCAGCTGCCGGTACGCCGCGATCATGACGACCGGGTCGTGATGCTTCACGGAGATTTTGATGTCGGTGAAGCCGTGCTCCTCGAACAGGGAGCATTCCCACAGCGCCGATTCCACCAGGGCCGCGGCGGTGGCCCGGCCGTGCTTGGCCAGCAGGCGCTTGTCGAGCGAGCCCGCGTTCACGCCGATCCTGATCGGGATCTCGGCCGCCGACGCGGCCCGCGCGATCTCCGCGACCTTGTCGTCGAACGCCTTGATGTTGCCGGGGTTGACGCGGACCGCGCCGCAGCCCGCGTCGATGGCGGCGAACACGTACTTCGGCTGGAAGTGAATGTCGGCGATCACCGGTATCTGGGACTTACGGGCGATCTCCGGCAGCGCGTCGGCGTCATCCTGTGACGGCACCGCGACCCGGACGATCTGGCAGCCTGACGCGGTCAGCTCCGCGATCTGCTGCAGCGTGGCGTTCACGTCCGCGGTCACCGTGGTGCACATCGACTGCACCGATACCGGGGCGCCGCCGCCTACCGGGACGGCGTGCTTACCCTTGCCCACCATGATCTGGCGCGACTTCCGCCGCGGCGCCAGGGGCTCGGCCGCGGGCTGTGGCATGCCTAGATCAATGCTCATGATCCTTTATCCCTCACTGTGTCCCGGTCAAAGGGTGTCTTAGCCGAAGGGTTCCGTTATTCAGATGCCTGCGTCCAGCACGTTCGCCCCACTTGTACCAACCACCACTTGTACCAACCCCCGCTGCTACCAACCACCACCGGGGGCTGAAGCATCCCGGGCAGGCCGGCCGATCCGCATCACCCTCACTGAGGTATGTGCACCGGGTTCACCACGTCAGCCAGGATCAGCAGCAGCCCGAAGCCGACCAGCAGGGCGAACACCCCGACGCTGAGCGGGAGGAGCTTGCGCATGTCCACCAGCCCCGGATCCGGCCGGCGCAGCAGCCGGGCGATCCAGGACCGGATCTGCTCGTAGATGACGACGGCCAGGTGCCCGCCGTCCAGCGGCAGCAGCGGCAGCAGGTTGAACAGGCCGACGAAGATGTTCAGCGAGATGACGATGAACAGCACGATCGAGACCTTGGTCTGCCAGCCGACCTGGGCCGCGAAGGCCTCGCCGGTGTACTCCCCCGCTCCGACGACGCTGGTCACGTTGCCGCCCGCGGTGCTGCTCCGGTTCTTCGCGAACAGCTCGGGAATGGCCTTCGGGATGCTCCCGAGGGCCTGTACGGAGCCGACCACGATCGCGCCGAACTCCGAGCCGGCATAGGTGACCGCACGGATCGGGTTCACGGTCGCGAACAGCACCGCCGGGGAGATGCCGAGGTAAGAGCCCTTGCGCCCGTCCACCACGGCCAGCGAGGGATGCAGGGTCAGCACGTGGCCGTCCCGGATCACGGTCACCGTGACCGGCGTGCCCGCCTTCTGCTCGCGGATCGCCGCGCCCAGCTCATTCCAGGTGTGCACCCGCGTGCCGCCGAGCGCGATGATCTTGTCACCGGTACGGAAACCCGCCTTGACCGCGGGGGACGCGGGATCAGACTTGGCGCAGCTGGCGGCGGTGATGCTGGTCGGCACGCACGGGTCGATGGACCCGATCGTGGAGGAATTCGTATTGGCCAGGCCGATCCCGACGGCCAGGATGAACAGCAGCACGAAGGCCAGCGCGAAGTGCATGAACGACCCGGCACCCAGCACGATCATCCGCTGCCAGGGGGGCTTCCTGCGGAACGAGCGCGGCTCGTCCTCCGGGTCCACGTCCTCCAGGGCGGTCATGCCGACGATCTTGACGTAACCGCCCGCGGGGATGGCCTTGACGCCGTACTCGGTCTCGCCCCGGATCGTGGACCACAGGGTCTGCCCGAAACCGACGAAGAACTGGGTGACTTTCATCCGGAACTTCTTCGCCGTGACGAAGTGCCCGAACTCGTGCAGCATGATCGAGAAGAGCAGGGCGAAGATGAAGATGATCCAGCCGAGCAGGGTCATCCGGCCGACTCCCCCTCTCCGCGCGACCCGGCGTGGGCCTCGCGCGCGCCGCCTCGTCTTTCGCCGGTCAGTTCCAGCGCCCGGATCCGCGCCCAGCGATCCGCGGCGAGCACGTCCTCCAGGGTCACCGCGTCCCGGGCCGCGCTCTCATGCTCAGAGACTACCTTCGCCACGGTGTCCACGATTCGGGGGAACGTGATCCGGCCGGACCGGAATGCCTCCACGCAGATCTCGTTGGCCGCGTTGTAGACGGCCGGGGCGGTGCCGCCGGTGCTGCCCGGCCTCGCGGGCCAGCCCGACGGCCGGGAACGCCTCGTGGTCCAGGGGCTGGAAGGACCAGGTGTGCGCGCGGCTCCAGTCGAGGGCCGGCCCGGCGCCGGGGACGCGGTCCGGCCAGGCCAGCCCCAGCGCGATCGGGATCCGCATGTCCGGCGGGCTGGCCTGGGCGATGGTCGCGCCGTCGGTGAACTCGACCATGGAGTGGATCACCGACTGCGGATGCACCACCACCTCGATCCGGTCGAACCCGATGCCGAACAGCAGGTGCGCCTCGATCAGTTCCAGTCCCTTGTTGACCAGCGTCGCCGAGTTGATCGTGACCACCGGGCCCATATTCCAGTTCGGGTGGGCCAGGGCCTGGGCCGGCGTGACGTGCTCAAGCTCCGCCTGGCCCCGGCCGAGGAACGGGCCGCCGCTCGCGGTCAGCACCAGGCGGCCCACCTCGCCGGCGCGGCCGCCCCGCAGGCACTGCGCGATGGCCGAGTGCTCGGAATCGACCGGCACGATCTGGCCGGGGGCCGCCTTGCCCGCCACCAGCGGGCCGCCCACGATCAGGGACTCCTTGTTGGCCAGGGCCAGGGTCCGGCCCGCCTCCAGGGCGGCCAGGGTGGCGGCCAGGCCCACCGATCCGGTCACGGCGTTCAGCACGACGTCACAGGGCCAGGTGGCGGCCTCCGCCACCGCGTCCGGGCCCGCCAGCACCTTGGGCAGCGGCCGGGTGTGGCCGGTCCCGGACGCCTGGACGCGCAGCGCCTCGCGCACCTCTCCGGCGGCGTCCTCCCGGGCCACGGCGACCACCTCGGCGCCGAACTCGAGGGCCTGGGCCGCCAGCAGGCCGGGGTTACCTCCGCCCGCGGCCAGCCCGGCCAGCCGGAACCGGCCCGGATTGCGCCGCACGATGTCCGCGGCCTGGGTCCCGATGGAGCCGGTCGAGCCGAGCAGGACGATGTCACGGACCGGGCCGCTCTGCCCGGGCTGCGCTGTTTCCATGCCGCCATTCTCCGCCATGCGGGCCAGGCCCGCTCGCACACCCGGACGCCGCCACACCTGGCCGGCCGCCGGGCCGCCGCCGATGGCGTCAGCCGGCGGCGGACACCTGGGCCAGCGGCTCCCAGTCGGGCCGCAACGGCATCCCGGACTGGCCCTCGGAACCCAGCCGGACGCCGAGCACCTGGTGCAACTGGACGACGTTGCGCTCGAACCCGAGCCGCGATCCGGCCATGTAGAGGCGCCACACCCGGGCCGTGCCCTCGCCAACCTCGGCTACCGCCTCGTCCCAGTGCGCGTCGAGGTTGGCGCACCAGGCGGCCAGGGTCATCGCGTAGTGCTCGCGCAGGTTCTCCTCGTGCCGCACCTCGAACCCGGTGTCGTGGATGAGGGAGATCAGGTAGCCCGGTCCTTCCAGCTCACCGTCGGGGAACACGTAGCGGTTGATGAAACCGCCGACCACGCGGCCCGGGCGCTGGTCGTCCGGGCGGGTGATGCAGTGGTTCAGCAGCCGCCCCTCGGGCCGCAGCTTGCCGTAAAGGAAGGAGAAGTAGCTGGGCAGCTGGGCCCGGCCGATGTGCTCGGTCAGCCCGATCGAACTCACCGCGTCGAACTCCCCCTCGGGCACGTCGCGGTAGTCAAGGTGCCGGACCTCGGCCAGCTCGCCCAGGCCCTCCTTCTCGATGGCCTGCTGCGCCCAGGCCGCCTGCTGGGCGGAGAGGGTCACGCCGAGCGCCTTGACACCGTATTCCCGGGCCGCGTGCCGGACCATGCCGCCCCAGCCGCAGCCCACGTCGAGCAGCCGCATCCCCGGGCGCAGGCCGAGCTTCCGGGCCACCAGATCGTGCTTGTAGGCCTGGGCCTCCTCCAGCGATGCATCGGGGCGCGGGTAACAGGCACAGGTGTACGCCATCGACGGGCCGAGCACCCATTCGTAGAACGTGTTGGACACGTCGTAGTGGTGCGAGATGGCCGTCGCGTCGCGCTTCTTGGAGTGCAGCCGCCCGGCGATCCAGCGGCGGTTCACCCGGACCTCCTGCGGCGGCGGCGGTATCCGGGGCAGCAGCAGCCTGGGCCCGCCCAGGTCCTGCAGCAGCCGGAGCCGCTCGGCCAGGTCGATGTGGACCTGCTGGGCCTGGACCATCCGGGACAGCGCGTCGTACATGTCGCCCTCGACGTCGAGGTGCCCGGACACGTACGCGCGGGCCAGGCCCAGCGCGCCCGGCGCCTGGGCCAGGTAGGACACCGCGACCGGGGAGCGCACGGTGATCCGCACGGGGGCGTCCGAGGCGCCGGCCCGGCTCCCGTCGTAGGCCACGAACTCCACGGGGGCATCGGGGCCCGCCACCTTCTCGAATACGTCGGCTAGCGCCATCCCTGCCATCCCTTCTGCTGCGCGCTCACTGACCGCGCACGCACTTCTCGTACAGGCCGGCCAGCCGGCCGCCGCCGTCGTACCTCTCCTTGAGGGCGGCGTAGGCGGGCCCGTTATAGCTCGCCCAGAACTGCTCCTCGGTGTAGAAGGACGTCGAGTACAGCCCCTTATGCCCGCCGAGCATGGCCACCTCGTCCTCCACCAGCCGGTTGTGGTACCCGTCCGCGCGGCCCGGCGGGAGCGGGACCATCCCCCAGAAGCCGAAGTTCACGTACACCTCGCCGGGCGCCAGCGGGTAGAGCGGCCAGGGCTGGTCGCTGCGCAGCCGGAGCGGGCACAGCCAGACCGGGCTCATGCCGACGTCGGAGGCGAAGAACCGGAGGAACTCGGCGCCGCGGCCGACGGGGATCTCGACGTCCTGGATGACGTCCTCACGCGGCGGCTCCCCGCGGCGCTTGGCGATCCGGCCCGAGATGCCGTGCCGCCGGTCGAAGGCGACCAGCGAGCGGTACACGTCGGACCTCCGGTAGCGGCGCGGCCAGAGCCTGCGGATCGCCGGGTTCTGCACCCCGAACGGCCGGGAGCACCAGAACCAGTCGGTATCCCAGCGCCATAGGTAGTCGCGGACGGTGAGGAAGTCCTCCCGGGGCCCGCGCAGCGACTGGTAGAAGATCTGGCTGCCGGTGTAGTCGCTGGTCCAGGGGGCCACGTCGCTGAACGCCGCCACGGTGAGGTAGAGCTCATCCAGGCTGAACATGGTGCCGTCCAGGAAGTCCGCCCGGTGCCCTTCGTAGCTGCCGTCGGCCGCGATCTGGGCGACGGCCGCCATGCAGCTCTCGGGGTCGCCGAAGCGGAAGTGCCGCAGGTGCACGAACGGCGCCACCGGCTCCAGCTCGATCGTGAGCGACAGCGCGTAGCCCAGGGTGCCGTAGGAGTTCGGGAAGCCCCGGAACAGGTCCGCGTGCTCGTTGTCCGCGGTGGCCGTCACCACCTGGCCGTCCCCGGTGAGGATCTCCATGGCCAGGACCGACTCATGCGGCATGCCCAGGCGCAGCGAGGTGGACTCGATCCCCAGGCCGGTGACCGCGCCGCCCAGGGTGATGGTCTTCAGCTGGGGCACCACGAACGGCATCAGGCCGTGCGCCAGCGTCGCGTCCGCCAGGTCCTCGTAGGTGGTCATGCCGCCCACCACGGCGGTGCGGGACGCCGGATCGACGTGCAGCACCCGGCTGAACGCGGAGACGTCCAGCTCTCCGGCCCGGGACCCCGGCGACTGATCGCGGAACCGGAAGAGATTAGAGGTGCGCTTGGCCAGCCTCACCTTCGCGCCGGGCGGGACAGCGGCGTAGGCCCGCTGGATCGCGGCCACCGCGGCCTCGTGGGCCTGCCGCACCCCGGCGGGAAGGGCCTTGGCCGCACCGGCGAGTGCCTCCGCCGCGCTGGCGGGAGCGGCTCCGCCTGACCCCGGCTGGTCCTCCGTCACGCCAGCGGAATCCACGCTCACCGAGCCACCATGATTACTCTGCGACCTGGTTCCGCTACTGCTAGAGTCAGTCACTCTGCCTCTCCTCGCTCAGGGCAGGCCCGGCCTCGACGCTGAGGACGAACGCAGCGGGCTCATGTGGGCAAGTTCCCGGCCGACTCCGGCGAACGGCGGGGGAAGTTTACCTTGCAGTAGCCCTACCGTTGAACTCCCGCTCAGGTCTCGCACCTTCCCCGGGCCGCCCCGGCCTACCGTGACGGCTGTTTCCGGGCGGCGGCTTTGCGGCCCCGGGCGGTCCGTGCCCGGCCGCCGGGCCCGGCCGCGGACCCGGCGTCCGCCAGGTCGTAACTGGCCGCCACCTGCTCGGGCGTCATCGGGGCCCGCGCCGCTGAGGGCGGCACGCCCGCGTCCATGATGTCGCGCAGCAACTGGGCCAGCGAATATCCCGGGTCCGCGGCCAGCGCCCGGTCGATCGCGATGTTGGCCAGCGCTCCCTCGCCGGACTGCCAGGCGGTGAAGGCGAGCAGGGAAGCGGGGGCGGGCAGGTAGGCCGGGGTGGCCCGGCGGACTACATCGGTCCACAGCCGCAGATGCGCGGCGCGGAACCCGGGATCCATCCGGGACCAGGCGTCGTCCCGGACCGCGAGGTGAGCCAGGACCACCGTGATCCAGGCCACCGACTCGTCGGCCAGCGGCCGTCCGCCGGCCCGGTACGTGGCGATGGCCTCCTGGACGGCGCGGCGTCCCTCGTTCACCAGCAACCTCTCCCGGCGTCCCCCGCCCGGCCCGGACGCCTGCGCGATCAGCCCGGCCGCACGTTCCCGGGCCCGGCTGGTGGCCCGTTCCATGGACCGCGCCGCGGCGCCGGTGACCGGGGCGAGGGTACTGGCCAGCGCCGCCCGGTCCGGGTAGGCGACCAGCCCGGCCACGGTCATGGCGGCCGCCGCGGGATTGGCCTGGACGTCGAACGGCACGCCGTCCGCGGGACAGCACTCGGGGTTCTCGCAGAGGTAGGACCAGTAGCGGCCGTCCTCGACCCGCATGAGCTCGTGTAACCGCAGCCCCGCCTGCCGGACGGCTCCGGCCAGGGCGTCCGCGACGGGTGTGACCAGGGCACCGGGGCCGTAGCCCACGCCGATCACGGTGCTCAGCCGGCGCTGCCGCAGCACCCCGGCGGCGTGCTCGGCGATGTCCGCCGCGTGCACGGCGTCCGGCGGGTCGGGGAGGTCATAACGGAAGGCGAGCTGGACCCGGGCCCGCGGCCGCCCGATCCCCATCACGACCAGGCTGCGGGCGGGATGGAAGCCGAGCAGGTGCGGCACGACGGCCAGGACGTCAGCGGGGGAACTGACCCGTACCCGGGGCTGACGGGAGAACGCGCTGGAACCTGAGACTGAGGGTGTGTTGTCCATGACTCCAGGCTGCTGGGCGCGGCCGGCCGGCGGCCAGCACAGAATGACGTTCTGTGAGTAACGCTGCACGTCCAGCGCGAAGTTCGCACACTTGTCCACGGCGCGGAAACTCGCTTTGACAAATGGCGCGGCCCGGGTTGGCGCGGAGGGCGGACCGGACGCCAGGCTTATTTCCCGGCGAAAAGTCACTATTCGATACACGACGGGACGACCGGGCACCGCAGCGATAGGCTGGCGCGAACATTTCGGGATCTGGGCGGCGCATCATGCGCTCCAGCGGAACTCGCTTGCCGGAGGTAGCTGTGCGCATAGGCTCGGCCCTGCTCATTATCTGGCTGATCATCGGGGCCATCGCTGGAGCTCAGCGCCACTACTACAGTGGCAACATCGCGAGCTGCACGAAAGCCAGCACCATCGTGGTGACGATCTTGGCCGGTCCGCTGAACTACGTCGGGGTGAACCCGAAGGTGGACTGCCACGTGCCCCAGCCCAGCGGTAGCTGACTGCCCGGCCTGGGATCTCCGGTGCCCGGGCGGACCGCCCTCAGTGCCGGACCGGGAAGTACTTGTCGATGAAGCCGTTCCGGAACTTGCCGTCTGGGTCATAGCGGCCCAGCAAGTCCTGGAAGTCGGCCGACCGCGGGTACAGCGCGCGCACCACGTGCGGGGGCATGCCGAACAGCTTGGCCCAGTGCGGGCGGGCGCCGAGCGGGGTCAGCAGGTGTTCCATCGCGGCGATCACCGGCGTCACCGCCGCGGTGTCCTTGATCCAGGTGAAGTGCAGGGCCACCGTGTCCCGCTGGAAACTCGTGCTCAGCCACAAGTCATCCGGCGCGACCGTGCGGATCTCGGCGATCTGCAGGACCGGGGCGAGCAGGCTGCCCAGGCTGGCCAGGGCGTCGAACGCGCCCGCCGCCACCTGCCTCGGCACCAGGTACTCAGACTGCAGCTCCTGCCCGCTGCTGGGGGTGAACTCCGCGCGGAAATGGGGCAGCCGCTGGTGCCACGGGCCCGGCACACCCAACTGCTGGGTGGCGTGGCCGGGATCAGCGCCCGGCACCGGGTTGACCTGCCGGTCGGCCAGCGTCGCGTCCATCCACCGCGGGGCCGGCCGCCACGCGTCGTGTTCCTCGTCCCGGACCTTGAGCCAGAGCTGCCCGTGCCGGTCATCGCGCCAGTTCGTGAACACGCTGACGCTGTAGGCGCTGCCGAAGATCTCATCGAAATGGCTCTGCAGCATGGCCGCGGGCAGGCCCTCGTAGACGTACTGGCGGATGCTGAACGCCGGGACGAGGTCCAGGGTCAGCGCGCTGACCAGGCCAAGGGAGCCAAGCCCGACCACGCACCCGCGGTAGGTCTCCCCTCCGGTATCGCGGCGCAGGGTCTGCACACTGCCGTCGGCGGTGATCAGCTCCAGGCCCGCCACCACGGTGGCCAGGTTCCCGTTGGCGTCGCCCGAGCCGTGGGTCGCGGTGGCCACCGCCCCGGCGACCGACAGGTGCGGGAGCGAGGCCATGCTGCGCAGGGCGTAGCCGGCGGCGTCCAGCTGCTCGGTCAGTTCCCGGTAACTGATCCCCCCGGGCAGGGTGACCGCAGCCCGGCCGGGGTCGATCTCGATGGCTGGCGGCAGGCCGGCCAGCGAGATGAGCACGCCCGGGGTGTCGGCGATCCGGTTGAACGAGTGACCGGTGCCGACCGCCCGCACCCGGCCGTTCGCCGCGACCAGTTCCTGGGCTTCGCTGACGCTCCGGGGCCGCGCCACCTGGGCGGCCCGGTAGACGATGTTGCCGGCCCAGTTGGTCTCCCGCGCAGTCACGGCACCTACTCTCGCCTCATCGACCGGGCCACACCGGCCGGCCGCGGCGGCCCTGGCGGGCGGCGAACGAGGCCCTCAGCTGACGGCGAGGGCAGCGCGCCAGCCGTCGGCGCCGGACCGGGTGACATATTACGTGGCAGCATCTCTCCGGGCCTAGGCTGCCCTGGCCCGGAGAGGTCGTTGAGCTGGAGGACTCTGTTGATCTGGAGGAACAGGCATGCCCGATCGGCCAGCTGAGCCCGACCGCCCCGCCGGGCCCGGGGGGCTCCCGCCCGGTGCCGCGGCGGCCGCCGACGAGGTGGTGGCGAGCTTCCAGCGTGGCGAGGGCCAGCCCGCCGTCGCGTACGGGATCGTGGCCGCCGGGTCGCTCGCCCACGCCGGCGGTGTGGGCGAGAGCTGGCTCGGCGGCCCGCCGCCCGGCGCGGACACGGTGTTCCGGATCGCCTCGATGACCAAGAGCTTTACCGCTTCGGCGGTGCTGGCGCTGCGCGACAGCGGGGTGCTCCGGCTCGATGATCCCGTCACCGATTTCGTCCCCGAACTGCGCGGCCAGCCGGGGGTGACGGCCGACTCACCGGCCATCTCGCTTCGGCATCTGCTCACGATGACCGCGGGCTTCCCGACCGATGACCCGTGGGGTGACCGGCAGCAGGGCACCCCGCTGCCCGATTTCGCGGCGATCCTGGCCCGGGGGGTGCGCCCGGCCTGGGCGCCGGGCACCCGTTTCGAGTACTCCAACCTGGGCTACGCGGTGCTCGGGCGGGTCATCGCGGCCGTGGCCCAGGCTGACTACGCCGACTTCGTGCGCGATCGGATCCTTGGTCCGCTCGCCATGACGCGGACCGGGTTCGAGGCCGCCGAGTTCGACCCAGCCGGGCTGGCCCGCGGATACGCCCGCGGTCCCGGCGGCTGGACCGAGGTCACCCCGGACCGTTATGGCGCGTTCGCCCCTATGGGCGGGGTATTCAGTTCTGTCCGTGACCTGGCCCGCTGGGTCAACGGCTTTACCGCGGCCTTCCCGCCGGGGGGCCAGCGGGGCGGCGATGCCCATCCACTGGCCCCGGCCACCCGGCGGGAGATGCAGCAGCCCGCCGTGGTCTTGCCGGAGGCGCAGCCGCGGTTCCCGGGAAGTCCCGCCGCGGGCAGCCAGTACGGATACGGGTTCGGGTTGTTCACCGAGGAGACCAGCGCCTGGGGACGGCTCGTCTACCACAGCGGCGGTTACCCGGGCTTCGGCAGTCACATGCGCTGGCACCCGGAGACCGGCCTCGGCGTGGTCGTGCTGGCCAACAGCACCTACGCGGGCGCATCCGTGCTGGCCGCCAGGCTTATGAAGGAGGTGCTGAAGGCCGCGGCGGCCGAGGGCGGGCCGACACCGGGCGCAGTGGCTGCGGGAGAGCAGGCTCCGGGCCGAACCCGGGCAGTGGTCCGCGGGCCGGCGCCTGCGCCCGGCGGTCCCTGGCCGGAGACCCTGAGCGCCCAGCAGGCGGTCACCGGGCTGCTGACCCGCTGGGATGACGAGGTGGCGGAGCAGTTGTTCGCGGATAACGTCGCACTGGACCAGCCACTGGACCGGCGCCGTGAGCGGATCGGCCGGATGTGGGAGCGCCTGGGGCCGCCACGTCCCCGCACCCAGGCCGCGCCGAGGCCGGCCGAGTTCGACTCTCCGGCGCACTGCCGCTGGTGGCTGCACGGCGAACACGGCGACACGCAGGTCGAGATCCTGCTCACGCCGCAGAACCCGCCCCGGGTCCAGTCACTGGCGGTCACCATGCCGCCCGCTGCCGATTCCGCGCTCTGGCGGCAGACACAGGCCCTCATCGGCCTGCTCAACTCATCGCTGACCGATGGTGAGTCGCCCTGGCCCGCGGAGCTGCCCGTATCCGGGCTGGTCGACACGGGCCTGCTGCTCCGCCAGTTGAGGATGGCCAGGGCCTGGGCGGGGGCGTGCCGCCCCGGGGCGTTCTGCGGCGGCAACGGGCAGACCAGCACCGTGATCGAGCTCGACGGCGAGCACGCCGGGCTCACCCTGGCCGTGGAACTGGACCGGGGGCAGCAGTCCATCCGCCGGGTGGACATCGCGCCGCGGGCTGAGCCCCCGCCGAGCTCAGCCGGGCCAGCTCAACTGGCCCGCTCACGGGCCGCTCAGCCGCGCTCGGGCTGCTGGCTCTCCAGGAAGCGGTCCACCAGCCCGCGGATCACGGTCGCCATCGAGAAGCCGTGCTCACCGCACCAGGCCCGCAGCCGGGCATGCTGGTCGGCGGAGAACCGGACTGGCACCATCTGCTGGGCTGATGACGACGAGCCGCGGACCAGTTCGGCCACGACGGCCGCGCCCCACTCCCGGGTCTGCGTCTGGACCCCCTGCGGGCGGCCGAGCTCCCAGCCGAGCCGCCGGGCCAGCGGGCCGGGCACCGCGGTCCGCGACGACCGGAACCCGGTACGCAGCAGCCAGGCGTACACCCGGTCGCGGTCCGCGGGAGGCAGCTGCCCGACGGCCTGGACCAGCAGCCGCGAAGCATCCGTGGCCTCGGCATCGGCATCGGACTCTGGCGGGACGAATGGCTCCAGGTCGTCCGGCTCGAAGGTGCCGGCCGGAATCGGCGGCTCGACGGGGCCGGGCGGTACTGGCGGGTTAGCGGGCTCCGGGGGCTCGGGCGGGTCGACCGGGTCCGGCGGGTCCGGGGGATCCGGCGGGTCGGGACGGTCCGGGGGGATACCGGTCATCGAAGGCTCCTGACGCTAGGCGTGCGATATCGCCTACCGATATCACGATATCGCGCCCACGGCCAGACCCGGGCGGGCCTCCCGGCAGCATCTTCCATGATCACGGTCAAGAAGCGGTGCCGTGAGTCAGGAATTGACCGTGATCATGAAGGGTGCGAGGCGCAGCGGGGCGCGGGCCAAGCAGGCCGGGGCAGACCAGGCCGGGGACAGAGGTAGCGGGAGGCCGGGCCGCGCGGGAGCGGGCCGGCGGACGGACTGGCGGAGCGGCCGGGGCGGAGTGGGCCGGGCCGACCTAGAGGGCCACGCCGAGCAGGGCGTCCACGGCGTCCCGGACCAGACCGGCCCCGGAGTCCGCCGGCGGCACTGCGCCTGTGAGCACGTCCTCGGCCCAGCCGTCCACGACCGCCAGCGCCCCCGGGGCGTCGAGGTCATCGGCGAGCCGCTCCCGCATCGCAGCCAGCACGGCCTCGCCGCGGCCCGCGGACGACCGGGCCGCCCAGCGCGGAGCGGGGGCCTGGGACAGACCCGGGGTCGCCCGGCGCGGACGCAGCACCGGCCGCCCCGGCCACCTGGACCGCCTCCCGCCAGCGGGCCAGCCGGTCCGCGGCGGCGGACAGCCCGGCGTCCGTCCAGTCCCAATCGTCGACGATAACGGTGCGCCAGGATGGCCAGCCGGACCGCCATGGGGTCGTGACCGTCAGCCAGCAGCCGGGACACGAAGACCAGGTTGCCGAGCGACTTGGACATCTTCTCGCCGTCCAGGCGGACCATCCCGGCGTGCACGTAGTGCCGCGCGAAGGCGTCCGGCTCGAGCGCCACCCGGGCGTGCGAGGCGCTCATCTCGTGGTGCGGGAAGATCAGGTCCGTGCCGCCCGCCTGGACGTCGAACGTGGTGCCCAGGTACTCGGTGGAGATCGCCGCGCATTCCACGTGCCAGCCGGGCCGCCCCTGGCCGAACCGGGACGCCCAGGCCGGCTCGTTCGGCCGGGCCGCCAGCCAGACCAGCGCGTCCAGCGGGTCCTTCTTGCCGGGACGGCCGGGATCGCCGCCACGCTCGGCGAACAGCGCCAGCATCTCGCCCCGGTCCAGCCGGGACACCGAGCCGAACGCGCCGTCGCTGCCCCGCGCGAAGTACTGGTCCGCTTCCAGGTCGTACAGGGCGCCCCGCTCGGCGAGGCGGCCCGCGAAGCGCTCGATGACGCCGAGGGCCTCGACCGCGCCGACCAGCCGGGTGGGCGGCAGCACCCGCAGGGCCGCCATGTCGGCCCGGTAGCGGTCGATCTCACGGTCGGCCAGCTCGCGCCAGTCCTCACCGTCCCGGGCCGCCCGCTCCAGCAGCGGGTCGTCCACGTCGGTCACGTTCTGCACGTAGGTCACGTGATGGCCCGCGTCCCGCCAGGCGCGGACCAGCAGGTCCCAGGCCATGAACGTGGCGGCGTGCCCGATATGGGTGGCGTCGTACGGGGTGATCCCGCACGCGTACAGCGTGGCGTCCGGCCCGGCCGCGGCGACCGCCAGCTCGCCGGTGGAAGTGTCGAACACAAGGGGCTCGGGGCCGTGCCCCGGCAGCTCAGGAATGCTCACGCCACGCCAGGAGTCCATGAGCGCAGGTTATCTCTGCCGCTCCCCTTGGCCGGCCGGGTGTCCGCCGCGATGGCCTGCATCCGGAGCCGGCCCCGTGGCCTGCAGCGACGGCCAGCTCAGCGCCTGCGAGGCCTGCTCGAACGCGTAGGCCAGGGCGATCAGGGCCGGCTCGCTCCACGCCGGGCCGAGGAAGGACAGGCCCACCGGCAGTCCGCTGACCTGGCCCGCCGGGACTGAGATGGCCGGGTAGCCAGCCACCGCGGACGGGCCTGAGGTGTGGAACACGCCGTTGTCGCCCAGCACGTAGTCGGTCAGGGCCGCCGGGTTCGCGGTCAGCGTGACGATGGCGTCGAGCCGGTGGCGATCAGCGGACCGTCCAGCGCCTCCCGGGCCCGGCTGGCCGCCTCCGCCCGCGCCGCCAGGGCGGCCGGATCGGCGGGATCCCCGCTGGTGGCCTCGGCCTGGATAAAGATTTCCTGGCCGAAGTGGGCCAGCACGGAGGGGGCGTTATGGATATTGAAGTCGATGAGCTCCGCCAGCGACCGCGGCGCATGGCCGGGCACCGCCCGCAGGTAACCGTTGATTTCCCGCTTAAATTCATGCAGCAACGAAACCCATTCGGGGTCGCTGATCCCCGCCGCGCCGGGCAGTTCGACCGGGTCGAGAACGGTCGCGCCGAGCTCCCGCAGCACGTCCAGGGCCGCGTCCAGGACGGCCATGATCGTGTCGCCCGCCTCGTGGCAGCCGTCGCGCCAGACGCCGAGGCGGGCGCCGGCCAGCGCGCCGGCGTCGAGGAAGGCCGTGTAGTCGGCGGGCCGGCCCGCCGCGGCGGCGGTCACCGGGTCGGCCGGATCCGGCCCGGCCAGCGCCCCGAGCAGCGCGGCGGCCCCGGCCACGGTCCGGGCCATGGGGCCCGCGGTGTCCTGGGCTGAGGAGACGGGCACGATCCCGTGCCGGCTGACCAGGCCCAGCGTGGGCTTGATGCCCACCACCCCGCAGGCACTCGCCGGGCACACGATCGAGCCGTCGGTCTCGGTGCCGACCGCCATCGGAGCCAGGCCGGCCGCCACGGCCACGCCCGAGCCGGAGCTGGATCCCGAGGGGTTGCGGTCCAGCGCGTGCGGGTTGGCGGCCTGGCCGCCCAGCGTGCTCCAGCCGCTGGTGGACCGGTAGGAGCGGAAGTTGGCCCACTCGGACAGGTTCGCCTTGCCGAGGATCACCGCGCCCGCCTCGCGCAGCCGGGCGACCAGGAACGCGTCGCCCCGGTCCGCCGCGTCGCCCAGGGCGGGCGAGCCCGCGGTGGCGGGCAGGCCGCGCACGTCGATGTTGTCCTTGACCAGGACGGGGACGCCGTGCAGCGGGCCGCGGGAGGCGGGGCTTTCCTGGTCGCGGGCGGAGGCCTCGCCCGCGGCGTCCGGGCTGACCGTGGTGACCGCGCCGAGGAGCGGGTTGAGTTCGGCGATGCGCTCCAGGTAGCGGGCGGTCTGCCCGGCGGAAGAACCGTCCTGGGCGGGAGGGGTTCCGGCGGCCGCTCCGTCCCCGGGCGCGGCGGCGGGCTCGGGCATGGTGGCAGGATAGCCGGGTGCAGATGACGATGGGTGATCTTGAAGTAGTCCCGGCCCTGGACCGGCCGGACCTGCTCGCCGCGGCGGTGGCGGGTGCGCTGGCCGGGCTGGAGGGCACGCTCGCGGGTGACGCCACGGGAGTCGCGGAGATAGACCCCGCGCTGGCCGACACCGCGGCGTTCTGTGAGCGCTACGGCGTGGACCCGGCCGAATCGGCCAACTGCGTGGTGATCAGCGGGCGGCGCGGCGGCGAGACGAAGTTCGCGGCCTGCGTCGTGCTGGCCACCACCCGGGCCGACGTCAACGGCACCGCCCGGCGTGAGCTGGACGTGCGCAAGGCGTCGTTCGCGCCGATGGACGTGGCGGTGGCGGAGACGGGGATGGAGTACGGCGGGATCACTCCCGTAGGCCTGCCTGCGGCGTGGCCGATCCTGGTCGACGCGCGGGTGGCCGCGGCCGCGGCGGTGGTGATCGGCAGCGGCCTGCGGCGCTCGAAGCTGGTGCTGCCCGGCGCGGCGGTCGCGCACCTCCCCGGCGCCCTGGTCATCCCCGGCCTGGCCCGCTGACGCGGCCGGTCTTTCATCAGCGCGGTGGCTAGGGGAGCCAGGACACGTGGCCGTGCAGGACCGCGTAGCCCACGAACGCGCCCGTGTCGATCAGGCCGTGCGCGATGATGAACGGGGTGACCCGCTTCCAGCGCAGGTAGAGCAGGGCGAAGATCACGCCCATCACGGCGTTGCCGAGGAAACCGCCGAAGCCCTGGTACAGATGGTAGGAGCCGCGGACCACGGCGCTGATCGCGACCGCCCAGGCCGGTGACAAGCCGAGCTGGCCCAGGCGGCGGAGCAGGTAGCCGAGGACGAGGATCTCTTCCAGGATCCCGTCCCGGGCCGCCTGCAGGATCAGCACCGGGATGCGCCACCACACGTCGGGCAGGTTCTCCGGGACCACGTTCAGGGCCAGCCCGAGCTTGAACGCGGCGATGTAGAGGGCCAGGCCGGAGCCGCCGATCACCGCCGCGAGGACGGCGCCCTTGGCCAGGTCGCGGCCGGGTTGGCGGGCGTCGAGGCCGATCGCGGCGGACGGCGTCGTGCCCTCCCGGACCAGCAGGTAGCAGACGAGGGCGACGGGAGCCAGCCCGATCAGCAGGTTGGCCAGCTGGAGGATGAGATCCAGCAACGGGCGGCCCGGCGCGAGGGAGCCGACGATCAGGGCCTGCTGCTTGTTGAGCGCCTTGTTAGCCGTCAGCGAGGCGATCAGGTCGATGATCGCGAACAGCGCGCTGCCGCCCAGGGAGAGCGCGAAGACGATGACTATCTCCCAGACCAGCAGCCGCTTGGTTAGCTGGACGGGACCAAGCTCTTCCTGTAGCTGAACCACGTGAGGACTCTAGCCGCCGCGATCGGGCGCCCAGTCCGCCCCGCGTCCGGGACCGCGCCGGCTGGGACACGGAGGACGGGACGGGGTACATGCGCCGGCCGCCGTGTCGCGCAGGAACACGGCGGCCGGCGGCCACTCTCCCCGGGGCCGGGCGGCCGCACCAACGGCCTGGCGTTACCCGCGGAAAAACGGCCTGGTCCTAGACCAGCAAATCGTCGAATTCGCCCCGCTTCACGCCTTCGATCAGGGCGGCGATCTCGGCGTGCGTGTAAATGAGGGCGGGTCCATCGGGGTTGCGTGAGTTCCGCACCGCGTACTCGCCTCCGGTGAGGCGGGCCAGCTCCACGCAGGTCCCTTGTGAGTTGCTGATGCTGCTCTTGCGCCAGCAGGCATCAACCAAGTCGGTAGCAGGCATTCCGTTGTATGTGTTCATCTATCGACTTCCTTAAGCATTCCGCTCAGGATTTCTGTGGTGTGTTCAGGCGACTCGCTCTCGACACTGAGGCGCTCCATGACCTCGGTGTACCGTTCCACGTCGTCGCGCTTATCCAGGTAGAGGGAACTCGTCAGCTGCTCCACGTACACCACGTCCGGAAGGTCGACCTCCGGGAACCGGAGAATCGTGAACGCACCACCTTCGGCCGCGTGGCCACCTGAACTGAATGGCACTACCTGGAGTGTGATGTTGGGTTCTTTGGTCACCTCGATCAGCCGCTCGAGCTGCGCCCGCATCACCTCCCCGCCACCAATCGGCCGCCGAAGCGCCGCTTCATCGACCACGGCCCACAGCCGTGGAGCCCCTGGTTTGCGGAGCAGTTCCTGCCGGGCGATCCGCAGGCTCACCCTGCGCTCGACTTCCTCGGCCGAAGCGCCGGGCTGGCCGAGGGCCACGACTGCCCGTGCGTAGTCCGGCGACTGGAGCAGGCCCGGAACGAACTGCACCTCATAAAGCCTGATGAGTGCCGCGGCTTCCTCCAGGCCCACGTACACCTGGAACCAGTCCGGCAGAACATCCCCGTATTTATGCCACCAGCCAGGCGAATTCGCCTCTCTGGCGAGGGCCACAAGGCTGACTCGCTCTGTCTCATCGCTGACGCCGTACATCTCCAGCAAATCGACAACGTCGCGCTCTTTAAAGCCGACTCGTCCGAGCTCCATGCGGCTAATCTTGGAACCGGATGCGCGGATCGCGTACCCGGCCTCCTCGCGTGTGATCCCCTTTGCCTCGCGCAGCCCCCGCAGCTGAGAACCGAGAAGGATACGAAGAACCGTCGGGCCGCTCCCCGGCTGAACTGAGATCACGTCATCCCCCTGGAATCTGACTCAGGAATCCGTCAGCAGCTCCTCCCGTTGAGGCCTCCATCGCGGTTCGCAACGTGCGTCTCGCACTTTCATCTGCACGTGCATCCGCCCTTGCGCTTGCAAGGTACTTAGGCGATGATAGCGCTTGCGCGCCACACGCACGACTAGTGCCAGGAGACAGACGGGAACCCGATGACCGCACACCGGGCGGCCTCGCCAGTCAAGACGGAGGTCATGAGCGTGGGCCATGAGTGGGTCCTCTCCTCGGGGGAGCCCACCGGGATGCGCTACACGAGCCCACTCCGACCTCCGGTTCCGATGTTGGATGAACTAGCCGCCTCACAGCCTTCTGCGACCTGCGGATTGTGGCCGGTCGCGGAATCAGTCAAGACCGGGCGCGACTTCACCCGCGCCGTCCTCAGCGACTGGGGCCTGATGGACCTGGCCGACACGGCCGGGCTGGTGGTCTCGGAACTGGTGACGAACGCGCTGCGCCATGGCGTGCCCGCCGGGCCGCCGGTCACGAGCGAGTGCCCGATCCGGTTGCGGCTGCTGGGCCAGGCCCCCTACGTGATGTGCATGGTCACTGACCCGGGCACCGGCATCCCGGTGCTCCGCGAGCCCGGACCCTGCGCCGAGACCGGCCGCGGCCTGAACGTGGTCGAGTCGTGCTGCGTCCGGTGGGGCTGGCACCTGCTCGACGAAGGCGGCAAGGTGGTCTGGGCGCTGCTGCACCCCGACGCCTGACGCTTACTCTTCAACGCCTGACCCCCTCAAGGCCTGATCAGGGGCCCACGATCTGGACGGCCCGGCCTTGGGCGCGCTCGCCGCGGTCATTTGGCCTAGGCACACGGTGACCAACCCGGCTAAGCTCGGTGCGCTGCCGGCCCGGTGACCGTGATTAGCCGTTCGGCGCGCCTGTCGGGAGCTCACCCAGGAGCAGTCATGTATCAGCCTTATCCCACCGGCGGAGCAGAGCCAGAGCCGGTCCGCCCTACGCCGCCACCTCCGGTCGTGAACGCCGTCTGGCTCATGTACGCGGGCGCCGCGATCAGCGCGATCAGCCTGATCATCACGCTGGTGACCGTCGGCAGCCTGAAAACCGCGATCCACAACGCGGACCCCTCACTCACGGCGGCCAAGCTGCATAACGCCGAGGTGGCCGCGGTCGTGGTGGCCATCGTGTTCGGCCTGATCGGGATCGGGCTGTGGCTGTGGATGGCCCGGGCCAACAAGGCCGGGAAGAACTGGGCGCGGATCACCGCCACCGTGTTCTTCGGCCTCGACACGCTGTCGGTGCTGGCCGGCCTCCGCCAGGCCGAGCCCGCGCTGAGCCGCGTGTTCTCGCTGCTGGTCTGGCTGGCCGGGCTGGGCGCCATCGTCTTGCTGTGGCAGAAGATATCGAGCGCCTACTTCGCCGCGTCCCGGCCCGCCAAGTAGCTCCGGCCCGCTCAGGTATTCATGACCTGGGCCGGCACCGGTGACCCGTTCTCGAGCCCGAGGACCGCGGGCAGCGTCGCGGTGAGCTGCTTCCAGGCCAGCTCCGCCCCGGCCGCCAGGCAGCCGTGCACCACGACGTCGCTGCCCAGCGCGCTGACCCGGACCTCCGGCATGACCGGGGCGATCTGCTCGAGTTCGCGGGTGACCGCAGCCGCGAAGCCCGGGGCCTGGCCCACCCCGCCGCCCAGCACGATGAGGGCCGGGTCGACGATGGTCACCACGCAGCACAGCACCCGGGCCACTATCTCGGCTTCCCCGGCCACGACGGCCGCGGCCCGCTCGTCCCCGGCCGCCGCGGCCTCGAAGACCCGCCGGGCGGAGACCTGGCCCCGCATGCCGGCCCGGCGCGCGGCGCGGACCACGGCCGGGGCGGACGCCGCCGCCTCCAGCGGACCCCGGCGCCGGGCGTCGCCGGGGTCAGCGCCCTGGCCGCCGGAGATCGGCAGGTAGGCGATCTCCCCGGCCACGCCGTGCCTGCCCCGGTGCAGCCGGCCGCCGACCACCAGACCCATGCCGATCCCGCTGCCGACCGAGACGAACGCGAAACTGTCAGCGTCCCGGCCGTGCCCATGGGTGCGCTCGGCGAGGGCCGCGGCGTCTACGTCGTTCTCGACCACCAGGGACTGGCCGAACGCGGCCCGCAGGTCGGCCAGGACCGCGGGCCGGTCCCAGCCGGGCAGCCCGCCGGTCAGGGCCATCGAGTTGCGCCGCGGGTCGTATACGCCGGGGCTGCCGATGACCGTCTGGGTGACGGCCTGGCGGGACACCCCGGCTTGCGCGCACAGGTCGTCGGCCAGCCGGATCAGCTCGCCGACCCGGCCGCGCACGCTGGAGGCCCGCGAGGGGATCGCGGATGCGGCCAGGATGCCCCCGGCCAGGTCGGCCAGGGCCCCCCGCACGTATTTGTGCCCGATATCGAGGCCGAGCACGTAGCCCGCTTCCGGGCGGACCTCGTAGAGCCGGGCCGACCGCCCCGGCACCCCGGTCCGCTGCCCGGCCACCCGCACCAGGCCGGACCGCTCCACCGCGGCCAGCGCCAGCGAGACGGTCGGCTTGGACAGCCCGGACATCCGGGCCAGGTCCGCGCGGGACAGCGGGCCCAGGTCCCGGATATGGCCGAGCAGCAACTGCTCGTTCATGGCCCGGATGAGCGGGGGACGCGCCGCAGACAGCGAGCTGGCCACGCCGGACGGGGCGCCATCCAGTCCAGGCGCCGCGCCATCCAGCCCGCCGGCCGACGTAACTGTCACCGCCACCTCCCGCATCATCGTCCCGCACCACCGCGCAAAACGCCCGCATCACCGCGGCACCCACGCCGCCACCGCGGCAGGGACCGCCCGCAACCGCTGCGGGAAGCGCCCCCGCCACGACCGCGGGAACCGCCCGCCAGCGGGTCACATGCCGGCCCAGCCGGGCCAGCATTGACCGGCCCGGCAGCCTCCGGATGGTGCCCGGGCGGGTGGCCGGACGAACTTCGCAGAGCGGGCTTGTGGCCCCTAGATAGTTAGGATACTGTCCTAACAATCTTCCGCAAGGACATCCTATCGGCCGAGTTATCCCAGGCAGGCGCCATGCTCCGGTCTCCCGTCATTCTCGGGCTCGACTTCGGCGGCACCAAAATCGCCGTTGCGGTCTGCAGCCTGGACGGGACCAGGCTGGGCTCCGCCACCGTGGGCAGCGGCGGCGAACTCGGGGCCCGGGCCAGTTTCGGCCGGGGCGTGCAGGCCGCCCGCGATCTGCTGGACAGCGTGGCACCCGGCGCCACCCTCGCTGCCGCCGGCGTCTCGACATTCGGGATCCCGTTCGAGGACCGGGTGGACCTGGCCCCGGCCATCAGCGGCTGGGGTGACCTCCCGTTCGGACGCGAACTGCGCGCGGCGTTCCCGGGCACGGCGATCCGGATGGCCACCGACGCCAAAGCGGCGGCCCAGGCTGAGGTGCGCTGGGGCGCGCTGGCCGGCTACGACCCGGCGGTCTACCTGAACCTGGGCACCGGGCTGTCCACCGCCCTGGTCATCGGGGGCCAGGTCGTCGCGGGCGCGCACGGCGCCGCCGGCGAGATCGGCTATAACCTCCGCGCCCTGTCTGACGTGGGCCTCCCGCTCGGTGCCCGGGTCCCGCTGGAGGACATGATCAGCGGCCAGGCCCTGGCCCGGCGGGCGCCCCAGTCGATGGCCGCCGCCGACGTGTTCGGCGCAGCCGACGCCGAGCCCGGGCTGGACCGCCTGGTCAGCGAATTCGTTACCGAACTGGCATTCCATGTGGTCAACCTGGCCATTAGCGTGAACCCGGCCCGGATCGCGGTGGGCGGCGGCCTGGTCCAGTCCTGGGAGCGGCTGCGGCCGGGCCTGGAGCAGGCCCTGAAGGCGGGTACCCCGTTCCCGCCCGAACTCGTCACCGCCCGCTTCCCCGCCGACGCACCGCTGATCGGCGCGGTGGCCCTGGCCGCGGACGCCGCCGGAGCGGACATCAGCCTCGATGACCTGGCGCCTCATGCAGACCACGACCCCCGACCCGGCCACGCCCGCACCGCAGACAACGCCCCACACGCAGATAACGTCCGGACGGACACCGCCCGGGCAGATGGCGCCATCGACGGCGCCCCGGTAACCCAACATTCCCATCCACAAACCGAAAGGCTTCAGTCATGAGACGCCTCAAGGCAATCGGGGCCCTCGTCGCGGTCGGCCTGCTCGCGGCCGCCTGCAGCGCCGGCAAGGGCGGTGGCAACAGCAACGGCAACGGCAGTACCAAGGCGACGAACACCGTCACCATCTCCAACGAGAACGGTGCCCTCTGGACCTGCAACTTCAGCCCGTTCAACGGGTCGGACACGCTGCTGTCGGTGGGGTTCGTCTACGAGCCGCTGGTCTACGTCAACGCGCTGCAGAACGGCAAGACCACACCCATGCTGGCGAGCTCCTGGAAGTGGGGGTCGGGTAACACCTCGCTGACCTTCACCATCCGCAGCGGCGTCAAGTTCAGCGACGGGACCCCGATGACGGCCGCGGACGTGGTGTACACGTTCAACCTGATCAAGAAGTACCCGGCCCTGGACCTGACCGGGGACTGGGCGGTGCTGTCCAGCGTGACCCAGTCCGGCTCCAACCAGGTGGTCATGAAGTTCAAGCACCCGGCCGTGCCGGCCTTCTACTACATCGCCGGCCAGACGCCGATCGTGCCGCAGCACATCTGGTCGAAGATCGCTAACCCGGTGTCCTACCCGGACAGCAACCCGGTCGGCACCGGCCCGTACAAGGTGAACCCGTGCACCAAGGCGAACATCACCTACACGGCCAACCCGCACTACTGGCAGCCCGGCCTGCCGAAGGTCACCAAGGTGCAGTACCCGGCCTTCACCAGCAACAACACGGCCAATGACCAGCTGGCCAACGGCCAGGCGCAGTGGGGCTCGCAGTACATTCCGTCGATCAAGTCCTTCTACACGGCGAAGAGCCCCAACTTCCACTACTGGTTCCCGCCGACGGTCAACGTCTCACTGATCCCGAACCTGAAGAACTCCCTGCTCAGCTAACGTCAAGGTCCGTCAGGCCATGTCGGACGCGATCGACCGGGCCAAGGTCTCCTCGATCGGCGAGTCGGGGTATGAGCCGCCCGCCAACCAGGCCGGCATCGTCACGCCGACGTTCTCCAGCTGGCTGAACTCCTCCCTGATCAGCAAGTACAACTACAGCTACAACCCGGCCAGGGCGAAGCAGATCCTGGCCTCGGCCGGGTTCAAGATGGGCTCCGACGGCATCATGGCGAATTCGAAGGGCCAGAAGCTCTCCTTCTCCGTCATCAACATCGGCGACTACTCCGACTGGGTCGCCTCGATGCAGGTGGTCGCCCAGAACCTCAAGGCGGTCGGTATCCAGGTGACGCCGGACAACCTGAGCAACACCGACTTCACCGCCTCCCTCTACACGGGCAAGTACCAGCTCGCCTTCTACGACCAGCAGACTTTCGGCCCGAGCCCGTACTACGAGCTGCGGAACTGGCTGGACTCGGCGGGCACCGCGCCCATCGGCAAGACGGCGACGACCAACTACGAGCGGTACAGCAACCCGGCCACGGACAAGCTGTTCAGCCGAGTACGCCGCGTCCACCTCGGTGACGCAGCAGCACGCGATCATTGGCCAGGTAGAGCAGGTCATGCTCACCGACCTGCCCATCATCCCGGTGGTCCAGGCCGTTGACTGGTACCAGTACGACGACTCGTCGCTGACTGGCTGGCCGACGCCCGGCAACCCCTACGCCCAGCCGGCTGCCTACGCGTACCCGGACATGGAGCAGGTGCTGCTGCACCTCAAGGCGAAGTAGCGGATGCTGCGGGCCCGGGGCCCCGCCCCCGGGCCCGCAGCACCGTCAGCCCGGACACCCTGGATGAGGAGCGGACCATGATCGCGAGGAGACCAGCTTGAGATTCGCGCTGCGCCGCCTCGGCTTCTTCGTGATAACGCTGTGGGCGGCACTGACCCTCAACTTCCTGCTCCCCCGGCTGATGCCGGGAAACCCGGCCCTGGCCATGCTGAGCAAGTTCCACGGGCAGCTCGGCCCGGGCACCCTGCACGCCCTGGAAGTCCTGTTCGGGGTCAACACGCAGAAAGGCCTGGTCGCCCAGTACTTCAGTTACCTGCATCAGGTCTTCACCGGCAACTTCGGGCCGTCGCTGGACTTCTACCCGGAGTCAGTGACCTCGGTCATCGGCAGCGCGATCTGGTGGACCGTGGGCCTGGTCGGCGTGACCACGGTGCTGGCCTTCGTCCTCGGTACCGGGCTGGGCATCGTGTCCGCGTGGCGCCGCGGCGGGCGGCTGGACAGCGTGGTACCGCCGGTATTCGTGATCACCTCGGCGATACCGTACTTCTGGGTGGGCATGGTGCTCGTGCTGATCTTCGGGATCACGCTGGGCTGGCTGCCCACCCAGGGCGGCTATTACGTGTCCACCGACACCCCCGGCCTGAACCTCACCTTCTTCCAGGACGTGCTGTCCCACGCGTTCCTGCCCGCCATCACCCTGCTGATCACCACGATCGGGACCTGGATCCTGACCATGCGGAACACGATGATCACCACGCTGGCCGAGGACTACGTGCGGATGGCCCGGGCCAAAGGGCTGCCGGGCCGCCGGATCATGACCGACTACGCGGCCCGCAACGCCATCCTGCCCAACCTGACCGGGTTCGCCATGTCCCTGGGGTTCGTGGTCAGCGGCGCGATCCTCATCGAGTACGTGTTCAACTACCCGGGCGTCGGCTTCCTCCTGCTGCAGGCGGTGCAGGGCGAGGACTACCCCCTGGAGCAGGCCCTGTTCCTGCTCATCACCGTCGCGGTGCTCTTCGCCATCCTGCTCGCCGACATCGCCACCGCGCTGCTCGACCCGCGGACGAGGACGGCGGGGTAGCCATGTCACTGCCCATCGGGATGCCCACCGCCCCCGACACCACCGGCCAGGTGGCCGGCACCGAGCCCGGCCCGGTGGCCGGGCGGACCCGCCCGCCGGCCGATCACGCGCTGGCCCGGATGGGCCGCGCGATCCGGCACAACCGCAAGGCGACCACGGGCACCGTGCTGCTGCTCATCTTCCTGTTCGCCGCGCTGTTCCCCGGGCTGATCGCGAAGGACAGCCCCAGCGCCGACGCCTACGCCCCGAAGCTGGGCCTGTCCACCGCCCACCTGCTCGGTACCACCGCGTATGGCCAGGACATGTGGGCCCAGCTGGTCTACGGGACCCGCAACGTGATGATCATCGCGTTCGTGGTCGGCCTGGCCGCGACCGGGATCGCGGTCCTGATCGGCGTGGCCGCCGCCTACCTGGGCGGCCTGTGGGACGGCTCGCTGAGCCTGCTCACCGACGTGCTGCTGGTCATCCCGCTGTTCCCGCTGCTGATCATCATCGCCGGGTACGCGCACGGCGGCGGCACGCTGGTGCTCATCCTGGTCATCACCGTGACCAGCTGGTCCTACACCGCGCGGCAGCTCCGGTCGCAGGCGCTGTCGCTGCGCCGCCGGGACTATCTGGAGGCGGCCCGGGTCCGCGGCGAGCGGCGGCTCTACATCATCGTGGTCGAGGTCATCCCGACGATGACCTCGCTGATCGTGGCGAGCTTCCTGACCAACGCGCTGTACGCGGTGCTGTTCGCCTCCAGCCTGCAGTTCATCGGCCTGGGCGACCCGAACACGCAGAGCTGGGGGACGATGCTCTACTGGGCGCAGAACAACGCGGCGCTGCAGACCGGCCAGCCCATGTGGGCGCTCGCCCCCG
Organism: uncultured Actinomycetes bacterium; assembly: GCA_963837335.1. Classification (GTDB taxonomy): domain Bacteria; phylum Actinomycetota; class Actinomycetes; order Streptosporangiales; family Streptosporangiaceae; genus RYN-230. The sequence continues at coordinate 95,886 of CAWINS010000059.1, read as the reverse complement.
GGGCCTGCATCGCCGCGCTCGGGGCGGCGTTCGCCCTGCTCAACTACGCCTTCGACGAGATCGGCAACCCCGCGCTGAGGCCGGTGCGAAGGAAGCGGGTGACCCGTGCCTGACCCGATCCTCCAGGGCCCTGTTCTTGAGGTCCGGGACCTGACCGTGGAGTACGCGATGGACCGCGGCACGGTGCGCGCGGTCGAGGACGTCAGCTTCGACCTGGACCCCGGGGAGTTCATCGGCGTGGTCGGCGAGTCCGGCTGCGGCAAGTCGACGCTGCTGTTCGCGATCGCCCAGCTGCTGGTCCCGCCGGCCGAGATCACCGGCGGCAGCGTGACCTTCCAGGGCCGCAGCCTGGTCGGGCTGACCGACCGCCAGCTGGCCGCGGTGCGCTGGAAGGACCTGTCCGTGGTCATGCAGAGCGCGATGAACGCGCTCAATCCGGTCAAGTCGATCGGCGCGCAGTTCAAGGACGCGATGCGGGCCCACGGCGTGACGTCCAAGTCCGAGATCGCCGGGCGGTCCGCGGAGGTGCTCCGCATGGTCGGCATCGACCCGGTGCACCTCAAGAGCTACCCGTTCCAGCTGTCCGGCGGGATGCGGCAGCGGGCCATGATCGCGATGGCCATGCTGTTCACCCCGGATCTGGTCATCATGGATGAGCCGACCTCCGCGCTGGACGTGGTGGCGCAGCGCTCGCTGATGGTCCAGATCAAGGAACTGCAGCAGCAGCTCGGGTTCGCGATCATCTTCGTTACCCACGATATGTCGCTGGTCAGTCACTTCTCCGACCGGCTGATGGTGATGTACGCAGGTCAGATGGCCGAGTTCGGCCCGACCCGGGAGGTCTTCGACGCCCCGCGCCACCCGTACAGCATCGGGCTGCTGGACGCGTTCCCCTCGATCCGCGGGCCCCGGCTGCCACTGACCGGCATCCCGGGCGCCCCGCCGGACCTGGCCCGGCCCCCGGCGGGCTGCCGGTTCGCGCCGCGCTGCCCCAAGGTCATGGACGTGTGCCGGGCCACGCCGCCCGAGCTCTACCCCGCCGGCCCGGTGCAGGTCCGCTGCCTCCTGCACAGTCCAGATCACCGGCCAGATCAAAACCTCCGCAACGAGACCCCGCCGCCCGGCTCCGCCACCGGCAGCGTGACCAGTGTGGCGGCGGCGGGCGGCCCCCGGGGAACGTGGCCACGGAGGAGGGCAGCGCCGATGAGTGACGCCCCAGCCCAGGAAGGCCCAGAGAAGGCCAGCCCAGGGAAGACCAGCACCGGGCCGCTGCTGCGAACCGAAGGGCTCAGCAAGCACTTCAAGATCGGGGGCGCGCTGTCCCGCCGCACCCTGCACGCGGTCGATGACGTCAGCCTCGACATCGGGGACCGGGAGATCGTCGCGCTCGCCGGGGAAAGCGGCAGCGGCAAGAGCACCATCGCCCGGCTGCTGGCCAAGCTCTACAAACCGACCAGCGGCGAGATCTACTTCCAGGGCCAGCCGGTGTCGGGGCTGCGCTCCCGCACCGACACCCTGCGCTACACCGGGCTGGTCCCGATGGTGTTCCAGGACCCGTTCAGCTCCATCAACCCGGTGCTGCGGATCTCGCATGGCGTGCTGCGCGGCCTCAAGCTGCACCGGCCGGAACTGTCCGCCGCGGAGCGGGTAGCCGAGGCGGAGCGGGTCTTCGAGGTGGTGGGGCTGACCCCGGCCGCGGAGGTACTGCAGCGCTACCCGCACGAGCTCAGCGGCGGCCAGCGGCAGCGGGTCGGCTTCGCCCAGGCCCTGGCCCTGCGGCCGAAACTGATCCTGGCCGACGAACCGGTGTCCATGCTGGACGTGTCGATCCGGATCGGGCTGCTCAACCTGATGGCCCGGCTGCGTGACGAGGAAGGGGTCTCGATCCTGTACATCACCCACGACATCGCCAGCGCGCGCTACATCGCGGACCGGCTCATCGTGATGTACGCGGGCCAGATCGCGGAGTCCGGCCCGGTGGAAGAGGTACTCGGGGCACCGAAGCACCCGTACACCCAGCTGCTGCTGTCCGCGGTGCCGGACCCCCGGGCCCCGCTGGATGTCACCGCGGAGACCGACCGCGGCGAGCCGCCCCGGGTCATCGACCCGGTGCCCGGATGCCGGTTCCGCTGGCGCTGCCCGCTGGCTATCGACCAGTGCCACCAGGCCACCCCGGAGCTCGCGGAGCTGGGCCCGCAGCACGCGGCCGCGTGCTTCGTGGCCCAGGCCGGCGCGGATGTGAAGGCTTTCTGATGGGGATCAAGACGTTGTGATGGGAAATGAAGGTGTTCTGATTGTGAAAGTCAAGGTGTTCTGATCGTGAAAGTCGCGGTCGTGGGCGGCGGATCGACCTACACACCGGAACTGGTCGACGGGGTGGCCCGGCTCACCGGTGCGCTCAAGGTCACCGAGCTGACCCTGGTCGATCCCGACGAGAGCCGTCTCGCGGCGGTCGGGCCGGTATCGGCCCGGATCATGCGCGCCTACGGCCACCCGGCGCGGGTCAGCTGGACGACGGACCTGGATGCGGGCATCGACGGGGCCGGCGCCGTCCTGCTCCAGCTCCGGGTCGGCGGCCAGGCCGCCCGGCAGCGGGACGAGACCTGGCCGCTGGAATGCGGCTGCATCGGCCAGGAGACCACCGGCGCGGGCGGCCTGGCCAAGGCGCTGCGGACGGTGCCGATCGTGCTGGACATCGCCGACCGGGCCCGGCAGCGGGCCGATCCCGGGGCCTGGATCATCGACTTCACCAACCCGGTCGGCATCGTGACCCGCGCCCTGCTGGACGCCGGGCACCGCGCGGTCGGCCTGTGCAACGTGGCCATCGGGTTCCAGCGGCTGTTCGCCCGGCTGCTCGGCACCGATCCGGCCCAGGTCCAGCTGGACCACGTCGGCCTCAACCACCTGACCTGGGAGCGGGCCGCCCTGGTGGACGGCATCGACCGGCTGCCCGGGCTGATCGCGGCGCACGGCGAGGAGATCGCCTCGCACACCGGGCCTGCCCGCGTCGGTGCTGCACGACGTCGGCGCGGTGCCGTCCTATTACCTGCGCTACTTCTGGGCGCACGACGCGGTGGTGGCGCGAGGAGCGGACCCGCCCGACCCGGGCTGAGGAAGTCGCGGCCATCGAACGGGAACTGCTGGCCCTGTACGCCGACCCGGACCTGGACCACAAGCCGGAGCTGCTGTCCGAGCGCGGCGGCGCGTACTACTCCGAGGCGGCGGTGGCCCTGCTGGCCTCGCTGGTCGGCGACACCGGGGACACCCAGGTGGTCAACGTCCGGAACGCGGGCACGTTCCCGTTCCTGCCCGACGACGCGGTGATCGAGGTGCCCGCGGTCATCGGCGCGGCGGGCGCGCGCCCGGTGCTGGCCGCGCCGCTGCCCCCGCTGATGCGCGGCCTGGTCGCGCACGTGTCCGCGTACGAGGAACTGGCGGTGGACGCCGCGCTGCGCGGTGGCCGGGACCGGATCCGGGCCGCGTTGCTGGCCCATCCCCTGGTCGGCCAGCTCGACCTGGCCGACGGCCTGACCGACCGGCTCATCGCCGAGAACCAGGCCTTCCTGCCCTGGACCCATGAGTAGGGATCAGGCGGCTGTCCTGGCCATCGACGGCGGGAACAGCAAGACCGACATTGCCCTGGTGGCCGCGGACGGGACGCTGCTGGCCGCGGGCCGGGCTCCCGGGGTGCGCACGTTCCCCACCCCGGAGGTGCTGGCCGCGATCGGCGCGGTGATCGAGGCGGCCGCACAGGAGGCGGGACTTCCGCCCGGGTGGCCGGTGGCGGAGTGCACCGTGGCCTGCATGGCCAACGCCGACCTCCCCGAGGAAGAAGAACGGCTGGCCGCGATGATCACGGCGGCCGGGTGGAGCACCACCACCGTGGTGGCCAACGACACGTTCGCCGTGCTCCGGGCGGGCCTGGACACTCCCCGCGGCCTCCCCTGGGGGGTGGCCGTGACCTGCGGCGCCGGGATCAACTGCCAGGGCGTCGCCCCGGACGGGCGGACCTCCGGGTTCCTCGCGCTGGGCGGCATCACCGGCGACTGGGGCGGCGCCTACGGCCTGGGCCGGGCGGCCCTGTGGTGGGCGATCCGCGCCGAGGACGGCCGGGGCCCGCAGACCGCGCTGCGCGAGGTGGTGGCCGGCCACTTCGGCAGGCCCGCGGTCCGTGACGTCGCGGTGGCGATCCACCTGGGCAAGATCGACGAGGACGACCTGCAGGGCCTGGCCCCGCTGCTGCTGGCCGCCGCGGCCGCCGGGGATCAGGTGGCCCGCGACCTGGTCGGCCGGCTGGCCGACGAGATCGTCACGATGGCCGGCACCGTGATCCGGCGCCTCGGCCTGACCGGGGAGGTGGTCCCGGTCGTGCTGGGCGGCGGGGTGCTCACCGCCCGGGACCCGCAGCTGACCGGGTGGATCACCGAGCGGCTGGCCGCGCAGGCGCCGCGCGCCGAGGTCAGCGTGGTGGCGGTGCCGCCCATCGCGGGGGCCGCGCTGCTCGGCCTGGACCGGGCTGGCGCTGGCCCGGCCGCCGAGCGCCGCCTTCGCGCCTCCTACCCGCCGGCCTCCCCGGCGTTCTGACCCCGCCGCCGGTGAGCAGCCAGTTCTGCGAGGTCACGCCGCGCGTCGCCCGCTGCCCGCCGGGAGCCAGTCGTGCTCCCGGAACGCCTGCACATGCTCGAGGTTGGGGCTCCCGGCCATGGACGCGAGGATCCCCTCGGCGGCGGCCGTCCCTGTCTCCTCGTCCCCGGCCAGCACCGCGGCGATGCGCGCGCGGAGCAGCTGGGCCCCCGGCCGGGCGGAGTCCCAGACCCGGATCAGGTCCGTCGCGGTCCTGATGCCGAGCATCCGCAGGCCCTCGCGGGGCTGGCGATCGCCGGACTCCTGGGGCACGGACAGGCAGAGCAGCGCCTGATCCAGCCAGTCGATCAGGGTGTTCACCGGAACCCGGGTGCCGAGAAGCAGGTCAACGAGGTTCGCCGTGGCCAGCGCGTGCACGTCCTCGATCCCCTCCTCGAGCAGCCGCGCCTGATCCCACACGGTGAGCCCGTCGAGATCGCTGAGCGGGAACCTGACTGACATGGAGGGAATGGCCTGGCTGAGCAGCTTGCCCGTGCCGGCCTTGAGCAGCTGGATGCCGATCTGGGGAAACACCCCGATGAAGAAGGCCAGGACGTCCAGCCGGGCCGGCGGTCCCACCGGAATGAGGGCCACGGTGGCCACGGTGATCGTGACCACGATGAGGCGGACGCTGGCACTGACGTAGGCGGCGGTCTTCAGGTCCTGCCGGAAGTACCGGCGGGTCAGGTCCTGCAGGATGAACCAGTACGCGCCGATGAAGCCGAACTGCAGGGCCGTGTACGGCAGGTGCGGCTGCCCGCTGAAGGGCAGATGGCCGAGCAGGTTGAAGTCGTGGTAGAGCTCCGGCTGAACGACGACGGCCCAGCCCAGGGTCAGCAGGGCCGTGGCCAGGACGACCGGGTAGAGGCCTTCGCTGCGCGCGGGACGTTTCGCCGGGTCGGCGAACAGCTCGCGCGTGCTGACCGCCTGCTCGCCATAGACGGCCTCGAACTTGCGCCGGTACAGGTTGTCTCGGCCCGGGTTGGTCAGCTTGTCGTGCTCGGCCGAGCCACTCGGCGTAGTAGCTGGTGTGTCTGGGTGGCGCGGGAAGGTTGCAGTAGCGGTCGATCTTCATGCGGAAGAGGTTGATGACGTATTCGTCGTACAGGCTCTGCCCCTTGAACCGGACGAACTGCACGTACAGCAGGCCGGGCAGGGAGGCGAACATCACGACGGCGGCGACCTTCAACAGGAAGATGCGGCTATGCGGCTGGAACAGCACGGCCGGCAGCAGTGCCGCGGCCACCGTGGCCAGCAGCAGTGAGGCATAGAACGCCTGCACGGCCCGCCCGCTGGCCCGCCACGCGGCCAGCGGCCTGGCCGGCGGACGCGGGGCACCAGGCGACCCGCCGGCCGTGCCCCGGCGCCCGCGGCCCTGGTCATGCTCCGGACTTCCGGAGCATGACCGGGCGCTGGTCTCCCGCTCGATGATGCTCACGAGCCGTCCTTGCGGATGTCGTTCGCGACCGCAGCCAGCTTGACCGCGTACTGCGGGTCCTGCGCCCAGGTTCCGGCCAGACCGCGGAGCCTGGGTGCGGCCCCGCGCAGGTGCGGCGGCAGTGGACGGGCCGCCAGCGCCTCATCGATGAGCCGGTTCTGCGCGGGGCTCCCGTGCCGCTGGGCAGCGCGTAGGCGAGCAGGCGGCCGGTGTGCGCGTGGACGGCGGTCTTCAGGTCGGGGAACGACAGCCCCACGCCAGGCTCACCGGTAACCCCGATGCCCGCGAAATTCCGCCGGGGACGCTGCGACCAGAACGAGGTGAGATGACTGGTCTCCTCGGCCATCTGCGCGACGACCAGCAGCGGGTCAAGGCCGACGGCCGTGGCCGTCGCGTAGTAGAGGCCGACTATTTTCGTGACGTCGTCACCGCTGTATCCGCCGTGCGGCCGGGCGAGCAGGTAGTGCTCGGCGCGTGCGGAGGGCGCCGACGCGGGGGCCAGCATCGGGCTGTCCGGCGTCACCGGGCCATGCCCGGCAGGCTGCGGGTGAGAACCAGCGGGCTGCGGGTGAGAACCCGCTGGCTGGGGGTGAGAACCCGCTGGCTGGGGGTGCGGATTAGCCTGCGGCCCAGCCGGGGGCTTGAACGCGTGGCCGAGGAAAGCGCAGGTGCCTTCGGCCAGGGCCTCGCCCTGGGCCCGGTTCTCGGAAACCGGGTAGTTGTGCACCCGGCGGATCTCCGGGATGAGCGCCGGCATGTCCGTACTGTTCAGGAAGAACAGCCCGGGGCGGCGCACATCGGCGGCCCGGGGCAGCCCGTGGGCCTTGAACGCGGCGCCGATGTGCTCGGCCAGAGCCTGGCCCTGGGCCGAGGCGTACAGCCCGGAAAATCCGTCCACCCCGCCCGACCAGTCGAAGTGCACCTCGATGGCCACCCGGGGCTGGAGGTGGTTGGCCCGCACCGCCGACCCGCGGTAGTCGGGATCATGGGAGGCACCCTGGGCGGTCTCACTGACTACGGTGAGCCCGGACCGCCGCATCGCGGCCAGGGCATACGTGCAGACCTCGAACGCTTCCTGGTGCTCCTGCCGCCCGTCGGTCCCGATGGCGCCCGGATCAAAGACCCCGTTCGGCTCGACCCCGTGGCCGACCGCGAGATAGACGTCGAGCTTGCCGTTCTGCTGCATGACGGTTGTCCCTTCTGCTGTTCGCGCGGATACCGCGCTTTGCCAGCTACGGGGACCGCCACCGCGGCCAGATACATGAATGGGACTGGGCGCCGTTCCATGACTCCCGCCGGGCTAGCCAGCAGGCGGCGATACACCGACCATTGATGTATCTCGGCGAGTCGTGCGGCCACACAGTCATAGGACGGCAGCCGCCGTCGGGGGGGACTCACGACATGGAGGCAGCGATGACCACGGCCAGCCCGGAACCGCACTACAGCGCCAGCACTGTCGAGGACGGTGCGCGGCACACCCCGCTGTTCACCGCGGAAGGACTGAAGAGCGGGCACGGGGCCGGGACCATCGCCTGGCTCCCGGCGCCGGCCTACGAGATGCCGCCGGTGCCGTGGCAGCCGCCGCAGCGGCCGCCGGTGATCGCGCTGCTGGACAGCGGGGTGCAGCCGCATGACTGGCTGCCCCAGGGCGGCGACGTGCCGTTCGTTGTGGATGCCGCCTCGAAGTACCAGTGGCCCGCCCCGGCGCTGCACCAGCCGGCCCCGCCGCCCGGGGTGCCACTCCCGTTCTACGGCAGCCACTACGGGCACGCCACGTTCATCGCTGGGCTCATCCGGCGGCAGGCACCCGATGCTCAGGTCCTGTCCATGCAGGTGATGAACAACGCGGGCCAGGTCAGCCCAGACCATGTGGTCAAGGCGCTTACCTGGCTGGCCAAGCACCCCGAGACTGGCGTTCGTCATCGTGCTGATGTGCCTTCGGGCGGCCTGGCCGAGTCCGGGGATGCCGACCTGAATCGCCTCAGGAAGGCCATTGGCCGGCTCAACCAGATGCCGATCGTCTGCTCGGCTGGCAACGACGGCTCCGACCACACCGTGTACCCCGCGGCGCTGGCCGCCGAGCAGAAGCTGCATGTGACCAGCGTGGGGGCATTTACCACGCCCACCGAGCGCGCGCCCTACAGCAACTACGGCCCGTGGGTCCAGGAATGGCAGAAGGGCACCAACCTGGTCAGCACCATGCCCCTGACGACCACGGACATCGGCAAGAACGGGGAAGAACGTCAAGCCGCCTCTGGTGCCCCTGACGTGTCAGCCACCGGCAACGGCTACGCGTGGTGGAGCGGCACCTCCTTCGCGGCGGCCCTGTACGCTGCGGAGCTCGCCAATCAGATGTCGGCGGGCTAGGCCCTCCCGGAGCGGGTGACTGGGGCCTTACCATGACGGTTGTGACGCTCGGTAGCGGCAGGGCCGACACCGGCCGGGGCGGGACGGGCCGCGCGGACCGGGTCGGCGCCTGCCTGGAGCGGGCCCGCAGCGGCGAGAGCGCCGCGCTCGGCGAGATCGTGCGCGAGCTGAACCCGCTGCTCTGGCATGTGGCCCGGGCCGAGGGCCTGACCAGCCGAGGAGGCCGCGGACGTCGTCCAGACCACCTGGCTGGAGCTGCTGCGGCGGCTGCACGACATCCGGTCTTCGCGGGCGGTGACCTCCTGGCTGGTCACCGCGGCCCGCCGGGAGGCATGGCGGGTCCGCGAGCTGTCCCGGCGGCGGGTCCCGGATGGCGCGGCGCAGCTGGAATCGGTCGCCGATCCCGGACCCCGGCCCGGGCGAGCGGCTGCTCTCCGACGAACGGGACCAGGCCCTGTGGCGGCACTTCCAGCGGCTGCCGGAACGCTGCCGCACGCTGCTGCGCATCGTCGCGCAGGTGGCCCGGCCCGACTACGCGGCGGTGGCCGAGGCGATGGGCATGCCGATCGGCAGCATCGGCCCCACCCGGGGCCGCTGCCTGGCCAAGCTGCGCGAGATGCTGCGGGCCGACCCGGGCTGGAGCGCATGATGACCGACCCCGCTGACCTGCCGCTGGACGACGACGATCAGGCCATCCTGGACCGGCTGGCCGCTGTCCACGCGATGCTCGACCCACCCCCGGCCGACCTTGACGAACGGGTCTCGTTCGCCATCGCGCTGGATTCGCTGGACGCGGAGGTGGCGCGGTACCGCGAGCAGGAGATCATCGGCTCCGGGGCCCGCGGCAGCGAGCGCACCCACACCATCACGTTCGACGCCGACAGCCGGGCCGTGATGATCACGATCGTGGCGCGGCCGGATAGCCTGGTCCGGATCGACGGCTGGCTGGCCCCCGCCGCGGCGCTGCGGGTCGAGCTGCGGCTGCCCGAGCCGTCGCCGCCCCTGGTGGTGACCGCGGACGCGGCGGGCCGGTTCGCCTTCGACGGCGTCCCGCACGGCATCGCGCAACTGCTGGTCCAGCCGCCCGAGGGACGGCACGCTCGCCGCGGGTCGTCACGCCAGCGTTCACCCTCTGACGTGCGCGCGGCACCGCTCGCGGACCGGGCCGCCCGGCTGCACGCGGCCGCCCTGGCGTCCAGCGACGACGGCCGGCCCGCAGCCGGCCGTGCGCCAGCTGCGCGCGGGGCTGCGGCTGATCGGGCCCGCGGCGGACATGCGGCGACCCCGCCGTCGCCGAGGTCCGCGGCCGGCTGCTGATCAGCCTGGCCTGGGCCGAGTCCGAACGCGGCCGGGTAGACGCCGGCTTCCGGCTGCTTGACCAGGCTGAGCAGCACATCACGCGGGCGCAGCGGCCGGTCCTGCTCGCCCAGCGCGGCCTGCTGCTCAAGCGCAGCGGCCGCAACGACCTGGCGCTGCGGCAGTACGACGAGGCGGTGGCCCTGCTGACCGAGACCAGCCCGCTGGACCTGGTCAAGGTGCTCAACAACCGCAGCCTCGTGCACCTGGAGGCCGGCACGTCCGGCTGGCCCGGGCCGACCTGCGCCGCTGCGGGCAGGTCGCGGCCCGGCACGGGCTCGCCCTGCACGCCGCCCTCGGCCGGGTCAACCTCGGCTGCATGGACGTCGTGGCCGGGGACCTGCCGTCGGCCCTGGGCGCGTTCGCCGCCGCCCGGGAAGACTATCGAGCTGCTGGCGCCAGGCCGGCTGGCCGAGCCTCGCGGTGGAGCGGGCCCGGGCCTTGGTGGCGGCCGGCTTGTTCACCGAGGCCGACCGCGAGCTGGCCTACGCGGCCGAGCAGTCCGCCGCGCAGCGGCTCAGCCACATCTACGCCGATGCCGTGCAGGTCCGCGCGGAAGCCGCCCTGCTCGGCGGGCCGGGCGCAGGCCGCCGCGCAGTGGGCGCGGGAGGCCCGGACCCGGTTCCTGGGCCGGGACAACGCCCGACGCGCCGCGCTCTCGTCTACTCCTCGAACTCCGCGCTGACCTGGCCATGGCGACGGAGCCAGCGCGCTGCGATCGCCGCCCGGGGCCAGTCCCTCGCCCGGCGGCTCAGCCTGCTGGGGCTGCCGGAAGACGCCCGGGTGGCCAGCCTGGTCGCGGCCCGCGCGCTGATCTCGGCCGGGCGGCCAGCCCGGGCCGCCCGGGCCGCGGCCCGGTACGGGCCACCCGGCCGTGTCGACCGCCTGGATACCCGCCTGCTGTGGCGGCTGGCCCGGTCCGAGCTGGCCGCGGCCGCCGGGCAGGCCGGCCGAGGCCTCCCGGCACCTGCTCGCCGGAATGGCCGCGCTGCACCGGCACCGCACCCAGTTCGGCTGCCTTGACCTGCAGACTGGCGCGGCCGTGCATGGGCAGGATCTGGCCCGCGCCGGGCTGGCCGCGGCACTCGCCCGCCGCGCGCCGGACGCCGTGTACCGGTGGTCGGAACGGGCCCGGGCCCAGGCGCTGCTGTTGCCGACGCCGCGGCCCCCGGCCGACCCCGCGGCCGCGGCGGCCTTGGAGGAGTTGCGGCAGGCTCGGCACACGCTGCGCGCGCAGGAACTGGCCGGGCGGCCGGTCAGCGGCCTGCGCGCCCGCGTGGAGGCGCTCCAGCGCGAGCATCCGCGAGCAGTCGTGGACGGCGCCGGGGCAGCGCGACGCCCCCGCCCTCGCGCCCGCCCCGCTCCGCGCGATCCGGGACAGCCTGGCCGGGGCCGCACTCGTCACGTATCTGCGGGACGGGCCCGTGCTGCGGGCACTGGTCGTGGCCGGTGACTCGGTCCGCCTGCGGACGGTGGGCGGGTACGCCGCGGCCGAGGAGGCGGTGCTGCGGCTGCGCGCCGACCTCGACAGCCAGGCGGGCCGTGCGCTGCCCGGTCGGCTCGCCGCCGCAGTCAGGACTGCGACCAGCCACGATGCCGCCGCGGTCGGCGCTGCGGTGCTCAGCCCGCTGCTGGCCGACATCGGCGACCGCGAGCTGATCGTGGTGCCGACCGGCATCCTGATGACGGTGCCGTGGGCGGCCCTGCCCGGCTGCGCGGGGCGCCCGGTCACCGTGGCGCCGTCCGCCACCGTCTGGCGCGACGCCATGCGCCGGCGGGCGGACCGCCAGCCCGGTGCCGGCGGGCCGGGCCCGCACCGCGACCGTGCTGGTGGCCGGGCCGGGAAACGCCCGCGGCGACGCCGAGATACGGGCGATCGCCGCGCTCCGCCCCGGCACCTCGGTCCTGACCGGGGCGGCCGCGACACCAGCCGCCACCCTCGCCGCCCTCAATAGGGCTGCCGTCGCCCATCTCGCCGCGCACGGCCAGCATCAGGCCGAGAACGCGCTGTTCTCGACCCTGGAACTGGCGGGCGGGCCGTTGCTCGGCTATGACCTGCAGTGGGCCGGGCGGGCACCGCTCATGGTCGTGCTCTCCTCCTGTGACGTGGGGCTGACCGACGTGCGGCCGGGCGACGAGACGTTCGGCATGGTCACCGCCCTGCTGAACGCGGGCTCAGCCACCGTCGTCGCGAGCGTGGCCAGAGTCGCGGACGATGCCGCGATGGCCGCCATGGTCGGCTTTCACCGGGCGGTCACCGCGGGCCGTCCGCCCGCCGCTGCCCTGGCCGCCGCCCTGCAGGGGGAAGAAACCGCCGGCTTCGTGTGCTTCGGCGCCGGCTGACCGCACCCAGCCCCGCCCGCCGACCCCGACCACGCTGCCGGCGACGCCCGGCCAGGTGCGTGGATGTGAATCTGCTGCTGTTAGGTGTGCCCCAAACTTTCACCCAAGCCATCGAGAGAGGTGGGTGGCGGGGCTGAGGAGGGTGGCGGGGCTGCGGAGGGGGCGGGTCGGGATCGGCGGGGAGGCCAGGGCGTGGCAGGCGATGGCGGCGGCCGCGACGACGTTGAGGGAGTCCACTCCGGCCGCCCGGGCGTGCGGGGCCATCGGGATGCACACCCCCAGGTCGGCCTCGTGCATCCAGCGTGAGGACAGGCCGTCGCCCTCCGTGCCGAGCAGCAGTGCGACCCGCTCATCCGGGTCGCTGCCGGGCCCCAGGACGGTGCCGAGCGGCGCCGCGGACTGGTCCGGGGTGAGGGCGAGCAGCCGGAACCCCGCCCCGCGCAGCTGCGCCAGGCCGCCGTACCAGTCGGTCATCCGGGCGTACGGGATGGCGAACACCGCGCCCATGGATACCTTCACCGCCCGCCGGTAGAGCGGGTCGGCGCAGCGCGGAGACAAGATCACCGCGTCGATGCCGAACGCCGCGGCGCAGCGGAAGATCGCGCCGACGTTGCCGTGGTCAACGAGGTCCTCCAGCACCACCACCCGCCGCGCGCCCGCCAGCAGGCCGGCCACCGCGGGCAGTTCGCGGCGGGCCATCGAGGCCAGCGCCCCCCGGTGCACCTGATACCCGGTGAGCTGGCGGGCGACGTCGTCGGCCACCACGTACACCGGGGCGCCGCAGTCCTGGGCCAGGTCGCCCAGCCGGGCCAGCGCCGGCCGTGACCAGCAGCGACCGGGCCGCGAACCCCGCGGCCAGCGCCCGCCGGATGACCTTTTCCCCTTCGGCCACGAAAACCCCGTCCCGCGACTCCATACTGATGCGGAGGGCGGAATCGGTCAGCGAGACGTAGTCGGCGAGCCTCGGATCAGCCGGGTCGCGCACCTCGATGGGGCCAGTCACCCTGACAGATTACAAACCGGGGAACTGCCTGATCTGCCCGGCATTGCCCCGATAAAGTCGGGAGCCGAAGGCCGTGGGGAACCACGGATTTCCTGATCGAGGGAGACCGTGAACGCTGGAGTCACCGGGCACCCGGAGAGCCGCGACCGGCGTGGACGCCCGCGCCGGCTCGCACTGGTCATCACTCTAACGCTGACCGGCGTGATCGCCGCCACGCTGCTGGTCGCGCTCGGCGCGAAGGCCGTCGTGGCCCGCACCTCCTGCACGGATCACCCGGTCGTGGTCAACCTGGCCGCGGCCGATGAGGTCGCCCCGGCGATCAGGCACGTGAGCAAGTACTTCAACGCGCAGCGCGTCAGCGTGGACGGGCACTGCGCCGTGGTCCACGTGGTCAGCGAGCAGCCGTCCGCTGCGGCCGCGGCGGTGTCCGGGCTCAGCTCACCGTCCGGCCAGGCCGGATTCGACGCCTGGATCCCGGACTCCTCGCTGTGGGTCGACGTGGCCCGCAGTTCCCCGGCGGGAGCGCAGCTGGTCCAGTCCACCGGCGTCACCGTGGCCAAGTCCCCGCTCATGATCGTGATGCCGCGGGCCGTGGCGGCGCAGATGCCGGCCTTCGGCACCGAGGTGGGCTGGCAGTTCCTCCTCCCCCAGCGCGTCGGCGGCCCCGCCAGCGCACTCGGGCTGCATGTGGAGTTCCCCGACCCGGCGCAGAGTTCCGCCGGACTGGCCACCCTCATCGAGCTTCAGGGACTGCTTCAGCATCAGCTCCACAGCACCGCCAAGACCCTGGCCGCGTTCACCGACTTCGTGTTCAACGTGCAGGTCACCAAGGATTCCGGCAGTGACGGGGCGCTGGCCACGCTGGCCAGCCTGGCCCAGCCGCCGCGGGACGAGCGGCCGGTCACCATCGCCTCCGAGCAGGCGGTCGCGCAGTTCGACCGGTCCCACCCCCAGGATCCGCTGTCCGGGCGCTACCCGGTGCAGGGCGCACCCGAACTCGACTACCCCTACGTGCTGACCACCTCGAACCGGCTCAAGCTGAAGGCGGCCCGGGAATTCGAGAAGACCCTGCAGTCGAGCTACGCCACGTCCTACGTGCGCTACGAGGGTTTCCGGTCCGCCACCGGGAGCGCGCCGTCCTGGATCGGCCAGTACGGCCTGGACACCGGGCAGCCGGCCCTGTCCCCGGCCACCGCCAGTGGCGAGGCGGAAACCAGCCTGCAGGCCTGGCAGCGGCTCAGCCTCGGATCCCGTGACCTGGTGCTGCTGGACGTGTCGAAGCAGATGGCCACCCCCGTCGCGCCCGGCGGCCCGACCCTGGAACAAGTGCTCGCCCAGGCCGCGAAGCTGGGCCTGGCCCAGTTCCCGGACAGCACCCAGATGGGTGACTGGGCCTTCGCCAGTCACCTGGACGGGAACCTGCCCTACAAGCAACTGGTGTCGGTTGGCCCGCTGCCCGCCCCACTCGGCCTGATCACCCGGCGGCAGCAGGTCGCGGCGGTGGCCAATACCGGCAAGCCGGTCCCCCTGCCCGCGGCCCTGTACGGCTCGATCCTGGCCGGCTTCAAGGAGATGACCAGCACCTACCAGGCCCGCTACGACAACGCGGTCCTGGTCATGACGGCGGGAGTGGAAAACGCCCCGGGCGATATCTCCGCCCCGCAGCTGATCAGGCAGCTGCACACGCTGTACAACCCCAAGCGCCGGGTCGAGATCATCATCATCAAGTTCGGCAACGCCGGCGACTTCAACTCGTTGCAGCAGATCGCCAGCGCCACCGGCGGCCAGGCGTACGACATCACCAATCCGACGCAGATCAGCAAGGTGTTCTTCAGCGCGGTCGCGCGGCGGCTCTGCTCCCCCAATTGCGGGGCCTAGCAGGCACGATGATCGGGTCGCTGGCCGCCCAAAATTTTCTTACGGCTTTATGACAACCCCCCTGGGGAGCGCCGCGTCTTCATTGTGAGGCCCGACGAGAGCGGGGCGTCGGGCCTCACGGTATTTCTCCGGCCGGGCCCTCGGCAGCAGGTTCGCAGGGCATCTAGCCGGAGAGCAGGGCGTGGGGTCCGGCCAGAGCGGGGTGCCGGACCTCACGGTAAGCCCCCTGGCACGGTCGGTCCGGCGCGAGTTTTCACCGGGCCACTAGCCGGGGACGGGACATGAGGTCCGGCGAGAGCGGGGTGCCGGGCCTCATTTCCTTGTCCGGACTCTGGCTCCCCGGACTCCGGCCCCCGGCTTCCCGGACTCCGGCCCTGGACCGGCTCTTCAGAGTCTGGCCCGCGGGCTCTGACGCCCGCCCGGGCCCCGCGGGCTCAGACACCCTCGTCGAGCAGCCGGTGCGCCCGCTGGATGATCAGCGGGACGGCCGGCCCCTCGCGCTCGAACCCCTCGCCCACCGTCTTGCTTCTGCAGGAACCGGGCGTGGATGCCCTCGAGTACCACGGCGAGCTTGAAGCACCCGAAGGCCATGTAGTAGCCCAGCGCGCTCACGTCCCGCCCGGTCGCCGCGGCGTACCGGCTGGCGATCTCGGCCCGGGTGAGGAACCCCGGGCACGGTGGTGACCTCGGGGGCCCACTGCACGTCCAGGGAGTCGCCGTCTTCCGGCTCCGTCCAGTAGACGAGGGCCAGCCCGAGATCGGCCAGCGGGTCGCCCAGGGTGGACATCTCCCAGTCCAGCACGGCCGCGATCGCGGGCCGGGCCGGGTCGCCGGGATCATTAGCGTCACGGTCCAGCGTGACCAGCGTGTTGTCCAGCCGGTAGTCGCCGTGCACGAGAGTGCCTTCCGGGGCCGGGAGGGCCCGGCCCGGCAGGCCGGCCGCGAGCCGCTGGGTGAGCTCGGTGTACCCGGGCACCTCCCGGCTGGCGGACAGCTCCCACTGCCGTTGCCAGCGAGCCAGTTGCCGTTCCATGTACCCCTCGGGCCGGCCGAAACCGGATAGCCCGGTGGCGGCCAGGTCCACCCCGTGGATCGCGGCGAGCATGTCCGTGAAGTCCTCAGACAGCTGCCGGGCCTGGACCGGGCTGAGCCGCTCCCCGTCCTCGGCGCTGCGCAGCACCAGCCCGGGCACGTACTGCATGAGGTAGAACGGCGCCCCGATGACGTCGGGCTCCGGGTACAGGGCCACCGGGACCGGCACCGGGACCTCGGTGCCCGCCAGCGCGCTCAGCACCCGGTACTCGCGGCTCATGTCGTGCGCGGTGGGCAGCACGTGGCCCAGCGGCGGCCGGCGCAGTACCAGCGGGGCGGCCCCCTCC
This sequence comes from uncultured Actinomycetes bacterium, assembly GCA_963837335.1. Taxonomy (GTDB): domain Bacteria; phylum Actinomycetota; class Actinomycetes; order Streptosporangiales; family Streptosporangiaceae; genus RYN-230. The sequence continues at coordinate 79,499 of CAWINS010000059.1, read as the reverse complement.
CCCGGCTCCAGCAGGTACGTGAGGTTGGACCGGCCCGCCTGCGATCAGCCGCACCCGGGGCGGTGTCTCGGTGGCCGTGATGCCGCTGCGCTGCAGCCACCGGCCGAGCCCCGGGACATCGTCGATCCCGGGGACGTCGTCATCCGCCACAACTCTCACTCCTGTCGCGCGCTCGTGCCCTGGGCCGCCCGCCGGACCCGGAACTGTGCTCTGGACTAATGGGCTGCCCTGGCGTAGGTACTTAAGAGAGCCAGATCGGCGATAGATCCAGGCCTCTCGGAAGGATCGTAGTGACTGACGCGTGGATGCCGGGGGCTCAGCGACTCCCCGCGGCCGCTGACGGCGGCGGCCTGAAGGGTGGCGCCCCGCGGGCGGTCTGGCTGGTACTGCACGCCGACCCCATCACGGTGTCCGCCAGCGAGGCGGCGGAGCGCCTCATCGAACTGGGCCGGCCCTGCCATCTGGTGTGGAATCCGCTCTCCGGTGAGCTGGCCCAGCTCATTCCCGCGGTCCGGGCCGGTCGGGCGCTCGGCTGGGCCGACGGCCCGCGCTGGGGGCCGAGATCAGCGGGGCCGGGGTGGGGACCGGGTCCCGGGGCGGGACAGCCGGGCTGGGGCAGCGGATGCGGCTGGGCGGAGGCCCCGCCCTGGGCGCCCGGGACGGAGGCGGAGGGCCCGGACTGGGCCGCAAGCAGCGACTGGATGCAGCCGGGCGACTGGGCGCAGCACCACAAGCGGGCGCAGGAGCCGGACTGGACCCAGGACCCGGACTGGACGCCGGGCACCGGCTCGACCCACGGGGCGGACTGGACGCAGGGCATCGGCTGGACCCACGGTTCAGGCGGGCGGCCGGTGATCGCGGCGGCGGGCCGGCCCCCGGAGGAGCCGATCGCGCCCTCGGCCCGGGACGGTCTGGCCGGCGTCAACAACGAGGGGCGGGTCTGCGTGCAGATCGGCGTGATCGGACACGGGTGGACGCCGTTCACCACCGGCCCGGTGCAGCGCGCCCGTGAGATCGTCAGCTGGCTCGACTCGTGGCACGTGGCCCGCGGCTGGCCCGCCGGGCATCCCGCGCCCTTTCCCGGCTCCGCCCCGGCCGGGCAGCAGCGCCGCCGCTACTGGGCCCGGGGTGGCCATTTCGGCGCCTCCCAGGTGCCCGGCTGCAGTGGCGCCGGGCCGGGCGCTATCGACATCGAACGGCTGACCGGGCCGTTCACCGGTCAGCGCGGATGCCAGCCTGCCCCGCGGGTCCGGAAGCCCGGCCAGGATCTTCGCGATGACCTGGCAGCCGCGGCTGACCGCGGCCAGGTCGGCCGCCCCGTAGCCGAGCATCAGGCCCTCGAGCGTGGGCGGCCCGCCGAAGTAGCGGTCCAGCGTGGCCACCTCGACGCCGCGCTCGCGGGCGGCCGCGGCGACCGCGGTGGCCGTGCCGGGCGGGAGCTCCAGGACCATGTGCAGGCCGGCGGTGTCACCGGTCAGCCGCCCGGCGAGGGCCGTCACCATGACGGCCCGGCGCCGCGCGTATTCGTGCCGCATCCGCCGTACGTGCCGCTCCAGTTCCCCGCTGGCCAGCAGCTCCGTCACGGCGTGCTGGACCGGCCCGGACGCTCGCTCGCCGAGGTCCACGGCGGCCACGGTGAGCGCCGGGATCAGGTCCGGCCGGGCGACCAGCCAGCCCGCACCGAGGGTGGGAGTGAGGGTCTTGCTGGTGGTCCCGAGGTAGACGACGACGTCCGGGTCGAGACCGAACAGGGTAGGCAGGGGCGCGACGTCGTAGCGGAACTCCCCGTCGTAGTCGTCCTCGACGATGAGCGCCCCGGTGGACCTCGCCCAGGCGGCCAGCGCCTGGCGCCGCGGCACCGGCAGGCGGCCGCCCAGCGGGTACTGGTGTGCCGGGGTGGTGTAGACCAGCCGCAGATCGCCGGGGAGCTCGTCCACCACCAGGCCGTCCCCGTCCACCCGGCACGGCACCAGCCGCGCACCGCGGGAAGCGAAGACCGCCCGGGCCGCCTGGTAGCCAGGCTCCTCGACGCCGACCCGGTCCCCCGGCCGGAGCAGGGCGGCGGCGACCAGGCCCAGGCCGGCTGACACCCCGCGGGTGACCAGGATCTGGTCCGTCGTGGCGCACACGCCACGGCTGCGCCGCAGATAGCCGGTGAGGGCCTCACGCAGGGCGGCGCGGCCGCGGGGATCGGGCTCGGCGGAGACCGGCTCGGTACCCGCGTGCCGCCAGGCCCGGCGCCAGGCCGCCGGATCGATGCCGGCCTGCCACGGGATGCCCGGCCACAGGTTGACCGGTGGCACCGGATCCGGCTGCAGCCACGCCGCCCGGGGCCCGGCCGCCCGGCCGGCCGCCGCCGGCCGGGGCAGGGGCAGGGCCGGGGGACGCGGCGCGGCCGATGGAAGCGGCCGGGGATGCGGCAGGCCCGGGGAAGGGACGGACCGGCGAAGCGGCGGGGCCGGCGAAGCCGGGCCGGGCCCGGGACCGGCCGCGACCCGGGCCGGGCCGGCGCCGGGCCCCGGCGGCGCCACGGCACCAGCCGCCACGTAGGTCCCCGAGCCGTGCCGTCCCTCCAGCCAGCCCTCCGCGAACAGCTGGGTGTAGGCCGCGGTCACCACCGTCCGGCTCACGCCCAGCGCGGCGGCCAGCGCGCGGGTGGAGGGCAGACGTTCCCCGGCAGCCAGCCGGCCCGCCGCGAGAACGTCACGCAGCTGGGCCGCGATCTGCTCGGTCAGGGGCAGCTCCGCGTGCCGGTCGGCCGACACCGCCAGCTCCACCGGCAGCTTCACCGGCAACCGCGCTGACGCCCGCCGCGTGACGCCTGCCGTCGAGATGTCCGCGGTCGCAGATGTCCGCGGCCCAGAAGTCCGCGGCGCAGATGTGCGCTGCGGGGCTGACGCGACCGTCGAGGGAAAAGTGGTCATCAGATCTTCCGTTGAAGTGGCTACTGGCAACAGTCCACTTCTTCAGTACCGTAGTCCATCATGAGCACTGAGACTCCGCCATCCACCACCGGCCATCCACCACCGCGCCATCCACCACCGGCCATCCACGCCCGCTATCCACCACCCCGAAGACCACCCTGCACCGGCACAAGGAGCGCGCCCGGACCGACCGCGGCGACCTGTACGCGGTCCTCGACGCGGGCCTGATCTGCCACCTGGGCGTGACCATCGACGGCGCCCCGGTCGTGCTGCCGACCGCCTACGGCCGCGAAGGCGACCGGCTCTACCTGCACGGATCGTCCGCCAACCGGAGCATCCTGGCCGCCGACGGCCAGCAGGTCTGCGTCACGGTCACGCACCTCGACGGGATCGTCTGCGCCCGGGCGGTGTTCAGCCACTCGATGAACTACCGCTGCGCGGTGGTCTTCGGGACGGCCCGGCTGATCCAGGACGAGGGCGAACGGATGAACGGATTGCGGATCATCACCGAGCAACTGGTACCGGGCCGGTGGGCGGCCGCGCGGCAGCCATCCCGCAAGGAAATGGCCGCCACCGCGGTCCTCGAAGTTCCGCTCGCCGAGGCATCGGTCAAGGTGCGCACCGGTCCCCCCGGCGATGACCCGGCGGACTACGGGCTAGACGTCTGGGCAGGGGTTCTGCCTGCGTTCCTCACGCTGGGTAAGCAGCAGCCCGACCCCACGCTGGCCCCGGGCATTGGCGTCCCCGAGCACATCGCGGCGCTGGCGGGCCGGCCCCACGGCGCTGACCTGGCGGGGGACGTGGGTGAGGGAACGTCTCCGAGGCTCTAGTCTTGGGGGATGACTGACCGGCTCGTCTGGATCGACTGCGAGATGACCGGGCTTGACCTTGCCCGCGACGCCCTGATCGAAATCGCCTGCCTGGTTACGGACGGTAACCTCACCGTGCTCGACGACGGAGTAGATCTCGTGATCAAACCTCCCGCCGAGGCGGTGGACGGGATGCTGCCCGTCGTCCGTGACATGCACACCACCTCCGGCCTGATCGAGGAGCTGGGGGCGGGCGTCACCCTGGCCGAGGCCCAGGAGCAGGTGCTGCGGTACGTGCGCAGCCACATCCCGGACGCCCGCAAGGTGCCGCTGTGCGGCAACTCCATCGCCACCGACCGCGCCTTCCTGGCCCGTGACATGCCTGAACTCGACGCCTTCCTGCATTACCGGATGGTGGACGTGTCGAGCGTCAAGGAGCTCGCCCGGCGCTGGTACCCGCGGACGTACTTCGCGAGCCCGCCCAAGCACGGCGGGCACCGGGCGCTGGCCGACATCCGGGAGAGCATCCAGGAGCTGCGCTACTACCGCGAGGCGATCTTTGTCCCGCAGCCGGGTCCCGACTCGGCCACGGCGCGGGAAATCGCCAGCCACTACGGCGTCGCCGCGGCCGGTCATGCCGCCCCCGACGGGGACGGCCAGGGCACCCCGGCGGCCGGACCCGCTGGCGGCTAACCCGGCGGCTAGTCCGGTATCCGGTTCAGAGTTCTTCCCCGACGCCGCTATGCTTCATGCAGCCGTCGGCGATGGTGGGTGTAGCTCAGTTGGTTAGAGCGCCAGGTTGTGGTCCTGGATGTCGTGGGTTCGAATCCCATCACTCACCCCAAGGAAGTAGCAGGTCAGAGAACTCCCTCCCGGTCTGGTAGGGAGTTCGGCCTGCGTTCACCCCGGCGCCCGCACCTGCCTATCCAGATCCCGGGCAAAATTGCCAGGTTTCTGGGCTTCCCCCGGCTCCGGTGGACTTCGGGCCCGGATCGGGCAAGAGTTCGGGTAGCGCGGAATCAGGGGTGTGCGGTCCCGTCCCCGGAGTCGGCACATTCGTGCGCAGCACCGCGGCGCAACAGACGTGGGAGGTTCCCATGCCGCCCCTGAGCGGCCTGCTCGACAAGTGGCGGGAAGACCTGGCCGGCTGGGCCATTCCCGAGCCCATTACGTCCGCGGTGGCCGAATCCCCCTGGGTGCTGCCCCGGGACGTGTTCGCGCGCCGCGCTGACCGCCTGCGCCGCGCACCAGGCGGGCCTTCCTATGACCTCGAACGGGCCGTGCTCGACCCGCCGGGAAGCGTGCTCGACGTGGGCGCCGGGGCCGGCGCGGCCTGCCTCCCGCTGGCCGGCCGGACCACCGCGCTGACCGTGGTGGACACCGACGACGGCATGCTCGGCCGGCTGGCCGACCGGGCCCGCGCGGCCGGCCTGGATCCCCGGCTGCTGCGGGGCCGCTGGCCGGACGTGGCCGTCCGGGCGGACCCTGCCGACCTGGTCGCCTGCCACCATGTGCTGTACAACGTGCCGGACCTGGCCCCGTTCATCGAGGCGCTCACCCGGCATGCGCGCCGGCAGGTGGTCGTCGAGCTCACCGCCACCCATCCGCTGATTTCGCTCAACCCGTTGTGGCTGCGCTTCCACGGCCTTAAGCGGCCGGAAGGGCCGGCTGCCACCGACGTCCTTGCGATCCTGGACGCGATGGGCCTCCGGGCAGGGCACACTGAATGGAATCGTCCGGCTCAGGCCGATTATGCGACAGGGAGTGAGCTGGTGGAGACCACCAGGCGGCGGCTGTGCCTGCCACCCGAGCGGGCCAGCGACGTGGAGGCGGCGCTCCGCGACGCCGGGCACCTCGGCCAGCCGCTCGACCTCGGCACTTCCGGGCGCTCAGTGGTGACGATCTGGTGGGAGGGTTCCGCGTGAGCGACAGGTCAGACGACTGGTTCCGCGATCCCGCGCCGCGGCCATCAGGGCGGGGCGCTTCCGGGTACCCGGGCGCCAGTGAGCCGGCCGGGAGCGTGTTCGGCGGCGGGAACCAGGGCTCGGTCTGGGAATCCGGCGGCCAGCAGGCCAGCGGGTCCGGTTACCGGAGCCCCGGCGCCTGGCCCGAGCAGCCCCCGGTGCACGGCGGGCGGGGCGGGCGCGCGCCGCAGTACCAGGGCGGCCGCCCGGCGGGATCAGGCGGCGGCTACCAGGGGCGGGGTTCTTCCGGCCGGGGGCGGCGGTGGCTGCGCCCGCGCCGGATCCTGGCCATCATCGCCCTGGTCGTCGTGGTCGTCCTGGTGCTCAGCGGGGTCGGGTACTTCTACCTGAACTCCAAGCTGACCCGGGTCAACGCACTCGTCGACTACGCCGGGCGCCCCGCCGCCTCGGACGGAACGAACTGGCTCATCACGGGGTCGGACAGCCGCCAGGGGCTGACCCGCAAGCAAGAACGCCAGCTGGCCACCGGGCGGGGCATCGGCGGCCACCGGTCGGACACGGTCCTGCTGCTGCACATTCCGTCCAGCGGCCCGGCCGTGCTGGTCAGCCTGCCCCGCGACTCCTACGTGCCTATCCCTGGGTTCGGCATGAACAAGCTGAACGCCGCCTACTCCTTCGGCGGACCCAAGCTGCTGGCCAAGACGGTGCAGAACGCCACCGGCCTGCGGATCGACCACTACATGGGGATCGGCTTCGGCGGCCTGGTCAACGTGGTGAACGCGGTCGGCGGGGTACGCATGTGCATCCCGCAGAACCTCGACGACCCGGCGGCGGGCCTGCACCTGAAGAAGGGCTGCCAGAACCTGGACGGGGCGCAGGCCCTGGGCTTCGTCCGGACCCGGCACCTGTTCGCCACCCAGGACCTGCAGCGGGAGCAGAACCAGCGGGCGTTCATCAAGGCACTGCTGAGCAAGATGACCAGCCCCGGGACACTGGTCAACCCGTTCGCGACTGTGCCTGCCGCCTTCGGCGCGACGGATGCGCTCACCGTGGACAAGGGCACCCAGCTATACCAGCTCATCCAGGTAGCCTTCGCGCTGCGCCACCCGGAGACCACCACGGTGCCCGATCGGCGGCTCGGAGACGCTGGCCGTGGGCGACGTGCTGGTCTGGAACCACACCCAGGCGCTCCGCATGTTCAACGCGATGAAGAACGGCCAGCCCGTGCCCAAGAGCCTGATCACCGGCTCGAAAGTCGGCTGACCAGCCCGCTGCGGCGCGGTCCCGGCGAGCCGGGGCCAGTGCCGCACCAGGCAATCGTGTGCAAGTTGTGCCATATCGGCCTTGCGCTCACCGTGGCTGCCTTCGTACCATGCGTCGCATCCTTTACCGGTGGTAGCCGTGGCCTGGAGGTTCGATTGAGGACCGGCAGCATCCCCAGCTTGGCCCGCCCGCTCGGCCTGTCGCTGCGCGAAGCCGAGATCATGACGCTCATCGCGGAAGGTCATTCCAACCGGGAGATCGCGGCCCAGCTGGTGCTCGCCGAGAAGACCGTCAAGAATCACGTGAACCGCATCTACGCCAAGCTCGGGGCGCAGTCCCGGGCCGCAGCCATCACCCGCTGGGGCGACCGGGACGAGGCCTGACCGGCCGCCGTAGGCCGGCCGCGAAGCAGGCAGCCCGCAGTCCGGCCGCTGGACGAAGCAGGCCCAGCCCGCAGTCCGGCCGCGGGACAAAGCGGCCGGCCCGCAGTCCGGCCGCCGGATGCGGAGGGCCGAGGGATCCTGATCATCAGGCCAGCCCCAGGGCACCTTCAGGAAATCCTCAGGTTCAGGTTAGAAAATGCAGGCCATGACCATGCCGTCGATTAATGGGCGGGCCCAGCCGGCTGCCAGGCTTCTCGTTGTCGAGGACGAGCCCAACATCCTTGAGCTGCTGTCCGCCAGCCTTCGCTACGCCGGGTTCGATGTGCTCACCGCCACTGGCGGTAGTGAGGCGGTCCAGGCCGCGCAGCGGCACCGGCCCGATCTCATCGTGCTCGACGTGATGCTGCCCGATATGGACGGGTTCGACGTGGTCCGCCGCCTGCGCGGCGGCGGGGCCCGCATCCCGGTGGTGTTCCTGACCGCGCGGGACGCGATGGAGGACAAGGTCCGCGGCCTCACCCTGGGCGGGGATGACTACGTCACCAAGCCGTTTAGCCTGGAAGAGGTCATCGCGCGGATCCGCGCCGTGCTCCGCCGGACCAACGGGGACGGGGCCGAGCCCACCCCCCGGCTGAAGTTCGCCGACCTGGAGCTAGACGAGGAGAGCCACGAGGTGTGGCGGGCCGGGCAGCATGTCCAGCTCTCCCCCACCGAGTTCAAGCTGCTGCGTTACTTCATGAGCAACGCCAACCGGGTGCTCTCCAAGATGCAGATCCTCGACCACGTGTGGGACTACGACTTCCGCGGCGACACCGGGATCGTGGAGTCGTACGTGTCCGTGCTGCGCCGCAAGATCGACACCACCGAGCCCCGGCTCATCCACACCCTGCGCGGGGTCGGCTACGTCCTGCGCCTCCCGTCGTCCTAGCAGAATTGGCCATGACAACGAGGTCCAGGCCGCGCCGCTGGCGGGAGAACCTGCGTCGGCTGCCCGGGCGTACCCCGCTGCGGGTCAAGATGATCACCGCGCTGCTGGCGCTGGTGGCCATCGCGCTGACCATCATCAGCGTGGCCAGCCTCACCGTGTTCCGCAACTATCCAGATCAGACCGGGCCAGCCAGCAGGTCACCGGCCTGTACAACCAGGAGCTGCATGCTGCCTCCAGGCTGGGCACGGCCCGAGTTCTCGGCGTGAACCCCACTGGGCCCCTACCTGATCGCCGTCTCGTGGAGGGCGCGGACATCCCTGGGCGTGGCAGGCGCAGCAGCCGCCGGGCATCGCCGGACGGGAACGTCGCTGCCCAACGTGCCCACCACCGGCAGCTGGCTCAAGGCCACACCGGCACGCCTGGTCACCGTCGATGCGGTGTCCGGCAGCGACAACTGGCAGGTCATCGCGCAGCAGTAACGTCACGGATCGCAGCACGGAGTATCACCGGCCAGGCCGTCGGACGCAGAACGTCACCCTGATCGCGGGCGTGGACCTCGGCGACATCAACGGGACCATCAGCCAGCTGGCCAAGATCGACCTGCTGGTCAGCGTCGATCATCGTGGCTGGCCCTGGCCATCGTGGGCGTGGCCATCGTCCGGGCCAGCCTGCGGCCGCTCACCGACATCGAGCGGACCGCGCAGGCCATCGCGGCGGGCGACCTGTCCCGCCGGGTGCCGGACCAGGATCCGGTCACCGAGGTCGGCCGGCTGGGGCGGTCGCTGAACACGATGCTGTCCCAGATCGAGTCGTCGTTTTACGCCCAGGCCCAGTCCGAGGCGGCCGCGCGGCGCTCCGAGGAGCGGATGCGCCAGTTCGTCGCGGACGCCAGCCACGAGCTGCGCACGCCGCTCACCGCGATGCGCGGCTACGCCGAGTACTACCGGCAGCGGGGCGGGATGTCAGAGGCCGAGAACGGGCCGGAGAGCGGGCCGGTGAACGGTTCCGGCCAGCCCGGCAACGACCTGGGCAGCCGCGGCCAGCTCACCCGGGCCGACATGGACCGGATCATGCAGCGGGTCGAGCAGGAGTCGGCCCGGATGGGCGTGCTGGTCCAGGACATGCTGCTGCTGGCCCGGCTGGATCAGCAGCGGCCGATCGAGCACCGGCCGGTGGACCTGCTCACGCTGGCCGCGGACGCGGTGCAGGACGCGCGGATCATCGCCCCGGACCGGGAGATCACCCTCGACGTCGGGTCCGGCGCCGCGTTCCTGATCCTCGGCGACGAGGTGCGGCTGCGCCAGGTCATCGGCAACCTGATGAACAACGCGCTGACCCACACCCCGGAGGGCACCCCGGTCGCGGTCCGGGTGCTGGCCGGGCCGCGCCAGCCGGTGCCCAGCGTCGTGCTCGAGGTCGCCGACCAGGGCGAGGGCCTGCGCCAGGACCAGGCGGAGCACGTGTTCGAGCGGTTCTACCGGGCCGACCAGGCCCGGACCAGGAAGGCCGGCGGCACCGGCCTCGGCCTGGCCATCGTGGCCGCGCTGGTCGCGGCGCACGACGGCACCGTCGCGCTGATGACCGCACCGGGCCAGGGGGCCACGTTCCGGATCACGCTGCCGCTGGCCCCTGAGGCCCAGGATGATCAGCTGGACGAGAGCGACCAGGTCGGCCAGGCCAGCCCGGCCGAGGCCGCGACCACCCCGGGCGACTGGCCGGGGCCGGGCGCCTGATGGTGTTCGTTGCGGAGAAAACCGGGCAGGCGCGGCGGCGCGCCGCCGGGCTCCTCCCTCAGCCCGCGGCGAGGGCGGCCCGGGCCGCGGTCAGCACCGACTCGCGGTAGGAGCTGCCGAACAAGCAGGCGTGCACCAGCAGCGGGTGCAGCTGATGCAGCGGAACCCGGTCACGCCAGCCCGGGGCCAGCGGGGCCACATCCTGGTAGGCACCCAGGATCCGGTCCAGGTGCGGGGCCCCGAACAGGGCCAGCATGGCCAGGTCGGTCTCCCGGTGGCCGCCCTGCGCGGCCGGGTTGACCAGCCAGCCCCGGCCGCCCGACCACAAGACGTTGCCGGACCAGCAGTCGCCGTGGATCCGGCTGGGCGGCTCGGGCGGCCCGGCCAGGCTGGCGATCCGGCTGATCACCTCTTCCACCAGGCGGGTGTCGGACCCGGTCAGCGCCCCGGTGCCCGCCGCGCGGCGCAGGTACGGCAGCAGCCGCTTGCCCGCGTACCAGGCGGCCCAGTCCCCCGCGCCGCTGATCAGCATGGTCGGGTTGCCGGGCGCGGTCGCCTCGGCGGTCACGGTGATCGTGTCCCCGGAGCGGTCGCCCAGCGGCAGGGTGGCGATGAACCCGGGCCACGGGGTACCGAACCGCTCCGCGCCGGACGCGTGCAGCACGGCCAGGTCGCGGCCGAACTGCTCGGCCGCGTGCTGGTCCGGGGCCTGCTGCGGGAGCCAGGTCACGGCGAGCGTCGCCGTGTCCCAGCCGAGGACCTCGGGCAGTGGCACCGCATGGGCGTCGGCCAGCCAGCGCAGCCCGCGCGCCTCGGCCTCGAAGACGCCGCCATGGTCCCCGCGGGCGGCCTTGGCGAACGCCAGCCGGCCGTCGGCCAGCGTGACCTGGTAGTGGGCCCACTGGTGCTGCGCCCCGGCCGCGCGGATGTCGCGCACCGCGGTGCCGGTGATCCGCTCCAGCCGCCGGGCGAGTTCGGAGACCCGCCGGGCGAGCCGGGGGGCCCGGGACGCAGGCTCCCGATCCCCCGGGTCCGCGGCCCCGTCGTCTGCTGGCTTGTCGTCCGCGGGCACGTCATCCGCGGGCATGGTCACGCTCCGCCCGCCGGGACCTGGTCCACCTCGGCCAGCCGCCCCACCAGGCCCCGCACCGCGCCCTGGACCATGTCCAGGGCTTGCGCGTAGCCGGCCGGCGGCCCGCCGTAGGGATCGGGCACCGCGCCGTCCCAGGGATCGTGAGCCGTCGCGGCGGCCAGGTCCGGATCGAACGACCGGAACAGCATCAGCCGTGACCCGGCCGCCTCCGCGTCGGGGGCCAGGGCGCGCAGCGCGGCCAGGTTGCTGAGGTCCATGGCCAGCACCAGGTCGCGCTGGGCGAGCCAGGACGGCTGGATCCTCCGGGCCCGGTGCGCGGACCCGTCGTAACCGCGCCGGGCCAGTTCGGCCTCGGCCTGCTCGGCCATGGGCTCGCCCAGGTGCCAGTCGCCGGTGCCCGCGCTGTCCACCTCGACCAGCCCGGCCAGCCCGGCCCGGTCCACTTCGGCGCGCAGCACCACGTCGGCCATGGGCGAGCGGCAGATGTTGCCCAGGCAGACCAGGCAGACCCGGTACGGGCCGGGGGAACGACGTGGCGGTGGCAGGGCGGGCACATCAGCGGGCATGGTTTCAGGATGCCCGAACCGCGGAGTGCTCACGCACACCGGGCCGGCCGGGGCCACCCGAAGCACCACCGCGGGCATGTAACGATGGGCGGATGCCGTCTTATAGGTCGCTTTCCTACTGGCTGAGCTCGGTTCCCGGGGACCTGACCCCCGGTGCGCCGCTGCCCGGCGATCTCGACGTCGACGTGGCCATCGCCGGGGCCGGGTTCACCGGCCTGTGGACCGCGTACTACCTGGCCAGCGCCAGCCCGGGACTGCGCATCGCGGTCTGCGAGCGGGAGATCGCCGGCTTCGGCGCCTCGGGCCGCAACGGGGGCTGGTGCTCCGCGTACTTCCCGGCGTCCCTGGCCAAGCTGGAGCGGATGGCCGGCCGGGACCAGGCCATCGCGATGTACCGGGCCATGGAGGACACGGTGGACGAGGTGGCCCGCGTCGTCACGGCCGAGAGCATCGACTGCCACTGGGCCAAGGGCGGCGCGCTGCAGCTGGCCCGCTCGCCCGCCCAGCTGGAACGGGCCATCGACCACGTGAACGAGTCCCGGTCCTACGGGTTCGGCGAGGAGGACCTGCGGCTGCTGACCGCGGCGGAGACGGCCGAGCAGGTGACCGCGGACGGGGTGCTCGGCGCCACGTACACCCCGCACTGCGCGGCGATCCACCCGGCGCGGCTGGCCCGCGGGCTGGCCGAGGCGGTACGGCGCCGCAACGTCAGCGTGTTCGAGGACACGCCGGTCACCGAGATCGCGCCCGGCCGGCTGGTGACCACGCGGGGCACGATCCGGGCCCAGTACGTCATCCGGGCCACCGAGGGCTACACGCCGGACCTGCCCGGCCTGCACCGGGCCATCGCGCCGGTGTATTCGCTGATGATCGCGACCGCGCCGTTGCCGGAGTCGGTATGGGACCAGATCGGGCTGGCCAGCCGGCCGACGTTCGGCGACTACCGGCACCTGATCATCTACGGCCAGCGCACCGCGGACGGGCGGCTGGCCTTCGGCGGCCGGGGCGCGCCGTACCATTTCGGCTCGACCGTGCGGCCCGAGTTCGACCGCTCCCCCGCGGTGTTCAGCGCGCTGCGCCGGACGCTGCAGGACCTGTTCCCCGCCCTGGGCGAGGTCGAGGTCACGCACACCTGGGGCGGCCCGCTCGGGGTGCCCCGGGACTGGTGCGCGTCCGCCGGGCTGGATCCGGCCACCGGGCTGGGCTGGGCCGGCGGCTACGTCGGGGACGGCGTGTCCACCACCAACCTGGCCGGGCGGACCCTGGCCGACCTGGTGCTGGGGAACGACAGCCAGCTCACCCGGCTGCCGTGGGTCGGGCACCGGTCGCGGCCCTGGGAGGCCGAGCCGCTGCGCTGGCTCGGCGCCAACGCCGGGCTGCAGGCGATGAGCTGGGCGGACCGGGCCGAGGCGCGCAGCGGCCGGCCGTCCCGGCTGGCCCAGGTGGCCGGGCGCTTCCTGGGCGGCTGACGGCGGCCCCGGGGGGACGGGCCGCTACTTCGCAAACCAGGTAGATCGAGTTATTGTCGCTCATACTTATTGGCGCGCGTCTGACGCAATGGAGCGTGGTCGTGTTAAAGCTGGTCCGGCTGGCCCTGTTTCCCCTGTCCGCGGTTCTCCTCACGATCGGCCTGGCGCCAGCGGCGCCGGCGCTGGCCCAAACATCCTGCGGCGCATCCGGCGCGGTGACCACGGTAAATGGTTCGCTGCCGGACGGCGCGACCTATCTGCTCCAGTGTCCTGCCGGTGCGTGGAACGGGACGCTCTTCCTCTACAGCCACGGGTACGTGACACCGGGATCGGCCAATCCGGCCGTGGACGCCGGCGACCCGGTCACCGCTAACTGGCTGCTCAGCCACGGCTACGCGCTGGCCGGTTCCTCCTACGCCTCCACCGGCTGGGCGATCCAGCAGGCGCTGCCCGATCAGATCGCCACGCTCGATACGTTCGGCCAGACGTACCGCCACCCCGACCGGACGATCGCCTGGGGGCATTCGCTGGGCGGCATCATCACCGCGGGCCTGATCCAGCGCTACCCGGACCGGTTCAGTGCCGCGCTGCCGATGTGCGGTGTGCTGTCCGGCGGGGTGGCCACCTGGAACACCGCGCTGGATGCGGAGTTCGCCTTCCAGCAGCTGGTCGACCCGTCAGTGCAGGTCGTCAACATCACCAACCCGACCGGGAACCTGACCGGGGCGGAAACCGCCGCGACCACCGCGCAGCAGACCCCGCAGGGGCGGGCCCGGCTGGCCCTGGCCGCTGCGCTCGGTGACACCCCGGGCTGGTTCACCCCGCTGTCCCCCGAGCCCGCCCCCGGCGACGCGGCCGGCCAGGAAGCCAACCAGTTCCTCTGGGACACCCAGGTTGACTTCCCGTTCATCTTCGCGTTCCGGGCCGAACTCGAAGGCCGGGCGGGCGGGAACCCGTCCTGGAACACGGGCGTGAACTACTTCGCGCAGCTCGCCCGGTCGGCGGACCTCCGCGAAGTGGTCGCGCTGTATCACGCGGCCGGGCTGAGCCTGACCGCCGACCTGCAGAAGCTCAACCAGGCCCAGCGGATCAGCGCCAACCCGTCCGCAGTCCGCTACCTGGCGCAGAACATCGCCTTCAACGGCCACCTGACCATGCCGGTGCTGACCATGCACACCACCGGCGATGGCCTGGTGGTACCGGAGAACGAGCAGGCCTACCAGAGCGTGGTGGACCGGGCGGGTGACGGGCGGCTGCTGCGCCAGATCTTCGTGCACCGGGCCGGGCATTGCGCGTTCACCCCGGCCGAGACCATCACCGCCGTGCAGGTCCTGCTCAGCCGGCTCGGCACCGGCCGGTGGAACTCCTCGGCGCTCGACCCGGCCAGGCTGAACGACCAGGCCGCCGCGCTCGGGCCGGCGTACAACATCTTCGCCGTGGGCAAAACGGTCTCGCCGGCCGCGCCGGCCTTCGTGCGATACCGCCCCGCGCCGTACCTGCGCCCGTTCGACCTGTCCGGCCGGTAATAGGCCGAGCCGGCCCCGGCTCGGGCCGGCTCCCGGCTTGCCTGAGCCGGGGCCGCCTGCCTTCGCGGCGGGCGGCCCCGGCCCCCGTTCCTAATGCGAGGCGGTGAGCGCCAGCGCCGGCACGAACCGCGCGGCGTTGATCGTGCCCCACCCGCTGGCCAGGTCGTAGCCCGGGCCGGCGTTGAATCCGGTGACGCCCGCGAAACTGTTGTTCCCGGTGGTGATGTCCACCAGGCCCGTGTTGACGCCGTGCCGGCTGGCGGCGCCCAGCGCGTACAGCGCCGGGTTGATCAGGCCGAGACGGTGATGGGCCACCTGGTCGGCCAGGGCCACGATGCCGGAGAAGATCGGCGACGCCTCACTCGTGCCGCCGAAGATGTACCAGCCCGGGTCGGAGACGCCGGGCGTCTCGATGCCGGCGAAGGACATGTAGACCCAGGCCCCGCCGTTGACCGCGGCGCTCATCGAGATGTCCGGGGTGCCGCGGTGGCGGCCCACCACGCTGCGCACGCCGTGCTGGAACACCGGCCGGGAGAAGACCGCGGACTGCCCGCCGCCGCCCGCACCGAACCCGTCGTTCCACACCACGTCGGGCGTGACCTTGTTACCCGCCTGGTCCAGGTTGAGCTGCGAGCCGCCGATGGAGGTGACCAGCGGGTCCGACGAGGGCCAGGAGTTCACCCGGAACGGGTACAGGGTGGAGCCGTCGCTCTCGGCGTCGGTCGCGCCGTCGTCACCGGACGACGCCAGGACGGTCACGTGATGCCTCAGCGCGTCCTTGAACGCATAGCGCAGGTTCAGCAGGCTGGAGAAGTTGCCCTGGCTGAAGCCGGGGAAGGTGTTCTCGGTCGCGCCGAAGCTCTGCGTGATGACGTCACCCACGCCCGCGTTGATGAGCGACCGCTCGGCGTTCATCATCTCCGGGAGGCCGGTCACGCCCTCGGTCTCGGCCACCGGGGTCTCGGCCAGGACGATCTTCGCACCGGGCGCGATGGAGTGCGCGTACTCCACGTCCAGGGTGGTTTCCTCGGCCCAGCCCACCTGGGTCTCGTTGGTCGGGTCGAACGGGGGGACGTTACCGAACTTATCGATCTGCAGGACAGGGTCCGGGAAGCCGAACTGCTGGTCGAAGACATGAAGGTCATTGGCGATCGTGGGCGAGCCGAAGGAGTTGACGATCACGATCGTCTTGCCCCTGCCGGTGATACCGCGGTTGTAGAGCGGGTTCAGGTTGTAGGCGGTCCGGTACTGCACCGGCGTGTAGCAGTTGATGCCGAGTTCGGCCTGGCACGTGGCGATGGTCAGCGGAGCCGGGAACTGCTTAGTGGTCAGGATCGGTCGGCTGATGTCCGGCACCACCGTGGCCGGGCGGGCGTGGCTGACCGCCGCGGGCGCGGCGGCGGGCACGGCGAGCGCGACCATACCGGCGGCGGCCGCGACGGGAAGCGCGCGGACCGCAGTCCGCCGGGCCCGGGAGGTCGTGCGCGCGCCCGTTCCGGGCGCCGCCCCCCGGGCCCGGGACCCGCCGCCGCGAGCCTTTCTACCGGAGATCATTGACATGGCCCTCCTTGAGAGTTGCCCGGCCACCGCAGCCATCATGAGGCCGCGCGGCCGGGCACAACCTGTGAGCCCAGCCGGTCGGCTGAGCTTCCCACCACCCACGGCACGCAACTTTTATCCCATAGAGCCGCTCGGGAAGTCGAGACCTCCTGTCCGTCAGGCGGTTCGGCGTCAAAACTGCGGCGGGGCGGATAAGTAGGGGTTTGCCCAGGGGTGCCGTGGGTACCGCAGCGGCGGTGTTCCGGTTCGCTCCGCGACCCAGATACTGTTAGCATCACTGCGTTCCAAGCGCCGCTAGCTCAACTGGCAGAGCAGCAGACTCTTAATCTGCGGGTTCGGGGTTCGAGTCCCTGGCGGCGCACCCGTCCTCAACTGGCGTTATAACGCCTTCGGGTCCCCTCGTGCGGGCCGTCACGTGGCCATGTTTGCTCGTCAGTCCGGGCCTAGTCCACCGGGTCGGCGCAATCGGCCCCGACCCGGCCCGCCGGGCGCGACTCGGCTGCCGTGCTCATCCTGGAATGACCCCCGCCCGTGGCATCACACGGCGTGATATCTGTCGGCTGGCGCGGCTCGAGGGGCATATCGTCTCTGCGCGTCACCCGGTGAAGGGCCAGAACTACCACGCATGATCGGAGGTCTGCACGCTGACCTCGCAAGCCGGAATTCCTTTCGATCAGTGCGGTGATGTGGAGCCATCGAAGCGGTGTCTGATGAAGATCAGGGAATTTAGCCAGCCGGGCGCGTGCCTTCTCTGCCATGTTGCGAAGCCCCGCATTATCGCCTAGGAGAATACGCCAATATACCGGCCTTCTCCAGAGCCGTTCTCGCTGCGGTGCTGCCAGCGGTCAACTAGCTCTTGCGGAAGGGGGCTCATTCAGGACTCCGTCTCTTCCCGCTCGAACAGCAGCCGCCGGCCTCGTCGTCGTCGATCTCACGCACCCGCAGCCGTTCGGTCACCGGCCCAGTCCCGGGGATCAGCTACCGCCCCGCCAGTGCCTTGTCACTCCCGCGTAGTCCACGGCATCTGGCCCACGATGTTGGCGGCGATCAGCATGCCGCCGCCCTCGGGATCCCAGGCCATGACCGTGCCCGCCCGGGCCAGCGCCACCACAGCGGTCACCGACGCGGCACTGGCAGGAACCACGTGCCGCTGATCATCCTCAGTGATAATCATGACCTCGAATTGCTCCTGCCTGCCCGCTGTTCCCGGGACCCAGTTGGCATTAACGATCTTGACCCGACGTGTCTGCTCACTCGCACCTGGCATGGCATCGATTAAGGCAGACCACCACCTGCCCCGTCCACCCGCTGCGCAGGTGCGAGCACGCGCGAAAAGCCCAAACCGCCGCCTCGGCATCCAGCAGGCCAAACCCAGCCTTGAAGGAAGCCGGACGGCCTCAAGGCCCTTGCCCTGGCCCCAGTGGCCGGGGCTGAGCGCGAACCCGATCTGGCCGCTCTGGTGCTCCCGTGTTGCCAGCCAACCGGGACAGGGCGCACCCAGCTCCAGCCCACTGCATGATTGGCTCACTCCAACGGAGCCACACCCATTGCTGTTTCCGCAGATCAGGGGAACCACGAGAGGCTCTGCTGATCGTTCAGGCGCAGGCCGGATGGCGCGTCGATGAAACGGGGCCTGAAAATTCGCGTCTGGATCAATCCGTACATCGCACAGTGGTCCGCCCTCTTCGCCGAGGGTAAGGCCAGGGGCTAGCCGCTGCGGCGGCCGAATGCGACGTCTGACAGGGGGGGCAAGCGGCAGCCCGGAGTGGCCACCGTGGACTTCACCAACCCGGGCGCGCGAGAATGGTCCGCGGCAAAGCGCAGCGCGCTCCTCGACGTGGGGGTGGATTGTTTCAAGTCCGGTTTCGGCGAGCGAATCCCCACCGACGTGACTTACTTCGACGGCTCCGAGCTGGAGCGAGACGCCCCGATGATCACGCTGACGGAAGGTGAGTGACGACCCGCGCCACAGCAGGACCGGCCTTGTGTCGGCCACAGGATTCGGAGGTAGGCAATGTCAATGAGGACCAGATTCCAGTTCCGCCGGTGGGCCGCGCTGCTGGCCAGCGCTGGTTTGTTAGCGACCGGGCTGGTCACCGTGGCCAGCGGCGCCGCTGGCGCCGCGCAGTGCGGGAACTACCCGTTCCGAAATGCCAGCCTGCCGCTGAGCCAGCGGCTGTCCGACCTGCTCGGCAGGCTGACTACGGCGCAGAAGATCTCGTTCATGTTCCAGTACCAGCCTGCCATCCCCGCGCCGCTCTGCCTGCCCATGATGAAGAACGGCACCGAGGCCCTGCACGGCATCGCCTGGTCCAACGACATCAACAACAACGGCAACGTCGTCATGGCCGACGGCACGGTGTTCCCTCAGGCCATCGGGATGGCCAGCACCTGGGATCCGGGTCTGATCAAGCAGGAGGGCAACGCGGTGGGCCAGGAGGCCCGCGGTTACAACGCGCAGAACCCGCAGGTCTTCGGCCTCAACCTATGGGCGCCGGTGGTGAACCTGCTCCGCAACCCGCTGTGGGGCCGCAACGAGGAGGGCTACTCCGAGGACCCCTACCTCACCACCCAGATCGCCACCGCTTACGGCCTCGGCATCGAGGGCAGCAACCCGAAGTACCTGCAGGCGGCGCCCACACTCAAGCACTACCTCGCCTATAACAATGAGGCGGGCCGCGGTCAGACCTCCTCCATGGAGCCGCCGCGGGTGCTGAACGAGTACGAGCGGGCGGCGTTCAAGGCCCCGCTGCAGGCGGGTGCGGCGACCGGCGTCATGGCCTCCTACAGCCTGCTCAACGGTCGCCCCAACACGGTCAACCCGGACCTGGGCACGCTGGTGCGCGACTGGTCGCCCAGCCCGCTGATGAACGTCACCGACGCGTTCGCGGACTACAACCTGTTCCCCAGCTACTACCCGGACCGCGAGCACGTGGACGCCGCCGCGATCAAGGCCGGGATCGACAGTTTCACCACCGACGGCACCGACTCCACCAACACCGTGACCGCGATCACCGCCGCGCTGAACGACGGCCTGATTACCACCGGCGACATCGACAAGGCCGTGTCGCACGTGCTGACGCTCCGGTTCCGGCTGGGCGACTTCGACCCGCCGGGCACCAACCCATACTCGAAGATCACCCCGGCGGTCATCGATGACGCCGCCCACCGGGCCCTGGCCCGGAAGGTAGCCGACGAGTCGATGGTGCTGCTGAAGAACTCTGGGAGCGCCCTGCCGCTGAACGCGGGCGCGACGAAGAAGATCGCGGTGGTGGGCCCGCTGTCGGACACCCTGTACTCCGACTGGTACGGGGCCAACCTCCCCTACAAGGTCACGCCGGTGGACGGTATCCGCCAGGCGGCTGACAGTGGTGCCACGGTCTCCACGAGCGAGGGCATCGACCGCATCGCGCTCAAGGACGCCAGCACGGGCAAATACGTCACCGCCGGTACCGGGGCCAGCGGCGCCAAACTGGCCGAGACCGCGACCACGCCGGACACCACGACCCAATTCGACGTCAGTGACTGGGGCAGCGGCGTGCTCACCCTGCGGAGCGTGGCCAACAACAGGTACGTCAACTATGAAAACGGCGGCCTGGTCAATGACCAGACCCAGCCGAACGGCTGGTATGTCAGCCAGCAGTTCAAGCTGGACCCGCAGGCCGACGGGACGTACGTCCTGCAGTACGCCGGCTATGACACCCGGGAGAGCTGGTTCGGGCCGGACACTTACGTGACCGTGGCTCCCGACGGCACCATGCAGCTCGGCGCGTCTACGCCGGCCGCGGCCGCGCACTTCTCCAAGGACGTCATCACCAACGGGATCGACAGCGCGGTCAGCGCGGTCAAGGGTGCTGACGCCGCGGTCGTGGTGGTCGGCAGCATGCCGTTCATCAACGGCCGGGAGAACGACGACCGGACCGACATGAACCTGGCCGCCGGCCAGGAGGCGCTGGTTCAGGCGGTCACCCAGGCCAACCCGCACACGATCGTGGTGCTCGAGGACAGCTACCCGACCACGATCAACTGGGAGCAGGCGCACGACCCGGCGATCATCTGGACCAGCCACGCCGGCCAGGAGATGGGACACGCGCTCGCCGACGTGCTGTTCGGTAAGTACAACCCCTCCGGCCGGCTCACCCAGACCTGGCCAGAGTCACAGTCCGAGGTGGCGAACATCCTCGACTACGACATCATCAAGTCGGGGCAGACTTACATGTACTCCAGCCAGCCGGTGCTGTACCCGTTCGGCTATGGGCTGTCCTACAGCACGTTCCGCTACAGCAACATGCACCTCTCAACTCCCACAATGGGCGCGGATGGGTCAGTGACCGCCAGCGTGGATGTCACCAACACCGGCAGCCGGGCGGGCCGGAATGTCGTGCAACTGTATGTCCACCAGGAGAAATCCCGGGTGCAGCAGCCGCTGAGGAAGCTGATCGGGTTCCGGAACGTCTGGATCGAGCCCGGCCAGACGGTCCGGGTGCGGTTCCCGGTGAGAGCTAGTGACCTGGCGTTCTGGGACGTGACCCACAGCCGGTGGGTGACGGAGTCGAGCCGGTTCGACTTCATGGCGGGCCAGTCCTCGGCGGACATCCAGCAGACCGCCACCCTCCAGGTGCACGGCGAGACCATCCCACCGCAGGATCTGACCGGCCACTCGACCGAGGCTGAGAACTTCGACGACTACCAGGGCGTCACCCTGGTGCCGCAGACCCAGGCGGCCGGTACCGCCGTGGCCGCGACCGGGTCTGGCCAGTGGGTGAAGTTCGGCGACGCCGATTTCAGTCACGGCGCCGCCAGCTTCTCAGCGCAGGTGGCCAAGGACGACACGGCGGCCGCCTCGATCCAGGTCCGGCTGGATAATCCGGTGAACGGCCGGGTGATCGCCACCGTGCCGGTGACCAGCACCGGAGGCCAGTACAACTGGTTCACGGTGACCGCGCCGGTGACCGGGGCCACGGGTATCCACGACCTGTACCTGGACTTTACCGGCCCGCTGCGGATGGCCACGTTCTCTTTCGGGAGGTAACAGGACGGGGCCCGGGCCGTCAACCGGCATCTGGCCAGCGTCCGCGACGCGGTCAGCGTGCCGGTCATGCTGTATCACGTGCCGGCCACCACGAACGTCGAACTGTCCCTGGAGGTGCTCCGCGAACTGGTTAACGCGGACATCATTCACGCGGTCAAGCAGTCGTTCTATGACGCCTACCACACGCGGGACGCGAAGATCGCCCTCGGCGGGGACGCGGCGGTGTACTGCGGCCACGACGGCAGCGCGCTGGAATGCCTGCTGATGGGCGCGGACGGGTGGATTTCCGCGCTGCCCGCGCTCTATCCCTCACTGGCCAGGCGGCTCTGGGATGGCGTGGCGGCGGGCGAGCCCGTCCCCGCGCTGCGCGACCAGTGGTTCCGGCTCCTCCCGCTGGTGAGGATTATCTTCGACCCGGCGTGCCGGGATGACCGGGGCGCGCCGCACTGGCTGGAGCTGATGCACGCCGCCGCCGGCATCCTGGGCCAGGATGTGGGCCTCCCCCGGGCACCCTTCGCCACGCTGGCCGGAGCCGACCGGGACCGCCTGGCCGGGATCCTGTCCGCGATCGGCAACTCCCAGCCCGGCGGAATGTAGACAAATACCCTGATTCTGCCGCTGCGCTGACCTAAGATCACACTCAGTAACGAAGCCCGGGTAGTGCTGGTACCGCAGCTCTGGGCCGCCCTTGAGTTTCCTGCGGAAGGGGTAGCCGCTATAAGCGAGGAAACCAGTGCGGGGTCACCGCCGCCATCGGATGGGCCGGAGCCGGCCGCCGGGGCGCCGCGGGCCACCTTCCGCGACGTCTGGGCCTACCGGGAGTTCCGGGCGCTGTGGGCGGCGCAGATTCTGTCGGTGGTGGGGGATCAGCTGGCGCGGGTGGCGCTGACGTTACTGGTATACGACCGGACCCACTCGGCGCTGCTGGCCGCGGTCACCTTTGTGGCCAGCATTGTGCCGGAATTCGTCGGCGGCGTGGTGCTGGCTGGCCTGGCCGACCGGTGGCCGCGCCGTGATCTCATGATCGGTTGTGATATCACCCGGGCGGTGCTGGTCGCGGTGATGGCGCTGCCAGTCATGCCGGTGGCAGGCCTGGTGGGGCTGCTGTTCGTGGTGACGCTGGTCGGGGCGCCGTTCAGCGCGGCCCGGGCCGCCACGTACCCCGACATCCTCGCTGGTGACACGTACGTGCTCGGCACGGCGATCACTTTCACGACGGCGCAGGCCGCCCAGGTGGCCGGGTTTGGCGTCGGCGGGGTCGTGGTGGGGATATTCGGTATTCGTCCCTCACTGGCCGCCGATGCCCTGACGTTCGTGTTGTCCGCGGCCTTGACCCTGGTGTGGGTGCGCCGCCGCCCGGCCGTGGCCCACCGGACCGGGCGCCGCGGGTTTTCGATGGCTGGCCTGACGTTGGTGTTCGGTACCGACGCACTGCGGACCCCCATGCTGCTGGGTTGGCTCGCCGCGTTTACCGACGTGTATGAGGGTGTGGCGGTCCCCTTAGCGCGGCAACTGGGCGGCGGGGCCGCGGCGACGGGGGCGATCCTGGCGTCCGGGGCGCTGGGTACCTCAGTGGGGGCGGTGGCCTTCAGCCGGTTCGTGGGACCGCAGACCCGGATCCGGTGGATGGCCCCGCTCGCCGTGGTGGCCTGCGGGCTGCTCGCGGCGTTCGCGCTCCGCCCTAGTCTGGCCGGATCTCTGCTGATCCTGACGGCCAGCGGCGTGTTCTGCTGTTACCAACTCGCGGCCAATGCCGCCTTCGTCACCGCAGCCCCGGTGGACCGGCGAAGCGAGGCGTTCGGCGTCGCCCAGGGCGGGATCACCCTGGGCCAGGGCACGGTCATGGTCCTGGCCGGGGCGGCGGCAGGCTGGCTGTCACCAGCGGTGGTAGTCGCGGGAGTTGGCGCGCTCGGGGCTCTCGCCGCGCTGGCCATCGCCACGATCGGCCGCCGGGCCCAGTCAGCGCGCACCTGAGGGAGTCCGGCCGGCACCGCTGGAAAAAGTGCCCGGCCGGGCAAACCCGGCCGGGCCCACGTGAATGGCTGCTGCCCTAGTTCCAGGCCCTGCTCATGAGCAACCTCCTCCCGAGGATCACCTCATATCGAACCATTGTCATATCGAACCATCGTCGCATGAGAGTGAGGATCGGCCCAGCCCCGTTCAGGGCGGCGGGCATCCCAGGGCCCCATGGCCAGTCGGCGGTCCGGCAGGTCCCTCACCGGGGGGAAGTGGCGGCTAAGGAGCCGGTCGAATTCATCGGCGTGCAGCGGGCGGGAGAAGTAGAAGCCCTGAGCCACCTGGCAGCCGAGCATCTTGAGCCCGGCGACCTGGCTCTTGGTCTCGACTCCCTCGGCGACCGTCGCTATGCCCATGGCGTTGGCCAGGTCGATGACGGCCCGGACGATGGCCGAGTCCACCGGGCTCTCGGCCACCCCCTGGACGAACGCGCGGTCCACCTTGACCTCGTGAACCGGGAACTGCTTGAGGTAGGCGAGGGAGGAATGGCCGGTGCCGAAGTCGTCGATGGCCAGGCGCACACCCAGCCGGTTCAGTTTCTTCATGACCTCGCGGGCACTGGAAATATCCTCCATGACCATGCTCTCGGTGATCTCGAAGATGAGCAGCTCCGAAGGCAGGCCCGTCGCGTCCAGGACCCCGGCCACCTGCGCCAGCAGGCCGCTCTCCTGGAACTGGCGGGGCGAGAGATTGATGCTGATCGGCAGGTTCACGCCCAGCCGGTCACGGATCGAGCACAGCCGCTCGCACGCGCGGTCGAGCACGTAACGCCCCAGCGGCAGGATCAGCCCGGTCTCCTCGGCCATCGGGATGAACTTCTCGGGGCTGA
This sequence comes from uncultured Actinomycetes bacterium, assembly GCA_963837335.1. Lineage (GTDB taxonomy): Bacteria > Actinomycetota > Actinomycetes > Streptosporangiales > Streptosporangiaceae > RYN-230. The sequence continues at coordinate 55,443 of CAWINS010000059.1, read as the reverse complement.
TCAGGCCGTTCGCCGGATGGTGCCAGCGCACCAGCGCCTCAGCCCCGACGATCTGTTCCTCATCGAGGGAGTAGAACGGCTGGTAGTACACCTCGAGCTCGTCCCGTTCGATCCCCTTGCGCAGATCGGCCTCCATCTGGAGCCGCTCCGACGAGCGGGTGCCCATGGAGGCCTGGTCGAACACCCGGTAGGTGCCGCCTCCGGTCTTGGCCTTGGCCTCGTACATGGCCACGTCGGCGTTGCGGAGCACGTCGTCAGCGCTCTTGCCCGGCTCGGTCAGGGCGATGCCGACCGAAACGCTGGCGACCAGCTCGTGACCGTCGGTTAGCACGATGGGCTGCTGGACGGCGGCGCAGATCCGCCGGGCGGCGGTGACGGCCACGTCCACTCCGGCCACGTCCTCCAGCAGCACCACGAACTCGTCCCCACCGAATCGGGCCAGGAGATCGTTACTGCGCACCCCGGCCTTGAGCCGGGCCCCGATCGCGACGAGGAACCCGTCCCCGGTTACGTGGCCGAGGCTGTCGTTGATGCTCTTGAAGCGGTCCACGTCCACGAAGATGAGGGCGTGCGTCTTGCGGTCCAGCACCGAACGCCGGAGCGCCTGATCCAGCCGCTCCACCAGCAGCCGGCGATTGGCCAGGCCGGTGAGGCTGTCGTAGCGGGCGTGCTGGTGGAGCTCGTCCTCGAAGGCCTTGCGCTCGGTGATGTCGCGGAAGGTGATCACCGCGCCGGACGGCGTGCCGTCCCCCAGGACGGCCGACGCCGTGTAGGCGACGGGGATGGTCCCGCCGTTCCTGCCGCGGAAGCGTGCGTCGTCCTCCCGGATGACCCGGCCCGTTCGCATGGCTTCGCGGGCCGGCTCGAGCAGGAAAGCGGGGGCCACCGGGGCGCCGTCGGCCACCGGATCGCCGATCGCGATGCCGAAGGACGGGAGCTCGATGAGGTCGGCCGCGGCGCGATTGACGAAGGTCAGTCCCCCGGCCGCATCGATGGCGCATACGCCTTCGCCGATGTTGAGCGTGATCGAGGAGAGCCGCTCCCGCTCGACGTGGACCTGCTGGTACAGCTCGGCATTGCTCAGCGCACCGCTGCCCACGGCGGCCAGGGCCTGCAGCAGGCCCTGGTCGGCCTCGTCGAACGGCTCATCGCGCCGCCGTCCCGACGCGACCAGCCACTGCCGCTGGCCGGCCACGGTCATCGGCGCGGCCAGCTGGCCGACGGCGGGGTCCTCGGCGGTCAGGATGGCCCCGGGGCTGCGGAGCAGCCGCCGTACGGCGTCGCGGATCGTCTCGAGCACGGCCTGCTCACGCAGGCCCCGGTTGGCCTCCAGGGTGACCTCATACAGTCCCTTCATCCGGCCCCGGTCGTGCAGCGCCGCGAACCGGGCACTGATGAGCTGGCGTTCCAGGACCAGCGCCGGGGACGGCCAGCGCGAGCGCCCAGAGATGGGCCCGGACGGCCAGGGCCAGGATCACGCCTGCCAGTGCTCCCGCGCCTGCCAGGGTCACCTGGATCGGCAGATCATTGGTGAACTCGCGCCAGGGCGTGCCCACGGAACGGACGACGCCGGCCATCAGGCAGTGTTGACGATGAAGTAGGCGCCCACGCCCGGCGACCATGGCGGCGACCTGGCCCGCGGTGAGCGACGCCGAGGGGGGCGCGATAGCCGCGGCTGCACCGCGAGCCCCAGGCCCGCCGCGATCAGCACCTGCCCAGCGTTGAAGGCCGACTTGACCAACGGGCGCCTGCGGGCCGCCTGGGCCAGGATCGTCGCCAGGGCCAGGGCGCCCAGGGTGAGCAGCGGAGATACGAGCAGGGCGAGGATGACGAAGAACCCTCGTCCATGCTGAACGCCGCGGACTCGCCTCCCCGGTACACGACCACCGGCCACACCCAGCTGGCCAGGGCGAGCACGCCCATCGCGGCCGCGACGATCCACTGGTCCCACTGGCGCTCGGCCCCGGGAACGGTGGCGCCGATCGCGGCCACGACCAACGTGGCCACTCCGCCCGCGACCGCCAGGGCAACAATGGCCCAGGTAGCGCGGGAAATCTTCATGACTCAGTGCCGCCGGGCTGCTGTCACTTCCAGCCGAACTGTTCCAGGCGGAACCGTTCCAGGCCGCCCCGCCCAGGCGGATCCCGCCCAGGCCGCGTCGTTCCAGGCCCAGCCGCTCCAGTCCTCGCCATTCCACGCGGCACCGGCCCAGCCACCGTCGTTCCAGGCCCAGCCGTTCCAGGTCCGAGCCGTTCCACGACCAGCCCGCGCCACGCCGAGCCCCCGCTGGTCCCGTGGTTCAGCGTGATCCCCGACCACAGGCTCGGGTTCCAGGTGTCGGCGGAGCCGCTGGGCGAGAGGGAAATCGTAGCGCCCAGCACGGCCCCGAGCAGGCCGGTGGCTGACTGCTTGTAGTCCATTGGGCCCGCGGTGGCCGCCGCGTAGGCGTTCAGGGCCCCGTGGCCGTCGACGAAGGGGTTCCCGACCGGGCCCGGGGTGGTGGTGCCGAGCAGGCGCGCCTTCACCTGGTTGGGGGTGAGCCCCGGGTTGTCCGCCAGCACCAGCGCCACCGCCCCGCTGGTGATCGCGGCGCTGAACGAGGTGCCCGAGCCTGCGAAGTTCGCCGGCCCGACCTGCGCCGAGGGGTAGCTGTTGTCGATCGCCGACCCTGGTGCGGCCAGGCTGACCACGGACCGGCCCGACGCGACCAGGTCAGGCTTGGCCCAGCCGTCGCGGGACGTCGGCCCGACGCTGCTGAAGTCGGCCATCTCGTCGTCCGCGGTGGACGGCGTGGCCATGTCGTCCAGGGCGCCGACGGTGATGACCATCGGGTCGTCGCCTGGGGACAGGATGGTGCCGTTGAACGGCCCGGCGTTGCCCGCCGAGGTCACCACCGTGATGCCCGCGTTCCACACCGCCTGGACGGCCTGGTCCAGCGGGTTGGTCACCGTGGACTGGCTGGACTGGTACCCCAGGGACAGGTTGAGGACCCGGATGCCGTAGAGGGCCTGGTGGTCGACCGCCCACTGCAGGCCCATGATCAGCGTGCTCAGGTGGGTGACGCCGGTCAGCCCGGCCACCTTGATCGACACCAGCTTGGCTCCCGGCGCTTCGCCCGAGTACTGGCCGTTCGACGAGGCGCCGTTGCCGGCGATCAGGCCGGCCACGAACGTGCCGTGCCCGTAGCTGTCCTGGAACGGGTTGTTCCCGCCGGTCAGGTCCACCCCGCCGATCAGGCGGCCCGAGAAGTCAGGCAGGTTGTCGATGCCCGTGTCCACCACGGCCACGGTGACTCCCTGGCCGGTATCGCCCTGGGACGCCAGCTGGTCAGCCCCCGTCTCCTGGACGGAACACGTCTGACGGCGTGTGGGGCCCGGTCGACTCCGGGTTGGACTGCACGTCCACCGCGGCGTCCAGGGTCACCGTGATCCCGGGCAGCGCCGCCAGCACCGGCTCCAGGAGGGTGGGGATCTCGGCCTCGACCCCGCTGATGAGGTGGAATTGAGTCAGCACGGTGCCGCCGACCTGCAGCACCGCGCTCACCGGACTCAGCAGCCCGGTCGCGGTGACGATGACCGTCTCCTCCGGGCTCGCCGACGCGGCGGGGACGCCTGCCAGCGTCGTCCCCGCTAAGGTCGCTGCTAGTATCGCGGCCGTAGCGGCGATCCGCCCCTTCTTCGGGCGGGCGCGCGGCGTCCGGGAACTGACACCTGCGCCGAATGGGACATAATGCCACATTTGGCCACCCCTCCCCTTGGTGCCTTTTGATCTACCTACGGTACGCAGATCGGCCCCAATTTGGGGGGTAATTGGCATACGCAAATTGCGATTCTGCCTATTGTCATCCAATTCAATGGAAATTAGTAGTCCAAATAAACTACGAATATGATTAGTAATTCCGGGAGAATTGACCGGAACGTAGCGAGATGACCGATATGTACGTCAGGCTCGATCGTGAGCTGAGCAGGTGACCGCCGGCTGGGGATCGGCAGCGGTCAGTGCATCTGCTGGCCACCGCTCACGTTGAGCGCCTCGCCGGTGATGTTGGCGGCCAGGTCGGACGCGAGGTAGGCGCACGCGTGGCCGATATCCTCGGCGGACTGCGGACGGCCGAGCGGGATGCCGGACAGGAAGGCCTGCCAGCCGGTCTCCCCGTCCAGCTGGCGCAAGATCCCCGTGTCGGGATCGTCCCACAGCGGCGTGCGTACCACCCCCGGGCAGACCGCGTTCACCGTCACGTGGTCCCCCGCCACTTCCTTGGCCAGCGCCTGGGTAAGCCCGATCACGCCGAACTTCGTCGCGCAGTAATGCGCCAGGTTCGGCAGCCCTTCCTTGCCGGCCATGGAGGAAATGTTGATGATCCGGCCCGAGCGGCGCGACAGCATCGGCGGCAGCACGCGCTGGGTCACCACGAGCACCCCGCGCAGGTTCACCCCCATGAGCCGGTCCCAGTCGGCGTCGGAGATGTCGAGAAACGGTGCGACGCTGGAGATGCCCGCGTTGTTGACGAGGATCTCGACCGGGCCGAGTTCCTGCTCGACCCGGGTGACCGCCTGGTGGGTGCCATCCCGGTCGGTCACGTCGAGCCGGACGCCCAGCTTGATGGCCGGCCCGGGCAAGCCGCGCGCCACGGCCGCGGCGGTGGCGCCGTCCAGGTCACCGATCGCCACCGAGGCGCCCGCCGCCGCCAGCACCCGCGCGATCCCGGCCCCGATCCCGGAGGCGCCGCCGGTGACCAGCGCGGTCTTCCCGGCCAGTCCGGCCACGGGGCCCCCGGCTGTGCTGGCCGCTGGGCCTGCTGCCGGGCCTGTTACCGGGCTCGTTGCCAGGCCTCCGGCCGGGGCGCTCACCGGCCTGCCTCCTGAAGGGCAGGCAGCACATGCTTGGCGATCAGCTCCAGCGACGCGGTGGCCTGCTCGACCGGCAGGCCCGGCGGCCGGGCCCAGAAGACCAGCTCCTCGTACCCGAGCCGCTGCTGGCTGGCCGAGATGGCGGCCAGGATGTCGTCGGGTGTGCCGACGAAATAGTGCTCCGGCGACAGGACCGCGGGGTCGGTCAGGGCTGCACCGTGCGTGTCGTCGTCGCCGGCCGCGGAGAACCACTGCCGGTAGGCGTTGAACTGGTAGAGGAAGTGGTCGCCGCAGATCTCCCAGGCCTCGTCGCGGCTGGCCGCGGCGAACAGCACCCGGTTGGTGGCCACCCGGGGCGGCCCGGCGGCCGGGGCCAGCCCGGCCCGGTAGGCGTCGTAGAGGTCCAGGCCGGCCCCGGAGTCCGGCATGAAGCACGTGCCGTACCGGGCGGCCCGGCGGGCCGCGGCCAGGCTGTTGCCGCCGACCCAGATCGGCGGGCCGGGCTGCTGCGCCGGCGGCGGCCCGACCACCACGTCGTCGAACCGGAAGTGCCGACCCGCGTACGAGAACGGCTCGCCCCGCCAGGCCAGCTGCAGGATCTCGATGGTCTCGTCGGTGCGCGCGCCGCGCTGGCTCTTGGGCACGCCGAGCACCGCGAACTCATCCGGCTTGTAGCCGGGCGCGAGCCCGACGTCGAGCCGGCCACCGGAGAGCTGGTCGATCACCGCCAGGTCCTCGGCCAGCCGCAGCGGGTGGTGCAGCGGGGCGAGCAGCACCGCGGTGCCGAGCCGGGCCCGTGCGGTCCGCTCGGCGAGCGCGCCCAGCACGGCGCTCAGCGAGGGGAGGTAGCCCTCCTCGCTGAAGTGGTGCTCGGAGACCCAGATCGAGGCGAAGCCGAGTTCCTCGGCGTAGGCCGCCTGGTCCAGGGTCTCGCGGTACAGCTGCGGCCAGGGGACCCGCCACCGGGCCGGGTTGCGGAAGTCGTACCAGACGCCCAGCCGGGTCATGCGCCCACCTCGATCAGGACCTTGACCTCGCCGCTGCCCCGGGTGATGAGGCGCTCGAAGCCGTCGGTAACCGCGGATTCGAGCGGCACCACGGAGCTGACCACCCGCTCGACGGGCAGCCGGCCGCTCGCCACCAGCCCGACCACCCGGGGGAAGTCCCGCACGGGATAACACCAGGTGCCGATCAGGGTCAGGTCCTTGACCGCCAGCGTCTCGGCCCGGATGGAGGCCGGCCGGATGTGCAGCGCCGTCTGCACCACCGTGCCCGCCGGGCGGACCGCGTCGATGCACAGGTTCAGCGCGCTCTCGTGACCGGCGCACTCGACCGCCAGGTCGGCGCCCACCCCGCCGGTGAGCTCGGCGATGAGCTCGGTGACCGGCCCGGCGGCCGGGTCGGCGGTGACCAGCTCGCCGAGGCCCTCGCCGAGCCGGGCCGCCCGGGCCCGCCGCGAGGGGTCGGGCTCGGACACGACCACCCGCCGGGCCCCGCCCGCGAGGGCGTACATCGCGGCCAGCGATCCGATCGGGCCCGCGCCGGTGACCAGGACGGTCTGCCCCGGCTGCAGGCGCCCGCGGTCCACGCCGTAGGCGGCTACCGCGGCCGGCTCGATGAGCGCCGCCTGCCGCGGGGTCATGCCCGCCGCGGCCGGCACCACCTGCTGGGCCGAGACGATGGCCAGATCCGCCAGCCCGCCCCAGGCGCTGCTCAGGCCGGTGCAGGCCAGGGTGCGGCACAGGTGGCCCAGCCCGCGCACGCACTCGTGGCAGTGGCCGCAGGAGATCAGCGGCATCACGGTGGCCAGGTCGCCTTCCCGGACGTGGCTGACGCCCGTCCCGGTGGCGGCCACCACGGCCGAGAACTCGTGCCCCATGATCTGCGGCAGGGTGACGCCGGTGAGCGGGTGCGGGCTCGCGGGGGTGACGATCGGCCCGTCGGTGTACTCGTGCAGGTCGGTACCGCAGATCCCGCACATCACCGGCCGCAGGAGGACCTCGCCGGGTCCCGGCGGGCCGGGCTCGGCCACCTTCTCCACGCACAGTTCGCGGGCCTGGTGGAACCTCAGGGCGCGCATGCCTCACCTCGCCTTTCCGGGCGTGTCCGCGGGCCGGGTCTGCAGGTACCGGGCGATGCCCGCGGCGTGGCCGCCCGGCCGCTCGTACGCGGTCTCCACGAGTTCCAGGGGATAGCCGTCCGGGTCGGCGAAGTACACCCAGCGCCAGCCGGCCAGCACGCCGTCGTCCACCACGTTGATGCCGGAGTAGAACCGCACCCCGCGGCGCTCCAGCTCGGCCTGGGCCGCCTGGATGTCATCGACGGCGAAGGCGACGTGGCTCGCGCCCACGCAGTGCGAGAGCAGCGGGTGCTGCGTCGCCGACGGCGGGGTCCGGTACTCCAGCAGTTCCAGCATGGTGTCCCCGAGCCGCAGGCACACCTGGCGCAGCGCGGCGCCGGGCACCCCGACGCCCTGACCGAGTTCCGGGCCGTCGAACCAGGGGCTCGGCTCGGTGGCGATCTCCAGTCCGAGCAGGTCGTGGTAGAAGTACACGGACGCGTCGAGATCGCGCACGGTGATCCCGACATGGCTCTGGGCCCGCATCAGCTGCATCTGCGCCGTCCTCCCACGCTCATCGGGCCTCCCACGCCCATCAGGCCGACCCCGCCACATCCACGACGATCTTGCCGTGGGCTTTCCGCTCCGCCAGCGGGCGCAGCCCGCCCTCGACCAGGTCGTCGAGGCTGATGATGTCACCGAGTACCGTGGCGGCCAGCCCTGTGCTGGCCACCACGGGGCTGGCCACCACGGGCTGGCCACCACGGGGCTGGCCAGCACGGCCACCGCCTCGGCCAGGTCCTCGCCGCACACGTGGGCCAGCGTCCCGTGCACATCGACCTCGCGGGTGGACACGGAGAACAGGTCCAGTCCGGCCGGGTGCGGCTGCAGCCCGACGATGACCACATCACCGCCCCGGCGGACCATGGCCAGCGCCGCCGCCGGGCTGTCCGGGGCCCCGGACGCCTCGATGACGACGTGCGCGCCCTGCTCCCCGGTGGCGGCCCGGACCGCGCCGAGGGCATCGTCTCGTCCGGCGTTCGCGGTGCGGGTCGCACCCAGGGCCGCCGCCGTGGCCAGCCGGTCATCGGCGACGTCGATCGCGATGAGCGGGCTGGCACCGAGCGCGGCCGCCGCGGCGACGATGAACGCGCCGATGCCGCCGGTCCCGATGACGGCGCAGGACCGCCCGGGCCCGACCCGGCCGCGCCGGGCGGCGTGCATCGCGACCGCCAGCGGCTGGGCCATGACGGCGCTGGTGTCATCGAGACCGTCCGGCACCGGCCGGCAGATGGACGCCGGCGACAGGACGAGCTCGGCCAGACCGCCGTCGAGATGCAGGCCGAGGGTCTGGTAGCGGGCGCACAGGTTGGTCCGGCCCGCCGCGCACCACTCGCACGACCCGCACGAGATCCCGGCCCCGCTGACCACCCTGGTCCCCGGCGCGAAACCGGCTGCTCCGGGGCCCGCGGCGAGCACCGTGCCGGTGAACTCGTGGCCGAGAATCACCGGGGGCCGGGCCAGCAGCGGCCCGTGGTCCCATTCGGCGGAGTCGGTGCCGCACAGCGCGGCCCTGGACACCCGGATCAGCAGTTCACCCGGGCCGGGCGCCCCCGGCTCGGGCACCGACTCGATCCGGACGTCCCCGGGCGCGTGGAAGACGGCCGCCTTCACGCGGGGGCCTCGATGTGGACCTTGATGTTCCCCGAGCCCAGGGCGGCCGCGCCGAGGGCGTCCGTGGCCGCGCCGAGCGGGTAGCGGGCGGTGACGATGGGGGTGGGATCCACGACGCCGCTGGCCAGGAAGCGGATCGCCTGCGGCCAGATACCCGCCGAGCCCACGATGCCCTGGATCCGCAGCGACCGGGCCTGGATCAGGCCCAGTTCGGCCGGGACGGTGCTGCCGACGTCGATGCCGACGTAGACGATCCGGCCGTGGTTGCCCGCCAGGGTCAGCGCCTGGGCCATGGCTTCCGGATGGCCGGCCGACTCGATGACCACATCGAACAGCTCGCCGCCGGTCAGCTCGCGGGCCTGCCCGGCCACGTCCCCGGCGCCCGGGTCGAGGACAGCGGAGACGCCGAGCTCGGCGGCCTTGGCCCGGCGGTCGGGCCTCGGCTCGATCAGCGTCACGGCGGCGTTGCGGCCGACCGCGGCCATCGCGGACAGCAGGCCGATCGGGCCGCCGCCCAGCACCGCCACCCGGTCGCTCGGGTCGATGACCCCGGCCCGGACCGCCGCGTAGGCCACGGTGAACGGCTCGACCAGGGCGGCCTGGGTCCAGGTGAGCTGGGCCGGGAGCTTGTGCAGCCATTCGGCCCGGGCCACGAAGTACTCCGCGGCCGCCCCGGAGATCGAGAAGCCGAAGTGGTCCCGGCCGCCGGGGCCGACGACGCACTCGCCCACCACCGGGTCACCCGGCTTGACGTCGTCCACGCCGGGCCCGGCCTCGGCCACCTCCCCGGCCCACTCGTGGCCGGGGGTGACCGGGTACCGGATCGGGATGATGTACCTCCCGGCCAGCAGTTCCAGGTCGGAGTGGCAGATCCCGACGGTGCGCGACCGCACCAGGACCTCGCCCGGCCCGGGCGCGGGACATTCAGCCTCGGTGACTTCCGCCTGGCCGGGCGCTGAGAAGACCAGTGCTCGCATGCTCTGTTTCGCTCCCTCGCGACTTTCCGTTCCTGGCCGGCCAGACGGCCCTGATCCCAGACGGCCCCCGGCTTCCGCCGGCCCTGACCACAGACGGCCCTTACCGCGGCTGCCCCTCACCTCAGACGGCCCTGACCTGGGTCAGCTCGCCGGACCGGGCCCGGGCCTGGGTGTAGATGCCGACCGCCACCATGACCAGTACCCCCTGGACCCAGTACTGCCAGGCCTGGGACAGCTGCAGGAAGGTGGTGACGTTCAGCAATTCCTCGACCAGCACCGCGCCGAACAGCGCGCCGATGAACGACCCGCGGCCGCCGAAGATGCTGGTGCCGCCGAGCACCACCGCGGTGACCGAGGCCAGCGTGTAGTTCACTCCCTGGGTCGGGTCACCCACTCCCACCTGGGCCATCAGCAGGACACCGCCGACGCAGGCGAACAGGGCCGAGGCGACGTAGGCGCCGATCACCGTGACGCCGGGCCGGACCCCGAGCCGGAACGCGGCGGCGGGATCGGAGCCGATGGCCCGCAGGCTCCGTCCCCACCGGGCCCGGTGCAGCGCCCACTCCATCGCGATCGCGACCACCACTGCGGCCAGGAACGCGATGGCGACCGGGCCGACGCTGTGGTTGATGGCGTTGAGGATCGAGAAGGAGATGTAGCCCGCCTGGAACGGGCGCAGCACGAGCGAGATGCCCTGCAGGGCGATGTAGGTGACCAGCGTGGCCACGATGGGCGTGAACCGGGCGAACCGGACCATGCTGCCGTTGAGCAGCCCGACCGCGGCGGCGGCCGCGATCATGACCAGGAATCCGGCCACGATGATGACCGCGCTGCGCCCGCTGTTCTCGAAGAAGGAGCCGATCACCACGACCAGGCCGGCCAGCGGTCCCACGGACAGGTCGATGCCCCCGGTCAGGATCACGCACTCCTGCCCGAACGAGATGAACGCGGTCGCGGCGATCAGCACCGTCAGCGAGGTCAGGTTGAAGGTGGACAGGAAGCGCGAGTTGTGGCCCTGCGTGTACAGGGCCAGCACCACGATGGCGATGGCCAGCACCCCGGAGGCGGCATAGTCACTCCGGCCGGCCTCACGCAGCCAGGACCGGGCCCGGCCCAGGGCCGCAGTGCCCGCTGAAACCGCGGGGCCCGCCGAGACCCCCGCGCCCGCCGAGGTCCCGGGGCCCGCCGAGGTCCCGGGGCCTGCCGAGGCCGCCGGGCGCGCGGCGGCCGCCCCGGCGGCCTCGTTACGCCGCCGGGTCGAGGTCAGCATGGCGTGCGCGATGGCATCCTCCCGGACCCCGTCGCCGCGCAACTCGGCGACGACCTGGCCGGAGGAGAACACCACGACCCGGTCGCAGAGGCCTTCCAGCTCCCGGATGTCGGACGACACGATGACCACGCTGGCGCCGGCGTCAGCCACCTGCCGGAGGATGCGGTAGATCTCCGCCCGGGCGCCCACGTTGACTCCGGCGGTCGGCTCGTCGGCCAGCAGCAGCGTGACCTGCTGGTTGAGCAGTGCCCGGGCGAGCAGGACCTTCTGCTGGTTGCCCCCGGACAGGCTGAGCACGTTAGCCTCGATCGACGACGCCCGGATGGACAGGCTGTCCCGCTGCGCCTCGACGGCGCGGGCCTCGGCCCGCTGGTTCGTCACGCCCCAGCGGCTGAACTGCCCGAGCGCGGACACCAGCGCGTTCTCCCGGACCGACAGGGTCCCGAACAGGCCCTCGCTGAGCCGGTCCGCCGACAGGTACACCACACCGGCGCGCAGCGCGGCGTCCGGGCGGCCCGGCTTGAGCGGCTCGCCGCGCAGGTCAGCGTGACCGGTCGCGCGGCCCAGCCCGGCCAGTGCGCGGAGGAACTCGCTCTGCCCGTTGCCCACGATCCCGGCCAGGCCGACGATCTCCCCGGCCGACGCGGTCAGCGTGACGTCGTGGAAGGCGCGGGCGGAAAAGTTCTGCACGGCCAGCACCGGCGCCTCCGCCGTCCCGGCGGCGGCCTTCGCCCCGGCTGCGGCCGGCAGCCCGGCGGCAGCCTGCCCCCCGGCGGTCCTCGCCCCGGCCGCGGCCTTGGCCGGGAACTCGGTCGTCACGGCCCGGCCCACGATGAGCTCGAGGAGCTGGGCGTCGGAGACGTCCTGGACTCCGAACGTGCCCCGCACGCTCCCGTCGCGCAGCACCGTGACCCGCTGGCAGAGCTCGCGCACCTCGGCCAGCCGGTGCGTGATGTACACCACCGCCACCCCGCTGGCGGCCATCCGGCGCAGCTCGGCGAACAGGGTCGCGGAGTCATCGGCCCCCAGGGCCGCGGTCGGCTCGTCGAGGATCAGCACCGCCGGATCGGAGGCCAGCGCCTTGGCCACCTCGAGCAGATGCCGCTGGGCCACGGACAGGTTGCTCACCCGCTGGCCGAGACCAGCCCGGCAGCCGACCCGGGCCAGCTGTGACCTGGCCCAGGACGGGGCGTCTTTGCCGGCCGTCCGGACCTGGCCGGGCAGCCACATGGCGATGTTCTCGTAGACGGTGAGATCCGGCACCAGCGCGGGATGCTGGTAGGCGATGGACAGCCCGCGCTGGTGGATGGCCACCGGGCTGGCCGCCCCGACCGGCTCGCCCTTCAGTTCCAGCTGGCCGCGGTCGGGCGCCAGGGAACCCGCGGCGATGGCCATCAGGGTGGACTTGCCCGCCCCGTTCTCCCCGAGCAGGGCATGGATCTCGCCGGCCTGGGCCTCGAAGGTGACTCCCTTGACGGCGTCCACGCCGTCGAAGCTTTTCCATACCTCAGCCAGCCGGAGCACCTGGACACCCTGAGCCGTCAACGCCATGACGCTTACTCCTCGATAAATCTGGGACAGCGCGGTGGCCGGGTGAGCGGGCGGGTGGCCCGCTCACCCGGCCTGCCGCGTTCAGCGCAGCGAGGTGAGGCTGGGGATGACGCCCTTGAGCGCCGCCTGCTGCTCGGTAGCCGTCAGGCCACTGGACATGATGGCCGTGGCCGGGAGCGACTGGTTGCAGACCGGCTTGTTGGGGCTGCCGGTCACCGAGTTCTCGAAGTTCTGCTGCGGGACCACGGTGGACGAGGGCACCTTGCCCTTGGTGGCCAGGGCGATGGTGTAGCGCATGGCGTACTCCACCATCCAGGTCTGCGACGACACAGTGAACAGCTTGAAGCCCGGATCGCCCGCGTGCATCGACGCGTAGTCGCAGCCCAGCGAGTTGCCATCTTCGGTGGCAATGACCGGGATCTTCCGGCCAGCCTTCTGGAACTGCGGGAAGGAGGCGGCCAGCGCGGTGCCGAAGTCACTGACCACGGCGTCGATCTTCGGGTACTTGGACAGCAGCGACGCCACGACCTGCTGCGTCATCGCCGGGTCCCAGTTGGTCACGTTGTAGGGCTTCTGGCCGATGATGTGGATCCCGGGATAGTGCTTGAACACGCTCTGCAGCCCCTGGTACTCCTCGAGGCTCTGCGAGTTGGCGGGCGGCCCGCCGAGGAACACCACGTTTCCCTGGCCGTGCAGCGCGGTGGCCACGTCGTGGCCCCACAGCACCCCGGCCGAGGTGAAGTTGGTGGACAGGTAGGCGTTGTAGTTCTGCCCGGCCGTCCCGCCCGGGAAGACGCGGTAGGGGACCACGATGGTCCCCGCCTGGTAGGCCTTGGTCAGCTCCGGCAGCATCGCCTTGCCCGCGTCCGGGAAGTCCACGATCCCGGTGATGCCCTGCGCGACCAGCGAGTTGATGTCGGAGATCGCCTTCTGGGTGTTGCCTTCCCCGTTGGCGTAGACGTACTTGGTCACGCTGGGGCATTGCGCGGCGACGGTGACCGCGGAGTAGCGGGTCAGCTCACGCCAGGTGTTGTCGCCGAAGCCGTCGGCCAGCGCGATCGAGGCCTTCTTGGGACCGCACCACGGATACTTGCTGGACACGGCGCTGGTCTGGCCGCTGGCCGAACTGCCGCTGCTGTTACTGCCGCCGCTGCTGCCGCACGCCGCCACGGCGAGGGAAAGCGCGGCCGCCGCCGCGGCGCCGATGGCCATGCGGCGTCGCCGGTGTCTGGTCCCGCCGGCTGGCTTCTGGTTCATGGTGGTCGCTCCTAAATCTGTGCCGCTTCTTCGCGCCGAGCGTGAATGAGTGGGCCAGGTTGGCGTTATCTATCGGTGGTCGCGGAGGAGGGATGGGGGCAGGCCGGTACGTACGGCCTAGGTCACGGGGGCCCGGTGGTCGTTGTACGGTCCGGGCCTGGGATCAGCGGTGCCGTCACGGGATTCGTCGTCGGCTGGCGGATGCGCCCGCAATCGGGTGAGCAGCCGGCGTGGCCGCGGCCGCAAGCCGTAGACCGTGACCGCGAGGGCCAGCGCCCCCGCCTGGACGAGGTTCTGCACGGCGGCGCTGGCCCCGGTGGCCAGCACGAACTGCTGGAGCTGGCTCAGGAACAGCGCACCCATCGCGCTGGCCACCACGCTGCCCACGCCGCCGAGCAGTGAGGTGCCGCCCAGGGCGACCGCGGCCACCGAGGGAAGCAGGTAGTTGTTGCCCTGGAACGGGTCCGGCTGCGAGACGATCCCGGCCAGCAGCACACCCGCCGTGCAGTACAGGGTCGCGGCCCCCAGGTAGGCCGACATCTGGTAGCGGTTCCCGCGCAGGCCGGCCGCGCGCCCGGCGGCCGGGTTGGCGCCGGAGGCCTCGAACCGCCGGCCGAAGCTGGTGCGCTTGATGACGAATTCGATCACCACCACGACGACCACGGCGATCAGCAGCGGAAGGGGGATACCGGCCGGTGAGGCGTTAGCGAAGGACTGCAGGGCGCTGGTCGTCTGGGTCGGCGTCCCTTGCGAGATGCCGAGGTCGATCCCGTACAGGACCGCGTTCATGCCCAGCGTCTGCACGATGGGGGTGATGCCGATCCGGGTGACCAGCAGCCCGTTGACCAGCCCGGCGGCCAGGCAGATCGCGTAGGCGAGCAGGATGGCCGGGAGGAGTTTGCTGGAGTTGCCGTTCGGCAGGTGGGTGACCAGGACGACGGTCAGGGAAATGAAGCCGGGGACCGACAGGTCGATACCGCGCTGCTGCACGACCAGGGTCTGGCCCACCGCGGCCAGGATGAGCACCGCCGCGAAGGGCCACAGCGCGGCCAGCGCACTGCCGCCCAGGCTCTTGGGCTGGAAGACCGCGCTCACCGCGAAGAGCAGCCCGGTAGCCACCCAGATGCCCGCCGACCGGCGCCACCGCGCCACCCCGAAGCCGCTCACCGCGGCCACCCCGCCCCGGCGCGCCACCGCGGCCGGCCAGCCCCGCTGGCGCGGCAGGGACCGACTTTCTCAGCCATGACGTACTCCGCCCGGTCCCGTTACTTCGGCGGGTAACGCAACTCGTAGCCGGCCTCGGCGCGCGACGCCGCCCCGGCCCAGCCCCAGATCATCTCCGCCTCCTCGGACGCGGAGCTGTTGCGGAAGCCGTGCCAGGCCCCCTTGCGGTGAAACGCGACGTCCCCGGCGGAGACCGGGATCTCGTTGTCGCCGTCCAGCACGATGCCCTGGCCGCGGACGAGGAGGACGAACTCCTCGGCGCCTGGGTGGCGGTGCCACTGATGTTCCGACTGCCCCGGCGCGAACACGGCCCGGCCGAACACCACGTGCTCGGCGCCCGCCTCGGCCGCATCGACCAGGAACTGCACGCTCATGCCCACCCAGCCCTGGTCGGGCCCGAGATTAGGCACGGGCGGGACGTTGCCGACGCCTACGTGAAAGGAATCCGCCATGTCTCTCCCCATCGAGTTTCCTGGACTCAGGTCCCGTCTGGACCGCTAGTGTTCAGCAGCGCCATACGCGATGTTCAGTGAGATTAACGCGGCGGACAGTCTGGCACAAGAGCCCAGAACGGGCACGGTTCGGCAACGCTCACGTAACAGGCGGTCCGGACGGCCGGTCAGCGCGGGCCGCAGGAGGGCTAGCAGCGCAGGCCGCAGGAGGGCTACTCGTGTCCCTCGGGATAGCGCAGCACGGCGGCATCGCCGGTCATGGTCACGCGGGCCGCGTGCGTCTCCGGCGTCATGCGCCGGCCCAGCACGAACCAGATGCCCTCGGCGGGCTCGGTTCCCTCGTTGACCAGCAGATGCGGCTCGGAGGAATCGAAGGCCAGGGCGTCCCCGGCCTGCAGGACGTACTCGTCGAAACCCACCTGGATCTTCAGCTTGCCGCGGACCAGGAACGCGAACTCGGTGCCGGTATGCCGCATCAGCTTGCCGGAGGAACTGGACCGGCCCCCGGGCTCGTAGGTGACGAACATGAAGTCGACCAGATGCGGGAGCAGGTCGCTGAGCAGTTCCCAGGTGACGCCCGACTCGAGTTCCAGCTTGCGGCGCTGTTCCGGCCGGACCAGCTGGCTGGCCAGGTCGGCGGCCGCGGCGGCCGACCCCACCGGCCCGCGGCGCACCCGGGGACCGGCCGCCGCGCCCCCGGCCGCCGCGGTCTCGCCGGCCGCGGCGGCGGTCGCGGTCGCGACCGCCGCTTCCCGGTCTGACAGCAACGCGTCGATAGACAGCTGCAGCTCGGTGGCGATCGCGTAGATCGTGCTCACCGACGGGCGCGTCCGGCCGGTTTCCACCTGGGACAGCATGCTCGCGGAAACCCCCACACGCCGGGCGAGCTCGCGCAGCGACAGCCCCTGATTCTGACGCTCCCGCCGGATCAGGCTGCCCACATTAACGTTCAACGATGCGTGCCCCATCTGCGTCTGACGGCGATTAACCGGAACTATACATGGTCACACTTGTTAAGTATCTCTTGACATCATGTGTACACGGGCGATACTACGGATGGCACCCGCCGGGGAGCCCCTGACCTTCCCCGGACGCTGACGTGAAGGGGTGCCCGGGATGGTGGCGACGAGCGGCAGGCCATGTCCATGAGAATCTCTCAGACCTTCGGCCCGAACAGTGTTGACTGGGAGAACCGTGTTGACGTAGGCAGGCTTCGCGAGGAGCGGCTGGCCAAGCTGAACGCGGAACTCGAGCGGTCCGAGCTCGGCGCCCTGCTGAGCTTCGATTTCGCGAACATCCGCTACATGACATCGACCCACATCGGTACCTGGGCGATGGACAAGCTGATCCGTTTCGCGCTGCTGCCCCGCGGCGGGCAGCCGATCGTGTGGGACTTCGGCTCCGCGGCCCGGCACCACCAGCTCTACAATCCGTGGCTCGATCACACCGAGGGTCCCCCCACCCCCGAGGGGGCGGCGCGCACCGGGGCCCGGGCCGGCATCTCCACCCTCCGCGGGGCGTTCCACCCCGCGGCGGGCATCGCCGAGGACGTGGCGGGCAAGATCGCGGCCGTGCTGCACGAGCAGGGCCTGGCGGGCGAGCCGCTGGGCATCGACGTGGCCGAGATGCCGGTGCTCGCCGCGCTGGCCGCGGCCGGGATCACCACCGTGGACGGCCAGCAGGTGTTCATGGAAGCCCGGCGGATCAAGACCCGGGACGAGATCACCCTGCTGGCCCAGGCGTGCTCCATGGTGGATGCGGCCTACGACGAGCTGTATGAGTTCCTCCGCCCCGGGGTGCGCGAGAACGAGTGCGTGGGCCTGGTCAGCAAAGTCCTCTACGACCTGGGCAGCGAGTACGTGGAGGGAGTGAACGCGATCTCCGGGGAGCGGTGCTCGCCGCATCCGCACGTGTACTCCGACCGGCTCATCCGGCCCGGCGACCCGGCCTTCTTCGACATCCTGCACAGCCACCTGGGGTACCGCACCTGCTACTACCGGACCTTCGCCGTGGGCAGTGCCTCGCGGGCCCAGCGCGACGCGTACACGCGCTGCCGTGAGTACATGGACCAGGCGATCGCGCTGGTCAAACCGGGCGCGACCACCGCTGACATCGTCTCGCTGTGGCCCCAGGCGGCAGAGTTCGGCTTCCCCGATGAGACGGCGGCCTTCGGCCTTCAGTACGGCCACGGCGTCGGGCTGTCGATCTGGGAAAAGCCGATCTTCAGCCGGCTGGTGTCCCTGGACCATCCGGAGACCCTGGAGGAAGGCATGGTCTTCGCGCTGGAGACCTACTGGCCGGGCAGCGACGGCTGGTCGGCGGCCCGGATCGAGGAGGAACTCGTCGTCACCGCCGACGGCTGCGAGCTGATCACGAAGTTCCCGGCCGAGGATCTCCTGGTCGCCGGCCGTAAGTACTGGACCGCCGGCGGGCAGCTGAACACCCTGCGGGACGCCGAGTCCCACCTCAACACGGCCGCGGGCCGGGGCGAGACCCCGGCCGTGCGGCCGGCCGCGGCCCAGCAGTCAGCCGCCCACCAGGTCCAGTCCCAGATCGAGCGCGGGACTCGAATGGGTCAGAGCGCCGACGGAGACAAAATCGACGCCGGTCTCCGCGACCGCCCTGGCCTCCTCCAGCCGTAGCCCCCCGCTGGCCTCCAGCCGGGTCCCGGGGTACCCGGCGGCCAGGGTCACGGCGGCGCGCAGCCCGGCCAGCCCCATGTTGTCGAGCAGGATGAGCGCCGCGCCGGCGTCCAGGGCCTCGCGGACCTGGGCCAGGGTGTCGCACTCCACCTCCAGCGCCACGGCGGGTGCGGCGGCGCGCACGGCCGTGATCGCCGCCGCGACGCCGCCGGCCGCCACCACGTGGTTGTCCTTGATCAGCGCGGCGTCGCCGAGTCCCATCCGGTGGTTCTGGCCGCCGCCGCACCGCACGGCGTACTTCTCCAGCTGGCGCAGCCCCGGCGTGGTCTTGCGGGTGTCACGGACGGCGCATGCCGTGCCGGCCAGGGCGTCCGCCCACGCCCGGGTGGCTGTGGCGATGCCCGACAGATGGGTGAGGAAGTTGAGCAGGGTCCGTTCCGCGCCGAGCAGTTCCCGGAGCGGGGCCCGGATCCGCAGCACGTCGCTCCCCACGTCGATCCGGTCCCCGTCCGCGCGCCGCGGCTGCGCCGCCTCCGGCGCCAGCCCGGCCGCCTCGAGCACGGCCAGGGCGACCGGGAGGCCGGCCAGCACGCCGGGCTGCCGGGCCACGACCCCGGCCACCGCCTGGGCGCCCGGCGCCGCGGTCGCGGCCGAGGTGACGTCGGGGCCGTAGCGGAGATCCTCATCGAGCGCGCCGCGCACCAGCCGCCCGATCTCCCCGGGATCCAGTCCCGCGGCCAGCAAACGCCTGGTGGCGTCCACGTTCCCGGTCATGCGCAGGCCCCCACTCCGGCCTGGACGGCCCCGGCCGCCCACCGCTGGCCGTCCGCCGCGCGGACCACCGTGTGCCGGGCCGGGCCGGCCGGCCTGGCCGGCGGCGCATCCCGCCACCGGTGGCACCCCCGGCTCTCCGTGCGGGCCAGGGCGGCCATCGTGACCAGGACCGAGACCACGTGCAGGTTGGCCGCCTCGACGGTGGCCAGGTCCAGCCGCCCGGTGGCGGGCCGGGCCTGCGCCAGCGTCCGCCGGAGGCCGTCCAGCCCTTCGTGATCACGGACCACCCCGGCGTGCCGGGACATGGCCGCGGCCAGGACCGGCCGGGCCGCGGGGTCCGCCCCCGGGCCGGCCGGAGGGAGCCGCAGCCGGGCCGGCGGCTGCGGCAGGGCCCGCCCCAGCCGTTCCCCGGTGCGCCGTCCGGTGATCAGGGCCTCGGTCAGGGAATTGGAGGCGAGGCGGTTGGCCCCGTGCACCCCGGTCGAGGCCGCCTCCCCCACCGCGTACAGCCCGGGGACCGAGGTCCGCCCGTCCAGGCTGGCCCGGACGCCGCCGCAGGCGTAGTGCGCGCCGGGCGCGACCGGGATCGGCTCGGCCGCCGGGTCGATCCCGCGCGCCCGGCACAGCCGGACCACCGTGGGGAAATCCCGGTCCAGCCCGGCGCGGCCCACCATGGTGGCGTCCAGCCAGAGATGGTCGCCCGGGCCGTCACCGCTCTGCTGGCCCTGGGCCATCCGCTGCTGCATGGCCGCCGCCACGACGTCCCGCGGGGCCAGGTCGCCGAGCGGATGACGCCCGGCCATGACCGGCCGGCCCGCCGCGTCCACCAGCACCGCGCCGGCTCCGCGCAGGGCCTCGGTGATGAGGGGGCACTGACCGCGGGCGCCGTCCTGCCACAGCACCGTCGGATGGAATTGCACGAACTCGACGTCCCGCACTTCCGCGCCGGCCCGGGCGGCCAGCGCCAGGCCGTCGCCGGTCAGCCCGGCCGGGTTGGTGGTGGTCGCGTAGGCCTGGCCGAAGCCGCCGGTGGCCAGCACGACCGCGGCCGCGGTTACCGTGCCGAGCCGCAGGACCCCGTCGCGGCCGGCGATCCCGGCCACCACCCCGCCCACCGTCCCGCAGTCGCCGGTCAGGGCGTCCAGCGCGACGCAGTGGGTCAGGACCTGGACCCGGCTGGCCAGCAGGGCGGCGCGCAGCACCCGGTGCACCTCCCCGCCGATCGCGTCGCCCCCGGCGCTGACGATCCGGCTGCGGCTGTGCCCGCCCTCCAGGTGCAGCGCGGTGCGCTCCAGCCGGGCCCCGCGGGCGGCCAGGCGGGCGATCTCCCCGGGCGCCTCGGCGACCAGCGTCGCCACGGCCGCCGGATCGCACAGGCCCGCGCCCGCGTCGAGCGTGTCCCGCTGGTGCAGCGCCGGGGTGTCCCCCGGACCGATGGCGGCGGCCAGGCCGCCCTGGGCCAGCGGCGTCGCACCCCCGCCGATCCCGTCCTTGCTGAGCAGCAGCACCCGGCGGCCGCGGCCGGCCGCGGTCAGCGCCACGGTGAGGCCCGCGGCCCCGGAGCCCACGACCACCACGTCCGCGTCGAGGGCCCAGCGCAACGGGGACCGGGGCAGGCGGCGCAGCCCCGCGCCGGTCACGGTACTGGTCACGGCCCCGGTCACCGGGCCGGCGATGGGGCCGGTCACCGGGGCCTCGCCCCGGCCGGCGCGGGCGAGGCCCCCGCCGTGATCATCGCCTGGACCGCCCGCCGGGCCCGGTCGGCCACGCCGGAAGGGACGTTCACTTCCTCCACCCCCTCGCGCAGACAGCGCAGCAGGGCGGCCGGCGTCGTCATTTTCATATAACGGCACACCGCAGCGGGGTTGACGGGTTCCCAGCGGACCGCGGGGTTGGCCCGCCGCAACTGGTGCAGCATGCCGGTCTCGGTGGCCACCAGCACGGTGGGCGCCGTGGTGGTGCGGGCCGCGGCGAGCATGCCCCCGGTGGACAGCACCCGGGTCCGGCCGGCCGGCAGGTCGCCCTCCCCCGCCTGCCACAGGGCGGCGGTCGAGCAGCCGCATTCGGGGTGGATGAACAGCTCGGCCTGCGGCTCGGCGCTCGCCTTGCGGCGCAGCTCGGCAGGGCTGATCCCGGCGTGCACGTGGCACTCGCCGAGCCAGATGCGCAGGTTGGCGCGGCCGGTGACGCGCTGGACGTAGGCCCCGAGGAACTGGTCGGGCAGGAACAGCACCTCCCGGTCCGCCGGGAGGGACGCCACGATCTGCGCCGCGTTGGCCGAGGTACAGCACAGATCCGACTCGGCCTTGACCTCGGCGCTGGTGTTCACGTACGCGACGACCGCGGCCCCGGGATGCTCGGCCTTCCACTCCCGGACCTGCTCGGCGGTGATCGTGTCGGCGAGCGAGCAGCCCGCCCGGGAGTCCGGGATCAGCACCGTCCGGTCCGGGGCGAGGATCTTGGCCGTCTCGGCCATGAAGTAGACCCCGGCGAACACGATGACGCTCGCCGTGCTCGCGGCGGCCAGCCGCGAGAGCCCGAGCGAGTCACCGACGTGATCGGCGACGTCCTGGATCTCGGGCGCCTGGTAGTTGTGCGCCAGGATCACCGCATCGCGCTGCGCGGCCAGCCGCCGGACCTCCGCCGCCCAGTCCCTCCCGGCCTGCTCCGTATCCTCCTCGGCGGCGGCCGGACCAGCCTCAGCATCCGCGCCTGCCCCAGCCACCGCACCTGCTTCAGCCACCAGACCTGCCTGAGCCACCGCACTTGCCTCAGCCACCGCCGCCGTACCTGGGTCAGTCCTGGTCATGTCCGGCCCCAATCTCCTTCGGAGGTTTTCGACTCAGAGTATAAAACCTTTTCGCCTCGTAGTCTAAAACCAGATGGCCGGAAACGGGAAGGCTCAGTACGATGCGAACGTGCCAGACCCGGAGCCGCAGGCGACTACAGGCAAGGAGCCGCAGGCGACCATAGGCAAGGAGCCCCAGGCGACCATGAGCAAAGCGCCGCAGGCCGCCATGAGCGAGGCGCCGCGGTTCGCCCACGAGGCGCTGGCCGTGGTCCTCCAGGTCCGCGACCAGCAGCTGAACGTCCTGCTCTGGCGCCGGGGCGCGGCGCCGTTCGAAGGGCGCTGGGCCCTGCCCGGCGGCCCGCTCGGGGCCGACGAACGCCTCGGCACCTCCCTGGGCCGGCACCTGGCCACCAAGGTCGACCTCACCGACATCGCGTACCTGGAGCAGCTGGAGACCCGCAGCGATCCGCGGCGGGATCCGCGGGGCCGCACCCTGGCCACGGCCTACCTGGCCCTGGTGGCCACCGACGTGGACCCGCGCATCCCGGCCGATACCGCCTGGCATCCGGTCCAGGACCTGCCGCCTACCGCGTTCGACCACGGGTCGATCGCCGAATCAGGCCGCGACCGGCTGCGCGCCAAGCTGTCCTACACCAACATCGGTTTCGCCCTGGCCCCCGAGACCTTCACCATCGCGCAGCTCCGCGACATCTACGCCGCCTCGGCCGGCCATCCGGTCTCGGCGACCAACCTGCAGCGGGTGCTGACCCGCCGGGGCGTGATCGAGGCCACGGCCGCAGCCGCGCGGCCGACGTCCGTAGGCGGCAGGCCGGCCACGCTGTACCGGTTCGCGGCCCGGACCCTGGTCGTCACCAACCCCTTCGCCGCGTTCCGCCCGCCGTCCCCCTCCCCCGCAGCCACCTCATGACGACCACGGAACCAAGCCCGCCCGGCGATGGCCGTACTGAGCGCGCCGTCGCCGTGGTCACCGGCGCCAACCGCGGGATCGGCCGTGACGTGGCCCGCCAGCTCGCCGGGCACGGGTTCGTGGTCATCGCCGGCGCACGCGACCCCGGCCAGGGCGAGCGGGCCGCCCGCCAACTGGACCCGGCGGGCGGCTCCGTCATCGCCGTGCGGCTGGACGTCACCGATCCGGCCACCATCGAGGTCGCGGCCAGGTGGACCGCGGAAAGCCTGGGCCGCGCCGACGTGCTGGTCAACAACGCCGCAATTGCCTACGACACCTGGCAGCAGGCCCGCAATGCCGATCTTGGTGTGGTGCGCGAGGCGCTGGACACCAACCTCCTCGGCGCCTGGCGGACCACGCAGGCCTTCCTGCCGCTGCTGCGCCGCAGCGCCCACCCCCGCATCGTGAACGTGAGCAGCGAGGCCGGGTCCATCTCCGAGATGACCGGGGGCACCCCCGCCTACAGCGTGTCCAAGGCCGCCCTCAACGCCCTGACCAGGCTGCTGGCCGGCGAACTGCGGGCTGACCGGATCCTTGTCAACGCGGTCTGTCCGGGCTGGACCAACACGGATATGGGCCAGGGTGGCCGGCCCGTGGCTGACGGGGCGGCCAGCGTGATGTGGGCGGCCCTGCTTCCTGACGACGGGCCCACCGGCGGTTTCTACCGGGACGGCCAACCCCTGCCCTGGTGACGTGCCGGCGCTCTGGAGGTCCCGCGACCCCACCAGGGCTCATCGGGCCCGGGCGGCCGGGAAATTTTGACAAAGCATTTATGTCTTCTGCGTCCGGATGGTTACAGAATCAGAGGGTCTGATGCGTTCGTGCGCGCGCCGCGCGGCCGGGTCCTGGTCCTGGTCTCGCCGTCTGGTGCGGCCCGCGCCGGGCTGGCTCGAGGAGGAGATCCAGCATGCACGCAAAGTCAGGTCGTTTCCCGTTGGCGCGGTGGCGGAGAATACCGGCGGTCGTGGGGCTCGTCGCGGCCATGCCTCTGGCAGCCATGCTGGCCGCCTCGCCGGCCTTATCGTCAGCTGACAGTCCCGCGCACGCGGCGCAGATCACTGAGGGCACTGGCGGGTCAAACGGGGGCTTGATCGTCTCCACCGAGGACGGCAAGCTGCGGGGCAAGCACGCGGAAGGCGTCGACCAGTTCCTGGGCGTCCGCTACGCCGCGCCCCCCGTCGGGGCGTTGCGCTGGCAGGCGCCCCAGCCGGTGCGGCCGTGGGCCGGCGTCCGGGACGCTACGTCCTATGGAAACCGCTGTGCCCAGCTCCCCAGCGGCAACGGGCCGCGGGAGGACACCGAGGATTGCCTGTTCCTCAACGTCTTCTCTCCGGCAGGCCAAGCGGATCGCGCGGCCGCTCACGGTCGAGACGGGCGCGGGCTGCCGGTCCTGTTCATGATCCACGGTGGCGGCCTGGCCAACGGGGCGGGTGATCAGCACGACGGCTCGCTGATCGTCAAGACCGACCACATCATCGTGGTGTCCATCAACTACCGGCTGGACGTGTTCGGGTTCCTGGACGTGCCGGGCCTGGGCAGCACGGCGCGCACCGCGAACGGCAACTACGGCCTGCTCGACCAGGAAGCGGCCCTGCGCTGGGTGCACCGCAACATCGCCCGGTTCGGGGGCAACCCGGGCCAGGTCACGATCGCCGGGGAGTCAGCGGGCGGCTGGTCCGTGTGCGCGCTGATGACGTCGCCGCTGGCCCGCGGCCTGTTCCGGGGCGCGATCAGCGAAAGCGGCAGCTGCCCATCCCAGACCCCGGCACAAGCCCGGTCCGCGGGCCTGGCGTTCGCTGCGCAGGCGGGCTGCCCCGACGCGGCCACCGCGGCGTCGTGCCTGCGGAACACGCCGGAGTCCACGCTGCTCACGGCCAGTGCCAGTTACTCGCCGCAGTTCACGTCCGGTGGGCCGGACCTGCCGCTGCCGCCCTTGACCGCGGTGGCCGACGGTGACTACACGAAGGTCCCGCTGCTGATGGGGACCAACCACGACGAGGGCCGCACCTTTACGCAAGGATTCGCCTCGTACACCCAGCAGCAGTACGTCCAGTTCGTGGACCAGAGCTACGGCGCGGAGGCTCCTGCGATCCTGCAGCGCTACCCGTGGAACGCCTACCCGAGCCCGTACACCGCCTCGTACGCCATCGGGGCGATCTGGACCGACAGCGGTGCCATCACCGGGATCGGCGGGTGCCCCACCCAGAACCTGGCCGCCACGTTCGCGAGCCGGACGCCCACGTTCTTCTACCAGTTCGACGACCGGCACGCGCCCGCGCTGAACAACCTGCTGCCGGGCTACCAGTGGGGAGCCGGGCACGCGATGGAGCTCGCGTACCTGTGGCCGAGTTTCGGCAACGGGACCTCGCTCTATGACCAGCTCACCCCCGCCCAGCTGGAGCTGTCCCACCAGATGATCGTCTGGTGGGGCGCGTTCACCCGGCTGGGCGCCCCCAACGCGCCGGGTCAGCCGTTCTGGCCTGCCTACACCAGCCGCCAGCTCATGTCGCTGCGCCCGGGCGGCCAGAGCACCACGATCCCGGCGGCCACGTTCGCGGCCGAGCACCAGTGCGGGTTCTGGAACGCGCAGGCGGCCCCGGCGGGGTCATGATGCCAGCCTGCAGGGCCGGCTGATGATCTCAGCCTGGGCACGTCGGCCATGAGCTGCGCGGTGTAGCGGCTGCGCGGGTCGGCGAGTACCTGGTCGGCGGGGCCGGCCTCGACGATCTCGCCCTGCCGCAGCACGACCGCGAACTGCGCGACGTTGCGGACCAGGGCCAGGTTGTGGGTGATGAAGAGCATGGCCAGGTGCCGCCGGGCCGCGGCGGCGCGGAGCAACTCGACCACGATGGCCTGCACGGAGACGTCGAGGGCCGAGGTCACCTCGTCGCAGACCAGCAGGCCGGGTTCGGCGACCAGGGCGCGGGCGATCGCGACCCGCTGCCGCTCCCCGCCAGAGAGCTGATCGGGATAGCGCGAGAGGTAACGGCTGCCGAGGGACACGTCCTCGAGCACGCTGACCACCCGGTCGGCTTGCTCGCCGCGGGGCACCCGCAGGAACCGGCCCAGCGGCTCGGCCACGATCTGGCCGACCGTCTTGCGGGGGTTGAGCGAGGTGTACGGGTTCTGGAAGACACACTGGATCTGCTGCAGGACCGGCCCCGGCCGGTGCCGGGCGCTGGTCGCGAGCGGGGCACCATGCAGGGTCATCTCGCCGGTCCAGTTCCGGTGCAGCCCGACGATGCACCGGGCCAGCGTCGTCTTGCCCGAGCCGGACTCGCCGACCACCGCGACGCACGCCCGCGGCGGCACGTCCAGATCGATGCCGGACAGGACCGGCACCGGGCCGTAATTGAACGAAAGCCCCCGGACGGAGAGCACGGGCGGGGCCGGTGGCGGGCCGGCCGCGGGTCCGGCCGGCCGGAGCAGGGACCGGGTGTCCCCGGCCGCGCTGTCCGCCTCGGACGCCCGCAGGCAGCGCACGGTCCGCCCGGCCACCACAGCCGGTTCCGGCACGCGGGACCGGCACCGGTCGAGCGCGAGGCGGCAGCGGGGGGCGAACGCGCACCCCGGCCCGCGGTGGCCGGGCGGCGGCTGCTGCCCGGCTATACCCGCCAGCGGGCCGCCGCGCTCGGGCCCCGGGACGGACGCGAGCAGCCCCCGGGTGTAGGGGTGCAGCGGGCGGTGCAGCAGCGGGGCCGCCGGGCCGGCCTCCACGATCCGGCCGGCGTACATGACGGCGACCTCGGCGGCCAGCTCACTGACCACGGCCAGGTCGTGGCTGACGTAGACGGCCGCGACCCCGTAGCCGCGGCACAGGCTGCGGATCGTGTCGAGGATATGGCGCTGGGTTGACACATCGAGGCCGGTGGTGGGCTCGTCCAGGACGATGAGCGACGGCCGGCAGGCGAAGGCCATGGCCAGCGCGACGCGCTGCTGCTGACCGCCGGAAAGCTGATGCGGGTAGCGGCGCAGCATGGCCGGGCTGGCCTCCAGCCGGACCTCGGACAGCACCTCCAGGATCCGTTTCCCGGGGTCACCGGCGAGGCCGGCATGCACGCGCAGCGCTTCGCGGAGCTGATAGCCGATCCGCAGCGCCGGGTTCAGCGCCGCCGACGGGTCTTGCGGCACGTAGCTGACCCTGGCCCCGCGCACCTGGCGCAGCCGCGGCGGGCTGAGCCGCAGCAGGTCCAGGCCATCCAGGAGGATCTCGCCGCGGCTGACGGACAGGCCGCGCCTGGTGTGCCCCAGCAAGGCCAGGGCGACCGTGGTCTTCCCGGACCCGGACTCGCCGACCAGGCCGAGCACGTCGCCGGGCCGCACCGCGAAACAGACCTCGCTCACCACCGCGGGCCCGTGACCGCCGCTCCGGATTTCCAGGTCGCGCACCTCCAGCCGGAAGGGCCGGGGAGCGGCCCCGTTCAGGTCACTCACGCGACCGGGTCCAGATCGTCTACGAGGGCGGCTTCCTCGGGCCTGCGGTCCACGCCGAGCGCGGCCCGTCCGATGGAGTCGGTCAGCAGGTTGGTGCCGATGGTGAGCAAGGCGATCAGCGCCGCCGGGACGATCACGGCCCACGGGTTCAGGGCCAGGCCGGCCCGGTTCTCGTTGATCATGGTCCCCCAGCTGGGCGAGGGGGGCGGCTGGCCGAAGCCCAGGAAGGCCAGGCCCGCCATGATGATGATCGAGTAGGTCAGCCGCAGTCCTGCCTCCACCATCAGCGGCGTGCTCAGGCTGGGCAGGATCTCCTTGGTCATCACCGTGGCCGGGCGCATCCCCTGCAACTCGGCCACCTTGACGAAATCCCGTTCGCAGATATCCAGGGTCGCGGCCCGCAGCACCCGGGCGACGGCGGGCGCGTGGGTCAGCCCGACGGCCAGCACGATCAGCCACAGCTTGGGGCCCAGGATGCTCAGCAGCAGCAGGGCGAAGACCAGCTGGGGGAAGGCCAGGATGACGTCGACGGTGCGCATGATCAGCCCGTCGGACCGCCCGCGGAGGTAGGCGGCGCTGATCCCGGCGGCCGCCCCCGCGACGATCCCGAGGACCGTCGCGGCCACCGCCATCAGCAATAGCAGCCAGCCGCCGTCCAGGACCCGGGACAGGACATCACGGCCGAGGAAGTCGCCGCCGAGCAGGAACTGCCCGGACGGCTTCCCGAACGGGAAGGTCAGCAGCGCGGTCGGCGGGTGGGGGGCCATCAGCGGGCCGACGACCGCGACCGCCACGACGAAGCCGGCCAGGCCCAGCCCGGTGGCCCCGCGCGGGGTGCGTACCGCCGAGCCCACGGAGGCCAGCCACTGGTGGCGGCGGATCCGCTCCGCGGCTGGCCCGTCAGCGGTCATCCGTACCCGCCCTCCGTCCTACCTGGGGATCCGGTGCCGTGGCGTGACCAGCAACGCGATCACGTCGGTCACGATGTTCATGAACACGTAGAACGCGGCCAGGAACACGACGATGAACTGGATGACCGGGATGTCGCGGTTCTCGACCGCGTAGACGAGTCCCTGGCCGACGCCCGGGAAGGCGAAGACGTACTCCACCACGACCACGCCGCCCGCCAGGTACAGGAAGTTGAGCCCGATGACCTGGATGACCGGCGCGGTGGCGTTGGGCAGCGCGTGGGTGAGCACGATGCGCCACATCGGCACGCCCTTGAGCCGCGCCATCTCCACGTAGTCGGACTCCAGGGCCTCGATCATCGCCGCCCGGGTCATCCGCTGGATATACGGCACGATCACGATGACCAGGGTGGCTACCGGCAGGATCAGCAGCCGCGGGGCGTCCCAGGCGTAACTGCCCGGCGGCAGCAGCGACACCGCGGGCAGCAGATGGGTGACCACGGTGGAGAACAGGATGACCAGGCCGATCGCGACCACGAACTCGGGCAGCGCGGTCACCGCCAGCGCGCCGACCGAGCTGATGTGGTCGAACCAGCCGTCCCGGCGGAGCGCGGCCAGGGCACCGAGGGTGACGCCGAGCGCGGTCCCGATCAGGCCGGTGATCGCCATCAGCACCGCGGAGTTGATGAGCCTGGGCGCCACATAGCCCCAGACCGGCTGCCCGTTGACCAGTGAGTGGCCGAGGTGCCCGGTGAACAGGCCGGACAGCCACAGCCAGTACTGGTCCAGCAGGCCCCGGTTGAGGTGCAGGGCGGCCTCCAGCCGGTGCAGCGCCGCCGGGCTGGAGGCCGCGGTACGCCCGAGCACCGCGTTGGCGGCGTTGCCGGGCAGGACTTCGGTGGCCGCGAACACCAGCACGGACACCACGCATAAGGTGAACAGCCCGGCCGCGGTCCGCCGCCCGAGAAGCCGGCGGACCGGATGGGCGTCCCGGCCCGCCCGCGGGCGGGCCGGGGGCGTGCGGGCCGGGGGCGGGGACCCTGCGGCCTGACCCGGCTCCGGCCGCCGAACCGCGCGGGCGTCTGCCACGTTGCCGATCCTCCGAGCCATCCTGGTGGCTAATCGATCTCTACCGTAACGGGCCGCCGCGGCCAGGACAACGAGGTAGCCCGGGCGCCATTTACCGGAATCAGCCTGAATCTTACTCTTCGCGGGGATATTCTCCTCGAAACGCCACTCAAGTGGCGGGCGGCCCGCTCCCTCAGCGGGCCGCATGGGTCAAGACGGTACCGTTTATCTCCGAATTACCTTAGTAAATCCGTGTCAGGCCAATGGAGCTTGGGACTGCCCATGTCAGGCTTTGATCGTGATTCGTGTGTGCATCTCGTGACGGCTGAAACTAATGTGACCAAACGGTGTCGCCTGCATGCTTCCAGCCGCGCTGTTTCCGGGGGCTGGGTCCAGCGAAGAGCCGCCTATCCGAAGAGTCCCCGAAACTACTACGTAATTCCGTGCCGCAGAATGGCCGGCCGGGGAGGCTGCGGGCGGTGAAGGCAGCGGCGTTCTATGAGTACGGGCCCGCCGAGGCGATGCAGTACGCGGACATCCCGGATCCGGTGATCGGCGCGCGAGACGTGCTGGTCCAGGTGCAGGCCTGCGGGGTCAACCACTCCGACCTGGACTCCCGGGCCGGGACATCGCGCTGGCCGTTCGAGCTGCCCATGGTCCTGGGGGCGGAATTCGCCGGCACGGTCGTCGGCGTGGGCGAGCACAGCGGCCCGATCCGCACCGGCGATCGCGTCACCGCTTTCCAGCAGTACAGCTGCCGGCACTGCGCCCGGTGCGCCCGGTGGCGCCCTGACCTGTGTGAGTCCTTCGAGGTATTCGGCACCACGCGGTGGGGCGGCTACGGCGAGCTGGTCTGCGTTCCGGCCGAGGTGGTGGTCCCTCTCGAGCCCGAAGATGACCTCCTGGCCATGGCCGCCGGGCAGTGCACGGTCAGCACCGCCTGGCACATGGTCAACCGCCTGGCCCTGGTCCGGCCGGGTGACCTGGTGCTGGTCCCCTCGGCCTCGGGCGGCGTAGCGGGCGCCCTGGTCCAGTGCGCGAAGCTGGCCGGGGCGACCGTGGTCGCCACGGTCGGCACGGTCGCCAAGGCCGCCCAGGTCTCCTCGCTCGGCGCCGACATGATCATCGTCCGGAGCGAGCGCGACCTGGCCACGGACCTCTTGCGGGCCACGGACGGGCGCCGCTTCGACGCCGTCCTCGACACCGTGGGCGGCCCGCTGTTCGAGGTGCACCTGTCCGTGCTCCGGGAGGAAGGCACGCTGGTCATCTGCGGCGCGCACACGGGCGAGGTGGTCCCGCTCGATTTGATTCCCGTGTTCCGGAACGGCTGGCGCATCATTGGCTTCCGCCTGGCGCCCCCCGATGAACTGGCCACGTCGCTGGACCTCATCCGGCGCGGGGACATCAAGGTACCCATTGCCGCCACCTTCCCCGTCAGTGACGCCGCTGCGGCGCATAGTTTCCTTGAGCGCCGCCAGCATGTCGGAAAGGTGCTTCTTGTGGCCGAGTAACCCGTCGCTCCCGGAGCGTATTCGCCCGGGTAGCGCGACCAGTCGGCCTGTGACATTATGGCCGTAATCCGCATAGGGCGCTTTACCAGGAAGATTGGCCCCGCGTCCCCGCGCCTGGGCCGCCAAGCGCCTATTCGATCATGTCCCCTGAATACGTTCAGCGTTCCTATGCCGAACTTCGTGGAGGTAGGTTCCGTGGATCGACCGGATCAGAGCAGCACGCCGCGGCCGGGATCAGAATTCGGCCGGCGGCAATTTCTGCGCGGGATAGCGGCCGCGGGCGCCTTGGCAGGAACCGGGAGTTTACTGGCCGCCTGCGGCGGCTCCGGTTCCAGCCCGACCCAGCATCTGGACGCCAGCCGCCGGGTGCGGCGCGGCGGGAACCTCAAGCTGGGCCTCACCGGAGGTTCCAGCTCCGACACCCTCGACCCGCACAAGAGCCTCACCTACATCGACACGTCCCGGCTGCAGTCGCTCTACCAGCCTCTGGTCCAGCTCGATGCCCAGGCCCAGGTGGAGTACGTACTGGCCGAGTCGATCACCCCGCACCAGGGATCCCTCTCCCAGTGGGTCATCCGCCTGCGGCCCGGCGTGACCTGGCATGACGGAAAGGACTTCACCGCCTCCGACGTCCTGTTCAGCTTCCAGCGGGTGTTCTCCAACGGCTTCACGGGGAAGTTCGGCCTCGGCCCGATCGACCTGGCGCATACCAAGGCGCTGGACCCGCATACGGTGCTGGTCCAGCTGACCAAGCCCTTCTCCAGCTTCGCCGAGCAGCTCGCGGCCTTCTGGTACAACCTGTACATCGCGCCGGAGGGATTCAACCCGGCCAAGCCGGTCGGCACCGGGGCGTTCGTGTACCAGAGCTTCACGCCCGGCCAGCGCAGCGTCTTCACCCGCAACCCGCACTACTGGAAGTCCGGGCTGCCCCACGTGGACACGCTCACCATCATCGACTTCAGCGACAACACCACCCTGCAGGACGCGCTGACCACCGGCGTCATCCAGGGAGCCGGCGCGC
Source organism: uncultured Actinomycetes bacterium (assembly GCA_963837335.1). Lineage (GTDB taxonomy): Bacteria > Actinomycetota > Actinomycetes > Streptosporangiales > Streptosporangiaceae > RYN-230. Next base: position 24,013 of record CAWINS010000059.1, on the reverse strand, counting down.
TCGACGGGCCGCAGATCGCCTCGCTGGCCACCAGCAGCGGGATCAAGACGGTCGTGTCGCACTCCGGTGAGATCGTCCCGTTCACGATGCGCGTCGATCAGGCGCCCTTCAACGACGTCAACGTCCGCCAGGCGATGCGGCTGCTGGTGGACCGCCCGCAGTTGATCGACTCGGCTCTCGACGGCTACGGGGTGGTCGCGAACGATCTCTTCTCCCCGTACGACCCGGACTTCGATCACTCGCTGATCCGGCCCGCGCAAGGCGACATCCAGCAGGCCAAGTTCCTGCTGAAGAAGGCGGGCCAGGACGGTCTCACGGTGACCCTCACCACCTCGGCGGTGGCCACCGGCACGGTGGCCATGGCGACGGTGCTGGCCGCCCAGGCCAAGGCGGCCGGGGTCACGGTCAAGCTGAGCAACGTCCCGGCCGGGACCTTCTTCGGCCCCAACTACCTCAAGTGGTCATTGAGCCAGGACTACTACAACTATTACCCGTACCTGGCCCAGGTCGCGGAGTCGATGCTGAAGGCGTCACCGTTCAACGAGACGCACACCAACAATCCTCACTACACGAACCTTTACAACCAGGCGAACGCGACCGCCAGCCCGTCGCTGCGCAAGGAAATCATCACCGAGATGCAGAATTTCGACTTCAACGAGGGCGGGTACATCATCCCCGCCTACATTGACGTGCTGGATGCCTACAGCGACTCGATAACCGGGTACACGGCCGGTAAGGTCGGCCAGCCGCTATCGAACTTCGACTTCGAGCACTTCGCCTTCACCGGCTAACCAGTCGCGGATAGCGGTCCAGGGAGGCGCGTCCCGCTCAGCCAGCGCGGTATTTGCCGGCGAGGCGGGGCGCGCCGCACGCGTGTTCCCGCCAAGCCAGCGTTCGGCGCGAAGCGGCGAACGGGGGTGCAGGGGTCGCCCCCGGACTAGCAGAGCAGAGCAGCGTGCCGCAGGCGCGTCCCGCTCAGCCAGCGCTGATTCGCCGGTGAGGCGGGGCCCGCCGCAGGCGGGTGCTCGCCGAGCCGGCGTTCGGCGCGCAGCGGCGAGCGGGGGGTCCAGGGGGGTCGCCCCCCCGGACTAACGGAGCACCAGGCGCTTCACGGGGATCGTGGTGCGGATCATCCCGGTGCCGTACATGAGATCAGCCACCCGCTGCACCTGCCCGACGCTCAGGAACGTGGGGTACTGCCCGATCGTGACGAGGGCGGCTTCCTGCGCGGACATCCCCGGCAGGGTCCCGAGCGCCGAGCGGACGGTGCCGAGCTGGGCCGTGCTGGCCTTCGCGGCGGTGAGCGCGGACCGGAAGCTACGCAGGCCCGCGGCGTGACCGCTGGCGAAGGCGGCGGTGGTGAAATACCCGGAGAGCGGCAGGCTGGCGGTCACCCCGCTGCAGACGTCGAACAGCTCGACGGCGCCGAGCTCGGTTTCGGCCTGCAAGATGTAGGGCTGGGTGGCCACGATCGCGCTGACCTGATGATCGCGCAGGGCCGTGACCATGTCCGCCGCGGGCATGGCCGTCCACAGCACGCTGGAGGGACTCACACTGTCGCTCTGCAGCACGGACTCGGTGGCCAGGGTCTCGACGTTGTAGGGGGCGTCGGCCGAGAACGGGGCGAGTTCGCGCGGCGGCGTGGCGACCGCCTTGCCCTGCAGGTCCTGGGGGGCGGTGATGGCCGAGCCGGGCAGGGTGAGCACCTCCATCACTCCCGGCGTGGCGTCGTACCCATCCGCGATCAGCCGCAGCTGGGCGTGACCCTCATCCGCCTGGGCGTAGAGCAGCCCGGCGTAGTCACCGCTGATCACGTCCGCCTGGCCGCTGGTGAGGGCGCCGTAGGCCTGCTGGAGGTTCTGGTAGGTCTGCACCGTCACATCCAGGTGGCGCTGGGAGAACAGCCCGTGCTCCACGGCCACCTGCAACGGCGCGTTCGCGAACCCCGGGACGACCGCCACCGTGATCTGCTCGCTGCCCGCCGCCGCCGAGCCGCCCGGCACGTGGCAGCCGGTCGCGAGCAACCCCAGCGAGGCGGCCACCAGCACCCCGCGCGACCGGCGGCCGAGCCGCGCACGCCCGCCGCGGGTCCGGAGCCGAACAAGCCTCATGGTGCCTCCCTAGATAAAGTCCGGCGAGCGATAAAGACCCGGAAGAAATGGTAATTTCCTTAGTGCTATAGCAGCGCCAGGGATTTCCGAAGAAAGGTAGTAATATCGCCGCACTCGCTGCATAGGCTAGCCCGCCCAGGCGCCATGCGGGCCCGATTTGGCAGGCTTTACTACAGACTCCGGTGTCCTGATAGCGTAGTTTGACAACAGTGGTAACAATTAGCGCGAGATGATCCGGTCAGGGCTACAGTTGGCTCCTGACTCTGTTGCGAGGGTCCTGCGCTCAGAATGGTTTGCCAGAGACCGGAGCTGCCATTTTGTTCCACATCGGTGCCTGCGGCTCGGTGGGCGCCTGCCGTTTCCGGGTTGAGAGGTGCAGAAACTGTGCGATCCAGGCGAGGGAGAGCAGACAGCGATGCCTATGGCGCAGCCAGCCGCCCGCCGGCGCCCTACCTCACGGCACCAGGGGCGACGCTCAACGGGAGCCGCACCTATTTAGGTGACGGCCGCGGTACCGGGCAGGCGGGTGGCCTGGGCCAGGCGGCTGAGCTGGGCCAGCAGGGGAGCCTGGGCCAGGCGGGCGAGCTGGGTGAGGCCCACGGCCCGGGTGGCGCAGCGGCGCTGGACAGCGCCGTGGTCCCGCAGGTCAGCTCGCCCCCGCCGGCGCAGAATGCCGGCCGCTTCGCGCTGAAGAACTGGCGGGTCCGCTCGCGCCTGCTGCTGCTGGTTCTGCTGCCCACGCTGGCGGCCTTGATCCTCGGCGGCTTCAGCGTGGTCGCGTCCGCCCGCAGCGCCCTGGCTTATCAGCGGGTCGAGCAGTTCTCCCGGCTGGGGGGCCAGATCACCAACCTGGTCCAGGCCCTCCAGGCCGAACGCGAAGACACCATCAGGTACATCACCATGGGCCCATCAGGCGGCGGGCGGGGCACGCCCGCCGCCACCGCCGCCCCGCAGCTGGCGGTCCTCACCCAGGACCGCCAGGCCACCGACCGGCTCGCGGCCCGGGTCCGGAGCGGGGCCGCCACCATCGGCAGCTCTTACCCGGCCGTGGCCCAGCAGGAAGCCAAGGGAGCGATCACCGCGATCAACGGCCTGCCGGCCCTCCGCAACGCCGCGATCCACACCCAGCTTCCGTCGCTGGCCGTGATCCAGGAGTACGCCGCCACGATCACCCAGCTCCTCGCGCTCGAGGACGAGATCGCCACGGGCAGCAACGACGCGGTACTGGCCGACAACGCCCGGGTCGTCGGGCTTATCTCGGCCACGAAGGAACAGGTCTCCCAGGAACAGGCCATCCTCACCTCGGCCCTCACCCCCGACCTGGTGGGCGCGAACCAGTTCCAGCCCGGCCAGCTGGCCGCCATCAACGCCGCGCAGGCCGAGCAGCAGGCCGATCTGGCCCAGTTCAGCCTCACCGCCACCAGCAGCCAGCGCCACCTCTACGAAAGCGATCTCTCCTCGGCGCAGGCCGACCGGGCCCAGGCGCAGGTGCAGCAGGCCATCACGCAGGCGCTTGACGGCGGCTCGTCGGCGGAGAACCCGGCGTTCACCAACGCGGCCAGCGGATCCGTGTACCTGGTCTCCAGCCTGCACGCGGTCGAGCAGGGACTGATGTCCTCGGTCATCGGGCAGAGCGGCGGGCTGCGGGGCCGGGCGATCACGGCGGCGCTCCTCGAGGGCTTCGCGGTGATCCTGGTCCTGGCGCTCGCGGTGCTGTTCACCGTAGCCCTGGGCCGCTCGATGACCCGGCCGCTGCACCGGCTGCGGACCGGCGCGCTTGAGGTGGCCGGGGTACGGCTCCCGGAAACCGTCCGCCTGATGAGCGGGGGCGGCAGCGGCGAGACGTCGCTGGAAGTGACCCCCATCGACGTGGACTCCACCGATGAGATCGGTGAGGTCGCCCGGGCGTTCGACCAGGTCCACCGCGAGGCGGTCCGGCTGGCGGCTAACGAGGCGGCGCTGCGCGGGAACATCAACGCCATGTTCGTGAACCTCTCCCGCCGGAGCCAGACGCTGGTGGAGCGCCAGATCCGCCTGATCGACGACCTGGAACAGGGCGAGCAGGATTCCGAGCGGCTCGCGAACCTGTTCCAGATGGACCACCTGGCCACCCGGATGCGCCGCAACTCCGAGAACCTCCTGGTCCTGGCGGGCCACGAGCTTTCCAGGCGGTGGAGCGAGCCCGTCGCGCTGGTGAACGTGCTGCGGGCGGCGGTGTCGGAGATCGAGCATTACGAACGGGTCATCCCGGACATGCAGCCGGGCATCTCGGTCCGCGGCCAGGCGGTCAACGACGTCGTTCACCTGCTGTCCGAGCTGGCCGAGAACGCGACCACGTTCTCGCCTGCGGAAACCCTGGTGCATGTGTCGGGGTACTCGCTCAACAGCGGTGGCGTGCTGCTCGACATCACCGACCAGGGCGTCGGGATGGGCGCCGAGGAGATGGCGCACGCGAACTGGCGGCTGGATAATCCGCCGGTCGTGGACGTCGCGGTCTCCCGCCGGATGGGCCTGTTCGTGGTGGCCCGGCTGGCGGCCCGGCACGGGATCCACGTCCGGCTCCGGCCCGCGTCCAAGGGCGGCCTGACCGCACTGGTGTGGCTGCCCGACGAGGTGGTCACGCGGGAGACCCCGGCCTCCCTCGTAGACCTGCGCCCGATGGGGGCGTCCAGCCCGGCCGCCGCGACTCCCTGGATGGAGACGGGCCTGGCCGTCGAGGGGACTGACGAGCCTCCGGCTGTTCCCCGGCCCGCGCGCGACGTGCGGCGTCCCGCGGCCGCTCACCCCGTGCCCATGCAGCCCGGGCCCCTTCATTCCGGACCCGGTCAGCTCCCGGCCGGTCAGCCCGCAGCCGGTCAGTCCGGGGCCGGCGACGCGGCCCGGTCCCGATCCGAGGACAAGACGGCGCGGCCGGCACCGTCAGCTAACGGGACCGCACATCAGCCCCGGGATCGCCGTTCCAGGATCCACCCGGGGCGGCCGTGACGTGGTGATCCCGCCCGCCGAGAACGCCGAGGCCGCCAGCCGCCTGCCTATTTTCGAATCGGTCGAGTCGGACTGGTTCCGGCGTGGTGGCCGGCCGGTCGGCCGGACGACCCCGGTACCGGAGCCTGATGACGCTGGCTGGTCCTCGCCCGCGGATGTGGGATGGCAGGCCGCGGAAGTGGCGCGGGCACCGGTGTTCGCGGATACCACGCAGGCCGGGCTGCCCAAGCGGGTTCCCAAGGCCAACCTGGTGCCTGGTGGTGCGGGCCCGGCGGCGCCGGTGCCGCCGGTGCCGGGCCGGTCCGCCTCGCAGACCAGGCAGCGCCTGTCGAGCTTCCAGCAGGGAATCAGGAAAGCCCGCGCGACCGCACCCGGGGATGAAACGGACATGGGCGACGAGGCTGACCGTGCCTCGTAACGCACCGCCGTGCCCCGGGCAGCCACGATCATCCAGCTCCAATTGGCCCCCGGAGGCCAGGAAGGAAGGCCTATCGTGAGCCCGCTGAGCTCTCCGGTCCAGGATCTGGACTGGATCATCACGGATTTTGCCGAGCGGGTGCCGTCCGTGGCCCACGCCATCGTCGTCTCGGCCGACGGACTGCCGCTGGCCTTCTCGGAGGGGTTCCCCAAGGACCGCGCGGACCAGCTGGCCGCGGTGACCTCGGGCCTGGCCAGCCTCACCCAGGGGGCGGCGCGGGTGTTTGAGGGCGGCCCGGTCACCCAGACGATCGTCGAGATGCGCCGGGGCGTGCTGCTCGTGATGGCGATCAGCGACGGCTCGAGCCTCGCCGTGCTCGCGTCCGCCGATTGCGACATGGGCCTGGTGGCTTACGAGATGGCGTTGCTGGTGGAAAGGGTAGGGCGCGCCCTCACGCCCGAACCCCGCGGCGGGAGGGCGATCACGTGAGCACGGCGATGACGTCGGTCAAGATCGTCGTGGCCGGCGGCTTCGGCGTGGGTAAGACCACGCTGGTCGGAGCGGTCTCGGAGATCACGCCGCTGACCACCGAGGCCCTGATGACCGCCGCCAGCGGCGAGGTGGATGACCTGTCCGGGGTGCCGGACAAGACGACCACCACGGTGGCCATGGACTTCGGCCGGGTGACCCTGGACGCCGGGCTCATCCTTTACCTGTTCGGCACGCCGGGCCAGCACCGGTTCTGGTTCATGTGGGATGACCTCATCGAGGGGGCCATCGGCGCGGTGGTCCTGGTGGACAGCCGGCGGCTGGCTGACTCCTTCCCCGCCGTCGACTACTTCGAAGCGGCCGATCTACCGTTCGTCGTCGGCGTCAACGGGTTCCACGGCGAGTATCCGCACACGCTCACCGACGTACAGGAAGCGTTGTCGGTGAAGGAGGATGTGCCGGTCATCGAGTGTGACGCGCGAACCCGGGAATCAGCCAAGATGACGCTGGTGACCCTGGTCCAGCACGCGATGGCCGCACACCTGGGCAGCCGCTAGTCCCGCGGAGCTGGTGCTGCCGTCGGGCGGGTCAGCCGTCCCGCTAGCGCTGCCGTTCTTCCAGCGGACGGACGAAGAGCCCCCGGCCCATCACGGTCTTGAGGTAGCCCTCGGCGCGCAGGGCCTGAACGGCCCGCTCGACGGTGCCCGGGCTTACCTGGTACTCCTCAGAAAGAAGGCGCTTACTGGGGATGGCCCGGCGCGGGGGGATCTCGCCAGAGTCGATCTTCTCCCGGAGTATGGCGGCGAGCTGCTGATAGACGGGGACGTCTGCAGCCGAGTCGATCATCACCATGTCGCACGACCCTAGCACAACCCTGACCGACTGGGGCTATATACGCATATTCTTAGTTCATCCCTAGATAGCCATATGATTACCGTAGATACGCATGGGTAGCCTTATCTCAGGATGGCTGGGGGGCTTGGCGCTGGGAGAACCCCATGCACGAGCACACCGTGGATCTCACCACTCCGCTGGGGCCGGTCACGGCCACTTTTCGCAAGGGACGGCTCACCGGCTCTGACGTCGCGACGGTGAGTACCGGGCCAGGCTTCGGGATCTGCAGTCACCAGTACTCGGGCGTCCTGTGCCTGAGCGGCCCGGGCTGGACCGAAGGCAACACCCCGCTGCTCTATGACGTCACGTTCGCTGACGCGGAAGGCAAGCACCCATTTCCCCGGGACCGGGCGGCCATGGTCGGGGTGATCAGGGCGGCCATCGCCGAGTACGCCGCGCGGGCCCGCACCAGCGGATAAGAACCCGGCCCGCCAGGACAACCGGCGCGGCGCCAGGACGACCCGGCGCAGCCCCGGGACGATCTGGCGCCACCCCGGGATCATCTAGCGCAGGGCCAGGACGATCTCACGGGGAACCGAGAGCGTGCCCGGCTGCCATTCCAGCGGGCCTGCCAGCCTGGCCTTGGGGAAGGCCTCGAAGAATCCGGCCAGCGCGCACGCCAGCCACAGCCGGGTCAGCGCGGCGCCCGGGCAGAAGTGGGGGCCGGCCCCGAACGCGATATTGCACGGCGCCGGCCTGCTCAGGTCGTGGGCGGCGGCTATCAGCGAGGGCAGCACCACCGTGCCCCGGGTGACCAGCCGGCCGCCCAGTTGGGTGTCCGCCAGCACCACCCGGGGCAGCGCCACCGGGAAGATCGTCCGGAGGCGCAGCAGGTGCTCGGCGACCGACGCCCAGGTCCGCTCGCCCCGCAGGCACGCGGCAATCACCTGGGGCCGCTGGGCCACCTCGGCGAACGCGACGGCCAGGACCGGGAGGACCGCGCCGAAGCCGTTGCTGACGGTGCCGACTACGTGGGTGACCTGGCTGGCCGTGGACCCCTCGAGCGCGCTGACGATGCGGGAGGTTAAGGTGCCGTCGGGCCGGGCCCGTTTCGCGGCCACCAGGGAGCCGTAGTAGTCATACAGCGCTTCCCACGCCGCGGCGACGTCGCTGACCCCGGCGGGACCAGGCACCACCGCGAAGGCGACCCGGGAGAACTCGAGGACCTGACTCCAGTCGGATGCGGGCACGCCCATGGCCGAGCAGACCGCGGCGGCGGTGAACGGCTCCGCAAACCCGGCCATCACATCCGCGGCCGCCCGCCCGGCGAGGCTCGCCGCCAGCCGGATGGCCAGGGCGTGGATGGCGGGACGGGTGGTTTCAGCGGCACGGCGGGTGAACAGGTGGTTGATCCGGTGCCGGTAGGTAAGCAGGCCGGGTGCATTCATATTGAGCAGTCCCCCGTCAGGCGACTGCATCTCCGCCCCGGTTAACGGGCTCCCGCGCAACTCCCCCATCCCCGTGACGCCAGCCATGGCGAAATGAGCGCCGTCGACCAGGGAGCGCATCACCTCGGCTGACCGGCGCAGGACGAGCATCGGGTCCCCGCCGACGGGCCGGCGAGCGTAGTCACCGGCCGCGTTAGCGCACAGGATGGAGGGTGGCGCGCCGTGCGGTTCGGCGGCAAAGGTGAGGACGGGGATGGCCGCGGGCCTCCGGCCCGTCAGCATAATCCTGCCTGCCAGACCATTCGAGGCTCCTCGCGCGGTACGGCCTGAGCGCAGGCCCCAGGGGCAGTAGCCGGGGTGGATCAAATTTACCCCTGGATACGTAAGGATACCCATGCGCATCATTGAGCATGTGCAGGCGGTGACAATTTGTATGCGCCCGACTGCGGTGAGGCATTGACCGGAGCCAAGGTGAGGTGCTGACCGGCAGCACGGTGAAGCGTTGACCGGCAGCAATCAGCGGCCGCTGACGACGAACGCCCGCGCGCCGGCGGACCGGCCGGCGGGCGGGCGTTCGTCGGGTCCGGGATCGCGGGTGTCCGGCGATCCCGGCAGTTGCTACCGGGTGCTCAGGATTCGAGCTGGGCGTCGAGGGTGATGTCCACGCCGGTGAGTGCCTTGCTGACCGGGCACGTCGCCTTCGCGTCCTCGGCCGCCTTGGCGAACTGGGCAGCGTCCAGGCCCTCGACTTCACCCCGGACGGTGAGCTTGATGCCGGTCAGCCGGAATCCGCCCGCCGGGTCGGGCCCCAGGGACACGTCAGCCTGCACATCGAGCGCCTGCGGCGTGCCGCCGGCCTGGCCGATCAGCGCGGACAACTGCATCGCGTAGCAGGCAGAGTGCGCCGCCGCGATCAGCTCCTCCGGACTGGTGAACCCCCCGGCATCCTCCGCCGCCCGCCTGGGGAAGGACACCTCATAGGTCCCAACCCCGGAGCTCGTCATCTCGACCTGGCCAGAGCCGTTTTCCAGCGTTCCCGTCCAGCCGGTCCGCGCAGTTCTTGTGGGCATCGGGTCTCCCTCCCGTTGGATCAAGTACCGCCTGGACTCTAGCCGCCGCGGCGAGCCCGGGACACAGTGTCCCTGATCATGACGAGACGCCCGCAGGGACCTTAGCGGTCCCTCCAGTGACCGTGATGCGCCGCGCACACCATTCCGGTGGTGTCGCACTCGCGGCATTCTTTGCCGGGCCTGCCACGGCACGCCTGGCAAGTCAGCAGCGGCTTCCCGCAGTCTGCCTTCGCGCAGGTAAGGCTGATCATCGAGGCCGTCCTCCCGAGAACCCTGAGTATGCAGGCGTTACTTTCACCGGGCAACAGCCACTCTCGGGGCGAACCGCTAATGGCCGGACAACCTCGGACAGTCCCGGACCGACGGTGGCGCCGGTCAGCCGGGCGCTGGTGAGGCCCGGATGAAGTCGGCGATCACCTGTCCGAGCTGCTCACCGGCGTCCTCCTGAAGGAAATGCCCCGCTCCCTTGAGCACCGGGTGCTCGACCCCGGCGGTCCCAGGAACAGCCTCCCGCAGCACGGGCCCCATCGCGCCGGTGATCGGATCCCGGTCGCTGAACGCCACCAGGAACGGCTTGTCCCAGGTGGACAGCTGCCGCCAGGCGGCACGGTTGGCGGCCGAGGCAGGATCGTCCGGGGTGGTGGGCACCAGACCGGGCATGGCCCGCACTCCCGCGGCGAAGCTTTCGTCCGGGAAGGGCGCGTCGTAGGCGGCCAGCACGGCCGGTGAGAGCGTGGTCTGGCAGCCCGACTGCACCAGCCGGGACACGCTGAGAGCCGGGGCGGTCTGCACCACCTCGCGGAACCGCAGCCAGACGTCGGGCATCGGCTGGTCCCCGGTGGGCAGCCCGGTGTTGGCCGCGACCACCCGGGCGAAGCGCCCGGGATGCTCGGCGGCCAGCCTCAGCCCGATCAGGCCACCCCAGTCCTGCCCGACGAGCGTGAGGCCGCGCAAGTCCAGCCGGTCGAAGGCGAGCGCGCGGATCCACTCCACGTGCCGCGCGTAGCTGTGATCGCTGATGTTCACCGGCTTGTCCGACCGGCCGAAGCCGGCCAGGTCGGGCGCGATGGCGCGCAACCCGGCGTCGGCAAGGACCGCCATCACGGTCCGGTACAGGAACGACCAGCTCGGCTCGCCGTGCAGGAGGAGTACTGGCTCGCCATCGGACGGACCGGCTTCCACATAGGCCAGCCGCACTCCCCCGACCGCCGCGTAACGCGGCGCGTAGGCGAAATCCGGCAGGTCCGCGAATCGGTCTTCGGGGGTGCGGAGCACGCGCATCCACCCATGCTGCCACGGCCCTGGCGGATGGGAGCATGACGCCATGCGCCAGAGCCTGCCCCCATCCACGGGGGATGTGCCGCTGACGGTGATCGGCGTGGTGCGCAGTGCGCACACCGAGCCGGAGAACACGCCGATCCAGGCGGCCCTCAACCGCGCCGGGCGCGGCACCATCGAGATCGCCGAGCCCTACCGCGAGGGCGTGGCCGGGCTGGAGTGACGTGGTTGCCGTAGCCACGCCGTCAGCAGCATGGCTGCGGCATCCATGCTGTTCTGGCAGCTGTTGCAGGCGCGCGCAACCCCCACCTCAGTGGCCTCACCCACCCCACTGCCCATCCCGGCTCCATGCTCCCCAGTCACACTGGCCCCTCCCGCCCACTCTTCACGGTCGCCGTGCGCCAAACCGGACAAAACACCCCTGGAAAAGCGCACCGTCGGCGTGAAAAGTCAGCGCTGGGCCATGATCGATGGTGACCCATGGGGCTGGTGGTGCGAGTCAGCCCAGAGGACGCGCGGCCTGCTGGCTGGGCCGGGCTCAGTCGGGGGCGGCTCAGCCGAGAGGGGCCGGTCCAGCAGGCTGGGGCCGGGCCCAGCGGGCTGGGGCTCGGGCGGCCTGGCGGCGCAGCCATGACTCAGGCTGGCCGGACTCGGCGGCCAGGGCCCGCCACGTCCGGCCGGCCGCCCGGCGCTGGCGCAGGTACTCGTCCAGGCTGTCGACGCCAAGCCCGGCGGCGACCTGAGCGGCGCGCTCATCCGCCGCGTGCCTGGTGGCCGCGTGCGCGATCCGGTCCAGGCCGTGCCGGCGCAGCGCGGACTCGATCGCGTGATGGGTCACGCCGATCTCGGCGGCCATGGCGTTGACCGTCCGGTGCTGCCTGATGTGCCGCTCCTGGAGGTAACTGGCCACGTCGGGGAACCCCAGCCGGTGCAATGCAGATCGCCAGTGGCCGTCCGGCCGGGCCGGTCGCTGCCGCGGCACGGCGTCCGCGGCCGCGGGGGCGACCGCCGCGAGGTGGCGGGACAGCCAGTCCTTGTGCAGCCCGGCCTCACGGCTGATCGCCGCCAGGCTGGCCCCGCCCGCCAGCCGGGCCAGGACGAACGCCCCGAGGTCCGGATATCCGTGCCGCCGGGCCACCTCGTCCGCGACCCGGGCGACGTGACGGCTGGCCCGATCAGCGTTGGCCTGCGCCACCGCCTCGGCCGGGATGCCCGCCAGTGCCTGCCGTGCCTTCCGGCGGCGCTGCTCCGGATGATGGCGGCCGGTGGCCGCGGCCGCCGCATCCCGGGTGAGTTCCCCGGCCCGGGCCCGTTGCCGCCCGGCGGCGCTGCCCGTGCGGAACGCGACGTCGAACACCAGGCGGGAGGTGAGGGCGGCCGCCCGGAGCTTGCGGGTGTCCGGGCCCTCCAGCGACTGGCCGCGCTCCAGGCCGAAGGCCGCGCAGTAGGCCTCCTTGGTGTAACCGTGCACGCGCAGGTGGGCGGTGACCGACCGGAGCGCCCGCCCGCACAGATGGCAGACCACCCGCCCGTCGATGACGACCACCTCGCCGACCGGGGCGAAGGCCGGGGTGCCGTCCGCCAGCACGGCGAGAACCGGCGCGAGCGCCGGGCCAGGCCGGCGGGCCGCGGGTAGCCACGCTGTTCGTCTCGGCGGACATGACCAGCCCTCCGGGCTGAGACCAAACGGGCTGAGACCAAAACGGACTCACACCAAAGCTAGTCACAACGAGACTACCGAATGCCGGGCCTGCCGTCACGGCCACCCGGCGGCGACCCTGCGCACGCCCGGGGGTACGACCCCGGGCGCTCCCGGGCCACGGCCCTGCGCATGCCCGGGCAGCGGCCCTGCACACGCCCGGCGACTACCCCGCGTACGCTCGGGATCATGACCGCGGAGCCATCACTGTCGCTGGCGGAACGGACCGTCCTGGCGATACTGAGCGAGCGGCCTGCGCACGGCTTCGCCATCGCCCGGCTCACCGCGCCCGGCGGCGACCTGGGCCGGATCTGGCAGATCCCCCGGCCGGTCATCTACCGCTCGATCACCCGGCTGCTGGACGCCGGGCTGCTGACCCAGGACGCGGTCGAATCCGGCCGGGGCCCGCAGCGAACCCTCTACGCGGTAACCCCGGAAGGACGCCGGCTGGCCGCGGAGTGGCTCGACACCCCGGTCGGGCACGTCCGGGACGTCCGCTCCCACCTGCTACTCAAACTGGCCCTGCTGGACCGCGCCGGGTACGACCCCAGCGACCTGCTCCGCAGGCAGCGGGCCGCCCTGGAGCCCATCGCCCGGGCCATCCAGGCTGAGCGACCCGGGCAGGACGGGTTCGACGCGACGCTGCTCGCGTGGCGCCGGGCCACCACCGCGGCCACGCTGAGCTTCCTTGACGACGTCATCCGGCTCACGCATCTCGTCCACCCGGACCAGGGTGACCCCGGCGAGGATGAACGCGCCGCCCAGGAACTGCATCGCGGACGGTAGCTGGCCGAGCAGTACCCACGCGAACGCGATGGCGAACAGCACCTCGGCCATGCCGATGAACGAGGCCAGCTTGGCGCCCAGCCGCCGGGCGGCGCCGATGCCCGCGACGTAGGCGATCACCGCCGCCACCAGCGACAGCCCGAGGACCGGCACGACCCAGCTGACCTGGTGATGGAGGAAGTCCACCGGACGGGTGCTGGCCGACATCGGCAGGACGCCGATCCAGCCGAGCAGTCCCAGCACCACCGCACCGACCCACATCCCGGCCCAGGCCATCACGATGGGCGGCACCGGCTCGGCGTCGGTCGCGGCCGAGAGCAGGAAGTAGATGGCCAGGGACACGGCGGCGAGCAGTCCCCACATGACCCCGGCCAGGTTGATCCCGGCGGTCCCGGTCAGGTTCAGCACCAGGATCAGCCCGGCGATCGACGCGGCCGCGCCGGTCACGGTGAGCCGCCGTGGCCGCTGGGCGTGCCGCGCCCACAGCCAGCCCACCACCAGCACGGTGCCGAGGTACTCGAGCAGCAGGGCCACGCCGACCGGCATCCGGGCCACCGCGTTGAAGTAGAACAGCTGGCATCCGGCCACGCCGACCAGGCCGAAGGCGCCCACCCGGGGCGCGGCCCGGCGCAGCACGGTCCAGTGGCCGCGCAACTGCAGCAGCGCCGGGACCGTGAGCATGAGACCGGCCAGGGTGATCCGGACCAGCACCGCCGCGGCCGGGCTCCACCCGGCGCCGATCAGCGACGCGGCGAACGCCCCGGACGTCCCGAACGCCGCGGCGGACAGGATGCCGAGGGACAGGCCCGCGCCCCCGCGCCGCGCCCGGCTGCCACCCGCAGCACCCGCACCCGCACCCGCACCCGCACCCGCAGCACCGGCACCAGCAGCACCGGCACTACCGCCCGGGGCTGGGCGGGGCACGGCATGGGTCCGGGCGGAAGTCACAGCGTCACTCCAGGCATGATCGGGGCGGAGGGCTGGCCCGCGACAGGCGCGACGGGCCGGGCATCCAGGCCACCCTATTGTAAGCAGCAAAACTCATTTACACTCATGACACTAGCCGCCGCGGCTGAAAGGGGTCAAGGTGCTTTTTGCTCATGACACCGAGGTGTCCCTGGCCGCGACCGCGGCCCTGGTCAACACCGGCCGCGATGACACCGAGGGCCTGCCTGATGAGGCCGCGCTCGACCGCTTCATCACCGAGTGGCGCTGGACCGGCCAGCGCACCCGGGACCGGGCTGAGCTCGATGCGGTCCGGCAGCTGCGGCCCCGGCTGGCCCGGCTCTGGGAGCTGCCCGAGGACGATGCCGCCACCCTGGTCAACACGCTGCTGCGGGAGGCCGGCGCGCTGCCGCAGCTGGTCAAGCACGACGGCTGGGACTATCACCTGCACGCCACGTCCGCCGACGCCCCGCTGGCCGACCGGATCGCGGTCGACGCGGCGATGGCGTTCACCGACGTGATCCGGACCGGGCAGCTGGACCGGCTGCGCCGGTGCGCCGCCGATGACTGCGACCATGTCCACGTTGACCTGTCCAAGAACCGGTCCCGGCGGTTCTGCGGCACCGCGTGCGCCAACCGGGTCAATGTGGCCGCCTACCGGACCCGCCAGGCCGCCCGCCCGCCGGCCTGACCTACCGGACGGACCGTAACCTCCCGTACCGTCCCAGCCACAACTCGGCCACGGCTACCCAGGATCGGCTTGATGTGGCTGGGCGTTGCTGCCAGGCTTCAGATGGTCGTGGCCTGCGCCGGTGCCTCCAGCGGCCGGTGCCGCGCGCGGCACCCCCACCGGCCGGTGTCTACCGACAGGAGTGCCATGCACCTGCCTGCCCGTTTCAGCGCCCTCGCCCTGGCCGGGGCGCTGCTCCTGGTGCCGGTCGAGGCCGCCCCCGCGCTGGCCGCCCCCGCCGCGCCAGCCGCGAGAGCCGCGGCCGCCGCGACCGGCCGCCCCGGCCCGGCTGGCGTCGGCCACCTCACCCGCGTCGGCCAGCTCACCCGCGTCGGCCATCTCACCCGCGCTCACCCGGGCTCCCCGCGGCGTGCAGGCTAAGGGCGGCGCCCTGGCCAACGCGGCCAGCGGCGCGGTGCTGTGGAGCCGGGGCATGAACACCGAGCTGCCGATGGGCAGCATCACCAAGGTGATGACCGCGATCGTGGTGCTGCGGGCCGGGAACCTGCACCAGCGGATCGTGGTCCCCAAGGGCGTGATCCCCTATGACCGCAAATACGACGCCAGCAACGCGGGACTGCGCCCCGGCGACTACCTGACCGCGCGGGAACTGCTGGAGGCCCTGCTGCTGCCGTCCGGCTGTGACGCCGCCTACGCGCTGGCCAAGGCGTACGGGCCGGGCTGGACCGCGTTCATCGCCAAGATGAACTCCACCGCCCAGGCGATGGGCCTGACCCACACTCACTTCTCGAACTTCGACGGCCTGCCCTGGCCGACCGAGACCTCCACCTACTCCACACCGCGCGACCTGATCGCGCTGGGCCGGGCGGCCATGGGCTACCCGGTGCTGCGCTCCATCGTGGACCAGCGGACCTACCGCCTGGCCGCGACGCCGCGGCATCACGCCTATGTCTGGCGGACCACCAACATGCTGCTCCGCGACTACCCGGGCGCCATCGGGATCAAGACCGGGTCCACCCTGGCCGCCGGGTACTGCCTGCTGTTCGAGGCCCGCGAGAACGGCCACGCCCTCATCGGGGTGGTCTTGCACAGCTCCCGGAACAATGACCTGGCCAGCTTCGCCGATGCCACGAAGATCCTCGACTGGGGCTTCCGGCACGATTAGCCTGCAAGACGGCATGCCGCCCGCTAGATTCCATTCGCTGGCGGGTGGCGGAGGCGCTGCCCCGCCACCTCTGGCCGTCGGGGGGGCGCAATACTTGGGATAGCTGACGGCATTTCGGGGCAAGGGTGGCTTTCATGCGGTTCCGGTCGGGTGTGGCGATCGACCTGGGCACGGTCAACACCCTGGTCTCCGTGGCCGGCCGGGGGCTGGTCATCGACGAGCCGTCCGCTATCGCGCTGGACCGGGCGACGGGGCGGGTGGCGGCCGTCGGCGAGGCCGCGGACGCGCTGGCCGGCAAGGAGCCGCAGGACGTCGAGGTGCTGCACCCGCTGCGCGACGGGGTGATCGCGGACCTCGACGCCGCGTCGGCCATGCTGCAGGGCTTCCTGCGCCGGGCCCGGCTGCGCCGCGGCCTGCTGCGGACCGCGGCGGTCGTGTGCGTACCCGGCGGCGCCACCTGGGTGGAACGCCGGTCGATGGCCGCCGCCCTGAGCGTGGTCCGGCCACGCTGCACGGTCCAGCTGGTCGACGAGCCGGTGGCCGCGGCCGCGGGGGCCGGTTTCGACCTGGCCCAGGGCGCCGGCGTGTTCATCGTGGACGTGGGCGGCGGCACCACCGAGTGCGCGGTGGTGGCCGGCGGGCAGATCGTCCGGGCCCGGTCGCTGCGGCTCGGCGGCAACGCCATGGACGAGGCCATCGTGAGCACGGTCAAGGTCGGAACTCGGCCTGATGCTCGGGCGCAACGCGGCGCGCAGCCTGAAGACCACGCTCGGCCTGGCCGATGACGGGACCAGCTGGATGGAAGCGGTGGGCGTGGACGCCGCGCGGCGCACCCCCCGGGTCGAGCACGTGCCCGGGCGGCTGGTGGCCCGGGCGCTGGAGCACATCGTCACGGCGATCGTGGACAGCGTGCAGGAGATGCTCTCCGACATCCCGCCCAACCTGGCCGAGGACGTGGTGCGCGGGAAGATCCGGCTGGCCGGCGGCGGCGCGCTGCTGCCCGGCCTGGCCGACCGGATCGAGGCGGCCACCGGGATCCCGGCCGTGGTGGTGGACGACCCGCTGCGCTGCGTCGCGCGCGGGGCGGCGGAGATCCTGGAGCACGGTGACGGCCTGCAGCCTGGCCCCGTGGCCCAGAAGTGACCGTGGTCAGGCCCCAGAGGTAACATCAAGCAACCACGCGGGAGCTCGGGCTGACCGGGCTGAGAGGGTGGCTGGCCCACCGGGTCGCGCGCCACCGACCGTCTGAACCTGACCGGGTAATGCCGGCGTAGGGAGGACCCTGTGGCGAGAGCCACTGAACCTGCTGTGCATCGCGCGCCCTGCAGCCCTCGTTTTTCCCTAACGGAACCAGGCCGGTGTACCCGCCACCCGTCTCGGCGAGCGTGTCCCGGTGAGCGGGGTGATCGGGATGCCCGCGCCCGCAGACCTGGTCCACGGCATGGGCAAGGAGCTGGTCGAGCCGGACTGGAGCCCGCTCACCAGCACGGAGGTCCGCACGGTGCTGGCCCGCTACCCCCAGCCCGGCGTCTGGCCCCTGCTCCCGGCCGCCGCCCCGGACGGTATCCCCGGCGCCGCCCCGGCCGGGCCCCCCGGCGGCGACGAGATGATCACCTGGCGCAGCCCGCGGCCCATGTCGGCGGCGGGCCTGGTCCGCCGCGGCGGCGTGGACCTGTTCGTCAAGCGGCACCACCTCCGGGTGCGCACGCCCGCGCAACTGGGCGTGGAGCACGCGTTCATCGGCCACCTGCGGGCGCGCGGTATCCCCGCGCCCGCGGTGCTGCGCGCCGCGGACGGCGCGACCGCCACCCAGCACGGCGACTTCGTCTACGAAGTGCACGAGGTCGCCGGCGGCCTTGACTGTACCGGGACGCGGTGTCCTGGACCCCGTACACCAGTCTCGGCCACGCGCGGGCGGCCGGGGCGGCGCTGGCCCGGCTGCACGTCGCGGCGGACCGCTTCCCGCTGCCGGCCCGCTCTCCTGCCGTGCTCACCAGCGGCTGCGAGCTGATCGTCGCAGCCGACCCGCTCGCGGAGCTCAAATGGCTGGCCGGCCGGCGTCCGGGGCTGGCGGCGTACCTGGACGGCCGGGCCTGGCCGGACGACCTGACCCGGCACGTGCTGCCCGCCATCTGGCGGGCCGCGCCGCTGCTGGCCGGGCTGCCCCGGCAGTGGGGCCACGGCGACTGGCACCCGTCCAACCTGACCTGGACGTCGGCGGGCCCGGACGCGGTGATGGCCGGGGTGTTCGACTTCGGGCTGGCCAACCGGACCTTCGCCGTGCACGACCTGGCCACCGCCCTGGAGCGGGCTACCGTGTCCTGGCTCGACCTGATCGACCTGGGCCGGGCCGAGGCGGACCTGGACGCCATCGACGCGCTGCTGGACGGCTACGAGTCGGTCCGCCCGCTCACCCCGGCCGAAGCCGCGGCGCTGCCCGAGGTGTTCCCGGTGGTGCACGTCGAGTACGCGCTGTCCGAGGTCGAGTACTTCGCCGACGTGGTCAGCTCGCCCGCCAACGCGGACCTGGCCTACGACGGTTACCTCCTCGGCCACGCCGCCTGGTTCGGGACCAGCGACGGCGCCACCGTCCTCGACCACCTCCGCCGCCGCGCCGCCACCGCCTGAACGGAACTCGCCGACGCCCGCACCCGCGTCACCAGCACCATGGGTCACATTGATCATGGCCAGCGATCACCCACAGCACGGCGGCTCGGCCTGATCCAGGCCGACCTGCCCCACACTTCCCGCGCGACGTGCGTCCCGGTGGGCGTTTTGTCCGCTCATGGGTGCACGTTCCGCGGGAAAAGTGGGCTGGAGGGGCCAGTGTGACTGAGGGCATGGGGGCCCGGAGCGGGCGGGCGCGGGCCGTTTAGGCTGCGGTGGTGGATCTCGAGCGGTGGGTGGGCCAGGCGGTCGCGGCGAACCAGGAGTGGGCGGCGGGGTTCGGGCCGTTCACCCCGCATCCCTCGCTGGAGGTCAGCGACGAGCGCTTCGGGGCGGCGTTCGCGGAATTCACCGAGCGACTCGCGGACAACTACCCGTTCTTCCACCCGCGCTACGCGGGGCAGATGCTCAAGCCCCCGCACCCGGCCGCCGTGGCCGGCTACCTGGCCGCGATGCTGATCAACCCGAATAACCACGCGCTCGACGGCGGCCCGGCCACCGCACGGATGGAACGCGAGGTGACGGCGCAACTCGCGGACATGTTCGGCTTCGGCACCCACCTGGGCCACCTCACCACCAGCGGCACCATCGCCAACCTGGAGGCCCTGTTCGTGGCCCGCGAACTGCACCCGGGCCGGGGCGTCGCGTTCAGCGCGGACGCGCACTATACGCACAGCCGGATGTGCGGCCTGCTGGGCATCGAGGGCCACCCTGTCCCCGTGGACCGCGCCGGGCGGATGGACCTCGACGCCCTGGATGAACTGCTGCGCGGCGGCCGGGTGGGCACTGTGGTACTGACCGCGGGCACGACCGGGCTGGGCGCGATCGACCCCGTGCACGAGGCCCTCGGGCTGTGCCGGCAGCACGGCGCCCGGGTTCACGTGGACGCGGCCTACGGCGGGTTCTTCACGATCCTCGCGCAGGACCACACCCCCAGACCTCACTCCCCAGGACCTCATGCCTCAAGACCTCGCGGCTCAGGACCACACTGCCCGGGACCGCACGGCTGAGGACCAGACAGCGGAGCAGGAACTCAGGCTGCCGGCCGCGCCGTGGCGGGCCATCGCCGAGTGCGACTCGGTGGTGGTCAACCCGCACAAGCACGGGCTGCAGCCCTACGGCTGCGGCGCCGTGCTGTTCCGCGATCCCGGGGTGGCCCGGTTCTACCTGCATGACTCCCCGTACACCTACTTCACCTCGGCAGACCTGCACCTCGGGGAGATCAGCCTGGAGTGCTCCAGGCCCGGCGCGGCCGCCGCGGCGCTGTGGCTCACGTTCCGGCTGCTGCCGCCGACCCGGGACGGCCTGGGGCAGGTGCTGGCCGCCGGACGGCGGGCGGCGCTGGCCTGGGCCGCGCTGATCGGGAAGTCCTCGGTGCTGGACCTGTACCAGGAGCCTGAGCTGGACATCGTCAGCTATTTCCCGGTCACCGGGCCGGCCACGCTGTCCCGGATCGACCTGGCCTCGGAGCGGATCCTGCAGGCCGGGATGACCAGCCCCGACCCGGTGTTCCTCAGCACGCTGCGCGCGGACGCGGACGCCTTCCTGGCCCGGCACGGGTCGGTGAAGGCGGACGCGCCCGGAGCCCGGATCCTGCGCAGCGTGCTGATGAAGCCGGAAGCCGAGACCTACCTGCCACATCTGCACGAGCGGCTGGAGCAGCTGGCGCGCGGCTGACCGGCGGCCGCCCGGGCCCCAGGCGGCCGGGCCCGCTGCCCCGCCTTCGCCGTTTCCGGTGTGTATCGCAGTGGTAACTCGACGTTGTGCATACCGCCTGGCAGAGCTAGCATCCAGAAGTCGAAGCGCTTCACAATCCCCGGACGGGACCTTGGTCAAGATCTCTGACGTGGCGCGGCACGCGGATGTCTCGCCGAGCACCGTCTCCTACGTGCTGAGTGGCAAGCGCACGATCTCGGAGCAGACCCGGCGGCGCGTGCTGGACAGCATCGCCGCGCTCGGCTACCACCCGCACGCGGGCGCGCAGGCCCTGGCCAGCCGCCGGTCCAATGTCATCGCGCTGGTTGTGCCGCTGCGCTCCGGCATCTACGTACCGGTGCTCATGCGGTTCGCCACCGCGGTGGTGACCGCGGCCCGCGGCTACGGCCACGACGTGCTGCTGCTGACCCAGGACGACGGCGTCGCGGGGCTGCAGCGGGTCACCGGCGCCTCGCTGGTGGACGCGATCATCGTGATGGACGTGGAATCCCGCGACATGCGGCTGCCGCTGGTGCGCAGCCTGCGCCAGCCCGCGGTGCTGATCGGCTTCCCGGCCGACCCGGCGGGCCTGACCTGCATCGACCTGGACTTCGACGCGGCGGGGCGGACCTCCGCGGAGCACCTGGCCGCGGTCGGCTGCCGCGACGTCGCGCTGATCGGCGCGCCACCGGAGGTCTACCAGCGGGGCACCGGCTTCGCCCAGCGCATCCAGGCCGGCTTCGAGCGGGCGGCCCGGGCGCACGGGCTGCACCCGGCCACCTGGCCCTGCGACCCGGCGCCAGGCGCCGTCCGGGCCACCGTGGCCAGGCTGCTGGGCCAGCGCCCGCGACTGGACGGGATCGTGGTGCACAACGAATCGGCCCTCGGCCCGCTGCTGGACGCGCTCCGCACCGCGGGACGGCGGGTCGGCGAGGATCTGTCGGTGCTCGCGCTGTGCCCGGACGACCTGGCCGAGCGGGCCACCCCGCCACTGACCTCGATCGCCCTCCCGGCCGATCAGGTGGGCAGGCAGGCGGTCGGTTTGCTGATGGCCAAGCTGCACGGCCAGCCGGTGCCCGCGGCCACGCTGCTCGCCCCCCACCTCACCGTGCGCGCCAGCACGCGCGCCGCCAACCTCACTGGCGGTGCACCGCACCGTCGGCAGCTGAAGCGCTTCGACGGGCAGCCGGGCTGGTGATCACGCTCAGCCGCGGCTGAGCACCTCCCGGACCCGGGTCAGCAGCTGATCCGGGGTGAACGGCTTGGTCAGGTAGCCGTCCGCGCCCGCCGCGATCCCCCGCGAGATGTCTGCCTCCTGCACGCTCGCGCTCATCAGCAGGATGGGCAGCCGCTCCGTGGCCGGGGTGTGCCGGAGCCGCCGGGTGAGGTCGAACCCGTTCAGCCGCGGCATCATCACGTCCAGCACCGCCATGTCCAGCGCCTGGTCCGCGGCCAGCTGGAACGCCTCCTCGCCGTCCCGGGCCTCGATGATGCTGTAGCCGGACCGGCTGAGCCGGTAAGCGACCAGCTCGCGGATGTCCTGCTCGTCATCGGCGACCAGGATGGTGACGGGCTCCGGCCTGGGCCTGGGCCTGGGGCTGGGGCTGGGTCACCCGGTCACCTGTACCGCCACGTGCAGCGGGATCTCCACCAGAACCCTGGTGCCGCTGCCGCTGGAGTCCGCGATCCGGATCGTGCCGCCGTGTGCTTCGGCGATGGTTTTGCTGATGGCCAGGCCGAGCCCGGACCCGGCGGTCCCGGTGGCCGTGGACGCCCGGTAGAAACGCTCGAACAGGTGCGTCCGGTCCGCTGCCGGGATCCCGATCCCGCTGTCGGTGACCTCGACCTGGCAGGTGCCGTCCTGCTCCCTGACCCGGATCGAGACCTGGCCGCCCTCGGGGGTGAACTTGATCGCGTTGGACACCAGGTTGCTGAGCAGCTGGCCGAGCCGCAGCCGGTCGCCGAGCACCACCGCGGCGGACCCGGTGTCGGCGATCAGCTCGATCCTCTTCTCCGCCGCCGCCCCCTCGAACAGCGCGACGGTCTCGCCGACCAGCTCGACGATATCGACGTCGCCCAGGTCCAGGCTGAACTGGCCCGCGTCCATCTGGCCGATCAGCAGCAGGTCACCCACCAGCCGCATCAGCCGGTCGCTGTTCCGCTTGACCGTGGTCAGGAAGCGGTGCTGCTCCTCGTTCAGCGGGCCGGGCTCGCCGTCGAGCAGGATGTGCAGCCAGCCGTCCATCGCGGCCAGCGGGGTCCGCAGCTCGTGCGAGACGGTGGCCACGAACTGGTCCTTCATCCGCGCGGCGGTGGCATCGCTCCGCTTGCGGTCCGCGTACTGGGACAGCTGCGCTGCGATGGTCTCGATCGTCTCCGGCAGCCCGTCGATGCGCGGCTGCTCAGGGCCGAGCAACTGGACCACCGCGATGACCTCGCCGTCCCTGGTGAGCGGCACCGCCAGCTCGCCGCGCGGCATCCCGTCCTGGTCATCCTGGGGCCGGCCGTTCTGCGGCTGGACATCCCTCGGCAGGCCCTCCTTCGGCAGGCCCTCCTTCGGCTGGGCGTTCTGGGGCAGGCCATCCTTCGGCGCTACCGCATCGCCCAGGCCGGAGACGAAGACCGGCTGCCGCCACCGCCAGGCCCGGCCCGCCGTACCAAGGCCCAGGGTCACGGTCTCGTGGCTCAGCAACGCCAGCTGATCCTCCCAGCCGGGCCGCGCGTAGGCAGCCAGGCAGTGCAGCTCGCGGTCGTCCTTCCCGGGCACCCAGACCAGGCTCATCTGCCAGCCAAGCTGATCGCAGCAGAGTTCCAGCACACGGGGCAGCGCCTCCCGCACCGATTCCGCCTCGGCTAGTACCCGGGCCGTCAGGTACTGGGCGGCTGAGCTGGCGTTCCGCCATCCTGCGCTCGGAGACGTCGTGGAACGTGATGACCCCGCCGAGCACGCTGCCGCCGTCGCGGATCGGGTAGGCCGACGCCTCCACCGGGAACCGGCTGCCATCCTTACGCCAGAACACCTCTCCGCTGACCCTGGTCCCCTTGTTGTCGTAGACGGCGCGCAGCAGCGGGCATTCCGCGGCCGGGTAAGGCGTCCCATCGGGATGAGTGTGGTGCATCGTCGTCGTGCGCGTTGCGGCCGAGGAGTTCGGCCTCGGTCCAGCCGGTCTGCGCCAGCCCGGCCCGGTTGATGTAGGTGACGCTGCCGTACAGGTCCACCCGGCAGATGCCCTGGTCGGTAGAGTCCATCACCGACTCGAGTTCCCCGGCGAGGACCTCGAGGCGGCGCAGGCTCAGAGCCTCCGCGCAGGCGAGTGTGGCGCCCTGCACCAGGATCCCCAGCCGGTCGATCTGCGCCGGGGTGAAGTCCTCGTCACCCGAGCGGCCCAGGCTGAGCACGCCGATGACCCGGTCCCGGTGCAGCATGGGCAGGTGGACCTCGTGCCGCACTTCCCGCTCGCCGACCAGCCCAGGCAGGCGCATCGAGCTTTCGGCCCAGCCGGCCGGGACGGGACGCCGCTCTGCCGCGGCCCGTCCGGCGAGACCCTCCCCCAGCGCTAGCTCGGGGGTGAAGTCCTCGGCCCGCATGCCCCGCGAGCCCCGGAAGGTGATCACCCCAGCCTGCTCGTTGAGCACGTACACCGCCCCCACCTGCGCCCCCGCGTAGTCCGCGATCTCCCGCAGGGTGACCGCGGCGACCTCCTCGATCTGGGTCTGGACGGCCAGCTGCTC
>CAWINS010000058.1:0-84384 GCA_963837335.1 uncultured Actinomycetes bacterium | reverse complement strand
GCGGCCAGCGCCGCCTGCAGCCCGTCATCGGCGAACGACGGGGGCAGCCGGACGTCCACCACCGCCACGTCGGGCCGCTGCTCCAGTAGCGCGCACAGCAGGTCGGGTGCGCTGTCCACCGCCGCGGCGATCTCGAAGCCGTGCGCCCCGAGCAGCCGGGTCAGCCCGTCCCTCAGCAGGAACAGGTCTTCGGCGACGACAACGCGCACGGCACCTCCATGGCGATCATGGTCGGCCCGCCCGGCGGGCTGTTCACCGCCAGGATGCCATCGAACGCACCCAGCCGCTGTTCCACGCCCCGCAGCCCGGACCCCCGGGCCGGGTCCGCCCCGCCCGCCCCGTCGTCGGCGACCTGGACCCGCAGCAGGCCCGCCTGGTGCTCCATGCGGATATGCACCCGGCGCGCCCCCGAGTGCCGCACCGCGTTGGCCAGGGCCTCCGCCACCGCGAAGTAGCAGGCCGACTCCACCGGCGTGGCCAGCCGCCCGGGCAGGTCGATGTCCAGGTCCACCGGGAATGGAGTGTCCAGGGCCAGGGCCCGCACGGCGTGGCCGAGACCCCGGTCGGCCAGGACTGGCGGGCAGATACCGCGCACCAGGTCGCGCAGGTCGCTGAGGGCACGCAGCGACGTCTCCCTGGCCTCGGCGACCAGCGCCAGCGCGGCCTCCGGCCGGGCCGGGCAGCATGCGCTCGACCGCGCGCAAGTTCATGCCCAGCGCGATCAGCCGAGCCTGCGCGCCGTCGTGCAGGTCACGCTCGATCCGGCGCAGTTCGGTGGCGGCGTGGTCCACGGCCAGGCTCCGGGTTTCGGTCAGCCGCTGCACCCGGCCCTCCAGTTCCAGGTCCCGCCCGGGGGGACCAGGAGCGCGCGGGTATGTGCCCCGAGCGTCCGCGGCACCAGCCACGCAGCCACCACGAGGAACGCGCTGGCCTCGGCCCCGGCCAGCATGGCCGTCTCGCGGCTGCTGACCAGGACGGTCCCGTAGAGCAGGGCGGGCTGCGCCAGCCTCGGGGGCAGCGACTGCCAGCTCGCGGCGAGCATGAAACCGCGGGCCGCGAACGCGGCCAGTGCCAGCGGGACCAGGTCCGCGGCGATGACCGGCCACCGGACCGCGGTGACGACGGAGACCAGGACCAGCGCGACCGTCCACAGGTGCACGCCGAACACGGTCAGGCCGAGCAGCGCGACCGGGATCAGGAGAATGCCCCAGCGATTCTCCAGCATCCGGAGCCGCAGGTAGGAGAGCAGCCCGGCGGTGTGCGCGCGCAGCGCGGCCAGGGTACGCGGCAGCAGCCACAGGCCCAGGGTGAGCAGCAGCAAGGCCAGCGGCACCAGGTAGCCAGGCCAGAATCCGCCGCCGGCCCGATGGATCTGGACGGGCGGCCCCCCGCCCTTGACGGTCCACGACCACCCCCGGCCGGCCATCGCCTGGACGGCGATCTTCGGCGGGGGCCCGTAGAAGTGCGGGCCCGCGGGCATCTTGACCGGACCGCGGAAACCGGACACCGGCGCGTTGACCGTAATGCGGGAACCGGGCACCGGGGCGAGGACCGTAGTGCGGGAACCGGGCCCCGGCGCGAGGACCGGTGAGTGCCGGGCGGGACACCGGGCCCCGGCGCGAGGACCGTAGTGCGGGAACCGGGCCCCGGCGCGAGCCGGGCGACGACGGACCGGCGGCCGACCACGGCACCCGCCCGGACCATCTTGAACTGGGCGATCTTGGCCGCGCCGGGCCCGCTGACCAGGCGCTGCTTGATCGCGACCAGCGCGGATACCGCCCACCAAGACTGCGCGGGCGTGGTGGCCGCCACCACCAGACCGCTGATGCCGGCGACCACCATGGTGACCGGCAGCACCATCGCCGCCATGACCGGCCGCCAGAGTGCCACCACGACGGCCAGCAGGACCGCCGCCACGGTCCACGGGCGCACCCCGAACAGCACCGGGGCCATCGCGGCCACGGGCACGAGCAGGACGCCCCGGCCCAGACGACGCAGGAGCCGGCCGATAACGCGCCACAGGACGATCACCAGGATTCCCATGTCACCCATCGTGACGCCGCCGGGGCGCCCGGCGCTATGGGGGCGTACCTAATTCCGGGGTGGGCCTGGGCCTACCCGCGGGGACCGGGGGTCAGGGACAGGCCGGGCCCGACCGGACGGGCCCGGCCCCGGGCGAACCGGGCGGGGGTGACCGCCACATGCCGCTTGAAGTGCCGGATGAAATGCGCCTGATCGTAAAAGCCCAGGTCCGCCGCGACGTCGGCGGGGCGGGCGCCCTGGAGCAGGGCGCGCCGGGCGGCGTCCACCCGGCGGCCGATCAGGTAGGCGTGCGGGCTCACCCCGAACTCGCGGGTGAAGCTGCGGACCAGATGCGGGACGGACCGGCCCAGCTGCGCCGCGGCGGCCCCGAGCGTGACCGGCTCGGCCAGGTGCTCGTCGAGGAGATCGCGCACCTGGCCGGCCAGACGCGGCTCCGGCTCGCGGCGCGGCGGCCAGTGACCGAGGTGGGCGGCGATGCGTTCGGTGACGAAACCCAGCCGCGCCTGCACCCGGAGCTGCTCACCGGGATCGGCCAGCCAGGCGGCGGGCTGCGCTCTCGCTGGGCGAGTCATCGCTGGGCGGGTCATCGCTGGGCGGGTCATCGCTGGTGAGGCAGTCATGCAGCCCGGCCAGGGCCCGGCGCAGCCGGCCATCCCGGATCGCCGTGTGGTTGACCGCCGCACCGACCAGCGTGGCGGGCAGGAACGTCAGCGGCAGGTACAGCTCACGCTTGCGGAAGCCGAGCTGGCCGGGGGCGGGACGCCCGTCGTGCACGACTCCGGGCGGAAGGATGGTGACGGTCTCGCCGCCCGCCGTGCAACTGCGGCGATCGAGGCTGTAGCGGATGGCGCCCGCGTCCACGATGAGGACCGCCCAGGTGTCGTGGCAGTGTGGCGGGTACGCCCAGCCCGTCATGCGGGCGTGGAACACCTCGGCGATCCCGGGGACCGGCGGTACCCAGGCCTCGACGTGACAGCTCCCTTCCCGGCCGCCGTCCACATCAAGACCGTACAAGACGGCCCGGCCCGGCGGCGGATCGTAGGGTCATGGAATCCAGCCCAGTGAACGTCGCCGCCGCGCTCGCCCAGTTCGACGAGATCTACCTGCCCCGGATCATCGGCCGGGTCAATGACTACGACGTCCGTATCGCACACACCCGCGGTGAGCACGTCTGGCATAGCCACGACCACACCGATGAGTTCTTCCTGGTGCTCAGCGGGCAGTTCAATATTTCGCTCCGTGACCCCGGTGGCGGTGGCGAGCGGACCGTGAACTGCGGACCGGAGACATGTTCGTGGTGCCCCGGGGCACCGAGCATAAGCCCAGCTCCCCCGGGGGCTCCATCTTGATGTTCGAGCCGGCCGGGACGTCCACGACTGGCGACCGCCATGACGGTGCCATTCCCGCGCACGTGACCAGCACCACCGGGGTCCCCCCGGCTTAGCCGACGACCGCCTCGACGCTGACCAGCAGGCGCCAGAGCCATTATCTCGCAGAATACAGATACCGCCCGCCCGAATCGGCTGGGCACCGTTGTCGCGATACCGGGTTATGCTGCGTAACCGGGCGTCGCGGTAGCAGGGATAGCCGCCCGCGTATTCGAGATGACCCCGAAGAACGTGCCCGTGCCCAGGTAGTTGATCCCGGGCAAATGGTGCGTCCGGGCGGGTGGTGACGTATTCACGGCGGGGTCGTCGAAATGGCCGTAGCGCGCTGCTGATTCCCTGGGGTATCACCGGGCGGCCCGGTGGGCGAGAAGCGCCTGCACTGTGGCATCACCCTCCGGCCGGGACAACGGCGGCGGCGTCCAGGTCCGGAGCGCACCGCGGCCGTCTACCCGGCCCGGCGCAATTTACCCAAACCCGGGAGGGCGATGTCGAGACTCTCGCAGCAGCTCCGTCCTAGGACCAGGAGCGCCGCCCAGGCGCGCCAGCCGGAAGGAGTAGCCATCATGGACTGGAAGCTGGAAGTAGTCGTCGTGCCGGTCACCGACATCGACCGGGCCAAAGAGTTCTATCTCGGGAAGCTCGGGATTCCATCTGGATGCCGACACGCAGCCCGCACCCGACATGCGGGTGGTGCACATGACGCCGCCCGGATCGGCCTGCTCGGTCGTGATCGGCCCGGCACTGATCAGCGCGGACGCCCCCGGGGGGGCCGCGGCGCGGCTCCAGCTGGTGGTCAGGGACATCCGCGCGGCCCGGGCCGAGCTGACCGGCCGGGGCGTCGAGGTCTCGGAGATCCAGCAGCTCGATCCCCGGGACGGTGGGAAGTTCATATTCTTCGCCGACCTGGACGGCAATCAGTGGGCGGTGCAGGAGATCCGGGAGCGGGTCGGCGCGCCACTCGACTGAGCTGGCTGGCCGTGGAACTGGCCGGGCCGGGGGTCAGCCGGGCCGGGTCAGCGGGAGCCCGATACCCCCGGGCCGGATCCGGGCCAGCACCAGCGTGATGTCATCGTCGCCGCGCTGGCGCAGCGCCTGGGTGACCGTTTCGCAGCCGGTGTCGAGTGGGCCGCCGGGCGGGGCCAGCACCGCGGCCAGGGCTGCACCCAGCGCGGCGATGCCCTCGTCCAGCGGCCGGATGCGGCTCTCCACCAGGCCGTCGGTGTACAGGGCGAGGGTGGTCCCCGGGGACAGGCTTACTTCCGCCGCCTCGAAGGACCCGGTGCCGAGGCCGAGCGGGAGCCCGGGCGGGAGGTCGAGCACCAGCGGGGCCCGGCCGGGCCGGGCCAGCAACGGCGGCGGATGGCCAGCCTTCGCGATCACGCACGAATTCTGCTCCGGGTCGATCACCGCGTAGATACAGGTGGCGAACGGCGCCGCGGGCATCCCGGCGGCCATCCGGTCCAGCCGGTGCAAGATGTCCTCCGGAGGCAGATCGAGGCTGGCCAGGGTGTGGGCGGCGGTGCGCAACTGCACCATGACCGCCGCCGCCTCCGGGCCATGACCCATCGCATCCCCGACGATCAGCGCTGCCCGCCCGCCCGGCAACCGCACGATGTCGTGCCAGTCACCACCTACCACGCTCGCCCCCACCGGGAAATATCGGTGCGCGACCTCCATCCCGGCCGGGATGCGCGGCTCGCGGGGCAGCAGGCCGTGCTGGAGGGCAAACGCGGTCCGCCGCTCCCGGTCGTAGAGCCGGGCGTTGTCGATGCACACCGCGGCCCGGGCGGCCAGTTCGGCGGCCAGCGCGATGTCATCGGCCTCAAAGCCGGGATCGCGGGGGGCCCGGGCGAAGGTCGCGCAGCCCAGCACCAGACCCCGCGCGGCCAGCGGGACGGCCAGGAACGTGGTGTAGCCGGCCGCGACCTGATGGCCGCCAGGACGCCGGGTCAGCCGGTCGACGGTCTCCTGGCCGAGGTGATCGGACCGGACCGGCTGGCCGGTGCGCATAGCGCGGAAGCTGGGTGAGGCCCCGTCGAAGACGAGCACCTCGCCGGGGCGGAGCACGCTGTCGGTGACCGCCGGTGGCTGGCCGGCCAGCCGGGCCGCGAGGCGGCGCACCACCGCGGTGGACCCCGACCGTCGGGCCGCGACATCATCGGCGGCCAGCAGTGGTTCGGAGACGAAGATGGTGGCCGCGGCGGCGAACGCGGGTACGGCGACCTCGGTGACCTCGCGGGCCGTGCGGGTCAGGTCGAGCGTGGTGCCGATCCGGGTCGCCGCCTCGCTCAGCAGGTCCGGGCCGGGGTGGGCCGGGATGGCCGGAGCACGCTGGATGATCACGAGAGCACCGCCAGGCCCGGCCGGTGAGCCGCCGGGCGCCGGTTCGCAGTGCATGGTGGCCAGGCCGTCCGCCTGGGCGAAGGCGAGGTCCACGGTCGCGGTCCACGGCCGTCCTGCACCGACCTCGGCCTGCGCCTGCCCTAACAGCTCGCGCTGGCCCGGGCGGTTGAGCAGCACGTCACCCAGGTGCTGCCCGGTTATCTCCCCGGCCCTCCGGCCGAACAACCGCTCGGCCGTGACTGACCATGAGGTCACCAGCCCGGCTGCGTCCACGGTGAGCACCGCGAAGCTGATTCCGCCAGCGCCGCGCCGGCGGGGTGGCGCCGGATCGTCCGCCCCGGCTATCTGTGTCACCACCGCGTCTGCACCAATCCTTGCCCAGGAGCACAGCCATTCCTGGACCCGGAGATCCAGTGCTGTGCGATATCGTGCAATCACGAAAGGTACCGCATTATGCACGGCTTAATACGGCCTATACGGAGGCGCACGTGGCTGACACGGGAGGCGCGCGTGGCTGACGAGCCCGACTGGCTGCCGCCAGGCGTTGAACACCGGGCGGGCGAACGCTGCCCGGGTCTATGACTACCTGCTGGGCGGTAGCCATAATTTCCTGGTTGACCAGGACGCGGGCCGGGCTTTTACCTCAGTGGACCCCAACGCCCGGACGTTTGCCCGGGCCAACCGGGCGTTCCTGGGCCGGGCCGTGCGGTTCCTGGCCGGGACCGGTATCCGGCAGTTCCTCGACATAGGTTCCGGCATCCCAACCCAGGGCAACGTGCACGAGGTCGCCCAGCAGGCCGACCCAGCCGCGCGGGTGGTCTATGCGGACATCGACCCGGTCGCCATCGCGCACAGCAAGGTCATCCTGGACGGCAACGACAACGCCGCCGTGATCGACGCCGACCTGCGTGAGCCAGAGAAGATCCTGGACCATGAGGCCGTCGCGCGGCTGATCCGCTCAGGCGAGCCCACCGGGCTGCTGCTCGTCGCGGTGCTGCACTTCATCAGCGACGCTGACGACCCCTGGAATCTGGTTTCCCGGCTGCGGGACGCGCTCGCGCCGGGTAGCTATCTCGTACTCAGTCACATCACGGCGACGGGCGATACCCCGGTGGTGAAGGCCTTCGAGAAGGCGTACAACCGGACCGTGTCCACCCCGATCCGGGCCCGGCCGCCAGCGGACATCCTGCGCTTCTTCGACGGTTTCGAGCTGGTGGACCCGGGGCTGGTCTACGTCCCGCTGTGGCGGCCCGACTCGCCCGCCGACGTGCCCGAGGACCCCAGCCGGTTCGGGAACCTGGTAGGAGTCGCACGGAAAGCCTGACCGGTGAGCTGACCATCCGCGGCGGCGCCGGGCGGGCGGTACCACTCCGGGTATGGAGGCGGTCATGAAGGTTTTCCTGTCCAGCGACATGGAAGGCACAGCCGGGGTGGTCAACTGGGCGCAATGCGTCGGCGACGGCCCGGAAGCGGCCGCGGGCCGCCGGCTGCTGCTCGCCGAGGTGAACGCGGCCATCGAGGGCGCGCGGGCGGGCGGGGCCAGCGAGATCGTGGTCAACGACTCGCACTCGACCATGCGCAACCTGCCGCCGGACGCCCTGGCGGGCCAGGCGTCCTACATCTCCGGCAGCCACAAGCCGCTCTACATGATGCAGGGACTGGACAGCAGCTTCGACGCGGTGCTGTTCGTGTCCTACCACGGCTCGATCGGGGCAGCGGCCGGGCTGTCGCACACCTATAACCCGCGGGCCGTGATCGAAGCCCGGCTGGACGGCGTGGTGACCGGCGAGGCGGGCATCAACGCGCTGGTGGCCGCGCACTACGGCGTGCCGGTGGTGCTGGTCACCGGGGACCGGTGCGCCTGCGAGGAGACCGCGGCCCTCATCCCCGGCGTCCACGCGGCCGTGGTCAAGGAGCCGGTCAGCCGGGCAGCCGCGCACAGCCTGCACCCAGCGCGGGCGTGCGCGCTGATCCGGGAGAGCGCGGAGCGGGCGGTGGCCGGTGCGACCACGGCGCAGCCGCCACCGCTGGGCCAGGCGGTGCTGGAGCTATCCGTCCGGACCACCGACATCGCCGAGGCGGCCAGCTGGGTCCGCGGGGTGGTGCGCACCGGCCCGCGGGAACTGCGCTGCACCGGGGACGACCCGCTGGCCACGTACCGTTCGTTCTGCGCGGCGATCCTGCTGACCCGCGCGATCGCCGAGATCGTGTGACCGCCCAGCCAGATCAGGCGCCTCCCGCGCGGTCGGCCCGGGCTCACGGGCGGAGCAGTCGCAGGGGCCGGTGACCCCCCGGGCCGGGCGAAGAATCCGCCTACTCGTCGCAAATCTGGTCGGCGACGGCCAGCATCTCCCGGCCCACCGGCTGCAGCCCGATCTTCGTGGTCAGCAGGCCGGTCGAGACGCGTTCGACCACGCCCCACTGCCAGATGGCGGTGGCATCCAGGCCGCAGCGCCGGGCCAGCCATCCGGCCCGCTCCCAGGCCTTCTCGCGTACCATCCCCCGGGCCGCACCGTTGTAGGCGGCATCGTTGTGGGCCGCATCGCTGCGGGCCGCACTGGCCAGGAAGACCGCGGGATCCTCCCGCATCAGCACTCCCAGGTCATACTCGGGCTCGGCGATCAGCCCGTCGGGGTCGACGAGCTTGAATCCGGTGTCCGCCTGCAGTGCGTTCCACTTATGGACGTCTCCGTGCACCAGGACCGCACGGGCGTCGTCGTGCGCGGCGATGCGGTCCGCCGCGCAGGCGAGGGCGTAGCCGACGGCACGCTCCGAACAAGGGCGGCCGAGTTCCTCCCAGGTCGCGGTGATGAAGGCAGTGAGCCAGCGGCCCTTGTCCGCCCCGGTCGGCAGGCCACAGCCCGCAGCCGGGCGCCAGACCCGGGCGGCGGCGGCGCAGAGGATCTCGAGCCGCTGCGCCAGGGGCAGTCCCAGCTCGTGCAGCGGGCGGCCGAGCCGTTCCAGCAGCAGCGCGCCGCGCTCCGGATCCGCCCGCAGCAGCCGGACGCACCCGTCGCCGCAGGCCAGCCGCAGCACGGTGACCTCGTTCCGGGCGTTGTTATCCGGCCCCGGGACGAGCAGCTTCAGCACCGCCGGTGTGCCGTCGGCCAGCGTGGCCTCCGCGACCAGGGCCTCGGTGGCGTCCTGGTAGGAGCGCCCCACGGTGATGGACCACTCTTGTTCCATGCTGGCGATCAGGCCCGCAAGGCCGTGCAGCCAAGGCCCGGCGCCGGCCACCAGGGCCTTGGTGCGCACCACGGCCGGGACGACAGGGTGGGTCCGGCCGTCCGCGTTCACCGCTCCAGCGTAGGACCCCGCGGCGCCGGTGGTGAGCCGTGCGGGCGGTGAGCGTTGCCGTCAGGCGCGCCGGTAGCTGGTTCCCAGGGCCGGCTCCAGCAGGCCGAACGCCTCGGAGGCGGCCTCCGCCAGGACGGCACAGATCTCCGGCCTCGGCTGCCCGGCCAGGCTGCGCTGGCGCGCCTCGGTGTACAACACCCGGTGGACCGAGGCGAGCAGCGCGGCGGCGAGCCGCTGCTGCGGGCCGTCGGTCCCGGTCTCGGCGGCTATCGCGTCGCCCAGGGCGCGCTCGCGCAGCAGCAGCATCTCCAGTTCCCGGGTGGTCAGCACCGGGCTGGCCGCGATCATCCGGGCGAAGGCCGGGCTGGACAGCCCCAACGTGACATCGGCCCGGGCGACCGCGACCGCGTAGTCGCGCCGGATCGCGCTGAGCATGCTCTCCCCGGGCTCCCGGGCGGCCACGACCTCGGCCAGGTGCCCGATGACCGTCTCGGCGCGGTCGAAGACCAGGTCCTCCTTGCGCGGAAAGTAGTTGGTGACGGTCATCTTGGCCACCCCGGCTGCGTCGGCCACCTGGGAGATCGTCACCTCGTCGAACCCGTGCGCCACGAACAGCCGGGTGGCGATGTCCGAGATCGCCTGCCGGGTCTCCTGTTTCCGCCGTTCGCGGAGTCCGGATGTCATGCCCGTAGCCTACCCCCGTTAGTTAGGATCGAGCACAAAATTATGTTTGACATAAATTTATGTCCCTCCTAGATTGGTGCTCATGACGCAGACCTCGTGCCCGCCGCCATCGATCGAGGCCGCCGCGGCCCCCGCGGCCCAGGCCACCCTGGCCGGGTCAGGCCGGGAGCATCCGACGGTCGTGGACCACCGAGCTGACCCGGATCACCGTGCTGACCCGGACCACCGAGCTGACCCAGACCACCGAGCTGACCTGCTCACGTCCCTGCGGCCGCTCGCCATCGACGTCGGCGTCCCGCTGGGCTCCTTCTACCTGCTGCACGACGTGTTCGGGGTCAGCCTGTGGCTATCCCTGGCCCTGAGCAGCATTCCGGCCGCGGGCCGCACCCTGGCTGGCTTCGCCGCCGAGCGGAAGGCGAACCTGCTGGCCCTGCTCATGCTCGCGGTCAACCTGGCCGGCATCGTGGTCAGCTTCCTGAGCGGGGATCCGCGGGCGATGATCGCCAAGGACTCGCTGGTCAGCAGCGTCATCGCGATCGCCATCCTGACCTCGGTCACACTGCACCGCCCGCTCATGTCCGCCGGGCTCAAGCCGTTCATGACCCAGGGCAGGCCGGAGCGGACCGCGGCCTGGGACCGGCTGTCCGCCGGATCCAGGCGCTTCCGCCGGCTGGAGCTGGCGTTCAGCACGATCTGGGGTGTGACACTGCTGGCTGACTGCGCGGCGCGCCTGGTGGGCGCGTACACGCTGCCGGTGACCACGATGGTCTGGCTGAGCACCGTCTTCACCCTCGGCGCGATCGGCCTGGCCATGGTGATCGGCGGGGTCGCCGCCACCCCCATCCAGAAGATGATCGACGCGGAGACAGCCGGACGCTGACCCGCCCCGGCCAAGGCCGGCCCGCCCAGGAGACCGGCACCCGCGAGGAGAGGATCCCGCTATGCGCGGCCAGGGCATCAACTACGACACCGGGTTCTCCCCGGGCGGCATCAGCAGCCGCGAGCAGTTTGACGCGGGCATCGTCCGCCGCGAGATGCAGGTGATCGCGGACGACTTGCACTGCACGGCGGTACGGATCTCCGGCGGGGATCCGGCCCGGCTCAGCGTGGCCGGGGAGCTCGCGGCGGCCGCGGGGCTGGAGGTGTGGTTCGCGCCGTTCCCATGCGAGCTGGCCGCCGCGGACCTGGCCTCGCTGTTCGCGGAGTGCGCGGAGCGCGCCGAGCACCTGCGCCGGTCCGGTGCCGCAGTCGTCCTGGTGTGCGGCTGCGAGCTGTCGTTGTTCGGCGCGGGCTTCCTGCCCGGCGGCACGGTGTACGAGCGGATCGCCGGACTGCAGGCCGGCGGCGAGCGGTTGCACAGCGCGTTCGCGGCGCTGCCGGGGAAGCTCAATGGTTTCCTGGCCGCAACGGCCGAGGACGCCCGCGGCCGGTTCGGCGGCCCGCTGAGCTACGCGTCCGGCATGTGGGAACCAGTGGACTGGACCCCCTTCGACGTGGTCGGCGTGGACGCGTACCGGGACGCGGAGAATGCCGGCCGCTTCCGGCTGGAGCTCCGCCAGCGCCTGCGGCACGGCAAGCCGCTTGCGATCACCGAGTTCGGCTGCTGTGGCTACGCGGGCGCGGCGGACCGCGGCGGCCTGGGCTGGGCCATCCTCGACACCAGCGCCGAGCCGCCCGTCCTGGACGGCGATTACGTCCGCGACGAGCACGAGCAGGTCACCTACCTGCGGGAGCTGGCCAAGATCTTCGAGGCCGAGGGGGTGGACCTCGCCTTCTGGTTCACCTTCGCGGGCTACAAGTTCGTGCCCGGCCCCGGTTCCCGCCGTGACCTGGACCTGGCCAGTTACGGCGTGGTGAGGATGGTCCCCGGTGGTCCCGGCTCCGGCTACCAGGGGCTCGGCTGGGAACCCAAGCTCGCGTTCGGGGCGCTGGCCCAGGCCGGCTGACGCAACTCAGCGGGCGGGAGACCCGGGGCCGGTGCACTATTCTTGACGTTTATCCCGGTCCCCGCCGCGGTATCCGCTCGGCTCCGCGGTATCCGCTCGGCTAGCGAGGAGCACCCCCCATGCTGCGTGACGCGGCTGCCGAAACTCGCGGCCAGCGGACGGCCCACTGGCCGGCCGCAAGAAATACTCGGCGGACGGCCCGCAGGCTGACCGCAAGAAATAGCTAGATGCTGGCCCCACTGGCGCGCGGCCGGTCGGCTGTGCGCGCGGCCCCGTGGCAAGCCCGCTGGCTGACCCTGTGCGCCCTGCCCGCGGTGGCCGCGCTGATCGCCCTGGCCACAAGCAGCGCCTGGGACGGACAGCTCCTGCTGCCGCTGCTGGCGGTACCACCGGCCCTGGCCGGCATCGGCGCGGCGACTCCGCGCCTCCCGCTGGCCTACGGCGCCGTGATGCTGCTGGCCGCGATCGCGGCGGCGCCGTTCACCACCACGGCGGAAGTGCCCGCGGTCACCGCGGTGTCGATCCTGGTGGTGACCCTCATCAGCGCCTCCGGAGGCGCGCGAGGCGGGCAGGAGAACCAGCGACTGGCCGATGTCACCTCGGTCGCCGAGGCGGCGCAGCGAGCCCTGCTGCGCCCGCTGCCGCGCCAGGTCGGGCCGCTGGAGCTTGGGGTCGTGTACCTTGCGGCGGCGGCCGAGGCCCGGGTCGGTGGCGACCTGTACGAGGTCACGCGGACCCAGTTCGGTATCCGCCTGATCGTGGGCGACGTCCGGGGCAAGGGACTGGACGCGGTGGAGATCGCCGCGGACGTCCTGGGGGTGTTCCGCGAGGTCGCCCACGAGGTCTACACGCTGGCCGAGGTAGCCAGGCGGATCGACGCGAGCCTGGCCCGCCGCCCCGCGGCACCGCTCGAGGAGTTCGTTACCGCCGTGCTGGCCGAGATTGACCCGGCCGCGGGTAACCTGACCATCTACAACTGCGGTCACCCGCCGCCCCTGGTGCTCAGTCCGGGCGAGAACGGGCCAGCCGGGAACGGGCCAGCCGGGAACAGTCCAGGCGAGAGTGACGGTCAGGGCCCGGCGAGGCGGCTGCGAGTCACCCCGGTGAACGTGCCCGCTCCAGCCCTGCCGCTGCGGCTGATGTCACTTGGCGACACATCGGGCGCGGAGCGGACCGTGCCGTTGCAGCCCGGTGACGCGCTGCTGCTCTACACCGACGGCGTCACCGAGGCCCGGAATGCGCGCCGGGAGTTCTATCCGCTCGAGGAGCGGGTAGCCGAGGTGGCCGCGAGGGCCGGCGGCGCGGATGGCGACCTGCTGGACCGGCTGCGTGATGACCTGGTGCGATACGTGGGCGCACCCCTCGACGATGATGCGGCCCTGCTGCTGGCCCGGGTCTCCGGCCCGTGGGATCGCCGAGCGGTGCCGCCGCCTCTGGCGGCCGCCCCGCAACCCTGAGCCTCGCGTCAGGGGACGATCCGCACGCTGAGCAGACTGGGCGGCGCGGGCTGGGCAATAACAACGGCCGGGGCTGTGCTCGGGGGCACTGAGCCGATGGGTGTCGTCGGCACGGCCGAGCTGGGATCCGGTGTCGTGGGCACCGGCGTGGTCGGCACCGGCGTGGTCGGCACCGGTGTCGTGGGCACCGGCGTGGTCGGCACCGGCGTCGTGGGCACCGGCGTGGTCGGTGCGGGTGTCGTGGGCTTCGGCGACGCGGGCCGGCCGGACTTGGACACCTGCGGGGTGGCGGTCGCCCGCGCCACGTCGGCACTTCCGCCGTTGGCTCCGGCGATGTGCGTGGCCGCGACCGGGCTCTGCCGGGGCAGGAGGCTTGGCGCGGTGCTCTGGCTGGACGCCGGCGGGGTCACAGACGGCGTGCGCGACGCAACCTGACTGGGCAACGTGGCCAGCGTCCAGCTGATGAACCCGACCGACGCGACGCCGGTCAGCACCAGGGCCCCGCGGACCGGCAGGCTCGCCTTGTGCCGGGCCGGGCCAGGCCGCCGCGGCCGCTGACCCCGAGGGCCCGGCCGGACCGGGGACGGGGGGCGACGCGGGGTGGCCGGTGCGACGCCGGCCGCGGCCCCAGGCACCAGCGAACCAGCCACTACCGGGCCAGCCGCCGCCGAACCAGCCACCAGCGGGCCAGCCACAGCCGGGCCAACCACCACCGGCCCAGCCACAGCCGGAGAAGCCAGCCCGGCACCGTCCGCCCGGGCAGGCAGAGTCGTGGTCCCATCGCCCGGGCTGGGGGCTTCCGGGCCGGACAGGATCACCCGGAGGTGCTCAGCCCGCACGGCGACATCCCAGGCGGACCCGGGCCGGGCCGCGGGATCCTGGCGGGTGAGCTCGGCGACCAGAGCGGCAACCTCGGGCGGCACGAATGGCGGCAGCGGGGGGATGCCCCGGTCCAGGTGCGCGAGAGCCACGGCCAGCGGCTCGCCCGCGAACGGGACCTTTCCGGTCAGGCACTGATGCGCGACGACACCGAGCGCGTACAGGTCGATCGCGGGCGTTGCGGGAACACCCGAGATCCGTTCCGGGGCCAGGTAGGCCGGGGTTCCGATCAGCATCCCGGGCTGGGTGACCGGCTGCGTCACCGGATTTTCCCCGGCCGCGGTGGCGATCCCGAAGTCGGTAATCTTGACCAGGCCGTCCAGCCTGACCAGCAAGTTCCCGGGCTTGATGTCCCGGTGAACCAGGCCGGCCTGGTGGGCGGCGGCCAGCCCCCGGGCCACCTGGGCGACGACATCCATCACGTCCGCAGGGGGCAGCGGTCCGTCGTCCAGGATCCTGGTCAGGGACAGCCCTTCCACCAGCTCCATGACGAGGTATCCGGGTTCCGCCGCCCGGGCTT
The DNA here is from genome assembly GCA_963837335.1 of uncultured Actinomycetes bacterium. Lineage (GTDB taxonomy): Bacteria > Actinomycetota > Actinomycetes > Streptosporangiales > Streptosporangiaceae > RYN-230. Next base: position 69,827 of record CAWINS010000058.1, on the reverse strand, counting down.
CCCCGTAGTCGAAGACCTGGGCGATGTTCGGGTGCGATAGCGAGCCCGCATGGTGCGCCTCGGCGCGGAACCGGGCCGGCCCATCCTCAGCATCGGCGTGCTCCGCGCGCAGCAGCTTGATCGCCACTCGGCGGTCAATGGCCAGGTCAGTACCCCGCCAGACATCCCCCATACCACCGGACGCAATGAGCGCATCCAACCGGTAGCGGTCCCTCAATACAAGCCCGGCTGCCCCCACGTCCCTAGAGGTACCCTTCTGCGCGATGATCACTCGTCTGACCCGATGCGTACCGGGGGAAGCGGACTCAGGCCGCTAGCCCCCTTCCAACCCTCTCGCCCCTGTTTGCCAGGATAGGCGGGGGTAGCGCAGCCAGCCGCGACATGGAGGGCGAGGCGAGGCCGGTGTTGAGCAGCCTGGCGCTGCAATCGGACCAGGTCATCCCGGCCCGGGCCCAGATGGGATCGAGCCTGGGCTTCCACATCATCCTGGCCTGCATGGGCATCGGCTTTCCCGCGGTGGTGATGACCGCGCACTATCTCGGTCTGCGCGGTGACGCCGACGCGCTGCTGCTCGCCCGGCGCTGGTCGAAGGTGATGGCCGTGCTGGTCGCGGTGGGCGCCGTGAGCGGGACGGTGCTGTCGTTCGACATGGGCCTGCTGTGGCCGGGGCTGATGGGCACGTATGGGTCGGCCATCGGCATCCCGTTCAGCTTCGAGGGCATCTTCTTCCTGCTCGAAGCGGTGTTCACGGCGATCTACCTGTACGGCTGGGACCGGCTGCCGCGGTGGCTGCACTTCTGGACTCTCGGGCCGATCGTGCTCAGTGGCATCCTCGGTGCCCTGTCGGTGGTGGCCGCGAACTCGTGGATGAACCAGCCGTCCGGCTACACCATGGCGCACGGCCAGATCACGAGCGTCGACCCGGTCGCGGTGTTCTTCAACCGGGCCACCTCCTACGAGGCCCCGCACATGATCCTGGCCGCCTTCATGGTCGCGGGCGGCCTGGCCGCGACGCCGTACGCGGTGGGCCTGCTCCGCGGCCACCGGGACCGCTACACCCGGCTCGGCTTCGGCGTGCCGTTCGCCATCACCGCGATCGTGACGCCGGTCCAGATCGTGGTGGGCGACACCGCGGCGCGCGAGATCGCAGTCCACCAGCCGGTCAAGTTCGCGTCGATGGAGTACGTTGACCGCACCACGCGCGGCGCCACCGAGTGGGTCGCGGGCATCTGGTACCACGGCCACGTGATCGCGGGCATCGGCCTGCCCGACGTCGATTCGCTGCTGGTAGGTTTCTCGCCGCACACCCGGGTGACCGGCTGGGACAGCGTGCGGGCCGCCTACCGGCCGCCGCTGCCCACTCTCCTCCACCTGAGCTTCGACCTCATGGTCGGCATCGGAACCCTGCTGCTGCTCTGGGGGATCTGGCTGGCCTGGTCCTGGTGGCGCCACCGTGACCTACCGCAAGGCCGGCCAGGCACGGTGTTTCTCATCGGGGGGGCGCTCTCGGGGGTCGCGGCCACGGCGGCCATGGAGGCGGGCTGGGTCGTCACCGAGGTCGGCCGCCAGCCCTGGACCGTGTATCACGTGCTGCTCACCAGCCAGGCGGCGACCACGGCCAGCGGGGTGACCGGCACGCTGGCCGCGACCCTGGTCATCTACGGGGCGCTGACGGCGGCCACGTTCGCGGTCCTGTTCGTGATGCAGCGCCGCTGGAGCACGGGGACCCCGGGGCAACCGGAACCCGCCGTGCCCTACGCGCCGCCTGCCGAGCAGACCGCGCGCCCACCGGAGCCGCCGCGATGATCCCCGACATCGTGGCGGCCGTGCTCGTCCTGGTGATCACGGCCTACGCCGCACTGGCCGGGGCCGACTTCGGCGGCGGCGTCTGGGATCTGCTGGCCGGCGGAGCGGCGGCCGGGGCGCCGGCGCGGCAGCGGATCGACCGTTCCATCGGGCCCGTGTGGGAGTCCAACCATGTCTGGCTGATCATCGCCCTGGTCCTGCTGTGGACCGGTTTCCCGGTCGCCTTCGCCTGGATCTTCACCACGCTGTTCGTGCCGCTGAGCGTGGCCGCGCTGGGCATCGTCCTGCGCGGGGCCGGGTTCGCGTTTCGCTCGCAGGTGCAGACGCTGCGCTGGCAGCGGCTCAGTGGCGCGGTCTTCGCCCTGGCCTCCCTGCTGACGCCGTTCTTCCTGGGCACCGCCATCGGGGCGATCGTGACCGGCCGGGTGCGCAGCGCGGATGGCGATCCGGTTTCGTCCTGGGTGAATCCGACGTCCCTGCTGACCGGCGCCCTGTTCGTGGCCACCTCCGCGTACCTGGCCGCCGTCTACCTGGCCACCGACAGCGAGCGCGCCGGTGAGCCGGGGCTGCGCAGGTACTTCACCCGCCGGGCCCTGGCCGCCGCGGTCGTGACCGGCCTGCTGGCCGCGGTCACCTTGGCTGTCCTGCACACGACGGCCGCCCGGGTGTTCTCGATCCTGACCGCGGGGCGGGCGCTGCCGCTGGTGGTGATCTCGGTGCTGGCCGGCGCGGCCGTGCTGGTCCTGCTGGTGCTGGACCAGACCAGGCTGACCCGGCTGCTGGCCGCCCTGGCCGTGACCGCCGTGATCTGGGGCTGGGCGCTCGCCCAGTACCCGCTGCTGCTGCCACCGCACCTGACCATTCATGATGCGGCCGCCCCCGCCGGGGCCGGGGTCACCGAACTGGTCGTGGTGGCCATCATCGTGGTGCTGGTCGGCCCGTCGTTCGCCCTGCTGTACAGCCTGGCGCAGCGGGGCACGCTCAGTGAGCCGGACCCCCGTTAGGTCACGTCGAGGCGGCGGTTGCGGCCCGGGGGTTGACGCCCATGTCCTGATGAGCGACCCTAAACGGCTATTCAGATGATTATCCGGCAGATCGGGCGGGGCGGATTCCGGGTCGGCTCCAGAAACGAGGGTAGGCGGATGGAAAGCCACGGTCAGCTGCCCGGAAGACGCTGGGGATTCTGGCCGGAACTGCGCCCCCGCCGGGGAAACCGGCGCGGGCGCCGGCACCCGGCCCGGCTCATCGCCCTAGCCGCCGTCGTGACGCTCGCCGCGGCCGCCTGCGGCAGCAGCGGGTCCGGGAGTTCCGTCAAGGACGGCGGCGTGTTCCGGCTGGGCAGCAACTCCAGCATTGACTCGCTGAACCCGTTTGTCGCGTTCCAGGGTGACGCATATGTCACGTTTGAGTACATCTATCCCATGCTGGTCCAGTACAACCCGCAGCTGCAGTTCGTGGCGGACTTCGCCCGCAGCTGGTCGGAGAGCTCGGGCGGGAAGGTCTGGACCTTCCACACCCAGCCAGGCGCCAAGTGGTCCGACGGCAAGCCGCTGACCGCGGCCGACGCGGCCTGGACCTACCAGACCATCCTCAAGTACCAGAACGGGCCGACGGCCAACTCGGCGGGCTACGTCGCGCACATGGAGAGCGCCACCGCGCCGAACGCCACCACGCTGGTGCTGACCTATAAGCGGCCGGTGGCCAACGTCCTGTCGCAGGTGCAGCAGGTACCGATCCTGCCCGAGCACGTGTGGGCCAAGTACGCCACCGGCAACGGCAAGGCGCTCACCCGGTTCCAGAACAACGCGCCGATCGTGTCCGGCGGCCCGTTCGTCCTGACCAAGTACACGCCTAAGCAGATCGTGCTGTTCAAGCGCAACCCGACGTTCTACGGCGCCAAGCCGCACATCGACGGTCTCGGGCTGCAGTTCTTCCAGACCACCGACGCGATGATCACCGCGCTCAAGAGCCATCAGCTGGACGGGGTGGAGACCGTCACACCCACCTCGGTGGCCACGCTCAAGGCCGCCCACTTCGTGGTACCTTCCAGCCCGGGCGTCGTATTCGACGACTTCATCATCAACGCTAACCCGCAGCAGGATGCCAGCCACAAGGAGCTGATGAACCCGCTGGTGCGGCAGGCGTTCGACACTGCGATCAACCGGCAGGCCATCGTGCACACGTCGCTGCTCGGTCACGGCCAGCCCGGAGCGTCGATCATCCCCCCGGCCACCGGCCACTGGTCTGACCCCGCGATCAAGCCGGCCCCGTTCGACCTAAGCAAGGCGAACCAGCTGCTCGACCAGGCGGGCTACAAAATGGGCCCGGGTGGCATCCGGATGGCTGACGGCCATCAGATGTCGTACCAGGTGATCATGCCGACCGATATCCAGAACCTCTACGGCCAGCGGTCGTTCCAGATCATCCAGGGTGACTTCAAGAAGATCGGCGTGCAGCTGAACCTTAAGGTGCTGGACGACTCGGCCGCGTACGACGCGATCACGGCCAATAGCTACAAGAACTTCGAGATCTCGATGTGGGACTGGTATCCGCTGACTGACCCGGACTTCATGCTGTCCGTGCTGACCTGCGTGACCTGGAACACATGGAACGACACCGGGTACTGCAGCAAGACCTACGACAACTTGTACGCAGGCGCAGAGCGCCGCGACCAGCCCGGCCAAGCGGCAGCAGATCATCTACCAGATGCAACAGATGATCGCCAGCCAGCGGATCTACCTGGTGCTCGACTACCCGGATACGATCGAGGCGCACTCGACCGCGTGGACCGACCTGCCGCTGGTCGCGGGTATCTCGTGGAACTCGATGTCCAAGATCCCGTTCGAGAGCGTGCACCAGGCAGGTTGAGGCGGTGCGCAGCGCGGATTACGTCATCAAGCGGGGGTTCTTCGCCCTCGTCACCGTCTTCGTCGCCATCACCATCAACTTCTTCCTGTTCCGGGTGCTGCCCGGCAGCGCGGTGTCCGACCTGTCTCGGGTGCCGAAGGCCAGCCCGCAGCTCCGGCACGCGCTGACCGTTGAATTCGGCCTGGACCAGCCGAAGTGGCAGCAGTACCTGATCTACCTGCGCGAGCTGTTCCACGGGAACATGGGCATCTCGTTCGCCAACCAGCAGCCGGTCAGCCACCTGCTGATCGCCGACCTGAAGAACACGATCCCGATGGTGACCGTGGGCACGGTGGCCGCGATCGTGGTCGGCGTGGTCACCGGCGTCTTGTCCGCTTGGAGGCGGTCGTCCTGGTCCGACCATGTGAGCACCAACGCGGCCATCTTCTTCTACGCGTTCCCGACCCAGTGGCTCGGCCTGATGCTGCTGATCATCTTCGCCGGGACGCTACCGGCTGGTGGCATGCAGGATCCGTTCCTGTTCACGGCCGAGCCATTCTGGCAGCACCTGGGGGACATCGCGCAGCACATGATCCTGCCTGCGGCCACCCTGCTGCTGACCGCGTACGGCAGCTACACGCTGGTCGTCCGGTCCTCGATGCTGGAGACGCTCGGCGAGGACTACGTGCTGACCGCGCGGGCCAAGGGCCTGCCAGACCGCCGCGTGGTGCGCAGGCACGCGTTCCGCAACGCCATGCTGCCCATGGTCACCCTCGTGGCTCTGGACCTCGGCTACATCGTCGGCGGCGCGGTGCTGATCGAGGTGATCTTCAGCTGGCCGGGCATCGGGCTGGCCATGTACGACGCGATCCAGCAGCGCGACTACCCGATGCTGCAAGGCGGCTTCCTTATCCTGACCGTGGCGGTGATCTTCCTGAACTTCGTCGCTGACCTGTTCTACTTCCGCCTGGACCCGAGGATCTCGCAGTGACCCTGCCCCTACAGGACCCGGCTCTCGCCGTCGAGGCCGAGGGCCAGCCGTTGACCCGCAGTGGGTTCTTCCGCACCGTGCTCCGGGAGCGCAAGGCCGCCGTCGTCGGCCTGTCGATCATCGTCTTCTTCGTCCTGCTGTCGATCGTGGCCCCGTACATCTCGCCGTACAGCATCACCCAGCAGACCTGCGCGGTGTTCGCGCCCCCCTCCGGCGCGCACTGGCTCGGCTGTGACGACGGCGGGATCGACATGCTCAGCGAGCTCATGCAGGGCGGCCGGATCTCCCTGGTGGTCGGGTTCGCGGCCACCCTGGTCGCGATGATCATCGGTGGCGGGGTCGGCATCCTGTCCGGGTACTTCACCGGCTGGATCGACATCGGGCTGATGCGCATCACCGACTACCTGCTGGTCATCCCGGACCTGGTGCTCATGATCGTCATCGCCGACGTCTGGGGGGCCAGCCTGTTCCACGTGATCATCGTGATCGGCATCCTGGAATGGACCTCGACCGCCCGGATCATCCGGGCCCAGGTCATGAGCGTGCGTGAGCGGGTGTACGTGAAACGCACCCGGGCGATGGGGGCCAGCAACTCGCGGATCATCTGGAAGCACATCCTGCCCCAGGTCGGCCCGCTGCTCATCGCCAACACGGTGCTGACCATCGCGATCGCGATCTACCTGGAGACCGCGCTCGCCTTCCTGGGCCTGGAGGACCCGACGGTTACCACCTGGGGCACGATCCTGGAGAACGCGTTCCAGCGGACTGCGATCTCCTCTGGGGCCTGGTGGGCCATCGTGCCCGCCGGGCTCGTCATCGCCGCCGTCATCGTGGGCTGCTTCCTGTTCGGCCAGGCGGTCGAGGATGCGCTGAACCCGCGGCTGAAGGCGGCCAACCTGTCGATGCGCCGGTGGCGGCTGCGCCCGCTGGTCGGAAGGGGACGGGACGCGATTTGAGCCTGCTCGAAGTCGACGACCTGCACGTCTGGTTCGACCTCCCCCGCGGGGGCCAGGTCCACGCGGCGGCCGGGGTGAGCTTTTCACTGGACCCGGGCGAACGCTTCGGCCTGGTCGGTGAGTCCGGCTGCGGCAAGACCACCACCATCCTGGCCCTGATGGGCCTGCTGCCGCCCAACGCGTCGCTGGCCGGCGAGGTACGGGTGAACGGCGGCAACATCCTGGCCGGCGGGGAGGACTCGGTGCGCGCACACCGCTGGACCGACATCGCCATGGTCTTCCAGGGCGCGATGAACGCGCTGAACCCGGTGAAGAAGATCGGCTGGCAGATCGCCGAGCCGATGGCCTTCCACGACGTCGCGCACGGCGCGGCCGCCCGGCGGCGGGCGGGCGAACTGCTGGAGCTGGTGGGCATCCCCGCGGCCGCGGCCGAGCGGTACCCGCACGAGTTCTCCGGCGGCATGCGCCAGCGGGCGTCGATCGCGATGGCGCTGGCCTGCGACCCGAAGATCCTGCTGGCCGACGAGCCGACCACGGCGCTGGACGTCATGGTCCAGGCCCAGATCCTGGACCTGCTCGCCCGGTTGTCGAGCGAACTGGGCCTGGCCCTCGTGCTGGTCACGCACGACCTGCCGGTCGTGGCGCAGGTCTGCGACCGGGCGGCCGTCATGTACGCGGGCGAGATCGTGGAATCCGGGCCGATGGAGACGCTCTTCCACGCGCCCCGCCACCCATACACCCGGCTGCTCTTCGCCGCCACCCCCGACCTGTACGGAGAGGACGAGGTGGTTTCCATCCCCGGTGCGCCGCCGCGGCTGGACCGGGACCTGCCCGGCTGCCCGTTCCGGCCGCGCTGCGATTCCGCGTTCGAGCCCTGTGCCCGCGAGCGCCCGGTGCTCCACGCGGTCGGCCCCGGCCACGAGGCCGCCTGCCATCTCACCCGCCAGCCCGCCGGGCAGGCGCCGTGAGCGAGGCACCCCTGCTGGAAGTCGACAACCTGGTCACGCAGTACCCGGTCCGGCGCAGCCTGACCGGCCGGCTGGCCCGCGAGCCCCGGCTGACGGTGCACGCGGTGGACGGGGTCAGCTTCAGCCTGGCCCGCGGCGAGATGCTGGCCCTGGTCGGCGAGTCAGGCTGCGGCAAGACCAGCACCGCGCAGACCATCTTGCGGATGGTGAACTCCACGTCCGGAACCATCCGGCTGAACGGGACCGACATCACCGGGCTGTCCCAGCAGCAGATGCGCCCGCTGCGGCGCAAGGTGCAGATGATCTACCAGGACCCCTACGAATCCCTCGATCCCCGGTTCCGGGTCCAGGACGCCGTCGAGGAGCCGATGCTGGTGCACGGGATCGGCAGCTCCCGGGCGCAGCGGCGCGACCTGGTGATCAGCGCCCTGGAGCGGGCCGGACTGGTCCCGGCGGAGCAGTTCCTGGACCGTTACCCGCACGAGCTCTCCGGCGGCCAGCGGCAGCGGGTCACGATCGCCGCCGCGCTGGTGCTCGATCCGGACCTGCTGCTCGCGGACGAGCCCGTGTCGATGCTGGACGTGTCGGTCCGGGCCGACGTGCTGTCGCTGCTGGATGGGCTCCGCCGCGACGGAGACATGGGCGTCCTCATGATCACCCACGACCTGTCCACGGCCGCGCACTTCGCCGACCGCATCGCCGTCATGTACCTCGGCCGGATCGTGGAGCAGGGCCCGGCCCGGGACGTGGTCCGCAACCCGCAGCACCCCTACACCAGGGCCCTGCTGTCCGTCGTCCCGAACCGTGATCCCCGGCAGCGCAGCACGCCGCAGATCCTCCAGGGTGAGACGCCGAACCCGATCGACGTGCCATCCGGGTGCCGGTTCCACCCCCGCTGTCCCATCGCCGAGCCCCAGTGCTCGACCGAGGATCCGTTCCTGCGCCCGCCCAAGGCCACGGTGGCGCCCGGCCACGAGGCGGCCTGCCTCCTCACCTGACCAGGGCCGGTCAGGGGCTAGCGCAGCCTTCCAGCGTGGCCACGGCCAGAGTGCCGAGCGAGGGGAGGTCGTAGCCGCCTTCCTGGATGAACACGGCCGGGCGGCCGAGCGCGGCGATCCGCTGCCCGGCCGCGCGGTAGGCGGCCTCGGTGACCCGCAGCGGGCTTTCCGGGTCAGCCACCGCCGCGTCCAGGCCCAGGGACACCACGACGGCGTCCGGGGCGAACGCGCGCGCCTGCGCGCACAGCACGCCGAGCGCGGCCAGCCAGCCGTCGTCGCCGGTCCCGGGGGCCAGCGGCAGGTTCCGGGTGAAACCCTCACCGGGGCCGGTGCCGCGCTCGTCCGCGTAGCCGGCGTAGTGCGGGAACCACCCTGCGCCCGGGTTGACGTGCAGCGATCCGTACCAGACGTCGGCCCGGTCCCAGAAGATCATCTGGGTGCCGTTGCCGTGGTGCGCGTCGATGTCCAGGACCGCGACCCGGGCCGCCCCGGCCGCCCGGAGGGCCTGCGCCGCGACCGCGGCGTTGTTCAGGTAGCAGGACCCGCCGTAGGCGCTGCGGGTGGCGTGATGCCCGGGTGGCCGGCAGAGCGCGTAGGCCACCGGGGAGCCCGAGCTGACCAGATCCGCGGCGGTCTGCGCGGCGTCCGCCGCGCCCCGGATCGCGGCCCAGCTGCCCGGGCCGACCAGCGTCATCGTGTCGTAGCAATACAGCCCGGCCCGGCCGTGCACGGCGGGCGGGGTCCGCAGCGGCAGCCCGGCCACCATCCCGGGGGTGGGGAACACATAGGGCACCACCCGGTCCCGCCCGTACTCCGCAGGCAGCCCGGCGGCCTCCCAGTCCGCCCAGACCGAGGCCAGGTGATCGGGCAGCGCTGGATCATGCACCCGGCGCAGGACGGTGTCGTCGTGCTGCCACGCGGCGGTCACCGGCGCGCCCGCCGTCACCAGCGCGTCGCGCAGGACCAGCGCCCGGGCCGGGATCTCGGTCCCGGGCTCCCGCAGGCCGAGCCACACTTCACCGGCGGGATCGTGCCGCAGGCAGTCCTCGCTCCACACCACCGGCACCTTCAGACTCACTCCCACCCTCCCCGGGCAGGCGCGGCGGGGTTAGCATCGCGGGATGCCGCGCGTTCCTGATCTTGGCATCACCATCGGCCTGCTGCCACCCGGCCCGACCGGGTCCGTGCTCGACGTGCCCGGGGCCGGGCTGGGGCACGCCACCGTCTGGCGGGACGAGCCGCCCCCGCCGGCCGGCCGCGGCACGGCGCGGACCGGGGTGACCGTGATCGACCCGGGCGGCGACCTGTTCCGCTTTCCCGTCCCGGCCGGCGGCGCGGTGCTCAACGGGGCGGGTGAATGCACCGGGCTGCTCGCCGCGCAGGAATGGGGACTGGCCGAGACGCCGGTGTTCCTCACCTCGACCATGCAACTGGGCCGCGTCTACGACGCGGCCTGCGAGCTGCTCATGCTCGAGCAGGCCGCGATCGGCGACGAGGACGTGATCATCCCCATCGTGGCCGAATGTGACGATAGTTTCCTCAACGAAAACCGCCGGATGCAAGTGCAGCGGGACGACGTACGGGCCGCGCTGGCGGCGGCCCGGTCGTCCGCCGGGGCGCAGGCCGCCCACGAGGGCGCGGTCGGGGCGGGCACCGGGATGAGCTGCCTGGGATACAAGGGCGGCATCGGGACCGCGTCCCGCGTGGTACCGGACGGGGCGACCGTGGGGGTGGTCACGATGACCAACTTCGGCGACCGGGAGCGGCTGACGGTGGCCGGGGTGCCGGCCGGGCGGCTGCTGCCCGACCCCGGTGAGCCGGAGGCCCGCCCCGGGCCCGCGGGGTCGTGCATCGTGGTGGTACTCACCGACGGGCCGCTGGACGCGGCCGCCTGCCAGCGGCTGGCCCGCCGGGCCGGCCTCGGCCTGGCCCGGATGGGCAGCACCGCGCACCACGCCAGCGGGGAGATCTTCCTGGCCCTGGCCACCGGGCTGCGCGCGCCCCGGGGGGCCGCGCCGTCCCGGTCCCCGGTGACCGGCGGCGCGCTGGACGACTACTTCGCCGCCGTGGTCGAGGCCACCGAGGAGGCCGTGCTGAACAGCCTGCTGCAAGCCGGGACCGTCACCGGCCGGGACGGCCACACCTCGTACGGGCTGCCCGCCGGGCCGCTGCGCGCCCTGCTCGGGTCAGCCCGGCGGAGCGACCGGGGAGATCGCGATGACCGGCTCCGGCCCGCCCGGCGCGCCCCGGGCCCGGGCGCCGACCCGTACGCCTGGATGCGCGACCGGGACCAGCCGCGGCTGCGGGAGTACCTGGCCGCCGAGCGCGCCTACTACGACGAGCAGACCGCCCCGCTGCGCGCGCTGCGCGAGGACCTGTTCGCGGAGATGGCGGCGCGGCTCCCGCCGGCCGAGGAGTCGGTCCGGTGGCGCCAGGGCGGGTTCTGGTACTTCACCAAGACCGTGGCCGGCCAGCAGCTGGAGCAGTTCTGCCGGGCCGCTGGCCGAGGCGGCCCCGGCGAGGTGCTGCTGGACAACAACCTGCTCCTCACCGATCCCGCCGCCGCGGGCAGCTACGCGGAGCTGGGGGTGCGCGAGGTCAGCCCGGACGGGCGGTACCTGGCCTACTCGGTCGACTTCGACGGCGACGAGGTGTACCAGCTGCGGGTCCGGGACCTGGCCACCGGCACCGACCTGGCCGAGCGTATCGAGCGCACGTACTACGGGCTGGCCTGGGCCGCCGACTCCCGGTCCCTGCTCTACGTGGTCACTGACGAGGCGTACCGGCCGCACCAGGTGTGGCGGCACGAGCTGGGCACCGCGCCGCAGGACGACAGGCTGGTGTACCAGGAGGACGACGAACGGTTCGAGCTGACCGTGCGGGCCGCCCGCAGCGGGACGTGGCTGCTGATCGAGACGGCGTCCCGGGATACCACCGAGACCCTGCTGATCCCGGCGGACGACACCGGCGTGGCGCCGTTCGTTATTGAGCCAAGAAGGCCGGGCACGGAGTACTACGCCGACCATGCCGGCGGGCCGGACGGGGGCGAGCTGTACCTGGTCACCAACGCCGGGGCGGCCGAGTTCCGGCTGGTCCGGGGGCCCGTGACCGCACCGGGCCCAGGCCCGTGGCCAGAAGAGCGGTGGACGGAGGTCATCGGGCCGACCGGGGATACCCGGCTGGTGCGCTGCGACGTGTTCGGGCGCTACCTGGTAGTGGAGCAGCGCCGCGGCGCCGCGACCCAGCTGCGCGTGGTGGACCGCGAGACCGGAGCGCAGCATCTGATCGAGGCGGGCAGCCCGGAGCGGGCGCTGGCCCTGGCCGTCAACGAGGACTACACCGCGGCGGCGGTGACCGTGCGGACCGAGTCGCTGACCGAGCCGCCGTCCTGGCACGACGTGGACCTGGCCAGCGGCCGCTGGGAGCTGCGCAAGCGCCAGGACGTACCCGGGCTATGACCCGGCGGGGTACGTGAGCGAGCGGATCAGCGCGCCCGCCGCGGACGGCACCCCGATCCCGGTCACCGTGGCGTACCGGCGCGGGCTGCGCCGCGACGGCTCCGCACCGGTCCTGCTGTACGGCTACGGCGCGTACGAGGCGTGCTCGTGGCCGGAGTTCAGCGTGATCACACCGAGCCTGCTGGACCGCGGGTTCGTGTACGCGGTGGCGCACGTCCGCGGCGGCGGCGAAGGCGGCCGCCGCTGGTGGGCCGAGGGCCACCTGGACCGCAAGCGGACCACGTTCACCGACTTCATCGCGGCCGCCGACATGCTGGCTGGTGCGGGCCCGCCGATCCGGGATGGGCGGCGCCGGACCGGATCGTCTCGCGCGGGCTGTCCGCCGGGGGGCTGCTGCAAGGCGCGGTGTTTTCGATGGCGCCGGAGCGGTGGCGGGCGGTGGTCGCCGAGGTCCCGTTCGTGGACGTGGTGACCAGCATGCTCGACCCGTCCATCCCGCTGACCATCACCGAGTGGGACGAGTGGGGTGACCCGCGCGACCCGGCCATGCGGGCGTACATGAGCTCCTACAGCCCGTACGACAACGTGCCGGACGGCCCGCGGCCGGACCTGCTGGTCACCGGGAGCCTGCACGACCCGCGGGTGCTGATCCACGAGCCGGCCAAGTGGGTGGCCCGGCTCCGGGCCACCGATACGCGGCACGGGCGGCCGGGTCCTGTTCCGGCCCGAACTGGGTGCCGGGGCGCACGTCGGCCCGGCCGGCCGGTACGACCAGCTGCGCTACGAGGCCGAGGTCCTGGCCTTCATCCTGGCCGCGGCCGGCTGAGGCACCGAGAGGAGGAGAGCGCCATGCGGGGGCTCCCGGACAAGCGAGTTCTCATCAGCGGCGGCAGCAGCGGAATCGGCCAGGCGACCGCCCAGCGCTTCCTCGAAGAGGGCGCCCGCGTGTTCCTCTGCGGACTCGACCCTGACGAGGTGGACGCGGCGGTCGCCGGGCTGGCGGAATTCGGGACGGCGGCCGGAATCGCGGCGGATGTCAGCCGCGAGGATGACGTGACGCGGCTGGTCGACTCCGCCTGCGAGGCGCTGGGGGGCATCGACGTCCTGATCAACAACGCCGGGATCGCCTGGCGAGAGCCCTTTCTGGGATCACCGCATCTCATTGGGACCGCCATCATCGCGGTGAACCTGCGCGGGATGTTCCTGGTCGCGCAGGCGACCGCCCGGGTGCTGGTGGACCAGGGTGGCGGCGGGGTCATCATCAACATGTCCTCGACGAACGGCCTGGGCGGCGAGGCGGACTACGCCCACTACAACGCGTCCAAGGCCGGGACGCTCCTGCTGACCAAGACCATGGCGGTCGAGCTCGGGCAGCTACGGCATTCGCGTGAACGCCCTGTGTCCCGGATACATCGAGACGCCGCTGAACGCCGCCATCAGCGCAGACCTCGGCGGGAAGGAGTTCGCCGACGCGTATGCCAGCGGCAGCATTCCGCTGGGCCGTCCGGGCCGGTCATCGGAGGTGGCAGCGGTGTACGCCTTCCTGGCCTCCGACGACGCGTCCTTCATCACCGGCGCCGAGATCGTCATCGACGGTGGGCAGCTCGCGGTCATGTGAGCAGGCCCGGTGAGCCAGAGACACGGCCAGCACGGCCCCTAGAAGAACGTGCGTATCACGTCGGTAATGCGGTCCTCGCCGTCGAGCACCGGGATCCACCGCCATTTGTCGAAGGTCGTGCACGGATGCGAGATGCCCAGGCAGACCTCGTCGCCGGGCGCGAGCCCGGCGCCGGCGGGGACGGAGAGCACCGCGTGCTGGTCGAAGAGCCGCCTGACCACCGCACCGCCGGTGTCGAGGGTCGTTCCGCCGGCCGTGCGGCCAGACAGGATCACGGGATTTCCGGCGTCGAATGAGACGTCCCGGCGCCCGATTCCCAGCACCGCGGTTTCGCTCTCGGGCCGGGAGAGCACCGGGGCCCAGGCTTCCAGGGCCGGTTCCAGGACGGGGACGGCCGGCCGGTTACGCCCGGACGGCGCGATGCGGCTGTACAGCCCGTGGTCGTGGGTGACGTAACACCCGCTGCGCAGGATCAGGCTCCAGTCGCGCTGCCCGCCCAGCACATCCACGACCTCATCGAAGTAAGCCGAGCCGCCCGCCGTCACCACCGGCGGCTCCGGGAACTGTCCCGACGCGGTGAGTGCCAGGGCCAGCTGCCGGAGTTCCCCGCAGTACGCCCGGGCCTTCTGGGCGGTCTCGGCGGGCGTCGGGGCCAGCAGGGAACCCTCGTAGCCAGCCACACCCGCGAGCTCGAGCCGCGGCGCGCGCCCGACCGCAGCCGCCACGGCGAGCGCCTCGGCGCGGGTGCGACAGCCGGTCCGGCCGTCGTCGTGGCCGAGCTCGACCAGCACGCGCACCCGGCCGGTGAAACCGCGGGCGGCCAGGATTGCGTCCAGCCGGCCGGTCCCGGTGACGCTGTCGACGTAGCAGAGGAAGGAGAACTGCCCATCCGCGGTCAGCTCCCGGGCTACCCAGCTGATGGAGGCGTCATCCACGAGCTCGTTGGCGAGCAGGACGCTCCGCACCCCGAACCGCCGGAACAGCCGGACCTGCGAGATCGACGCGGCGGTAACGCCCGCCGCGCCGCCGTCCAGCTGAGCCGCGAGAATCTGCGGCGCCATCGTGGTCTTGCCGTGCGGGAACAGGATGACGCCCTGCGCCGTGCAGTAGGCGGCCATGGCCGAGATGTTGTGCGCCACGGCCTGCTCGCGCAGCAGGACCCGCGGCGTGCTGAGCAGCCCGGCGCCTGCGCCGGGGCGTTCGCGGGCCAGCTGCCCGGCGGTCAGCGGCGAGCGGTGCGCTGGGCCGCCGAAGCCCTTCTCCGTCGCGTCGATGGGCCAGCGGCGTATCCCGGCGACCTGCTCCTCGTCGTACCTGGCCCGGTCCGGACGGGCCCCGGCCTGCGCGCTCAGCCGCCGACTCCTCCGGTGGGCCACGGGGAGCGCACCGGCCCGGCCTCACTGCCCGCTTCCGGGGCTGCGATATCGGTCGGCCGGCCGCTCAGGCTCGGAGAACCAGCGGGGCGGCTCGGCCAGGGCTCCATGGCCGTTGCCGGCGGCGTGCGCCTCCCTCGGGAAGACCCAGGCGTCTGCGGTTAGCCCGGTCCACGCCGCGCAGCACGACCTCGGCCATGGCCAGCTTGGCGTCCAGCGTGGTCCCGGCGACGGCACCGAGATCCAGGGTCACCCGGTTGGCGAGCGCCTGGTCCCAGGGAGTGGCCACCACCGACACTTGCGTGCCTTCGAAGCCCTCGCGGATCCGGGTCAGCCAGCGGGCCTGCTCCGGGTCGTTCTCGCTGAACTTATCCACCACGATCGTGGCCTCGTCCATGAGCCCGTTCAGGTGCTGCTTTTCCCGCTCGCTCAGCGGCCTGTCCTTTTCGCCGTCATAGTTCCGGTACCGGCTGAACACCTGATCGATGGACCAGAAGCCCAGCTGTGACGCCTCGGTCACGAAGACGTACTTGTCACCATGAAGCAGCGTGCCCACCTGAAGCTGGGAAAACAGTCCTGTGCCGCCGTCGTTGATGACGATGTTGGACATGCACTGGAGAAACTCCAGCACCGTCAGGTACTCATGCTCGCCAAAATCGATCCCTACGCACTCATCGGCGGTGTCGCCCCGGATCACGGCCACACCCTGGAGCCAGGCGACGGCATCGCGCAGATCCGCGTAGACCTTGATGCTCGCATCCGTGCACGCCTGGTAGAAGCCCCGGATGGACAACGTCCGCTTGCTCAGTGGCAGCGCCTCGACCGGTACTCCGCCGAGCCTGATGTAGCCGTGGGGCATGTCGTCGTTGCTGTCGGCGAGAATGACGCGGTCGGCGGGCCGCGCGGCGGCGTAGATCGCCGCGAGCGTCACCGCCACGTCAGTCTTGCCGGTCCCCCCGAAGCCCGAGCCCAGGGTGATCACGCCCGACTTGAGGGATGGCTTCCGGATGGCCTCGACCGTCTCGCGCCGCCACTGCGTCTGCGCCTCGCGCCTAGCTCGCTCGCGCCGGCCAGCCGGAATGACCAGCCTGCGCTTCAGCGCCCGCCTCGAGACGGCGCCCCGGACGCCGTCTTGCGCCGGGGCCAGCTCACTCAGCGAAGACGAGGAGGGCGTGAGCCAGGTGGCGCGGTCGCTGCCGGGAAACTCGGTCCACCATGACCCCAGTTCGTCTGGGTACTGGGACATCGCATCCCTCCAAAGTCGCAGAGCGGTCTAGGCCAAACTAACCCACGTCCTGGGACGGGTCCCGTGCGAAAGGCAGCACAACCCGCTTATCCATAGTCATCTCCGGGCGTACTCCCAACCGGCATATGGTCACTGACCTGGCGGGCCACTCGCCGCATCCGCACGATCAGGGCTGCCGAGGGCACCACCCTGCCGGACATGTAAGTGGACAGGCGAGACCGCGACGTTCCCAGACGTGCCGCGAAATCCTGTTGCGATAGGCCCGATGCGCTGACCAGATTCCGGACCTCAGTGGCCACCTCGGCGCGCTCCGAATCGGCCGCCATCTCGCGGGCCCGGCTGACCACTCCCTCGAGGAGTTCAGTAGTGCCGTATGGACGGGAAAGCCGGACGGCTTCCAGCACTTGCCGGGCTACTGGTCCCCAGGGGTCGGCTCGGATCGCCCGCGCCAGGCGGCGCCAATCGGGAAGCGTGCCCCGCTCGACTGCGGCGAGCACACCTTCGAATGGCCAGGTCTGCACAGGATCTTCTGGCGACGCGGTGATGTTGCGGAACTTCAGGGGGGTAGTCATGCCACCATCTCCACCGCGACTGCCCGGCAAACGGCGGTGACATTCCCCCATTCAGCCCATCGGGGATCGAGGTCTTTGTAGTGGCGAAGCTGCTTGATCGTCCGAGCATCTGCGGGTCGTGGGTCGGCCAGCTGCCGGGCGAGCTGGGTAGCGACACCCACCGCTTCGGCACTTCGCTGGTCAGAATAGTAATCGTCGAGATGTCCGAGCACATCTGCGGCGTGAAAAATCCCACATCGGTCGGACAGCGCGGCGACATCGATGTAATCGCGCACCTGATTGCGCCGCACAACTAGATAACCCTTAATCCGCAGGGTCTCGTCCGCGGTGGGCACCCGGAGCACATGACCGGACGGAAGGGTAACTTCTGCGACTTCCAATGGCCGCCTGCGGATGAGCTGACGAACACCGGACTCAATATCACCGAGCTCACCCAGGATGATCTTCCCGGGGGTAACCCGATTAGTGACCCACCCGTCGGTTGCTTCGATTGCATCGAGCACCGCATCGAAACGCCCGCCCAGATCCGTCAGGACGTGGTCATGATCATAAGAGGAGCGGTGATTGGCCCAGAGCGCCGCCGCAGAGCCACCCACCAGGACAGCGTCAGGAACAACCTCCTGCAGTCGGGCCGCTGATTCGAGGACACGCACCAAATCGGCTCGTGCGAGTCCCGGGGTATCAGGCTCTGGTCTGGTCATCCGGGTGGCTACCTTCGGTCAACGTATCGAGGGTATCATATATGATACGCACAACCGCCACAGGCCGCCGATCCTGGACCCGCGCGCCAGCGGTCCGCCGGGCAGGCGATCAGCCCGGGGAGCCAGGAGGCCTCCACACCTCCTCCACACTGCCTTCATGTGCCGTACTGCTGGCCCAGGGAGTCTATGCAGGTGGCACCCAGGATTCCGGGTGCCTTCCCGTCAGCAGGGGGGCTGTCAGGTGAAACTAGGCCAGGTGAGTCAGGCGTTCCGGCCAGGGCGCCACAGCGAGTCATTGCACTTCCCGTTACTGTACTGGCCGTTGTCGTGCTGGCCGCGACCGCCGCGGCGGCCCCCGTGGCCATGGCCAGGACCGGCCGGTGGGCGTGGCGCACGAGAAAACCGCCAAGCAGGTCCACCTGAACCGGGACGGCTCGCTGTCCCTCGTCACCCGGCTGGCCTGTGACCCAGGGTGGGAGTCGAGTGACTTCACCGTCTTCATCTCGCAGGGAGACGTCTCCACCGATGGTCTCGTCGAACCGTCGATTCCGTGTGACGGCCGGTGGCACCTGGTGCGGTACGACGTGCCCGCGCCGGTGAACGGCACATTCCACCGCGGTAAGGCGCACGTCAATGGCCAGTTCCTTGTGTTCAACGCCGACAGCGGCGATCCCTCCGCGGCCCATGAGCAGACCACCGTCCGGATCCACCGCTAATCGCGTCACCGTCAGCCGGGATCATCCTGGGCTAACAGCCGAGCCCGGTTCTCATGCTCGGGTTCCAGGCCCAGGACAGCGCGGCGCTCGTCCAGGCCTTGCGGGTCGCGGACCGTCCACAATTCCAGGACGCCGTCCTTGACGAGGTACTGGGTGCCGTAGATCTGCGGCTCACCGCGCCACATCAGCACCCGGTCTTTCAGGTAGGCCAGGTCCCGCGGACTGGCGTCACCCCGGCCGGCCGCCTCCACCATCAGGGGCAGGCACTGTTCCTGAAAGTCAACGTCGGCGTGCTGAAGCAACAGCCAGGCGGCGTGCGCGCCGTCCTCCCCAGCCAGCGACTGCCCGGGCCAGCCGTGCGCGGCCACGACGCCCTTCAGCCAGGAGGCGTTGGCCTCATCGACCGGGGCGACGAGTTCCTGCCACTCGTCGTGGCTGCTGCCGGGCGGTAACGAATTGCGCGCTGCCTGATCACGGTCGGCACGCTCGAGAAGTTCGGCGCGAAGCTCGTCGTTCATTGACTCCACCCTCCCCCCTTC
Source organism: uncultured Actinomycetes bacterium (assembly GCA_963837335.1). Classification (GTDB taxonomy): domain Bacteria; phylum Actinomycetota; class Actinomycetes; order Streptosporangiales; family Streptosporangiaceae; genus RYN-230. The sequence goes on along the minus strand of CAWINS010000058.1, from coordinate 51,038 downwards.
AGCCAGCCGCCACCACCCGTGGCCGGGACCGTCACGGCCGCCTCACCGGCCAGGGCCAGGGCTGAGCGCAGGTCGGGGGCGCTCCCGGTGCCGCCGGGCGCACGGGTGGACAGCGCACCGGCGGCGCAGCCGAGCGCGGCCGCCTCGGGCAGCGCCAGCCCCCGCAGCAGGCCCGCGATGAGCCCGGCGTTGAAGCAGTCGCCGGCCCCGGTCGCGTCCACCGGCGCCACCGGGGGCACGCTGACCCGGTACCGCCGGGCTGCCGTCGGCGCACAGCGCGCCCCGGGCGCCCAGCTTGACCACCAGCCGGGACCCGGCCGCGGTCAGCACCGGCACCGCCGCGGACAGGTCCGGCTCGCCGCTCAGCCGGACCGCCTCCGCCTCGTTGGGCAGCAGCAGGTCGGCCCGGGCCAGGGCCGCGGCGAGCCGGTCGTCACCCCACCGGCCGGACGGATCCCAGTTGGTGTCCAGGGACACGGTCGCCCCGGCCGCCTGCGCGGCCGTCATCACCTCGGCCAGGCCGGGCCCGAGCGAGTCCTCGACCAGGAAGTAGGAGCTGATGTGCACGTGCCGGGCCTGGGCGAGCAGCCCCGGGGGAACGTCGTCGGCGGTCAGCGAGCCCACCGCCCCGAGCGCGGTCAGGATGGCCCGGTCACCACCGTTCGACAACGCCACCGTCATGCCGGTCGGGATGTCCTCGCGCACGGCCACCGCGTCGGTGGCGACCCCCTCCCGGGCCATCTGGTCCAGCATGAACTGCCCGGCCGGGTCGGCGCCGACCGCGGCGACCAGCGCGACGCTGAGGCCGAGCCGGGCCGCGGCCACCGCGGTGATGGACGCGGACCCGCCGACGACCAGCGACATGCTGGGCACCAGCTTCTCCTGCTGGCCGAATACCGGGGTCACGTCGTCCCCCAGCACGAGCACGTCCGGGTTGCAGTCGCCCACGACCACCAGGTCGATGGCCATCCAGCCCCCGCTCCGCCCCGCTGACCCCTCTCAGGCGGTGACAACGTCGACTCCGGCGTCCTCGAGCCGGGCCGCATCCTCGGCGGCGATCCCGGCGTCGGTGACCAGCACGTCGATCTCCTGGGCGGTGCAGATCCGGGCGAACGCACGGCGGCCCACCTTGGAGCTGTCCGCGGCGATCACGACCTTGGCCGCCTGCCGGGCCATCAGCCGGTTGATGCTCGCCTCACCCTCGTGGTGTGCGGTGGCGCCGGCCACCGCGTCGATCCCGTCCACGCCCAGGATGGCCACGTCCAGGGCGACCTGCTCCAGCACCCCGGTGGCCAGCGGCCCGGTCAGCTCATAAGACTGCGGCCGGGCCACCCCGCCGGTCGTCACGATCTTGATGTGCTGGCGGACGGCCAGCTCGGTCGCGATGTTCAGCGCGTTGGTCACGACGGTGACGGCGGGCGGCGGCACCTGTGAATTCAGGTCGGAGCGGGTGGCCAGGGCCCGGGCCACCTCGGTCGTGGTGGTCCCGCCGTTCAGCCCGGTGATCTGGCCCGGCCGCACCAGCCCGGCGGCGACCGCCGCGATCCGCTGCTTCTCGGAGGGATGCCGTTCGCTCTTGTACCGCAGCGGCAGGTCGTAGGTGACACCCTGGGCCACCGCGCCGCCCCGGATCCGGGTGAGCATCTGCTGCCGGGCCAGTTCGTCGAGGTCCCGGCGGACGGTGGCCTCGGACACCCCGAGCGCCTTCGCGGCCTCCTCGACCTGGAGCTGCCCGGCCACCGCGAGCAGTTCCAGCAGCTCATTCCACCGCCGATACCGGGTCACCGGCGCCTCCGATCACGTGCAGCAGGCGGGCGACCTCGGCGGCGACCGCATCGCGTCCCGCCGCACCGTACCGCCTGGGATCGACCATGTCCGGATCGCCATTCAGGCTGGCGCGGACGGCGGCGGTGAAGGCTTTGTTCAACTGGGTCGCTATGTTGATTTTCGTCATTCCCGCCCGGACCGCCGCGGCCAGGCCGGCGTCGGGCACCCCGGACGAGCCGTGCAGCACCAGCGGCAGGCTGACCGCGTCGCGGATCTTCGCGATGAGCTCCAGATCCAGGGCCGCGTCGCGGGTCAGCATCGCGTGTGAGCTGCCGACCGCGACCGCCAGCGCGTCCACCCCGGTCGCCGCGACATACGCGGCCGCCTCGTCCGGCTGGGTGCGGGCGCCCGGCGAATGCACGCCGTTCTTCCCGCCAATCTCACCCAGCTCGGCCTCCACCCAGATGCCCCGGTCCTGGCACCACCGGGCCATATCGGCGGTGGCCTGGACGTTCTGCTCGTAAGGCCGGGCCGACGCGTCGTACATGACCGACCGCAGGCCCAGCCCGGCTGCGGCCCGCACCAGGTCGTCGGCGATGGCGTGGTCCAGATGCACCACGACCGGCACGTCGGCCGAGTCCGCGATCGACAGGCAGGCCCGGGCGATCGGCTCCAGCGCGCCGTGATAGGCGACGCAGTTCTCGCTGATCTGCAGGACCACGGGCGAGGCGGCGGCCTCCGCCCCGGCCACGATGGCCTCCGCGTGCTCGATGCCGATCACGTTGAACGCGCCGACACCCCGGCCCGCCGCCCGGGCGGTGCCGACGATCTCGCTCATCCCGGCGGTAGCCATCAGCCAGCCTCCTCGTGCGTGCCGGCCGTCGCGGCGCGTGACCACGGCCGCGTCCAGCAGCGCGGCGTAGTCCGCCGGATTGAACTCCCCGGCCACCGGGGCCAGGGCGGCCGCGGTGCCGAGCGCGACCGCGTGCCGCAGCCGCTCGTCCCACGGGCGGCCCAGGGCCAGCCCGTGCGGCCAGGCCCGCCGCCGCGGCGTCGCCGGCCCCGGTCGCGTTCCCGGCCACCACGGTCGGCGGGGCGCCCGCCAGCAGCCGTCGCCCGTGTCCGCGTACAGCCCTTCCGGGCCCAGCGAGACCACGACGGCCCGCGCGCCCGCCGCCCGGAGCTCGCGCGGCGGCCGCCGCCACGGCCGGCCGGCCGCGCCGCCCGGCAGCGGCCGCCCGGCGAACATCTCCAGCTCGGCCAGGTTCGGCTTGACGATGGCGGGCCCGGCGGCCGCGCCCAGCCGCAGTGCGTCCCCGTGCGCGTCCAGCAGCACCGGCACCCCGGCGGCGGCCGCCATCGCGGTGAGCTCCGCGTAGCTGCCGGGGGCCAGCCCCGGCGGCAGGCTGCCGGACAAGACCATGGCCGCGCACCCGGCCAGGGCGGACGCGTACTGGTCCCGGAACTCCGCGTACCCGTCTGCCGCGATCACCGGTCCGGGCTCGTTGAACGCGGCCGTGTGCCCGGTCCGCCCGTCCACGACCGTGAACGTCCGCCGCGTCTCCCCCGCCACCCTGGTGAAGGCCGCGGGCACGGCCAGGGCGGCGAGCCCGGTCGTCACCGCCTCGCCGGTGCTGCCCCCGATCAGGCCCATCACCAGCACTTCGGCCCCGAGCGCGTGCAGCGTCCGGGCCACGTTCAGACCCTTGCCGCCGGGCCGCGCAGCCACCTCGTCCGGCCGGTTCACCCCGGACCAGTCGACGGCCGCCACGTGATGGGTGACGTCCAGGGCCGGGTTGAGGCAGACGACTCCAACCCTGGCCACCCCGCTCATGGCGCCTCCGGTCACGTAGGCCGCCCGCTCAGCCCGTAGTGAGGATGACCGAACGGGCCAGGTTGCGGGGGCGGTCGGGGTCGAGCCCGCGGGCCCGGGCCAGGGCCACGGCCACCCGCTGCACCCGGACCAGCTCGGCGAGCGGGTCCTCATCGCTGAACCAGGCGGTGCCGCCGGCCGCGGCGATCTCGCCGCCCAGCCCGTCCGGCGGGGTGCCGAACACCCACACGATGCTGCCTTCGCCGGTCACCGCGACCGGGCCGTGCCGGTACTCCATGGCCGGGTAGGCCTCGGTCCACATGCCGGCCGCCTCCCGGAGTTTCAGCGCGGCCTCGTTGGCCAGGCCGTAGGTCCACCCGGTGCCGAGGAAGGTGAACTGGCGGGCGGCCAGCATTTCCGGCTGGAGGGGCTCGGCGAGCACCCGCTCGGCCGCATCGGCGGCCGGCCCGGGTCGCGCCCCAGATGCGCACGCAGCAGGACCAGCTCGGTGGTGGCGAACCGGGTCTGCACCACGGATTCCTCGTCCGCGAAGGACAGGTCGATCACGGCGTCGGCGGCCAGCGCCACCGGGGTCCCGGGCACCGCGGTGATCGCGACCGTGGGCGCGCTGCCGCGCAGCCGGTCCAGCAGCTGCACGATCTCGGTGGTGGTCCCGGACCGGGACAGCACCAGGACCCGGTCGTACGCCCGGCCCAGCGGCATCTCGGACGCGGCGAACGCGTCGGTCTCCCCGTGCCCGGATGCCTCGCGGGCCGCCGCGTAGGACTGGGCCATGAACCAGGACGTGCCGCAGCCCGCGACCGCGACGCGCTCCCCGCGGGCGGGCAGGACACCCGCGACATCCGCGGCCAGCTGGCCCGCCCGGCGCCAGCAGGCGGGCTGGGACGCCACCTCCTGCTCGGTGCGGCTGCCTGCGGCCACATCCTCACCCGTCGCTGGCTGACGTATCACCGGGGCCTCCTCGGCCATGGCTTGCTTCCTCCTTCTCTCGGGGGCTCTCGCTCGGGGGTCTCAGGCCCGGGTCTCCGGCCCGGCGTGCTCGCTCAGGTCCCGGCCAGGCCGGTCGAGGCCACCGACCGGATGAAGTAGCGCTGGGCCAGGAAGAAGATGGCCAGCACCGGCACCAGGCTCATCACGTTGGCGGCCATCAGCAGGGTCCACTCCGTCGCGTGCGCGCCCTGGAACGTGGCCAGGCCCAGCGGCACAGTCATCTGGTTCGTGGAGGTGACCGCGATCAGCGGCCACAGGAAGTTGTTCCAGGAATCGAGGAACGTCAGCGCGGCCAGCGTGGCCAGCGCCGGGGTGGCCAGCGGCAGCACGATCCGGATCAGCACCGTGAGCCGGCTGGCCCCGTCCACCCGGGCGGACTCCTCGTACTCCAGCGGCAGGGTCCGGAAGAACTGGCGCAGGAAGAAGATGCCGAACGCGGTGGCCGCGTTGGGCAGGATGAGCGCGCCGATGTGGTTGATCCCGACCGCGGCCAGCACGTGCACGCCCAGCCACTTGGTGATGAGGAACTGCGGGATCATCGTGACCTGGAACGGCACCATCAGCGTGGCCAGTATCACCGCGAACAGGGCGGCGCGGCCGAGGAAGCGGAACCGGGCGAACGCGTACCCGGCCAGCGAGCAGAACACCAGGTTGCCCAGCACCGTGAGTAGCGTGACCACAGCGCTGTTGATGAAGAACCGGCCGAACGGGGCGCTGTTGAACGCGTCCGCGTAGTTGGCGAACCGGAGCACGTGCGGGATGAGCACCGGCGGGAAGCGCAGCGCCTCGGAGGAAGTCTCCAGTGAGGTGACCACCAGCCAGAAGAACGGGAAGATCAGCACCAGCGTGGCCGGGAGCAGGACCAGGTGCCATGGGCTGAACGGCAGCCACCGCCGGCGGCGGGCGGGGGGACGCCGCCGCCGGCGGAGGACTCGATCCCGCCGCGGGCGGGCGCAGAGGTCGCGGTCATGTTAAGACCGGTAGTGGGTGAATCGCCGGCCGACCCGGAACTGGATCGCGGTGACCACGAGGATGACGAGGAACAGGAAGTAGGCGATGGCCGAGGCGTAGCCGAAGTTGAAGTCCACGAAGGCCTGGTCGTAGAGGTAGTAGACGAGGACCGTGGTGGCGTTGAGCGGGCCGCCCTGGGTGGATAGGTAGACCTCGTCGAACAACTGCAGCGCGTTGATCGTGAGCCACACGGCGAGGAACAGCGACGCCGGGCTGAGCAGCGGCAGGGTCACCCGGCGGAACCTCCGCCAGGCCGTGCACCCGTCGATCGAGGCCGCCTCCAGCAGGGCCGCGGGGACCCCCTGCAGGGCGGCCAGGTAGATGACGACCGAGAACCCGGTCCAGCCCCAGATCGTCATGATCACGATCACGTACAGCGCCTGGGACGGCGAGTTGAGGAACTGCTGCTGCGGGACCCCGACCAGGCTGAGGAAGTAGTTGATGACCCCGTAGGAGGGGTCGAACAGCCAGATGAAGACGATCGCCTCGCTGATCGTCGAGATGGCCATGGTCGCGTAGGCCGCGGTCCGGTAGAAGGAGATGAAGCGGATCTTCCGGTTCATGGCCACGGCCAGGAACAGCCCGACGATCATCGTCCCGGGCACGAACAGCGCGGTGTAGACCAGCGTGTGCTGGATGGCCTGCCCCACGATCGGGTCGTGCACCAGCTGCCGGTAGTTCTTCAGCCCCACGAACGGCGTGCTGGGCGTGAGCAGGTTGTTCCGCTGGAAGGACATGACCGCCGACCAGACGATCGGCACCGCCCAGAACAGCAGGATGATCGCCACCCCGGGGGTGACGAACGCCCACCCCGCGAACTGCTCGGACGCCGTGACCCGACGGCCGGCCGCCCGGGCCCCGCCGGGACGCCCGGGCCGGCCTGGCCCTGGACGCCTCCGGCGGAGGATGATTCCGGAAGCGGCCACGTCAGCCGGCGGCCAGGATCTGGTTGACCTGCTGCGCCGCGGAGCTCAGCGCCGCCTGGGGCTGGCTCTTGCCGAGCAGCACGGACACGATCATGTTGCCGAGGACCTGGGAGATCTTCGGGTAGGTCGGGATCTGCGGCCGGGACTGCTTCACGTTGGCCAGGTTGGCCACGAACGCGCTCACGCCGGGCAGCGTGGAGTCCATCTGCTGGCTGAAGCCCGCCGCGTTGCCCACCGACGCCCGGGTCGGCAGGTCCCCGGTGTGCAGCGACCAGTACTTCACCTGGGCGGGCGCGGTGAGCCACAGGAGGAACTTCTCCGCCGCGGAGACCCGGGTGGCCCCGTTGTTGAACACGACCCAGTTGTCCGGCCCGGAGATGGTCTGGTGACCGGCGGCTGCGCCTGGGTAGGCCGGCATGACCTGGACGCCGTCGTGCACGTTGGGGAACGCGGACAGGTCCCAGGGCCCGGTAACCACCATGCCGATCTTGCCCGAATTGAACAGGTTGGCGTACGCGGAGTCGGTCGGGTCCAGGTACATGGACTTGTCGGTGACGGCCATTTTCTGCAGGGTAGTCAGCGACTTCAGCCCGGCGGGCGAGTCGAACGCGGCCTTCTTGTTATCGGCGGTCAGGATCTGGCCATCGGCCTCCCAGAGCAGCGCCTCCCAGTGCCACACCGTGTCCTCAGAACCGGGGGTCACGTAGGTGGTGCCGAACTGCTTGGTGGCCGGGTCGGTCAGCTTCTTGGCGTCGGCCTGGAACTCCGACCAGGTCCAGTCCGGTCCCGGCAGCGGGAGATGGGCCTTGGCGAACAGGGTCTTGTTGTAGACCACGGCCAGGTTGTCGACCAGGGCCGGGACGCCGATCACCTTGCCCTTGACCGTGGCCACGTCCCGCTCGCCGATCCAGAAGTCGTTCCAGTTGACCCCCGGACGCTGGACCACCTTGGTCAGGTTCACCACCTGCGGGATCTGCGCCACGTTCGGTGCCCACGATCCGTAGAGGTAGGCGATGTCCGGCGGGCTGCCGCCGCGGACCGCGGTCAGCACCTTCTGCAGCGTGTTGTCGTTGTTGACGTACAGGCTGCTGACCTTCTGGCCCGGGTGCTGGTTCTGGTACTCGGCCACCAGGTGGGTGAACGTCTTGGCCTCGGCCCCGGTCCAGCCCTCCCAGATCGAGATGGTGGACCCGCCGCCGCCTCCGCCGCTGTTGCTGTCGGTCCCGCACGCGGCCAGCCCGAGCGCGAGTGCCGTGAGTCCTACGAGCGGGCCTGCCAGGGTGGCCCGCAGCCGGTATCTCGCCATGCTGCTCTCGCTTTCCGGCCCGCCGGTAGCTCCGAACCCAGTGCTTCCGATAACCAGTGCTTCCGAACCTGGCGGACGACCAAAGTTGCATGAAGTCGTGATGTTTCGCGCAATATTGATCGATCCGGGTAGCGGGTGTCAAGGCTGTGAGTCAACCCGTTTCCAGGTCGTGCCGGACCTGTAACTGCGGACGTAACGGATAAATTTCGACTGGGTAACGACCTGGAACGCCCTGGAACGACCGCCAGAGCCCGTTCGTCCGCTCACCTGGCCGGGTCTTCAGCGGCCGGCCGGTGTTCGTTGCGGCGTATTTTTTGCGTGCTCTTGCGCGCAAACCGCCACAATGGAACACTACCGAGCTGTGATCAAGGTAACTTTCGTCGGCGCCGGCAGCATCGAGTTCACCCGCAACGTGGTGACCGACCTGTGCGGCTATCCCGAGTTCCGCGGCGAACTCCATCTCTCGCTGTATGACATCAGCGCGGAGCGGCTGGCCCACGCCGAGCGGCTGGCCCGGCGGATTTCCGCGCAGTCTGGCGCCGGTGCGACGGTAAGCGCGACCCGGGACCGGCGCGAGGCGCTCGAGGGCGCCCGCTACGTGATCAACGAGGTGCAGGTCGGCGGGTACGACGCGACCCGGGCCGACTTCGACATCCCGGCCCGGTACGGGGTGCGCCAGACCATCGGCGACACGCTGGGCATCGGCGGGATCTTCCGCGGCCTGCGGACCATCCCGGTGACCACCGCGCTGGCCCGGGACATGCACGACGTCTGCCCGGACGCCTACCTGCTCAGCTACAGCAACCCGATGGCCATGCTGCCCTGGTCGGTGTACGAGGGCACGCCCTTCAGCCGGGTGTTCGGGCTGTGCCATTCGGTGCGGGACACCCAGGCCTTCCTGACCGGCCTGGTCGGCGCCGATCCGGACCGGGTCCGGTTCCTGACCGCCGGCTTCAACCACCAGGCGTTCGTGCTCCGCTTCGAGCAGGACGGCCAGTCCCTGTACCCGCGGCTGGCCGAGGTCATCGACGGCTCCCCCGAGCTGCAGCGGCGGGTCCGGGTGGAGATCTACCGCCGGTTCGGCTACTTCCCGACCGAGTCCAGTGAGCACTCCGCCGAGTACGTGCCGTGGTTCATGCGCCACGACGACCAGATCGAGCAGTTCCGCATCTTCGTCGGCGACTACCTGGCCCGCTCCGAGGAGAACCTGCGCGAGCTCGAGTCGCTGCAGCAGGCGCTGGCCTCCGACGACCCGCTCGACCTGGAAGCCACGCACGAGCTGGCGTCGCTGTTCATCCACTCGCTGGAGACCGGCACCGAGCGCGAGCTGCACGTGAATATCCGCAACGGGGGCCTGATCACCAGCCTGCCGGACGCGTGCTGCGTCGAGGTGCCCTGCGCAGTCGGGGCGGGCGGGCCCAAGCCGGTGCCCGTGGGCGCGCTGCCGCCGCAACTGGCCGCGCTCAACCGGACCTTCCTCAACGTGGTCGAGCTGACCGTCCGGGCCGCGCTGGAGGAGTCGCGCGATCACGTGTACCAGGCCGCACTGCTCGACCCGAACACCGCGGCCACACTCACCACGGCGCAGACCGTGGCCATGTGCGACGAGCTGTTCGCGGCGCACCAGGACCTGCTGCCCCGCGCATTCGGAGGCTGACCGTGCGTACCCCCCGGCTCATCACGGCCGTCCTGACCGCCGTGCCCCTGGTCATCGCGATCCCCGCCGCGGCGGGCTCGACGGCCGCGGCCGCACAGTCATCGGCCGTGGCGGCGGCCCCGCAGATCCCGCCGCCGGTCCACCACGGCACGCTGCGGATCACCGGCCAGCCCCGGGACGGCGCGCTGGTCACGGCGTCCGGGCTGGCCTGGCACGCGCCCCGGCTGCCCCGCGGGATGAAGCTGCTCAGCTTCGCGGTCGCCTACACCTGGCAGACCTGCGCGCCCAGCGGGCGGGGCTGCACCACGGCGGCGGACTCGACGGCCACGCCGTTCGCCGCCCGCCAGTACCGCCCCGGGCACGCCGACAGCGGCCGGCGGCTGCGGGTCACCGAGACCGCGGCCGAGACGGTCCAGACCAGGGCGCGGAACTTCACGTTCCAGGTCCTCCGGCGCTCCGTGAGCCGGCTGGCCGGCGCCGGGGTCCGCGCGTACCGGCGGCATCAGCGCCCGGTTAGTTATTTCCGCAACGGAACCCCGGAGCGGCGCACGGCCTCGGCTGAGGAGTACTTCGGGGTCAGCGCGCCGCACTACAACACCGGGGACGGGAAGCCCAGCCAGCGCTACCGGGTGGACCGGGGCTCGTGGCGGCCGATGCCGGCCAATCGCGTGTTCTACACCGGGAAGCTGGCCGTCGGCCCGCACCAGGTGAGCGTGCGCACCGCGAACCGGGCCGGATCGACCGAGATCCGGTTCGGCTGGCGGGTCGTGCCGCTGCCCACCCCGCTGGCCTGCCAGCCGCGCGCCGGGCAGCCGTGCTGGTACCCGCCGCATCTGGCCGCCAACCACCGGCCGATGCGCTGGGACTGGCAGATCGGCCGGACCACGCCGCTGAAGCGGACCGGTAAGCGCGCCGTGGACATGTACGACATCGACGGGTTCCTCACCACCCGCGCCGAGGTCCACACCATCCAGAGCCGCTGGCCGGCCAGCACGCTGGCCCACCCGAAGACCATCTGCTACCTGGACCTGGCCTGGGAGGACTACCGCCCGGACGCCAGCCCGCCGTCGCGGGGCGGCCTCTTCCCGGCGGCCACGCTCGGCAACGTGTACTTCGGTTACCCCGAAGAGCGGTGGGTTGACTTCCGGCAGCTGGACGCGCTCAAGCCCATGCTGCGCGAGCGGATCGCCATGTGCGCGCGGAAGGGGTTCTCGGCGGTCGAGCTGGACGACATCGACAGCTTCGACCCGCCGTCCACCACCGGGTTCCGGCTCACCCCTGGCGACGCGCAGAACTACCTGGCCTACGCGTTCAACCTGATCCACGCGGACGGGATGACCGGGCTGTGGAAGAACTCGCCCTTGCTGTCCTGGTGGGGACGGCAGTATTCGGACGGGGCCGTGCTGGAGGAGTGCTACACCTACCACCAGTGCACCGCGGCCCAGCTGCGCGGCAGCAGCCAGTACGGGATCACCTGCACCGGGCTGTCCGGCGCGACGCCGTGCGGCTGGGACGACTTCACCACGGACAAGACCGCGGCCCAGCCCAACGGCAAGTGGGTGGGCGACGCCGAGTACGGCGATGATCACTTCGTCTGCAACCCCGGCCAGACCGGGCCGAAGTGCCGCGGCCAGCACGCGTACGCGGCGTTCTGCCGGACCCTATACGACCCGCCGCTCGGCTTCGCGGCGGTCAAGTTCGACGTGAACCTGGACGGCCGGGTGTTCTATCCCTGCCCGAGTGGCTCCTGACTACGGAATCGGAGCTCGAGCAGTACCGGTGGCCCCTGGGCCTGTCCCACACCCACCCTGAACGGCTGGCCGGGTAGCGCGGCACAGCCGACGACGGGATGGGCCGCGGTCCAGCACGCGATCTCGGCCTGGGTGGCCAGGTCCCAGACCCGCACCGAGGCGTCCTCGCCGCCGCTGACGGCGCGGGCCCCGTCCGGGGTCAGGGCGACCGCGAACACCTGGCCGCGGTGGCCGGTCAGCACCGCCTGCTCCCGGCCGGAGAGCAGATCCCAGACCCGCACCGTCCCGTCGCTGCTGCCGCTCACCGCCCGGGTCCCGTCCGGACTCACCGCCATCGAGAAGAGCTCACCAGTAGCGCCGGTCAGCACCGCCTGCCGTTGGCCGGAGGCCAGATCCCACACCCGCACCGTCCCGTCGCCGCTGCCGCTCACCGCCCAGGACCCGTCCGGCGTCACCGCGACCGAGAACACGGGACGGGTATGGCCGCGCCCGGCCGCCAGCTCCCGGCCCGCGGCCAGGTCCCACACCCGGACCGCGTGGTCCTCACCGCCACTCACCGCGCGGGTCCCGTCCGAGGTCACCGCCACCGACCAGACCGGCCGGCCATGCCCCTGGAGAACGATCCCTTCCCGGTTCCTGGCCAGGTCCCACACCCGCACCGTGCCATCGCTGCTGCCGCTCACCGCCCGGGTCCCATCCGGGGTCACCGCCACCGACCAGACCGGCCGGCCATGTCCGGTCAGAACGGCCTCCTCCCGGCCCCGGGCCAGGTCCCAGACCCACACCGTGCCGTCATCGCTGCCGCTCACCGCGCGCGCCCCGTCCGGCGTCACCGCGACCGAGAACACCCAGCCGACGTGGCTGGTGCGGGCGGCCTGCTCGCGGCCCGCGGCCAGATCCCACACCCGCACCGTCCCGTCGTCGCTGCCGCTCACCGCGCGCGTCCCGTCCAGGGTCACCGCCACCGAGAACACCTGACGGGTATGGCCGGTCAGCATGGCGTGCTCGCGGCCCGCGGCCAGATCCCACACCCGTACCGACCCATCCTCACCTGCGCTCACGGCCAGGGCCTCGTCCGGGGCGGCCGCCACTGACCACACCCAGCCGGTGTGGCCGGTGAGCTTGGCGTGCTCGTGGCCAGCAGCCAGATCCCACACCCGTACCGTGCCGTCACTGCCGCTGCTGACCACCTGGCCGCGGTCCGGGGTTATGGCCACGGAGAACACCTCGCCGCTGTGCCCGGTGAAGCAGGCCTGCTGACGCCCGGTGGTCAGATTCCAGACCCGTGCTGTCCCGTCGCCGCTGCCGCTGACCGCGCGGACCCCGTCCGGGGTCACCGCCACCGACCAGACCGGCCGGGTATGGCCCTTGAGGACCGCTTCCTCCTGGCCTGCGGCCAGATCCCACACCCGCACGGTCCCGTCCTCACCCCCGCTCACCGCGCGGGCCCGGTCCGGGGTCACCGCCACCGACCAGACCGGCCGGTCATGTCCCTTGAGCACGGCCTCCTCCCGGCCTCCGGCCAGATCCCACACCCGCACCGTCCCGTCGTCGCTGCCGCTCACCGCGCGCGCCCCGTCCGGCGTGACCGCGACGGCCCGCACCCAGTCGGTATGGCCGGCCAGGACGGCCTCCTCGCGGCCCCCGGCCAGATCCCACACCCGCACCGTCCCGTCCTCCCCCCCGCTCACCGCGCGGCGGCCATCTGGGGTCACCGCCACCGCGCGCACCGAACCGGTGTGGGCGGCGAGGACCTGCTCGAGCGGACTCGCGCTGGGCGCAGATGCCGGCTGGAGCGGGGTGAGCCACGGGCCAGGACCGCCGCGGCCGTGACCGTCGGGCATCGCCGTCAGGCTCGCGGCCCAGGCGGCGATGCCCGGATCGCCCTGGTCGCGCAGGCGGGCGGCCAGCTCAGCCCGGGCCAGCGAAGGATCGCGGGCCAGCGAGGCTGCGGACAGCCGCAAGGTGCGCCGGATCTGGCGGGTGAGCGGGTCTGCGGCCAGGCTGTAGTCCCGGATGAGCTCAGGTGCGGATCCGAGGGCCAGCCGGGCCTGGATCCAGCCGATGTCGGTCAGCACCGCGTGTAGTTCCTCGCCGAGGTTCGCCTCGTGCAGGTGGCCAGCCAGGTGGCCGGCCAGGTAGGGGTCGGCGGCCGAGCCGGCCCAGCCCGCCGGGTAACGGGAGCGGTAACCCTCCAGCAGCCGGGCGTGTGCTGCGGCCAGGCCACCTGGGCCGGCCCGCTCCTTGAGGACGTCGTACTGCAGATCGTGGGCGGCATACCAGCCGGCCTTCGCGGTGCGCAGCAGGGACCGGCGAACGAACTCGGCCAGCAGCCAGTCCACCTCGGCGGCCGCCAGCCGGGGCGGCCACAAGGCCTGGACGGCGTCCCGGGGAAAGGGGCCGTGCCCGGCGAACGCGACCAGATCCCCGTACCGGCGCTGGCCAGCGTCGGGCAGGGCAGCCAGGCCAGCCTGGAGCGTACGCCACAGCGCCCGGTGCTCCGGGGCGGCCTCCGGGCCATCCGGCCCGGGGCCATCCGGCATGTCCACCGGGAGATCGGCGATCAGGGCCCGCACGTCAGCGAAGGACCGGCCGACCGCGGCCATTCCGCCGATCACGGCCACGCCCAGCGGGAGCCTGCCGACGCGGGCACACAGCGCCCTCGCCGGATCGGACAGCGTGTCCGGGTCCTGGCCCGTATAGCGGCCCAGGACCTCCAGGGACTGGTGCTCGCTCAGCGCGCCCACCGGGATCTCCCTGGCCCGCGTCACCGCGGCCAGCCCGGGCAGCCGGGTAGTGAACAGCACCGTGCACCCGGCGCCCAGATCGGTGAACGCGTCCAGCAGCTCCCGGTCCGGCACGTTGTCCAGGACGACTAGCAGTCGCTTATCCCGCAACGCCAGCGTCAGCTGCTCGCGCCCTTGCTCGACCGTGGCCAGACCGGTCGCGGCCTCGGACAGACCCAGATAGTCGGCCAGGGCGGCCAGGAGCAGCACCGGATCCCGCCCCGGGCCCACGTCCAGCCAGGCAATCCGGTCCCGGAAGGCCTTTCTCACCTGGCGGTCCGTGCAGGCCTGGGCGGCCAGACTGGATTTGCCCGTGCCGCCGGTCCCGGTCACGGCCACCAGCCGCTCGCGCGCCCGCAGCGCGCCGACGATCTTGGCCAGCAGATCCGGGCGCCGCACCAGACGGTCTGACCCGCCGGACGGTACCTCCAGGGCACCGCCGGCCGACCCGCCCCCATCCTGCCTGGCCATCCCAACCCCTATCCGTTACTGCACATGACGCCTGGCCCGGCGGCCCAGATGACATCTGATCGGCTGGCCAGGTGCGGATCACCGGAACGGGCCGTCACGCTAGCCAACCGGACCTCTGTGACCTGCCAGGTTGCCGCCCGGATGGCGAACTGGGTGATATCTCGCCCTCCCGACCCAATGTCCGTTAATACCGTTTTTATCTAATTTTCAGAATAAATTGACTGAAAAATTATAACAAACTCGTAACGGGAGTCACGATCACGTCATCCGCGGCGCCCGAGCACACGTCTACATTCAGCCGCGTATCTTGCGCGGGTATCTGCGTACTTGATCGTTTGGTCCTTATTTCGGGAAACGAATCGTCCTAGGGGGGCGGGGACATGACCGGGGCTCTTCTGTGCCTGGACGATGTGAACGCGGCAGGGAAATATGCCATATCTCTTTCGCTTACACGGCAATTCAGTGAAATCTAAGCTAACTCCCGCAGCGAGTGCGGCGGCCGCGACAGCCGTCCATTCTGGCGTGGGCGCCGCCGCGCCGCCGCGCCGGGTCCGCATGCTCCGGACTTCTCCGCGACCTGGGCGGTGAGCAGCCGGAATGAGGATAGCCATGATGACGGAGGGCACCTACCCGTTCGGGTTCGGCGGAGTGAGCGTGTGGTGCGATCAGCTGATCCGCGGCATGCCCGGCTACGACTTCCATCTGGTCGCGATCGTGGCGACCGACGCCGAGCAGGTGGTCTGGGAACTGCCGGACAACGTCACCTCGATGACCAAGGTGCTGCTCTGGGGGCCGCTGCCGGCCGGGACGGCCACCAGCCACCGGGACGGGCTCCCCTTCCGGCTGCTTGACCAGCTCATCCAGATCCTGCTCGACCCCCCGGCGCAGGCTCAGCCCCGCTTCGCGGACGTGCTACGCGAGCTGTTCGAATACGCCCAGCGGGGGAACCTCAGCGCCGGCCTGGCCAGCGAGCGGGCCGTCCGGCTGCTGAGCGAGGCCTGGCGGGACCGGTGGCGCGATGCCCAGCAGCCCGCGCCGACCCTGCACGACGCGGTGACCGCGATGCAGCTTCTGGATCACTCTTTGCGGCCGCTGTCATACCCGCCGGCCAAGGCCGATATCGGGCACGCGGTGACCAACGGGCTGGGCGTCCTGCCGGCGCTGGCCGCGAAGTGGCAGTACGGCACCCCGATGCTGGTCACCGAACACGGCGTGTACCTGCGTGAGCAATACCTGCAGAACCGCAAGGGGCCCTATCGGTGGCCGGTGAAGGCTTTTCACCTGGGATTCATGCGCCGTCTTTGCGCGCTGGGCTACAGCGAGGCGGCCACGATCACGCCCGGCAACGTCTACAACCGCCGCTGGGAGGAGCGCCTCGGCGCAGAGCCCGGGCATATCCGGACCGTCTACAACGGGGTCGATCCGGCTAACTTCCCGCCCCTGGTCGGGGAGCCCGAGATCCCGACGATCTCGTGGGTCGGGCGGGTGGACCCGATCAAGGATCTGGAGACGCTGCTCCGCGCGTTCGCCATCGTGCACCGCGAGATGCCCGGCACCAGACTGCGCCTGTTCGGCTCCCCGCCCAAGGGCCGGGAGTCCTATCTGCACCGGTGCCAGGCTCTGGCCGCCGAGCTCGGCCTCAGCGAGGCAGCCACGTTCGAGGGCCGGGTGGAGAACATCCGCGACGCGTACGAGGCGGGGAGCCTTTTCGTCCTGTCCAGCGTCTCCGAGGGATTTCCCTACAGCATCATCGAGGCGATGACCTGCGGCCGGACGTGCGTGGCCACCGACGTCGGCGGGGTCACCGAAGCGGTCGGCGACACCGGCCTGGTCGTCCCGCCGCGCAGCCCAGCCCGGATGGCGCAGGCCTGCCTCACGCTGCTGCGTGATGACCAACTGCGGCAGCGTCTGGGTGCCGCCGCCCGGACCCGGGCGCTGGAGCACTTCACCGTGGACGGGGCGATCAGCACATTCGACGAGATCTACAGCTTTCTCGGCGCCGGCCTGCCGCTGCCGGTCCCGCCGCGGCGGGACGCCAGTGATCAACTGGGCGGTCTGCTGCCCTGGAGGAACGCAGGATGATCGCGAGAACCCTGCCAGGCCACCGGGATCGCGCGTCGCTCGGCGTGTACGGGACCGGGCGGGTAGCCCTGGCACCACCCGTCGAGGAAGCCACCCCGCGGAACATCGAGGAGCTGTGCGAGCAGTTCATCGCGGTGTGCGAGTCCGCGGTTGACCCCCTCGAAATATCCAGCGCTCTTGAGTTCGAGGGCCTGAATGATCAGGCGGTACGGAAGCGTTACGGCGTCTCGGATGTGTTCGCGCTGGCCGAGGAGATGTACCGGCGGGTCCCGCGCCGGCCCGCCGAGCCCGAGCCGGTCCCGGATCCGTGGCCCAGAAGCAGAACCGGGCCTGCGTTGCACGGCCTGCTCTACGGATTGCCCACCATCTGCTTTCCCGCTGCGGCCGGCCTGCTGATCGGCCAGGGCGTACTCAGCGTCCTGGTCGTCGCGCTGCTCACCTCGTGGGCACTGAGCCAGCCGCTGGCCTACCTCGGCTATGCCCAGCTGGGCCGGGCTGACCGGGCGCACGCCGCCGGGCTGCTGCTGCCGGGGGTATCGATCGGGACGGCGGGAGTCGCCCTGGCCATGGGTGCGACGGCCCTGACCATGCACGTGCGGGGAACCGTCTACATCTTCGGTATCGGGGTCGGCGTGTACATGCTGGGCGCCACCGCGCTCATGGTGCTGGGTGCCGAGCGCCTGCTCCTCGTGGTGCTGGCCCCCGGAGTACTCGGCTCGGCCGTGTTCCTGGCCCTGGGCCGGCCTCCGGCCCTGGAACACGCGGTCTGGATCGCCCTGGCCGCGACCCCGGTCCTCGCGCTGGGACTGGCCATCGCGCGGACCAGCCGCGACGCCCGCCCGCTGAACGCGCGCGGCAGCGCGGCGGGCGGGACAGGCGGGACGGCGCTGGCGGCTGGTGCCGGGCTCGGGCGCGCTGACCTGCGTGGCGCGCTCTCCAGCGCCGGCTTCGGGCTGATCGCCGCCGGGCTACTGGTCTTCCCGGTCGCCAGCGGGCTGCCTGGTAATGGGAGCGCCAGTTCTGGGGCCTTGCTCGCCTCGCTGCCGCTGGCGCTGAGCATGGGCGGGGCGGAATGGGTGCTCATCTCGTTCCGGCGCCGGACGCAGCGGCTGCTGCGCAACACGAGAGAAGTGCGGGTCTTTGCCATCCGGGCCCGGCTGATGCTGCTCGCCGCGCTGCTGCAGTACCTCACCGCCGTGACGCTGCTGACCGCCACGGTCGTGGCGATCGCCGCGGAGACCGGTCTCACCCAGCCGCACTGGGCCGACATGCCGCAGATCATGGCGTACGTGCTGCTGGGCGGGGCGATGTTCCTGGCGCTGCTGCTCCAGGCCTTCGGCAGCCGGACCTTTCCCCTGATCGCGTGCGCCGCGGCGCTCGCCTTCGAGGTGGCGTGCCGCGGCCTGGGGGTCGCCGCGCAGATCGTGGCGTGCACCGAACTGCTCCTGGTGCTGGCGGGCTATGCGGGGCTCGTGCTGGGGCGGACGGTGCGGCATGCCTACTAAGACTCTTGCGTCGTCACCTGGGCGAACGAACGCAATTCAGTAGAAGGGAAGTTGACTATGACGGACCAAGTCGCAGTGACCGGAGCCGAGGGATTCATCGGCTCTCACCTGGTCGAGGCGCTCGTGCGGCGCGGCCACCGGGTACGCGCCATGGTGCTCTACAACATGTACAGCTCGCATGGCTGGCTGGACGTGCTGGACGCCGACATCCTGGATCAGGTTGACGTGATGTTCGGCGACGTGCGCGACCCCGCCTCCGTGCGCGAGCTGGTCGAGGACACCGCGGCCGTGTACCACCTGGCAGCCCTGGGCTCCGTGCCCTACTCCTACTCCGCGCCGCGGTCGTTCGTGGATACGAACGTGATTGGCACGCTGCACGTGCTCGAGGCTGTGCGCACCTGCCAGACTCCGCGCCTGGTGCACACCTCGACCAGCGAGACCTACGGCACGGCCCGCAGCGTGCCGATCAGCGAGGCCCATCTGCTGCAGGCGCAGTCGCCGTATGCGGCCTCCAAGATCGCGGCAGACAAGCTGGTCGAGTCCTACTACCTCAGCTTCGGGACGCCCGCGGTGACGCTGCGGCCGTTCAACACGTTCGGTCCCCGGCAGTCGGCCCGCGCCGTTATCCCGGCGATCATCATCCAGCTGGCCGCCGGTTCCCGCCTGCTCAAACTGGGCGCTCTTGACCCGACCCGGGACTTCTCGTACGTGACCGACACGGTCGCGGCGTTCGTGGACCTGGGTGAGGCACCGGCGTCGGCGGTGCTCGGGGAGCTCTTCAACGTCGGCCCGGGTGCCGACGTGGCGATCGGCCAGCTGGCCGAGGACATCGCGGCCCTGATGGGTGTGGAGGCTGACATCGTCGAGGATTCGCAGCGGCTGCGTCCCAAGGATTCCGAGGTGATGCGGCTGGTCTGTGACGCGTCCCAGCTCCGCGAGCGGCTCGGGTGGCAGCCACGGGTCAGCCGCGACGAGGGCCTGCGCCGCACCATCGAGTGGTTCCTGAAGCCAGAAAACCTCGCTCGCTACAACCCGAACGAGTACAACCAATGACTTCCGGAGGCATCATGCACGCGGTAATCCTGGCCGGGGGAAAGGGCATCAGGCTCCGCCCGTACACGACGCGTCTCCCTAAGCCCCTCGTCCCGATCGGTGAAGACCACTCGATGCTGGAAATCGCGCTGAGCCAGCTCGCTCACTGCGGATTCAGCCACGTGACCCTGGCTATCGGCCACTTCGGCGAGCTGATCCGGTCTTACATCGGTGATGGCAGCCGGTGGGGTATCACCGTCGACTACACCGTCCCCGAGGAAGTACCGCTGGGGACCATGGGGCCGGTGCTGCAGATCCTGGACCAGCTGCCTGAGCAGTTCCTGGTCATGAACGGCGACGTGCTCACCGACCTGGACTACTCCGACCTGCTGCGGCAGCACCGGCAATCCGACGCGCCGCTCACCGTGGCCACCTACGAACGCCAGGCCCGGATCGACTACGGGGTGCTGACCACCCGGGACGGCGCAGTCGTGGAATTCACCGAGAAGCCGACCATCGACTACCGGGTCAGCATGGGTGTCTATGCCTGCAATAAGCGGACCCTGGCCCCCTACACTCCCGGGCTGCCGTTCGGATTCGACGAGCTCGTGCTCGACCTGCTGGCCCGCGGTACTCCCCCCCGCGAGTATTCGTTCACCGGGTACTGGTTCGATATCGGGCGGCCTGACGACTATGACCGGGCCAACGCTGAGTTCGGTCTCATGCGGGGCAGCCTGCTGAAGGAGAAGACCTAGCTCATGCGCCTTCTCATCGTCGGTGCGAGCGGATTCCTCGGCACGCACGTGCGAGACCAGGCTGCGGCCGCTGGGATGGAGATAGTTACGGCGGGACGCTCGGCCGGTCCCGACCTGCCCGGCTACCAGCGCCTGGACCTGGTCGCGGATGACTACGCCCGGATCGCGGCGACGCTCGCGGAAGTGGCTCCGGATGCGGTGGTGAACTGCGCCGGAGCCACTCTCGGCGATCCGGGAACGCTGGCCGCGGCCAATATCAGCGCGACCTACGCGCTGGTGAAGGCGATGCTCCTGACGCGGCTGCCCGCCCGGCTGGTGCACCTGGGGTCCGCGGCCGAATACGGACCCGCCGAGCCGGGCGTTCCGGTGACCGAGCGGGCCGATGCGCGCCCGTCAGGAGACTACGGGGTGACCAAACTAGCCGGAACCCGGCTGGTGGAGCTGGGCGTCACCGCCGGAGTCGACGGCGTGGCGCTGCGCGTGTTCAACCCGGTAGGCCCGGGCGCGCCGCAGACCAGCCTGCCCGGCCGGCTGGTGGCCGAACTGCACCGGGCCCTCAGGGAGGGTACCGATATCCGTCTCGGATCGCTGGACGCTGTGCGGGATTTCGTCGATGCGCGCGACGTCGCCGACGCCGTGCTGGCCGCGGCGGCCGCGCCCGCCCTGCCGCACTCAGTACTCAACATCGGCAGCGGGCGGGGGACACCGGTACGAGCCCTGGTCAAGGAGTTGCTCGCGATCAGCGGATACACCGGTGCGGTACATGAAGACGCACCGGGCCTGCCCCGCCCGCAGCACATCCCCTGGCAGCAGGCCGACATCTCGTGCGCCCAGGAAGATCTGGGCTGGGTACCGCGCCACGAGCTCGGGACCTCGCTAAACGATCTGTGGGAGGCAAGCCGTTGAGCCCACACGCCGCGGACGGCACCGAACTGGTCAGGCCCAGGCTGATCGTGCCGGCCTACTTCCATCCCGCCACCCACCCACAAGAGTGGACCTGGCTCGCGCAACGCCCGGCCCAGGTCAGGCTGGTCGTCCTCAACCTGGCCAACGGGCCTGGGACCGAGCCTGACCCCACCCTCTTCCCGGTCCTGGACCGGCTGCGCTCGGCCGGGGTTCCGGTGGGCGGCTACGTGGACACCAACTACGGCCAGCGCTCGCCGTACGACGCCCTGGCCGACCTGGGCCGTCACGTCATCTGGTACCAGGTGGACGGGGTGTTTTTCGACCGGGTGGCGGTAGCCCCGGAAGATCTCAGGTACTACGCCGACCTGACCGGCCGCGCGCGGGAAATGGGCGCGCATCTCGTGGCCTTCAACCACGGTGCGCACCCGGTCGAAGCGTATGCCGAACACGCTGACCT
Organism: uncultured Actinomycetes bacterium; assembly: GCA_963837335.1. Taxonomy (GTDB): domain Bacteria; phylum Actinomycetota; class Actinomycetes; order Streptosporangiales; family Streptosporangiaceae; genus RYN-230. The sequence continues at coordinate 29,802 of CAWINS010000058.1, read as the reverse complement.
GCTCGGCACGTTCGAGGGGCCGTGGAGCGCGTATCTCGAACTGGCCGTGCCCCGCTGGGTGCGGTCCCGGCCTGCTGAGCAGTTCTTCCATCTCGTGCACTCGCTGCCGGCCGCTAACTTCGGCGACGCACTGTGGCTCGCCGCCCGCCGCAACGCGGGCTGCGCTTACCTCACCGACCGCGGGGGGGCGAATCCCTGGGACTGCCTCCCGGTGGGCGATCTCGACTCGCAGGCCCGGTAAGCCGCCGGTGCATGCCAGCTAGGGATCCCAGACCTGCCCGGCAACGCCCGGCCCGGGCCGGCCGGACCTGGGTCCTCGTGCTGCTGGCCGCCATCCTGCTCACCCTGACCGGGGGGATCGCCGAGCGTTACATCCTGGCCGCGGGGCCCGCGTGCCAGGAAGCGCTCATTCCGGCCTACTTCTACCCCGGCCCCATCTGGACCAGGGCGATCGACAGCAAACCGGCACCGGGGGTGATGATCCTCGATATCACGAGTTCCGGGGCGGGCAGTTCGCCCGACCGCAATTACCAGGCCACCGTGAAACGCGCACAGGCGGCCGGTATCACGGTCCTGGGCTACTCGAACACGGACTACACGCAGCGCCCGGCGGCTGCGGTGCAGGCCGATGTCCGGCACTACAGATCCTGGTACGGCGTGACCGGCATCTTTCTGGACGAGGTCTCCCGCGACCGCGGCGGCCTACCGTACTACCGGCGGCTGGCCGGCTACGTGCACCGGATGGACCCGGGCTCGACGGTGATGCTGAACCCCGGCCTGTATCCAGAGCGGCAGTACATGTCGATCGGTGACATCGTGATGGTCTACGAGAACACCTACGCCAGCTTCGTCGGACTGCACGTGCCCCGCTGGGTCGCTAATTACCCGGCTCACAAATTCGCCTACGCCATTTACGCCACCTCGGGTGCGCAGCTGGCCAGCGCCCTCAGCCTCGCCGAGCGCAGGAATGCCGGCTATGTCTACGTGACGGCGAGCAGCGGATCAAACCCTTACGGCTCGCTGCCCACTTACTGGCCGAGAGAGGAAGCCACTCTGGCGGGCCAGTGCGCCGCGGGTGGATTTACTGGCAGGGATTCCGCGGCCCGGCGAGACTCGAGGTGAACAATGTCCCGTCGATACTGCCCGAGGCATCGGCCGCGCAGAATTTACCCAGATCCTTGGCCACATTGGAGCCCCAGTCATCGGTGTACTCCGCGTCCAGCACCAGCTTCCGGGCCCGCACATACGGCCGGGTCACGATCCCGCAGGACTTGTAGAAGTTACATTCTTCGGTCAGCAGGAAATCGGTGCCAGGCTCCAGTGCGCTCGAGAAGGCCCGGTCGTTGTCCCCGTTCTTCTGGCCCCAGGCCAGGCCCAGACGGTGCGCGTAGGCGCTGAGCTTCTTGTCATACTTCTCGTTCTGGACCTCAGTGATCTTGTAACCGGTGCGGTCGGTGTAGGAGTCGTCGATGTCCGGCTCGACCGCGTCGAAGCCCTTGGCGGCGCACTGCTTCCGGATCATCGACTCGATGATGGACACCGTCGATGCCGCGTTGATGTTGAGGTAGTACTCCGGGTACCCGGGCATCTTGCGGCCCAGATCGCCGGCCGCTTTGAGCTGCGCGTAGTAGCTGGTCCGGACGCCTTCGTCGGCGGCTGGATAGTAGTTGCCCGCCGAGCCAACCTCGATGTAGCAGATCACGTGGGCACCGAGGCGGTGCAGGGCCTTGACCATCGAGGCCGGGTTCTCGATGCCGTCGATGTCATACAGCAGCGGGCGGCTGGCCACCCGCCCGGCCGCGTTGAGCCTTCCGGTGCCCATATCCACCGCGTTACGGGTTTTCAGCGGATGGGCCAGTTCCCACTGGAACTCGGGGCCATGGTTGCGCCCGGTGGCCGAAGGGTGCCACCAGGCGCGGGCCTGCGGGCTGGCCGCGGGCCCAGCCGAGGGCGAGCTAGCCCGAGCCGCCGTGGTGGTGACGGGGACCGCCTGGGCCACCGCGGCGGACGCGGACGGCCCGGTGGACGCGGTGACTGCGGCCGGCCCGGGCGCCGCCGTGGCCGGCAGCGGCGTTTGGGCCGCGGCCGGCGCGGACGGAGGACCGGAGCCCGCGTCGCAGGCGGCGGCGAGCAGCAGGCTGAGACTGCCGAGCACAATGACCGCCTTGTTCATGACTCTCGCCTCATGCTTCCCGCCCGGGTGGCCAGCGGATCCTGCTGCGACCCGGGCCTGCCACCGGAGCTAGTCGTTCGGGTTGTTCACCGCGGCCGGCTGGCTGGCCGGAGCAGGGTAGTTGAGTGTCGCGACCACCTTCGCGATCTCGCCGTTCCCCACCAGCAGCAGCCGGGCGACCTTACTGAAGTCCGCGCTGGCCGCGTCCGAGCCGGCCCTTTCCAGATCTTTCAGACCTGACGTGTAGAGCCTGGCGTGCGACGGCGGCGTCGGGCCGCTCAGCGCGGCCCGGGCGTCCCGGGCGAGCTGCGCGCCCGCGCTCTGGGCAGCCTGGTGACGGCGCGCCCGCTCGGCCGTGTTGAGCTGAACCTGATCGGCGTTCACGGTCGCGAGAAGCTTAGTGGCCCGGCCGGTCAGCCACTTGCCTCCTCGGGTAACGGCCGCTTCCCGGGGCGTCGCCGGGCCGGCCGGATGCCCGCCGCCAGCGCTCTTCCCCCCGCCACTGACCGCAGCGAAGATGCCGACCCCCAGGACCACCAGCAGAACCGCTGCTCCTGCAGCCAGCACCCTGGGCGAGCGCGCCGCCCACGACGCACCGGCCCACGACGCACGGGTCCCTCGCCGCGGGCGATGACTCTTGGTCTTGCGGTGCCCGGGTGTGCTCACTGTGTTCCCCCTCCTCAGGTTCAGCTCACCGTCAGGACGAAGGTCTGCGTGGCGGTACCGACGGAGTTCTTGGCCGTGATGGTCAGCGAGTAGGTCCCGGCGGTCGTCGGGGTCCCCGACAAGGTCGCCGTGCCGTTGCCGTTATTGGTGTAGGTCAGCCCGCTGATGGTGCCAGTGTGGGTGACGTTGGGCGCCGGGTAACCGGTGGCCTGGAACGTGAACGGGGTGATGGCCTTCCCGTGGGTGGCGGTGGCCGTCGCGGCGGAGGTGATCGCCGGGGCCTGGCTGACGGTCAGTGCGAACGACTGGGTCGCCGTCCCGCCCGCGTTGGCCGCGGTGAACGTCAGGTTGTAGACCCCGCCCTGGCCGACCCCGGGCGTGCCGGCCAGCGTGGCCGTGCCGTTGCCGTTATCCGTCCAGGTCAGCCCCTGCGGCAGGGTGCCGGACTCAGCCAGGGTGGGAGCGGGCGCCCCGGTGGTCTTCACGGTGAAGGTGAAGCCCGAGCCGTCGGTGGCCTTGGCGGTGGCGGCGCTCGTGATCGCCGGCTTGGCGCTCACGGTCAGGACGAAGGACTGGGTCGTGGTTCCGCCCGTGTTCTTCGCCGTGAACGTGATGGGGTAGGTGCCCCCGCTGGCCGCCGTGGGCGTACCCGTTAGCGTGGCGGTGCCGTTCCCCCGGTTGGTGAACGAGACACCAGCCGGCAGGGTCCCGCTGTGGGTCACGTTGGTGGTATAGGTGGTGGGACTGCCCACTGTGGTGACCGTGAAGCTGAGCGCCGTACCGGCCGTGGCCGTAGCCGTGGCCGCGCTGGTGAAGGTCGGTACCGCCACCTTCCCGGCCGCGTTGACCATCAGGGTGATGGTCTGGGTCGTGGAGCCGCCGCCGTTGGTCGCGGTGACCGGCACGCTGTAGGTCCCGGCCGCCACCGCAGTGGTGCCGGACAGCGACCCGGTCCCGTTGGCGTTGTCGGAGAAACTGACTCCGGCGGGCAGCCCCGTGGCCTTGAAGGACGGTGTCGGATACCCGGTCGCGGCGACCGTGTACGTGAACGCCGTGCCCGCCGTCTCGGTGACGGACGCCGCGCTGGTGAACGTGGGCGTGTTGTCGACGGTCAGCGTGAAGGCCTGGCTGGTCGTCCCGGTCGAGTTCTTGGCCGTGAACGTCAGCGCGTAGGGGCCCTTCGCGATCGCCGCCGGGGTTCCGGACAGGGTCGCTGTCCCGTTGCTGCCGGCGGTGAACGTGACGCCGGCGGGCAGCGTCCCGGTCCGGGTGAGCGTCGCCGCCGGCGTGCCCGTGGTGGTCACGCTGAAGTTGAACGCCTGCCCAGCGGTCGCGGTCGCGGAATTCGCGCTCGTGATGGCCAGGCCGCTGTTCACGGTCAGGACGAAGCTCTGGGTAGCTGTCCCGGTCGAGTTCTTGGCCGCGATCGTGAGCGTGTACGTTCCCTGGCTGCCCGCGGGTGGCGTACCGGCCAGGGTGGCCGTCCCGTCGCCGTTGTCCTTAAAGCTCAGCCCGGACGGCAGCGCCGGGCTGCTGGTCGCCGACAGGGTCGCCGACGGGTTGCCGGTGGTCGTCACCGGGAATGTCCCGGCCTGGCCGACGGCAAAGGTCGTCGCGGTGGCGCTGGTGATGACCGGCGCGGCCAGAGCCGGGCTGACCGTGAGCGTGAAGCTCTGGCTCGCGGCCGGGCTGACCCCGTTGGCCGCGGTGACCGTGATCGGGTAGCTGCCACTGGTGCCCGGCGCCGGGGTACCGGCCAGGGTGGCCGTCCCGTCGCCGTTGTCGGCCAAGGTGACCCCGGACGGCAGCGCTCCCGTCTCCGTGATCTTCGCGGTGGGACTGCCGGTGGTCGTCACCGGGAACGTCGCCTGGGTCCCGACCGTGAAGGCCGCCGAGTTGCCGCTGGTGACGGCCGGAGCGGTGGGAGCCGCATTAACGGTCAGGGTGAAGCTCTGGCTGGCCGCCGGGCTCACCCCGTTGGACGCCGTGATCGTGATCGGGTAGCTGCCGTTGCTCCCGGCGGCGGCGGTGCCGGCCAGGGTGGCGGTCCCGTCGCCGTTGTCGGTCAAGGTGACCCCGGACGGCAGCGCTCCCGACTCAGTGATGTTCGCGGTGGGACTGCCGGTGGTGCTCACCGAAAACGTCTCCAGGGTCCCGGCGGTGAAGGTCGCCGAGTTGTCGCTGGTGATGGCCGGGGCCTGCTCGATGGTGATGGTGAGCGTCTGCTGCACCGTGCCGTTGGCGTTGGTGGCGACGAGAGGCACCGCGTAAGTGCCAGCCGTGGTCGGCGTGCCGGACAGACTGGCAGTGCCGTCCTGGTTGTCGGTGAAGCGTGACCCCCGGGGGCAGGTTGGACTCTCCCCAGCTCGGAGCCGGGTACCCGGCCGCCGTGATGGTGAAGTTGAACGACGACCCGACCGTGCCCGTGGCCGTGTTGGCGCTGGTGAAGGCTGGGGCCTGGCCGACCAAGACCGTGAAGCTCTGGGTCGCGTTCGGGCTGATCCCATTACTGGCCGTGAAGGTCACGTTGGTCGTGCCCGTGGCCGTCGGGGTACCCGACAGCAGGGCCGTGCCGTTGCCGTTGTCGGTGAACTTGAGGCCGTCCGGCAGGGTCCCGCTCTCGGCGATCGCCGGGGTCGGCGCGCCGGTAGTGGTGATAGCGACCGCGCCCGCCTGGTTCAGCGTGAAGTCGGCCGTCGAAGCGCTGGTGATGGTCGGGGCCGCCGCGGCGTTCACGGTGATAGCCAGGGACAGCGTGGCGGTGCTCCCGGAGGAGTTGGTGGCCGACAGGGTCACCGGGTAGCTGCCCTGGGAGCCGCTCGCCGGGGTCCCGGCGATGGTCCCGGTGCCGTCCTTGTTGTCCTTGAACGTCATCCCGGACGGAAGGGTCCCCGACTCGGTGATGATCGCGGCTGGGTAGCCGGTCGTGGTCACCGTGTAGGTGCCCGCCACCCCGGTGCTGAAGGTCGCGGTGTTCGGGCTCGTGATGCTCGGGGCCTCGGAGTTGGTCAGCGTGAAGCTCTGCGACGAGCCGCCGACGGTGTTGCCCGCCGTGATCTCGATCGGGTAGCTGCCCCCGCTGCCAGACGCCGGGGTCCCGGAGATGGTGGCCGTCCCGTTCCCGTTGTCGGCGAACGAGATGCCTGCCGGCAGGGCCCCGGTCTCGGAGAGGGCGGGGGTAGGTGCGCCGGTGGTGGTCACCGTGAAGCTGAAGGCGGCGCCCACGATCGAGCTGGCCGAGGCGGCGCTGGTGATGGCGGGGGCCACGTTCTCGTTCAGGGTCTCGGTGGCGCCGTTGCCCAGGTCCACCCAGTCCGAGAGGTCACCTCCGTAGGGCGTGCCGAAGGCCGGGCCGCCGTGGACGGTCGTGCCCGCGGGCACGGTCACCGGGACCTTGACCTCCGAGCCGCTGTTGGTCACCGTGACCACGCCGTTCTGCACCGTCGCGGAGACGTTGCCGCCGGTGCTCGCGGAAGCCCAGGCCGCCTGCTCGGCCATCACCTGCGCCTCGCTCACGTCGGTCATCTGGTCGAGCGGGGCGGTGCTGGCGTACCAGGTGTTGTACTGGGACAGCATGTTGCTGATCAGGTCCAGGATCGTGTAGCCGTAGTCCTGGCCGTTCTGCGTGGCCGGGCCGATCAGGTCCGACTGGTGCGCGTAGCCGACCCGGGGGTCGTTGGCGAGCACGTGGCTGAGCATGATGTGCGACTCGGACGCGAGGAAGTCCGCCTCGGTCGCCGGGGCGCTGCGGCAGGTCGTCGCCGTGGTATCCGTGCAGTGGCCGGTCTCAGCCGGGAACGCGGAGTCGCCGAGCGAGGCGCCCTGGGCCACGTACAGGGTGTTGTACTCGTTGAGCTCGTCCGGCCAGTTGGCCGCGTTGTAGTAGATGTTGCTCGGGTAGCGCGGTGCCCCGAGCGCCTTACCCAGGGAGTACTGCTGGGGCTGGCGGGAAGCGTCCTGGGCGAAGGTGGTCACGCCGGTGTCGGACAGCGCGCCCGGCATGTTGGGGTTTTCCACGCCTGAGTGCTCACCGGTGACGACTGCGGCGGGCGTGTAGTTGGGGAGCCCATTGGCGGCGCCCCACGCCTGGTCCAGGCCGATCTCCTGGTCGATGGAGGAGTCGGCCGTGGTGCTGGAGGCCGGCAGCGAGCTGCCCGCCGGGCTGGCGCAGTCGATACCCGGGTTGGTCGCGGTGGGGAAGTCCGGGCCGGAGTCGGGCGCTGCCCCGGGCGCCTTGCCCGTGTCGGTGAACGAGTAGGTGGTCGAGGAGGTCGCGGACGTGTTCTCGGGCACCTGGCCGACCAGGCCGTACGTGGTGGAGCCCGGGTCCTCCCGGTACACGTTGTAGCCCCAGAATCCGGTACCACCGGTGTGGCTGGCCTCTTCCTGGGCCAGCGTCGGACCGGGCGTGCCGTCCGTCCCGGTGCCGTTGGTCGCCTCGGGCCAGGTCAGGGTGACCGACCCGTTGCTGCTGACTGTGACGGGTTGCGGTTGCTTTGCCGAGGGTTCCGATTCCCCGTAGGCGGTCGCCGCGGTGATCTCGTAGCTGTAGGCGCCGGCCGTGAAACTGCCGCCGGAGCCGCTGGCCGTGACCGACGTGAGCGGCTGGGGCTGCCACACCGTGCAGCCGAGGAACAGGTGCGACCAGGTGTGGATGATCCAGTTGAAGTCAGCCTTGTCCTTGAGCAGCTCGTCAACCATCGCGCCGTCGTTCGGGTTGCCGCTGTCGATGGACACACCAGGGTCCTTGTACGTGGTGTTGCCGTCAGTGAAACTGCCGTCGCATATGGCGCTGGTGGACTGATCGGCCGCGCTGGGGGCCAGGCAGGCGCCGATGCCGTTGAACGCCATGTTCAGCGTGATCCCGGTCTGCTTCTCCCAGTTCACGACGTAGCCCACGTCCGCCGCGCTCATCTGCACGTCGTTGGGGACGCCCGGCGACGATCCCGGGTCTACGCCCTGATCCGCGGTGGGGCAGGTGTAGTCCGGCGGGTCGGTGGCCGCCGGGGTGCACTGGAACTGCGAGCTCCACTCGTTGTCGGCGATGAAGTTGTCGTCGATGTCCTGGCCGAAGTAGTTGCGGTACAGGCCGAGGTGGGTGTCCTGGGTCACCCAGTTGATCAGGCCGGGAGCCAGCAGCAGCCACTGCAGCTGAGTGGCGTTGTAGTCGAAGTTGAGCGCGAGCTCGGACACCCCGGCCTGCGGGTCGCTGCCGCTTGGGTGCTGGTACACGCCCGCCATGGTCTGCCCGGTGGAGTTGGTGATGAACGGCGTGTACGGAGCGCCGGTGTCCACCGTGGCGCCGTAGCCGTAACTACCGGTGTCAAACGGGATCGGTCCCTTGAGCTCGGGGAAGGCGGCCAGGCCGGCGCTGGTCAAGGTGCCCGTGCTGCCATCCAGGGGACCTGCGCTCGCATCGGTCACACCCAGGGCCGGGGAGGGGTACATGTAGCCGTCGAGCTGGCGCACGCCGAAGGTGGACTCATAGGTGTCCAGCGCGGTCAGCTGCCCCGCGGCAAAGGCGTCCGGGGAATCAGCGATGACGACGCCGTTGAAGTTGCCGTTGCCGTTGGGGCTGGTCAGCGCGGGCAGGGTAACCGTCTCAGACCCGTAGGTACCCGAGGCGGTGGCCAGGGTGTAAGGCACGCCCTCGCTGTTCAGCGCGGCTTGCCAGGCGGCGGTCGTGACGTCGCCGGAGCCCGTGCCTATCAGCAGGATGTTCAGATCGAGCGTAGGCGGTGTGGCCGCGGCGCTAGCTCCGGCCCCGGCCGTCGAGGCCAGGCCTGCGACCATCAGCAGCGCGACTAGGAACGAGGTCACTCGCGCCATTGCTCTGCGCCTACGTCCGCTCACAGTTACCCCCACGAATCGATCAAAAGCTTCGGTGACCGCACTATGGCCACGGCATCAATGACTAGATAGTTCGCAAATAGCAACAGATACTCTTGTATCCGGGTCTGCCAACAAATGTGACGTTCAAGCGGGCGTCAAGGGTTACCAGATCCGGGAAGAAATCTCTGGGCGGCGTGAACGTTTCACCGAGTCACTCGCGGCGCGCCCCCTGGCCCCCCGGACAAGACCAGCCAGCCCTCGGGCGCCGAGCGCGGCCCGTCATGCGACCGAGCCTGGCCCGTCATTCGTTTACCCAGCTCACGCGCGCTATACGGTGGAGTGATAGGGCCTGGGAGCAGGCCGCTGGAGTCCCTTAGTCCCGTCGCGACCGGATCTGCCTGCCGAGCGGCGACACGGCGTCCCGATGGCCAATACGGGCGATTTCACCCTAAACGGAGCGACGCAGTGGGACCTTCGTAAATCACTCGACACGGCGGAAAAACCTGGATATCAGTGGTAGTCACTCAAATTTCTGCGCGGCAGAATGAGCGCGCCAGCTCCGCACATCGCTCCGCTCCATCCCACGTTTCCCTTCGCTCCATCCCTCGTTCCGGCCAGATACCTGAATTCCATCGCCGGCCCTCACGGGCAAAACTCTTGTGATCCCGATACCGGTGGTCCCCATATTGGCGGCGCCTGGACGGTCTGCGACGTCACCGGGCGGCCCGCCTGCCCGGAGGCTACAGATCCTGGACGCGGCCGTCTTCCAGCCTGAGCACTGAATCGGCCAGATCGATCAGGGCCTCGTCGTGCGTGGCGACCAGGGCCGTGATCCCCTCGGAGCGGACCACGGTGAGCAGCAGGCGCATGATCTGCCGGCCGGTCTCCAGGTCCAGCTGGCTGGTCGGCTCGTCGGCGATCAGCAGTTCCGGCCGGCCCGCCAGCGCCCGGGCGATGGCGATGCGCTGCTGCTGGCCGCCGGACAGCTCGTCCGGCCGGTGCGCGGCGTGCTCCGCGAGCCCGACGATGGACAGCATCGTCGCGACCCGTTCCTCGCGGGCCCGCGTCGGCGCGCCGGTGATACGCAGCGGGACGCCCACGTTCTCGGCGGCGGACAGCATCGGGATGAGCCCGAAAGACTGGAAGATGAACGCGACCGTGCTGCGCCGCAAAGCCAGCCGGTCCCGTTCCGGCATCCGGGTCACGTCGCGGCCGCCCACCTCCAGCTGGCCGCTGGTCGGGGTATCCAGGCCACCGATGATGTTCAGCAGCGTCGTCTTGCCCGACCCGGACCGGCCGCAGACCGCGACGAGCTGGCCGCGGCGGACCGTGAACGACACCTCCCGGAGGGCCCGCACGGCGGTGTGCCCGCTGCCGAAGGTGCGGGACACCCCGTGCGCCGCCACCATCTCGCTCAGGGGCTGGCTTTCCGGCCGGGCCGGTTCGCGAGCGGTCTCCGGGCCGGTGGAGCTCATGAGCCGTTCTCCGCGTCGGGCCATACTCCGATGTGCCCAGGCTCCTGCTGCAACCGCACCCGGTCCCGCATGCCGAGTTCCTCGGTCATCTCGCGGGGCAGCTGAACCCGGCCTGCCCGGTCCAGCACCGCGTACTCGACCGCGTGCCGGGTGGCGTTGCCGTGCTCGTCGGCGCGGTCGTGGCGGAGCGTCTCGGAGCTGGTCCGGCCGTCCCGGATGGCGATGGTGCGCCGCACCTCGGCCGATACCGCCGGGTCGTGGGTCACCACGAGCACGGTCACGCCGAGCTCGGAATTGGCCGTCTGCAACGCCGCGAACACCTCCCGGGCGGTCGCACTGTCGAGCTCGCCGGTCGGCTCGTCGGCGAGCAGCACCCGGGGCCCGTTGGCCAGCGCGGTGGCGATCGCGGTGCGCTGCTGCTCACCGCCGGACATCTGGGCCGGCGTGCGGCCCGCACAGTACCCCACGCCCAGCATGTCCAGCAGATCCGTCGCCCGCCGGGCCCGCAGCCGGCGTCCCATTCCCGCGAACCGCATGGGCATGATGACGTTCTGCCGCGCGGTCAGGTAGGACAGCAGGTTGCGGGCGGTCTGCTGCCACAGGAAGCCCACCACGGCTCGCCGGTAGCCGAGCCGGTCGCGGGCGGTCATCGCGGCCAGGTCGTGCCCGGCGACCCGGGCCCGGCCCGCCGTCGGGCTGTCCAGCCCGGCCAGGATGTTCATCAGGGTGGACTTGCCGCTGCCCGAGGCGCCCACGATCGCGGTCAGCTCGCCCTCGGCGATCAGCAGGTCCAGTCCCTGCAGCGCCTGCACCTCGATCCCCTCCGCGGCGTAGATACGGACCAGCCGGTCGCACATGATGAGGGCACCCTCACCATAGGAACTACTGGCGCCGTAGGCGGCGCGGGCGCGCTCTGCCTCGGCGCCGAGCTGGCTGAGCCCCGTCGCGGGCGCGACTGCCTCCACGTTCCGGCCGTCCCCGGGCAACCTTGCTGTTATCGGCCTCGAGTCCAGCTCATCCCCGTGATCCATTCGCTGTCCTCACCCCCCTGTCTCGTCCGCGCACCGGTCCTCACCCTCCCGCCGTGTCGCCCACGCGCAGGGCCTGGGCCGCGCCGCGGCCCCGGGCCAGCCTGCTGGAGATGGTAAGCGTGAGCCCGCCGAGAAGCAGCAGCGCCACCGCGGCGGCCACGATGGCGACCGGGTCGGCACGCAGCGGCACGGTCACTGGTATGCCGGTGAAGGCGGCCAGGTTCACCGCCGGGCCGGCCAGCGGTACCAGCAGTAGCGCGCAGACCGTCCCGCCCACGGCCGCGGCCAGGATCGCGGGCAGGGTCTCCACCGCGACGATCCGCCGCGACTGGTCCGCGGCCAGGCCCATGGTGGTTAGCCGGGCCAGGGTCAGCTCCCGGGACCGCGCGCCGAGTACCAGGGTCAGCAGCACGACCAGCAGGCTGAACCCGGCGGCCGCGGCGGCGCCCTGGGCGAACGTGACGAACCCGCCGTGCGGCAGCGGCGCACCCGCGATCGCGGCCTGCACCCGGGACCGCAGGGTGATCTGAGCGCCGGGGACCGCCCGCCGGGCCGCTCGGACCAGGGCGGCCTGGTCCAGCCGCGGACCGGTCAGCACCAGCACGGTTGGCGTCGGAGCCTGCGCCCCGAGGGCCCACCGGGGCAGGACCGCGAACTGGGTGCCCGCCGCCCCGCCCGCGATCGCGGAGATCGTCCCGGCGACCCGGATACGCAGCTGCCGGCCCGCCACGTAGAGGTCGCTGTGCGGGCCCAGGATGACCCGGCCGGCCGGCGAGATGAGCGCGGGCACGGTGCCAGCTGACGAAGGGCTGGCCTGGCGGTGGCTCTCCGGGCCAGCGCCGCAGCCGGGAAGGCCGGGCCGGGGGTCGTGGCGGCCAGGGCCGCGTACTGTCCCGGGTCGGCGATGACCACCGGCAGCTGCAGCCCCTGGCCGGACGTCCCCTGGACCACCGCCACCGCAGCCCACCGCCGGACGCCCGGCACCGCGGTGATCTGTCGCTGCGCCGCGGGGTGATCCCCGGGCCCACGGCGGGCGCGGTCACGACCGCGTCCGCGCCCGCCACCTGCCAGGATGCCGCGACGTCGGCGCTGGCCACCGCGCTGCGCGCCATGCCGGCGAAGGCGATCACCGCGAACGAGAGGACGAGAGCGAACGCGGGCAGCACGCCGGCACCGGCGGCCGCACGGCCGCGGGCGAAGCCGACCAGCAACACGACCCCCCGGCGGCGGCGGGTCAGCCGGGCCAGCTGGCCCAGCAGCACCGGGTAGGCCCGCATGACCGCCACGGCGACCGGGATCGCGACGAGCACCGGGGCCGCGCTGGTGAACAGGTCCACCTGGCCGGGCGGGGGCAGACCCTGCTGGCGGAGCAGGATCAGGCCGCCGACCGCCGCCAGGACCAGGGCGACGTCGGCGACCCAGCGCCGCGCGACCGCGATCCGCCGGCGTGCGGCCGGGGCCGGTCCCGCGACCGCCCGGCGGGGGGTGCGCTGCTGCCACGCCGCCAGCAAGGGCGGCCCCGCCAGCGCGGCCGCGACGATCAGGCCTGCCAGCCACCACGCCAGCGGCGAGGCGGGCCCCGGGGTCGCCGCGACGGCCGCGCCCACCCCGAGGGCGGCAGCGGGCAGGGCGGCGGCGGCCCCGCCGCCCAGCGCCACGGCGCTGACCTGGCGGAGTGAGGCGCCGCGGGCCCGCATCATGGTGAACTCCGCGCGGCGGCGGGCCGCCACCAGCCGGGCGCCGAGCAGGACCACCACGGCCGCGATCACGGCCAGGCTGACGAACATCAGCGACAGCACCCGCTGAACCGCATCGTCGGTGGCCACGAACGACGGCAGCGAGGTAGCCAGGCCGCTGCTCAGGCTGACCTGGATGGTGGCGGCCGGCCCGGCGGAGGCGTTGAGGCTGGTGCCCACCGACGTCGCGGCGGGCAGGTAACCGACCGCGGCCAGCGCCCGGCCCAGGCCCGCCGCCTGATCGGCGGTGACCCCGGCCAGGCCGAGCGGGAAGCTCCACAGGGCCCGCAGCGGCGCACTCAGATAGTCCTGCAGGGCGGGCAGCTCGGCGGCGGATACGAACGCGCCCGAGCTCAGGTAGGGCGCGGAGTCCGGGGTGGGGTAGGTCAGCTGCGGCGCGGCGGCGACCGGGTCGACACTCCAGAAGGAGGAGGCCGGGCGGAGCGGCCGGATGATCCCGGTGACCAGTATCGCGTGGCCCGCGGCCTGCAGCCGGGAACCCGGGTGCAGGCCAAACCGGGCCGCGGTGACCTGGGTGACGGCAACCTGCAGAGCCCCCCGGATGCCGGTGCCGGCGCCGGTACCGGTGCCGATACTGACGCTGGCGCCGGCGCCGGGCAGCGCCCCCGAGACCAGCCTGGCGTTGCGGCCGAGCGCGCTGCGGTAGAGCAGTTCCAGCTGGGGTGAGGCCAAGGTCCGGTCCGGGGCCCGGCCGGTCACCGTGAACGGGGCCGAGCCGGTGACCATGCCGGACCAGTCGGCCGTGGCCGGCGCCAGCGGCAGGCCGTCGCGGCCCAGGCCGTCCGCTAGCTGGCGCTGGGCGGAGACCAGCTGGGCCGCGCTCAGGGAGCCGCCGCTCAGGCCGTTGATGGTCGCGTCGGCCAGGACGGTGGTCGCCGACGAGGACTCGGCGTGGAAACTCCGCTGCAGGACCGCGGTGCGGTAGCCCAGGCTGGCCCGGGGCACGGCGACCGCGACGAACGCGCAGACCAGCACGAGCAGGGCCAGGGCGAGGCTGGCCGCCGCGCCAGTGCCGGTCACGGCCGTCCCGGCGGCGGCGATCCGCGTCCGGACGTTCCCCGGCGTCATCCTGTCTCCCCGGCTCGCAGCCCGGCCGCGGGATCGGGCCGGTAGGCGCCCGCGACGGCGGCCACCACGACCGGCACCGCCGCGATGACCAGCGCCAGCAGTGCGGTCCAGCCCAGCGGGATCACCACCCGAACCGGCGGGAACGGGGCGCCGCCGCCGGGGGTCAGGGTAACCGCGGGCACCAGCAGGTAGGCCAGCGCGGCCCCGATGACCGCACCGGCCGCCGCGCCCGGCACGCTGAGCATGAGCTGCTCCAGGCACAGCTGCCCGGTCCGCGCGGCCCGGCCCACGCCGAGCGCCGCGAGCAGGGCGTGCTGCAGGCGACGTTCGCGGATTGCGGCTATCACGCTGACCACGAACCCGACACAGGCCAGCAGCCCGGCCGCGGCCACGATCACCAGTAGCGACACCTGCGGGACGTTCGGCAGCGGGTCGCCGAGCAGCCGGGCCGCCGATCCGGCCCAGGTCACCACGCTGGCCCCGGCCGGCAGCCCCCGCGGCGGGTCGCGCAGGCCAGCGAGCCACCACTGGGTGACTGGCAGCGGCGGCTGCGACTGCGCGGCGAGGGCCTGCTGCAGCCAGGACTGGTCGATGATCACGCCGGGGTCGGTGCCCCCGGTGCCCGGGAAAGCCCGCACCTCGGCCACCAGCCGGACCGGGACGCTGGCGTTGCCCACCTGCAGCGGCAGGATCTCGCCGGGGTGGACGCCTGCGGCACTGGCGAACGACTGAGTCGCGAGCACCGGGATAGGCAGCCGGGGCGCCCCGGCGGTGAGCGCCAGCTGACCTGCCACCGGCTGCGGCGGCACCCCTCTGACCTGGACGAGGTGCCCGGACCCGACCGTGAACGTCAGCGTGGCGGCGTCCCCGCTGGCCCGCCAGGAGATGACGGCGGGCGAGATCCCATGGGCCCGCGGGTCGGCGAGACCGGCCGCGGCGGCCGCGGCGTGCCACCGCGCCAGGGCAGCCGCCCCGGCGAACGGGGCCGGGAAGCCGCCGGAGATCCGCGGGGAGACCGCCAGGCCGCGGATGGCCAGCGTGGCCTGGGTGGCCGCCTGGCGCTGCTCGGCCCGCCGGGCCGCCCGCGCGGCCGCCACGCTGCGGTAAGGCGGCGCCGGGAACCCCGGCAGCTGATAGGCCACCGACAGGCCGAGAAGCCGCAGCGGGTAGCGGGCCCCGCCCGCGGCGTCGAGAACGGCGGTCAGGTGGTGGTCCTGTCCGTCGGCGGGCAGCGTCCCGGCCCGGACCGCGTAGACGGTACCCGAGCCGTCCTGCACGGACAGGCTGACCTGGCCCGCGCCCAGCCCGCCGGGGCCGCTCCCCGGCCGGGTGCCGCCGGACGGCAGCAGCGAGGCCTCGACGGCGAGCCGGGCAGGATGGCCGGGCAGGACCAGGCCGGGCCCCGCGGTGCGGGGAGTAATCCGCCCCCAGAGCTGGGCGGGCGGCAGGCTGGACAGGTCTGGCCGCAGCAGCACCGTCGCCGCCGCCTGCCTGGCGCCCAGAGCCAGGACGGGGAATCCGTTGTTGAAGACGCTGACCGGCATCGCGGTGTGCACGCCGTAGGCCGCCGCGATCGCCCGGCCTCCATCGAGCGGCAGCGGCGCGGGCAGGGTGACCCGGACGTCCGCCCCGGCCGTCAGGGCCGCCTGGTCCAGCTGGGACTGCCGCCAGCTCTGATGCTGGGCCAGCGCCAGCGTGCCGGTGGCCACGGCCAGGATCACCAGCAGCACCGGGCTGCCTTCCCGCACGGCACGCCGGCTCACCTGCCAGCTGGCCAGGGCGACGGCGAGCCGCCGGCCGCGCCTGCTCAGCCGGTCCAGCAAGCGCGCGGCGGCCGGCAGGATCCGCAGCGGCAGCAGGGCGATCCCCGCCAGGGCCAGCACCGGGGCCACGGCGAGCACCGGGTCGATGCCGAGCGTGCCCCCGGCCAGCCGCGGGACCGCGGAGTAGCGGCGCAGTTCCCAGAACGCCAGCACGCCCAGGGCGATGAGGGCCGCATCGAGGCCGGCCCGGGCCGTGGCGGCGAGCGCGGCCGGCCGGCCCCGGCGGGCCCGGGCGGTGCCCGGCGTGACGGGGCGCAGCGACGGCCACATCATCACCACGATGACGCCGGCCACGATCACGACGGCCGGCCACCAGGCGGCCCCGGCGGTCACCCCCTGGAACAGGCCGGGCAGTCCCCCGGCTGAATGGCCGACCGGGAGCCGGTTCGCCGACATGAGCAGGTCGGTCAGGTAACTGCCCGCGACGATTCCGGCCAGCGCGCCGATCACGGCCAGCAGCACCGCCTCGGCCAGGGACGCCAGCAGCAACTGCCCGCGGGCCGCGCCCCGGGCCGACAGCATCGCCGTCTCCCCCTCGCGCTGGCTGGCCAGCAGCCGCGCGGCCAGCGCAGCCGCGGCGGTGGCCAGCAGCAGCAGTTGCAGCGAACCGATGAGCAGCAGCGACCGGGACACGACCAGACTGCTGGCCAGCGCGGCCAAAACCTGCGGCAGCCCGGTGGACACCTGGAGACCGCCGAGGGCCGCCCGGCCCCGCCAGCTGGCGACCACGGCACTCAGCCGGTGCCCCAGCGGACCCACCCGGCCGGGCGGGATGGCCGCGGTGTCCACGGTGATGAGCCAGGAGGCGGCGCTCACTGGCAGCCCGCCAGGCCCGAGGGTGGACTGGTCGGCCAGCATCGGGCCGTAAGTGACAAAAGTTCCCTGAACGAATTTTCCTGAGGTACCTAGCAGGCTGATCCGCCAGTACGGCGCGGTTGGGTCCCGCGGCCGGAACAAGCCAGTCACCCTGAGCCGCACGGGCGCACCGGTGAGGCTGTCCCGCAGCACCAGGATCTGGCCGACGGACAAATGCAGCAGGCGGGCCGTGGTCACCGGCAGTGCGACGGCGAGCGGCGCCCCGGCGCGCCGGGGACCGGGCCAGGTCCCGGCGGTGAGCGTGACGTGGGCCCGGACACCACTGAGCACCGCCGCCTGGATCTGCGGTGGCTGGGACGCCCCGTGCGGGGCGGGCAGGGCCAGCTGATCCGACCAGTAGCCGGTGGCCAGCGTGAACGGAACGCTGCCCAGGGCCGAGCGGACCGAGGAACGGATGACCGGACTCGTCGGCGCGGGCCCGGGCCACACCGAACTGCCCGCTGATCTGGATCGGGGTGGCTGGGGCGCGGGCCAGCCGGGCATGAGCGGCCGCGGGCAGCGCGCGCCCGGCGAAACCGGCCAGCCCGGTGGTGACGGTCACCGACACCAGGATGGCCAGCAACAGGCTGGCGGGCAGCAACGGCGCGGACCGGGTGCGCCGCAGCACGAACTGCACCCGGGAGCCGCGCGCCGCCCCGCTCCCACCGGGCCGGGCGGCGGCGTCGCGCACGTCCGTCTCCAGGCTCCGGCCCATAAGGTGACGCTACTTACCGGCCGACGGGCGGCCAGGTCGGGGGAAGGATGGTTATCCCATTGGGGCGGAATCGTTAAGAACCTTGGCCGTTACGAGATCCTGGCGCCCGCCCGGTGGCCGGGGCCGGGCGGCGCCCACATCGGTCGGGGCGGAGCTATCCGGCCGGCTCCCGGCCCGGTTCTTCAGCCCGGGGGACGGCAGGTTCGCCGGGCGGGGCCGGCGGGTGAGCGTTGGCTGGGACGGATCCGTGGCCGTTCGCCGCGATGTCCGGCGACGCTCCCACCGTCTCGCTGTCCGCCGGCTGCCCGTTCTCCCAGGGGCGCACCCGGTACAGCCAGTACCCCCCGCCTCCCAGCGCCACCAGGCAGAGGATCCAGCCCAGCGCCGTCGTGCCGACCCCGACGTACTTCAGGCCCGACGCGAAGATCACGAACGTGATGATGGGCCTGATGAACCGGTCGGGCGCCCGCGACGACAGGTACGAGCCGATCAGCACGGCGGGCACGCTGCCAACCACCAGGGAGGCGGTCACCCCGAACTGGACCGTGCCGAAGATCAGGGCCCCCAGGGCGGCCGCGGCGGTGAGCGGGACCGCCTGGGTCAGGTCGGTGCCGACCAGCTGGCCGGCGCTGAGCAGCGGGTACAGGAAAAGCAGCAGCACGATCATCAGCGACCCGGATCCGACCGAGGTCAGGCCCACGATCACGCCGCCGATCATGCCGATCAGAATGGTGGGTACCGGGCGCACGGTGATTTTGTGCACCGTGCCGATCCGCTGATTGCCGGATCTGCGGTCCAGGATGTAGCGGAAGACCATGGCCGCCGCCCCGACCAGCAGCGCTACGCCCAGGGCGACCTCGACGTGCTTTTGCTGCGCGGAACTGCCGCCGAACAGATGCAGCAGGTAAGCGCCGACAAACGCCATCGGTACCGAACCGATCACCATCCAGCCAACCAGGCGCAGGTTGACCGTGCCCTTGCGGAGGTGCACCGCCGCCCCGACCGGCCGCATCAGCACGGCGGCAACGAGGTCGCTGGAGATGGCCGCAGATGGCTTCACCCCGAACAGCAGGATCAGCATCGGCGTCATCAGGGCGCCGCCGCCCGCGCCGGTCAACCCGACCAGCAGCCCCACGACCGCGCTGCCCAGGACGATATAGGGATTCAGGGTCATCGCTGGCTCATCCTTCTCCCGGGCTGGCAGGCAATTCCTATTAACGAAGTTTCCAAATATAGACATTGCCGTGACCGCTGGGAAGAAGGCCCTCCCCGGTGGTGACCAGCCGGAGAGCGGCAAGGTTTAGCCTACAATTACGAACAATTTAATAGGGATAACGCCCGCCGGGCTTATTGACTGACCGCAGCGGGCACTGGGGCTTTCGCTAACTCCTGGCTGCGGCCAGGCGCCGAGGCTCTCCCCCAACTCCTCGCCGCGGCGGGCGCCGCGGCTAGCGGATCGTCTCGCGTTCAGGCAGCGGGTAGTGACGATCCGGAAGAGCCAGGTCCGGACCGATACATGCGGACAATCCCGTCCGCAGGCAGTGGCGCCAAAGGCAGCACCGCATCCTGGGCTCCGCCCAGTTGACGGCCGGCTCGGTGTCTATACCGGCGAACCACGAGCGAACGGAGTCCGCTGATGTCCACATACCTGTTCACGTTCCGCGCACCGGCTGACTATGCGCCCTCCGCCGGCACATTCGACGCCTGGGCAACCTGGCAGCGCAAACTAGGCGCCCGGCTCAAGGACCGCGGCAACCCGGCGTTCACCGCGGCAGCGCTGGGGGCTAGCGTGGCTGAGACGACGCTGGGCGGATATTCGGTGATCCGGGCCGGCAACCTCGACGCGGCCGTCGCGCTGGGCCGCGGCTGCCCGCTGCTGAGCGGTGGCGGCGCCGTCGAGATCTGCGAGCTGGCCAACCATGATGACCGCTTCGACAAGTGGCTCGACACGATCGGAGACCCGTCATGAACCGAGATTGCACCCCTCGAGGTGACTACGCACATCACGGTGCCACCCGAGGATGTCTTCCCTTACTTCACCGACCCGGCCCGTTACGTGCAGTGGATGGGCAGCGAAGCGAAGCTGGAGCCGGAGCCCGGCGGCATGTACCGCGTGCACATGTCCGACGGATTCCAGGCGGCCGGGACCTTCCTTCAGATCGAGCCGCCTCACCTGGTGGTCTTCACCTGGGTTTTGCCGACGAGGAGGCCGCGCAGCAGGTCAAGCACGAGCAGACCGAGGCGAGCGGCAGCAAGGCGATGCCCCCGGCAGCACACACGTTACGGTGAGCTTGCGGGATGCGGACGGCGCCACCCGGCTCACGCTACGCCACGATGACCTGCCTAATCCCGACTGCGCGAGGGGCACTCGTCGATGCGGCATACGATCCGGTAGGTCCCGCGCCGGGCCGAGTGGAAGCCATCGAACGGTTCGTCCAGCGGCTTGCCTGCCCGGTAAGGGTTCACGGCGATAGACCCCTCGATTGTCTCCATGGCGGCAGCCGCCACCTCCAAGGGAAGGTGTTCGCGAATGTTGCGACGGGCCCACCCGGACAGGCTCACCGCGTAGGGCTCGTGCTCGGCTGGGTCCCCGTTCACCGCGGGCCTAGCCGCCGCTGCTCCAGCTCCGGCGGCAGGGAGATCCACCGTTACATGGCCTGCGCCGCCAGCCGCCACGCCGTCCGCGCTGACACCGGGCTACTGTGCACCTCATGAACACCCCGCCCGGGCCGCCCACGGCTGCCGGGACCGAGTCCGATCTGATGGGTGCTTTGTTCTCGCCGGCCGGGAGCGCCGACCCGCACGTGATCCTGCGCGGCTCGCCGCTGCCCGGCTGCCAGTACCCGTTCGTCCGCGACGTGCTGCGCGACTCACGGTTTGCGGCACCGACCATCCCGCCCTCCCCGGACCCGGCATTCCAACTGCTCCGGCGGTGGATGATCCGGCTGGACGGCGACCGGCACCGCCGCGTCCGGGACGCTTTCGGCGGCCTGTTCACCGCCCGCCGGGTCGAGCGTTACCGGGCCATCATCGCCGGGCGGGCCGCCGGGCTGATCGACCAGGCAGCCGCCGCAGGGAGCATGGACCTGGTTACTGGCTTCGCCCGGCCGCTGCCGTTCACCGTGATCAACGATGTGCTTGGTGTCCCGCCCGAGGACCGGGACTGGCTCGGCGATGCGCTGGCCACCCTCAACCTTGGCTTCGCCCGCCAGCGTGACAGCGACCGCACCCCGGTCCAGGGCGCCAACGACGCGGCCGAGCAGATGCTCTCTTACTTCGCCGAGCTGCTCGACCAGCGCGCCGCAGCACCAGCCGATGACCTGATGACCGCCTTGGCCGCCCGGCACGCAGACGGGGAGGACCGCCAGGACCTCATTGCGAACTGCATCTTCTTCGTCCTCGCCGGGCACCAGACCACCACCACCCTGCTCACCCTGGGCACCCACCTGCTTTGCACCCACCCCAGCGCCGTGGCCGCGCTGCAGGAAGATCCCGGGCGCTGGCCCGCGGCCGTGGAGGAAATGCTGCGGCTGATCACCCCGACGACCTTCACCGGAGCAACCCCCCGGACCGACGCTGACATCCACGGCGTCACCTGCCCGGCGGGGCAGCCGCGGCTGCTGTTCCTGGCCGCCGCCAACCGCGACCCCTCCACCTTCCCCGACCCCGACCGATTCGACATCAGCCGCGAACCCAACCCTCACCTCAGCTTCGCCGCCGGAGCCCACTTCTGCCTTGGTGCCCCCCTCGCCAGACTCCACGGCGAAGTCGCGCTGAGCACCCTGTTCACCCGCCTGCCCGGCCTGGCCGCCCTCACCCCGCCCGACATCACTGCCAGCGTCCCCATCCGCCAGATCGACCACTTCACCGTCACCTGGCAGCAAGACTCCAACCCCAGGCCCCGCACTGCAGGGCAGCACGATCAACCATAAGCGTCTAGGGCGTGGAAAGGACAAGCGAGGCCCAAACGTAAAGCCTCAAGTGGAGACAGACCCGTCCCTGGCGCTGAGCACGGCCGTCAGTGGACGATCGCACGCTTCGAACGCTGGTTCGCCGACAGCGTCACGCGCTCCGGCTCACCCCCGGTAGCACCCAGTGACGCCAACCATGAGACATTCTCCCAGCTCAGTGACGTATATACGAGCATCGGCACAGACCGCCCAGGATGCGATAACCACACAGCTAGTGGCGTAGCTTCCAACGTTCGCCCGGCTGGGGCCTGATCCTAGTTTCCTGACCTATATCGCAGCCGCGCGCCTATGCAGGCGCGTCGAACGAGATCCAGGTATCAGGCGGAAGACTGGGCTGGCCAGGCACAGGCCTTCGGTCCTCAGTCCAGGCGTCACCAGCGATCTCGGTGGCGACTGGCGCCAGAAGCGGACTGCGGCCGTGTTTTCGTCCTGGAAGGCGATCTCCCAATGGCCGGGGTACCTGGTGATCACGTCCTGGACGGCCCGCAGCCCGATTCCGGCTCGGCGTGCCCCGCGAACCACGAAGAAGCTGTTCAGGATGCGGTTCTGATTGCCCAGATCGTGTACGAGGGCAAGGCCAATTGGGCGTTCGCCATGTTCCAGCAGGTATGACGTCCAGCGGGTGTCCTCAAGTGCTGCCTGGAGCCGTTCGCTGTGGAACGTGCCGTCCGGATCGGGAAGCTGGTCCCTGAACTCGGACATGTCGTGCCAGAACATCAGCCAGAGACGTTCCAGTATGGGGTGGTCGGCAGCGCCAGCTTTGCGCACAGACACATCAAGCATGAAACTCCTCGGCAGGGGCGGGCGGGCGACTGCACCCCAATACCACAGGCCGCACCGGGGCAAACGTTGTCTGATACGGCACTAGTGTGTCGCGCCGGAAATTAGTGGGTTAAGTCAGTAGCCTGCTGGTATGCCGCAGACCGCTGTGTCGTTAGTTCTGGCTGACGAGGATCGTGCCGAGCTTGACCGCTGGTCGCGGAGGGGCCGCGTGGCTGGCGGAGCGGGCCCGGATTGTGCTGGCGTGCGCGGAGCCGGGGTCGGGTGTGGCGCGGGTAGCCGCGCAGCTGGGGTCGGCGCGGATGACGGTGCGCAAGTGGCGCCGCCGGTTCGCTGAGGAGGGCCTGGCCGGGCTGGCCGATCATGACCGGCCGGGCCGCCCGGTGGCTGGCCTGGTGCTGACTGGCGCGGAGCGTGATCAGCTGACCCGCTGGGCGCGGCGTGCCAGCAGCGCGCAGGCCCTCGCACTGCGGGCCAAGATCGTGCTGGCGTGCGCGGACGGGGCGGCGAACAAGCAGGCCGCAGCGGATCTGCGGGTAGATCCGGCGACGGTGAGCAAGTGGCGTGCCCGGTTCGCCGCGCAGCGACTGGACGGGCTGGCCGACGAGCCGCGGCCGGGCCGGCCGCCGTCGGTCCTGCTGGGCAAGGTGGAGGAGGTCATCACCGCCACCTTGGAGCAGACCCCGGCGAACGCGGCGCACTGGTCGCGGTCCTCGATGGCGGCCCGCAGCGGCCTCTCGCCGTCCACTGCCGGGCGGATCTGGCGCAAGTCCGGCCTCAGGCCGCACCTTGCCGATTCGTTCAAGCTGTCGTCAGACCCGCTGTTCGCCGAGAAAGCCGTCGATGTGGTCGGGCTCTACCACAACCCGCCAGAGAAGGCAGTGGTGCTGTGCGCCGACGAGAAGTCCGGCACCCAGGCGCTGGACCGCTCCCAGCCGGTGCTGCCGATGATGGCCGGGATGCCCGGGCGGCGCAGCCACGACTACGCCCGGCACGGCACCACCAGCCTGTTCGCCGCGTTCAGCATCGCCGGCGGCACCGTCATCAGCGAACTGCACCGCCGCCACCGCGCCACCGAGTTCAAGAAGTTCCTGGTCCGGATCGACAAAGCCGTGCCCGCTGACCTCGACGTCCACCTGGCCTGCGACAACCTCGCCACCCACAAGACGCCCGCCATCCAGGACTGGCTAGTCCATCACCCCCGCTTTCACCTGCACTTCACCCCGGCCGGATCCTCCTGGATCAACCAGGTGGAACGCTGGTTCGGGTACCTGACCGACCAGATGATCCGCCGCGGCGTGCACAAAAGCGTGCAGGCCCTCGAAGCCGGCATCCGCACCTGGATCGCCAACTGGAATCAGGACCCGCGGCCATTCAGCTGGACCAAGACCGCCGAAGAGATCCTGGACTCACTGGCAAGATATATCGAGCGAATTTCCGGCGGGGCACACTAGATGCGTCTCGCCGAGAGGCACATCATGGCCGGTTTAGCCCGGCTACTGTGGCGCAGCCAGACCGCTTAGCCGCCCCTGGTGACCATGGCGGGCAGGAAGCGTACCTGCGGAGAACCGGGCCGTGCCTTGCTGGCGGAGACCCTCGGGGAGCTGGCGGGGCCGGTGGCCGATGACTTGCGCTCGTATATCAACGAGGAGGTCCTTCGCCAGGTCTGAGGCCGTCTGTTCTTTGCCACCTCGTCTCCGGCGAAGCTGGGAAGATCGTTTCCCCCGGCCTAAGGCCCGCTGCGTAAGCACGGATCGATCCCCTGGCATGGATCCATTTCACCAGCGGCTCGCCCGCGTCGCGCTCGACGCTGCTGGGGGTCGTTCGGCTTTGCGCCGCGGGTGGGTACGCATTTCAGGCTCACGGCTTCCTGAACCGCATGTCCGCCGATGTTGAACCTTTTCGCTGAGGCCAGCACCGATCAGTCGCGGTTCGCGGAGGCGCTCGCTGCGATGGACCGCCTGCCGGATAGCCTTTTCCAGCCATACGGCATGAGCCCGGAGGACGCGGCGGCACTCAGGGAACGGATGCACGCATGGGGCCCTGAGGATTCAGCGCCGCCGAATAGTCAGGGCCGAGCAGGAGGACGGCGATGTCGCCCTCGTCGCGCACGGTCACCTGCAGCGCGTGCTCACCGCGCGGTGGCTCGGGCTTGACCCATCAGCCTGCCGACTGTTGCGCCGCCCACACCCGCGCAGCCTCAGCGCCCTGGGCACCGAGCACGAGCAGATGGTCATCTCCGCCTGGAACGTCTCATAGCGCGCCGGTTCCCGGGATGCTTCCCCAGGTCAGCTGTGGTATCTGCCAGTGCAGCCACGCACCCCCCAGCAAGTCATGACCACACACTTACAGCGGCTTACCCAGGCTGGTCATCGGGCGGGTGCTTGACCAGCGACCGCGCTAGCCCCAGTGCGATGCGTTGCTGATCGCCAGGTCGCGAGACGCTGGCCAGGACGGCGACCGCCTGCCGGGTCTCCGGGAAGATCGCCAGGAAGGCGGAGTATCCGCCGGTGGCGCCGTTGTGCCAGATCATGGCGGTCCCGGACGGAAGGGAATCAATCATCCAGAACATGCCGCTGCGCCGGTTCGGTCGCGTGGTCTCGACGTCCTGGACCGGCGTCAAGGAGCCGTATCCTGGCGCGGTCCGATCCAGGATGGCGGTCAGGAGCCGGGCCATGTCCCCGATCGTGGCGATGACCCCGCCGGCCGGGGCATACCCGTCCAGGACCCACGGGGCACGGGGCAGACCCGTCGCTGACCAGCCAGGCGCCGCCTTCTGCTGCCTCGTGGCCACCGCGGCTGAGGACATGCCAAGCGGGGTGAAGACCCGCACCCGGAGCAGGTCCGGGAAACTGCAGCCTGCCCGTCCGGCCAGAATCTGGCCCAGCAGTGCCGCACCGAGGTTGGAGTACGCGACTTGCCCGCGGCGGCGCAGGCGCTGCCGGCCCGCCAGGGCTATCACCCGGGACGGCGTGGTGCCCCGGTAGGGATCAAGACCGGCAAAAGCGAACATGGCGACGCGGGCCGCTGTGCGCGGGCCCGCAGGCAGGCGGGGCAGCCCCGAAGTGTGGGTGCACAGTTCCCGCATGGTCAGCGTGGCCGCCCGCGTACGGTCAAGGACCGGCAGGAGCTCCGCGGCGGTGCTGTCCATCGACAACTCGCCGCGCTCGATGGCGTCGGCCAGCATCATCCCGGTCAGCACCTTAGTCACCGATCCTGTCTCGAACAGCGTTCCGGCGTCCGCCCTGATGAATGCCGAGCGAACCGGCGCCGGAGCCCCCAGATCAACGGTCACTGCCGCTACCCGCCGGGAGCGGCGGCCCGCCAGCCGGACCAGATGGGGCGTGAGCCCAGGATCCCCGGTCGCGGCCGGGACCGGACGCGCCGCCGCCAGCACCCAGCACGCCGCAACCGCGAGCACGCCCACCAGCACCAAGCAGTCCCAGATTGCCCCGATCACGGCCAGCCGCCCATCCCTTGCATCGGCCAGATCACGACGCACTCGCCGCTCCCTGC
Organism: uncultured Actinomycetes bacterium; assembly: GCA_963837335.1. Lineage (GTDB taxonomy): Bacteria > Actinomycetota > Actinomycetes > Streptosporangiales > Streptosporangiaceae > RYN-230. The sequence goes on along the minus strand of CAWINS010000058.1, from coordinate 4,140 downwards.
TGCACCTGCGTCGAACCCCGGCCCGGTGACCAGCGGATGGTCAGCGTATCGCTAGCAAGGTACGCCCAGACAGCCGGAACCCTGAGCGGGCCGGGCCTCACGGCTTACTACCGCCTTCCATCGCCGCGCCGGGGGCTTGGTCACGGGCTGCACCGGCTGATCAGTGAGTCATAACCACACCTACGGCCAGGGCTTGTCTGATTTCTTATCCGCGCGGGGCTTCCCATCCGAGGCAGAAGGGGTGCCCGGCTGAGTCGGCGTAGACGCGGAAGCCTGGCTGGCTGCCAGGCAGGCGCGTGGCACCAAGCGCCAGCACCCCTGGCCTCGGCCTGGGTGATGTCGCTGACCTGGAGGTCCAGGTGGGCCTGTGGCGGATACGCCGGGTCGGGCCAGCTCGGTGGCGGACTCCGCGGAGTCAACGCGCGGCCACGGCGGGAGCACCTATCCCCATGCCGCCGGGCGCCCGAACCGCCACCGCAGACAGGCGGAAAACCAATCCGGCCCGGCTAAGCGCTGGGATGGCTAGGCTGTGTGCCGCGCAGCGGGCGCTGGGCGATGACGTGGAGGAGGGCTGCTACGGCCCGGTAGGGGTCGGTGCGGCCTGCTCGTTCCTCGCACCTGAGGATCAGCGCGAGCTGACTGTCGCCGGGCGGGGGCGCGTCATCGGGAGCCTGGCCGTGAAGATCCGTACTCCGTACCAGGCCTGCACGGCGAGCTGGCGGGCGGCCAGGGCTGCGGTCAGGTCACTGAGACGATCCGCGCGGGCCTGCACGCCGATCCGGTTGAGGTAGGAATCACCGTCGAAGGCGGCCTCCGCAGCTAGCCAGTCGCCGCTCAGGCCCGGCCGCATGGCAAGCGCATCACCATTGCGGACCAGCAGCGAGACCAGGCCACCGGGCACAGTCACAGCCGCAATGGCCGCCAGCAGAGGGCCCGGGTCTGGCAGGTACATGAGCACGCCGTGGCACAGCACCGCGTCGAACTCTTCCGGCTCGAAGCACTCCGCCGTCCGCAGGGCATCCCCCCGGACGAGGCGGACCCGGTCTCGCACCTCTGGCGGCTCGGCGCGCAAGGACCCGCCCAGGTCTGACAGCTGCGCCGCCGAGCTGTCCAGGCCGGTCACCAGATGGCCGCGCCGGGCCAGCTTCAGCAACTGGCTGCCCTGGCCGCAGCCGATGTCCAGGATTCGCTGGCCGGGCCGGTCAGCGATATGGCCGGCCAACTGCCGTGACACCAGATCCTGGCGGACAACCTGGCGGAGCGTCCCCAGCCGGGCGCGCCACTTTGCCTCCCCCGCCGCGAACGTGTCGGCCACCGCACACTCCTTCCGGTCCCGTGCCCGGCCGCCAGCCCGGACCAGGCGCAGCCGCCAGCTTCCCCCGAGCCAGCCGGCAACGCCAGCAGATAACGCCATCCACGCGCGTCCGGGCCGGTCAAACGTCAAAACCCACGGGCCAGGCCGGACGGCGGGCCCCGCGCGCCTGCAAGAGTGCCAATCACCCCCCGACGTCGACGGCCTGGATGGCCGTCGGCAGCAGTGGGCGCAGGCCGCGAGCCCGCCTGCAAATGCCCCCTCATCCCCGCCAGCAAGTCATAACCACACACTTACGGCAAAAGCCCGTCTGTGGGCCCCTCCAAGACGCAAGGCCGTCACCGACCCGAACCCGCAGCCACACCACCATCCCCGCGCAGTATTGGGAATGAACCGTCCTCTTGGGGCTGAGCACCTCACGCCAGCGCTGACCGACATCTTGCCCGGGTCGGAGCCGAGCACCGTCTCGTTTGAAGGCGCAGATCAACTTCTCGCGCGTCCGGATGGCCCGCGGATCTTGGGTTGTCGATCATGGAGCGCTCGCGTGCCGTATTAAACTGAGTACTCAGTCAGGACGGCACTGAGCCGCCCGCAGCTGGGCCAAGAATGACGAAAACGGTGAGGCCGATGACTGGTCGGGTCGCAGGCCAGGTCGCGCTGATAACCGGGGCGGCCCGGGGACGGGCCGCGGACATCGTCCTGCTCCTCGCCTCAGGCGAATCGCAGTTCATTACCGCACACGAGATCGCGCCGGACGCCGGCGTCACGGAGTTCTGAGATGGCCAGTACGAGAACATGGTTCGAAACCGTCGCCGAAGCCCAGCGCCGCGCCCGGCGGCAGCTGCCGAAGAGCGTGTACCTGGCCCTGGTCGCCGGCGCGGAGGCCGGGGTGACGATGAACGACAACGTCGCCGCGTTCTCGCAGCTCCGGCTCCGGCCGCACGTGGCGGACCTGCCGGCCACGCGTGACCTGGCCACCACCGTGATGGGCCAGGAAGTCAGCCTCCCGGTGCTTATCTCGCCGACTGGCGTGCAGGCCGTGCACCCGGACGGCGAGGTCGCAGTGGCCCGGGCCGCGGCCGCGGCGGGCACGGCGATGGGCCTGTCGTCGTTCGCGTCGAAGCCGGTCGAGGAGGTCGGGAAGGCCATCGACAAGCTGCTGTTCCAGAGCTACTGGGTGGGCAGCCGCGAGGACATCCTGGCCCGGGCGGAGCGGGCTCGCGCGGCCGGCGCCAAGGGCCTGATCGTGACGCTGGACTGGGTGTTCGACTCTCGCCGGGACTGGGGCAGCCCCTGGATCCCGGAGAAGCTGGACTTCAAGGCGATGCTGCGGTACGCGCCCCAGGTGGCGCTCAAGCCCGAGTACCTGGTGCGCTGGATCCGCAGCGGTGCCCTGCCCGACCTGGGGGTGCCTAACCTGGGCGCCCGTGACGCGCAGATCCCGACTTTCTTCGGCGCGTATGGCCAGTGGATGGGGTCAGCCCGCCGACCTGGGAGGATCTGGCCTGGCTGCGCGAGCAGTGGGGCGGCCCGTTCATGATCAAGGGCATCACCCGGCCAGACGACGCGCGGCGGGCCGTCGACGTGGGCGCCACCGCGATCTCGGTGTCCAACCACGGCGGCAACAACCTCGACTCCACCCCAGCCACCATCCGCTGCCTGCCCGGGGTGGCCGACGCGGTCGGCGACCAGATCGAGGTGCTGCTGGACGGGGGCATCCGGCGCGGCAGCGACGTGGTCAAGGCCCTCGCCCTCGGCGCGCATGCGGTGATGATCGGCCGGGCCTACCTGTGGGGCATGGCCGCCGCGGGCGAGCGCGGGGTGACCAACGTGATCGAGATCCTGCGCCAGGGGGTTAGCGAAACGTTGCTGGGCCTGGGTAAGGCCTCCGTTCACGACCTGTCACCCGACGACGTGATCGTGCCCGACGGGTTCGCGCTCGACCGCAAGATCTGAGCGCCGAACATGCCGGATGACCTCCCCGCCCGGGAACGCATCCTGGCCGCGGCCGAGCGGCTGTTCGCCGAGCGCGGCTTCGACCACACGTCCACGGCCCTGGTGGCGGCGGAAGCACGGGTCCCGCAGGGGCTGATCTTCTATCACTTCAAGATGAAGATGGAGCTACTGCTGGCCGTTATCCGGGAGGACCAGGCCAGCCTGCTGGATGGTCTGCTGCCGGCCCTGGCTCCCGCGACCGACCCGGATGACGATCTGCGCCAGGCGGTCGCCACGTTGTGGCGGCACCTGTCCGCCGTGCTCGGCGAGCCCTCCCCCGTTCGCAAGATCATCATCCAGGAACTCGCCGCCCACCCCGAGATCCGCCAGCGCGCCCTGGAACTGCACGAGCAGATGGCCGCGAGCGTGGCCTGCTACCTCGCCCAGGCCAGCTCGCACCCCGGCGAGCCCGGGCCCGAGCACCAGGCGGCCGCCCGGCTGCTCACCATCACCGCCGGGATGGCTCCGCTGCTAGGCGAGCCCAGCCTCGAGCTGATCCCGCCCGACACCCTGAGTGCCCTGATCAGCGACGGCCTGCGCACCGGAGCCCCGCTGGCCGGCGACGGGCCGGTCCTGCCTGCACCGGTCCGTCGCACCGATCCCGCCTGGACCGGTCCCGGCTGCACCAGTCCCGGCTGCACCAGTCCTGCCGGAACAGAGCCGGGAAGACACCGACGCAGGCTGGGGTGAAGCGTCGGAGCCGGACGACGACGAACGCCTCTACCGTGACCGGCCCCCGCACTGGGATTCCGTGTAGCGGTCCCGCGGCCGGGGTCAGGCGGCCGGGGTCAGGCGGCCGGGGTCAGGCGGCCGGGGTCAGGCGGCCGGGGTCA
>CAWINS010000057.1:0-86373 GCA_963837335.1 uncultured Actinomycetes bacterium | reverse complement strand
GTTATTTCCCTTAGACATGGAGCCTCCAGCAGTTGCCGTGTGGACTGCCAGGCGGGGCGATGCTGTCCCGGGGCCCCGTGGACCGGCCTGGCCAGTGTGCCCGCTCACCCTGTCACGGCCCTCGCCGGGGCTGCGAAGCGGAGAGGCATGGCCGGTGTGGCCGGCCGGCATGGCGTTGCGGAGCAGCCAGGCCAGGCCATCCGGCCAGGCCGCATCAGTGTTGGGAACGGCCAGGCGCCGAGCCGCGCCCGCCCATCCGGCCGGGCCGCACAAACTCAGGAACGTCCGGCCAGACGCCGAACCAGCAGCGAGCCGGCCAGCGCAGCCCCGGCAGCGAGACCACCGGCCACAGCCGGATGATGCGACGCGTAGAGCTGCCAGCTCCGCGAATGCGACCGGTCGTCGAAGATGCCGTGCGCGCCGTAGTCGTGCCCCTGCGCCCCGTCGGCCGGGTCGAACAGGTTGTCCGGCCGGCTCCCCACCGGCACCGCCTGGTCGGTCTGCTGCGCGTCGAACCCGGTCCGGGCCAGGTAGCGGTCCAGGATCGCCGGCGCGACCTTCTGCGCCAGCAGGGTCGCGGCCGTGCTCCCGCCGACCCAGTATTGCTTGCGCCCAGGATGATCGGCCGCGTACACGACGCCGTGCGCGGCGACCTCCGGCTGGTAGATCGGCGGCACCGGCTGGGGGTGGCGCGGCAGCCGGGACAGCACCCAGGAGAACTGGGGTGTGTTGACCGCAGGCATCTGCACCACCGTCACGCGGACGCCCGAGTGCTCGTGCAGGAGCTCGCAACGCAGCGACTCGGTGAACCCGTTGATGGCGTGCTTGGCGCCGCAGTAGGCCGACTGGAGCGGGATGGCACGCTCGCTGAGCGCCGAGCCGACCTGCACGATCGTCCCGGCGTTCCGGGGCCGCATCCGGCTGAGGGCCACCATTGTGCCGTTGACGTAGCCCAGGTAGCTGACCTCGGTGACGCGCCTGAACTCCTCCGGGCCGATCTGCGGCGAACGGCGCGAACACCGACGTGAAGGCCACGTTGATCCACACGTCGATGGGGCCGAACTGGGTCTCTATCTCGGTGGCCGCCTTCTCCAGCTGCGCGTGGTCGGCCACGTCGGCCGGGATGGCGAGGGCCTGGCCGCCCGCCTCGATGACGTCCTCCGCGGCGCCGTCCAGACCAGCCTGCCCCCGGGCGATGAGGCCTACGCTGGCGCCCCGGGCACCGTACAGCCGCGCGGTGGCGCGGGCGATGCCGGCGCTGGCGCCGGTGATGACAACGGTCTGCGTCATGGAAGTTGTGTCCCTTCTGGAATAATCCGCTCGGCTGCCGTGGTTAACTTCCCTGGGCAGCAGGGACTGGCAGCAGTTTCCCGCTACCCTGCGGGCGTGGTTTCACCGTTGCCGTCAGGGAAAAATGACACCCGGTCGGGCCGTTTCGGCCTTGATCGGCGTTCGCTTTGCCTGTTGGCAAAAGGTTGGGTACGCTAGGGCATCGTGCCCGTGAGAAGCGGGTGCGCGTGCGCTAGCGGACTGTGGCGCCATGGCTGGAAGGCTTGCGGTCGATGACCGGCAGCTGGAAGGTGTGGCGAGTGGCCAGGCGCGCGGGCCTTTTCCTCTCTTGACTCCAGGCTCCGGTAGGAGCTTGTGTGCCGTGGTCACCGCGACACACCCGACCTCGGGGGTCGGAGGGACTAGGAAAACCAGCAGGTCAGCGCGGTCAGACCGCGTGAGAATTACCCTGCGCCGCGGGCGTAGGAAACGGCAAGAGCAGACGTCGCGCCAACCGGCGCGAAGAACGAAGACGGAGACGCGGTGCCCACGATCCAGCAGCTGGTCCGTAAGGGCCGCCAGGACAAGGTGGCTAAGACCACTACCCCGGCCCTGAAAGGCAGCCCCCAGCGCCGGGGCGTCTGCACGCGTGTCTACACGACCACGCCGAAGAAGCCCAACTCCGCGCTGCGCAAGGTGGCCAGGGTGCGGCTGACGAGCCAGATCGAAGTCACCGCCTACATCCCCGGGGTCGGCCACAACCTCCAGGAGCACTCCATCGTGCTGGTGCGAGGCGGCCGGGTCCGCGACCTGCCTGGCGTGCGTTACAAGATCATCCGAGGCGCCCTCGACACCCAGGGGGTCCGCAACCGTAAGCAGGCCCGCAGCCGCTACGGCGCGAAGAAGGAGAAGAGCTGACATGCCGCGTAAAGGCCCCGCGACTAAGCGGCAGCTCGTAACCGATCCGGTTTACGGCTCACCGCTGGTGACCGCGCTGGTGAACAAGGTGCTGCGCAGCGGCAAGCGTTCGCTGGCCGAGCGGATCGTGTACGGCGCCCTGGACGGATGCAAGGACAAGACGGGCAACGACCCGGTGGTCACGCTGAAGCGGGCCCTGGACAACGTGAAGCCCACCCTTGAGGTGCGCAGCCGCCGTGTCGGTGGCGCCACCTACCAGGTGCCGGTTGAGGTTCGGGCCTCCCGCAGCACCACCCTGGCCCTGCGCTGGCTGGTTTCCTACAGCCGGTCCCGCCGGGAGAAGACCATGACCGAGCGGCTCATGAACGAGCTGCTCGACGCGAGCAACGGCCTCGGGGCAAGCGTGAAGCGCCGCGAGGACACCCACAAAATGGCCGAGTCGAACAAGGCGTTCGCTCACTACCGCTGGTAAATGAGCGGCTCCAGCCGGCCGACGATAGACGAAGCAGAGGAACTGAGAGCAGTGGCCACCCAGACCGCCGTAGAGCTTGCCAAGGTCCGCAACATTGGGGTCATGGCGCACATCGACGCGGGTAAAACCACGACCACCGAGCGGATCCTGTTCTACACCGGCATCAACTACAAGATCGGTGAGGTCCATGAGGGCGCGGCCACCATGGACTGGATGGAGCAGGAGCAGGAGCGCGGCATCACGATCACGTCCGCCGCGACGACCACGCACTGGCGCGATAACACCATCAACATCATCGACACGCCCGGCCACGTCGACTTCACCGTGGAAGTCGAGCGGTCGCTGCGCGTTCTCGACGGGGCCGTAGCCGTCTTCGACGGCGTGGCTGGCGTGGAGCCGCAGTCCGAGACCGTGTGGCGCCAGGCCGACCGCTACGGCGTGCCCCGCATCTGCTTCGTCAACAAGATGGACCGGGTGGGTGCGGAGTTCCACCGCTGCGTCGAGATGATCACGGACCGGCTCGGCGCCACCCCGCTGGTCGTCCAGCTGCCGTGGGGGGTCGAGTCCGACTTCCGCGGCGTCATCGACCTGGTCCGGATGCGCGCCCTGCTGTGGCAGACCGAGGGCAAGGGTGACAAGTACGACGTCGTCGCCATCCCGGATGACCATGCCGAGGCGGCCCGGCAGTGGCGTGACCAGCTGCTGGAGACCATCGCCGAGAACGACGAGGAAATGATGGAGGCCTACCTCGAGGGCACCGAGCCCAGCGAGGAGCAGCTCGTCGCCGCCATCCGGCGCGCCACCATCGCGGGCGGGATCACCCCGGTCCTGTGCGGCAGCGCGTTCAAGAACAAGGGCGTCCAGCCGATGCTGGACGCGATCGTGGACTACCTGCCCAGCCCGGTGGACATCCCGCCGGTCAAGGGGCACGAGGTGGGCGACGAGGAGCAGGTCGTGCTGCGCAAGGCCGACCCGTCCGAGCCGTTCGCCGCGCTGGCCTTCAAGATCATGTCCGACCAGCACCTCGGCAAGCTGACCTACATCCGGATCTACTCCGGCACCCTGGAGTCGGGCTCGAATGTGTTCAATACCGCCAAGGGGCGCCGCGAGCGGATCGGCAAGATCTACCAGATGCACGCCAACAAGCGCGAGGAGCGCCCGACGGCGATCGCTGGGCAGATCGTGGCCGTGATGGGGCTCAAGGACACCTCCACTGGGGACACCCTGAGTGACCCGCAGCAGCAGGTGATCCTGGAGTCCATGACGTTCCCGGCGCCGGTGATCAACGTCGCGATCGAGCCGAAGACCAAGGGTGACCAGGACAAGCTGGGCACCGCGATCCAGCGGCTCGCCGAGGAGGACCCGACCTTCCAGGTCCGGACCGACGAGGAGACCGGCCAGACGATCATCTCCGGGATGGGTGAACTGCACCTGGAGATCCTGGTCGACCGGATGCGGCGGGAGTTCCACGTCGAGGCCAACATCGGCCGCCCGCAGGTCGCCTACCGGGAGACCATCCGCAAGAAGGTCGAGAAGGTCGACTACACGCACAAGAAGCAGACCGGCGGGGCGGGCCAGTACGCCCGGGTGGTCATCAACCTGGAGCCGACCGGCGGCGACGGCGGCGGCTACGAGTTCGAGAACAAGATCACCGGTGGCCGCATCCCCCGCGAGTACATCCCGTCGGTGGACGCCGGAAGCCAGGATGCCGCCGAGTTCGGTGTGCTGGCCGGCTACCCGATGGTGGATGTGCGCGTCACGCTCACCGACGGTGCCTACCACGAGGTGGACTCGTCCGAGCTGGCCTTCAAGATCGCCGGATCGATGGCGTTCAAGAGGGCGGCCGCGATGGCTAATCCCGTGTTGCTCGAGCCGGTCATGGCCGTCGAGGTCAGGACCCCGGACGACTACATGGGTGAAGTGATCGGTGACATCAACGCCCGCCGTGGCCAGATCCAGGCCATGGAGGAGCGCTCCGGCATCCGCGTCGTGAAGGCGACCGTGCCGTTGTCGGAGATGTTCGGCTACGTGGGCGACCTGCGCAGCCGCACCCAGGGCCGGGCGGACTACAGCATGCAGTTCGACTCCTACGCCGAAGTCCCGCCCAGCATTGCCAAGGAGATCATCGCCAAAGCACGCGGTGAGTAACTGCTAGCAGCAAAACGTCAGTCAGGAGAATCGGCGCACTAAGAGGGCGCCTTGGCCCCACAGGACGTGGGGCAGATCGCAACGAGGAGAAACCAGTGGGGAAGGCCAAGTTCGAGCGGACTAAGCCGCACGTGAACATCGGCACCATCGGGCACATCGACCACGGCAAGACCACTCTGACCGCGGCGATCACCAAGGTGCTGCACGATAAGTATCCCGACGTGAACCCCTTCACGCCCTTCGACCAGATCGACAACGCGAAGGAAGAGAAGGAGCGCGGGATCACCATCTCGATCTCGCACGTCGAGTACCAGACCGAGAAGCGCCACTACGCGCACGTGGACTGCCCTGGTCACGCGGACTACATCAAGAACATGATCACCGGTGCCGCGCAGATGGACGGCGCCATCCTCGTGGTCGCCGCCACCGACGGCCCCATGCCGCAGACGCGCGAGCACGTGCTGCTCGCCCGCCAGGTCGGCGTGCCGTACATCGTGGTCGCGCTGAACAAGGCCGACATGGTGGACGACGAGGAGATCCTGGAGCTGGTCGAGCTCGAGGTACGCGAGCTGCTGTCCACCTACGAGTTCCCTGGCGACGACGTCCCGGTGATCCGGGTCTCCGCGCTCAAGGCGCTCGAGGGCGACGCTGAGTGGGGCGAGAAGATCGTCGAGCTCATGACCGCGTGCGACGACAGCATCCCCGAGCCCACCCGGGACACCGAGAAGCCGTTCCTGATGCCGGTCGAGGACGTGTTCTCGATCACCGGCCGCGGCACCGTGGTGACCGGCCGGATCGAGCGCGGCAAGGTGCGCACCTCCGAAGAGGTCGAGATCATCGGCATCAAGGAGAAGGCGCAGCGGACCACGGTCACCGGCGTCGAGATGTTCCACAAGATCCTCGACGAGGGCCAGGCCGGCGACAACGCGGGCCTGCTGCTCCGGGGCATCAAGCGCGAGGACGTGGAGCGCGGCCAGGTCGTCATCAAGCCGGGCACCAACACCCCGCACACCGAGTTCGAGGGCCAGGTCTACATCCTGTCCAAGGATGAGGGCGGACGGCACACCCCGTTCTTCAACAACTACCGTCCGCAGTTCTACTTCCGGACCACGGACGTGACGGGCGTCGTCCACCTCCCCGAGGGCACCGAGATGGTCATGCCCGGTGACAACACCGAGATGAAGGTGGAGCTGATCCAGCCCATCGCCATGGAGGAGGGCCTCCGCTTCGCTATCCGCGAGGGCGGCCGCACCGTCGGCGCCGGCCGGGTCACGAAGATCCTCAAGTAGTAGGGGTGCTAGCCCGGGGGGTTCGTCCCCCCGGGCTAGCACTGCCCAGCGGCACTCAAGACGTAAGGACACGGAAGGCACATGGCGGGACAAAAGATCCGTATCCGGCTCAAGGCCTATGACCACGAGGTCATCGATAGCTCGGCGCGGAAAATCGTCGACACGGTGACGCGCACTGGCGCGCGGGTTGCCGGGCCTGTCCCGCTGCCCACGGAGAAGAACATCTACTGCGTCATCCGCTCCCCGCACAAGTACAAGGACTCGCGGGAGCACTTCGAGATGCGCACGCACAAGCGGTTGATCGACATCATCGACCCCACGCCGAAGACGGTCAACTCGCTGATGCGGCTGGACCTGCCAGCCGGCGTTGACATCGAGATCAAGCTCTGAGGAACGCACCGACATGACCAAGAACACCAAGGGCGTGCTCGGCACGAAGCTGGGCATGAGCCAGGTCTTCGACGCCGACGGGCGCATGGTTCCCGTGACGGTGATCGCGGCCGGGCCCTGCGTCGTTACCGCCGTGCGGACGCCCGACGCCAACGGGTACTCAGCCGTACAGCTGGGCTACGGCGAGATCGACCCGCGCCGGGTGACCAAGCCCGTGGCTGGCCACTTCGCCAAGGCCTCGGTGACCCCGCGCCGCTACCTCGTCGAGCTGCGGACCGATGACGCCACTGACTACACCCTGGGCCAGGAGGTCAACGCGGAGACGTTCGCTCCCGGCGACCTGGTCGACGTGACCGGCACCAGCAAGGGCAAGGGCTTCGCGGGCGTGATGAAGCGGCACGGGTTCAAAGGCCTGTCCGCCTCTCACGGCACCCAGCGCAAGCACCGCTCACCCGGATCCATCGGCGGCTGCGCCACCCCGGGCCGGGTGTTCAAGGGCGTGCGGATGGCCGGCCGGATGGGCGGCGAGCGCACCACGACACCCAGCCTTACCGTGCACGGGGTAGACACCGACCGCGGCCTGCTGCTCATCAAGGGCGCCGTTCCCGGCCCCAAGGGCGGCCTGATCCTGGTCCGCAGCGCCGTCCGGGCGCCGCAGACCGCCACGAAGGAGGCCCGGTGAGCGTCACCGTCAGCGTCGTCTCCCCGTCCGGCCGGGCCGGCCAGGACGTGGAGCTTCCCGACGCGATCTTCAGCGCCCCGGTCAACGTGCCGCTGATCCACCAGGTCGTCGTGGCCCAGGAGGCGGCGGCCCGCCAGGGCACGCACTCCACCAAGACGCGCGGCGAGGTCCGCGGGGGCGGCAAGAAGCCCTACCGCCAGAAGGGCACCGGCCGGGCCCGCCAGGGCAGCATCCGGGCCCCGCAGTACGCGGGCGGCGGCACCGTACACGGACCGCAGCCCCGCTCCTACGTGCAGCGGACGCCCAAGAAGATGAAGGCCGCCGCGCTCCGGGGCGCGCTGTCCGACCGGGCCGCCAACGGCCGGGTCGCCGTGGTCAGCGGGTTCGTGGACGGCGACCAGCCCAGGACCCGCGATGCGATGGCCGTGCTGCGCACGGCCATCGGGCTGCTGGACGCCAAGCTCAACGCCCGGGTGCTCGTCGTGGCCCAGGCCGAGGACGAAGTGACCTGGAAGAGCCTGCGCAACGCGCCGGGCGTGCGGCTGCTGGCCACCGGCCAGCTGAACACGTACGACGTGCTGGCCAGTGAGCACATCGTGTTCACCGCGGCGGCCCTGTCCGCGTTCACCGGCCAGCCCGAGGCCGCGGCCCCGGCGCCCGCTAAGGCGGGTACGGCCAAGGCGAGTACCGCTAAGGCGAGTACCGCCAAGGCGAGTACCGCCAAGGCCAGCAAGCCTGCGACCGAGTCCGCGGACGCCACTGAGTCGTCAGATGGGGAAGCGCCCAAGGCTCCCCGCCGCCGCACCACCCCGAAGGAGGGTGAGGAGCAGTGAGCGCCATCCGGATCCCGGACCACCGGGACATCCTGCTGCGCCCGGTGATCTCGGAAAAGACGTACCGGCTTGCCGACGACGGCAAGTACACCTTCCTGGTCGCCCGCGACGCCAACCGGACGCAGGTCCGGCAGGCGGTCGAGGCCATATTCGGGGTCAAGGTAACCGGCGTCAACACGCTCAACCGGCCGGGCAAGCGTCGCCGCACCCGGTTCGGCTGGGGCCAGCGAGTGGGCACCAAGCGTGCCATCGTCAGCCTCGCCGAGGGGGAGCGCATCGATGTCTTCGGCGGCCCGGTCAACTAGGCCACCGGCCACATCCCAAGGAGCTTGAGCACACATGGCTATCCGCAAGTACAAGCCCACCACCCCGGGACGGCGGGGTGCGAGCGGCGCGGACTTCTCCGAACTCACCCGTAGTGAGCCGGAGAAGTCACTGGTCCGCCCGCTGTCCTCGCGCGGCGGCCGGAACGTGCACGGCCGGATCACCGCCCGGCACCAGGGCGGCGGCCACAAGCGTGCCTACCGGCTGATCGACTTCCGGCGGGCCGACAAGGACGGTATCCCGGCCAAGGTCGCGCACATCGAGTACGACCCCAACCGCACTTCCCGGATCGCGCTGCTGCACTACGCCGACGGCGAGAAGCGCTACATCATCTGCCCGGAGGGCCTGTCCCAGGGCGACCGGGTGGAGAACGGCCCCGGGTCCGACATCCGGCCGGGCAACTGCATGCCGCTGCGGAACATCCCCACCGGCACCGTGGTGCACGCGATCGAGTTGCGGCCCGGCGGCGGCGCGAAGATCGCCCGCTCGGCCGGCTCCGGAGTCCAGCTGCTGGCCAAGGACGGCGGGTACGCGCAGCTGCGGATGCCCTCCGGCGAGATCCGGCGGGTCGACGCGGCCTGCCGGGCCACCGTCGGCGAGGTCGGCAACGCCGAGCAGGGCAACATCAAGCTCGGCAAGGCGGGCCGCAACCGGTGGAAGGGCAAGCGTCCCTCGGTCCGCGGCGTCGCGATGAACCCGGTCGACCACCCTCTGGGCGGCGGCGAGGGCAAGAGCTCCGGTGGCCGGCATCCGGTCAGCCCCTGGGGCAAGCCCGAGGGCCGGACCCGGCCATCCCACAAGCCCAGCGACCGGCTGATCGTCCGCAGGCGCAGCAAGAAGAAGCGGTAGGAGCACTCAACGATGCCTCGTAGTCTCAAGAAGGGCCCGTTCGTCGACGACCACCTGATCAAGAAGGTGGACGTGCAGAACGAGAAGGGCACCAGGAACCTCATCAAGACGTGGTCCCGGCGCTCCATGATCGTTCCTGCGATGCTGGGCCACACGATCGCGGTGCACGACGGCCGCAAGCACGTGCCGGTGTTCATCACCGAGGCCATGGTCGGGCACAAGCTTGGCGAGTTCGCGCCCACCCGCACGTTCCGCAGCCACGTCCGGGATGACCGGCGCAGCCGCCGTTAGCCCGGCGGCCTGACACCGGGCACGAGTAATCACTAGAGAGCGAGAGAGAAGCATGGAAGCAAGGGCGAAGGCGCGGTATGTACGCGTCACGCCGCGGAAGGCCCGCCGCGTGGTGGACTTCATCCGCGGCATGCCTGCCGAGGAGGCGCAGGCGGCGCTGGCCTTTGCGCCGCAGTCAGCCAGTGACCCGGTTGGCAAGGTGCTCGCGAGCGCCATCGCCAATGCTGAGCATGCCCAGCAGGTGGACGCCGGCTCGCTCGTGGTGAGCCGGGCGTGGGTGGACGAAGGGCCGACGCTGAAGCGTTTCCGGCCGCGTGCGCAGGGCCGGGGCTACCGGATCAACAAGCGCACCAGCCACATCACGGTAATCGTCTCGGACGAACCCAAGGGGAGGTCCCGCTAGTGGGGCAGAAGGTGAACCCGCACGGGTTCCGGCTAGGCATCACCACCGACTTCAAGAGCCGGTGGTATGCCGACAAGCTGTACAAGGATTACGTCGCCGAGGATGTGGCCATCCGCCGGATGCTGCAGCGCGGCATGGAGCGCGCGGGCATTTCCAAGGTGGAGATCGAGCGCACCAGGGACCGGGTCCGGGTGGACATCCACACCGCGCGTCCCGGGATCGTCATCGGCCGCCGCGGCGCCGAGGCGGACCGTATCCGTGGCGACCTGGAGAAGCTGACCAGCAAGCAGATTCAGCTGAACATCCTCGAGGTCAAGAACCCGGAGACGGACGCCCAGCTCGTCGCGCAGGGCGTGGCCGAGCAGCTGTCCAGCCGGGTGTCGTTCCGGCGGGCCATGCGCAAGGCCATGCAGACGTCCATGAAGGGCGGCGCCAAGGGCATCCGGGTGCAGTGCTCGGGCCGCCTCGGCGGCGCTGAGATGTCCCGCTCGGAGTTCTACCGCGAGGGCCGGGTGCCGCTGCACACCCTGCGCGCCGACATCGACTACGGCTTCTACGAGGCCCGGACCACGTTCGGCCGGATCGGCGTGAAGGTCTGGATCTACCGGGGCGAGGCCCCGCAGACCCGGGCCGAGCGCGAGGCGGCCGCGGCCGCCCTCCGCGCTGGCGGCCAGCGCCGCGACCGGCCCACCGGGCCACAGCGCCGTCGCCGCCCCGAGGGTGCCGACCGCGGTGACCGGGCGCCGGGTGGCGACCGGACGGCTGGCGCCCCGGCGGGCGACCGGGCCGACGCATCCGCTGCCCAGGCCGCCGCGCCGCCGCCCGAGCCGGCTGCGGCGGCGACCGCGCCGAGCACCGGCGAGGAGGGCTGATCATGCTTATCCCGCGCAGGGTCAAGTACCGCAAGCAGCACCGGCCGGACCGGCACGGGGTCGCCAAGGGCGGCACCCGGGTGGCCTTCGGTGAGTACGGTATCCAGGCCCTGGAACACGCCTACGTGACCAACCGCCAGATCGAGTCCGCCCGTATCGCCATGACCCGGCACATCCGCCGTGGCGGCAAGGTGTGGATCACGATCTATCCGGACCGTCCGCTGACCAAGAAGCCCGCCGAGACCCGGATGGGTTCCGGCAAGGGCTCACCCGAGTGGTGGGTGGCCAACGTCAAGCCCGGGCGGGTCATGTTCGAGCTGTCCGGGGTGGCGGAGCCGGTAGCCCGGGAAGCGCTCCGGCGCGCCATGCACAAGCTGCCCATGAAATGCAAGTTCGTGACCCGAGAGGTGGGTGAGGGCTGATGTTCAGCGCACAAGCTGCCCATGCTCTGCTCGCTGAATGGGCAAAGTTCGTCACGCGTGAAGTGGGTGAGGGCTGATGGCCAGCCTGGCCGCTGCTGACCTGCGGAATTCAAGTGAGGAAGAGCTGAACAGCAAGCTGGCGGAAGCCAAGACGGAGCTGTTCAACCTGCGCTTCCAGGCCGCGACCGGTCAGCTGGAGAGCCATGGACGGCTGCACGCCGTCCGCAAGGAGATCGCCCGTATTTACACGGTGAAGCGGGAACGCGAGCTTGGCATCGTGACCTTGGTGGAGGAGGCGGAAGACAGTGAGTGACGTCGAGCAGGGCGGGGTGCCCGGCCGGGGCTACCGCAAGATCCGCGAAGGTTACGTGGTCAGCGACAAGATGGACAAGACCGTTGTGGTCATCGTCGAGGACCGTGTGAAGCACCCTAAGTACGGCAAGGTCATCCGGCGCACGAAGAAGTACACGGCGCACGACGGCGAGAACTCTTGCGGCGTCGGCGACCGGGTGCGGCTGATGGAAACCAGGCCGCTGTCCGCCACGAAGCGCTGGCGGGTCTCGGAGATCCTGGAGAAGGCCAAGTAGTTACCACCGCGGGGGCTGACCCCGCGAGAACCCCGGCGTCAGGAAGCAGGAGTTGACGTGATCCAGCAGGAGTCGCGGCTTAAAGTCGCCGACAACACCGGTGCCAAGGAGATCTTGTGTATCCGCGTGCTCGGCGGCTCAGGCCGGCGATACGCGGGCATCGGTGATGTCATCGTGGCGACAGTGAAGGATGCCCTTCCCGGTGCCGGGGTGAAGAAGGGCGATGTCGTCAAGGCGGTCGTGGTGCGGACCCGCAAGGAGCGCCGCCGCGGCGACGGTTCCTACATCCGTTTCGACGAGAACGCCGCCGTCCTCATCAGGGACGGCGGGGACCCGCGAGGCACCCGCATCTTCGGCCCGGTCGGCCGTGAGCTGCGCGAGAAGCGCTTCATGCGGATCATCTCGCTCGCGCCGGAGGTGCTGTGATGAGCACCAGCAGCAGGAAGGCCGCGATGGCTAAGAAGGACAGTGCGACGGCCAGGCCGCCGCGCATGAAGATCAAGAAGGGCGACCACGTGGTGGTCGTCGCGGGCCGGGACCGTGGCCGGGAGGGCACGGTCATCGTCGCCGACCCCGAGCGCCAGCGGGTAGTGGTGCAGGGGGTCAACATGGTCCGCAAGAACAAGAAGGTGGACTACCAGGGAGCTCGTGGGGCCAAGGAAGGCGGCATCACGAACACCGAGGCGCCCATCCACGTGAGCAACGTCCAGCTGGTTGACCCGGACAGCAAGAAGCCAGCCCGCGCCGGGTTCCGTTTCGACGAGGACGGCGCCAAGATCCGGGTCTCCCGCCCGGGCGGTAAGGACTTCTGATGACGACCACGACGCAAGAGACCCGGGTGGCCCGGCCAGTGCCGCGGCTCAAGGAGCGCTACCGGCAGGAGATCGCGCCGGCCCTCCGCGAGGAATTCTCGTACCCCAACGTGATGCAGATCCCCACGCTGACCAAGATCGTGGTCAACATGGGGGTCGGCGAGGCGGCCCGGGACGCCAAGCTGATCGACGGCGCGCTCCGGGACCTCACGGTGATCACCGGGCAGAAGCCCGCGGTCGCCCGGGCCCGTAAGTCGATCGCCCAGTTCAAGCTGCGCGAGGGCATGCCCATCGGCGCGCACGTGACGCTGCGGGGCGACCGGATGTGGGAGTTCTGCGACCGGCTGCTTTCGCTGGCCCTGCCCCGGATCCGTGACTTCCGCGGCCTGTCCGACCGGCAGTTCGACGGCCGGGGGAACTACACCTTCGGGCTGAACGAGCAGCTCATGTTCCATGAGATCGACGCCGACCAGGTGGACCGTCAGCGTGGCATGGACGTGACGCTCGTGACCACGGCGACCACCGACGATGAGGGCCGTGCGCTACTGCGGCGGCTCGGATTCCCGTTCAAGGAGAGCTGAGGAGTGGCGAAGAAGGCGCTAGTCGTCAAGGCAAACAGGACGCCCAAGTTCAAGGTGCGCGGGTACACCCGGTGCTCGCGCTGCGGGCGTCCGCGTGCCGTGTACCGCAGGTTCGGCCTGTGCCGGATCTGCTTCCGCTCGATGGCGCACCGCGGTGAGCTGCCGGGCATCACGAAGTCCAGCTGGTAGACCAACCCCTGGGCGCTAACCGCGCCTACTGACCACGCCGCAGGTCCCACGGGAAACCACGGCGAGGAGGGCCCACAGGCCATGTCAATGACCGACCCCATCGCAGACATGCTGACCCGTCTGCGCAACGCCAACTCGGCGTACCACGACACCGTGGGCATGCCCAGTTCCACGATCAAGGTCCGGATCGCGGAGATCCTCCAGCAGGAGGGCTACATCGCGGGCTGGAACGTGGAAGACGCCGAGGTAGGCAAGAGCCTGGTGCTGACCCTGAAGTTCGGGCCGACCCGGGAGCGTTCCATCGCGGGCATCAAGCGGGTCTCCAAGCCTGGCCTGCGGGTGTACGCCAAGAAGGACAACCTGCCCCGGGTGCTCGGCGGCCTCGGCGTTGCGATCATCTCCACCTCGACCGGCTTGATGACCGACAAGCAGGCGAACAAGCGCGGGGTAGGCGGGGAAGTCCTCGCCTACGTCTGGTGAGGAGACCGCGATGTCACGAATCGGACGGCTCCCCGTGGAGATTCCCGGGGGTGTCGACGTCACGCTCAACGGCCGTGAGGTCAGTGTCAAGGGCCCCAAGGGGAGCCTGGCGCTGGAGCTCAGCCCTCCCATCGAGATCGCCCGGGAGGACAGCACCCTGAAGGTCACCCGCCCGAACGATGAGGGCAAGGTGCGTGCGCTGCACGGGCTGTCCCGGACCCTGGTGGCCAACATGGTGACCGGGGTGACCGAGGGCTACAGCAAGACCCTGGAGATCGTCGGCGTTGGTTACCGGGTGCAGGCCCGGGGCTCGAACCTCGAGTTCGCCCTGGGCTTCAGCCACCCGGTGACGGTCACGCCGCCGGACGGGATCACATTCCGCGTCGAGACACCCACCCGGCTTGTCGTTGAGGGAATTGACAAGCAGCTGGTGGGCGAGGTCGCGGCCAACATACGGAAGCTGCGCAAGCCTGACCCGTACAAGGGCAAGGGCATCCGGTACCAGGGTGAGCAGGTCCGCCGCAAGGTCGGGAAGGCTGGTAAGTAAGCAATGGCTGTCACGAAGACCCGGGCCCCGGGACGCACCGCCGCGCGGACGCGGCGGCATACGCGGGTCCGCAGGAAGGTCATGGGCAGCGCGGAGCGGCCTCGCCTGAACGTCACCCGGTCCGCCCGGCACACGTCCGTCCAGCTCATAGACGACAGCGTGGGCCGGACGGTCGCATCCGCGTCTACTCTGGAAGAGGCGCTCCGGGGAGCCGACGGCGACAAGACGGCCAAGGCCCGTCAGGTCGGCACGCTGCTCGCCGAGCGGGCGCGGGCGGCCGGGGTTTCCGCCGCCGTCTTCGACCGGAGCGGCTGGGCCTATCACGGCCGGATCGCAGCCCTCGCCGACGCGGTACGCGAAGGCGGGCTGGACCTGTGAGCGTTATTCAGACTTACGAGAGAAGGAACATCTGATGGCAGGAGCTCCGCGGCGTGGCGGCGGCGGCGGTGAACGGCGTGACCGCCGTGACGACCGCCGCGGCGGCGGTGCCGACAAGGGCACCGCTTACCTGGAGCGGGTCGTCACCATCAACCGGGTCGCCAAGGTCGTCCAGGGCGGCCGGCGATTCAGCTTCACCGCCCTCGTCATCGTCGGTGACGGCAACGGCATGGTCGGCGTGGGCTACGGCAAGGCCAAGGAGGTGCCCGCGGCCATCGCCAAGGGCGTCGAGGCGGCCAAGAAGTCGTTCTTCCGGGTGCCCAGGATCGCCGGCACGATCCCGCACACCGTCCAGGGCGAGGAGTCCGCGGGCGTGGTGCTGCTGAAGCCCGCGAGCCCCGGTACCGGCGTCATCGCCGGCGGCCCGGTGCGCGCCGTGCTGGAATGCGCGGGCGTGCACGACGTGCTGTCCCGCTCCCTCGGCTCCTCGAACCCGATCAACGTCGTGCACGCGACGGTGGCCGCGCTGAAGAGCCTGAAGCGCCCCGAGGAAATCGCCGCCCGGCGCGGGCTTCCGATCGAGGACGTGGCCCCGGCGGCCATGCTGCGCGCCCGCGCAGCAGCGGCCGCCCTCGGCGCCACGTCCGGCAACAGCTGAGCGGAGGCGATGATGGCACAGCTGAAGGTAACCCAGACCCGGTCGGAGATCGGGGGAACCAAGTCCCAGCGGGCGTCACTGCGCTCGCTCGGGCTGAAGCGGATCGGGCACGTGATCGTCAAGGACGACCGGCCCGAGTTCCGCGGCATGATCTACGCGGTGCGGCACCTCGTCACCGTCGAGGAGGTCGACTGACATGCTGAAGATCCATCACCTCCGCCCGGCCCCGGGCTCGCGCACCGAGCGCACCCGGGTCGGCCGCGGTCAGGGGTCCAAGGGCAAGACCGCGGGCCGCGGGACCAAGGGAACCAAGGCCCGTGGCCAGGTGCACCTGGGGTTTGAGGGTGGCCAGATGCCGCTCCAGCGCCGGGTGCCGAAGCTGAAGGGCTTCTCCAACCTGTCGTTCAAGACCACCTACCAGGTGGTCAACATCGCGCGGCTCGCCGAGCTGTACCCGCAGGGCGGCGACGTGACCCCTGAAGACCTGGTGGCCAAGGGCGCGGTGCGCGCGGGTGAGCTGGTTAAGGTGCTCGGTAACGGCGACACGGGGGTGGCACTGAGAGTGACCGCCCACGCGTTCTCGGCTTCCGCCCGGGAGAAGCTCACGGCCGCCGGGGGAACCGTCACTGAGTTGTGATGCGCTCGCCAGCCAGGCGGCGGCCGGGGAGACCCCGCGCCGCCGCTGCGGCACGTGACCAGCCTGGCACGTTGTCCCTCTGCCGGACGTTGTACGGCCGTGGCACGTTGTCCACCAGCGTGCAGCAGACAGTCATCATGACTGAGTGCAGGGGGCTGTTACGGTGCCGCGGACGCGTTACACTGCGGCGCACCGGCCGTCGCCGCCACCCCTCGGGAGGGCGCGGCACCACCCAGTTGACCCATCTAGTTGAGGACGGCGCATGCTGACCGCGTTCCTCCGGGCCTTCCGGACGCCTGACCTGCGCAAGAAGCTGCTGTTCACGCTGGGGATCTTGGCTCTCTTCCGGTTCGGCGCGGCCATTCCTACTCCCGGCATCTCCGAAAAGGCCGTTACCTTCTGTACCGGCCTGGAGAAATCCAGCAGCGCGGCGGGCGTCTACCAGCTCGTCAACCTGTTCAGCGGCGGCGCGCTGCTCAGGCTATCGGTGTTCGCCCTCGGCATCATGCCGTACATCACCGCCAGCATCATCCTCCAGCTCCTGGCCGTGGTGATCCCGCGGCTGGAGACGCTGCGCAAGGAGGGGCAGGCCGGCCAGGCCAAGATCACTCAGTACACCCGGTACCTCACCATCGGGCTGGCCATCCTCCAGTCGACCGGCATCATCGCCTACGCCCGGTCCGGAAACCTGTTCCAGAACTGCAACGAGTCGCTGATCCCGAACTCGTCGGTGTTCACCATTGCCACCATGGTCATCTGCATGACCGCCGGCACCGCGGTCATCATGTGGCTGGGTGAGCTGATCACCGACCGCGGCGTGGGCAACGGCATGTCCGTCCTCATCTTCACCACGGTCATCTCGCAGATGTTCGGCTACCTGGCCGACGTCTTCAAGGTCAAGGGCTCGTTCGTGCTGGCCATCGTGCTGCTGGTCGGGGTCGGGATCGTGGCCTTCGTGGTCTTCATGGAGCAGGCCCAGCGCCGGATCCCGGTGCAGTACGCCAAGCGCATGGTGGGCCGCAAGATGTACGGCGGCACTTCCACCTATATCCCGCTCAAGGTGAACCAGGCCGGCGTCATCCCGGTCATCTTCGCCTCGTCGCTGCTCTACATCCCGGAACTGGCCGCCACGCTGTTCGGCAGCAAGACCCACCCGCAGGGCTGGGTCACGTTCGTCGAGACCCAACTCGGCACCGGGAGCATCGGCGACTCCAAGCTCTACATGGGATTGTTCTTCGTCCTCATTGTGTTCTTCACGTACTTCTACGTGTCCATCACGTTCAACCCGGACGAGGTGGCGGACAACATGAAGAAGTACGGGGGGTTCATCCCCGGCATCCGCCCCGGGCGGCCGACCGCCCAGTACCTGAACTACGTGCTCACCCGGCTCACCGCTCCCGGGTCCTTGTACCTGGGCGTCATCGCTCTCGTCCCGATGATCGCGTTCGCGCTGCTGGGGGTGGGCAGCCAGTTCCCCTTCGGTGGCACCACCATCCTGATCGCGGTGGGAGTGGGACTGGACACGGTGAAGCAGATCGAGAGCCAGTTGCAGCAGCGCAACTATGAAGGCTTCTTGCGATAGTGCGTGTCGTCCTCGTCGGGCCCCCCGGTGCGGGCAAGGGGACACAGGCCCAGTTCATAGCGTCGCATCTGTCCATCCCGAAGATCTCGACAGGTGACATCTTCCGTACCAACGTCAGTCAGGGGACGGCACTCGGCCGCCGCGCGCAGGCGTTTATGGAGCGCGGCGATCTGGTGCCGGACGAGGTGACCATCGCCATGGTCACCGACCGGCTGGAGGACGATACGCAGTCGGGGTTCCTGCTGGACGGGTTCCCGCGGACCGTCCCGCAGGCCGAGACGCTCAAGAAGATGCTCGCCTCCTGGGACACCCGGCTGGACGTGGTCCTGGAACTCGTGGTGGACGACGACGAGGTAGTGCGGCGGCTGTCGGGCCGCCGGACCTGCCGCCGCTGCGGCCGGGTCTGGCACGCGCTGTTCGATCCGCCCGCCCACCGGGACACGTGCGACGACTGCGGGGGAGAGCTGTTCCAGCGGGACGACGACCGCGAAGAGACGATCCGGCACCGGGTCGAGGTCTACCTGGAGCAGACCGCCCCGCTCGTCGCGTTCTACGCGGACGAGGGCATCCTGCTCGGCATCGACGCCACCGGGCCGGTGGAGGAGATCACCGAGCGGGCGCTCAGCGCCCTCCGGCGGTTCATCCGCTAAGGCCACGCCGGAGCGCGGCCGCGGGGCACAGGCCACGCCGGAGCGGCCGCGGGAAGATGCTGAGCCCGGTCGTGGGTACGGTGGAACCGCACAGATCCCTCAGGAGGTTGCGGATGCCGAGCGATCCGAAGATCCGCGCGTCCGACGCCGACCGCGACCGCACCGCCGCCCTGCTCCGGGAGCATCTCGCCGCGGGCCGGCTGACGGCTGAGGAGTACCACGAGCGGCTGGACCTCGCCTACGAGGCGAAGACCCTCGGCCAGCTCGACGAGCTGATGGCGGATCTGCCCGGGATCGACCTGTACGAACTGCCCGACGCCAAGCTGCGCCGCGGCCGGGGCGGCAATGTACCGCTCCCCTGGGACCGCCCCGGGAAGTAGTCACGGGGGAGTAGGCTGCGAGGGTTGGCGTTAGGGAATTTTCCTGCCCCGGGTCTGGTTCGCAATGTCAAGCGGGGTCGCGTAGACTCTGCTGCGGCTCGTGAGTTGCCCTGTGCTGGCTTTTGCCGGTCGCCTCACGAGTGTTGAGCAAGACCACGCATTCCTGGTGCGGCACAGTCCTGGGATGCACCATGACAGAAACGTAGACAACACCCGCCTGCACACCGTCAGCGGTGGCGAGCGGGCCCGACAGTGAAGCGCGGAGGATATGCCCAAAAAGGACGGCGCCATCGAGATCGAGGGCAGGATCGTCGAGTCACTTCCCAATGCCTTCTTCCGGGTGGAGCTAGACAATGGGCACAAGGTCCTCGCCCACATCAGCGGGAAGATGCGGATGCACTACATCCGTATCCTGCCCGATGACCGGGTGGTCGTTGAGCTGAGCCCGTACGACCTGAGCCGTGGCCGGATTGTCTACCGGTACAAGTAACGGACTGACGCAGGACATTGACCTGTCCCAGCGCCGGAGGAGGCCACGATGAAGGTCAAGCCCAGTGTGAAGAAGATTTGCAGCAAGTGCCGGGTGATCCGGCGGCATGGCCGCGTGATGGTCATCTGCTCTGACCCACGGCACAAGCAGCGCCAGGGCTGACGCCCGACCAACACGCACCGCAGCCCGTGTGTGGCACCAGCCGCACACGGGTTACCCCCGGTAGGAGGCCGGGGCCCGGCCCGGGCAGGGGCGGGGGAGCGGTCGCGCAGACCTCCACGATGAAAAGGAGAACTGCCCGCCCATGGCACGCCTAGTTGGCGTTGACCTTCCCCGCGAAAAGCGGCTGGAAGTCGCTCTGACCTACATCTACGGAATCGGGCGCACCCGTGCGCTCGAGACGCTGAGCGCCACTGGCGTCAGCGGCGACACGAGGGTCCATGAACTCGGGGAGGACGACCTGGTCCGCCTCCGGGACTGGATCGAGGCGACCTACCGGGTCGAAGGCGATCTGCGCCGCGAGGTGCAGGCGGATATCCGCCGCAAGATCGAGATCGGGTGCTATCAGGGAATTCGTCATCGTCGTGGGCTGCCGGTACACGGCCAGCGCACCCAGACGAACGCCCGCACCCGTAAGGGCAGGAAGAAGACAGTGGCCGGCAAGAAGAAGGCCGGGAAGAAGTAGTCCGCGCCCGTTGCCACTGCTGGTCAGGGCCTGATCCTTAGCACACAGCCCCTCGCCACACTGCGGACCGACGACCTCACCGAATAGGAAGCAGATGCCGCCAAAGAGCCGTACTGGCGCCAAGAAGGTGCGCCGGAAGGAACGGAAGAACGTCGCTCACGGGCACGCCCACATCAGGAGCACGTTCAACAACACCATCGTCTCGATCACCGATCCCGTGGGCAACGTCATTTCCTGGGCGTCGTCCGGCCAGGTTGGGTTCAAGGGATCACGCAAGTCCACGCCATTCGCGGCGCAGATGGCGGCCGAGGCCGCGGCGCGCCGGGCCATGGAGCACGGGATGCGCAAGGTTGACGTATTCGTCAAAGGTCCTGGGTCTGGACGGGAGACCGCCATCCGGTCGCTGCAGGCGACCGGCCTGGAGGTTGGCTCGATCCAGGACGTCACCCCGGTTCCGCACAATGGCTGCCGCCCGCCGAAGCGGCGCCGGGTCTGAGGAGTAACGCGAAGATGGCTCGATACACGGGCGCGGACTGCAAGCTCTGCCGCCGCGAGAAGATGAAGCTCTTCCTGAAGGGCTCTAAGTGCGATTCGCCGAAGTGCCCCATTGAGATCCGGCCCTACCCGCCGGGTGAGCACGGACGCAACCGGCCCAAGGAGAGCGAGTACCTGCTCCAGATCCGGGAGAAGCAGAAGGCTCGCCGGGTCTACGGCATCCTCGAGCGGCAGTTCCACGGCTACTATGAGGAAGCCACCCGCAAGCGGGGTATGACCGGAGAGAACCTGCTCCAGATCCTGGAGAGCCGCCTGGACAACGTGGTGTACCGGGCGGGGTTCGCGAAGAGCCGGGACATGGCCCGTCAGCTGGTCCGGCACGGTCACTTTGTCGTCAACGGCAAGAAGGTGGACATTCCGTCCTACCGGGTGAGCGAGAACGACATCATCGAGGTCAAGTCGAAGTCCCTGGAGCTGACCCCGATGGTGGTGGCGCGCGCCGAAGCCGGCGAGCGTCCGTCTCCCGCCTGGATGGAAGTCATCCCGGACAAGATGCGCATCTTGATCCACGCTCTCCCGGCCCGGGCGCAGATCGACACCCAGGTCCAGGAACAGCTCATCGTCGAGTACTACTCGAAGTAACAGCTCACCGGGCCGTCACGTCGTGGCGGCCCGGGAGCGGTGGATAGCCAGGCCGTCAGCGGCCCGGCTGTCAGCGAAGATCGCGGCGTCAAATAGCGGGCGTCGCGGAAAGGGGTACCAATGCTCATCGCCCAGCGTCCCACTCTCACCGAAGATCAGGCCGGCGACTTCCGGTCGCGGTTCGTCATCGAGCCGCTGGAGCCAGGGTTCGGCTACACGATCGGGAACTCGGTCCGCCGCACGCTGCTCTCCTCTATCCCGGGTGCCGCCGTCACCAGCATCCGGATCGAGGGTGTGCTGCACGAGTTCTCCACCGTCCCCGGGGTGCAGGAAGATGTCACCGACATCATCCTCAACCTCAAGTCGCTGGTCGTCTCCTCGGAGCAGGACGAGCCCGTGGTCATGTACCTGCGCAAGCAGGGCCCGGGTCAGGTCACCGCCGCGGACATCGCACCGCCGGCCGGGGTCGAGGTGCACAACCCGGAGCTGCACATCGCCACCCTGAACGCCAAGGGCAAGCTGGAGATGGAGCTGACGGTCGAGCGTGGCCGTGGCTACGTGTCCGCCGCCCAGAACAAGCAGCCCGGCCAGGAGATCGGCCGTATCCCGATCGACTCCATCTACTCGCCGGTGCTGCGGGTCACCTACAAGGTCGAGGCCACCCGCGTGGAGCAGCGGACCGACTTCGACAAGCTCATCCTCGACGTGGAAACCAAGCCGTCCATGCGTCCCCGGGACGCGGTGGCCAGCGCGGGTAAGACCCTCGTTGAGCTGTTCGGCCTGGCCCGCGAGCTGAACGTGGAGGCTGAGGGCATCGACATCGGCCCGTCGCCGACGGACGCCGCGCTCGCGGCCGACCTGGCGCTGCCGATCGAGGAGCTCAACCTCACGGTCCGCTCGTACAACTGCCTCAAGCGCGAGGGCATCCACACCGTGGGCGAGCTGGTCGCCCGCAGTGAGCAGGACCTGCTCGACATCCGCAACTTCGGCGCCAAGTCGATCGAGGAAGTCAAGCAGAAGCTGACCGACATGGGCCTCGCGCTCAAGGACTCCCCGCCAGGATTCGACCCGGGTAGCGCGGCCGACAGCTACGGCGCGGATGACGACGACAGCTACGTCGAGACCGAGCAGTACTGAACTGAGCAGTACTGACGGGGCCTGGCGGCCCGGTAGTACATAACCAAGGAGAACGTTCCGATGCCCACGCCCACCAAAGGCGCTCGGATGGGTGGCAGCGCGGCCCATCAGCGGCACCTGCTGTCGAACCTGGCCACCGCCCTGTTCGAGCACGGCAAGATCACCACGACCGAGGCCAGGGCACGTCGGCTGCGGCCGTACGCCGAGCGGCTGATCACCTTCGCCAAGCGGGGTGATCTGAGTGCCCGCCGCCAGGTCCTCACCGTGGTGACCGACAAGAGCGTGGTGCACACGTTGTTCACCGAGATCGGCCCGCAGTTCGCTACCCGCGAGGGTGGCTACACCCGGATCACCAAGATCGGCCCGCGTAAGGGCGACAATGCCCCGCTCGCGGTGATCGAGCTGATCCAGGAGGAAGCCGAGGCCAAGCCGCGGCGCCGTCGCGCCCGGCGGTCCCAGCCTGCTGCCCGCCCGGCCGCCCCAGAGGCGGCTGAGACGACGGAAGCGCCGGCCGATGAGGCCGACGCTGACGTCACGGCCGAGGCGCCGGAGGCCGATGTCACGGCTGAGGGCACCGACGCTGAGTCGGCGGACGCCGAGGGTGTGGTGGACGAGGCGGACAGCGAGTCGGCGGACGGCGAGTCGGCGGACAGCGAGGACGTGGACTCCGCCGAGGCGCCCGAGAAGTAACGGGGGAGCCGTCGCCGTTGACTGCTGAGGCCTGCCGGGTCCGGATTGACCTCAGCTACGACGGCGGCGGCTTTTCTGGTTGGGCCCGCCAGCCTGGCCAGCGCACCGTCCAGCAGGTGCTGGAGGACGCGCTGAGCCAGGTGCTGCGCGTCGGGCCCCCGGCGCAGCTCCCCGTGCGGCTTACCGTGGCCGGCCGGACCGACGCTGGAGTGCACGCGCGAGGCCAGGTGGCGCACGCCGACCTGCCGCTGACGGCGTGGCTGGATGCGGCGCCGGTCATCTTGCGCCGGCTGGCCAGGCTGCTGCCCCCCGATGTCCGGGTCCGCCGGATCGGTGTCGCCCCGGATGGGTTCGACGCCCGGTTCTCCGCGCTGAGCCGCCGGTACTCCTACCGGGTCTGTGACGACGTGACCGGACCGGAACCGCTGCGGCGGCACGACACTCTCTGGACCCGCCGCGAGATCGAGATCGGCCCGATGAACGAGGCCGCCGCGTTGCTGCTCGGCGAGCACGACTTCGCCGCCTTCTGCCGCCGCCGCGAGGGGGCGACCACCGTGCGCGAACTGCTGTCCCTCTCCTGGTCCCGGCCCGAACCCACGGTGCCTGGATCCGGAGTGCCCGGATCCGGAGTGCCCGGATCTGGAGTGCGCAGAGTGGCCGAAGCCACCGTGATCGCGGACGCATTCTGCCACTCGATGGTGCGCGCCCTGGTGGGTGCGCTCCTGAAGGTGGGGGAGGGCGCCCAGCCGCCGTCCTGGCCGGCTCAGGTGCTCACCGCCCGGGTCCGCGATCCCGCCGTCCCCGTGGTCCCGCCGCACGGGCTCTGCCTGGAAGAAGTTTGTTACCCGCCGCCGGACCGGCTCGCCCAGCGGGCCCTGGCCACCCGGCGGGTCCGGCCCGCGGCCGACTGAGCCCGCGCCGATTCCGCTCCGGGCTGAGCCAGCCACCGGGCTGAGCCAGCCACCGGGCTGAGCCAGCCACCGGGCTGGTTACGGGATCTCGGGTTTGCCGAACACCATCCGGCTGGTCAGGCTGATGCCGGCCGTGCTGGCCACCAGTTGCCGGGAGAACGTGTCCAGTTCCTTGCGCCGGGCCGCGCTGCCCGGAGCCTTCAGGTTGGTGAACTCGGCCCAGGTCAGGATCAGGTAGTGGCCCTTGATCTGAGCTTCCTCCAGTCCGGTCCCCTTGGTCAGGTTCTTGGTCGGGCCGCGGGGCCCCGCGAGTTGCTTGATGAACGCGGTCGCGCCGGTTGCCTTCCCGGCCCGCTCCGTATCGGTCACGTTGGCCAGGTTCAGCACCCCGACCGTAGCCATGATCTTCTGCCCGGCGGACAGGTAGCTCGCCCGCATCACCTGGGTACAGCCGGCCTTGCGCAGAGCGGCCTTCAGCTTGGTCCCCAGCACCAGGGCCGGGCAGTTGTGCCCGGCCCGCTGCACGGTCCGGGTGACGGTACCGCTCGCGGCGTAACTGCGCGGGAACAGCTCGGTGAGTGAGAGAGCTTTCGGGTCGTCAGCCCGCGTAGTGATGTGCTTCCAGGGCCCCAGCGTGGGTGACGTGCTGCTGGACGCGATGTCCTGCCGGCCCGGCGACGCCGCCGTCGGCGCAGTGGACTGTCCCTGGTGGAAGTGCAGGTAGGCCACGCTGATCAGGACGATGACGACCACCATCATGACCAGCGGCATGAGCCACATCCGGGCCCGGCTGGGCGGCTTGCGTGGTTTGCGGGGCTTGCGGCCCCGGGCCTCCGACCGCGACCCTCGCGGCGTCGGTCCCGCCCGTGTCTGGGGCCGGGGTTTCGGGGAAGCCCTGCGGCACGCCCATTCCGGCCGGGCCCGCCCTGGCTGGGCCCGCCCTGGCTGGGACTGCCCGGGCCGGCTTCTCTCTGTTGACGGGCCGCCAGCCGTCCACCCGGCCGGGCCGTGCGCAACGACGGGTCCGTCCGGCCCGGGTAGCTGCTCTCGCCGGCAAGTCCGGTATCTCCGGGAGGCTCAGTGCCTGTGGGGAAACCCGGCTCGCCAGGGAAGCCGGTCTCCCCGGGGAAGCCGGTCTGCCCGGGGGAACCAGCCCGGCCCGGGTGCCCGGTGCTCCCGGGAAGCCCGTACCCCGTCTGGCCCGCGTAGTCCGACGGTGTGGCGGCTCCGGTTCCGGCCGCGAGCCCCGGCGCGGCGAGTCCCGGTGCGGCAAGTCCTGATGCGGCGAGTCCCGGTGCCGGTGGTCCCGGCGGTGTCTCGGGTCCGTCGGTCGTCGGCTCGAAGAATCCTCTTGGCCCGGTCTGGGGACCCTCGCCGCCCGCGGGGCGCCCACTCTCGTCCAGCCCGGAACGGGCCGGGGCCCCTGCGCGAGCCGTAGTCCACTCACCCGCCAGTTGGGCGTCGTCGAGTACCGCCCAGGTCTGGGTGGCCGTAGCGTCGGCTGACGGGTCGCTCACGGCCAGCAGGGAGTACTCGGGCTCGGATGTCTCGGGGCCGGATCCGGCCGCCAGCGCGGGCCGCCCGGCCGCACTCACCGCACGGAGCGCAGGCGCGTTCCACGGCGAGAACTGGCCCGGTGGGTACACCGGGTCGGGTGCTCCGGGTGCGGGCGGAAATCCCCGCACCGGGCCGCGTCCACTGGGACCCGCGGTCCGGAAGGCGCCGGCGCTCCACAGTGACCCGCGAGGCTGCGATCCCCCGCCGGCCGAACCGTCGCCTGGCGCTCCCTGGATCTCCTGGCCGGGCCGCCGTTCCGGGCGCCGCCACGCGTTCTCCCGTGACGGCGGACCGCCGTTGGGCATGGCCGATGGTGGCGCGGGCTGGGTGGCGCCGCGGCCGGGCTGGCTGCCTTCGGCGGGTTCACGTCTCCGCCGCCCAGTCCCACGCCCTGACCCCGTCCCCCGGGTAGTCGGCGGGAAGCCCGTGCCCGGGGTAGCGGGCGGCTGTCCCGTCCCCTGGGTGGATGGGTAGCCCGTGCTGGAGGTAGCCGGGGGCCGTCCCGTCTCTCGGGCGGCCGATGGGTAGCCCGTGCCGGGGGTAGCGGGCGGCCGTCCCGTCTCTTGCGCGGCCGACGGGTAACCCGTGCCGGGGGTAGCGGGCGGCTGTCCCGTCTCTTGGGCGGCCGATGGGTAGCCCGTGCCGGGGGTAGCGGGCGGCTGTCCCGTCTCTTGGGCGGCCGACGGGTAACCCGTGCCCCCGGGAGAAGGCGCCGCGTATCCAGCCGCGGCCGGGTCTGCGGTCCAGCCCGGATGGGAGGAGGGGCCGCCCGGGCGCCGGTGACTGCCGCTGGATTCGCCTGGGATGCTGGTCTCCCCGCCGTACCCGGACCTGCCTCCATAGCCCAGGTGGGCTGGGCTGTCCCCGGTCGTCCCGGCTGAGCCCGGCGCCGGTGCCCGGCGGCGGCCGACGGCTTCCCCCGGTTCTTCCTCGCCCGGGGCCGCGGGCTCTTGTGGTGGAATAGCCCATGGCTGAGCTGCCCGTGATTGAGATGAGAGCGCGGCGCGGCGCGTCTTGGCGTCCAGTCGGCTCTCCGGCGGGCCGCCGCCCTCGTCACCCGGGTAGCCCATGCCGGGAGCGTACCGTTCTACGGAGCAGGCCTCGGGCGGACCGGCAATTTGCCTGCCCGGCCAGGGCGGAGCGGCTGTCCAGGCCCGCCCGCGTGGTCGCTCGCTTTGACCGTTACTAGCAAGGGCCGGTATCCTTCTTTGACGTCCATGTGTGTTCGCATGCCCGCGGTGCCCGCTCAGCGAGGCTGGTTACGCGGCGGCGAGCGCGTCGGACTCCCTCACCTGGGATAGCAGCCGAGTTTGTTGTGCCCCGGGCGTGGAACCAGATCAAGTCCCACCACACGAAGGCTTACCACCGTGCGCACATTCAGCCCCAAGGCCGGCGACATCCAGCGTCAGTGGCACGTCATTGACGCGTCCGACGTCGTCCTCGGCCGCCTGGCCAGCCACGCGGCCACCTTGCTGCGCGGCAAGCACAAGCCGATCTTCGCGCCGCACATCGACACCGGTGACTTCGTCATCGTCATCAATGCGGACAAGGTCGCGCTCACGGGCCGGAAGCTGGAGCAGAAGCTTGCGCACCGCCACTCGGGATATCCGGGCGGGCTGACCTCGGTGGCCTACGGCGACCTGCTCGACAAGCACCCCGAGCGGGTGATCGAGAAGGCCGTCAAGGGCATGCTCCCGAAGAACTCCCTGGGCCGCAGCCAGCTGCGCAAGCTCAAGGTGTACGCCGGGCCGCATCACCCGCACCAGGCCCAGCTGCCCACCCCGTTTGAGATCACGCAGATCGACCAGCAGGCGCCTGCCGCCAGCGCGGGCAGCCGCTGACCGGTACGGCCTACGGCGCCGCGCCGGCGACCCCCGCTCTGGCGGGCGCCCTGATCAGAACCGATTCTGATCAGAATCGATGAGGAAGTACGAGGAAGGAACCGTGGCCGAGTCCACTGACACGCAGGTGCTCCCTGAGGGCACCAGCGTGGAGACGGCGGAAGACGCCGGCGAGCACGTGTCGGAGTACACCACCGAGACGGCCGCGGATGCCGGCGGTGAGCGGCAGCCGGCCCGTAAGCCGGTCGTGACCGGAAGCGCGCTCGGCACCGGGCGCCGCAAGGAAGCCATCGCCCGGGTCCGCATCGTCCCCGGGTCGGGGCAGTGGCGGATCAACGACCGGACGCTGGCCGAGTTCTTCCCGAACAAGGTGCACCAGCAGCTGATCAGCGAGCCGTTCGTGAACCTGGGCGCGGAGAACCAGTTCGATGTGGTCGCCCGCATCAGCGGCGGCGGCATCACCGGCCAGGCGGGCGCGCTGCGCCTGGGCGTCGCCCGGGCGCTGATCCTGGTTGACCCCGACAACCGGCCTGCGCTGAAGCGGGCCGGTTTCCTTACCCGTGACGCGCGGGTCAAGGAGCGCAAGAAGTACGGTCTGAAGAAGGCGCGCAAGGCGCCCCAGTACTCCAAGCGCTAACCAGCTGACCTGCGTTTGCGGCTAAACCCCCCCGCAGCTCTGTTTAGCATGCCTCGACGACGAGATGACCGGGGGGTAGCCAGCTCATGGTCCGGCTGTTTGGAACTGATGGTGTCCGCGGGGTGGCCGGGGAGGATCTGACCGGCCAGCTGGCCATGGATGTGGCCCGGGCTGCCGCGTCAGTCCTGCACGACACGGGAGCCTTCGCCGCGGCGGAAGAATCCGGGCGCCGCCCGCTGGCGGTCGTGGGCCGCGACCCGCGGGCCTCGGGGGAGTTCCTCGAGGCGGCGGTGGTGGCCGGGCTGGCCGGGTCGGGTGTGGACGTGCGACGCCTCGGCGTGATTCCCACCCCGGCGGTCGCCTTCCTCACCCGCGACCTCGGTGCGGATCTCGGCGTGATGCTGTCCGCGAGCCACAACCCGGCGCCGGACAACGGGATCAAGCTCTTCGGGCGGGGCGGCTTCAAGCTGCCCGACGCGGTCGAGGACGAGATCGAGGCACACCTGGGGATGCCCCCGCGGCGGCGCAGCGACCTGCCCGCGGGCTTCGGCCGGGTGACCGACGCCACCACCGAGCCCGACCGCTACCTCGACCATCTGCTGGCCTCCGTGGCCCGGCCCGGGCCCACAGGCGCCGCGGACGGCGCGGTGGCTGGCCCGCTGGCCGGCCTGACCGTGGTGGTGGACTGCGCGCACGGTGCCGCCGCGGCCTTCGCCCCGTCGCTGCTGCGGCGGGCCGGTGCCGAGGTCATCGCGATCGGTGCCGAGCCGGACGGGCACAACATCAACGCCGGCTGTGGGTCCACCCACCTGGAGGCCCTCTCCGCGGAGGTGACCAAGCGGGGCGCGGACGCCGGTATCGCGCACGACGGCGACGCCGATCGCTGCCTGGCGGTTGGCGCAGACGGCGAGGTGATCGACGGGGACCAGATCCTCGCCGTGCTGGCCCTCGCCCTGGCTGGCCGGGGCGAGTTGC
Source organism: uncultured Actinomycetes bacterium (assembly GCA_963837335.1). Taxonomy (GTDB): domain Bacteria; phylum Actinomycetota; class Actinomycetes; order Streptosporangiales; family Streptosporangiaceae; genus RYN-230. The sequence goes on along the minus strand of CAWINS010000057.1, from coordinate 57,670 downwards.
CCGGCAATACCGTGGTCAGCACGGTCATGTCCAACCTCGGCTTCCGTAACGCCATGCAGGACGCCGGGATCACCGTGGTGGAGACCGCGGTGGGCGACCGGTACGTGCTTGAGGCCATGCGGGACGGCCATTTCTCCCTCGGCGGTGAGCAGTCCGGGCACATCATCATGCTCGAGTACGCGCCCACCGGGGATGGCCTGCTCACCGCCCTGCAACTGCTCGCCACGGCCGCGCGCCAGGCCCTGCCGCTGGCGGACGTCGCGGCGGTGATGACCAAGTACCCGCAAGTCCTGGTGAACGTCCCCGGTGTGGACAAGGCCCGGGTCAGCGAGTCGGCGGAACTGGCCTCGGCAGTGGCCGCGGCCAAGGAGGAGCTCGGCACCTCCGGCCGCGTCCTGGTCCGGCCGAGCGGCACCGAGCCCGCCGTCCGGGTGATGGTCGAGGCCGTCGAAGCCGAGCAGGCCCAGCGGACCGCCGACCGCCTAGCCGCCGCCGTCCGCGCCGCCGGCTAGCCCCGCCACACCCCCCGGGCCCCGCCCCTCCGCCCAGCCCCCTCGCGTCGCCTGCGTGATCCATCAGCAGTGCCGATAGGACCCCGTATATGGGGTCGGATCCGCACTGCTGATGGTTATCCACAGAACGCGATTCTGGAGTGGCGAGGCTTTGGGGACGGGCTGAGGCTGGAGGGGTGAAGGATTCCTTTCCCGGGGATGTCCTCGACGTCCTGCGAGGAGCAGTGCGGGGTAGTGAGCCGGGCGCAGGTGCTCAGCAGCGGGATGACCCGCAAGCAGATCGAGGGCCGAGTGCGCGGCGGTCGCTGGCAGCGCCTGTACCCAGGCGTGTACGCGACCTTCAGCGGTGACCCAGGACGGGCCGCCATCCTCTGGGCGGCCGTGCTCCGCGTGGGGGACAACGCGGTGCTCAGCCACTACACCGCTGCTGAACTCGCGGGGCTGATCGGCACCCCATCGGCCACCATCCACGTCACGGTGCCCAGCGGTCGGGGGGTCAGTCCCATCCCCGGAGTGGTCCTGCACTATTCACGCCGGGCGGCGCAGGCCCGCCATCCAGTCCGGACGCCGCCCCAGACCCGGGTAGAGGAGACAGTGCTGGACCTGGCCATCAGCGCCGCCAGCCTCGACGAGGCGCTGGGGTGGATCTTTCGGGCGTGCGGCAGCCGGAAGACCACGCCGGACCGCCTGGCTGCCGCCCTGGCCTTACGGGACCGGATGCGGTGGCGGACGGAGTTAGGGGCCGCGCTCAGCCTCGGCGCGCAAGGGGTGCACTCCTTGCTGGAGTTCCGGTACGTCAACCGGGTGGAACGGCCCCATGGGCTGCCGGCCGCCGCCCGGCAGTACCGGGTGACCCGGGCTGGTCAGCGGCAGTACCAGGACGTGACCTACCAGGCGTACGGCGTGGTGGTCGAGCTGGACGGCCGGGCCGCCCACCCGGTCGAACTCCGCTGGCGCGACATCCGCCGGGACAACGCCAGCGCCGCCGAGGGCCAGGTCACGCTCAGGTACGGATGGGCAGACGTGACCCAGCGGCCCTGCCAGGTAGCCACCGAGGTGGGGGCCGTGCTGTCCGGGCGCGGCTGGGACGGGTGGCTGCGCCGCTGCGGTCCCGCCTGCCTGCTCCCGCGCCGGGCGCCCCAGCCGCCCGCGCCCCGCGCGAGGGCGTGACAGGCTGGGCAGGTGATCATTGGCATCGGGGTGGACATGGTGGACATCGGGCGCTTCGAGGCGGCGCTCCGGCGTACCCCGGCCTTGGCGGCCCGGCTGTTCGCCGAGAGCGAACGCTGCGGTCGGCCGGAGTCCCTGGCGGCCAGCTTCGCGGCGAAGGAAGCCGTGGCCAAGGCGCTGGGCGCACCTGCCGGGCTGAGCTGGACCGACGTAGAGGTGATCCGGGACGCGTCGGGCTGCCCCCGGCTCGAGATCCGGGGCACCGTGGCCGGCGCGGCGAGCCAGCGGGGAATCCGGCACTGGCATGTATCGCTGAGTCATGATGCCGGGATGAGCATTGCGATGGTGGTGGCCGAGGGATGAGATACGCACACCAGGTGCGCAAGGTCCGGGCCGCGGAGCAGGCCCTGATGGCGCAATTGCCGCCGGGCGCGCTGATGCAGCGAGCTGCGGCCGGGCTGGCGTCGGTGAGTGCGGGCCTGGTCGGGAAGGTGCCCGGCTCCAGGGTCGTGGTGCTCGCGGGCAGCGGGGACAACGGCGGTGACGCGCTCTTCGCGGGAGCCCGGCTGGCCAGCCGCGGGGCCGCGGTGCTGGCTGTCACGGCGGGCTCGCGGGTGCACGACGAGGGTGCGGCGGCGCTGCGGGCCGCCGGCGGCCGCGTGGCCAGCGCGGACGACGACGGTGTACCGGCGGCCATGGGCGCGGCCGACCTGATCCTCGACGGCCTGCTGGGCATCGGCGGCCGGGGCGGGCTGCGGGAGCCGCAAGCCTCGCTGGCCTGGTCGGCCGCGCGCTCCCGGGCCGTGGTGGTCGCGGTTGACCTGCCGAGTGGCGTGGACGCGGACACTGGCGTGGTCGAGGGATCCGCGATCCAGGCCGATGTGACCGTGACGTTCGGCACCCTGAAACCCGGCCTGCTGATCGACCCGGGCGCTGGGCACGCCGGGGTGGTCGAGCTGATCGACATCGGTCTCGGCCCATACCTGGATTCCCCGGACGCCAGCGCGCTGCAGGCCCCGGACGTGGGTGCGCTGCTGCCCCAGCCCGGCGGGGATTCCGACAAGTACCGCCGGGGCGTGGCCGGGATCGTGGCGGGCAGTGAGCGGTTCACCGGAGCGGCCGCGCTGGCCGTGGGCGGTGCGATCCGCGGCGGTGCCGGGATGGTCCGGCTGGTGTCCGCGGCGCCGGCGGTGGCCGTGGTCCGGCTGCTCTGGCCGGAGGCGGTGATCACCGTGACCGGGCAGGACATCCCGGCCGGCGAAGACGTGCACGCCGCAGGACGTGTCCAGGCCTGGGTGGTGGGACCGGGCATGGGCACTGATGACCAGGCCCGGGACCGGCTGGCCACGGTCCTGGCCAGCGACGTGCCGGTGCTGGTGGATGCGGACGGGCTGACCCTGCTGGCGGCCCACAAGAGTCTGCTCTCCCGCGACGCCCCGACGCTGCTCACCCCGCACGCGGGTGAGCTGGGGCGGCTGCTCGGCGCCGATCCCGCCGACGTGGAGAGCCGCCGCCTGGAACACGCCAGGAAGGCCGCAGTGAGCCTGGGGGCCACGGTCCTGCTCAAGGGATCCACCACGGTGATTGCCACCCCAGACGGGCGTTCAGTGGCCAGCCAGGACGGGACTACCCAGGGCGGGGCCACCCAGGACGGGACTCCTCAGGATGAAGCCGGCCAGGACGGCCTGCCGCCGGTGCGGGTCAACTCCACCGGCACCTCATGGCTGGCCACCGCGGGCACCGGAGACGTGCTGTCCGGGCTGGCCGGCTCGCTGCTGGCCCAGGGACTGGAGGTCGGCGAGGCCGCAGCGGCTGCCGCGTACCTGCACGGGCTCGCGGCCCGGCTGGCGGCCGCCGGGGCCGGGGCGCGTCCGGCGGCCGCCGTGGAGCCGCCCAGCGGCGGCTGGGACATCACGAATCCGGAAGACCCCAGGGCGGGGTATGCGGAGGCCCCGATCGGGGCGGCGGATGTGGTTGGCGCGCTGCCCGACGCGATCAGGTCGGTCCGCCGCCGCGCCCGGTGACCGCCGCTAGGCCCGGCTGAGCGCCGCCGCGCCCGGCCACCGCCACCGGCGCCGCGATAGCTGCAGGACGGGCCAAGCCCTGCGTGCTGGCACACTGGGACGCCATGGACGGTCACGCGGAAGCGCTCATCGATCTGGCCGCCGTCGCCCGCAACGTCGAGGCGATGCGCGAGCACGTCCGCGGCACACCGCTGATGGCGGTGGTCAAAGCCGACGGCTACGGGCACGGCATGATTCCCGCGGCGCGCGCGGCGCTGGCCGGCGGCGCGCAGTGGCTGGGGGTGGTGCACGAGCACGAGGCCCTGGCGCTGCGGCAGGCCGGCCTCACGACCCCGGTGCTGAGCCTGCTCGGATCGCCCGGAGCGGCGCATGAGGCCGCGATCCGCGAGGACGTTGACCTGACCGTGGACGCGGTGCCACTGTTGCACGAGGTCGCCGCCGCGGCCACCCGGGCCGGGCGCGCGGCCCGGGTTCAGCTCAAGGTCGACACGGGGATGGCCCGGGGCGGTGCCACCCCGGCTAGCTGGCTGGCCCTGGTCGCCGCCGCCCGATCCGCCGAGGCCGCCGGGAACATCGCGATTACCGGGATATGGTCCCATCTGGCCTGCGCGGATATACCTGGGCATCCATCCGTCGCCGCCCAGCTGGCCCGGTTCACCGACGCGGTCACGCTAGCCGAAGCCCAGGGCGCCCGGCCCGAGGTGCGCCACCTGGCCAACACCGCGGCGGCCCTGGACTTCCCTGGTACCTGGTTCGACCTGGTCCGCCCAGGCGGCGCGATCTACGGCCTGGCCACCATTCCCGGCGGCGCGCCGGACTGGCTCCGCCCGGCGATGACGGTGCGGACCCGGCTGACCCTGGTCAAGCGCGTCCCGGGAGGGACCGCCGTGTCGTACGGTCACCACTACACCACCCAGGGCGAGAGCACCCTGGGGCTGATCCCGCTGGGTTACGCCGAGGGGATCCCGCGGACTGCCTCCGGGGTCGTCGAGCTGCTGGCCCGCGGTAAGCGGTGGCGCATCGCCGGCACCGTGTGCATGGACCTGTCCGTGCTGGACTTCGGGGCCGAGCCGGCTGAGACCGGCGACGAGGTGGTGCTGTTCGGCCCGGGCGACTCCGGTGAGCCCACCGCCCAGCAGTGGGCGGACGCCCTGGGCACGGTTTCCTACGAGGTCGTGACCAACTTTGCGGGGGGAATCCCGCGAACTTACCGTGGAGTAGCATACGAGGACAGTGAGTCCCCTGGTGCGGGGCTGTCGGGCACGGTGACGGGGCCGCAAGCCTGACGCGCCGCCGGCCGGTCGCCGGGCCGGGGCGCGCGGCAGGGAGGTGCGATGGCGACCTGGCGGCGGATCACCGGAGTAGCGGGGCTGGCGGCGGGAGCCGTGGCGGCAGGAGCCGGAGCCGTCGTGGCGGCCGAGCGGATCGCGATCGGCCGGACCCAGGTCCTGCGCGGCACCATGGCGCCGGAGGGACTGGGCCAGCTACGCGGCCAGCCGCTCACCGTGCTGGCCGACGATGGGGTCTCGCTGCACGTGGAGATCGACGAACCGCCCACCGAAGAGCAGGCCCTGCTGGACGCATCACCCCAGCCGCACACCGTCATCTTCTGCCACGGCTACACGCTGAACCAGGACTGCTGGCACTTCCAGCGGGCCGCCCTGGGCCAGCACCGCCTCGTGTTCTGGGACCAGCGGGACCACGGCCGGTCCGGGCGATCCGCGGCGGGCGTGGCCAGCATCGACCGGCTCGGCGCCGACCTGGACCTGATCATCAAGGCGGTCGCCCCCGGGGACATGCCGGTGATCCTGGTCGGGCACTCGATGGGCGGCATGACGATCATGGCGCTGGCCGGCCAGCATCCCGAGCTCTTCGGGACCAAGGTCACCGGGGTGGCCCTCATCTCCTCCGCGGCCAACGGCCTGTCCGCGGGCAGCCCCTGGATGCCCGGGCCGATCAGGCCCGTGCTCACCCGGGCGCTCCCGGTGGTGCTGCGGGGCGCCGCCACCGGCTACCGGGCCATGCTGGTGGAGCGCGGCCGCCGGGTGGCCGGCGACCTGTCCTTCCTCAGCACCCGCTTCATCGGCTTCGGCAATTCGCAGGTGCATCCCGCGGTGGTGGACTTTCTGGAGCAGATGATCAGGTCTACCCCCATCGAGGTGGTCGCGGCGTTCGGCGAAGTCCTGTACGGCGTGGATATGCGCGGCACGCTCGCCACCCTGGGCCGGGTCCCGGTGGTCACGCTGACCGGCGACAAGGACCGGCTCATCTCGCCCTCTCTGGGCCTGGAACTGGCCGAGGCCATTCCCAGTGCGGAACTCGTCTTGGTACCCGGCGCCGGCCACGCCCTTATCCTGGAGGCTCCCGACGTGGTCAACGAGGCGATCGCCGGCCTGATCGCCCGGGTGGACGCAGGCTCGGCGGCACGCGAACGGTCCGCCTGAGACACTTCCCGGGCCCGTGCGGGCCCGGGACCGGGCCGGAGACCCGGCCGGAGACCGCGGCGGGCGAGACCGGGTACGAGACGAAGAGGGCAGGTGCTGCTGCGTGGGGTCTGGGCTCGACTCCGCCACCGGGCCGGCTGACCGCATCCCGGTGGCTGACCGCATCCCGGTGGCCACCGGAGAGGACATGCGGGCGCTGGGCCAGCGGATCGCTACCCTGCTCCGGGCCGGTGACCTGGTGGTACTCACCGGGCCGCTCGGGGCCGGGAAGACCACCCTGGTGCAGGGCATCGGCCAGGGCCTGGACGTCCGGGGGCCGGTGACCTCCCCGACGTTCGTCATCGCCCGGGTGCACCCGGCGCTGAGCGGCGGGCCGGGGCTGGTCCACGTGGACGCCTACCGGCTGGGCAGCGTCGCTGAAGTGGACGACCTGGATCTGGACGCATCGCTGGAGGACTCCGTGACCGTGGTGGAGTGGGGCGAGGGCCTGGTCGAGGAGCTCGCGGCCGACCGCCTGGAGGTCACGATCACGATGCCGCCGGCCGGTGAGCCAGGGGAGATGCGGCTAGTGACTTTGGCCGGTATCGGGGAGCGGTGGGCATCCGCCGCGGATCCGCGCGTTGTGCCCTACCCATGACACCCAAAGCCATATAGTTGCCGACTGTCCCCGCATTGCTGAGCTCAGCCGTTGCGTGAACGGCTGCCGTCCGGTAATGCGTCTCGCGCCGTTCTGCACGGTCTGATCCCTTTTCCCGGAGGCGCGCCGTGGCTCAGCAGGGGCCTCGTCCCCCTCGTTCTGGTCGGCCGTCCGCACGCGACGACCGGCAATGGAACGATGACCGTTACCCAGACGATGACGAGGAGCTCCCGCCCTGGGCGGGGCTCGCGGTCGATCCGCGCTGGGCGCAAGGCTCGACCCGCGGGAAGCGGCACGCCCCCGCCCGCCCGGACTCCGGTCGCGGCGCGCCCGCCGGGTACGACGACCCCGCCAGCCGCGGCGCAACCGGTGGTCACGCCCGGGCCGGTTACGGCGGCTCGGGCGGGTACGGCGGGCAGGCCGGGTACGACGAGCCTGGTGCCCCGGTCGGCTATGACGAGCCGGCGGCCAGCCTACGCCGAGCCCGCCGGGTACGACGAGGAGCCGGGGGAGTTCCCCCCGCCCCCGGTACGCCCGCGGGGCCGCCAGGCCGCGGCCCGCGCCCGCCGGAACCGCCGATCCATCTACCTCTGGGGCGGCGTGCTCGCGGTGGCCGTGCTCGTCGGCGCCGGAGTCTGGTTCCTGGTCAGCGGGGGCAGCAAGCCGAATGCGGCGCCCAACCCGCTGGTCACGACGTTCCTGCCCGGGGAGTTCAAGACCGTCCCGAACGCGTGCACCGCGGTGACCGCCAGCACGCTTGGCCAGTACCTGCCGGGGAAGCGGGTCGTCGCCTCGCCGAACTCGCTGGACGGCGGCGAGGCCAGCCTGTGCAGCTGGACGCTGGATCACCGGCCGCTCTACCGGCTGCTGAACGTCCAGGTGCAGGCGTATACGCCGAACGGCCTGGCCAGCGGCGACGGCAGCGCCACGTTCGCGGCGATAGACGGGTACACCGCCGCGCTGCAGCAGAAGACCAGCCCGCCCAAGGCCACCCATCTGCCGAAGGCCACCATCACCGCGATCTCGGGGCTGGGCACCAAGGCGTTCTCTGCGCTGCAGATCACGCGGTCACCCGGGCTCAAGACGGACCTGATGACGGTGGTGGTCCGCGACCGCAACGTGGTGCTCACCGCGGTCCTGCAGGGCAACAGCGGCCGGGGCGGCTACGGGGCGGTCTCCGCGGCCCAGCTCCGGGCGGGGGCGGTCGCCGCGGCCCGCGATGTCCTGGCCCAGCTGAAGTAAGCCCTGCGGCCTGCCTGGCGGCCCTGTGTTACTAACCGGCTCGCCTGGCCGGTAAATCAGGGCCCGTCACCCCGGGCCGGTTAGTAACTAGGGCCGGTCAACTGGGGCTGGTCAACTAGGCTTGGCGCCCGTGCTAGTGCTCGCGTTCGACACCGCGACGCCAGCCGTGACGGTAGCCCTGCATGACGGGACGCACGTGCTGGCCGAGACCACCACGGTTGACGCGCGCCGCCACGGTGAGCTGCTGGCGTCCTCCATCGATGCCGTGCTGGCCGAGGCCGGCGCGGGCCGGCTGGATATCACCGCCGTGGCCACCGGGACCGGGCCTGGCCCGTACACCGGGCTGCGCGCGGGACTGGTCACCGCCCGGGTGCTCGGCAGCGCCCTCGGCGTGCCGGTGTACGGGGTGTGCACCCTCGACGTGGTCGCCGCCGACGTCGCACGCACGGGCACCGCCGCGGGCCAGAGGTTCATCGTGGCCACCGACGCCCGGCGGCGCGAGGTGTACTGGGCCCGCTACGACGCCGACGGCCGCCGCCTGGACGGTCCCGCGGTCGGCTTCCCGGCCGACGTGGCCGAGACGGTAGTGACCGAGCAAGACGGCAGGCAGCCCGGGCATCCTGACCGCGGGCGCGGGCGCGCTCCTCTACCCGGGCGTCCTGGGCGAGCCCATCGAGCCGTCCTACCCGGCGGCGGGCACCCTGGCCGGGATCGCGGCGCGGCAACTCGCCGCGGGCGAGCCTGGCTCCGGGGCCGAGCCGATCTACCTGCGCCGGCCCGACGCCCGGGTGCCCGGCCCGCCGAAGCGGGTGACGGTCCCGTGACGCGCCACGACGCCGCCCCGCCGGGGCGCCCGCGCGATGCCACCCGCCGCCACGCCGGGCATCACGCTCCGCCCCATGACCCCCGCCGACCTGCCCGCCGTGCTGCGGCTGGAGGCGGCCCTCTTCGGGGACGAGGCGTGGTCCGAAGCCATGCTGACGTCCGAGCTGGAGGGGGCGGAGGCCAGCGGGCGGTACTACCTGGTCGCCGAGGACGCCGGTGGCCTGGTCGGCTATGCGGGGCTGCTGAGCCCGGGCGGCAGTCAGGCCGACGTGCTCACGATGGCCGTGGCGGAGGACCGCTGGGGCCAGCGGATCGGGGCCATGCTGCTGGACAGCCTGGTCGCCGAGGCGGCCCGGCAGGGCTGCACCGAGGTCTTCCTCGAGGTCCGGGTGGACAACGACCGCGCCCAGCGGCTGTACCGCAGCCGCGGCTTCGCCGGGATCGGCGTCCGGCGCGGCTACTACCAGCCGTCCGGGACCGACGCCCTGGTGATGCAGCTCAGCCTGCCCCGCGCCCCGGCGGTTCGGCTTCTCCGGCATCAGATCCTCGGGCCCGAGAACTTCGGGCCCGCGAACCTCCGGCCCGAGACGGGGCGACACCAGGCCGGCGGCAGGAGGCTCCCGATGACGTCCCCCCTCGCCCCCCTGGTCCTGGGCATCGAGACGTCCTGCGACGAGACCGGCGCCGGGCTGGTGCGCGGGCACGAGCTGCTGGCCGACTCCGTGGCCTCCAGCGTCGAGGAGCACGCCCGCTTCGGCGGCGTGGTGCCCGAGGTGGCCAGCCGCGCGCACCTGGAGGCCATGGTCCCGGCGGTGGACCGGGCGCTGGCCACGGCCGGGGTCAGGCTGGCCGACGTGGACGCGATCGCGGTGACCGCCGGACCCGGGCTGACCGGCGCGCTGCTGGTGGGTGTGTGCGCGGCCAAGGCCTACGCACTGGCCCTGGGCAAGCCGCTGTACGCGGTGAACCACCTGGCCGCGCACATCGCCGTGGACCAGCTGGAGCACGGCGCGCTGCCCGAGCCGGCCATCGCGCTGCTGGTGTCCGGCGGGCACTCCTCGCTGCTGCTGGCCCGCGACATCGCCGGCGACGTGCAGCCGCTCGGGGCCACCATCGACGACGCCGCCGGTGAGGCGTACGACAAGGTGGCCCGGGTGCTCGGGCTGCCGTTCCCCGGCGGCCCGCCGATCGACCTGCAGGCCCGCTCGGGTGACCCCGCCGCGATCGCCTTCCCCCGGGCCAAGTACCGGGACCAGACCCTCGACTTCTCCTTCTCCGGGCTCAAGACCGCGGTGGCCCGCTGGGTGGAGGAGCGGCGCGCGGCCGGGGCCAGTGTCCCGGTGGCGGACGTCGCGGCCTCCTTCCAGGAGGCGGTAGCGGACGTGCTGACCCGCAAGGCGGTGCAGGCCTGCCGGGCCCACGGCGTGGACCACCTGGTCATCGGGGGTGGCGTGGCGGCGAACTCCCGGCTGCGCGCGCTGGCCGCGGAGCGCTGCGAGGCGGCCGGCATCCGGCTGCGGGTGCCGCGGCCAGGTCTGTGCACCGACAATGGGGCCATGGTCGCGGCCCTCGGGGCGGAACTCGTGGCCCGCGACGCCAAACCGTCGTCGCTGGACGTCGGCGCCGATTCGGCGCTCCCGGTGACCAGCGTCCTGGCCTGAGGTTTACCGGCCGGACGTTTGACGGCGCGGCGTGCCCGGACTACTGTTCGGGACTGGCACTCTCTAGGGTAGAGTGCTAATGCGACAGGCTGGACTGGCACCCGCGACGACAGCTGGCCATGGTCGTTCCTCTCTTAATAGTCGTTTCCCCATCCTTTTCGGAGGAGGAGGTCAGATCGTGGCGACCGCTACCAAGGTTGTTCTCAAGCCACTCGAAGACCGGATCGTGGTCCGCACTCTGGAGGCCGAGCAGACCACTGCGTCCGGGCTCGTGATTCCAGACACCGCCAAGGAGAAGCCCCAGGAGGGCGAAGTCCTGGCTGTGGGCCCCGGCCGGTTCGACGACGCCGGCGCCAAGCGCGTGCCGATGGACGTCAAGGTCGGTGACGTCGTGCTGTACAGCAAGTACGGCGGCACCGAGGTGAAGTACCACGGCGAGGAGTACCTGGTGCTCTCCGCTCGTGACGTGCTCGCCATCATCGAGAAGTAGATCGAGCAGTAACCGGCGGCGCCGCCGCGGGCCCGCAGCCCGCGGCGGGGAACCGCTTAGGACCACCGCCCCGGCGCTTGTCTGGCGTCCGGGGCGGTAGTCCGTAAAACCAGAGGTCCGCAAGGACCAAACCGGGCCCCGGCCGGGTTCATCCCGGCCGCCGGGCACGACCTATCAAGGCAATTTTGAGGTGCTCATGGCCAAGATGCTGGAGTTCGACGAGGAGGCACGGCGCGCGCTGGAGCGCGGCGTCAACCGTCTCGCCGACGCCGTTAAGGTGACGCTGGGTCCGAAGGGCCGCAACGTCGTCATCGACAAGAAGTGGGGCGCTCCGACCATCACCAACGACGGTGTGACCGTCGCGCGTGAGATCGACCTCGAGGACCCCTACGAGAACCTCGGTGCTCAGCTCGCCAAGGAAGTAGCCACCAAGACCAACGACGTGGCGGGCGACGGCACCACGACCGCGACCGTGCTGGCGCAGGCGATGGTCCGTGAGGGCCGCCGCTCCGTCACCGCGGGCGCCAACCCCATGTCCATGAAGAAGGGGATCGACGCGGCCGCCGCCGCCGTGTCCGACCTGCTGCTGGAGTCGGCCCGCGAGGTCGAGGAGCAGCAGGAGATCGCGAACGTGGCGACGGTCTCCGCGCAGGACCCGAAGATCGGCGAGCTCATCGCCGAGGCGTTCAGCAAGGTGGGCAAGGACGGTGTCATCACCGTCGAGGAATCGCCGACCATGGGCCTCGAGCTCGAGTTCACCGAGGGAATGCAGTTCGACAAGGGCTACATCTCCCCGTACTTCGTGACCGACCCGGAGCGGATGGAAGCCGCTACGGACGACGCGTACATCCTGCTGCACGCGGGCAAGATCTCCTCGATGGCGGATTTCCTGCCGCTGCTGGAAAAGGTCGCCCAGACCAAGAAGCCGTTCGTGGTCATTGCCGAGGACGTCGACGGTGAGGCCCTTTCCACGCTGGTCGTGAACAAGATTCGCGGCCTGCTGAACGTCGTCGCGGTCAAGGCGCCCGGTTTCGGTGACCGCCGCAAGGCGATGCTGGCCGACATGGCCATCCTCACCGGCGGCGAGGTCGTCAGCGAGGAAGTCGGCCTCAAGCTGGAGAACATCGGGCTCGAGAGCCTCGGCCAGGCCCGCCGCGTCGTGGTGACGAAGGACGACACCACGATCGTCGACGGGGCCGGCGACGCCGAGGCCATCAGCGAGCGGGTTCGCCAGCTCCGCGCGGAGATCGAGGCGACCGACTCCGACTGGGACCGGGAGAAGCTGCAGGAGCGGGTGGCCAAGCTGTCCGGCGGGGTGGCCGTCCTCCGGGTCGGTGCCGCCACCGAGGTGGAGCTCAAGGAGAAGAAGCACCGCCTCGAGGACGCTATCTCGGCGACCCGGGCCGCGATCGAGGAAGGCATCGTCCCCGGTGGGGGCAGCGCCCTCGTGCACATCGCGTCCAGCCTGGGCGACCTGGGCAAGACCGGCGACGAGGCAACCGGAGTGGCAGTGGTGCGCAGCGCCCTCGTCGCGCCGGCCCGCTGGATCGCCGAGAACGCCGGCGCCGAGGGCATGGTCGTGGTAGCCAAGATCGCGGAAATGCCCCATGGGCAGGGCTACAACGCGGCCACCGGCGAGTACGGCGACCTGCTGGCCCAGGGCGTCATCGACCCGGTCAAGGTGACCAGGTCCGCGGTGCTCAACGCCGCTTCCATCGCGGCCATGCTCCTGACCACCGAGGCTCTGGTGGCGGACAAGCCCGAGGAAGAGGACGAGGCAGCGGCGGGTGGCCACGGTCACTCGCACGGCCACGCGCACTAAAACCCGAGAACAAAAGATCCGCAACGAACACCGCAGGCCCCCGCCCGGATTCATCCCGGGCGGGGGCCTGCGGTGTGCCGGGACGGCCTCGGCCAGGCCCGGCCCGATTCATGATCACGGGGGGTAGACAGGCGGCGCGCCCGCCCGCTCACCCGGTGGCCGTGGCCCGTGGCGTGGCCGCCCTACGCCCTCAGTCACACTGGCCTCTCCCGCCCACTCTTCACGTATCCGGTGCAGCCGAACCGGACAAAACTCCCTTCCGGGCGCACCACATACGTGAAGAGTCGCCGCCCGCCCGGCGGCCACGGCCGGGTTCCCGGGGCTGATGTTAGGCGGAAGGGGCCGGTGGCCGGGGTGGTGCCGCCGGGAGCAAGGCCTGGGATGGCTGGACGGCTTTTACCGGGTTTACGTGCCCATTGTCGTGGTGCTTCGATATCTAAGGCGCGAAAGGGACACTCTCTCGAATTCGAATTACACTCAGTAGTCAATTAATTACTGAGCGTAATTTCATGTTCGGAACGTGACTGCGCGACACATCAATGTGACCCTTCTGTTGCCCACATTGATGAGAGCACCCCCGTTTTCCTGGGCATCATGCAGTCGTGAGCGAGGGATGCATCATCCGGGCCGTGGCTGACGGGCAGGGAGCCGTGCTCCCGGCCGGGACCGCGGTGGCCGAGGGGGCAGGGGCCCGCGAGCACGCAACCCGCGAGCACGCTACCCAGGAACACGGTATCCCCGGCCAGCGAAGCTATGGGCCGGACGACTACGGGCCGGGCGGCTACGCCCAGCGGGCCAGTGACCCCGGGAGTTCCGGCTACCGGTCCTCCGGCTACGGGGACGCTGACCGCGGGTCCTACGACCGCGACCTGCGGGGACCCGGCGCAGCCTGGGCCGACGAGCCAGGGGGCTTCGGTGACCTGGCGCACCTGGCGGTCCGCGGCCATCCCGGGGCCGTCGAGGCCCTGCTGGAGCGGATCCGCCCCATGGTGATGCGCTACTGCCGGGCCCGGCTGGGCCGGATCACCGGGCAGTATTACGTGGCCGACGACGTCGCCCAGGAGGTCTGCCTGGCCGTGCTGGCGGCGCTGCCGCGGTATCGCGACATGGGCAGGCCGTTCGCGTCGTTCGTGTTCGGCATCGCCTCGCACAAGGTGGCCGACGCGGTCCGCACCGCGTCGCGGCTCGCCGTGCCGTTCGAGGACCTGCCCGACGGGCCGGACGACCGGCCCGGTCCGGAAGAGACCGTGGTGGCCTACATTGAGGCGGAACGCACCCGGGCGCTGCTCGCTCAGCTCCCTCACCATCTACGTGAGCTGCTAATACTACGCGTGGTGACCGGTCTGTCGGCCGAGGAAACGGGTAACGTACTCGGTATGTCAGCAGGGGCGGTAAGGGTAGCCCAGCACCGGGCGCTGGCCCGGCTCCGGGCGCTTGCGATTGAGGAGTCGATTGCGTGATCACGGGGCGCGGACCCGGAGCGCCCGGTGTGACGGTCGGCCTGGATTTCACCCGCAGGCGGGCGGCAACGGGCGGCACCGGGGGCAGGGCCGTCGATCTCGGTGAGATCCGGCGGTCCGAGGAAGCTATCAACGTGCTCGCGGCGCGTGGCGCCGCCGGGCCGGAACTGGCTGACGACCCGGCACTGGTGCTGCTGGGCGCCCTGGTCGCGGACGTGGATACGCCAGGCACCGTGACGGAGCCTGGCGCCCCCGGGCTGGATGACCGGCAGAGTGCCCTCGCCGGGGCCGGGCGGCCCGGGCGCGCGGCAGGTCAGCGCGCCGAGGCCTGGCAGGCGCTGGCTGGCGCGCCGTCCCGGGGTGCGGCGGCCTGGCTCCGGGCCGCGATCGCAGGCGGCGTGGTGGCCGGCCTGGCCAGCGTCACCAGCCTGATCGCCACGAGCATGCTGGCCCGGCTGGCCCGCGGCCCGGCCCGAGGCGGCCGCTGGCAGCCGCGGCACGTCCGGCCGCGCCGGGTGCGCTGATCATCCAGCGGCGGGCCACCCACTGGCACGTCATTCAGCGGGGGGCAGCCCAGGGCAGGCCATCGGGCGGTGCGTCATCCGGCGCCGGGCCATCCCGGCGGCGGGACGCCTCTAGACTGGTGATGTCCCGCAGCCACCCTCGGAAGGTGTCATGAGCGACGTCGGCAAGTTCGCCCCTCCGGCCCTGACCTTCGACGACGTCTTGCTGCTGCCCGCGCACTCGGTGGTGATGCCCGGTGAGGCGGACACGACCGCCCGGCTCACCCGCCGGATCACGCTGAACGTGCCGCTGGTCTCCTCGGCCATGGACACGGTGACCGAGGCCCGGATGGCCATCGCCATGGCGCGCATCGGCGGCGCCGGCGTGCTGCACCGGAACCTCTCCGTGGACGACCAGGCGCAGATGGTGGACACGGTGAAGCGGTCCGAAGCCGGCATGATCACCAACCCGGTGACCTGCGGCCCGGATGCCACCGTGGGTGACGTCGAGCAGTTGTGTGCCCGCTACCGCATCTCCGGCGTCCCGGTGACCAGCCCGGACGGGGTCCTGGTCGGGATCGTGACCAACCGGGACATCCGCTTCGTGACCGACCACAGCCGCGGGGTGGCCGAAGTCATGACGACGACGCCGCTGATCACCGCGCCGGTCGGGGTGTCCAGGGACGACGCGTTCGCGCTGCTGCGCCAGCACAAGGTGGAGAAGCTGCCGCTGATCGACGAGGCAGGCAAGCTGCGCGGCCTGATCACCGTCAAGGACTTCACCAAGAGCGAGAAGTTCCCCAGCGCCACCAAGGACAGCGAGGGGCGGCTGGTGGTCGGTGCGGCCGTGGGGGTCGGTGAGGATTCCAAGGGGCGGTCCCAGGCCCTGGTCGAGGCGGGTGCCGACTTCCTCGTGGTAGATACCGCGCACGGCCACTCCCAGGCGGTCCTGGAGATGGTGGCTCAGGTCAAGGCCAATCTCCGGGTCGAGGTGATCGGGGGGAACATCGCCACCCGGGCCGGGGCCCAGGCGCTGATCGACGCGGGTGCAGACGGGGTCAAGGTCGGGGTCGGGCCGGGCTCGATCTGCACCACCCGGGTCGTCGCCGGGGTCGGCGTACCCCAGGTCACGGCGATCTACGAGGCCTCGCAGGCGACGCGGGCCGCGGGTGTGCCGCTGATCGGCGACGGCGGCCTGCAGCACTCCGGCGACATCGCCAAGGCCATCGCGGCCGGCGCCGACAGCGTGATGCTGGGCAGCCTGCTGGCCGGGTGCGAAGAGGGCCCCGGCGAAATGGTCTTCATCCACGGCAAGCAGTACAAGCTGTACCGGGGGATGGGCTCACTCGGCGCGATGCGCAACCCCGAGCGCGGCCGGTCCTACTCCAAGGACCGTTACTTCCAGGACGATGTGCTGCGCGAGGACAAGCTGGTCCCGGAGGGGATCGAAGGCCAGGTGCCCTACCGCGGGCCGCTCGCCGCGGTGGCGAACCAGCTGGTCGGTGGTCTCCGGGCGGCCATGGGGTACTGCGGCGCGCGGACCGTGGCCGAGCTTCAGGAGGCCCGGTTCACCCAGATCACCGCGGCGGGGCTGGCGGAAAGCCACCCGCACGACATCGAGATGACCGCAGAAGCGCCCAACTACGCCCGGCGCGGGCGGGCCTGAGAAGGGCAGCGCTGAGCCATGACCACCGTAGAGATCGGCCGGGGCAAGAGCGGCCGCCGCGCCTATCCGCTCGATGAGATCGGCATTGTCCCCTCCCGGCGGACCAGGGATCCCGAGGAAGTCTCGGTCGCCTGGCAGATCGACGCCTACCGGTTCGAGATGCCGCTGGTCGCCTCGCCGATGGACAGCGTCGTGTCGCCGGCCTTCGCCGCCGGGCTCGGCTCGCTCGGCGGTCTGGCCGTGCTCGACCTGGAAGGGCTGTGGACCCGGTTCGAGGACCCGGAACCGATCCTGGCCGAGATCGCCGAGCTTCCCCAGGAGGCCGCCACCCGGCGGCTTCAGCAGATCTATAACGAGCCCATCAAGGAAGAGCTGATCGGCCAGCGGATCGAGGAGATCCGGTCGGCCGGCGTGACCACCGCCGCGCGGCTGTCCCCGCAGCGGACCGTGCGGTATTACAAGACGGTCGTCGACGCGGGCGTGGACATCTTCGTGATCCGCGGCACCACGGTGTCCGCCGAGCACGTGTCCGGGCAGGCGGAGCCGCTCAACCTGAAGCAGTTCATCTACGAGCTCGACGTGCCGGTGATCGTGGGCGGCTGTGCCACCTACACCGCCGCGCTGCACCTGATGCGCACCGGCGCGGCCGGCGTGCTGGTCGGCTTCGGCGGCGGGTCGGGGCACACCACGGCCGCGGTGCTGGGCGTGACCGTGCCCATGGCTACCGCGATCGCCGACGTGGCCGCCGCGCGGCGCGAATACCTGGACGAATCCGGCGGCCGGTACGTGCACGTCATCGCCGACGGCGGGATGACCCGCAGCGGTGACATCGCCAAGTCGCTGGCCTGCGGCTCGGACGCGGTCATGGTCGGCTCCCCGTTCGCCCGGGCGGCTGAGGCGCCGGGACGCGGCTACCACTGGGGCAGCGAGTCGCACCATCCCGACCTGCCCCGCGGGGCCCGGGTCGAGGTGGGCACGATCGGCACCCTGGAGCAGATCCTGCATGGCCCGTCCGACGTGCCCGACGGCTCGCTCAACCTGATCGGCGCCCTCCGCCGGACCATGGCTACCTCCGGGTATTCCGACCTCAAGGAGTTCCAGCGAGTTGAGGTGGCCGTGACCCCGAACGCGCCGCCGCGACGGTGACGATGGCGGAGGAGGCGGCACAGCTGGACCCGGAGGGACGGGCTGCGGCGCTGGCCGCGCTCACCGGGGATGAGCTGCAGGTGCTGGTGGTCGGCGGGGGCGTGGTGGGTGCGGGCGTGGCCCTGGACGCGGTCACCCGCGGCCTGTCGGTCGGGCTGGTGGAGGCGCGTGACTTCGCCTCCGGCACTTCCTCGCGGTCCAGCAAGCTGATCCACGGCGGCCTGCGCTACCTGGAGCAGCTCAACGTGAGCCTGGTCCGGGAGGCGCTGACCGAGCGCGGGCTGCTGCTCCAGCGGATCGCCCCGCACCTGGTCCGCCCGGTGCCGTTCCTGTTCCCGCTCACCCACCACGTGTGGGAGCGTGCGTACGTCGGGGCCGGGCTGAACGCCTACGACGCGCTGGGGTTCTCACTCGGCCAGCCGCGCGGGCTGCCTGGTCACCGGCAGCTCACCAAGCGGGGCGCGCTGCGGCTCGCGCCGGCCCTGAAGCGGTCGGTGCTGACCGGGGCGCTGCAGTACTGGGACGCGCAGGTGGACGACGCCAGGTTCGTGGTCAGCCTGATCCGGACAGCGGCCGGTTACGGGGCGCAGATCGCCTCGCGGACCCAGGTCACCGGGTTCCTCCGCGAGGGGGAGCGGGTCACCGGCGTGCGCGCGGTGGACCTGGAGAGCGGGCGGCACCTGGAGATCCGGGCCCAGCAGGTGGTCAACGCCACCGGGGTGTGGACCGACGACGTGCAGGCCATGGTGGGCGGCCGCGGGGTGATCAACATCCGCGCCTCCAAGGGCGTGCACCTGGTCGTGCCCCGGGACCGGATCCAGTCCCGCACCGGCATCATCATGCGCACCCCGACCAGCGTGCTGTTCATCATCCCGTGGGGCAGGCACTGGATCGTCGGCACCACGGACACCGAGTGGACCCTGGACAAGGCCCATCCGGCGGCCAGCCGGGCCGACATCGACTACGTGCTGGCCCAGGTCAACCGGGTGCTCGCCGTCCCGCTGACCCGCGAGGACGTGGCCGGGGTCTACGCCGGGCTGCGTCCCCTGCTGGCCGGCGAATCCGAGTCCACGTCACGGCTGTCCCGGGAGCACGTGGTCGCGCACCCGGTGCCGGGGCTGGTGATGATCGCGGGCGGTAAGTACACCACCTACCGGCTGATGGCCCGGGACGCGGTAGACGCGGTCGCGCACGGGCTGGACTGGCGGGTCCCGCCGTCCTGCACCGACGAGGTGCCGCTGGCCGGCGCGGACGGCTACCTGCCGCTGTGGAACGCGCGGCACCGGCTGGCCCGGTCGTCGGGGCTGCATGTGGCCCGGATCGAGCACTTGCTGGGCCGGTACGGGGCGCTGGCCACGGAGGTCCTGGACATGATCGCGGCCGAGCCGGGCCTGGGCCGGCCGCTCACCGGCGCCGAGGACTACCTGCGCGCCGAGGTGAGCTACGCCGCCTCGCACGAGGGGGCCCGGCATCTGGATGACGTGCTGGCCCGGCGGACGCACATCTCGATCGAGACCTGGGACCGCGGCCTGTCCGCCGCGGCGGAGGCGGCCGAGCTGATGGCCAAGCCGCTGCGCTGGGATGACCGCCAGGTGGCCAACGAGATCAGCCACTACGAGGCGACCATCGAGGCCGAGCGGGCCTCCCAGGAAGAAGCCACCGACCAGGCCGCCGACGCGCTGCTGCTGGACGCCCCCGACATCGTCCCGGTCATCAGCTAATAGTCCGGGGGGCGACCTCCGGGGCCCCCCGCTCGCCGCTCGCGCCGAACGCAGCAGTGCGTCGGGGGGCGCCCCCGGGACCCGCCGCTCGCCGCTGCGCGCCGACGCCGGCGTTGCGGCGCGGACGCGGCGAGCGCGCCTGCGGGTCCAGGGGGTGCCCCCCCGGACCATACAGCGTTCGGCGCGGAGCGGCTGAGCAGGAGCGGTTCACGTGGCGGCGTAGCGTCGGGCCTGGCACTAAACTTTCCCCATGTCCTCCAGGCCACGCGTGTTTTCCGGCATTCAGCCGACCGCCGACTCGTTCCACCTCGGTAACTACCTGGGCGCGATCCGCCAGTGGGTCGCGCTCCAGGACACCCACGAGGCGGTCTACTGCGTGGTGGACCTGCACGCGATCACGGTGCCCCAGGACCCGGCCCAGCTCCGCCAGCGGACCAGGGTCGCGGCCGCGCAGCTGTTCGCGGCCGGGCTCGACCCGGACCGGGCCGTGGTGTTCGTGCAGAGCCACCTGCCGCAGCACCCGGAACTGGCCTGGGTGCTCGGCTGCCTGACCGGGTTCGGCGAGGCCAGCCGGATGACGCAGTTCAAGGACAAGGCGGCCAAGGGCGGCGCCCAGCAGGCCAGCCTGGGACTGTTCAGCTACCCGGTGCTGCAGGCCGCGGACATCCTGCTCTACCAGACCAACGAGGTGCCGGTCGGTGAGGACCAGCGGCAGCACCTGGAACTGAGCCGGGACCTCGCGGTGCGGTTCAACCACCGCTACGGGCCCACGTTCCAGGTGCCCTCGGCGCTGATCCTTTCTGGCGTGGCGAAGATCACCGACTTGCAGGAGCCGACCGCGAAGATGAGCAAGTCGTCCTCGTCCGCGGCGGGCATCATCGACGTGCTCGACGAGCCGGGGACGATCCGCAAGAAGATCGCCCGGGCGGTCACCGACCCGGGCAGCGAGGTCCGCGCGGACGAGTCGGCCAAGCCGGGCGTCACCAACCTGCTGCGCATCTACTCCGCGCTGACCGGCGCGGACATTCCGGCGCTGGAGGCCAGGTACGCCGGCGCGGGCTACGGCACGTTCAAGAAGGACCTGGCCGAGGTGGTCGTCGGCGCGCTCGCCCCGATCCGGGAACGGACCGAGAAGATGCTCGCCGACGAGGCTGAACTCGACCGGATGCTGGCCCACGGGGCGAGCCGGGCCCGGCCGCTCGCGCAGGAGACCATGGCGCTGGTCAACGACCGGGTGGGCTTCCTCCCCCCGGCCGGCGCCTGAGCAGCACCACGACGCCCGCGGCCACCAGCGCCGCGAGGACCAGGGCGCCGATCCCCGCCGTCAGCGAGATGGTGGGGAAGCCGCCCACCTGAGCCAGCCGGACGTCCGGCTGGCCGCCGGGCTTCTGGGCGCCGGCTGCCGGTGCCTGATGGCCAGGATGCTGCGCGGCGGCGCTGCGTGGCCCGGGCTGCCGGCCGCCGCCGGTGGCCGGGCGCGTGGCCGCCGGGTGCGCGGCCGCCGCGCTGGCCGCCCCGGCGGGCAGCGGCCGGGCCAGCGTGCCGACCGGGGTGACCTTCCCATCCATGGCGAAGCCCCAGTTCAGCAGCTTGGCGGCGACGTTCATCTCGGTGAGCGGGACGCAGTGCATGAGGGTCACGATCAGCGTGTGGCCGTTCCGCCGGGCCCAGGCGATGAACGTGGTCTCGGACGCCCTGGTCCAGCCGATCTTGCCGCCGAGGTCGCCACGGTAGGTGCTGAGCATCGTGTTCTGGTTGAACAACTCGATCGAGTGGCGGCGGTGCAGCGGGAACATCGCGGTCCGGGTGGCCTCGATCTGCATGAACTCCGGCATGGTCAGCGCCTGCCGGGCGAACAGGGCCAGGTCGTAGGCGGAGGTGTGCTGGCCCTTGGCGTTCAGCCCGTTCGGCCGCTTGGCCACGGTGTCGTCGGCCTGGAGCAGGTGCGCCTCGGCGTTCATCATGGCCACGCCCTGGTCGTAGGACCCGGTCGCCTGGGCGAGGGCGATCGCCGCGTCGTTGGCGGAAATCAGCAGCAGGGCCTGGAACAGGTCGGACACCTGGTACGCGCGCCCCTTGACCAGGCCTACCTTGTTCGGGGTCACGTCCGCGGCCAGCCCTGAGGTCACCACGGTGGCGTCCGGCTTCAGCACCGGCATCAGCGCGTCCGCGGTGAGTACCTTCAGGGTGCTGGCCGGCAGGAAGTGCCCGTGCGGGTCCTTGGCCGCCAGCACCTGCCCGGTTCCCGCATCCGCGATCACGTAGGAGGAGGCGTGGACCGAGGGCAGCCGCCGGGCGCCGTGCGCGGGGTAGTGCACGATGACACCCCGCCCGGCGAGTTCCGGGCCGCCCACCACGGCCGTGCCCACGCCGGTCCGGCCCACGCCGCGGGCCCGGGCCGGGGCCGCGGCGCCAGACGGTGTTCGTTGCGGAAACTCGCGATGCGCTGCGCCGGCCGGCAGCCCGGTGGCGGCGTGAGCCAGCGCCGGCGGTGCCGCAGGGGCGCCAGGGCGAGCAGTGCGGCCGCCGCGGCGAGCCGCGCCGCGGCGAGCCCGGAGCGGTCCGGATGACCTCATCGTCTTGCTCACGCTGAGTAGTCAATCATGGTCGGATTATGGCCGCCTGTGCGGGTTCCCGGCGGCCCCGGATCCCGGCGCGGGCCGGGTGTGGCGAAACTCGCTTAGGTGTCTGGACTACCCGCCATCTAACCTTGGTTCATGCGTGAGTCGGAGTCAGGTCTGCCCATCGAGCCCGTGTACGGCCCTGGTCAGCCAGCAGGCTTCAACCCGGCGGAAAAGCTGGGCCCACCTGGCCAGTACCCGTTTACCCGCGGCGTGTACCCCACGATGTACACGACCCGGCCGTGGACGATGCGGCAGTATGCCGGGTTCGCCACCGCGGAGGACTCCAACCGGCGCTACCACGAGCTGATCGAGGCCGGTACCACGGGCCTGTCCGTCGCCTTCGACCTGCCGACCCAGATGGGGTACGACTCGGACGCCCCGCTGGCCCACGGGGAGGTCGGCAAGGTCGGCGTGGCCATCGACTCCATCGATGACATGCGCATCCTGCTGCACGGGATCCCGCTGGGCGAGGTCTCCACCTCGATGACGATCAACGCCCCGGCGGCCCTGCTGCTCCTGCTGTACCAGCTGGTGGCCGAGGAGCAGGGCGTCCCCGCGTCCGCGCTGACCGGGACGATCCAGAACGACATCCTCAAGGAGTACATCGCCCGGGGAACCTACATCTATCCTCCGGTCCCGTCCCTGCGCCTGGTCGCGGACACCTTCGCCTACTGCCGGGCGGAGATCCCGCGCTGGAACACGATCTCGATCTCCGGGTACCACATGGCGGAGGCCGGCGCGACGCCGGTGCAGGAGATCGCGTTCACGCTGGCCAACGCCAGGGAGTACGTGCGGACCGCGCTCCGCTCCGGCCTGGCCGTGGACGAGTTCGCGCCGCGCCTGTCGTTCTTCTTCGTGGCCCGCACCACGTTGCTGGAGGAGGTGGCCAAGTTCCGGGCCGCCCGGCGGCTGTGGGCGCGGATCATGCGGGAGGAATTCGGGGCGAAGGACCCGAAGTCCCAGATGCTGCGGTTCCACACCCAGACGGCCGGCGTGCAGCTGACCGCCCAGCAGCCTGAGGTCAACCTGACCCGGGTCACCGTGCAGGCCCTCGCCGCCGTGCTCGGCGGGACCCAGTCGCTGCACACCAACGCCTACGACGAGGCCATCGCGCTGCCCAGCCAGAAGGCGGCCCGGCTCGCGGTGCGCACCCAGCAGGTGATCGCGAACGAGACCGACCTCACCGCCACCGTGGATCCGTTCGCCGGTTCCTACGCGGTCGAATCGATGACCGACGACGTCGCCGACGCCGCGGACGCGCTGATGGCCCGGATCGAGGACCTCGGCGGTGCGGTCGCCGCCATCGAGCAGGGCTTCCAGAAGGCCGAGATCGAGCGCTCCGCCTACCAGGTGACCCGGGAGATCGATGCCGGGGAGCGGGTGGTGGTCGGGGTGAACAAGTTCACCGTGCCCAGCGATGAGCCCTACGAGCTGTTGCCGGTCGATCCCGAGATCGAGCAGGAGCAGGCCCGCCGGCTGGCCACGCTGCGCAGCGAGCGGGACGCCGATGAGTTCCGCCGCCGCCTCGACGACCTGAAGAAGGCCGCCACCGGCAGCCAGAACCTGCTGGTCCCACTGCGCGAGGCGCTGCGGCACCGGGCGACCGTCGGCGAGGTCTGTGACGCGCTGCGCGAGGTCTGGGGCACCTACCAGCCGCCCGACCTCGACTGACCAGGCCGCTGCCCCATGCCAGTGCCAGCGGACACGCCGTCACGCTGCGCTCATGGCGCTTACCGAGGGTTGTCAGACACTATGCGGATTAGTAGCGGGGCGCCGGTGCGGCGAGCCGCGCGACCCCGGAGGTGATGCCCGCCCCAGGGTGATTGACCAGGAGGAGATCAGCGGTGGCGATCTGGTGGAATTCTTCCCGCGGCACGACGCTGGGGGTCGAGTGGGAGCTCCAGCTCATTGACGCCGCCAGCAAGCTGCTGCGCCAGGACGCGCGGGAGGTCATCTCCGCGCTGCGCGAGCGGGAAGAACCCGGCCCGCAGCCCAAGATTCACGACGAGCTCATGCAGTCCGCGGTCGAGGTGGTCACCGGCGTCTGCAGTACGGTATCCGAGGCCGTAGCGGACCTAGCCGCGACAATTGCTGACCTTCAGCGGATCACGGATATGCGCGGTACGATGCTGGCCTGCGCCGGAACACATCCTGTCAGCGATTGGCGGGATGCCAAGATGGCGCCCGTACAGCGCTATGCGGAACTCGTCGAGCAGATGCAGTGGCTGGCCCGCCGGATCCAGACCTTTGGTGTGCATGTCCACGTGGGGCTTCGTGATGGCAGCAAGGCGATTCCGATCGTCAACGCTCTCGCCGCTTATCTGCCGCACTTCCTTGCGCTGACCGCGTCGAGCCCATTCTGGGGAGGGCACGACACCGGGCTCGCCTCGAGCAGGGCGGTCATCTTCGGCGGGTTGCCGACCGCAGGTCCGCCGCATCAGTTGGCGGATTGGAGTGAGTTCGAGGAGTACATGGACACGCTGCTGCGGGCCGGAACCATCCGGAGCATCAAGGAAGTGTGGTGGGATGTCCGGCCACACCCTGACTTCGGCACGGTCGAGATCCGCATGTTCGACGGGGTTCCGACGCTGCGTGAGGTAGGCATGGTCGCCGCCCTCTCGCAGAGCCTGGTCCACCTGCTCGACACGCAACTGGGCCGCGGCTACCGGCTGCCGAGCCAGCCGTCCTGGGTGGTCCGGGACAATCGCTGGCGGGCGACCAGGTACGGGCTCGACGCCATCGTGATCACCGACGCGGCGGGGTCGACCGCGCCGTTGCGCGATGAGCTGTACGAGCTGTACCTGGAGATACAGCCGGTCGCGCAACGGCTGGGCTGCGCAGACGAGCTGGATGTGCTCAGCGAGGTGCTCGAAAGGGGTGCCTCCTACGAGCGGCAGCGTGCTGTGGTGGCAACTGGCGGGGGGCTGACGGACGTGGTTGACGCGCTGGTTATGGAGTTTGCTGAGGACCGGTTCGTCTGCCCGGGGGAGGTGGCGAATGCCGAATGACCCTCTGCGCGCGGATCTCTGCTCGTTCCTGACCGCACACGAGGCTGAGCTGATCGACTTCCGCCGCGACATGCATGCTCATCCGGAGCTCGGCTATCACGAGCACCGGGCCACCCGGCGGATCGCGCTCCGCCTGGCGGCCGCGGGCCTGCGGCCGATGATCCTGCCCAAGGGAACCGGGCTCATCGCGGACATCGGCGACAACTCCGACGGCAGCCCGCTGGTGGCGTTGCGGGCCGATCTGGACGCGCTGCCGCTCAGCGACGAGAAGCAGGTCTCCTACCGCTCGACGGTGCCCAACGCGTGCCACGCCTGCGGCCACGACGTGCACACGACCATCGTGCTGGGTGCGGGCCTGTTCCTGGCCCAGCAGGCCGCCGCGGGCCGGCTTCCCGGCCGGGTGCGGCTCATCTTCCAGCCCGCCGAGGAAGTGGCCGGCGGCGCGCTGGACGTGATGGCCGCGGGCGGCATCGCCTCGGTGGACCGCATCTTCGGGCTGCACTGCGACCCGCGCCTGGACGCCGGGAAGGTCGGGGTGCGCAGCGGCCCCATCACCGCCGCCTGTGACCGCATTACCGTCCGGGTCACCGGGCCGGGCGGTCATACCGCCCGGCCCCATTTGACTGCTGACCTGGTTTACGCGCTGGGCAAGATCGTCACTGAGCTGCCCGCCGCCCTGTCCCGGCGCGTCGACCCCCGGTCCAGCCTCAGCCTGGTCTGGGGCCGGGTGAGCGCCGGCACCGGGGCCAACTCCATCCCCGATGACGGCGTGGTGGAAGGCACCGTCCGGTGCCTCGACGACAAGGCCTGGCACGAGGCCCCGGACCTGCTGAAGGCCTTGATCGAGTCGGTGGCCAGCGCCTACGGGGTCATTGCCGACCTGGCCTACCAGCGCAGTGTCCCGCCGACGGTGAACGAGCCGTCCAGCACGGCGCTGCTGTCCGCCGCGGCCGAGCGGGTCCTCGGCCCCGACGCGGTCACCACCACCCAGCAGAGCCTGGGCGGGGAGGACTTCGCCTGGTACCTGGAGTCGGTACCAGGCTCGCTGGCCCGGCTGGGCACCCGGGTCCCCGGGCTCCGGCCAGGACTTCGACATCCACCAGCCCGCGTTCGACATCGACGAGCGCGCGATCGGCATCGGGTTGCGGTTGCTGGCCGCCGCCGCGCTCACCGCTGTCCGGGGCAGCGCGGCCGCCCCCGAGCCCTTCGCGGACGCCGCGAACGCCTGAGCCCGGCAGTCCAGGCCGGTCGTCAGGCGCCGCCCGGCCACGGCTCCCGGCCGGCATGCGGGTGCAAGCTCACCGGGGCGTTATCGTGTTCTGGCCACCGGGTCAGCGCAATGGTGGCCAGTCCTGGTGACATGGAGCACAGTGGCGGTGTTTACGCGGACGGATCTGCCCGGCGAGCGGCAGGTCTACCGGACCAGCGGATCCCTGGTGGCGTGGTGGGCGTGGGTCGCGTTCGCGGTCGTGCTGCTGATCGTGCTGGCGCTGGGTCACCGTGACCACGCCGCGCTGGTCACGGCGTCCGTGGTCATCGCGATCACCGGGATCATGTACGCGTGCGCGCTGCGCCCCCGCATCGTGGCCGACGCCGCGGGCATCACCGTGGTGAACCCGCTGCGGGTGCACGAGGTGCCGTGGCCCGCGGTGACCCAGGTGGATCTGGTCCACAACGTGCGGGTGCATTACCGCAGTCCGGCCGGGGACAAGCAGGCCGGGGGCCTGCCGGGTGAGGACAAGCCGGGCGGGGAAAGCAGGCTGCCGGGCGGGGGTAGCCGGGCGGGGACAGCCGGGCGGGGGCTGCCGGGCGGGGAGAAGATCGTGCACAGCTGGGCGGTGCAGTCCACGGGGCGCTCGAGGACCCGGAGCGAGTTGCGGGCCCGCCGCGCCGCCCGCCGGGGGATGACCCCGGAGCCCGGGTACGCCCGGCTCCCCGACGCGGCCCAGGCGGCCCTGGCCGGATCGGCGGCCGAATTCATCGCCCGGCAACTGGACGAACGGGCCCGGGTGCAGCGCTCTGCCGCCGCCGCCCGGGCCGCCGCGGACCCGCCGCTGCCGCGGCTCCCGCCGTCGCCCGGGTGCGCTGGAGCTGGGGCCCCATCGCGGCCATGGTGGTTCCGTTGCTGATCCTGCTGGCCCTGACGCTGGCCTGAGGCCGGCCAGCGACCTGGCCCGTGCGACGGACCGGCGGCGGACCGGGCCGGGTGGGCGGACCGGACCGGCGGGCCGCTGGCACCGGACCGGGTGGGCGGCCCGGATTCCCCGCACCCGGCAGAATCCCATTGACTTCAAGCGCGCTTTAAGTCAGAGCATGGGGTCATGACGACGACCGCGAACCACCGCCCGCCCGCGACCTTCGCCGACCTGCCGCGCCTGATGTCGCTGATGACCGGCGACGACAAGCACGACCAGGCCGCCACCTCCACCCTGGACGTGCTCTGGGTGCTCTACGACCGGGTGCTGCGGGTCACGCCGCAGACCGCCGCGGACGACGCGCGGGACCGCTTCGTGCTGTCCAAGGGACACGGGCCGATGGCCTACTACGCGGTGCTCGCGGCCAAGGGCTTCCTGGATCCCGCGGACCTGCCCGGCTTCGGCGCGTTCGGCTCCATCCTCGGGCTGCATCCGGACCGGGTCCTGGTGCCGGGGGTGGAGATCTCCAGCGGATCGCTCGGCCACGGCCTGCCGCTGGCGGTGGGGATGGCGCTGGGTTTGAGAGCCCGGGGCCTGGCGGATGCGCGGGTGTTCGTGCTGACCGGGGACGCCGAGCTGGACGAGGGATCCAACCACGAGGCGATCGCGTTCGCCCGGGCCGCCCGCCTCGACACGCTGCACGTGGTGGTGGTGGACAACGCCTCGTCCACCTACGGCTGGCCAGGCGGGGTGGAGGCCCGGTTCGCCGTCGAGGGCTGGTCGGTGTCCAGGGTCTCCGGACGGGATCACGACGCGCTGGAGGCCGCGTTCACCGCGCCGCATCCCGGCCGGCCGCACATGGTAGCCGCGGTCGTCGAGCCCAAATCCTCCGGCCCCGCCGCACCGCCCACGGCCGCCGCCGCGGCACCGGCCGCCGCCGCGCCACCGGCCGCCGCCGCGCCACCGGCGCCCGCCAGGTCCGCTGCACCGACGCGATAGGAGGAGACGGTCATGGAGACCATGCGCGAACGCTTCACCGCGGTCACGACGGACCTGCTGGCCGAGCACCCGCGGCTGGCCGTGGTGCTCGCCGACATCTCGGCGGACAGCTTCCGGCCGGCCGCGACCCGCTACCCGGACCGGGTGATCAACGTGGGGATCCGGGAGCAACTGCTGATCAGCGTGGCGGGCGGGCTGTCCCTGACCGGGATGCGGCCGATCGCGCACACCTTCGCCAGCTTCCTGGTCGAGCGCCCCTTCGAGCAGATCAAGCTGGACCTGAACCACCAGGGTGCGGAGGCCGGCGCGGTGCTGGTCAGCGCGGGCGCGTCCTACGACTACTCCGAGTACGGCCGGACCCATCAGTCGCCAGGCGACGTCGCCCTGCTGGGCACGCTGCCCGGCTGGACCGTGCACGTGCCCGGGCATCCCGACGAGGCTGAGCGCCAGATCCGCGCGGCGGCCCGCGGGAACGGGCTGGTCTACCTGCGGCTGTCCACGGAGGCCAACGCGGTCCCGCTGGACGGTCGCAGCCAGGCCGGCTCACCATGCTGCGCCGCGGCAGCCGGGGCACGGTGCTCGCGGTCGGCCCGCTGGCGGACGCCGTGGTGGACGCGACCCTCGGGCTGGACGTCACCGTGCTGTACGCGGCCACCATCCGGCCGCTGGACGTGGCGACGCTGCGGGACAGCCTGCAGGCTCCGGACGTGGTCCTGGTCGAGCCCTACCTGGCGGGCACCTCGGTACCCGCGGTGGCCGAGGCGCTGCGCGACCTGCCGCACCGGATCCTCGGGCTCGGTGTCGGACGACGCGAGCTGCGCCGGTACGGCACGCCTGCCGAGCATCAGGCGGCGCACGGCCTGGACGCCCGGTCGTTGCGGGCCGAGATCGCCTCGTTCCTGCGGGTCTCAGTGAGTGCCTCACTATGGGCGGGCTGGGCGCTGATCCAGGCCCAAGGTACCTCGCGACCCAGCGGCGGGGCCGGACGTCGGGTGGCGCTTGGAGACGTGCAGGATCATCTTCACGGCCGCGGCCCGGGTGGCCAGCTGGCCGGGAACGCGGGCCTCTTGACGCAACTGATCGGTTGCCATATTATCGCAACCAGTTAGTTGCTACATGCGGTAGCAGCGCAAACAGGGCCCGCCGCGAGGCACAAGCCCGGGGAACGGACTGATCATGGCTCAGGTAACGGTCAACGCCGAGTCATCACGCGCTTCGAGCACGCGTTTCGCGCGGCCGACCAGGAGACGATCGACGAGCTCTGCGACCCGGGTCTCGTCAACCCCAATCCAGCACCTGGCGAAGAGCCGACGCTCGCCAGCTTCAGGAAAAGTCGCGGGCTTCAAGGCGATCTTCCCCGACCTGGAGGAGGACCTGCAGGACATCATCGCCAGCGGCGACAGTCGCCACCCGGTGGGTCGTGGCCGGTTCCAGCAGCAGGATTCATGGGGATCCCCGCCTCCGGCCAGACGATCAGGGTCGAGGGCATGAACTTCTACCGCCTCAAGGACGGTCGTGACCGACATCTGGACGCAGTTCGACGGCGTCGCCTTGATGCACAACTCGGCGCCATCCCGGCCTGACCCGGGACTCCCAGGCGCGGGCCGACGGCGGTGGACGCGATCGCCCGCGTCCACCGCCAATCAGACCCTCACTAAGTCCCCGGTGACGCGCAGGGCCGGATGCGCAGCCCGGCCACGTAGTCGGCGGGAGCGCCCGCCATCTCGGCCGCGTCCGCCACGATGCCCAGATAACGCGCCGAGGGCAGGCCGCCCTCGTAGTCGTTGAGCACGTAGAGCCAGGCCGCGACGTCACCGTCCAGCGTCTGCACCCGGACCCTGATCTTCTGGAAGTAGCCGAGGTGCACGCCGTCCCAGTGGTCCAGCACCTGTTCGTCCAGGTCATGCAGTTCGTACAGGACCACGAAGACCTGGTCGGCCACATCCTCCACGACGGTGGCCAGGGCGCCTTCCCAGCTGATGTCCTCGCCGCCGAAGGTGAGCCGCCAGCCTTCCAGCCAGCCGTTGCCCCGCATGGGCGAATGCGGGCAGCGTTCGGCCATCAGTGAGGGGTCCATATTGGTGGCATACGCCGCGTACAGCTCCACGGCTCACCAGCGTAACCATGCAACGTGTTGTTGCGGCAGATCTCCTGGACACCGGAGGCGGGGTTCGCCGCGCGGGCAGGGCCCGGCGGGTGCGCTGGCGGGAGGGCGGGGTGCGCGGTATCCGGGCGGCCGGGAAGAATGAGGCAGCGTGAACCAGCCGCACGCGAGAATCGTCATCCTGGGCGGCGGCCCGGGCGGCTACGAGGCGGCCCTGGTGGCCGCGCAACTCGGCGCCCAGGTGACCGTGGTGGACAGCGACGGCCTGGGTGGCGCCTGCGTGCTGACCGACTGCGTGCCCTCCAAGACCCTTATCGCCACGTCGACCACGATGTCGGTGGTGTACGGCGCGGAAGACCTGGGTATCCGGGTGGGGCTGACCCGGCCGGCGGGGCCCCGGCGCGGGGGCGGTTTCGGGGCGCGCCTCCGCGGCCCGCGCGGGGCGCAGCCACGCGTCCGTGGACGCACCCCGGCTGTACGCGAGAGTCAAGGCGCTGGCCCAGGCCCAGTCCGCGGATGTGGCAAGCGACTGGCCGCCGAGGGCGTGGAGACCATCACCGGCCGTGGCGGGCTGGGCGGGCCGGACACGGTCATCGTGGACGGTCAGCGGATCCAGGCCGACGCCGTGCTCATCGCCACCGGGGCCATGCCCCGGGTGCTGCCCGGCGCGGAACCCGATGGCGAGCGCATCCTGAACTGGCGCCAGCTCTACGACCTGCCCGAGCTGCCACCCGAGCTGATCGTCGTCGGCTCGGGGGTGACCGGCGCCGAGTTTGCCGGCGCCTACCAGGCCCTCGGTTCCCAGGTCACCCTGGTCTCCTCCCGGGAGCGGGTGCTCCCGCACGAGGACGCGGACGCCGCAGTGGTGCTGGAGGACGTGTTCCGGCGCCGCGGGATGATGGTGCTGAGCCGGTCCCGCGCGGCGGCGGTCAAGCGGACCCGTGACGGCGTGGTGGTCACGCTGGAAGGCGGCCGGACCGTCCGCGGCTCGCACTGCCTGCTCACGGTGGGCATGGTGCCCGCCACCCGGGACCTGGGCCTGGAGGAGGCGGGGGTCACCCTGGACGGCCGGGGCTTCGTCGAGGTGGACCGGGTGTCCCGGACCACGGCCCGCGGGGTGTACGCGGCCGGCGACTGCACCGGCGTGATGATGCTCGCGTCGGTGGCGGCCATGCAGGGCCGGATCGCCATGTGGCACACGCTCGGCGAGGCCGTGCAGCCGATCAGGCTGGATCATGTGGCCGCGACGATCTTCACGGACCCGGAGATCGCCACCGTCGGGGTGACCGCGAACGCGGTCGAATCGGGCGCCGAGGACGCGGTCGCGGTCAAGCTCCCGCTGGCCACCAACGCCCGGGCCAAGATGCAGGGCTTCCGGGACGGGTTCGTGAAGCTGTTCGCCCGGCGCGGGACCGGGATCGTGCTCGGTGGGGTGGTGGTCGCGCCGCGGGCCAGCGAGCTGATCCTGGGCGTGTCGCTGGCGGTGGAGCAGTCCCTGACCGTGGACCAGATGGCCCACACGTTCGCGGTGTACCCGTCGCTGTCGGGCAGCCTGACCGAGGCGGCCCGCCGGCTCATGCTCCCGGCGAGCGGCCGCCGCTGACTGACCAGCTCGTGCCCCGTCAGGATCGCCGGGTTTGCTAGAGCGTCAAGGGTGGAGTCAGTGGTGGGGTGGCCCAGGTCGGGGTCCTTGGGGACCGGCAGGCCGTGCTGGCGCAGCCGGTTGGCCCGCAGGTCATCCGCGTAGACGGTCGACCGTGAACAGGCTGCCGCACAGGATGAGGGCCACCATGGTCAGGCTGACCCGTCGGGGCGGGGAGCAGGATCGCCAGCACGGCGACCACGATCGCGCAGACGGGGATGATGACGGCCAGATGCCGGAGTACGGTCCGGACCCGCCACCCCGCGTCGGTCAGCTCGTGCCGGACCCAGTGCACGTTCTCGGCTCGGGAGCCGGAAACCCCAGGCGAACCGCAGCCACCCGAGCGGGCCGGGGTCGCCAGGCAGCCTGGTCAACGGGGCCTCCACGGTGCACCCACGCCGTCAGGGCGGCGCGCCAGCGCGCTGGACCCCGCGCTGCCCGGCGGCAGTCCCGCGGTGGGCGGTGCCCGCGGGCGCGGGGTGGTGGTGATGGCGGGCGGGGGATGCATGGTCCTAGTCTCCCAGCCGCTAGCCACCCGACGCAGTCGCCAGGCGGCTGATCAGGTCGCGGGCGCTTCGCGCACCGGGCGTCCGGGCGCCTCCAGCGGCCGGTGGCCCGGCTGACTGGCCAGGATCAGTGGGTGGGGTGGCCCAGGTCGCGGTCTTTGGGCACCGGCAGGCCGTGCTGGCGCAGCCGGTTGGCCCGCAGGTCATCCGCGTAGACGGTCACCGTGAACAGGCTGCCGCACAGGATAAGGGCCACCATGGTGATGCTGACCCAGATGGGGGCGGGGAGCAGGATCGCCAGCACGGCGACCACGATGGCGCAGACGGGGATGATGACGGCCAGATGCCGGAGCACGGTCCGGCCCCGCCACCCCGCGTCGGTCAACTCGTGCCGCACCCAGTGCACGTTCTCGGCCGGGAGCCGGAAACCCCAGGCGAACCGCAGCCACCCGAGCGGGCCGGGGTCACCAGACAGCCTGGTCATGTTTTCAGTCTCCCAGCCGCGACCGGCAGCCGCGCAGCCGCTAGCCCTCGAGCTTGCAGATAACCGCACCGGCCGACACGGTCTGGCCAATCTCCACGCCCAGCCCGGTCACGGTGCCGTCCTTGTGCGCGGTCAGCGGCTGCTCCATCTTCATCGCCTCCAGCACCACGATGGTGTCACCCGCCGAGACCTGATCCCCCTCAGCCGCAACGATCTTGGTGATGGTGCCCTGCATCGGGCTGACGAGATCGTCACCGCTGGCCGGGGCGGCCGCCGTCGCACCGGCCCGCCGGCCGCGGCCAGGCCGCCGGGACGCCGCGGGCGCGGGCCCGGCCGCCGCGCCCAGCCCGGCCGGGAGAACCACCTCGAGCCGCTTGCCGCCCACCTCCACGGTGATCCGCTCCCGCGGCGGCTGGCCGTCCTCCTGGCTGGCCGCGGGCCCGGACCAGGGCTCGATCGCGTTCTCGAACTCCGTCTCGATCCACCGGGTGTGCACCGAGAACGGCTCGGCCGTGAAGGCCGGGTCACGGACCACGGCGCGGTGGAAGGGGAGCACGGTGGGCATTCCGCCGACCACGCACTCATCCAGCGCGCGACGGGCCCGCTCCAGCGCCTCGGTCCGGCTGGCCCCGGTGATGATGAGCTTGGCCAGCAGCGAGTCGAAGGCCTGCGGGACGGTCATCCCCTGCGCGTAGCCCGCATCCACCCGTACTCCCGGGCCGGACGGCCAGGTGAGCTCGGTGATGGTGCCGGGGGCGGGCAGGAAGTTCCGGCCGGGGTCTTCGGCGTTGATCCGGAACTCGATCGAGTGCCCGCGCGGCTCCGGGTCGGTGTACCCGAGTTCCTGGCCGTCCGCGATCCGGAACATCTCCCGGACCAGGTCGATGCCGGTGACCTCCTCCGACACCGGGTGCTCGACCTGAAGCCGGGTGTTGACCTCGAGGAACGACACCGTGCCGTCCTGCCCGACCAGAAATTCACAGGTACCCGCGCCCACATAACCGGCCTCCCGCAGGATGGCCTTGGACGCCCGGTACAGCTCCTCGGTCTGGCTGGCGGACAGGAACGGCGCGGGCGCCTCCTCGACCAGCTTCTGGTGCCTGCGCTGCAGCGAGCAGTCCCGGGTGGAGATCACCACCACGTTCCCGTGCCGGTCGGCGAGGCACTGGGTCTCCACATGCCGGGGCCGGTCCAGGTAGCGCTCGACGAAGCACTCGCCGCGGCCGAACGCCGCCACGGCTTCGCGGACCGCGGACTCGTAGGCCTCGCTGATCTCGTCCGGCTGGCGGACCACCTTCAGCCCCCGGCCGCCGCCGCCGAAGGCGGCCTTGATGGCGATCGGCAGCCCGTGCTCGGCCACGAACGCCTCGACTTCCTCCACCCCGCTGACCGGCCCGTCGGTGCCCGCGGCCATCGGGGCGCCGACCGTGGCGGCGATCTGCCGCGCGGCCACCTTGTCGCCCAGGGATTCGATGGCGGACGGCGGGGGCCCGATCCAGATCAGCCCGGCGTCCAGGACCGCCTGGGCGAAGCCGGCGTTCTCGGCCAGGAAACCGTAGCCAGGGTGGATGGCGTCGGCCCCGGACTCGGCCGCCACCGCGAGGATCTTCTCGACGCTGAGGTAGCTCTCCGCGGGGCTCGGGCCGCCGAGCGCGTACGCCTCATCGGCCATCGAGACGTGCAGGGCGTCGAGGTCGGATTCGGCGTATACGGCCACACTGTCCAGCCCGGCGTCCCGGCAGGCCCGCACCACCCGGACCGCGATTTCACCACGATTCGCAATAAGCACCTTGCGCACGAATCTTCTCCTCCCGACTGCCGAGGAGTTTAGGCGAGTGGCCCTTCGCTGGTGGCCACAGGGATCAGGCCAGCGGCGGGCCGGCGGATGGTCCCGCTTCGCCCCGGACTGACCGCTGGCGTCCTGAATCCGTACGTTCTGCCGCAACGAAAACCGTTTCGTGCCGGTCACACGTCTCGGTTCCGGGACCGGCTCGTGGCTGCCGGAGTACCCGCGATCCGCCCGGCTACTCCGGACGGGCGCCCTCGTGGCGCAGCAGCCACGTCTTGCGGTCCAGGCCGTAGTAGTAGCCGCCGAGGCTGCCGTCCGTCCGCAGCGCGCGGTGGCACGGGACCACGGGGGCGATCAGGTTGAGGGCACACGCCGCCCCCGCGGCGCGCGGCGCCTGGGGACAGCCCGCCTGCGCGGCCAGCTGGGTATAGGTGACCGTGCGGCCCGGCGGCACGGCGCGCAGTGCGGCCCACAGCCGCTGCCGGGACGGCGTACCGGGCTGGTGCACCGGGATCGCGTCCAGGGCCCGCAGGTTGCCGTCGAAGTAGCCGTCGATGGGCTTGATCAGCCAGGGCAGATCACCCGGGCCGGCGGTCTCCAGGGGCAGGGTGCGCAGCTCCCGGTCCAGCCGGGCGTGCATCTCGGCCGGATCCGCGGTAAACCCGCCCGCGATCAGCCGGCCGTCCCGGGCGAGCAGGCTGAGCGGGCCGATCGGGGTGTCTGCGACCGTAGCCAGCACGGCGGTGGCCGGCGGGGCAGCCGGTTCAGGCATCACTCACTCCTCAGCTCCTAGGGTGCAGCGGGCGGGCCGCTCACCCGGTCCTCAAGGGCCCTCGGCCGGGGTCGCCGGGCCGCTGACCGGGGTCGTGCAGTACCCAGGGGTCAGCTCGCGGGCGCGAGAACAGCCGGCTGGGTCAGCCGGGCCACGTCCGGCTCGGCCGGCCAGGTCCACAGGTGCATGGCCGCATACGCGCGCCACGGACGCCACCGCGCCGGATGCCCGGCCGGGGCGCCGAGCCGGGCCAGGCCGCGGCGCAGGCCCAGGTCGGCCTCGGGGAACGCGTCCGGATCCGCGGCCGCGCGCATCAGGATGTAGCCGATGGTCCATGGCCCGATGCCAGGCAGCTCAGCGAGCCGGGCCGCGATCTCCCCGGGGTCGGCGCCGGGATCCAGGGTCAGCCGCCCGCTCGCGGTCGCCGCGGCGAGCGTGCGAAGGGTCCGCTGCCGGGCCGTGGTGAGCCCGAGGCCGGCCAGGTCGGCCTCGGCCAGCACCTCCGGACCGGGGAACACCACGCTCAGCGCGAGGCAGGCCGGCCGGCCGCGCCGGGGTGGCGCCGGCCGGCGCCCCGGTAATGGCGCCGGCGGGCACGTCCGCCGGGGCGTCGGCGGCCAGCGGGGTGCCGTACTGGGCGGCCAGGCGGCCCGCGAATGTGCTCGCCGCGGCGACCGAGACCTGCTGCCCGAGGACCGCGCGTACCGCCAGCTCGAAGCCGTCGTAAGCGCCGGGCACCCGCAGCCCGGGCCGGGCCCGGACCAGCGGGGCGAGCAGGCCGTCGGTGGCCAGCGCGGCGCCGATCGCGGCCGGGTCAGCGTCGGCGTCGAGCAGCCGCCGGGCCCGGCCGACCACCGGGTTGACCGCGCCGAGCCCGCTGAGCCGGGCCCGGAGCAGCACGTGGCCCTGACCTGGCCGGGGGATGAGCTCGATGATCCCCGGGCCGGAGGCGGTCTGCACGGACCGGGCGTAGCGGTCCTCGGTGACCCGCTCCACCCCCGGGATGGCCCGCGCGGCCAGGAAGCCCAGCCACGAAGGGGCGTCGAAGGGCTCACGGTAGGCCAGCCGGAGGGTGAGCCAGGTACCCGGGGCGCCGGCCGAGTCCCGCGCTCCCTGGCCCCCGGGGCCGGTGCGCCGGGCCCGGACGCGCAGCTCCGACGGGGTGCGGCCGGCCGACTCGCGCACGCTCGCGTTGAACTGCCGGACGCTGGAGAAGCCGCTGGCGAACGCGACGTCGGTGATCGGCATGCTGGTCTCGGCCAGCAGCCGCCGCGCGGTCTGCAACCGCGCGGTCCGGGCCAGGGCCTGTGGCCCGGCGCCCAGCTCGGCCACGAGCAGCCGGTGCAGATGCCGCTGGGTGACCGCCAGCCGCGCGGCCAGGCCGTCGATCCCGTGGGAATCGACGTAGCCGTCCGCGATCAGCCGCACCGCCCGGGCGGCCAGATCGGCCCGGACGTTCCACTCGGGCGACCCCGGGCTGGCTTCGGGGCGGCACCGCCGGCAGGCCCGGAAGCCGGCCGTCTCCGCGGTCGCCGCGTGCGCGAAGAACCTCATGTTGCCCCGGGCCGGGGTGCGCGCCGGGCAGATCGGCCGGCAGTAGATACCGGTGCTGGTGACCCCGGTGAAGAAGCGGCCGTCGAAGCGCGGGTCGCGGGCCACCACAGCCCGGTAGCAGGTGTCGGGATCGAGTGTCATGCTCTGATTTAACGCCAGGCCAGCGCGTGGTACTGGCGGGAATCGGACCTTGTCACTCAGCCGCTGGTCAGATGCGCTCTGTCCGGGTAGCGCTGGTCAGCTGGCGCTGGCCAAACTGACCAGTCAGCTGGTGCCGGCCAGCTGCGCGGCGACCGGCGCGGCGACCTCGTCGGCCAGCCACTGGGCCGGCCGGTCGGGCCACGGCGGGACCGGCGCGAGGACGAGGTGCGTGGCGCCCGCGTCGATCAGCTCGAGCAGCAGGGCCCGGGAGGCCGCCGGGTCCCCCGGGCGCACCAGGATCTGCATGGACCGGGTGATCTGGGCCGGGTCGCGCCCGGCTGCGGCGCAGTGCTCGTCGAGGACCCGGCTCTTGTGCCGGAATTCCCCGGCGGTGCGGGCCGGGCAGTTCCAGATGTCCGCGTGCTCGGCGACGACCCGGAGCGCGGCCCGTTCGCCGCCGGCCCCGATCATGAACGGCGGGTGGGGGCGCTGCACCGGCTTCGGCTCGCATACGGCGCCGCGCAGCCGGTAGTACCGGCCGGTGAAGTCGAACTGCTCGTCCTCGGTCCACATCCGGCGGATCAGCGTGCACGCCTCGCCCAGCGCGCCGACCGCCTCGCCGGCCGGGACGATGGGCACCCCGTAGGCCTCGAACTCGCGGCGCACGATCGCGGCCAGCTCGTCCGGCGCCCCGGGCAGCTGGCTGCCGCCCGCGCCGATCCCGAAGTCCAGCCGTCCCCCGGAAATCACGTCCACCGTGGCGGCCATCTTGGCCAGCAACGCCGGGTTGCGCAGCCGGTTGCTGGTCACCATCACCCCGAGGCGCAGCCGCTGGGTCTGCACGGCGAGCGCGCCGAGCAAGGTCCAGGCCTCCAGGGCCGCCCCGCGCACGTCGCCGCGCAGCGGGACCATGTGGTCCCACAGCCAGGCGTGCTCGAACAGGGGAACCTGGTCGGCGTCCCGCCAGACCCGGAGGATGTCGGGGTAGCTCAGGCCCATCTGGGATGTCTTGATGCCGAAACTCAGTCGCATGCTGCTCCTCCGCCCGTGGTTCACCAGATTCGATAGCCGGCTAATGAGAGCCTACGCGTGCCGATCGGTAGCCGGCAAGCGACTTGTCTACGATCGGATCATGAACGAGCTTCTGGCGTTGTTCACCCGGTCGTCCAAGCTGGCCCGGGCCGCCGCGGACGAGGCGATGAGCCGGCACGGCGTGCGGGTCGGGCAGAACCTGCTGCTGGAGGTTCTCTGGGAGACTGACGGGCTGACCCCCGGGGAACTGGCCAGCCGCCTGCACGTCGCCACCCCGACCGTGGTCAAGTCGGCCAACCGGATGGCCACCGCCGGCCTGCTGGTCCGCAAGCCCGATCCGGCGGACGCCCGCCTGGTCCGGCTGTATCTCACCGACCGGGCCCGCTCCGTGCGCCGCGCCATCGAGCAGGAGCGGGACGAACTGGAGCAGCGGATGACCGCCACGCTGACCAGCGCCGAGCGAGAGCACCTGCGCAGCGCCCTGACCAAGATCATCGCCCAGCTGGCCGGCGATACGGCCCCGGACCGGGCCTCAGGCGGGTAGCCCGGAGCGGCGCCAGGCGCCGGGACCAGGGCGCAGCGGGGCCCGGGTCAGCGCCGCCCGGTCCAGCCAGGCTGACCGGGCGGTACGGGCAGCGGCCTGGGCCGCCGCGGCCCGCTGGCGGGCGGCCAGGCGGGCCGCCAGGACCGCGGTCAGCGCGGCCAGATCCTCGGCGCCAGGGTGGCCCGACACCACCGAGAACAGCGGGCTCTCGCCCGGCTCACCGGTCATGACCTGCCGCTTCCGATCCCGAACTGCCGGCGGACCCGTTCCCAGAAAGCATCCCGCAGCCACTCCCGGGCTTCCTGGTAGGGCCGCAACGACGCGCCGAGTTCCTTCTCCGCCTCGACCAGCAGCTCCTTGTCGATCACCGGCGGCAGGATCGGCCCGGGCAGCAGGTCCCGGATGTTGTCCTCGCCCCGGGTGAGGATCCACTTCTGGGCCACGTGCTCGCCGGCTTCCTCGACCCGCTGCCGGTCCGGGCCCAGCCTGCTGGACAGCCCTGATGGACCCAGGCCGGACTGCCCCAGTCCTGGCTGGCCCAGCGCCGGCTGGCCGAGGCCCGCCGGGCCGAGGCCCGGCTGGCTGAGCGACGGCTGGCTCACGGCCGGCTGGCCGGGGGACGGATGGCTGAGGGCCGGGTGCGACGCCGGACGGTGCGGCGGCCGGGCGCCGTGCCGGCGCTCGAACAACTGGGCGGGAGAGGGCACGCCGACCGGCTGTGCGGACGGGGCCAACGGGACCGGCGGCACCGGCTCGGGTGGCGGGATCCTGGTGAAGTACGGCTCGAGGAAGGCCCGGTCGAGGATTTCCACCGTGTCAGATTCCCAGACCAGGCGCTCGGCCTGGTTCGTGCCGAACGGCGGTTCCACGCCCCACAGGTGCACCCGGACGCCGTACGCCTGGGCCGCCTCGACCGCGGGCACCATGTCCTCGTCGCCGGCGACCAGGACCGCGTCGGTGATC
The DNA here is from genome assembly GCA_963837335.1 of uncultured Actinomycetes bacterium. Classification (GTDB taxonomy): domain Bacteria; phylum Actinomycetota; class Actinomycetes; order Streptosporangiales; family Streptosporangiaceae; genus RYN-230. Next base: position 18,050 of record CAWINS010000057.1, on the reverse strand, counting down.
GCCCGGTGCCGGGCCAGGGCTTCCATGTCCGCCCGGATCTGCGCGTCCACGCCCTTCTGCTGGCCGCGCGCGTTCAGGTTGCCGAGCCGCAGCTTCACCCGGGCCATCTGGGCGATCACCCGCTGGTCGATGGTGGGCACCCGGTCCCGGGCCGCGTCGTACCAGTAGACCCGGAGCAGCTCGCCCCGGACCAGGCCGTCGGCGTGCCGGGTGAGCGCCTGGATCAGCTTGTCCGTGTCGACCCGGTACTCCCGCCGGGAGCCGACGCTGAACAGGAGTTCGCCAGCCGCGGCGTAGATGTAGCCGACATCAATCATGATCGCGTAACGCGCGAGCGTGGGCAGGGGCGAGACGATGTCGGTCATGGCATTCTCGACTCTACTGCCGGACCCGCACTTCCCGGGGCGGAAGCACGGCCTGAGTTGATCCCTGTGTAGCCGGATAACTACAGTTCGCGGTGTTCAGAGCGGGATGTTGCCGTGCTTCTTCGGCGGGAGGGTCTGCCGCTTGGTCCGGAGCGTCCGCAGCGCCCGGGTGACCTGGGCCCGGGTCTCGGCCGGCCGGATCACCGCGTCCACATACCCGCGCTCAGCCGCGATGTAGGGATTAGCCAGGGTGTCCTCGTACTCCGCGACGCGCTGCGCGCGCAGCGCGTCCGGGTCCTCCGCGACCGGCCAGTTCCCGCCGGTAGAGGATGTTCACCGCCCCCTGTGCGCCCATGACCGCGATCTGGGCCGTCGGCCAGGCCAGGTTGACGTCCCCGCCGAGGTGCTTGGAGCCCATCACGTCATAAGCGCCGCCGTACGCCTTGCGGGTGATCACCGTGATCTTGGGCACGGTGGCTTCCGCGTAGGCGTAGATCAGCTTGGCGCCGTGCCGGATGATCCCGCCCCACTCCTGCCCGGTGCCAGGCAGGAAGCCGGGCACGTCCACGAACGTCAGCACGGGAATGTTGAAGCAGTCACAAGTCCGGACGAACCGGGCCGCCTTCTCGGAGGCGTCGATGTCCAGGGTGCCCGCGAAGTGCATCGGCTGGTTGGCCACCACGCCCACGCTCGCGCCCTCGACCCGGCCGAACCCGACCACGATGTTCTGCGCGAAGCCGGCGTGGACCTCCAGGAACTCCCCGTCGTCCAGGACGCGGGTGATCACGTCGTGCATGTCGTAGGGCTGGTTCGGTGAGTCCGGGATCAGCGTGTCGAGTTCCCCGTCGGACTCCGTGATCTCCAGGCCGGCCAGGGGGTCACCGGGCGGATCCAGCACCGGGGGGTCATCGAGGTTGTTGGACGGCAGGTAGGACAGCAGGTCCCGGGCGAAGTCCAGGCAGTCGTCCTCGTCCTTGGCCTGGTAGTGCGCGACCCCGGACTTGGTGTTGTGCGCGCTGGCGCCGCCCAGGTCCTCGAAGCTGACCTCCTCCCCGGTCACCGTCTTGATCACATCCGGGCCGGTGATGAACATGTGCGAGGTGCCCTCGACCATCAGCGTGAAATCGGTGATGGCGGGGGAGTACACGGCGCCTCCGGCGCACGGCCCCATGATCAGCGATATCTGGGGGATGACGCCCGACGCGGTCACGTTGCGGAAAAAAATCTCGGCGAACAGCCCCAGGGCGACCACGCCTTCCTGAATGCGCGCGCCGCCGCCGTCGTTGATGCCGATCAGCGGGCAGCCTGTCTTCAGCGCGTGGTCCATCAGTTTGACGATCTTCTCGCCGTAGACCTCGCCCAGCGAGCCGCCGAAGACGGTGAAATCCTGGCTGAACACGCAGACGGGGCGGCCGTCGATGGTGCCGTACCCGGTGACGACGCCGTCGCCGTAGGGCCGGTTCGCGGCGACCCCGAAATCGGTGGCCCGGTGCCGGGCGAGCGCGTCGAACTCGGTGAACGAGCCAGGGTCGAGCAGCCGCTCCAGCCGCTCCCGGGCGGTCATCTTGCCCTTGGCGTGCTGGCGTTCCACCGCCCGCGCCGAGCCGGCGTGGATCGCCTCGTCCCGGCGGCGCTGCAGGTCGGCGATCTTGCCCGCCGTGGTGTGCGGGGCCGCGTCCTGGGCCGCCGGGTCGGCGTGGTCCGCGGCGGCAGCCTGTTCCGGCCCGCTCCGGTCCTGAACTTCGCTGGTCATAGCGCACAGGGTAGCCGCCGGGGGCGCCGGGGATCAGGCGGCGGTAGGCGGCTGGCCCCGGGCCATCAGCGGCTGGCCCGGGCCATTAGGCTGTCGCGCGTGAGCCAGGATGCCGACGCCGAGGCCCCGCCGGCGGATGCACCCGCCGCGGCGCCCACCCGCGACACCGACCGGCAGCAGCTACCCGGGCGGATGCGCCGCGATGTCCGGTTGCTCGGCGACATGCTCGGCGAGGTGCTGCGCGAGTCCGGCGGCCAGGATCTGCTCGACGACGTCGAGAGGCTGCGCCAGGCGGTGATCGCGGCCCGGGCCAGCCACGGCGCCGCCGGTATCAGCTCTCCCGGCGGCAGTTCCGATGGCGCTGCGGACTCCGGCCAAGACCCGGCTGGGGACCAGATCGCGGCCCTGGTGGCCAGCTGGCCGCTGGACCGTGCGGAGCTGGTGGCCCGCGCGTTCACCGTCTACTTCCACCTCACCAACCTGGCCGAGGAGCTGCAGCGGGTCCGTGCGCTGCGGGAACAGGACACCGGGCAGGCGCCGGTCCGCGAGTCACTCGCCGCCTCGGTCGCCGAATTCCGCCGCGAGCAGGGTCCCGGGCATCTCGGCGACCTGCTCGCCCGGCTGCGCGTGACCCCGGTCCTCACCGCTCACCCCACCGAGGCGCGGCGCCGGGCCGTGGCCACCGCGCTGCGCCGGATCAGCGATCTGGTGACCGCGCTGGACGACGACCGGCGCGGCGCCGCGGAGCAGGCCGAGACGCGGCGCCGGCTGCGCGAGGAGATCGACCTGCTCTGGCGCACGTCACAGTTGCGGGCCAACGCCATGACCCCGATCGACGAGGTCCGCACGGTGATGGCCGCGTTCGACGAGACCATCTTCCAGGTGGTGCCCCGGGTGTACCGGGCGCTGGACGAGGCCCGCCGCGAGGCCGGGGCCGGGCCCGGCGCCCCGGCGGTCCCCGCCTTCCTCCGCTACGGCAGCTGGGTGGGCGCCGACCGGGACGGCAACCCTTTCGTGACGGCCCAGGTCACCAGGGAGACCGCGGTCATCCAGGCCGACCATGTGCTGCGCGCGCTGGAGAACGCGACCACCCGGATCGGCCGCGCGCTCACCGTCAACGCGGAGGCGGCGCCGCCGTCCGCTGAGTTCGCGGTGGCCCTGGAGGCGGCCGAGACGGCCCACCCGGAGTTGCTCGCCGATCTGGCCGCCCGCTCGCCGCACGAGCCGTACCGGACCTATCTGCTCTACCTGGCCCGCCGGCTCGAGGCGACCCGGCTCCGGCACGCGGACCTGGCCTACCCCGGCGCCGCGGACTTCCTCGCCGACCTGCGCCTGGTGCAGGACTCGCTGGCCGCCGCGGGCGCCACCCGGCAGGCGTTCGGTGAGCTGCAGCAGCTGATCTGGCAGGCCGAGACGTTCGGCTTCCACCTGGCCAGCCTGGAGATCCGCCAGCACAGCGCGGTGCACGCCCGCGCGCTGCGCGAGGTCGCCGAGGGCGGCGCGCTGTCCGCGCAGACCGCTGAGGTGCTGGCCACGCTCCGGGCGGTCGGCTGGATCCAGGACCGCTTCGGGGTGGATGCGTGCCGCCGTTACGTGGTCAGCTTCACCCGGTCGGCGGGGGACATCGCCGCCGTCTACCAACTGGCCCGGCACGCCACGCGCAGCGGCCCGCCGCCGGTGCTGGACGTGGTCCCGCTGTTCGAGAGCGGCGACGACCTGAACCATGCCACCCGGGTGCTGGACGAGATGCTGGAGCTGGAGCCGGTCCGGGAGCGGCTGGCCGCGAACGGCCGCCAGCTCGAGGTCATGCTCGGCTACTCCGACTCGGCCAAGGAGCTCGGGCCGGTCGGCGCCACCCTGCGGCTGTTCGACGTGCAGGGCCAGCTGGCCCGCTGGGAGGCCGACCACGACGTACGGCTGACCCTGTTCCACGGCCGGGGCGGTGCGCTGGGCCGGGGCGGCGGCCCGGCCGGCCGCGCGGTCCTGGCCCAGGCCCCCGGGTCGGTAGACGGCCGGTTCAAGGTCACCGAGCAGGGTGAGGTGATCTTCGCGCGGTACGCGAACCCGGTGATCGCCCAGCGTCATCTGGAGCAGGTCACCTCGGCGGTGCTGCTCGCCTCCTCGCCGGTCGTCGGCGAGCGCAACGCGGAGGCGGCCCGCCGTTTCCGGCCGGTGGCGCAGCGGATGGAAGCGGCGGCGCTGCGCGCCTACCGGGAGCTGGTGGAGACCCCGGGCTTCGCCGAGTGGCTGGCCCGGATCAGCCCGCTGGAGGAGATCAGCGGGCTGCGGATCGGGTCCCGCCCGGCCCGGCGCGGGGTGGGCGTGGTCGGCCTGGACGACCTGCGCGCGATTCCCTGGGTGTTCTCCTGGGCGCAGACCCGGCTGAACCTGCCCGGCTGGTACGGCCTGGGCAGCGGCCTGGCCGTCGCGGCCAGCGGTCCTGGCGGGCTGGCCGGGGTCCGTGAGGCTTACCAGGGCTGGCCGCTGCTGGCCGTGCTCTTCGATGGCGCGGAGATGAGCCTGGCTAAGACCGATCGCCGGATCGCGGCCCGGCATCTGGCCCTGGGTGGCCGCGACGACCTGGCGGGCCTGGTGCTGGCCGAGTACGACCTGACCCGGCGGCTGGTGCTGGAGGTGACCGGCCACGACCGGTTGCTGGCCAACCGGCGCGTGCTGTCCCGGGCGGTGGCCCTGCGCGACCCGTACGTGGACGCGCTGTCCCATCTTCAGCTGCGGGCGCTGACCGAGCTCCGGGCCCTGCCCGCGGCGGGCGGTAGCGGCGCGGACGAGGACCCCGAGCTCGTGGCCCGCCGCGAGCAACTGCAGCGCCTGCTGCTACTGGCGGTCAGCGGCGTAGCGGCCGGCCTCCAGAACACCGGCTGACGGCCCGCTACTCACCTGCGGCGAGATGGGAGACGCTGATGGGTCCGTTCGATGTGCCGCTGGACGACGAACGCACCCAGCTCGACGCGTTCGTCGAGGAGTACCGCGGCGCCCTCGAGGCGACCCTCGACTGCCTCACCGAGGAGCAGGCCCGTCGCCACCTCGTCTCGTCCGCGACGACGTTGCTCGGGCTGCTCAAGCACGTCACGTGGATGCAGCGGGTGTGGTTCGAGGAGTGCGTCGGCGGCACGTCCCGCCGGGAGCTCGGCCTGGTACAGAACCCGGAGGAGTCATTCCGGCTCACCGGCGGCGACACCGTCGCCTCGGTCACGGCAGCCCACCGGGAAGCCTGCGCGACGGCCCGGACGGCGGTTGCAGACCTGCCACTGGATGCCGTCGTGACCGGCCACCGGGCCGGGCCGCGCACGCTTCGCTGGGTGTACCTGCAAGTTCTGCGAGAGCTGGCCCACCACTGCGGACACGCCGACATCCTGCGCGAACAGGTACTTGCCGGCTGAGTTCTGAATCAGGTCTCAGGCGACGAACGTTCCGCGCCCTTGGACCCGGCGCACCAATCCGGCTTCAACCAGCGAGTCCAGTGCCTTCTTGGCCGTCCCGCGGGCCACGTCATACTCCTGGGCGAGGGTGTTCTCGCTCGGCACGCGGCGGCCGCGTGGCAGTTTGCCTGACTCGATCTGCCCCCGGATGAGATCGGCCAGCTGGCGCCAGAGCGGTGTCTCCCCGTCATGGTCAATCGACACATGATCACCATGCACGATCGTGCCCATGTACATGCTTCCGAATCAACCGAACATGACTTGGTTGACTATGGTTGACTAGTACGGTTAATCACTCGCGACAGGGAGTGCAGATGGAGACAAGCCAGGCAGCCGACCCGCCAGCGGCGCGCTGCGGTCAGCGGATCAGGTTAGTGAGTATGGAGACGGCACCTGGTCACCCGCCATGCGACCTGCTCTCGGGAGATGAGGGGACGGTGAGGCTGGTGGATTCCCTGGGCACCGTGCACGTGGCCTGGGACCGGGGCGGGGAGTACGGACTCATCCCCGGGCACGACTTCTGGTCAGTGATTGGCGGCTAACGTCGTGGACGGAGGTTCCAGGTCATGGACACGGCGCCGGAGCGCTATGCACGGCAAGTCGCATCAGCCGCGGCGGCGGCATCCGGCTCGCAGCTAGCGGGTGTCTATCTGCATGGCTCTGCGGTGCTGGGCGGGTTCGATGCACGTCGCAGCGATGTTGACATCCTGGCCGTATGGGATGGCCCGATGACGTCAGCGCAGCAGTTGGCTGTCGCTGAAGCGCTGAGCGAACAGCGCCTGCCCTGCCCCGGCCGCGGGCTGGAGTTGAGCATTGTCACTCTCCAGGTCGCTCAGCACCCCGTCGCTGAGCCGGCCTTTGAGCTGCACCTGACCACGGCACCTGAAGACACCAAGGTCATCGATGGCCACCTGCGCGGCGGAGACCCCGACTTGGTGCTGCACTTTGCCGTCTGCCGGAGGGCCGGGCGCCTGATCGGTCCCGGGCTCCCCGCCGCCGAGGCAATCGGCCCGGTAGCCGATGGCCTTGTCTTTGCCCAGCTGGCGACCGAGCTTCGCTGGGGCGCCGAGCACGTCCCCGGTGAATACGCCGTGCTCAACGCGTGCCGTGCGTGGCGGTTTGCGGTAGACGGCGCACTCGTGTCCAAGATCGATGGTGGCCAGTGGGCTCTTGGGCGCACCCACGGCCCCGACCGCGAGCTAGTCAAGATCGCGCTGGATAAGCAACGATCCATTCCCTCCGCCGAGCTGGACCGAAGTGTCGTCGAGCAGTTCGTCCAGCAGGCGCTCACCCACCTGACCAAGACATCGACACAGCACTAATCAGGCGGCAGCCGGTTTCTGAACGGACTCTCGATCGACCGCGGTGCCCTCGCCCGCGTTGCCGAGCAGCATCACCGGGGAAGACACAGACCCCGGAAGAGGCGGCTGGTGCGCCTTATCGTGGCCGGTGAACGTGTCACAGATGTACGACGGTTTTTCCGCGGCTGCGTCCTTCGCTTTGCGCGATGTGCGCATCGATCGCCTCGGTCCAGTCCACGACGGCTGGTGGGGGGATGTGCAGCCCGTCTTGGGTGAGCGCGAGCGCGCCCTGGATCAGGCTGAGCGCTTTCGGCGGGGCCTTCCTGGCCCGGTTGAGGATGCTGAATCCCGTGATGGTCAGGTTCTGGGCTCTCAGGTCCGGAACCGGCGGTGGCGCGGGATCTGGTTCGCCAGCCGCTGCGCCGTAGGACACGACCTGGCCGCCGACCGCCAGTCCGCCAAGAACCGAGGCCAGGACGCTGCCACCGACCGATTCGAGCACGACGTCGAATCCGGGCACCCCGGCAGTCTGCAGCGCTCTGCCCATGAAGCCATCGCCCTGGGTCACCGGGGTGTAGGCGGCCGCGAGCGTGGCGGCCTGGGCCGGGGAACGCACCCCGCCGACCACGCGGGCGGCATCCTGCCGGGCCAGCAGCTGGCCGATCGCGGACCCGACGCCGCCGCTGGCCGCCGTTACCAGCACCGTATCGCCGGCGCCGGCGTGCGAGACACGCACGAGCCCGAAAGCGGTAGCCCAGGTGAGCGGGATGGTCGTCGCGGTGGCGAGGTCAAGGCCTGCGGGAACCGGCACGGTCAGACCCGCGCGGGCGACCGCGACGTCCGCCAGCCCGGTCCCATCGACGGTAAATGCCACCACCCGGTCCCCGGCCGTGAAAGTGTCCACTCCCTCGCCCAGGGCCTGGATGGTGCCGCCGACTTCCATCCCCGGTACGAACGGCCAGCCGGTGAAGTAGCCCGGCACGCCGCGCCGGGCCAGGACATCGACGAAGTTCAAGCCCGCGTACTCGACCCTGATGGTTACCTGGCCCGGCCCGGGGGCCGGCTCGTCTCGCTCGGCGAACCGGACAACTTCCGGACCGCCTGGCTCGGTGATTTCCATTGCTCTCACTGGCGTCTCCAAATGGTCCAGAACGCCCGGGAGGTCCTCGCCGTCCTCGACTCCTACGGCAGCATCCGCGCCTATCTCGCGTCACTCCAGGACGCGCACGCGGCCTCCGCGGACATGCGGCGGCGTTTTAAGTTCCTCGGCGACACGGGGGTGTGGCGGCTCCTGATCAGCGCGGCCCGTGACATCGGCGGGTGACTCAGTGGGCAGAGGCGGCCGCTAGCTCGGCGCGGCGCCGGCGGTGCGCGGGCGCGCAGGGGTACTCGGCGTCGGCGCCCTCGCCAGCCAGCAGCTTGCCGATCGCGGCCCGGCATTCCTCGTCCGCGGGCGTGTAGACGACCATCCGGGTGCAGGGCACGGCCAGCACGCCGAGGCTGGTGCTCGTCATGGCCAGCCGCGGGAACGCCGGGTGCCGGAAGATCTTGAGGTAGGTGACGGGGTTCGCCACGTCGTGCTCTTCCCACAGCCGGGCGAAGTGCGGGCTGGCTCCCTGGAGGCGGCGGATCAGGCTGGTCCACGCGGGCTCACCGATGTGCCGCCCGTAGTTGCCCCGGAACTGCGCGACCAGCCGGCCCAGCTGGTCGTGCCGGCTGACGTAAGGGTGGCAGCAGTCCGGCTGGGTGAAGTTCTGCCACAGGATGTTGCGCTCACCCGGCTGGGCGCCGATCACCCCGGGCCACAGCGCGGAGTACGCCGCATTCCAGCCGAGCAGGTCATACCGCTCGTTCAGTACGGAGGCCGGGAGCGGCACCAGGCTGTCCATGATGCCCTGGACGTCCGGCGGCACCTGCTCGCATGCGGTCGCCGTGCCCCCGGGCGGGCCGGCCGCTTCGGCGATGTCGGCCAGCCGGTACAGGTGCTGCCGTTCGGCCTGATCGAGCCGGAGGGTCTGGGCCACCGCGCCGAGCACCTGGGCGCTGGCCTTGATCGGGCGGCCCTGCTCGAGCCAGGTGTACCAGGTGACGCCCACCCCGGCCAGCTGGGCGACCTCTTCCCGGCGCAGCCCGGGAGTGCGGCGGCGCAGCCCCGGCGGCAGCCCCACCTGCTCCGGGCTGATCCGCTCCCGGCGGCTGCGCAGGAACGCGGCCAGCTCAGCGCGGCGCGAGCCGTTCCCGTTGGTCGTCATGGCGGTCATCACCTCATCATGCCGGGGAGCGGACGCCGGTGCCAGGTGCTCCTGGTACCAGGATAAGTAGGCTCCTGGTACCTGGATAAGGGTCCCGGCATGCTCGGAGGCATGACAGACCAAACCACCGTAACCCGCGACCACGCGCCCGCTGGCCGCCGTTCCGGGTTCCGCCGGGCCGCCGGGCCGCCCGAGGGCCGGGCCCCGCGCCGGCTGGCCGCGCCGCGCGCCCTGCTGGCCATCGTCCTCACCGGGCAGTTCATGGCCGTCCTGGATGCCTCCGTGGTGAACGTCGCGGCCCCCGCCATCCACGCTGATCTGCACGCGTCCGGCGCCGGGCTGCAGCTCGTCATCGCCGGCTACGTCATCACCTACGCGGTCCTGCTGGTCACCGGGGCCCGGCTCGGCGACATCGTCGGGCACCGCCGGATGTTCCTGGCCGGGCTGGCCCTGTTCACCCTGGCCTCGCTCGGCTGCGGCCTGGCCACGTCCACCGGCATGCTGATCGCCCTGCGGTTCATCCAGGGGGCGGGCGCCGCGGCCATGATCCCGCAGGTGCTGAGCCTGATCCAGCGCACGTTCACCGGGACCTCCCGGGCCGGAGCGATGCGGCTGTACGCCGCGGTCATCGCGGGCGGGGCGGTCGCCGGGCAGATCGTCGGCGGGCTGCTGGTGACCGCGAACCTGTTCGGCAGCGGCTGGCGCGCCGTCTTCCTCATCAACGTCCCGATCGGCGTGGCCCTGCTCGCCACGGGCGGGCGGCTGCTGCCGCATGGCGCCCGGGACCGGGGCCGCGGCCTCGACCCGGCCGGACTGGCCCTGCTCACCCCGGCCGCGGTGGCCCTGGTGCTGCCGCTGGTCCTGGGCCAGCCCGAGCACTGGCCGGTGTGGGGCTGGATCTGCCTGGCCGCCAGCGTGGTCCTGTTCGGGCTGTTCGCCATCGTGGAGCGCCGGGTGGAGGCCCGCGGCGGCTCGCCGCTGATCCCCGGCCGCGTGCTGAGCCTGCCCGGGGTCACGATGGGCGTGGCCGCCCTGTTCGTGACCATGGCGGTGTTCGGCGGGTTCTTCTTCGCGCTGGCCCTGCACCTGCAGGGCGGGCTGGGTGACACCCCGCTCCGGGCCGGGCTCATCTTCGCCCCCTCCGCGGCCACCTTCGCCCTGGTCAGCCTCAACTGGCAGCGGCTGCCGCGGCAGTGGCACGGTGCCCTGATCATCGCGGGCTTCGCCGCCTACGCGGTCGGCCTGCTGTGCACGGCCGGGCTGCTGCACGGCGGCGGGACCGGCGGGGTGTGGCTCTACCTGGCCCTGGCCCTGACCGGCGCCGGGATGGCCGCGGCGTTCAGCCCGCTGATGACCGCGGTGCTGATGCGGGTGCCGGTCGCCGACGCGGCCGACGCCACCGGGGTGGTCGTCACCGTCAACCAGCTGGCCCTGGTGATCGGGGTGGCCACCTTCGGGACGCTGTACCTGAACCAGGCCGGGCAGCTGCCTGGCAGCCCGGCCGAGCACGCGGCGTTCACCCTGGTTTCCGCGCACGCGGTGTCAGTGACGTTCGTGGTCCTGGCCGCCGCGGCGGTGGCGGGCGGCGTCCTGGCCCTGGCCCGGGCCCTGTCTGCCCGGTCCGCCGTCCCGGCTACCCCGGCCGCCCCCGTGCAGGTGCCGTCCCCCGCCGGAACCAGGGACAGCTAGCCCGACCCGGGCCGGCCCCGGCCGGGTCCAGCCCGGCCGGGCCCCCCGGTCCGGATGTGGACGGAAAGCGCTGGCCGGCAGCGGTTTGCGCACACCTTCGCCGCCTGCCCGCTAGGCCGCGACCCAGCGCTGAGCGTGGTTCTCGCTGTGGCCTGCGCGGCTGGTGTTGCCGCGTGTGTCACGAGAGCCGGGCTGGCGCACGTTCGTGATCAAACGACTGGTGTCTGGCCGCAGGCAACACCAGCCGGTTTGAGCAGCAACGCATGGCCGCCGGGCCAGGGGACGCGTGCGGGCTGGGATCATGGGGGATGGCTCATGAGCCCCCCCTGCGGCGGCGCGAGCTGCGGCCGCCGCTCGACGCCGCCGCTCTCGGCAGCAGGCTGGTCCGCCCCGGCGGCCTGTGGCGGGACATCCAGGTGGCCAGCGAAACCGGCTCCACCAACGCCGACCTGCTGGCGGCGGCCCAGGCGGGCGCGGCCGAGGGCCTGGTGCTGGCGGCCGAGACGCAGACCGCGGGCCGGGGCAGGCTGGGCCGGTCCTGGTCCAGCCCGCCGCGCGCCGCGCTGGTGTTCTCCGTCCTGCTCCGCCCGGTAACCGTGGCGCCCGCCGCCCGGGCCTGGCTGCCGCTGCTCACCGGGATCGCGGTAGCGGCCGCGTTGCGCGCCCAGGCCGGCGTGACCGCCACCCTGAAGTGGCCCAACGACGTGCTGGTGGACGGCCGTAAGATCGCCGGGATCCTGGCCGAGGCGCACGGCGACGCGGTGGTGGCCGGGGTCGGGCTCAACGTCACCCTCACCCGGGCCGAGCTGCCGGTGCCCACCGCGACCTCGCTGCTCCTGGAGAACGCCACCTGCCTGGACCGCGAACGCCTGCTGGCCGCGATCCTCACCGAGCTGGCCAGCCGTTACCTGGCGTGGACGGCCGGCCCGGACCCGGCTGGCCTGCGCGCGGAGTACCTCCGCTGGTGCGTCACGGTCGGGCGGGAGGTCCGGGTGGAACTGCCCGGCGGGGCGGCGCTGGCCGGCACGGCCACCGACGTGGACGAGACGGGCCGGCTCGCCGTGCGGACCGGCCCGGGCACCACGCTGGTCGGCGCGGGCGACGTCGTGCACGTCCGGTGACGTTCGCATCCGTCACACTCACCCGGCACGCCCCGTCCGCGAAACCCCGTTCCGTGCCACGATGTGCGCTATGAGCATGGAAGGCCAGCTCCCCCCGGGAGAGCGGAGCGTGCTGACGCTGCACCCGCACTGGAAGATTCTGCTGCGCCCCCTTGTGCTCCTCGTCGTCGTGATTGCCGCCGCCGTCGCGCTGCTGATCGTGATCCCGCCGGGCCGGGAAGCAGGCCCGGGAAGGATCGCGGTGGGGGTGGTCGCCATCATCCTGGCCGTGGCGGCAGCCGGGGTCCCATTCCTGCGCTGGAAGACCACCACGTACCAGCTCACCACCCGGCGGATCCAGCTGCGCAACGGCATCCTGACCCGGTCGGGCCGGGATTTCCCGCTGATCAGGATCAGCGACGTCTCGTTTTCGCAGGGCCCCGTCGACCGCCTGCTCGGCACCGGCCGGCTGGTGGTGGAATCCGCGGGCGAGCACGGCCAGCTGATCCTCAACGACATCCCGGACGTCCAGGAGGTTCAGTCCACGCTGTTCCAGCTGGTCGAGGACGAGCAGCGGCGGCTGGCCCGCGAGGACCGCTGAACAGCCCATCCTGGGAATGGCCGGCAATCGTGGGGCAGCGATGCGCGCCGTTCCCGCCCGCGGGTTAGCCTGCGCATATGGATGGCATCGAGGTCCGCAGGCACCTGATCGGGCGCGGCCCGGTCGTCGAGATCGTGCTCGACCGGCCCGAGGCGCTGAACGCGCTGAACACCGTGATGCTGGTCCGGTTCGCGCAGACCTGTGCCGAGCTGGCCCCGGACACCGGGGTCCGCGCCGTCGTGCTGACCGCGACCGGGGACCGCGCCTTCTGCGTCGGCGCCGACCTCAAGGAACGGCGGCTGATGACCGACGCGCAATGGCTCGCGCAGCGGGCCGTGTTCCGCACCGCCTTCGGCGAACTGCTCCGCCTGCCGCAGCCGGTGATCGCGGCCGTGCACGGGTACGCGCTGGGCGGCGGTTGCGAGCTGGCGCTGAACTGTGACCTGGTGGTGGCCGACGAGACCGCGCAGTTCGGCCTGCCCGAGGCCACGGTCGGCCTGGTGCCCGGCTGCGGTGGCACCCAGCTGTCCATGCGGCGGCTCGGCGTGGGCCGGGCCGCCGACCTGCTGCTCACCGGCCGCCGGGTGAAGGCCGCGGAGGCGGAGCGGATCGGGCTGGCCGACCGGCTGGTCCCCGCCGGGACCGCGGACGCCACGGCGCTGGAAATGGCCGGCGCCATCGCCGCCAACTCCCCGGTCGCCGTGCGGGCCGCCAAGCGGGCCATGCGCCAGGGGTGGGGGGTCGGCCTGAGCGCGGCGCTGGACATCGAGGACGCCGCCTGGCGGACCGCCGCCCTGTCCGCGGACCGGCGTGAGGGCATCGCGGCGTTCAACGAGAAGCGCGATCCCGTCTGGCCGGGCGAGTGAGCCCGGCCACCCCCGGACCGCAGTCACCACGAACGACGGAGGCGCTGGAGTGAGCGATCTGCCTGGACGCGTTTCGTTGCGGGAAGTCGGGCCGCGGGACGGACTGCAGAACGAGGATCCGGTGCCCACCGGGGCGAAGATCGAGCTGATCAACGCCCTCTCCCAGACCGGGGTATCGCGGATCGAGGCCGTCTCGTTCGTCCGGCCGGAGGCGATCCCGCAGATGGCCGACGCCGACCAGGTGTGGCGGGGCATCGAGCGCACGGCCGCGGTCCGCTACTCGGCGCTGGCCCCGAACCTGCGCGGCGCCCGGCGGGCCCTGGATGCGGGGTTCACCGAGGTGGAGGTGGTGGTATCCGCCTCGGACACGCACAACCGGCGGAACGTGAACCGGGGCACCGAGGAATCCCTCGACGACATCGCGGTGATCCTCAGCGAGGCGCATGGGCGGGGTGCCACCGCCCAGGTGGTGGTGGCCACCGCGTGGGGCTGCCCGTACGAGGGTGACGTGCCGGTGAGCCGGGTGCTGGCGGTGGCCGGCCGGGCGGTGGCCGACGGGGCGGACTCCATCTCGTTCGGCGACACCACCGGGATGGCCACCCCGCGCCGGGTCACCGAGCTGGTCGGGGAGTTCCGCTCGGCGTACCCGGACACCGCGCTGAACCTGCACTTCCACAACACCCGGGGTACCGGCCTGGCCAACGTGCTGGCCGCGCTGGAGCTGGGCGTGGACGACTTCGACGCCTCGGTCGGCGGGCTCGGCGGCTGCCCGTACGCGCCCGGGGCCACCGGCAACATCGCCACCGAGGAGTTCGTGCACATGGTCGAGGACATGGGCGTGGCGACCGGGGTGGACCTGGAGGCGATGATCGGGGCGGCCGCCGAGGCCGAGCGGATCATCGGCCGTCAGCTGCCGTCCCAGGTGCTGCGGGCGGGCCCCCGGACCCGCACTATCGCTCTCTAACGAAACCCGGCGGCGAGGTACGCTCCCCAGGTGGCAGAGCAGCATGAGGCAGGGCACCCCGACGGCGCGGACCACGACCTGGCCGGGCTGCGGGAACGGGTTGAGCGGGGCGGCGCGCCCCGGTATCACCAGTCCGCTGAGGCGGCCGGCAAGCTGTTCGCCCGGGCCCGGATCGCCGGCCTGGTCGATGACGGCAGCTTCACCGAGGACGGCCGGTACGCCAACGCCCTCGCGGACGGCCTGCCCGCGGACGGGGTGATCACCGGGACGGCGCTGGTGGACGGGCGGCCCGTGGCGCTGATGGCCAACGATTCCACGGTCAAGGCGGGCTCCTGGGGAGCCCGCACGGTCGAGAAGATCATCCGGATCATCGAGAGGGCCTACGCGGACGGCCTGCCCATGATCTACCTGGTCGACTCGGCTGGCGCCCGGATCACCGACCAGGTCGACATGTTCCCCGGCCGCCGCGGGGCCGGGAAGATCTTCCATACCCAGGTGCGCGCGTCCGGTGCCATCCCCCAGGTGTGCGCGCTGTTCGGGCCGTCCGCGGCGGGCGGGGCCTATATCCCCGCGTTCTGCGACTTCGTGGCCATGGTGGACGGCAACGCGTCGATGTACCTGGGCAGCCCGCGGATGGTCGAGATGGTGGTCCGGGAGCAGACCACGCTGGAGGAGATGGGCGGGGCGCGGATGCACTGCACCGTGTCCGGATGCGGGCACTTTCTCGCCCCCACCGAGCAGGACGCGCTGGGCGCGGTCCGCCGCTACCTGTCCTACCTGCCCGCGAACTGGCAGCAGCGGCCGCCGATCGCCGCCGCGGGCCAGCCGGAGCCGGTGGACCTGGCCGCGCTGATCCCGGCCAGCGAGCGGCAGGCCTACGACATGCGCCGCTACATCCGCGGGCTGGTTGACGAGGGCTCCTTCTTCGAGATCCACGCGCTGTGGGCGCGGGAGCTGACCATCGGGTTCGCCCGGCTGGCCGGGCAGGTGACCGGGGTGGTCGCGAACAACCCGATGTTCAAGGGCGGCGTGCTGTTCGTCGATTCGGCGGACAAGGCCACCCGGTTCATCCAGTTGTGCGACGCGTTCAACGTGCCGCTGCTCTTCCTGGCCGATGTGCCGGGCTTCATGGTCGGCACCTCGGTGGAGAGGCAGGGCATCATCCGGCACGGCGCGAAGATGATCAGCGCGGTGGCCGAGGCCACGGTGCCGAAGATCTGCGTGGTGGTGCGCAAGGCGTACGGGGCGGGCCTGTACGCGATGGCCGGTCCCGGGTTCGAGCCGGACGCCACGCTCGCGCTGCCCACCGCGAAGATCGCGGTGATGGGCGCCGACGCGGCCGTCAACGCCGTGTACTTCAACAAGCTGGCCGCGGTGGCCGACCCCGGGGACCGGGAGCAGGAGACGCAGCGGCTGCGGGCCGAGTACGAGGCGGATATCGACGTGGTCCGGCTGGCCAGCGAACTGGTCATCGACGACATCGTGCAGCCGGGTGAGCTGCGCGCTGAGCTCATCCGCCGGTTCGCCGCCGCCGCGGGTAAGGACCGCTCTTTCTCAAGGCGACGCCATGGGATCACCCCAGTCTGACCAAGCCGCCCGGTTGGGCGGGGAATCCCAGGTGACCGCGGCCCTGATCTACGCCGCGTTACGGAGAAGCATTGGGACTGACGCCGTAGCATCTGTGCATGACCTGTGTTCTGCTCGCAGAGGATGACACCTCCATCTCGGAGCCACTGGCCCGGGCGCTGCGCCGTGAGGGGTACGACGTTGACGTATCGGCGGATGGGCCGGGGACCCTCGAAGTTGCCCTGGCCGGGGGAATCGATCTGATCGTCCTCGACATAGGGCTGCCCCGGCTGGACGGGCTCGAGGTGTGCCGCCGGCTGCGGTCCGACGGTCAGACCGTGCCGGTGCTGATCCTCACCGCGCGAGCGGATGAGGTGGACACCGTGATCGGCCTCGACGCAGGGGCCGACGACTACGTGACGAAGCCGTTCCGGCTCGCCGAACTGCTGGCCCGGGTCCGGGCCCTGCTCCGGCGCGGCACCCCGGAGACCAGTGTCGTGCAGGGGGTCCGGGTCGATGGGGATGCCCGGCGGGCCTGGATCGGCGACACGGAGCTCGAGCTCACCACGAAAGAGTTCGACCTGCTGAGCGTGCTGGTGAGTGACGCGGGGAAGGTCGTCACCCGTGAGCAGATCATGCGGGAGGTCTGGGACAGCAAGTGGTGGGGGTCCACCAAGACGCTGGACATGCACATCTCGTGGCTGCGCCGCAAGCTCGGCGACGACGCGCACAACCCGCGCTACATCACCACGGTCCGCGGCGTGGGCTTCCGTTTCGAGCGAGGGGACTAACCACCTCCGGGTGGTTAACTGACCCATGCGCCGCCGCCTGCTCGTCTCGACGCTCGTGGTGGCGGTGACGGCCGTTCTGCTGCTGGGTCTGCCACTGGCGTTCGTGCTCAGCCGGCTGCAGATCAGCGCCGCCGACCGGCAGGTGCAGCGGGACGCGACCACCGTGGCCAAGACGCTGCAGAACCGGGTGAACGCCGGGCTGCCCCCCGCGGTGCAGGAGGTAGCCGCCGCGGCGCACTCGCTGCCGGACCCCTACATCAGCGTCCGGCAGGAAGGGCAGCCGGAGTTCACCGTCGGGGATCGCCCCGAGGTCGGCGGCGCCATCATCAGGCAGGCGGTGACCAAAGACTTCCGGGTGACCGTGGCCGCCGACGACTCGGTCGAGTACGGCCGGCTGACCGCCGCCCTCGCGCTGATCGGCGCGCTCGCCCTGGCGGCTGTGGCGGTGGCGGTGGCGCTGGCCATCCTGCAGGCGCGGCGGCTGACCCGGCCGCTGGAGGAACTCGCCAGCGCGGCCGACCGGCTCGGCCTGGGCGACTCGCGCCCGCTGGGGCGCAGATACGGGGTGGCCGAACTGGACCGGCTCGCCGAAGGGCTGGACGGCTCGGCGCGGCGCATCACCGACCTGCTGTCCGCGGAGCGCGACTTCGCCACGGACGCCTCCCACCAGTTGCGCACCCCGCTCACCGCGCTGTCGATGCGGCTGGAGGAGATGATCGCGGCCGCCGGGGACTCCGACGCGGTCCGGGAGGAGGGGGCGGCGGCCCTGGCCCAGACCGAGCGGCTCACCGAGGTGGTCAGCCAGCTGCTGGGCCGGACCCGGCGGGCGGCCCGCGGGGTCCCGTCGCTGCTGGCCATCGACGACGTGATCGCGCAGCAGGTCATCGAGTGGGACCCGACGTTCCGCCGGGCCAACCGCAAGCTGGAGGTGGCGGGGGAAAAGGGCCTGTCCGCCTACATCTCCCCGGGGGCGCTGAGCCAGGTGATCGCCACCCTGCTCGACAACGCGCTGGTCCACGGGGCGGGCACGGTCACCATCCGGACTTCGCGGACACCCAAGTCGGTGGTGGTCGAGGTCAGGGACGAGGGCAAGGGCGTCCCGCACGAGCTGGTCCCGCGCATCTTCGAGCGCAACGTCAGCGGGCGTCCTGGGGGCACCGGGCTGGGCCTGGCGCTGGCCCGCGACGTAGCGACCGCGGACGGCGCCAACGTCGTTCTGGTCCGGCCGCGGCCGGCGGTGTTCGCGGTGTTCCTGCCGCGGGGGCTTAGCGGAGGGGACGAGACGCCGGTGGTGACTGGGCCTGCTTAGCCCGGAAGCGGCTTAGCCTTGCGCGGGGTGGGCGGGCCGGACCGCTGGGGTGG
>CAWINS010000056.1:0-34503 GCA_963837335.1 uncultured Actinomycetes bacterium | reverse complement strand
GGCCGGACTCCCCCGGCCCAGACTCCACTGCCCCATCCTCGCAGAGCCTGCGGAGCGACGGCCCGCGGAGCGACGGGCCTGCGGAGCGACGGCTTGCGGCTGCTCCACGCCGCGCACGCCGTGCTCCTCGTGCATGTACCAGCGGCCCCGCAGCAGCGAGGCGACGGCCGCGATCAGGCAGGCGGCGATCGCGAGTCGAACGCGATGTGCAGGCCGTTGGAGAACGCTGGCGAGATCAGCACGGGAAGAAGCTGCGCCCGGTCAGGTACGCGGCGTGGCTGGCGGGCAGCTTGGTCAGGGCGTGACCGAGCAGGGTCTGCACCGGGTTGTAGCCGAGCAGCGCCGCGAACAGGACCGAGACCGGCGGCAGGCCGCGACCCGGGCCGCATCGGCGTGCGGCACTCCCTGCGCGACCAGGCCGTGGTGAGCGCGGCCGGCAGCGAGGACGCCAGGCCCAGGATGATCAGCGTGAAGAAGTGCCGATGGACAGCACCATGGCCGAGTTCTGGAACGTGGCGCTCATCCCGGCACCCACCCCGCGGCTCTCCCGCGGCAGGCTGTTCATGATCCCGGCCCGGTTCGGCGAGGCGAACAGCCCCATGCCCAGCCCGTTGAGCAGCAGGATCAGCGCGAACTGCCAGTAGGCGAAGTTGATCGGCAGCAGTTCGAGGAGCAGGAACGAGAGCGCGGCCACGACCATGCCGCCGGTGGAGAACGGGCGGGCCCCGAACCGGTCGGACAGCCAGCCGGAGACCGGCCCGGCGACCAGGAAACCGACGTCAGCGGCAGCATGAAGATCCCGGCCCTCAGCGGCGTCTCGCTGAAGCTGTAGCCGTGCCGGGGCAGGTAGATGCCCTGCAGCCAGATGATCAGCACGAACATCAGCCGCCCGGCCGAGCCAGGACAGCAGGCTGGCCAGGTTGCCTGCGGTGAAGGCCGGATCCTGAACAGCGGAGCTGGAACATCGGCTCCTCAACGCGGGTCTCGACGAAGCAGAAGACGGCCAGGACGGCCAGCCCGCCGACGATGGCGGTCAGCACGAACGGGCTGGTCCAGCCCATGGTGTGGCCGCCGTAAGGCTGGATGCCGTAGGTGATCCCGACCAGCACCGCGATCAGGCCGATGGCGAAGGTGATGTTGCCCAGCCAGTCCAGCCGGGCCGGACGGCGGACGCCGAGCTCCCGGAGCTTGAGGTAGGCCCAGAACGTGCCGAACACCCCGAACGGCACCGAGACCAGGAAGACCAGCCGCCAGTCCACGGGGCCGAGCAGGCCGCCGAGGATCAGCCCGATCAACGAGCCCGCGATGCCGGCGACCTGGTTCAGGCCGAGGGCCAGCCCGCGCTGGTTGGTCGGGAACGCGTCGGTGAGCAGCGCGCTGGAGTTGGCCAGCAGCATGGCCCCGCCGACGCCCTGCAGGATGCGGCCCACGATCAGCCACCAGGCGGCGGCCGTGCCGTGCAGCCAGGTCACCGCCAGCAGCACGGAGAACACGCTGAACACGGCGAAGCCCAGGTTGTAGATCCGGACCCGGCCGAACATGTCGCCGAGGCGGCCGAAGCTGACCACCAGCACGGCCGTGACGACCAGGTAGCCCATGATCATCCACAGCAGCAGGCTGGTGTTGCCCGGCTGCAGCGGGTTGACCCCGATGCCGCGGAAGATGTCCGGCAGCGCGATCAGCAAGATCGAGGCGTTGACGGTCGCCATCAGCACGCCGAGGGTGGTGTTGGACAGCGCGATCCACTTGTAGTGCGGGCCTGGCGGCTGGGCCGCCCACCCGGCACCGCGCCGGAAGATCCCGCGGCCTGCTGATTCGTGATGCCGTGGTGATGGCCGTTGAGCTGCGCAGAGTTGGCCGGCTCAGCTGAAGAGGCCCGCATGCCTACCCTTCCCCGAGCTGGTTCCCGGCCACCGGTCCTGCGGCCGGGCAGTCTCGTCCCGGACGCCGCGCCCAGGTTGATAGTTGCTTAATCAAAACTAACATCATGAGGGGCAGCGTTAATCCCCGCGAGCGGCCCGTTTTTCGCGGCCCGCGCGAAGGCCTGCTACGCACCGGCCGCTCAGTGGGCCGCCGGGAGATCAGCGCCCGGCGGGCCGTGGAGATCAGCGCCCGGCGGGGCAGCCGCGAGACCAGCCAGGAGGCGCCCGGCGGGCCATCCGGCGGACGGCCGGGCGAGCAGTCCGGCGGGCAGTCCATCTCGAACCACACCCGCCAGCCTGACCGGCCGTCCCCGCTGCGGCCGCAGCGGAGGGCGAGCCGGGAGACGATCACTAATCCGCGGCCGTGCAGATCGTCCGGATAGCGGGACTCGGCCCACGGGCCGCCGCCGTCGCGCACCTCGACCCTCAGCTGCTCGCCGCGCAACTGGACCTGGACGGTGAACCGGCCGCCCGGCTCCCGGGACCGGCTGTGCAGGCAGGCGTTGCCCACCAGCTCGGACAGGCAGAGCACGGCCTCATCGGCGTCCCGGCGGCCGCCGAGGAGGGCGGCCAGGAACAGCCGTGCCTCCCGGGCCTGGGGCGGCACCGCGGGGAAGTCCCGGGACCAGGTGAGCGGCGGGGCGGGGGGGCACGTCTGGCGCATGCCCTGTCCCCTTCCCAGGTACGAGCATTGTTATCAGTCAGTCACCGAAAGTAATCTTCATTGGGATCACCGGGAGCCGGCCAGAACCCACCAGGGCGGGACAGAGCAGGTCAGGTCAGCGGACCAGGTCGTTGAAGAGCCGGTCCAGTTCGGCGGCCGGGTCGGCGGTCAGGCCGCTGTGTACCGGGCCCGGCTGGACGATCGTGCTGCGCGTGGCGGTGAGCCAGCGGAACCGCACCCCGGGCGGCTGCCCGGCCGCGGGGCCGCTGCGGCAGCCCTCCTCCAGGGCGCCCAGGGCCGCGGCCACCGCGGCCAGGTCCGTGCCCGGATCCAGGGCCCGGAGCCGGTCTTCGTTGAGCAGGATCCGGCAGCCGAGGTAGCGGTGCTGCTGGCAGTAGAGGATCACCCCGGCATTCATCGCCTCGCCGCGCTCCACTCTCGGCACCACCCGGATCAGCGCATACTCATACGGCTCGGCGCTGGTCACTCCCTCGCCAGCCATCAGCGGATCACCTCCAGCACCCGGGGAGCGCGTTCCAGCAGATGCGCGGCGTAGTCCGCGGGCTGCCCGTCCCCGAACCAGGCCGGGGGCACCAGGGCGAGCACCTCGTCGAGCAGCGCGGGGGTGATCTGCGGGGCCAGGGCTTCGTGCGCCCCGGGGACCTGAGTCGCGGCGCCGCGCAGCACGTGATCACTGGCGTCGAACGGGGCCAGCGGCCGGGCGGCCGGCCAGTTGTGCTGGAAGTACAGCGCCGATCCGTGGTCGATCAGCCAGACGCTACCGTGCCAGACCAGCAGGTTCGGGTTGCGCCAGGTCCGGTCCACGTTCTGGATCAGCGCATCGAACCACAGCACCCGGCTGGCGAACTCCGCGTCCACCGGCCAGCCCGCGGGGTCGAAGCCGGCCGACCCGGGCAGGAAGTCCACGCCCACGTTCAGCCCGTCGCTGGCCCGGAGCAGGTCCTGGATCTCCGGGTCGGGCTCGGTGCTGGCGATCCGCGGGTCCAGGTAGGCGAGGACCAGCTCGGGGGTGCGCAGGGCGAGCCGCCGGGCCAGTTCGCCGCCGATGATCTCCGCGACGAGAGCCTTCGGGCCCTGGCCGGCGCCGCGGAACTTCAGCACGTAGGTCCCGAGATTGTCGGCCTCGACCAGGGCAGGCAGCGAACCCCCCTCGCGCAGCGGGGTCACGTACCGGGTGACGCTCACCTGTTCCAGCACGCCGGACAGGCTATCGGGCCCGGTCAGCCGGCCACGCCGTCGCGGCTCGCGGCGTACCAGGGCGGGAATTCCAGCAGCGACTCCAGGACCACGTCGGCCCCGGCGGCCACCAACTCGGCGGCGCCGAACGATCCGGTGGTCACGCCGACCGCGCGGGCGCGCGCCGCGGCCGCGGCGCCCATGTCGGCCGGGGCGTCGCCGACGTACACCGCCGCGCCGACCCGGGTCAGCACGGCCGCCTTTTCCGGGCCGTACACGTGCGTGTAGACGTCATCGGCCTCCAGCCCCGCGGCGATCAGGCTGGGCCGGACCGAGACGGAATGCTTCGCGGTGATGATGATGGCCCGCTCGCCAGCCGCCCGGACGGCCGCGAGGGCCTCGCCCGCGCCGGGCAGCGGCGTGGTCAGCCCCGGGCCCAGCCGCAGGTAGTGCCGCCGGTAGATGTCCGCGGCCGCGTCGCGCTGGCCGGCCGGGAACCAGTAGGCCGCTTCGTCTTCCAGCTTGATGCCCAGGCGGCGGGTCACGGAGCCGGGGTCGATGCGAACCCCGGTCTCCCGGGCGACTTCCGCCCAGGCGGCCAGGATCGCGGCCTGGGAGTCGATCAGGGTCAGGTCCAGGTCGAAGCCGACCGGCCCGGCCCGGCTCAGTCCCGGGCCCACGAGGCCCGCCGTGCGCGGCTGGGAGTCACCGGCGCCGCCTCGTAAGCGGAGATCTGGGAGCCTGGATCAAGAGGCGACCCGGAGGGTAAGCGCCGGCCGGGGTCCGGGCAGGATAGCTGAGCAGACCCGTGGAGGCACAACGTGAGCAGTTCGGATCAGCCGGGACTGGATCAGCCAGCGCGGGCCCGCCATCCGCTCGATCCGCTGACCGCCGGGGAGTTCCGGCAGGTCGCGGGCGTGCTGCGGCGCGACCGGGAGGTAGGCCCGCGGTGGCGGATCGCCTCGATCGAGCTCCGCGAGCCGGCCAAGGACGCCCTGGGCGCGGGGACGCCGCCCCGCGAGGCGCTGGCCGTCTGCTGGAACCGCGACGATGGCCATGCTTACCGCGCCGTGGTGTCGCTGGACTCCGGCGCCGTCACCGCCTGGGAACCGCTGCCCGGCCAGCAACCGAACATCACCCAAGACGAGTGGCACGAGTGCGACGAGATGCTGCGGGGCGACCCGGCCCTGGCGGCGGCGCTCGCCCAGCGCGGCATCACTGATCGCTCTCGCATCCTTACCGACCTCTGGGCCTTTGGCGCCGACCTGGTCCCGCCACGTTACCGTGGCCTGCGGCTGGGCTGGGCGGACGTCTGGTACCGCGGCAGCGAGGAAGGTAATCCCTACGCGCACCACCTCAGCGGGCTGCACCCGATCGTGGACCTCAACGCGATGACGCTGCTGGAGGTCGGCGACGAGGCCGACCCGGGCGCCCAGCCCGAGGTGATGGGCGAGTACCTGCCGAAGCTGATCCCGATGCCGCTGCGCGACGTGGCGCCGCTGGAGATCACCCAGCCGGAGGGGGTCTCGTTCCACCTGGACGGGCACCTGCTGCGCTGGCAGAACTGGGAGCTGCGGCTCGGCTTCAACTACCGCGAAGGCCTGGTCCTGCACACCGTCGGGTTCAACGACGCGGGCCGGCTGCGGCCGGTCGCGCACCGGCTGTCGTTCGCGGAGATGGTGGTGCCCTACCGGGATCCGACCCCGGACCACTTCCGGCGGACCGCGTTCGACATCGGCGAGTGGGGACTCGGCTTCATGACCACCTCGCTCGAACGCGGCTGCGACTGCCTCGGCGAGATCATCTACCTCGACGCGGTGGTGCACGATTCGGCCGGCGAGCCCCAGCTCATCCGCCGTGCCATCTGCATCCACGAAGAAGACAACGGCGTGCTGTGGAAGCACGTGGACCACGAGTTCGGCCCCGAGGTCCGCCGGGCCCGGCGGCTCGTGGTGTCCTTCCACGTCACCGTGGCGAACTACGAGTACCTGGTCTACTGGCGCTTCTACCAGGACGGCAACATCGAGTGCGAGGTCCGGGCGACCGGGATCATGGTCACCTCCATCCTCCCGCCCGGCCAGCAGTCCCCGTACGGCACGCTGGTGGATAACCGCACCTACGCGCCGTTCCACCAGCACTTCATCGTGGCCCGGCTCGACCTCGACGTGGACGGCCGGTCGAACACGGTGTACGCGGTCGAGTCGGAGCCCGCGGCCGCGGGGCCGGACGACCCGTACGGGCTCGGCCTGCGGCTCCGCCAGACCCCGCTGCGTACCGAGGCGGAGGGCCAGCAGGACTACGACTGGGCGACCCAGCGCAGCTGGAAGGTGGTGAGCACGGACACCTCGAACTCGCTCGGCACCCCGACCGGGTACAAGCTGGTGCCCGGCGGGGCGTTCCCGGCGCTGCTGGACCCGTCGTCCGCGGTGCTGCGGCGGGCCAGGGTGATCGAGCACACGCTGTGGGTCACCCCGTACCACCCGGACGAGCGGTGGCCCTGCGGCGACTTCCCCACCCAGAGCGCGGCCGACTCCGGGCTGCCCGTCTGGACCAAACCGAACCGCTCCATCACCGGCACCGACGTCGTGCTGTGGTACGTGTTCGGCATCCACCACATCACCCGGCCGGAGGACTGGCCGATCATGCCGGTGGACACGGTGTCGTTCTGGCTCAAGCCGTTCGGGTTCTTTGATCGTAATCCCGCCCTTGACCTGCCCCCGGACGGGAATTCCGGCTGTCACCCCGGCGGGGACGGCGCCGGATCCGGCTGAGCATGCCGCCGGGTGGCTAGGCTTTGCCGATGCGCAGCCGCCTGGCGCTGCGGACGGCCGGGTGGGTCGCTGGCCTGACCGCCGCGCTCTGGATGACCGCCGGCGGATCCGCCGTCGCGGGCACGTCCGTCCCGCCCTCCTCCCTCAGCGCGCGCTCCTCCCTGAGCGCCATTTCTTCCCCTAACGCCTCTTCCTCCCCCGGCGCCGGTTCCTGGACCGTGTACCACGGCGACCCGGCCGGCAGCGGGACCGCGGCCTCGGCCCACCGGGTGGACACCGCATCCCGGGCGTGGACCTCGGCGGCGCTCGACGGGGAGATCTACGGTGAGCCGCTGGTGTCGGCGGGCCGGGTGTACGTGGCCACCGAGAACAACACCGTGTACGCGCTATCCGCCGCGACGGGAGCGGTGGCCTGGTCCCGCCATCTGGCCACCCCGGTGCCGTCCAGCTCGCTGCCCTGCGGCGACATCGCGCCCACCGTGGGGATTACCGGCACCCCGGTCATCGACCCGGCCCGGGGCGAGATCTTCGTGGTGGCCGACGAGGTGGCCCAGGGCCGGCCGGCCCACGTGCTGACCGGCCTGAGCACGACCACGGGCCGGGTCGAGATGACCCGGGACGTGGACCCGCCCGGGGCGGACCCGGCCGCGCTGCTCCAGCGCACCGGGCTGACCCTGGCCGGCGGGCGGGTGGTGTTCGGCTTCGGCGGCAACGACGGGGACTGCGCCAGCTACCGCGGACGGGTCGTGGCCGTCCCCGAAGCCGGTGGCGCGCCCGCCACGTTCACCGTGGACGCGAAGGCCGGCCAGTCGCAGGGCGCGGTCTGGATGGGCGGGGCCGCCCCGGCCGTTGACGCCCGCGGTGACGTGTGGGTCAGCGTCGGGAACGGTTCGGTGTACCAGGCCTCGCGCGGCTACGACGACAGCGACTCCGCGCTCGACCTGTCGCCCTCGATGCGGCTGCTGCAGTACTTCGCGCCGGCCGACTGGGCGTCGGAGAACTCCCGGGACCTCGACATGTCCGCCGAGCCGGTGCTGCTGCCCGGCGGCCAGGTGCTGCTGGCCGGCAAGTCCCGCATCGCCTACCTGCTCAACGGGGCTCACCTCGGCGGCATCGGCGGGCAGCTGGCCTCACTCGGGCCGTTGTGCGGCTCCGATATCGACGGCGGGGCCGCGGTGACGGGCAGCACCGTGTACCTGCCTTGTGCCGGCGCCGGGATCGTGGCGGTCCGTGCCGCCACGTCACCGCCAGGCCTGCGGCTGCTGTGGCGGTCCGCGACCGGCGGCGGCCCGCCCATCGTGGCCGGAGGGCTGGTCTGGACGATCAGCCTCACCGGCACCCTGTACGGCCTGGACCCGCAGACCGGCCAGGTGCGGCAGCAGGCCACCATCGGCGCGGTGGCGAATCACTTCCCCACCCCGAGCGTCGGCGCCGGCCTGCTGCTGGCCCCGGCCGCCAACCGGGTGGTCGCGTTCCGCGCGGCCGGGGGCCCTGCCGTTCCGGCCAGCACGGCCCCGGTTGCCACGACCCCTCCGCCGTCAGCCACCCCGCCTGGCCAGGCTGGCGGGGCGGCCCCGGGGGACGGGGGCCTGGGCGGCGGGGCCATCGCGGGCCTGGTGGCCGGCGGGGTGGTGCTGCTCGGCGGGGCGGGCTGGCTGGTGTGGCGGCGGACCCGGCCCCGCGCCTCATGATCCCTGCGGCGCCTGGGTTCCATCATGATCGACGGTCACCCCTTCGTGATCACGGTCAAAAAGGGGGGCTATCTAGGAATCGACCGGAACAGCCGGACGTGCAACCTGAAACGTGCCCTAGAGGGCTGTGGCAGGCGCGGAATGGCCAACCAGGTTCGCGGTGCTGCGCTGGGGGCTGAACGGTTTGTGACCAGGCAGTCAAGGATTCCGTCAAGAACGTCATCACTCATGTCCTCGCACTCTGGCCGCTCGAGTGAGAGAAGCGGACCAGTCAAGTACCAAGTCATCTCCTCAGCCACAGCCGCTGAGCTTCTTTCCCGGCGTTAGACGCCGGGACAGTCCGGGTCAGCTGCCGGGAATCGCCGGGCTGATGTGTGCGGGGAGATGTACGGCGCTCCGTATGATCTGCTCGCTGCATGCCTGAACGTGCAGCCGGACCGGCTGCGCTGTATCGTGGCGCGGTGGCAGGCCGCCGGATACGCCGAGACCGGCCGGCTGGCCCCGGGACGGCGTGGTGGTGGCTGACCCGCCCAGGCCTGGCCGCCCTGAGCCTGCAGTTCGCGGCCGGCCGGCCCGTCGGCGGGACGGCTGGCGCATCTGCTCGCGGTCCTGGTTGTCCCGGCTGGCCCTGGAATCCAGGCCCGCCTGGCTAGCCAGACAGCGCTGGTGACGCTCCGAACGCCACATGCGCGCCGCAGCCGGCGGTTGCGTAGGCAACGGACACTCCCCGACGCCGAAGCCTACTGGGTCCGAGATACCCCGCAGCTCCTATCCGGGGGAATGGGGGGCCATCGAGGTCGAACTGACCACCAAGCCGCTCGCCTGCACCGCTGAACATCACGGAAGGGCAGCTGTACCGCCTCGCCGTCTACAGCCCCGGCGCGAAGACATGACCACCCCCGTTATGACCGCGCCGTCTACCTCCTCGGACCCTCACACTCGCAGCGTCGTGACCCTCACCGACTCCACGCTGCCCGCTCCGTTCCAGACCCTGATAACCATCGGCGACCTGCCCCCCGAGCCGATCTGCGGTGACGTTCTGGGCAGAATTATCGTCCTCGATCATGGAACGGCACGTGCTTAGAGGGCGTCGTCTTCTTCCTCGCGGCGGCGGCTCCCGCTCACCGGACGGCCGTAGAGCCGGGCGTCCCGCTCGATCTCCGCGACGTCCTCTTCGGCGGCCTGCCGCACCCGCCGGCTGTGCGTGGTGCGCAGCCGGGGACTGCTGACCAGCAGCCGGGTTCGCCGGCCGACCAGCGCCACGATCACTATCAGCGCGACGATGACCACCACGAAGATCACCGCCGCTTCGGTCCAGGAGAAGCTGTTCGATGCGGACGTGGCTTCCGCCCAAGCACTGGCTACGCTGACCCCGGACGTCATGGTTCCGCCTCCCGGCCCCGAGCCAGCCGCGCGGCGCTGTCGCCCCGCCAACCGGCATCCCGAGCCGTCTTCTTCAGTGTAAAGCGCAGGCCAAATCTGGGGCACCCGTCTGGGCCGGGGGAAGTGCCGGGAAAGCAAACGCCGCAGGCCGCCGCGCGCCCCCGCGCGCGGCGGCTCCATGGGCACCGCGGCCCGCGGCCCCGCCGGCCCATTTACAAGCCCCTCCGGGGCGTGTGGACTTAGGCACGGAACGTCTGCCTGGTCCATTCCGCCGCGCCTTTCCATCCACCTGCTGAGGGAGCCCGTCGTGTCAGAGCAGGCCGCACCCGGAAACGCTGGCCCCGCCTTCCCCGGGCCCGGGGAGATGTCGTTATACGCCGCGATGCTCGGCGAGACCGGCCGGCCGCTCGGCTGGCTGCTGGAGGGCATGATCACCTCCCAGGTCGCCTCGGTGCTGGCCCGCTTCGGGGTCGCGGACGAACTGGCCGATGGCCCGCTCACGGCCGCCCAGCTGGCGCTCCGGGTGGGCGCCGCCCCCGACGCACTGTCCCGGCTGCTGTCCGCGGCCGCCGTCTACGGGCTGGTGCGCAAGGAGGCCGGGGGACGGTTCGCGCTGACCCCGGCCGGTAATCTGCTGCGCACCACCGCGGACGGCTCCGCGCGGGGCGTCGCGGTCGGGTTCCTGGGCCCGCCGCTGTGGCAGAGCGCCGGGCGCCTGGCCGACATCGTCCGCAACCCCGAGCCGGTGAACCCAGCCGAGCCGGGCGGCATCTACGAGTACTTCGGCCGGCATCAGCAGGAGGCAGCCTGGTTCGTCCAGGCCATGGGCCGGGTCACCGGGATCCTGGTGGACCAGTGCGCCCAGGCCGGTTTCCGGCCGTTCCGGCCGCTGGCCTCCGGGCGCATTGTCGACGTAGGCGGCAGCCGCGGAACGCTCCTGGCCTACCTGCTCGGGGCCCTCCCGACCGCGCACGGGGTGCTGATGGACCGCGCCGAGGCGCTGGCCGAGGCGCCCGGGTTCCTGGCCGCGGCCGGCGTCGCCGACCGCGTCGAGCTCGTGGTCGGCGACTTCCTGCGCGAGGTCCCGGCCGGCGGCGACCTGTACGTGCTGAGCCAGATTCTGCACAACTGGGACGACGAGCACGTGCGCATCATCGCCGGCAACTGCTACCGGGCGAGCCGGCCCGGCAGCGGGCTCATGGTGATCGACTATGTGCTCCCGGACGGGCCGGAGCCATCCCTGGCCCATGTGATGGACCTGATCATGATGATGCTCCTGGGCGGGCGGGAGCGCACCTGCGCCGAGCACGAGGCGCTGCTGGGGCCGGAGGGCTACACCCTGATCCGGGACACCCCGCTGACCGAGGTGCTGCCCTGGCGGGTGCTGGAGTTCGAGCGGAGCTGACCGGGCACCGCGACGGCATCGCCGCCGCGGTCAGGGCCGGGCCGCGGCGGTGAGCCAGGCGGAGGCCAGCCGCTGCGGGCCCTCCCGCAGCCAGGCCCGCAGCTCCGCAGGTTCCCGGCTGGTCACCAGCTCCGGCTCGGCGCCGGGCAGGATGGGCCGGTGGTATTCGAGCTCGGCCCGGCCGGGCAGCCAGTCCAGGCCGGCCAGCTCGTCTTCCACGGCGGCCCAGTGAACGGCGTTGTTGACGTGGCCGGCGGTGTCGAAATCCGCGGCGCGCAGCGGCCAGGGCCGCCCTTCGGCGGACCCGGGCAGCCCCGGGTGGGTGAGCCGGGCCGAGACCTGCCGGCCTTCCGTCGAGGGCCCGTAGACCCGCTGGAACGACTCGCCCAGCGGGACCGGCCGCCCGTCCGGCCGAGACCGCGACCCAGATCGCGGTGGACTGGATAAGCTCCCCGCCCGCCCCGCTCACCGTCGTCGTGCGCTCCGCCCACCGCGGGCCGGTGGCTGAGCAATAGGTCCGCAACGAAATTCGCTCCCGGTGCGCGGGGAACCCCCGGATGGCCAGGGCCACCCGGCGCAGCAGCCACAGGTATGAGCTGTCCCAGCCGGCGTCGCTGACATCGTCTTCGGCGGCCTGCTGGAGGTAGCGGGCCAGCGCGTCGAGCCGCAGCCGTCCGGCCGGGGTCACCTCGGTGCTCTGGACCAGCCGGGCGGAGGTGAACACCCGGCCCTGCGCGGGATCGGCGCGGAACACCGGGGCCGGATGGGGCAGCAGGAAAGTCATCCCTGGCATTGTCGCCGACGTGCTTACCTCGTGATGACATCGGGCCAGCCCGGGTACGTAACGGGCTACCCTCGCGAATGACGACGAGACTCTCCGAGGAGCCACGGATGACTCAGCAGGGCAGCGCAGACATCGGCGTGACCGGCCTGGCCGTGATGGGACGTAACCTGGCCCGCAATCTCGCCCGGCACGGGTACGTGGTCGCGTTGCACAACCGCTCGCCGGAGCGGACCCACAGCCTGGTCAAGGAGCACGGCGACGAGGGCACGTTCGTGCCGACCGAGGCGATGGAGGAGTTCGTGGCCAGCCTCGGCCGGCCGCGGGCCATCATCATCATGGTCAAGGCGGGCGAGGCCACCGACGCGGTGATCGACGAGCTGGTGCCGCTGCTGGACGAGGGCGACATCGTCATCGACTGCGGCAACGCGCACTTCATGGACACCCGGCGGCGCGAGGCCGCGCTGCGCGAGCACGGCCTGCACTTCGTCGGGTGCGGCGTGTCGGGCGGCGAGGAGGGCGCGCTGCTCGGCCCGAGCATCATGCCCGGCGGGTCCGCCGGAGTCCTACGCCAGAAGCTCGGCCCGATGTTCGAGTCGATCGCCGCCCAGGTGGACGGCACGCCGTGCTGCACGCACGTGGGCCCGGACGGCGCCGGCCACTTCGTCAAGATGGTGCACAACGGCATCGAGTACGCGGACATGCAGCTCATCGCCGAGGCCTACGACCTGCTCCGGGCGGGGCTGGGGGCCACGCCGGCCGAGATCGCGGACATCTTCCGCACCTGGAACGAGGGAGACCTGGACTCGTTCCTCATCCAGATCACCGCGCAGGTGCTGGCGCACACGGACCCGGAGACCGGGAAGCCGTTCGTGGACATCGTGCTCGACCAGGCCGAGCAGAAGGGCACCGGCCGGTGGACGGTGCAGAACGCGCTCGATCTGGGCATCCCGATCACCGGCATCGCCGAGGCCACGTTCGCCCGGGCCCTGTCCGGCCACGCGGACCAGCGCGAGGCAGCCCGGGAAGCGTTCGGCTCCTCAGTGTCGCCCCAGGTCAGCGACCGCGACGCGTTCGTGGAGGACGTCCGCCGCGCGCTGTACGCCTCTAAGGTGGTCGCCTACGCGCAGGGCTTCGACCACATCGGCGCGGGCAGCGAGGAGTACGGCTGGGGCATCGACCGGGGCATGATGGCGACGATCTGGCGCGGCGGCTGCATCATCCGGGCCCGGTTCCTCAACCGGATCCGGGAGGCCTACGACGAGAACGCGGAACTGCCCAGCCTGCTGGTTGCGCCGTACTTCGTCGCGGCCGTGCAGAACGGCGTGGACAGCTGGCGCCGGGTGGTGGCCCAGGCCGCGACGGCCGGCATCCCGACCCCGGCGTTCTCCTCCTCGCTGGCCTACTACGACGGCCTGCGCCGGGAACGGCTGCCCGCCGCGCTCATCCAGGCCCTGCGGGACAACTTCGGCGCCCATACCTACCACCGGGTGGACAAGCCGGGCACCTTCCACACCGAGTGGGCCGGCGACGGGCAGGAGCACCCGGCCTGAGCCGGTGACCGGGCCAGGAGGGCTTCGCGTCAAGAATTCACAACAGGCGCGCCGGATGGGGCGCCGATTCGCACCGCATCGCCCTGGCGCTCGTATCCTGGCGGGCATGCATTCGTCGGCTGCCCGGGCGCGTCACCGCGCGTGGCTCCCTGTGATCTCAGGCTCACTTTTCGTCATTCTGGGCGTATCGGGCTGCAGCATGTTCACGCCCGCCAGCCAGCATTCGACGCCTGCCCTCGGGCGGCTCGTCGGGGTCGGGGTCGTCGTCGGGGTCACCGACACCCAGCCCGAGGTGACGCCCACGCCCAAGGTGTGCGCCAGGAACGCGCCTGGCTTCCCCTGCACGATGCGCAACCGGATCAAGGACATCCGCGGCTACATGCGGCACCTGCCCGGCTCCATCGGCATCGTGATCTACGACCGGAAGAACGGGGCGATCTGGCACAACGCCAACGCCGATGCCGCCTACCCGGCCGCGTCCACGATGAAGCTGGCCATGATGACGGACATCCTGCAGCGCAGCGACGCGGGCAGCATCGACCTGACCAGCGCCGACCGGCAGGCGATGTTCCAGGCGCTGTACACCAGCAACGACGACGACGCCAACTACCTGTGGGACAAGTACGAGGACAGCAGCTTCCTGAACCGGATCCGGGCGTTCGGGATGAACGACGCCAGGTTCACCTCGTCGTATATCAACTGGGGCTTCATGGACTGCACGGCCCGGGACCTGGACAACCTGATCAATTACGTGCTCAAGGACGCCCCGGCCAACGTCCGGAACTACCTGGTCTTCCGGCTCCAGCACGTCGCCGCGCTCGACCAGCAGTGGGGGGTCTGGGGCGCGGGCCCGGAGAACCACCCGGGCAACAAGGACGGGTGGGAGCAGGACGGCAATATCTGGATCACCAACACCGTCGGCTTCGCGGGCCCGGACCAGCAGTACACGATGGCGATCATGTACAACCTGGAGGGCTTCCGCGGCGTCGGGGACGCCGGGTTCAAGTACGGCTCCAACAAGCTGACCCAGATCGCGTCGATCCTGTTCCAGGGCCACCGCACCGCGGCCCCCACCCCCCAGGCCTCCGCAGTGCCGTAACCGGGCTCGGGCCGGGATCAGGGCTTGCGGCCCACCAGGAGCGCGGTTACCGCGGACCAGGAAGAGCCGCTCAGGACGCGGCGGCGTGCTCCGCGTCCAGGTCCGGGCCGTCATCGGCGCTGTAGCAGCCGCAATCGGTCTCATGGCAGGCCACCACGAACAGGTGCAGTTCGGCGGTCAGCCGGCAGTCCGGGTCGTCCGAGCAGTCGGCGATGCCGTCCGGGTGCAGGATCGCGGTCCCGTGGCAGTGCTCCAGATCCTGCTCACATCCGGCGCACGCTTTGATGATCACAGCTGACTCGGGCATCACGGCTCCTTCCGAGTCTGCTCTATCACCGCCGGCCGACAGTCGCAGCCCGCCGGGCCGGCGCCGCGCGGATTACCCGGAAATCTTCCGCTTCCCAGGAAGTCTCCGGTCCCCAGGAGTCTCCGCTTCCCAGGAAGTCTCCGGTCCCGGGAGTCTCCGGTCCCTAGGAAATCTTCCGGGCCCGCCGTTTCGGCCGGCCAGCCGCCTGGATCGCCTTGATGAGCTCCGGCTTGGACATCTTCGACCGGCCGGGGATGTCCAGCTCCGCGGCCCGGGCCAGCAGGTCCGCCTTGGACAGCGCGTCCAGGTCCGGCGGCCCGGACTCCGCGGCCGGGCCGCCGGACCTGGACGCCGTCGGCCGCCTCCCGCCGCCGGCCGGCCGCCTGCCCGCCGGCCGGCCGCCCTTCCGGGCCTGGCCCGCCCCGGTCTCACCGGCGCCGCCCGCCGCCGCTGGGCCCATCTTCTCGACCGACGCCTCCAGGGCCGCCATCAGGTCGATCACGTTCGACTTGGGCCGTTCCGCCTCGAACACCACGGCCTGGCCCTCCCGCTTGCGCTCGATCAGCTCCTCGACCCGGGCCCGGTAGGTGTTGTGGTAGTCCTCTGGTGCCCACGGGACCGTGAGCGACTCGACCAGCCTCTTGGCCACCTCCAGCTCACGGCCCTGGAAGCTGGCGTCCTGGGGCAGGGTCTCGAGTTCCTCGCTGGGCGAGCGGATCTCATCCCCGAAGTACATGGTCTCCAGGATCAGCACGTCGTCCCCGGGACGGACCGCGACCAGGTGTTCCTTGTCCCGCAGGATCATGGTCGCGATGCCCACCTTGCCCGTCTCGTGCATGGCCTGCCGGAGCAGCGCGTAGGCGCGGTCCGCGCCCTTGCCGCGGGGGGCGAGGTAGTAGGTCTGCCGGAAATGCACGGGGTCGATCTCGCCCAGGTCCACGAAGTCGCTGATCTCGATGGTTTCCGACTTGCCCGGCGAGATGTCCTTCAGTTCCTCGCGGTCGACCACGACGTACTCGCCGCCGCCGAGGGGGAACCCGTTCACGATGTCCTGGGTCGCGACCTCCTCCCCGGTGACCTCGTCGACCTTCTTGTACCGGATCCGGTGGGAGGTGCCCTTGTGCAGCTGGTTGAAGTGGATGGTCTGGTCCGCAGTGGCCGTGTACAACCCCACCGGGACGTTCACCAGCCCGAAGCTGAGGAACCCCGACCAGATGGAACGCGCCATGCTCTCTCCCAAGGTCCAGACGTCACGGCCGGCGTTCCCAGCGATCCTTCGTGGCGGACCCGGCTACGGCCGGGCCCGGGTTTCCCTGGCGGCCGGCTACGGCTGGGCCCTAGCGGGCCACCGCCGTCAAGGCGGCATCCCGGGCCGGACGTGGCTGCTGAGCCGCGTCGTGGATCTTGATTCTATGCTGCGACCCTGCGGTGACCAGGGACTACCTACCCCGGGGAGAGAGAAGAGAAGCTGACCGGAGGGGGAGCAGGAGCTGGCGTTAGGCGCCCCCGGGGCGGTGGTCCGCCCCGGGGGCTCGGCCTGCCTCGCGCACTGGCCAGGTCAGACCGGTAGCTCGGTTCAGCGTGGTGGGCCTGGTTTAGAGCGGGGGCTCGGTGTAGCGACGCTCCTCGTACACCTCCGTCTGCGGAGCGGCCGCGGAGGTGGTGGTGACGGTCCGGCGCCGGCGCCCGAACATCCACACCAGGGAGATGATCAGGCCCAGGACGCCCGCGATCATCAGGATCACCCCGACGAGCTGCAGGTCTATGCCCGAGGGCGAATAGCTGATGGCAAACCTTAAAATCGCACCGATCACGATGAGCGCGATGCTGCCGCCGTAGGTCATGGACAATTACCTCCTGTCGCCTCGGGCGGGGCAGCTACCGCCACCACGCCCGGGACAAGGCGTATTCGCCCCCGGCCGATCAGTCCGCAGGGCCCGTGGCGCCCAGCTTCCCCGTAACGGCCGGGACACACGTGCCGCCAGCTGATTCTTGGTGGCTCGGTTGGCTGGCTGGCCCGGTCAGCTGGCCTGGCTAGCGAGCACTGGGCACCGGATCGGCACCGGCCGCCGCAGGCTCCCCCGCCGCGGATCCGCCGCCCCAGGCTCCCCCGCCGCCCAGACTCCCCCGCCGCCGGATCCGCCGTCCCACGCTCCGCCGTCCCGCGCTCCGCCGCCCTACGCTTTGCCGCCGCAGGATCCGCCGCCGGGATCGGATCGCCGGGCGCGAGCACCGGCACGTCCACGGCTATCAGGTCTGGGTACTTCAGCCCGGTCCCCGTGTTCAGCACGACCACCTCGTCGCTGGCGGCCAGCCAGCCGGACTCGCGCAGCTGCCTGACCGCCGTGACGCAGGCCGCTCCCTCGGGGCAGATCAGGCTGCCTTCCAGCCGCGCTATCTCGCGCTGGTCCGCGAGCAGGTCCTCGTCGTCCACGGCGACGGCGGTCCCCCCGGTGCCCCGCACCGCGTCGAGCACCAGGAAATCGCCGAGGGCCTTGGGAACGGTGATGCCGAAGGCGACCGTGCGGGGGTTCGGCCAGGGCTGGCTCTCCGCGGCCCCGGCGGCGAACGCGGCCACGATCGGCGCGCACCCGCTGGCCTGCACCGCGACCAGCCGGGGCAGCTTGCCGTTGACCCAGCCCAGGTCGCGCAGTTCCCCGTAGCGCCTTGTAGATGCCGATGATGCCCACCCCGCCGCCGGCCGGATAGACGATCACGTCAGGCAGCCGCCAGCCGAGCTGCTCGGCGATCTCGTAGCCCATGGTCTTCTTGCCCTCGAGCCGGTACGGCTCCTTCAGGGTGGAGACGTTCTGGTAGCCCGGGCGCCCGGGAAGTGCCGTGGCGATCATCGCTCCCGCATCCCCGATGTGCCCGTTGACCAGGTAGAGCTCCGCGCCGGCCGCGGCGCACTCGGCGCGGGTGATGGACGGCGCGGCGGCGGGCATCACGATGAGGCTGCGCAGCCCGGCCCGGGCGGCGTAGACGGCCCAGGCCGCGCCCGCGTTGCCGTTGGTGGGCATGGCCACCCCCGAGACGCCCAGCTCGGCCGCCCTGGAGACCCCAACGGCGGCCCCGCGGGCCTTGAAGGTGCCGGTCGGGGTGAGCCCTTCATCCTTCATCCAGAGCCCGGGCACCCCGATCGACTGGCCCAGCCGGGGCAGCGGCAAGAGCGGGGTCATGCCCTCCCCCAGGCTGATCACCCGCCGGGCGTCGGTGACCGGGAGCAGTTCGTGATAGCGCCACAAGTCAGGTGGCCGGCCGGCGATCTCCTCGCGGCTGACCTGGGCACTGACCCGCTCGATGTCGTAGCGCGCCAGCAGCGGCGCGCCGCAGGTGCAAGTGCCCTGCACCTGGTGCGCGTCGTAGCCGGTGCCGCACCGGGAGCATTCGAGGTGGCTGAGGGCTGAATAAGGCATGACGGTGTTCATGCCCAGCCGCCCGGTGTTCTCACCGCTACAGGAAGTCGGCGACCTCACGCAGCAGCGCGGACTTGGACCGGGCCCCGACCAGCTCCTTAACCACCTGCCCGCGGTCGAACACGCTCACCGTGGGGACGAGCATGATGCCGTATTTCACCGTGGTCTGCGGATTCTCATCCGCGTTCACCTTGACCACCTCGATCGCGTCCGCGTGTTCCGCGGCGATCGCCTCGAGGACCGGCCCAAGCTGGCGGCACGGGCCACACCACTCGGCCCAGTACTCCACGATCACCGGCTTGGTGCTGCGCACCACCGAGGCCTCGAAGTTGTCGTCGGTTACCGTCTTGACCGCACCCATGACGGTGCTCCTTTCGGTGAGACGCGCCGCTCAGCGTGGGCTGGAGAGAGCGCTGCTGGAGAGTTGGTCGGGCCCGTCGCCGAGATGCCCTTCGACAAGGTGCGCGTCACCGGGGTGCCCATCGCCGAGGTGCCCATCGTCGAGGTGCAGGGCCAGGCAGTCGTCGCTGCTGCCGTGCGCGCATACCTGGACCAGGCGGCGCAGCCGGCACTGCAACCGGGCCAGCTCGCCGAGCTGGTCGGCGACCGCGGCCAGCTTGGCCTCGGCCGCCCGGACAATCTCGTCGGTGGACCGGGCCTCAGCGGGGCCGAGCAGGTCGCTGATCTCGGCCAGCGTGAAGCCGAGGCCCCGGGCCCGGCGGATGAAGGCCAGCCGCCACCGGTCATCGTCGGTGTACTCACGGAATCCGGACCTGCCCCGGGCAGGCTGCGCCAGCAATCCGCGCCGCTGATAGAACCGGACCGTCTCGACCCCGACCCCTTCGGCGTCAGCGAATTTCCCGATCGTCAACCCAGCCATAGTCGGCAAGCTAGCAGCCGTACTCCGGTACGGAGTCAAGCGCTGCGCCGCCCCCGCCTGACCCGGTCGGTAGTGAGCAGCCACGATGTCGGCGAGAATGTCTCTATGACCGTCCTTAGCCGGCCTCTGGTAAGCCCGTGCAGCCAGCTCCGGCATCGCTAGCGACGGGGCCGCCCCCGGCGGCCCGAGCTCCCGTCCAGCTCGCGGTGTCGGGGCTCCGGGTCCGTTTTGGCCGGCTGACGGCCCTGGACGGAGTCGATCTCACCGTGCGGGCGGGCGAGGTGGTCGCCCTGGCCGGAGAGAACGGTGCGGGTAAGAGCACGCTGATCCGGTGCATCGCCGGGGACATCACCCCCACCTCGGGCGTGATCGCGCTGGACGGGCGGCCGGTGCCGCCGGACACACTGGGTGCCAAGCGCCAGGGCATCTCGGTGGTCTGGCAGGACCTGGCCCTGTGCGACAACCTGGACATCGCCTCCAACGTGATGCTCGGCCGGGAGCACCGCCGCCAGCTGTTCTCCAGCATCCGGATGCGTACCGATGCCGCCGCCATCTTCGAGCGGCTGGGTGTGCCGTTCCCAGACCCGGAGCGCTCGGTCCGGTCGCTATCCGGCGGGCAGCGCCAGCTGGTCGCCGTGGCCCGGGCCGTGGTTCACCAGCCCCGGCTGCTCCTGCTCGACGAGCCCACCGCGTCGCTAGGCGTGCAGGAATCGGCGCTGGTGGAAGAGCTGATCGCGCGGGTCCGGGCGCAGGGCACCACGATCGTGCTCGCATGCCACGACATCAGCCAGATGTTCCGGCTGGCCGACCGGATCGCGGTGCTGCGGCACGGGCAGCTCGTCGCCGAGGTGGAGCCCAGTGAGGTGCATCCCGGTGACGTCGTGGCCCTGGTGTCCGGCCAGGAGGTGGATGCCTCGGCCCGGCGCCAGCTGACCCGGCTGCACGGCCTGACCGATCGGCTGGTGTCGGCGGACCCATCGTCCAGCCTGTCGCTGATCTTGTCCGCCCTGGGCGCCGCGCTGGGCAGTGAGCGGCTGTGCATCCACTTGCTGGCCGACTCCAGGCTGGTCTGCGCGGCGTCGCTGGGACTCGCGCCCCCGCTGCTGTCCCCGTGGTCCGACCTGCCGCTGGGCCCGGCGGGCGGCCCGGCCGGGCTGGCCGCGGCCGCCCAGTGCCCGATCATCGAAGAGGACGTGCAGGTCGGGGCGGCCTGGGCGCCCTTCGCCGAGCTGGCCAAGTCAGCGAAGGTCGCCAGCTCCTGGTCGGTCCCGGTGCTGGGCCCGGGCGGGCTCCTCGGCGTCATCACCGTTTTCCGCGCCACCGCCGGCAAGCCGCAGCGTGACGACCTCGACCTGGCCACCCTGTACGCCGGCTACGCGGCCAGCGCTATCGAGCGGGACCAGCTACTCGATGAGGTCACCTCCCGTAACCGGGTGCTGGAGACGATCCGGGAGATGCTGGAGACCCTGGCCGGGCCGATCCCGGTGGCCGACGGACTGGGCATCGCCCTGCAACTGCTCCGCCGGGGCCTGGAAGCCGACGAGGTGGCGCTCATCGTCCGGCCGCCGGACGGCCCGCCTGCCTGCCGGGCCTCAGACGGCGTGACTGGTCTGGCCGACCCGGAGGCGCAGGATGACCACGCGGCGGCGTCCCCGGCCGCCCGGGACGCCGCGACGGCGGCCCTCACCCAGGCAGACCAGGAGGACGTGACCGTCCAGCGCAGCTGCACTGACCGCGACTGGCTGCTCTCGGTGGCCTTTCCCGCTCCCGGTGGGCGGGCCGCGCTGGTCGCCCGGTGGCAGGCCGGCCCTCCGCCGGCGGAATCCGCGGCCCTGCTGGAAGACGCGGCGCACTCGCTGCGGCTGGCCCTGGAGCGGGAGGAGGCCTGGTTCGCCAACCAGGAGACCGCCGCGCTGCGCCGGTCCCGCGAACTGCAGCGCGGCTTCCTGTCCCGGCTGAGCCACGAGCTGCGCACCCCGCTCACCGCGATTAAGGGATACGCCTCCAGCCTGTTGCAGACCGATGTGACCTGGGACGACGAATCCGAGCAGCGGTTCCTGACCCGGATCGCGGCGGAGTCGTCCCGGCTTGGCCGGCTGGTGGATGACCTGCTGCGCTTTTCCGCGATCGAGTCCGGCGTCCTGCAGCTGCAGCGGGATTGGTGCGACATCCCGCTCGTCCTCGACGCCGCGATCGCCTGCCTGCCTCCGTCGGGGGCGCTGCTGGTGGGCGTGCGGTGCGCGGCCGACCTGCCGCCCATCTGGGCCGACCACGACCGTCTGGAGCAGGTCTTCGTGAACCTGCTGACTAACGCGGTCGGCCACAACCCGCCCGGCACCCGGGTGATGGTCACCGCGACCGCGGACGGCCCGGATACGGTGGTGATCAGCGTGGCCGACAACGGGCCAGGGATGCAGCCCGACGTCGCCCAGGCGCTGTTCGAGCCGATGCGCCGCCGTCGCTCCCCCAGTTCCGGCTCGGGCCTGGGGCTGTCCATCGCCCGGGGCATCGTCGAGGCGCACGGCGGCCGGATGGAACTGGTCCAGCCGGTCCAGGGCACCTGCTTCCGGATCCTGCTGCCCGTGGAGAACCCCGAGATGCCGGGCGCGATCGGCACAGCCGCCACCGATGACACCGGGGAGCCGGGGATGGCCGGTGAGCCGGGGATAGCCGGTGAGCCGGGGACGCCCGGGGAGCCGGAGATGGCCAGGGAGCCGGGGATGACCGCCGAAACTGTGGCGGCGCCGGCGAGGGGAGCCAGCTGACATGCTCACACAGGCCGGGAACACCCGCGCCCTGGTGGTCGAGGACGACCCGAACATCGTCGACCTGATCCGGTCCAACCTCGCGGTGCGCGGTTTCGACACCGTGGTCTCGGTGGACGGGCTGCGCGCGCTCAACCTGCTGGAAACCGAGGAACCCGATATCGTCCTGCTCGACCTCATGCTTCCCGAAGTCGACGGATTCGAGCTGTGCCAGCTGATCCGGGAGCGATCGTCAGTCGCCATCATCGTGGTGTCCGCGCGCGGCGGCGAGCGGGACAAGGTGACCGCGCTCAACATGGGGGCGGACGACTACCTGACCAAGCCGTTCAGCATCGAGGAACTGCTGGCCCGGATCACGGCGACGCTGCGCCGCACCCGCCCGGCGGAGACCGCGCCGCAGAGCGCCCCGCCGGTGATCAGCATCGGCCAGCTGGAGATCGACCTGGCCAATCAGCAGGTCCGCCGGGAGGGTGCGGCGGTGCATCTCACCCCGACCGAGTTCGCACTGCTGCGCGAGCTGGCCATCAACCGGGGCAAGCTGCTGACCCACGCGCACCTGCTGCGGCGGGTCTGGGGCCGCGGCTACGAGACCGAGACCGAGTACGTGCGGGTCTATGTCCGCCGGCTCCGCGCCAAGCTCGAAACGGACGGCAGTGAGCCGCTGATCCTCACCCAGCCGCGGGCTGGCTACCGCATCGCCGCCGAGTGACCAAATCGGGCCATTCCGCCGGGTGATCCCGGATGGCCATTCCGCCGGGCGACTCCGCCGTGGCCACCCCTCCCGGTCTCAGGGCGGTCTCAGCCCAGTCTCAGGACGACCACAAGTTCGACTGTGAGCGCGAACATTAACGCATACCCGAACATTGTTTATGCTTTTTTCACGATGTTGCAGAAATGTTTACGCCCCTGTTCATCCTCGCGGTCTTACTGTTTTCCCAGATAGATCGGGGTGTGCGGCGATCAGGCTGCGGCACTGGGCCGCGCACCCCTGACATGTCCCCGCCCACAGCGAGGTGGTTCCTTTGCATTCAATGACCAAGAAAGTCGCACTGACGGCCGTCGCCGGCAGCGCGGCTCTCGTCATCGCCGCCTGCGGCAGCAGCTCATCGGGTGGCTCCTCCGGCGGCAGCACCAGTTCGTCCACGCCGAAGCTGTCGCTCAGCCAGATCGACAACACGTTCTCGGCCATGGCCACGCTCAAGCCCCTGGCCGCCAAGGGCAAGGGCAACGTCACGGTCATCCTGCCGGACACCGTGTCGTCCACCCGGTACGTCGAGTTCGACGCCCCGTACCTGAAGGAGTCCTTCCAGAAGGCCGGGCTCACGTCGTCGCAGTACACCGTGGAGAACGCGCTCGGCAGCGACGCGACCCAGTTCAGCGACGCCCAGACGGCCATCACCAAGGGCGCCACGGTGCTGGTCGTGGACGCGCTGGACTCTGGGGTCGGCGCGCACATCGAGTCGTACGCCAAGGCTCACGGCGTCCCGGTCATCGACTACGACCGGCTGGTCCTCGGTGGCCAGCGCAAGTACTACGTCAGCTTCAACAACGTCCAGGTCGGCAAGCTGATCGGCCAGGGCATGGTCAGCTGCGTCGCCGCCTGGGGCGTGAAGAAGCCCCAGCTCATCGTCATGAAGGGCGCGCCGACCGACAACAACGCGACGCTGTTCGCCCAGGGCTACGACGCGGTCCTCGCGCCGCACTTCAGCTCGGGCTGGAAGGACGTCAGCAACCCGGCCGGCACCTGGGACCCGCCGACCGCGCTGAGTGAGTTCCAGCAGCAGTACACCGCCCACCCGAACATCAACGCCGCGCTGATCCCGAACGACGAGAACGGCGCGCCGATCATCCACTACCTGACCAACA
This sequence comes from uncultured Actinomycetes bacterium, assembly GCA_963837335.1. Taxonomy (GTDB): domain Bacteria; phylum Actinomycetota; class Actinomycetes; order Streptosporangiales; family Streptosporangiaceae; genus RYN-230. The sequence goes on along the minus strand of CAWINS010000056.1, from coordinate 10,803 downwards.
AGGGCATCAAGCCCAAGACCTTCCCGACCACGGGCCAGGACGCCACCCTGACCGGCCTGCAGAACATCCTGGCCAACTACCAGTGCGGCACCGTGTACAAGCCCATCTACCTGGAGGCCCAGGCGACCGCCGCGCTGGCCATGTACATCCGGGCCGGGGTGGTGCCGCCGACGACCCTGGTCAACGGCAGCACCATGGACACGCAGTCCAAGGTGGCCGTCAAGTCCGTCCTGCTGGCCCCGAAATGGGTGACCACGGCCAACATGAACTCGACCGTGATCGCGGACAAGTTCGTCCCGGCCTCCCAGCTGTGCGCGGGCAAATACGCCAAACCTTGCGCCGCCGCTGGCATCTCGGGTTGATTCTGTGGTCGGATAGCCGACCGGGACACCAGCAGTGACAGGTAGCTCGGCACACGGAGCCCGGCCCGCCACCGCGGGCCGGGCTCCGTCCGGTATCAGCGAAGGAACTTACATGGACGGGCCGCTACTGCAGCTACGCGGCATCGGGAAGAACTTCGGCCCGGTGCAGGCGCTCAGCGGGATCGACCTCGAGATCCCGGCCGGGCAGGTCACTGCCCTCGTCGGGGACAACGGGGCCGGGAAGTCAACTCTGATCAAGACCATCTCCGGGATCTGGGAGCCCTCGCACGGCCAGATCATCTGGCAGGGCCAGCAGGTGAACTTCCGCTCCCCGAGGGACGCCACCGACGCCGGGATCGCCACCGTCTACCAGGACCTGGCCCTCTGCGACAATCTGGACATCGTGGCGAACATGCTCCTCGGTCACGAGCTCCGGCGGCATCTGCTGCTGGACGAGGTGACCATGGAGCAGATGGCCAAGAAGACCCTCAGCGACCTGCGGGTGGTCACGGTACGCAACATCCGCCAGCCGGTCGGGTCGCTGTCCGGCGGGCAGCGCCAGTCGGTGGCGGTGGCCAAGGCCGTGATGCAGGAAGCGAAGCTCGTGATCATGGACGAGCCGACCGCCGCCCTGGGGGTAACCCAGACCGCACTGGTGCTCGACCTCATCCGGCGGCTGGCTGACCGCGGGATCGCCGTGCTCGTGGTCTCGCACAACCTGACCGACGTGTTCCAGGTCGCCGACCGGGTCGCCGTCCTCTACCTGGGACGGCTGGTCTCGGTCGGCCCGGCGTCCGAGTACGACACGTCGTCCGTGGTCGAGCTGATGACCACCGGCGGCCTGGAGCGGAACGGCCGCGCAGGCAACGGTGCCCCCACCCCCGACAGCGGCCGGGAGGGCTGACCCTTGACATCCACGAATCCTGCACCAGAGCAGGGCAAGACCACCGCGGACAGCCCGGAAGACGTAGCGGTCCGGACCGGGGTCCCAGCTGAGCTGGTGGCCAAATCGGTCGGTGAGTACGTGCGGATCTGGGGCAAGCAGATCCGCAGCGGGGAGAGCGGCGCGCTCCCGGTCATTATCGGCCTGGTCGTGATCGTGATCTTCTTCCAGATCAAGACCTCGGCCTTCCTGTCCGCGGGCAACCTGGTCAACCTGATGACCCAGGCGGCGTTCATCATCACGCTCGGCATGGCCGAGGTGTTCGTGCTGCTGCTCGGCGAGATCGACCTGGCGGCCGGCTTCACCGCGGCGTGCGGGGCGGTCGTCGCCCTGTGGATGCTGGCCACCGGCTGGCCCTGGTGGGTCGCGGTCCTGGTCACGCTGGTCGCCACCGCGGCTTACGGGGCGCTCCAGGGCTTCATCATCACCGCGCTCCGATTGCCCTCGTTCGTGGTCACGCTGGCCGGCTACCTGGGCCTGTCTGGTCTGCTCATCTACCTGATTCAGGCGACCGGGGACATCGGCAACGGCGGCGTCATCCGGCTGAACAGCAACGTCATCAACGACATCGAGGGCGGCGCGCTCAGCGCGGCCGGCAGCTGGATCGTCACGATCGTGCTGGTCGTGCTGGCCGGGGTGATCTTGTACCTGCGGGACCACCGCCGGCGCGCTAACGGGCTGGTCGCCCCGCCCGTGTCCATCACGCTGCTGAAGATCGGCGTGATCGCGGTGGCGGGCCTCGTGGTGGTGCTGGTGGGTAACACCAACCGCGGCACGCTGTTCCTGGCCGTGCGCGGGCTGCCCTGGGTGGTGCTGGTCGTGCTGGCCATCCTGGTCATCTACACGACCCTGCTCGGGCGGACCCGGTTCGGCCGTTATATCTACGCGATCGGCGGCAATACCGAGGCGGCCCGGCGGGCGGGTGTCAACACCAACCGGATCCGGGTGCTGGCGTTCGCGCTGTGCGGGCTGACCGCCGGCATTACCGGCATCATCTACTCCTCCTATCTGGGGTCGATCTCCAGTGGCGTCAACGGCGGAGCCAACGTGCTGAACGCCGTGGCGGCGGCGGTCATCGGCGGCACCAGCCTGTTCGGCGGGCGGGGCAAGATGATGGACGCGCTGCTGGGCGGTCTCGTCGTCGGCGTCATCGCCAACGGGCTGCAACTGCTGGGCCTCGGCGCGGCGGCGCAGTTGATGTTCACGGCGCTCGTGCTTCTCGCCGCGATCACCGTGGACGCACTGGCCCGCCGCGGACGAGGCACCGTCTAACGAGCCGGTCTAACCGGCTGGCCTGACCTAGCCGGCCTGACCAGCCGGTGCCCAGCGGCCACGACTGGGTGTTCCGCAGCCATAACGCGCGGAACACCCAGCACGTGGCCGCTTGGCACATCCGGGAGGCCAGCCAGCCGCGCCCCGGACCGGATCGCCTTACCGGTGCCCAGCGGTCTCAGCGGTGGCGGCCCCCCAGGTACCGCCGCGCTCGGCGGCCTCGGCGATGTTCTTCACCATGCCGCCGAAGACAACGCCGTGGAACGGCGAGATAGACCGCCAGTACGCGATGCCTGCGGCGCCACGGGGCTGGAAGATGGCCCGCTGGTGGTAGACGGTCCGGTCCTGGTCGTCCCGGCCGACCGAGAGTTCGAGCCAGGCGAGACCGGGGAGTTTCATCTCGGCGCGCAGCCGGAGCAGGGCCCCGGGCGTGATGGCCTCCACGCGCCAGAAGTCCAGCGCGTCGCCGACCAGCAGGTGCTTCGGGTCGCGGCGGCCACGGCGCAGCCCGACCCCGCCGGCCAGCCGGTCCATCAGCCCGCGCACCGCCCAGGCGAGCGGGAAGGAGTACCAGCCGGTCTCCCCGCCGATGCCCTCGATGACCCGCCACAGCGCCTCCGGCGTGGCCTGGACCACGGCGCTCCGGTCGTCCACGAACAGGGAACCGCCCGCCCAGGCCGGGTCGCTGGGCAGCGGATCGCTCGGCGCGCCGGGGGTGCCCGCGGAGGACCACCGGGTGGACACGTCTCCCTCGGCGGTGTGCCGCAGCGCCAGGGCGATGGCCTGGCCGATGGGCAGCAGGCCCTCCGGCGGGTCCGGGACGTACTGCGCGATGTCGTGCTCGGCGCAGACCACCTCGTTGCGCAGCGATTCGACCAGGGGCATGGCCAGCCCGGCCGGTACCGGGGTGACCAGGCCGACCCACAGCGACGACAGCCGCGGGGTGAGCAGCGGCACCGGGACCAGCACCCGGGGCGGCAGCCCGGCCGCCTCGGTGTAGCGCCGCATCATCTCCGCATAGGTCAGGATGTCCGGGCCGCCGATGTCGAACCGCCGGCTCACCCCGTCCGGCAGCGCCGCGCAGCCCACCAGGTAGCGGAGCACGTCGCTGACGGCGATCGGCTGGATCCGCGTCTTTACCCACTTGGGAGTGACCATGACCGGCAGCCGCTCAGTGAGGTACCGGAGCATCTCGAACGACGCGGACCCGCTGCCGATGATCACGGCGGCCTGCAGTGCGGCGGTCGGCACCCCGCTGTGCAGCAGGATGTCACCTACCTCTCCCCGGGAGCGCAAGTGCGGGGACAGGTCGGCGGCCGGGCCGGACACGATCCCGCCCAGGTAGACGATCCGGCGCACGCCCGCGGCCGCGGCCGCCTCGGCGAACAGCCCCGCCGCCTTGCGGTCCCGCTCCTCGAAGGAGGCCCCGGTGCCCAGGGAGTGGATCAGGTAGTAGGCCACGTCCACGTCCCGCAGCGCCCGCCGGACCGCGGCCGCGTCCATGACGTCGGCGGCCGCGATCTCCACGTCGTCTGTCCACGGCCGGTCACTCAGCTTCCCCGGGTCCCGGGCCATGCACCGGACCCGGTAGCCCGCGGCGAGAAGCTCGGGCACCAGCCGTCCACCGATATACCCGGATGAGCCGGTGACCAGGCAGCGCAGCGAAGTGGACATGTCCTCGAGTCTCGCATGGGGGATGCTGCCTGGTATTCGGCGGGCAGTGACCTGGCGGTTGTCTCCCCCTGCTGCTCAGCCCGCGTACTTGAGGAAGATCTTCGTGAAGTCCAGCGGTTGCTGGCTGATCTCGGAGCAGGCGGGCAGGCCGCTGACCGAGCCGCCGCACGGCTGGTCCCGGTCCACCGACCAGAACGCCAGCCGTCCCAGGTGGTTCTGGGTGGCGAAACTGACCAGGGTCTGCGCATCCGCCTCGGTGAACACCTCGGCCGGGTCGTCGTTCTGGCCGATCATCGGGGTCACGCCGATGTTCGCGTAGGTCATGCTGGGCCAGAGCGTCTTGGCGTAAGCCAGCGTGGCCTGGGCCGCGTCCACCGCGTCGGTGCCCATGGCCGCGCCCCCGGTGTCGTAACTGCCGTAATAGTCCATGGCCATCGCGTTGATCACGTCGATCCGGGTTCCGGCCGACTTGGCCGCGGCCAGGAAGGCCTGGCCGTTGGCGTCCGGCCCGCTGGGCAGGACCGGGATGGTGACCGACACGACCAGGCCGGGGTTGGCCGCCTCCAGGGCGTTGATGGCCTGGAACCGCGTCGCGTTGTCCGCGGTGTAGGCGATCTCGGCCCCCTCGATGTCGAAGTCGATGCGCGTGACGTGCAAGGTGTTGATGACCGACTGGTAGGCCGCGGTGAGCTGGCTGAGGTTCGTGCAGGAGGCGGCCAGTTCGCTGCCGGCCTCGCCGCCGAAGGACACGATGGGCTGGGCCCCGTCCGCCTCCGCGGTGGTGATCTCACCCGTCACCGTCGGATCGCTGGTAACCGGCAGTGTGTCACCCCAGATGGGGGTACAACCGCTCCCGATTACGAAGGCGGCGCTGAACGCCTTCAGGCCCGCCTGGGTGGCGGCCTGGTTCAGCATGGGCTCCTGGTTGTTGGTCATGTCCACGTAGGGCGCGACCGTGAAACTGCCCGGGCTGCCTCCGCCCCCGCCCCCGCCGGACGACGCGGTGGTGGCCTGAACCGCGCCCGAGGCGGCGGACTCGCCGGTGCTGTTATAGGCGGTGACGGTGAAGCTGTAGGTGGTAGCGGCGGCCAGGCCGGTGACCGTGGCTGTGGTACCGGTCACCGAGGCGGCCAGCGTGGCGTTCTCGTACACGTGGTAGCCGGTGACCGTCCCGGAGGGGGCGGTCCAGGACAGCGAGACGGATGAGGCCGTGGTGCCGGTCACGGCCAGCCCGGCCGGCGCGGCGGGGGCGCTGGCACCGCCTCCCCCGCCGCTCCCGCCGGGGCCGGTGAGCGACAGGTCGTCGGCGTCGTAGGTGCCCTCGCCATACCAGCCGTGCACGTACACGGTGACGCTGGTGGTCGAGGCACCGGTGCTGAACGAGGTGGACAGTTGCTGCCAGCCCGCGGCAGCGGCGGTCCAGGTGTCGGTGTCCGTGCTGCCGGTGCCGGTGTCGCCGAGGAACACGTAGCTGCCCTGGACCCACCCGGTCAGCGTGTAGCTGGAGCTGGGCTGGACGCTCACGGTCTGGGTGCACTGGGCGTCGTCGCTGGCGCTGGCCGCCCCGGCCAGCGCGTCGGAGCCAGAATGCACCGGGCTGCCGGTCACGTGGTCGGTAGCCGAGCAGGTCCAGCCGGACAGGGTGCCGGTCTCGAAGCCGGGGTTCGTTAACAGGTTGGTGGCCGCGGAGGCCGGGGCCACCGCCGCCGTGAGGCCCAGCAGGGCCAGCGAGGCGGCCGTGAGAGCAGCGATCAGGGAGCGCGGGCGGGTGCGCTTCATGCGTCCTCCAGCAGGCGGGGTCCGGACAGGAAGAACGGATGAGCTTAACTAATAAGAAACTTTACTATTAGTTGACGCCGACGCTAGACCTGCCTGGGAGCCATGTCAAGAGGTCCGGCGGGGAGGCCCGGACCGGGGCCCGCAGGCCCATGCGCCCCGCCGCCGCACCCCCGCCGTCACCTGTCGCGGCACCCTGCCAGCACCTGCTTCCGCCCCTCGTCGACACCTTCGGCGGCGCCCCGCCACCACCGCTTCCCCCCTCGCCGCCACCTGCCCTGCACCCCTCCGCCACCTGCCCTGCGTCCCACCTGACCTGGCCCGGCAGACTCCCCCGGTTCCCGGAATTTTTGCGCAGACTGTAATGTTGACACGTCCGCAAGATTAAATTCGTTACCAGCTTTCAGTGAGCGCAACATGACTCTGGCCGATACCGCCCCGGTGGCGGAACCGCGCACCTCACTGCGCGAGCGCAAGAAGCTCGCCACCCGCCGGTCGCTCCGCCGGCATGCCCTGGACCTCGTCGCGCAGCGTGGCTTCATGCACGTCACGGTGGAAGATATCGCCGAGGCGGCCGACGTCTCGCCGCGGACCTTCTTCAACTACTTCCCATCCAAGGAAGCCGCCCTGTTCGGGGCGGACCCCGAGCGGATCGCGCGGATGCGGGAGCGGGTCGTGTACCAGGCACCGGGAGAACCGGCGCTGAGCGCACTCCGCCAGGTCCTGGTGGCCGAGGCCCGGATGGTCACCAATGAGCTCAGCGAGCTGGGCGGCGACCCGCTGGACATACTGCGCCGGATGAAGGTGGTCCGCGCTGACCCGCACCTGCGGGCCGCCCAGTCCGCGCATATGGCGAACATCGAATGCGCGTTGGCCGAGGCGCTCGCGGAGCGGCTGGGCACCGATCCCGCCGGCGACCCTTACCCAGGCTTGCTGGCCAGCGTGGCCAGTGCGGTGATCCGCGCCACCACGGTCTTCTGGGCCAGCTCCGGCGCCTCGGTGCCGCTGGACCAGCTTACCGACCAGGCATTTCAGGCGCTGGCCGCCGGACTGCCCGAGAACTGCTCACCGCGCCAGGTCACCGTGACCCCGGCGCCCGGAAAGGACGAGGAATGACCTCCCCCACCACCAATGCCGCCGCGCCGGGGAGCGCGATGACGGGGCTCAGCCAGCGCCGGATCTTCCTGATCATCGGCGCCCTGATGCTCGGCATGCTGCTGGCCGCACTCGACCAGACCATCGTGTTGACCGCGCTGCCGACGATCGTGGGTGACCTTCAGGGCGGATCACACATCGCCTGGGTGATCACCGCGTACCTGCTCGCCACCACGGTGTCCACACCGTTGTGGGGCAAGCTGGGCGACCAGTACGGCCGGAAGATCTTCTTCCAGGCCGCCATCGTGATCTTCCTGATCGGCTCCGTCCTGTCCGGCCTGAGCCAGTCCATGTTCGAGCTCATCGCGTTCCGCGCGATCCAGGGCCTGGGCAGTGGCGGGCTGATGGTCGGCGCGCAGGCCATCGTGGGCGACATCGTCTCGCCCCGCGAGCGGGGCAAGTACGTGGGCCTGTTCGGGGCGGTCTTCGGCGTCTCCAGCGTGATCGGGCCGCTGCTCGGCGGGGTCTTCGTGGACAACCTGACCTGGCGCTGGATCTTCTACATCAACGTGCCCATCGGCATCATCGCTCTCGTGGTGGTGGCCAGCCAGGTTCCCGGCACGCTCAGCCGGGTGCACCACGTCATCGACTACCTCGGCACCCTGGTGCTGTCGGCCGCCGCGACCTCGCTCATCCTGCTGACCAGCCTGGGCGGCACCACCTATCCGTGGAAGTCCGCGCCCATCTACATCCTGGGCGTGGCGGGGGTCGTGCTGATCGGCCTGTTCGTCGTGGTCGAGCGGCGCGCAGTGGAGCCAGTCCTGCCGCTGCACCTGTTCCGGCTGCGCACCTTCTCGACGACTAGCATCGTCGGCTTCATCGTCGGCTTCGCGATGTTCGGCGCGATCACTTACCTGCCCGCGTTCTTCCAGGTCGTCCGGGGCATCTCCCCCACCATCTCCGGGGTGTACCTGCTCCCGCTGATGGCCGGGCTGCTGCTGACGTCGATCGGCTCCGGCCAGGTCATCTCCAGGACCGGGAAGTACCGTTTCTTCCCGATCATCGGGACAGCCCTGATGACTCTGGGCCTGTTCCTGCTGCACCTGATGGGCGTGCACACGTCCACCTTCCTGGATGCGGTCTACATGCTGGTCCTCGGCCTCGGCCTGGGCAGCGTGATGCAGGTGCTGGTGATCATCGTGCAGAACGGGGTGCCGCACAGCGAGCTGGGCGTCGCCACGTCGGGGGCCACGTTCTTCCGCTCCATCGGCGGGTCGTTCGGCACCGCGATCTTCGGCGCCATCTTCTCCAACGTCCTCGTCGGCAACCTGGCCAGGCACCTGCACGGCATCCACCTGCCGGCCGGCTTCAGCGCGGCCGACGCCACCCCGGCGCTGCTGGGCAAGCTGCCGGCCGTGGTGCATGCGGGCTTCGTCGCCGGCTACGCGGAGTCGATCCAGACGGTGTTCCTCGTGGCCGTGCCGATCGCCGCGCTGGCCTTCGTGGCCACCTGGTTCATCCCCCAGGTCGAGCTGAAGCAGTGGCCGGAGCCGAACGCGGACGTGACACCGGACTCACCCTTGGCCGTGGCGGGCGCTTCCGTGCTGGCCGAGGTCACGGATGACCCGGGCGCCGTCCCGGCCCCGGCCCGGAACACGGTATCCCCGGAATCCCTGGATCCGCAGGACGCCACCACCGACACCTGACCGTCCCCACTCCCGCGAAGGCCCCGGCGCGCCCAGCGCGCCGGGGCCTTCGCGTATCTCACGGCCGCACCCCCTTGCTACCCCGGCCCGCCACTCCTGGCTCCCGCCCACTTTTCACGCCGATCGTTCGCGAAATCCGGCAAAACACCCCGGAAAGACGCACCATCGGCGTGAAAAGTCAGCTCTGGCCACGCTGGAGGACCCGCGCGCCGCCTGCCATGCTGGCCGGGTGACCGATGCGCTGACGGCCCGGGACATCCGGGTCACCCTGGAGGGGGACGCGCTCGATGACTTGCGGGAGCGGCTGCTGCGGACCCGGCTGAACACGGCGGACGGGGACGGCTGGGCCCGCGGCGTGCCCCGGTCCTGGCTGGCCGCGTTGCTGGCGGACTGGCAGAGGTTCGACGTGGCCGCGTTCCAGGCCCGGCTGGACCGGCTGACCCACCGCGAAGTCACCGTGGACGGCCAGCGGATCCACCTGGTGTACGCGCCCGGGCGGGGCCCGGACCCGCTGCCCCTGCTGCTGACCCACGGCTGGCCCGGCTCGTTCTGTGAGTACCTGGACCTGATCCCGCTGCTGGCCGACCCGGCCGCGCACGGCGGCGATCCCGCGGACGCGTTTACCGTGGTGGTGCCGTCCCTGCCGGGATTCGGGTTTTCCGCCGCCCCGCCGCCGGGCGGCCTCACGGCCGCCGCGGTCGCCGCGCTCTGGCACCGGCTGATGACCGGGAGCCTGGGCTATCACCGGTTCGCCGCGCACGGCAGTGACCTCGGCGCCGGGGTCACCGCGTGGCTGGCCCGCGACTTTCCGGCGGCGGTCGCGGGTATTCACCTGGCCACACCCGGGCTGGCCGTCCCGCCGCGCGCGGACCGCCCCGGAGAGGGGAGGAGCCCGGCGGAGGAGGAATTCGCCGCCGAGGTCGCGGCCTGGACGGCCGGAGAAGGCGGCTACGCGCACGAGCAGTCCACCAAGCCGTCCACGCTCGGCGCCGCGCTGCACGATTCCCCGGCCGGCCTGGCCGCCTGGATCGGCGAGAAGGTCACCGCCTGGAGCGCGGCCTGCCCCGACGGCCAGCCCGCGTTCGGCCGGGACCTGCTGCTCGGCACGCTGACCCTGTACTGGGTCACCGGCACCATCACCTCATCGCTGCTGCCTTACTGGGCCTACGCGCACGACCCCGGCGCCGCGTTGCCGGCCGGTGATCCGCCGGGCGTGCCCACCGCGATCAGCATCTTCGGCGGCGAGCGGGTCCCGTTTCCCAAGCCGCCCCGCGAGCTGGCCGAGCGGTACTTCACCGTCACCGGCTGGGCCGAGCACGACCGGGGCGGGCACTTCCCCGCGGTCGCCGAGCCCGGGCTGCTGGCGCAGACGCTGCGCGACGTGTTCCGGCCCGCGCGGAGCGCCCGATGAGCCAGCGGAGCTTCCTGTGAGCGAGCCGCCCGCCGCCCAGCCGCCCGCCGCCACAGCCGGAGGTGGTGCGCTACAGCGACCGGCCGGAACTGTGGGAGAGCCTCGGCGACCTGTCCTCCGACGTGTGGCCGGAGTACAACCTGCATGGCGACGTGCTCAACCAGTACTGGGACCAGCTCTACACCGCCTTCCCGCAGTGGCAGTTCGTGCTGTTCGACCCCGCGGCCGGGCAAGTGCTCGCCGAGGGGCACACCATCCCGGTGGCCTGGGATGGCACCGACGCGGGGCTCGGGCCAGGCATCGACGCCTCCATCACCGCCGGGTTCGCCCTGCGGGCCGCAGGCGGGACACCGTCCGCGCTGTGCGCGCTGGCCGCCGAGATCCCGCCGCGCCATCAAGGCCGCGGCCTGTCCCCGATCATGCTGCGGGCCATGGCGGGGCTGGCCGCCGACGCTGGGCTGGCCCACCTGATCGCACCGGTCCGGCCGAACCTGAAGGAGCGCTACCCGACCATCGCGATCGGGCGCTACGCGGCCTGGGCCCGGGAGGACGGGACACCGTTCG
>CAWINS010000055.1:0-36496 GCA_963837335.1 uncultured Actinomycetes bacterium | reverse complement strand
GCGGACGGTGACCAGGGAGGCCGGTCGGTCAGGTAGGGCCACACGAAGTGAGCCTGGGCGTACGGCAGCTCGACGCAGCCGAGGCTCTGCGGGGCGCCGCGTCGGAATAGCCCCGCGGGAAGTAGTGCACCGCGTCACCGCCGTTGAAGTAGGCCACCCAGGCGACCGGGTCAGCGCGTAGTGCGACCCGTCCGGGTTGGTACCCCGCATGATCTGGAATGCGTAGCGCTGGTAGACCGGGGAAAGTCTTGCCCAGTCCGCGGTCGGCGCGGCCGGGATGCCGGTGTTGGCCAGCGTGTGCAGGACGACATGCCCGTCGTGCCACACGGTCAGCGTTTCCGGGCTCGCCTTACTGGCCAGCGCGTAGGTGTAGCCGCTGGGGTTGGCCTTGCCCGAAGCGGCGGCCCGGACCACATCTCCCCAGAGGGTGGGCGTCATGACGCCGGTCATGGTGAGGCCGTGGTTGGACTGGAAGGCCCGGATCGCCCCCTGCATGATCAGGCTGGACTGACCGCCCCAGAAGCTGGTCAGGATGGACGGGTAACCCTTCTTCCAGGTGAAGGTCCCCGCCCGCGGTGAGTACATGGCGGCCAGCTCGGTCGCCATGTTGTCGGGCTGGAATGCGGTGGGGTTCTGCGGCTTCCACTTGAGCGGCAGGTAGCCCAGCTGGGCCAGCATCTGCTTGAGCCGCAGGCTGGACCAGCGCTTGGTGCTGAACCGCTCGGTCGTGGTCTTGGCCAGGACCCCGCCCGCGGCGGAGCGGAGGCCACTGCCGCCGCCGGCCAGGGTCACGCGCACCCGGGTGCCCGGCCAGAACGGCGCGGAGGGGGTGAACGTCAGCGTGGTGCCCGCCTTCGCCCAGGTGCCGGGGGTGGCCGGGTGCAGGACCGGCATCGGGGAGTTGCTGGCCAGCGGCGCGGACAGCATCACCCGGACCGGGCTAGCACCGTTGGTGCCGGTCACCCCGCCGCCCTGGGTCACGGACTCCACCTGCAGCGGCGCAGCTGTCCCGGCGCTGGTGCCGCTGGAATGACGGTCCGAGACGTTGGTCGTGTGCCCGGCGGGGCTGGCCGCGCTCAGCGCGCCGATGGTCACGCCCGCGATCACGAGGACACCCACGCCTGCCGCGGCCAGCCAGGCCACCTTGGTCCGCCGTGAGCCGCCGGGCTCCGGTGCCCCCGGCCGTCCCTCCGGCTGCCGCGCTCCCAGAGTCCCCGGACGAGGCGCCCCCGGCCTGGGCCTCGCCAGCCGGGTCTCGCCAGCCAGGGCCGCACCGGCCAGAGTCTCGCCAGCCTGAGCCTCGCCGTCCTGGGCTTCGCTGGCCTGGGCCCCGTTGGCCTGGCGGCCCGCTGGCCGCGGCTTCGCTGGCCTGGGCCCCGCTGCCCTGGACGGCCAGGCTCTCGGTGGCCGTGTCCGGGGCAGGCCCGTCCGGCGCAGGCCCGTCCTGGGCCGCCCCGCCCGAAGCCGCCTCACCCGCTGGAGTCTGCAAGTTCTGCTCCCTTGATCCCTATGCCTGCCAAAGGCCCGCAGGGCGCCCACTCGCCCACCGGCCTGCCCGCTGTAACGGATTTCCGACATACCCGGTTCCCGCCTGCCGGCGTGTCCCGTCCCTGCGCCTGTCCTATGCGACGCAGCGGCCCCCCGAACCGTCCCCAGCGGGTGATATCCGTACCGCGAACATGCCGGTCTAGCTGCGCAAACGTGGCTTACAGCCAGTCTTTGCGCCGAAAGATCACATACAGGCTCAAGGAGATACCAACCATGACGACAGTGGAGGTCCAGAAGCCCTCCACTTTGCCGAAACCGGGATATGGCACATTCTGCCCGTAAAATCCGGTGACCGCAGTCGGCACTGCGATGATCGCGGCCCAGCTGGTGACTTGCTTCATGATCACGTTGAGCCGGTTGCCGCGGACCGTGAGATGCGTCTCCAGGATGGTCGTGACCAGGTCGCGGAGGGACTCGGTCCATTCGGTGGCCCGGAGCACGTGGTCATAGATGTCATGGAAGTAGGGCAGGATCTCCCCGTCCACCACGTGCAGGTCGCGGCGCAGCAGCGAGTTGAGCACCTCGCGCATGGGCAGTACCACGCGCCGCAGCAGGACCAGGGACTTGCGCAGCTCGAAGGTACGCCGCTGCATGTCCTTGTCCTTCGGGTCGTCGTTGAACAACTGGTCCTCGAGCGACTCGATCTCGGTGTCCAGCGACTGGACCGCCTCGAAATGGGTGTCCACCACGTAGTCGAGCAGCCCGTACAGGAGGAAGCCCACGCCGCAGGTGGCCAGGTCGGGTGAGTCGTCCCAGCGGCGGACCACCGCATCGATGTCAAAGCCCTTACTGCGCCGGACGGTGACCAGTGCGCGGTCGGTGACGAACGCATCGATCTCGTCGGTCTCCAGCTCACCAGTGTTCTGATTCAGCTTCACGCCGTAGGAGGTGACGAAGATGTGGGACTGGTAGCGGTCCAGCTTGGCGCGCTGGTGCTCGGCCACCGCGTCCTCAACGGCCAGCGGGTGCAGCCCCAGTTCCTCGCTGATCGACGACAGGTCGTCCGCGGTCGGCTCGCACAGGTCGAACCAGACGACCGCGGTCGGGTCGGCGAGGTAGTCGGACACTTTGGCGACGGGGAACCCCTCGTCTTCCAGGATCCCATTGCGGTACATGCGGGTACGCCCCATGGTGGACAAGATACGGCCCCCGGGTGTCCTCCCCGCCAGGGGACGACTGCGCCGCCCCGCACCCCGCCCGCGCCCGTACCGGCCCGGCGCGGGCTGGCATGATCGGGCCTATGACGGTTATCAAGATCAACGCGATCACCGTGCCGGCGGACAGCGGTGACGAACTGGCCCGCCGCTTCGCGGCCCGGGCGGGCGCGGTGGACAACCAGGACGGGTTCGAGGGATTCGAGCTGCTCAAGCCCACCGACGAGCGGACCACGTGGCTGGTGGTGACCCGGTGGCGGGACGAGGAGTCCTTCCGGGCGTGGCTGAACTCGCCGGCTTTCGGGCACGGGCACCGCTCGCAGGCCGAGCGCGAAGGCGGCCAGGCCGCGCCGCCAGTCGGGGTGTCCAGCGAGCTGTGGTCCTACGAGCCCGCGGGTGGTTCCGCGGGCCCGCGCGGCTAAGCCAGGTGAGCAGCTGGGCGCCGCCCGGCGGGGTGCCGGCGACCCCCGCTGTCCTGGTGGACGAGAGCCGCCTGGACCAGAACCTGCGCTCGATGGCCGGCCGCGCCGCGGGCCGTGGCCTCGCGCTGCGGCCGCACGCGAAGACGCACAAGTCCGTCGAGATTGCCCGGCGCCAGCTCGGGCACGGGGCGGCCGGGATTTCCGTCGCCACCCTGGGCGAAGCCGAGACGTTCGCGGACGCCGGCCTGGCGGAGGTTTTCGTTGCGTATCCGCTCTGGATTGACACCGGCCGGGCGCCCCGGCTGCGGGCGCTCGCGGGCCGGACCCGGCTGACGGCCGGCGTGGATTCACTGGCCTCGGTACATCAGCTGGCCGAGGCCGTCCGCGGGCACGCCGAGCTGCGCGTCCTGGTCGAGGTGGACTGCGGGCTGCGGCGCAGCGGGGTCGCTCCCGCCGACGCGGGCCGGATCGCGACCGGGGCGGCCCGGGCGGGCCTGGCCGTGGACGGCGTGTTCACCTTCCCCGGGCACAGCTACGCGCCCGGCATGCCCGCCCAGGCTGCGGCCGACGAGGCCACCGCGCTGTCCGCCGCGGCGGACAGCCTGGCCGCGGCGGGGCTGCCGTGCCCGGTACGCAGCGGCGGGTCCACGCCCAGCGCCTGGCCCGGCCATCAGTGCTAGCCCGGCCATCAGTGCCGCTGATGAGCGGGGTGGCGGCGCGGTCACCGAGCTGCGGCCCGGGGTGTACGCGTTCAACGACGCCCAGCAGGTCATCCTGGGTAGCTGCACGCTGGACGAGGTGGCGCTGTCCGTGCTGGCCACCGTGGTCAGCACCCCGGCGCCGGACCGGTTCGTCCTCGACGCGGGGGCCAAGGTGCTCGGCTACGACCGCCCGGCGTGGACTCCGGGGCACGGGCTGCTGCCCGCGTTCCCCGAGGCCACGGTCACCGGGCTGTGGGAGCACCACGCCGTGGCCGCCACCGGGCCCGGCCCGCGGCCGGCGGTGGGCGACCGGGTCGTCGTGATCCCCAACCACGTCTGCACCACGGTCAACCTGGTCAACGAACTGCACGTGGTCCGGGACGGGCAGGTCAGCGAGCGCTGGCCGGTGGACGCCCGGGGCCGCAATACCTAGCCAGGCACCGCAATAGGTAGATCGTTGACCAGGAAATACAGGCACCGCCTGGCTAGGGTGAGCCCATGGTCACCATCGAGGAGCTGGAGCACCGCGTCGAGCAGCTAGAAGACCAGGTCGAGCACGCACTTCCAGCGAAGATCGACGCCGTGGCCTACTTGCTCAGCGTCGTGCACGAAGAGACCCGGGCCATCCGCCAGACTCTGGATGGCCACAGTCAGATGCTGCAGGAGATTCTCCGCCGGCTGCCGGCCGGCGGAGACTGACCTCCGTCCTGCGAATCCGGGCCCTCGGCCGGATCTGGGCCCTCGGCCGGATCTGGGCCCTCGGCCGGACCTAGGAACCCTGCCGGGACAGCTGGTCCGGCTCGGGGTCGGTGGTCCGGGACAGCCCGTCCGCCTGGGTCAGCAGTTCCCCAGCCCGCTGGGTCGCGGCGGGCCGGGCCAGCACCCAGGCGATACCGACCACGAACCAGGCGATAGCCACCGACGGGCCCCACCACGCGACCCCGGTCGGCAGCGGCCAGACGTTCCGGAACAGGGTGTAGCCCAGCACGATGATGCCCAGCACCGGGATCACCAGCTCCCAGCGCCGGATGCGGGTGTCCCCGGAGAAGAACACCAGCCGGACCATCCCGATCGTGGCCAGGATGTAGACGACCAGCAGGATCAGCGTGCCGATCGTGCCGCTCTCCAGGAACAGCGTGAACGGGTCGCCGCCGAGCACGAACCAGGTGAAGGCGATGATCACGTAGACGGCCAGCACCACGGCCGCGGCCGAGACGGTGGGGGTGCGGCGCCGGGGCGAGACGTGGCTGAACCGGGCGGGCAGCACGCCGTCGCGGCCCATCGCGAACGTGAGCCGGGACGCGCCGACCGTGGACGCGAGCGCACACCCGAACGCCGAGATCATCGCGCCGGCCGTGATGATCGTGCCCAGCCAGGACGCGACGTAGGTGGTACCCAGGTCACCGATGAGCGAGGTGGAGTTGATGAACGCGGTGACGCCCTTGGCTGAGGTCCCGAAGCCCATCACCTCGACCGCGGTGACCACGACGAAGTAGATGCCGCCGAAAATGGCCACGCCGAGGATGGCGCGCGGGATGTCCCGCCTGGGCCGCCGGGTTTCCTCGCCGAGCGTGGACGCGGCCTCGAACCCGGCGAAGGACAGGAACCCGAACACCACGCCGAGGAAGATCGTTGATAGTGGCACGCCGGACGGGAGGCTGAACACCGCCCAGTCCACGCCGAGCCCGTGCGGGGCGCTGTGCCCGGCCAGCTTGGCGAACACGATCACGATCACGATGACGATCAGCAGCACCGTGATGCCCTCGGCGGCCAGGAGTATCCGCGTGCCGCCCCGGGCTGGCGTGATGGCCAGCCACCAGACCAGCACCATCCCGATGGCCCCGAGCAGGAACCCGGACCAGGCCGGCGGGTTGTTCCAGATGCCGATCGCGTCCAGGAAGTTGGCCGCGAACCGGCCGCCGGCCATCGAGGTGACCACGGCGTAGAACGTGTAGGTGCCGGTCAGCGCCCAGCCGGAGATCACTCCCGCCCGCGGGCCGAGGGTCGCGCCCACGAACCCGTACACCGACCCGGAGTGGTGGAAACGCTGGGTCAGCCGCACGAACGTGTAGGCGACCAGCAGCACCCCGACGAACGCGAGCGCGAACGCGATCGGCACCGCCCGGCCGACGGTCGTGGCCGTGCCCTGCGGGTTGATGCTGGCCGCCATGGAGGGCGCCATCAGGGCCAGCGAGATGCCGATGGCCTCCCAGACGCTCAGGTTGCGGTGCAGCTTCAGCGGCCCGGTCCCGGCCGGCTCGCTCGCTGGCCCGGTCCCGTTGCTCGCGGCCTCGTTGCTGGCAGTCATTGCTCAGCACCTCTCATGGGTGGCCGCCTTGCGGCCTGGCTCGTTAGGGCTCGCCGTGCGGCCCACGCATGGGCTCGTCTGCTGATGATGCTCCAGGCCCGGCACGGGCACAAGATCCCCATTAACGGCTTTTCGCCGGGCCGCCCCGCCCCACCAGCCCCTCGCGGCGCCGGCGGCGGGGTCCCGGTGCCCAGCTGCCCGTCATGATCCCGGTCGGGACCTGACACATGGGACAAGTCCTGAATCGAAACGTGGTCACCACGGTGATGTAGATGTGAGTGCCGCCTGGGCTGACCGCCACTGCGACGGGGCTACAGGGGCCGTGGATGATGGCGATGACATATGGCGGTGTCGATCACCGACAGGCTGCCTGTGAACGAGCTGGTGACGTAGGCGCGGGTGCCATCCGGGCTGACCGCCACCCCTTCCGGGTCGCTGATGTCGATGGTGGCGGTGACCTGGTCGGTGGCGGTGTCGATTACCGACACGGTGTGTAGGCGGGGAATGGTGACGTAGGCGCGGGTGCCATCCGGGCTGACCGCCACCCCTTCCGGGGCACGGCCGACGCCGATGGTGGCGGTGACGTGGTTAGTCGCGGTATTGATCACCGACACGCTGCCCGAGGGACCGTTGGTGACGTAGGCCCGGGTGCCGTTCGGGCTGACCGCCACCTCTTCCGGGTCGCTGGCGACGCCGATGGTGGCGATGACGTGGTTAGTCGCGGTGCTGATCACCGACACGCTGTCCCGGCGGCGGCCGCCGGTGACGTAGGCGCGGGTGCCGTTCGGGCTGACCGCCACCCCGAACGGGACACGGCCGACGCCGATGGTGGCGGTGACGTGGTTAGTCGCGGTATTGATCACCGACACGCTGCCCGAGAACGGGTTGGTGACGTAGGCGCGGGTGCCATCCGGGCTGACCGCCACCCCGGACGGGTAGCTGCCGACGCCGATAGTGGCGGTGACCTGCTTAGTCGCGGTGCTGATCACCGACACGCTGCCCGGGTTGTTGTCGTTGGTGACGTAAGCCCGGGCGCCATCCGGGCTGACCGCCACCCCTTCCGGGTCGCTGCCAACGCCGATGGTGGCGATGACGTGGTTAGTCGCGGTGCTGATCACCGACACGCTGCCCGGGTCGCTGCTGTTGACGACGTAGGCGCGGGTGCCATCACGCGTGACCGCCACCCCTTCTGGGTCGCTGCCAACGGCGATGGTGGCGATGATGTGGTAGCCGCCTGCCGCCCAGGCGGGGGTGGCAGCCAGGCCGCTGGCCGCGGCGGCGGTCAGGGCCAGTGACAGGGCCGCTGCGCGTGCCCCGCGGCCGCGCCACCAGCGGGGCCGGGATGGTCGAGGGTGGCTGGTGTGCGTGGTGGTCTGGCTGGTCACGACTGCCCTCCATGCTGCCGGTTACTGGCCCGCAATGACTACCGAGCGTCACAGTGTAGAAGCAAGGAGTTCCAGCCTCCAGTACTTCAGGACCGCCACCCAGGCCCGGGAACGCGCCGCGTGCCCGGTGCGGCAACCCGGCGCCGCCCGGCTCGGCACAACCCGGCACTGCTATTCCCCCACTCCGTTTGATATTGTTCTAGAACTCTAGAATCGAATGCGGTCGGGCCGCATCCGGTAAGGGCGGTGCGGTGATGAACATCGCGGACGAGATGAAGGTCGCCGGGCAGATGATCATGGGCGACCCGGGGCCGGCGGGCCGGTTCGGTCCGTTCGGCGGGCGGTTCGTGCCCGAGGCCCTGGTCCCCGCGTGCGAGGAACTGGAGCGGGAGTTCCGCGCCGCCTGGGCCGACGAGGACTTCCGGGCCGGGCTGGACGGCCTGCTCCGCGAGTACGCAGGCCGGCCCACGCCGGTCAGCGGCGCGCCGCGGCTGTCGGCCGAACTAGGTGTGCGGGTGCTGTTCAAGCGCGAGGACCTGGCCCACACCGGCAGCCACAAGATCAACAACGTGGCCGGCCAGGCCCTGCTGGCCCGGCGGCTGGGCAAGACCGCGCTGGTCGCGGAGACCGGCGCGGGACAGCACGGGGTGGCCACCGCCACGGTCGCCGCGCACCTGGGCCTGGGCTGCACCGTGTTCATGGGCGAACGGGACATGGCCCGGCAGGAACTGAACGTGTTCCGGATGGAGCTGCTGGGCGCCACGGTCCGGCCGGTGTCCTCCGGGTCCCGGACGCTGAAGGACGCCACCACCGAGGCGCTGCGGCACTGGGTCACCACCGTGGACTCCACCCACTACTGCATCGGATCGGTGCTGGGACCGCATCCGTATCCGTGGCTGGTGCGCGAGTTCCAGCGGGTCATCGGCGAGGAGGCCCGCGCCCAGTGCGCCGCGCGGCCGGACCTGCTGCCCTCCGGGCGGCCGGATGTAGTGGTGGCCTGCGTGGGTGGCGGGTCGAACGCGGCCGGCACGTTCGCGGGGTTCGCGGACACCCCGGCCCGGCTGGTCGGCGTGGAGGCCGCGCGCGGGGCGGCGGTCAGCCACGGGCGGCGCGGCGTGCTGCACGGCTTCGCGTCCTCATTCCTCCAGGACGAGCATGGCCAGATCCTCGAGGCCGAGTCGGTTTCGGCTGGGCTGGACTACCCGGGCGTCGGGCCCGAGCACGCCTACCTGGCCACCCTCGGCCGCGCCGAGTACACCACCGTGACCGACGAGGAAGCGATCGCGGCGGTCGGGCTCTGCGCCCGCACCGAGGGCATCCTGGCCGCGCTGGAGTCCGCCCACGCGGTGGCCTGGGTGGCCCGGGCCGCGCGCACCGGCGACCTGCCCGCCGGAGCGAGCGTGCTGATCACCATGTCCGGCCGCGGCGACAAAGACGCGGCCAGCCTGAAGGAACTCACCCGAGGAGCCCGGGCATGAGCCGGGTGCAGACCGTGCTGGAGCGGGCCCGTACAGCCGGGCGGCCCAGCCTGGTCAGCTATGTGACCGCCGGGATCCGGCCCGACTGGACCGACCTGCTCGCCGCGATGATCGAGGCGGGCGCGGACGCGGTCGAGATCGGCCTGCCGTTCTCGGACCCGATGCTCGACGGGCCGGTCATCCAGCAGGCGTCGGGCACCGCGATCAGCCGCGGCGCGAACACCGCCGCGATCCTGGCCGAGCTGCGCCAGGCCCGGCCCGGGGCCGGCCGCGACGGTACGGTGCCACTGATCGCGATGAGCTACGTCAACCATGCCTATCACCGGGGCATCGCGCGCTACTGCGACGAGCTCGCCGGGGCGGGCTTCAGCGGGACGATCATCCCCGACCTCCCGGTCGGGGAGGCCGATGAGTACCTCGCCGCCGCAGCCGGGGCCGGCCTGGACGCCACTCTGATGGTCACGCCGGCCACGCCGCCGGGGCAGATGCGCGCCATCGCCCGTCGGTCGCGTGGTTTCCTCTACGTGATGAGCGTGATGGCCACCACGGGAAGCACGAACGAGCGTGACGACGAGCGCCGGTGGGCGCTGGCGGCGCGGGCGCTGGGCGTCGCGCACACCCAGCCGGATGGTCCGCCGCCGGTACTGATCGGCTTCGGCATCGACACCCCGGCCCGGGCCGCGGCGGCCGTCCGGCACGCCGACGGGGTCATCGTGGCCTCCGCCTTGATGCGGCGGGTTCTGGACGGCGCGGACGCCGGCGACATCGCGCGCGCCGTCGGTGACCTGCGTGCCGCGATCGACACCGCCCGGTGCCCGGCGTGACCGTGAACCGGAGCGCGCCATGAGCACGGCGCGGCGGACCGCTGAGGACCGGCAGCCGAAGTACCTCCGGATCCACGCCGAGCTACGCGACCGGATCACCAGCGGGCAGTGGCCGGCCGGGACCTCCCTGCCGGCCCAGCGGGACCTGGCCGCCGAGTTCGGGGTCAGCATCATGACGCTGCGCCAGGCGCTCCAGTTGCTGGCCGACGACGGGCTGATCGCCGCCCGGCACGGCAGCGGGACCTATGTGGCGGCCCGGTACGAACACGACCTCGGCCACCTGCGCAGCTTCGCCGCCGACCTGGCCGCCCAGGGCGCGGAGATCCGGACCCGGCTGCTGGCCGCGGAGGTGATCACCCCGGCCGACGAGGTCAGCGCCCGGCTGGGCGACCCAGCCCAGGTACTACGGCTGCGCCGGCTCCGGCTGGCCGGCGGCCAGCCCCTCATCATGCAGACCTCTTACCTGCCGCTGCCCCTGGCGGACGGTCTCGACCCCGCCGACCTGGCCCAGCGCGGCCTGTACACGGTACTGGCCGAGAACGGGCTGGCCGGGCCCGGGCTGGCCGTCACGCGGGCCGCGGAGACCATCAGCCCGTGCCTGCTCGGAACGCTCGAGGCGGGTTACCTCGAACGCCCTGCCGGGAGCCCGGCGCTGCTCAGCCACCGGGTCAGCTTCACCGCGGGCGGCCTCGCCGTGGTGGATGATCACGCGGTGCTCCCCGGCGACAGCGTCGCGATCACCGTCAACCGGTCCACCGGGAGCCTGGACGTCCACTACAGCCTGCATCCCGGTACCTCCCTGCATCCCAGCCCCTGAGCCCCCTGGACCTGGAGCCGGCGGCCCGTCAGCCGGCCCGCAGCCGCCCCGCGCGGCGGGCCGCGTAGGCACCAAGCCCGACCGCGAGACCGGCTCCGATGACCAGGGCGCGGACGAGCGGGCCAGAGCCGGGCGAGCCGAGCGCACTGGACACCGCCACGGTCATCGGCAGCACGGCGAGCACGGTGCCCCACGCGTACCAGAACACGATGCTCAGCGCCGCCGTGTTGCCCACCGGGGTGTCGGCCCCCACGAAGAGGGACGGGGAGAAGCTGCCCCGGAAGACGTTGACCAGCGCCCCGGCGACCAGCACCGGGATGGTCACCACGAGCAGGACGAGGGGCCGCAGGTCGCCTCCGACGAGGCCGGCCACGGCGGCGGGCACCCCGGCCGCCACGAGCAGCACCAGGCAGGGCACCGCCGCGTGCCACCAGGCCAGCGACTCATACCGGAAGGGCAGCTGGGCTGACCGGCGCGGGTCGTCCGCATCCAGTCTGGCCCCCTCGCACAGCCACGCGGCGGCCAGGTAGCCGAGGCTGAGCGCGCAGCCGACCAGCACGAGTGACACCGGCCGCCCGTGGCCGGCCACGGCCGCGAGCGCGGCGGCCAGCAGGGCCAGCAGCACCGCGGACACCAGCCGGGCCGGCGACCTGAGCAGCGCGAGCAGGTCACGCCAGAGCAGCACGAGCTCGCGCCGCGGCGGCGGCGGGAGGCGGAACCGGGCCCGGCGGGCGCTGGCCGCCCCGGTGTACGCGGTCGCGACGCCGCGGGTGTTCATGCTCAGCGCGGCCGCGGACATCGCGCCGAGGGTGCGGGCCCGGGCGCGGAGCGCGGCGGCGGGCACCCCGGCCACGGCCCGGTCCGCGCAGACCAGCGCGGCCAGCGCGGTCCCGGCGAGCAGCCCCAGGGCCACCGGCCACCAGGGCGCAGGGTTCCCGGTGCCGGCCGGGCCGGCCTGCGCGGCCACGGCCATCACCGGCTGGGCCGCCCAGCCCCACGGGCCGGACCAGAGCAGGACCGTGGCGACGGCGGCCGGCAGCCGGCCGAGCCCGGCCCACGCGGCCAGGCCGCCGAGCACAACCGCGGCCACCAGCACCACCGGGGTGGCCGCGCGGACCTGCCGCCAGGTCCCGGGATACCGCTCGATCAGGGCGCCCACGCCGGTGGCCACCCCGAACAGCAGGCCCATCGAGAGCATCGCCACCCCGGCCAGCCGGAGCACCTCACCGTCCGAGCGGCCGCCGAGGCCGAGGGCGACCAGGGCCGCGGCGGGCACGATGCCGGCCACCGCGCCGACCAGCACGGCACCGGCCGCCGCCCAGCGGAACCGGGGCCGCAGCAGCCGCCGTCGCGACACCGGCGTCCCCAGCAGCCAGTCCGCAGTGGCCTGCGAGACCGTGACCGGGCCGCGCCACAGCGCGTCCCGCAGCAGCACCAGGAACACCAGCAGGGCCAGCACGGTCAGCGCGGCCGGCCCCGCGTGCAGCAGCCGCGGGGCCGCGGCGGTCGCGGGTGGCGGGTGACGCAGCGCCCGGTAGGCGGTGACGATCAGCGAGCCGCCGTAGCCGACCACGATGATCGCGATCAGGTACGCCCAGTACGCCGCGCTGGCCGCCTGCTTGCGGCCTCGTCCCCGGCGCAGCCCGCGCAGCAGCGAGAAGGTGGCCGCGGTGCTGTCCGGGACGGCGATAGGGGCGCGGGTCACGGTCACCGAAACACCCTCACCACCAGACCCTGGCCCCGGGGCCGTCACGACTGGGCCGCCAGCGTCACATCCGGCGGGCCCTCGGCGGTGACCGCCCCGTCGCTGAGCACGATGACGTGGTCGGCGACGGCCGCGGCGAGCTCGGTGTGGTGGGTGGCCAGCAACACCGCGGCGCCGGCCTCCTTCTCAGCGCGCAGCAGGCCGCCCAGCCAGCGCCGGGCGGCGGGATCCAGGCGCTGCTCGGGCTCGTCGAGGACCATCAGCCGCAGCGGCCGGACCAGGACCGTGGCCAGCTGCAGGGCCTGGAGCTGGCCGCTGGACAGAGAACCGGGCAGGGCCCGGGCGTGGCCCTCCAGGCGGCACTCGGCCAGCGCCCGGTCCACCAGCCCCGCCGCGAGGTGGCCCTCGCCGTGCGCCACCGAGACCAGCTCGAGGTGCTCCCGGACGGTCAGGTCCGGGTAGGCGCTGACCATGTCACCGACCACCGCGATCTCGGTCCGGACCACCGGGTCGTCCTCGGACATCACCCGGCCGCCGTAGCTCACCTGGCCGCTGCTCGGCGTGTCCCGCCCGGCCGCGATACGCAGCAGCGTCGACTTGCCGGACCCGTTCGCGCCGAGCACGGCGACGCACTGGCCGGCGGCCAGGGTGAGATCGAGGGGCGCCAGCGCGACGCGGTCCCCGTAGCGGCGGCTCACCCCGGACACCGTGAGCAGCGGCCGGGCCGGGCGCGGTGCGGGCCCGTTGGCGGGCGCGGGCGGGACGGGCGGGTTCGGCAGCGGCACGGTCAGAGTCCACCACAGTGCCCGCGCGGCCGGCACCCCCCACGCCGCCGGGCCTGGCACGGTTAGAACTGCGCTGAGCGGGAAAGTGGCGGCCATGCCTGTACTGAGAGCTCTCGCCCGTCCCATGCTGGCTTCGATCTTCATCGTCCAGGGCTACGACACCCTGCGCCGGCCCGAGAAGGTCGCCCCGCGGGCCGGCAAGGTGGTGGGCCCGCTCAAGGAGCGCATCTCGGCCCTCCCGGACGACATCGACACCGAGCAGCTGGTCCGGATCAACGGCGCGGTCCAGCTGGTGGCCGGCTCGCTGCTGGCCATCGGCCGCTTCCCGCGGCTGTCCGCCCTGGCCCTGGCGGCCACGCTGGTCCCCACCACGCTGGCCGGGCACCCGTACTGGGAGACCGAGGACGAGAAGGAGCGGGCGCAGCAGCGCATCCACTTCCTCAAGAACCTGACCATGCTCGGCGGCCTGCTGATCGCCGCGGCTGACACCGAGGGCAACCCTTCGCTGGCCTGGCGCAGCCGCCACGCGGTCCAGGCCGCGCGGCACGACGTGTCGCTGGCCACCCAGACGGCCAAGGCGTCCGGGAAGGCGGGCGTGGCGGTCGGCACCACCCTCGGCAAGGCCCAGGGCACGGCCGACCTGGCGCAGGCCAAGGCCGATCTCGCGCGGGCCAGGGCGGGCCGGATCCGCGCCGAGAAGACCGGCGAGGTCCGGGCCAGGGCCGGGAAGGCCGCGCATAAGGCGAGCATCAAAGCCGCCAAGACCGCGGGTAAGGCCAGCGCCAAAGCCGCGAAGGCCGCCACCAAGGCGAGCGTCAAGGCCTCGAAGACCACGGGCAAGGTCGGTGTGAAGGCCGGGCGGACTCAGGCCAGGGCGGCCCAGCTCGCTTCCCGGCTGCCCGTCGGCTAACTTCCCCGCCCCCCGAGGGCGCTGTCGGATGACATCGTCATGACCTGGTCTTCCGCCGAGAGCCCGGGCGAGCCCGATGAGATCGGGTTCGGTTCGTCCCGGCCGCCGCGGCGCCGCTGGCCGGGCGGTCGCTGGCCGCGCGGGCCGCTGATCCTGACCGGGGCCGCGGTGATCGCGGTAGCGGCCGTGCTCACCCTGGCCCGGCACCCGGTGAAGCCGAGCGCCGCCGGCGCACTCTCAGGTCATGGTCACCGGCGTGGGTCACCGGCTGCTCGGCGTGCGGGCCGGCTGGGAACTGCTCGGCTACGGCCCCTACCGGGCGGTGCGGGTCCAGCTGGCCCAGGGCCGGGTCACCCAGACCGTCGTGCCCGGGCTGGGCAGCACCGGCCCGTTCTCGTTCGTGGCCGGCCCCAGCCAGGTCATCATCCGGCCGTGGGACTTCGAGCCGGGCTACCTGGTGGCCGATGGCCAGCCCGCCCGGCCGCTGCCCAGGGTCCTCGGCCAGGGCGGGCAGACGCTGCCCGGGCCGCGGCCCGGTGAGGTGTGGGTGCAGACCCGGCGCCGGTCACTGACCCTGATCCGGCTGGACGGCGGCCGGACCGGCGTATCCATGCGGCTGCCCGCCGGTGGCTGGTGGCTGGCCAGCCCGAACGACCGGGGCGCCGTGCTGCTGTCCGGTGCGGGCGAGATCTACGACGTGTGGCCGGGCGGCTCCCGGCGGATCGGCGGGATGCTCGCGGCGGTCGGCCCGACCCGCTGGCTCACCGTGACCTGCGACCGCCCGCACCGCTGCGCGGATGTGCTCATCGACCCGGCCACCGGGACGCGGTGGCAGCTGGGCGGTCCCCCGGTCGCGTCGGTGTCGGCGGCGTCTCCCGGCGTCATCACGCCGGACGGCGCCACGGCCGCGGTGTTCCGGGTGACGGCCAGCGGCCAGGTCACGCTGCACCTGGTGAATCTGGTCACCGGAGCGGATCAGCGGATCGCGGTCCCGCTCAGCCAGAGCGCCGTCGGGCCCGGGACGCTGGCCTGGTCCCCGGACGGCCGGTGGCTGTTCGTGATCGCCGCGCACGGCAGCCTGGTCGCGGTGAACGCCCGCACCCGGCAGCCGGAGGGCCTCGGCGTCCGGCTCCCCTGGCTCAGCCAGATCGCGACCCGGCCCGGATAACTCCGGGGCACCCCAGGTGGCGACGACCCCGCACCCGGGGCCGATGTGACGGCAGCGACTGACATCGCGTGCTAGAGTGATGACAGTAGCTGACATCGATGTGCCACCGCATCCTCTGCGGCGCGGGCCACTCGATCACCTGGAGGTTGTCACATGCGTGTATTCGTTACCGGCGCGTCCGGCTGGATCGGTTCCGCGGTCGTCCCCGAACTCCTCGCCGCGGGCCATCAGGTTACCGGGCTCGCCCGCTCCGACGCCTCGGCCGAGGCCCTGACCGCGGCCGGGGTGCAGGTGCGCCGCGGCACCCTCGATGACCTCGACGCCCTGCGGGACGAGGCGGCCGCCTCGGAAGGCGTGATCCACCTCGCGTTCAAGCACGACCTCGCCTTCACGGGCGACTTCCAGGGCGCCGCCGACGCGGACCGCCGCGCCGTCGAGACCTTCGGCGAGGTGCTGGCGGGTTCTGGCCTGCCGCTCGTCATCGCCTCCGGGACGCTCGGCGTCGCACCGGGGCGGGTGGCGACCGAACGGGACGGGCATGAGCCTGACCCGGCGCTGGCCGCCGCGCACGGCAGCGGCCCGGCGACCCGGATGGCCACGGCGGAGTTCGTGCTCTCGCTGGCTTCCCGCGGCGTCCGCTCGTCGGTCATGCGGCTCCCCCCGACGAATCATGGCGACGGGGACAACGGCTTCATGGCGACCCTGGTCGCCATCGCCCGCGACCAGGGCGCCTCCGGTTACATCGGCGATGGGTCCAACCGCTGGCCTGCCGTGCACCGGCTCGATTCGGCACACCTGTTCCGCCTGGCGGTGGAGCAGGCTCCCGCAGGATCGACGCTGCACGCGGTCGCCGATGAGGGCGTGCCGATCCGCGACGTCGCCGGGGTGATCGGCCGGCATCTGGACGTGCCGGTGGTCTCGGTCCCTGCCGAGCAGGCCGCCGGGCACTTCACCTGGCTGGGGGGCTTCATCGGGCTGGACGCCCCGGCGTCAAGCGCGCTGACCCGCGAACTGATGGGATGGCAGCCGACGCAGCCCGGGCTCATCGAGGACCTCGACAAGGGTCACTACTTCGAGAATCCGCCCGCCTGATCGGTCATCCACCCGTATACGCGGGGCCGAACACGACCAGCAGCGCCAGGTCCTCGGTGACGTCGATGAAGCGGTGCTCCTCGCCCGCGGGCACGAAAATCACCGAGCCGGGGCCCACCTCGGCTGCGCCCTCCGGCGACGCGATCCGGGCCTGGCCGGCGGTAACCACGTAAATCTCGTCCTCGGCGTGCGGACTCTGGTCGTCCACCCCACCCGTCGGTATGCAGTAGGTCCCCACGGACAGGGCCGGCACGCTGAAGTGCTCGACCCAGTCGTTGGCCGCGCCAGCCGCCGGCGCCGCCCACTGCCCCGCACCCTTGATGATCTGCATAGCCGAAGACTAGGCCCCGGGGCCACACATCGGTGATCTTGGTTGGCGGCGAGTTCGCCGGATTGACCAGGCCCGGGAGTTCGCCGGGCGGCCGGGCAAAGGCCCGGCCGTCCCCGGTGGATGGAACAAAGCCGCACATCTCGCACTGATCTTGCCCGTGCATTTCCCCGCGGCGCGGCGGAGGTTCATCGCCGGGGTGAACTGACGGCAGTTGCGGTACAAGAACGCGCCACCGAAGGCGCAAGGATGGGTATTCTGCCGCCCGGCCCGGAGATCGCCCGGCCGCTTCACGAATGGCTCCCGGACAAATCGTGGCATCACCGGCGTCACTATTCGTAATCTTTCGATCGCTAACCGCTAATATGCCGTGCAGCTGAGCGCAGAAAAGATGGCCGCCAGGCCCGTCCGGGCGGCATGCGCCGCAGCTAGCGCACGGGAGCCGGGTACGGCCTGAGACCGGTGCCGCCGCGGCGCCGGGTCGTCTCCGGCGACTGGCCCGGCGTGCTGTCCCGACCCGTTCTGGTGCCCCATCCCCGGCCGCGCCGCCACCCGCGGCACGCTCAACTGGAAGCCGGATGCCGTACTGACCGGCGACCGGGCCGGCGACCGCGGCGGCTTCACCGCCCGCGGTGGCGTCATCCGGTGAAAGCTGGGCGCCGACGGCACCGGCGAGATCATCCGCGCGCCGAACACCGGGCCCGGCACGGGAAGACCTCATCCGCGAGTCGGATGAGGCCGGTCCAGAAAAGCTTCTGACCTGGCCTTATGCCAGATCCTGGGCTGGTGGGCGATACTGGGATCGAACCAGTGACCTCCTCGGTGTGAACGAGGCGCTCTCCCGCTGAGCCAATCGCCCTGGCGCCCCCAAACGACCCGGCTCCTAACGGCCGGAACGCTCGCGGGCCAACACAGACTAGCGTATCCGCGCGGGGCATGACATCGTCGCGGGCGCCAGGATTCGCTGCTACGACCGGCACCGGACAAGTCCCGGCCGCCGGTCATCGCACCGTGGCCGGGACAGTGGCCCGGCAAGCGGCCGGGATGGCGCGCCGGAGGCTCTGAGCGGCCAGGACAGACGCCCGGGGCCGCCCGGGCTCCCCGGCTCCGAAGAAGATCAGTTCCGGGACGCATAAGGGCGCTGGAGCCCTTGCTGGGTACCCTTGCCGGAAGCTGCCGGCGGAGCCCGGCCGGCACTTGTCCCGTTGAATACGAATAACCACCGCCCGGGAATTAAGTCAGTGATTGTGGTGATTACGGACAAGGCTGCACGAAAGTCGAGGCATCGGGTAGTGCGCCCTACCCGGAAGGCTGTATGCTGCCGCATCGGACAAAGCACGATTGTTCGCTATCTGAACGCAAACCCGGAGGTGCGCACGGGATGCGAAGCGAAATTTTGGCCCCACCGCTACTGAGAGCTAGATCACAGCGTGTTGTTCCTGGTCACAGGAACAGTGCTGGGTCATGATTACGTTGAGACGCGAGAAGCGTTTGCCCAGGTCACGGCGGATATGGTGCATGGTGACCGAGGTTAGTAGTGGCAGCGTTCGCGGAATCCTCCTACTGAAGAGTTACGTGCCTGCGTGCCTCGTCACCCCGTGGGACGGCATCGCTGGATGGATGAAGCCCGGCGTTCCGGGATGAGACAAGGCAAAGGTTTGGCGAGGCAATGAACAGCATCAACACCGTCGCAGCCGAGCTCGGCCTCAGACTCGTGGTTCCAGAGCACGATGGCGTCCCGCTCACGGCGAGTCTCCACTACCGCGCCGAGGATCCCTACGCCATCCGCATGGCGTTTCATGTGGGTATGGACGAGCCCGTCGAGTGGATCTTCGCTCGCGACTTGCTGGCGGGCGGGATGACCGAGCCGGCCGGCGACGGTGATGTCCGCGTGTGGCCTGCGGATACGCCGACCGGGCAGCGGGTGCTGAACATCTCCTTGTCCTCACCGTTCGGCCAGGCCCACTTCGAGGCCCCGCTGACCGCGCTGGCCGGATTCCTGCTCCGCACGTTCCAGGTGATCCCGGCCGGGCGGGAAGGCGAGTACATCAATCTCGACGGTGAGCTGAACCAGCTGCTCCGCAGGCCCTGAGCGACGCAGTCCCCGCCGAACCCCCGGCGGACGGGCTGACTGGCACGCGAACGCAGGTATTGAGGGGCCGTGGTGACTCTTCGTGACGGCCGGGCGGGCCCGGACACGCAGCCTGGGCCGGCGACACCCTTAGCGCGGATACCCGCCCTGGTGTGGGTGATCGCCGCCGTGTTCGTGGCCGCCGAGCTCGCGCTGAGCAACCGCTACGGCTTCTTGCAGGACGAGCTGTACTTCATCGAGGCCGGGCGTCATCTCGCCTTCGGCTATGTGGACCAGCCGCCGGTCGGCCCGCTGCTCACCCGGCTCACGGACATCCTGGGCGTCAGCCCGGCGGTGGTCCGGATCATCCCGGCGCTGGCCGGCGGGGCCGTCGTAGTCATGGCGGCCCGGTTCGCGGCGCTCTTCGGGGCGGGCCGGTTCGGCCAGGTGCTGGCCGCCCTGGCCACCGCGTGCACCCCGGTCCTCGTCGGCGCCGATCACATCGGCAACACCACCCCGCTGGACCTGCTGGCCTGGACGGCTGTCCTGCTCTGCGTCGCCACCGCCCTGCTGCGGGACCGGCCGCGCTGGTGGCTGGGGGCGGGAGTGGTGACCGGGGTCGGGCTCGAGGCCGACAACCTGCTGGCCCTGCTGCTGATCGGCCTCGCGCTCGGGCTGCTGGTCACCCAGTACCGCCCCGTGCTGGGCACGAGGTGGCCCTGGCTCGGGGCCGGCATCGCCGCCGTGATCTGGGCGCCGAACCTGATCTGGCAGGCCACGCACGGGTGGCCGCAGCTGGCCATGGCCGCCGCGCTGCACCAGCAGAACACCGGGCCCGGCAACTACGCGGCCGGGGTGCCGGCCCAGTTCCTCTACCTGGGCCTGCTGGTGGCGCCCATGGTCGTCGCGGGCTTCGTCCGGCTCTGGCGTGCCCCCCAGCTCCGGTTCCTGGCCGTGGCCGCCACCCTCGTCGTCGTCTACGTGCTGGCCTGGGTACCGGGCAAGCCGTACTACAGCGACGGGATGGCGGCGGTCGTACTGGCCGCCGGCGGCGCGGCCGTCGAGGGCTGGGTGGCCCGGGGCGCCCAGCCGCGGCTGCGGCGCTGGCTGGTGGTGGCCGCCCCGCTGGTCAGCCTGGCCCCGGTCCTGCCGGGCCTGCTGCCGGTGCTGCCCATCGGTGACGTGCACGACCTGCCCGCCTCGGAGCAGCGCAGCACGCTCGGGGACACCATCGGCTGGCCCCAGCTCGCCAGCGCGGTGGCGGCGCAGGACGCGGCCCTGGTGCGCGCGGGCCACCCGCCCACCTCGATCTTCACCGGCACTTACGCGGAAGCCGCCACTCTTCAGGTCCTGGGCACAGCCGGCCACCTGGCCCCGGTTCTCTCCGGCCACAACGCCTACTGGATGTGGGGACCTGGCCCCGCCTCCGACCGGACCGTGCTCGTGGTCGACGCCCTCGGGCAGCTGCGGCCGTATTTCGCCAGCTGCCGCCTGCTCGCCACCCATAACCCCCCGTACCACGTGCACAACGACTGGACCGGCGAGACGATCGGCGTCTGCACCGGCCCGCGGGCCAGTTGGCCCGCGCTCTGGCCGCACCTGAAGCACTACGACTGATCAGGCCGATGACATAAGCATCCCGGCCCAGCGCGACGGCCACTCCCTCGAAGCGCGGCCAGCACGGCCGCAAGCCGCCCTTCCAGCGGTCCGCTCAGCTCCTTGCCCTCACCATTCGGCCAGGCCCACTTCGAGGCTCCGCTGACCGCGCTGGCCGGATTCCTGCTCCGCACGTTCCAGGTGATCCCGGCCGGGCGAAGGCGAGTACATCAATCTCGACGGTGAGCTGAACCAGCTGCTGCGCCGGAGCTGAGCCCCGGGGCCCCGACAGCATCGACCGTGACGGCGGGCGCTACGGCGCCCGCCGTCACGTCCGGGCCCGGTGCTACGGCCACACTCCCGGGCCGGAGACCAGCGTCTCGCGCAGGATGGCGGTCCCGTTGACCAGCTCGCGGCGGGGACCCAGGAGGAGATCGTCGCCCATCAGGCGGTAGCTGCGCGGGCTGAGGATGATCTCGGTGTTCCCCGCGCCGGGCAGGGCCGGGCTGATGAAGCCGACGCCGGGCCGGCCCGCGACATCCACGGCATGGTCGTCGACCGTCACGCCGGGTATCTGGCCCAGCGCCCGGTAAAGCTCGGCGGTCAGCCGCGGCGGCATCACGTAGCTGGTGAGCATCATCTCGATGATGGTGAACTCCCGGGCCGCCGCCGAACCCCACCCGCTGCGGTGCGGAAACTTCAGCTGGCCGAGGTAACGGTCGAGGGCCCCGGGATCGCGCGGCAGGGAGCTGAGTTCGGCGTAGCTGACCGGGATCGTCCCGTTCACTCCCCCGACGGCCCAGCCCCCGCCGCGGTCTTGAGGGACGATCGACGGCTGGGGCTGCCCGATGAAGGGCAAGGGGCCGAAACGGATGCTGACGACCTTGCCCCGGTAGACCCACGCCGCCTTCTGGGGGTCGGCGGTGGTCCAGACGTGGAAGGTGCCGCAGCCGGTCCCGCAGTTGCGAGCGCCCGTCTTCTCCTGCCAGAAGACCCACTGCCCGGGGCGGACGGCCGGCTGCCGCCCCGCCCCGGCGGCGGCCCGGTAGGCGAGCTCCCGGACGCTCAGCACTCCGGCCGGGTTCGCTCCCCCTGAAGCGATGATCTGCGCGGTGACGAGCCCGGCCACCACGGCCGCAGCCAGGCCGGCCGCCACCGCGAGCCGCCAGGGGCGGCGATGGGCGTGCCACCTGGGGGTCCCCGTGTCCCGGGTAGCACGCTCCAGGCGCGCCCGCGCGGCGGCCACGACATCCGGCGCGGGTGGCGGCGGTTCGGCCAGCAGTTGCCGGACCGCGGTCAGCTCGTCCATCGCAGGGCTCCTTCGGTTTGGGTTCGGCTCGTTCACCGGGTCACTCCGGCCGTTCACCGGGTCACTCCGGCCGGCCGCGGGCCGGGCTGGCGTCGCCGAGCGACTCGCGCAGCCGCCGGCGGGCACGGCTTAGCCGCGAGCAGACCGTGCCGTAGGGAATGCCGAGCGACTCCGCGACCTCGGGGTAGCTGAGATCGGCCAGGGCCACCAGGAGCAGCACGTCCCGGTCGCCGCGATCCAGCGCGGCGAGCGCTCCGGCCAGGGCCGGCCCGGCGGCGGACGCGCTGACCCGGTCGGCTATCGCGTCCTCGTCGCTGGGTGATTCCAGGCGGCGGTCGATCCGGGCGAGGGCCCGGTAGCGGCGCTGCTCCTGGCGGAAATGCGCGCCGGCCAGGTTGGTGGCGATCCCGTACAGCCATGGCCGGGCGCAGTCGCGGGCCAGGTCATAGCGCTGGCGCTGGGCGAACGCGGCGACGAACACCTCCGCCGCGAGGTCGTCGGCGATCTTCGGGCCGACCCGGCGGGCCAGGTACTGGTGGATCTGGCCGAAGTAGCGTTCGAAGATCACCCCGAACTGCTCCGGCTCAGCCAGCGACTGCTCGATCAGCGTGGCGTCGGTCTTCGACTGGCCAGCGAGTCCGGCGGTCACGGTCAATGGTCACGCCCTTCGCACGGGATCCGGTCATCCCGTTGTTAGCCGGAGCCGCCCGCACCCTTCTCGCCGCGGCCTGGAACCGCGGCCAGGACCGCCTCGAGCCGCCCCTCGAGCGGGCCGCCCAGCTCGATCACCGGAACATCCCCCCACGCCTCCAGCGGGTCGCTGGACAGCAGATCCAGCAGCGCATCGTTCATCGTTTCCCGGAGCTGGGGCAGGTCGGGCCGGGGCAGCACCCGTTCTGTCTGCGGCGTTACCGGCGTGACAATCAGCAGATCCAGGCGGGCCAGGGCGGAGCGCACGACGGACGGGTCAGCCTCGTCCTCGACGCTGGCGCCGAGCGCGGCCAGGTAGGCCAGGAAATCCAGCGGGGTGCGGTCGAAGACGACCCGCGGAGCCGCCGAACGCAGCACCCGCAGCGAACACCTGAGCTGGGCCCGGTAGTCGTCCAGCGACGGCGGGAACCCGAACTCGTAGCCTTCTTCCTCCAGCAGGAAGTACGGCTCGTCGACCGGCAGGTGACCGGCGAGGTGCCCGCACAGCTCCTGCACCAGCGTCGTCTTCCCGGTCCCATGGGCACCGGATACGCCCACCCGCATCCGCGTGCTAAGGGTCGAGGTCTTCGGCGGAGCGCTCGGCGAAGATGTCCGCGGCCTTGCGGGTCACCGGCCCCGGCGCCGCGGGCAGCAGGATCCCGTCCACGCTGCGGATCGGCTGCACGTCCCGGGTCGTCCCGGTCAGGAACGCCTCCCGGGCCTCGGCCAGCGCAGCCAGCGGCAGGTTCTCCTCCACGGCGCCGGCCCACTCGATGACCAGCCCCCGGGTCACCCCGGCCAGGCAGCCCGCCGACAGCGGCGGGGTGACCAGCCGCCCGCCGGCCACCACGAACACGTTGGTCCCCGACCCCTCGCACAGGTTCCCGGCCAGGTTGCCGAAGATCGCCTCGGCGCCGCCCTGCTGCTGCGCGTAGGACAGCGCGAACACGTTCTCGGCGTAGGAGGTCGTCTTGATCCCGGCCAGGGCGCCCCGCTCGTTGCGGGGCCAGGGGAAGGTCACCACGTCACAGGTGAGGGCGGCCTCGTGCAAGTCGCCCAGCATGATGATGGTGGCCGGGGCCGCGGCCGTCCGCTGGGAGCCCAGCGCCGACTCCCCCGCCGTGACCGTGATCCGGATCCGGGCCCGGTCCGGGCGCCCCGCCCCGGCCAGCACCGCCGCCACGCCGGCCCGGATCTGGTCCAGGTCCGGCTCCGGCAGGCCCAGCCCCCTGGCCGAGGCGCAGAGCCGGGCCAGGTGCCGGGTCAGCGCGAACGGCACGCCCCCGGTGACCTTGAGCGCCTCGAACACCCCGTCCCCGGTGGTCAGCCCGTGATCGGTCACCGGTACCCGGGCCTGGTCGCGCGGCACCAGGGTGCCGTTCATCCACACCGTCACACGAAAACGCTAGCGCAGGGCACCGGCGTGCGCGCCAGCCGTTGCGGCAAGAGAAGGCAGCAAGGCGTCCACGGCCGTGATCTGTTCGGCCACCTCACGGTCGATGGGCATCATCGGGACCCGGGCCCGGATCGCCGCGTGCACGGCCTTGAGCGGCTCGCTGGGCGCGGCGACGCCGGCCCGCAGGTCGATGCCCTGGGCCGCGCAGCAGACCTCGACGGCCAGGCAGGTCCGGACGTTCGCCACCACCTCGCGGAGCTTGCGCACCCCGTGCCAGCCCATGGACACATGGTCTTCCTGCTTGCCCGACGTCGGGATGGTGTCCACGCTGGCCGGGTGGGCCAGCACCTTGTTCTCGCTGACCAGGGACGCGGCGGTGTACTGGGCGAGCATGAAGCCGGAGTTGGTGCCCGCGTCCGGGGCCAGGAACGGCGGCAGGCCGCGGGAGAACGCCGGGTCCAGCATCCGGTCCACCCGGCGCTCGCTGATGCTGGCCAGCTCGGCCAGCGCCATGGCCAGCATGTCCGCGGCGAAAGCCAGCGGCTCGCCGTGGAAGTTCCCGGACGTCATCACCTCGCCGTCCGCGGCCACGATCGGGTTGTCCACCACCGCGCCCAGCTCGATGTCGATCACCCGGACGGCGTGGGCCAGCACGTCCCGGACCGCGCCGTGCACCTGCGGCGCGCAGCGCAGGCAGTACGCGTCCTGCACCGCGTGCCGGCTGTGCCGGTGGCTGGCCAGCAGCGGCGAGCCGGACAGCAGGGCGCGCAGGTTGGCCGCGCTGTCCAGCTGGCCCGGGTGCGGGCGCAGGGCCTGCACCCGCTCGTCGTAGGGCCGGTCGGTGCCCAGCAGCGCCTCGATCGACAGGGCGCAGGCGATGTCGGCCGCCTGGACCAGCATCCGCGCGTCGTGCACCGAGAACGCGAGCAGCGCCTGCATCGGCTCGGTCCCGTTGACCAGGGACAGGCCCTCCTTCGGGGCCAGCTCCAGCGGGACCAGCCCGTGCTCGGCGAGCACCTCGGCGCTGGGCCGGCCCTGCGGCGGGTCGCCGGGGCCGCGCAGCCTGCCCTCGCCGATCAGCGGCTGGGCCAGGTGGGCGAGCTGGGCCAGGTCACCGGAGGCGCCCACGGAGCCCTTGCTGGGCACCACCGGGAGCAGGCCGAGGTTGAGCAGTTCCAGGAGGCGGCGGGGCAGGTCGGGCCGGACGCCGGAGTACCCGGCGGCCAGGGTCCGGGCGCGAAGCAGGAGGATCGCGCGGACGGCCGCGTCGTCGAGGGGCGCCCCGGTGCCCGCGGCGTGCGAGCGGACGATGGCGCCCTGCAGCCGGGCCAGGTCCTGGATGGGGACCGGCGTGTCGGCCAGCGCGCCGAAGCCGGTGTTCACCCCGTAGACGGGGGTGTCCCCCTGGGTCGCGGCGGCCACGACTGAGCGGCTGAACTCCATGGTGGCGGGCACGTCGGGGCTGAGCTCGGCGGTGGCCTCGCCGCTGGCCACGTCGATGACATCCTGGACGGTGAGGCCGTCGCCGGTGACGATCACAGTTCGCATGGCTGACAGCCTGCCAGTACGGCGCGCCCCGCACGATCCCGGGCTCGCGCCGGAGCTCAGTGGAGGTGGTGCCAGGTGACCGCGCACGATGATGCCGGGATGGCGCAAGGGACGCCCAGCGGGGCGCCCGAGGTGGCCGAGATGTTCACCGAGGGCTTCTGGAACGAGCGGTACCGCACGAAGGACTCACTTTGGAGCGGGAAGCCGAACCGCAACCTGGTCAGCGAGGCGTCCGGGCTCCCGGCGGGCGACGCGCTGGACGTCGGCTGCGGGGAGGGCGCGGACAGCATCTGGCTGGCCGGGCAGGGCTGGCAGGTCACCGGAGTCAACATATCGACAGTGGCGCTCGGCCGCGCCGCGGGCCACGCGGCCCAGGCCGGCCCGGCGATCGCCGGGTGCATCGCCTGGGAGCAGGCCGACATCTTCACCTGGGAACCGGGCGAGGATCACTACGACCTGGTGTCGGTGCAGTACCTGCACCCGCCGTCGGCGCAGCGGGCGCCGCTGTTCCGCCGCCTGGCGGCCGCCCTGCGACCCGGGGGCACGCTGCTCGTCGTGGGGCATCACCCGTCAGACTTGCGGACCACGATCCCCCGGCCGCCGCTGCCGGACCTGTTCTTCACCGGTGATGACGTCGTGGCCCTGCTCGACCCGGGCGAGTGGGACATCGTCACGAACGCGGCGCCCGGACGGGAGGCCACCGATCCGGAAGGCCGGGTGGTGACGATCCACGACACGGTATTCCGCGGCCGCCGGCACGACTGAGGCGGCGGCCTTGCGCCGGCCGGGACCTCTCCGGCCGGGACCCGTCAGCCGGCCAACACCTCGATCGTCTCCGCGACGAGTTCAGGGAACCGCAGCGGCAGCAGGTGGTCGCCCCCGGGGACGTCGATCTTGCGGCACCCGGGGATGCGGGCCACGATCGCTTCGTCGCATTCGATGAGCGGCGGATAATCCTTGTCCCCGATCAGCAGCACCGACGGGGCGGTGATCTCGCCGAGACGGTCGAAGGCGGCCGGCCCCTCCTTCTCGTACTCATCGTTAGCCAGCCACGCCTTCGCCGCACTGCGCAGCTGGGCCAGGACCGCCTCATCCGGCTGCCCGGTGGTCCACATTCCCCGCGCCAGCCGGGCGATGCCCTCGACGTCCCCCGCGGCTCGAGCGCCGCGTCGAACTGGGCGTCCCGCTCCGGATCAGCAGGCCACGGATAGCCGCTCACCCCCGGCGAGACGAGCACGAGCGCGCTGACCCGCTCCGGCCGGGCCAGGGCCAGGTCGAGGGAGCTGGCCCCGCCCTGGCTGCAGCCGGCCAGCGTCGCCTGGGCCACCTCCAGGTGGTCGAGCACCGTGATCAGGTCATCCAGCAGCGTGTAAGGCGCGGTCGCCGGCGGGGACATGCCATGCCCCCGCGCGTCGTAGCGGATCACCCGGTACCGGGCCGCCAGCCGCGGCATGACCAGGTCCCAGACCCGCGAGTCGCCGATTCCGGGGTGCAGCAGGACTACGGGGGCTCCGGGACCACCGGTGTCCTGCGCCCAGACCGTGCCGCCATTGACCTCGATCATCTGTTCCATGCGGCTGATTCTGCCCCGCTGGCTCCCGCGCGGGAAATGGATTTCGGCCAGCGCGCGCCGTCGCCGCCCGTGCCGTAGCCTCAGCGTCTGCCGCGCTGTTCCGCCCGGCTGAGGAGCCCGGCCAGGACCGCGACCGCCTCCTCCACCAGCGAATCGTTCAGGTTGCCGAAGCCGAGGACCAGCCCGGGCGCACCGGGCTCGGGCTGGAATCGCAGGTCATCCACGCTGCACAGCCACATGTCCTGGCGCCGGGCGCCCGCGACGATCGCGGCGGGGTCTGAGCCTGGCGGCAGTTCGAGCAGCAGGTCCAGCCCGGCGTCCGCCCCGCGCACGCGGTAGCCGGGAAGCTGGCGCTGCAGGGCTCCCACCAGCGCGCCACGGCGGGCCCGGAACCGGCGGCGGGACACGCGAAGATGCCGGTCGTAGGCCCCCGACTCCATGAAGAGCGCCAGGGCCAGCTGGTTCAGCGCGGGCGGGCTGACCGGGATCTCGCGGTCCGCCCGGACGGCCCCGACCCACCGTCGCGGGGCGACCACCCAGCCGATGCCAACGGTCGGATTGAGCGTCCTGTTCACCGACCCGAGCAGCGCCACCCGCTGCCGGTCGGTCCCCTGCATGACCGCTGGCGCGGGCCTGCCGTAGCTGAACTCGGAGTCGAAGTCGTCCTCGACGACCAGGCCGTCCACCCGCCGGGCCCAGTCCAGCAACGCCGACCGCCGGTGCGGCGCGAGCACGCAGCCGGTCGCTACCTGCCGCGCCGCGCCCACGCACACCGCGCGCAGCCCCGGATGCTTCTCCAGCTCATCGACCACGAGGCCGTCGTCGTCCACCGGCAGCCCGACCAGTTCCAGGCCCGCGGTCCGCGCGGCCTGCCAGAGCCGCGAGGAGCCGGGGTCCTCCACGCCGATCGCCACCTGGCCGTCCGCGAGCAGGGCGTGCGAGACCTGGGACATGCTCTGGCCAGCGCCGGAGAAGACCGAGATCGTGGCGGGATCCGCGGCCGCGCCCCGGCTCCGGTTCAGGTGCTCGGCGAGCACGGCCCGCAGCCGCGGATGCCCGCCCGACTGGGCGTAGTCCAGCTGATCGAACGGCGCGGTCTCGGCGGCGGCCCTGATCGCCTCGACCCATTTGCGGCGCGGAAAAGCCCGCAGGTCAGGGCGGGCGGAGGACAGATCGAACCGGGCCGGCCGGTCCGGGACGGCTCCCGGCGGCCGCACGGGAAGCCGGGCGGCCTCGTCGAGGCCGGGCCGGGGCGTCCAGCTCACCCGGGTCGCGGAGCCGGTCCGCGCGGTCAGGTACCCCTCGGTGACGAGCTGGGCGTACGCCTGGGTGACGGTCCAGCGCGAGACGCCGAGATCGGCGGCGAGCGTCCGGCTGGGCGGCAGGGCCGCCTGCAGCGGGATGCGCCCGTCCCGGATGGCCGTGCGGATCGCGGCCGCCAGCCGCATGTGCAGCGGCCCGGCCCGGTGGCGGGCAGGTCGAGCAGCGTCTCCCAGGCCAGATTGGTCTGCATTCCTGCCACGTCATTGGATCGGAGGGACCAGCGGATCGCTCCTAGCGTCATGAAAAAGCCCGCTCACGTCTAGGGGATTGCTCATGACCGACTGGCTGGCCGCCTGTTCGCCCGGCTCACGCGGCGCCGCGAGGTGGCCCGGATCCGGCGCGACCCGTTCCTGGACGACCCCGCCGTCGTCGAGGACGACTACCGGCAGGCAGGCGCACCGGGAGGTGAAAATCATCACTAACGCCAACCCACCAACGGCCGGTGACTCGCCGGCAGGAGTACCCCCGGGGCGGGATGCTTCGGCGCTGGCCGAAGCATTAGCCGGCCAGAGTCGGAGCATGACTGACGACGCAGACCCGAACTCGGGCCAGCGACCCGAACCCGGGACAACTGGTCGCGGCGGCCGTGGACCGGTGCCTGGAACTGGCCCGGACCTGGCACGCGTGGGACGGCCGGCCGATAGCGCGGACGATGGACGACGGCCTGCCTAACACGTGGACACCGCACAAGGCGCTCCGCCGGATCGCCGATCACCTGGTGGATCACCTGCATCAGGTGGAGGCGTTGCTGGCCGGAGCCACCCCGGTGCCCGATGAGTGGCTCGGGCGGACGGTGACGCTCGACGCGGACTGGTCCCGCTTCACCGAGCCGGACTACGCCGAGGCCTGCTCCCGGCTGCGCCGGCTCGGCCGCTGGTACGTGCTGCGCTACGAGACCGCCGGGGCGGAGGCCTGGGATCGCCCGCAGCCAGGCGCCTGGACGCTGCGCGAGATCGCCGAGCACGTGGCGGAGGTCACCTACTACGCCGACCAGGTCGGTTCCCTGGCGGTCGATGACGGCCGGCAGGCCGCACCGCACGGCGACCGCCGGATCGCGGTAGGACACCAAGGCGCTGACCAGCAGCTCCCCGTTTACGTCAGCGAGCTGCACCATCTGCAGGCCCGTCACGACCAGGCGTGCGGCCCCGCCTGGTTCGCGGCCTGGTCTGGTTCATACCTCGCGAACGCGGGCTGGCCGTTGCACCAGCCAGGCCGCAGCCGTATCCCGTGCCGGGCGGGCCGGGGCGAAGATCATTTCCTCGATGAACCGGCTCACCGCGTCCCGGCCGGAGAACCAGGCCGTCATCGGCGGCATCGAGAAACTGATGTCGTCGGCGACCAGCTGGACGAAGCCGTTGATGTCGGCGAGCTGCCAGGCCCGGACGTACCGGTCGAGCAGCGAGCGGACCCGGGGGCTGGCCGGGTCCGGCACCGGGCCCGCCGGGCTGGCCCGCACCGTCTGCCGGGCCCGCGACAGCAGGCTGTTGACCGCGGACGGGCTGACCGCCAGCACCTCGGCGGTTTCCGGGTGGCTGAACCCGAGCACGTCGTGCAGCAGCAGCGCCGCACGCTGGCGCGGCGCCAGCCGCTGCAGGGCCACCACGAACGCCAGGCTGATCTCCTCGCGGCGGGCCAGGATCTCCTGCGGGTCGGCCGCCCCGCGCAGGTCGGTGTCGCTGACCGGCTCCACCCAGGCCAGCTCCGGGTCCGGTGGCCCCGGGACCACGCGGCCTGCAGCGGCGGACCGTCGCCGGCGGGACCGATCCGGGTCTTGGCCCCGCGCAGCTGATCGAGGCAGACGTTGGTCGCGATCCGGTGCAGCCAGGCCGCCAGGGGCCCCGAGCCGTCGTAGCTGGCCAGTTTGCGCCACGCCCGTTCCAGCGTGTCCTGGACGGCGTCCTCGCGTCGGGGCCCGTCCCCAGCATCCGGTAGCAGTGCCGGAACACCGGCCGCTCATGTGGCCCGACCAGCCGGGAAAAGGCCTCACCGTCCCCATCTCAGCGCCCGCGCGAGCAGGTCATCCGGGTCAGCGGAAACCGTCATCTGCCGACCCCCCCTCACCGGGTGACCTGCCCGCGAGCGCGCCACGCCGGTCAGGCGTCCGCGGCGGCCAGGCCGACAATCTGGCCATGCGGGTCGGCCAGCAGCCCGAACGTTACCCCGGGCACCGCGTCGCCGGCTGGACGACACGCCCCCCGCGGCGACGGCGGCCTCCAGGTGGCGGCGACATCCGCCACCCCCACAAAGAACGTGACCAGCGGCTCGCCACCCTGCAGCGGGCTGATGCCACCGGGAACGCCGCCGTCCACCCCGGTCTCCACGTAGGTGTAGCCGGGCATCCCGCCCTCGGGGTAGGTCCAGCCGAACAGCTTCCCGTAGAACGCGCGCGTGGCGTCCGGGTCGGCTGACCTGATCTCGAAGTGAACCACTGGACTGGCCATCGTGAACCTCCTTGCCTCGGTAAGGCTTACGGAAGGTATGACGGCAAGCGGCCGGATCTCTCGGTCTTTTCGCACAGCTCACGCGACTGTCCCGTCACCCAGCCACTACGCCGAGGCCTGCTCCCGGCTGCGCCGGCTCGGCCGCTGGTACGTGCTGCGCTACGAGACCGCCGGGGCTGAGGCCTGGGATCGCCCGCAGCCAGGCGCCTGGACGCTGCGCGAGATCGCCGAGCACGTGGCGGGCATCACCTACTACGCCGACCAGGTCGGTTCCCTGACCTGAGGCTCCCCCTGCTGGCCGGCTCAATCGCCCAGCGGCTCGATGACGGCCGGCAGGCCGCACCGCACGGCGACCGCCGGATCGCGGTAGGACACCAACGCGCTGATCAGCAGCTCCCCGTGCACGTCACTGAGCTGCACAATCTGCAGCCCGGTCACGACCAGGCGGATGGCCCCGCCTGGTTCAGCGGCCTGGTCTGGTTCATACGTCGCGAAGGCGGGCTGCCCGTTGCACCAGCCAACCCGGAGCGTCACCCCGTGCGGCCGGGCGGCCGCGAAGACAACGTCCTCGATGAACTGCGCCGCCGCCTCCCGGCCATCGAACCAGGCACTGAGCGGCGGCATCGAGAACCGGACGTCCTCGGTGACCAGCTGGACGAAGGCCTCGATATCGGCGAGCTGCCAGGCGCGGACGTAGCGTTCGAGGAACTGCTGGACGCGCGGGTCCGTGAGGTCAGGTACCGGTGCTCCGAGGCTGGCCTGCACGGTCTCGCGGGCCCGGGAGAGCAGGCTGTTGACCGCTGATGCGCTCACGGCCAGCACCTCGGCGGTCTCGGCCTGGCTGAACCCGATCACGTCATGCAGCAGCAGAGCCGCGCGCTGGCGCGGGGCCAGGCGCTGCAGCGCCGCCACAAACGCGAGGCTGATCTTCTCCCGGCGGAGCAGTGCCTCCTGCGGGTCCCCGGTTCCGCTCAGTTCGGCGTCGCTCACCGGCTCCACCCAGACCGCCTCCGGGTCAGGCAGCGACAGCAATGAGCCAGGTGCCGCGGCTGGCCCGGAGCCAGCCGGGGACAGGCGCACTCGCCGGGTTCGCAGCGTGTCGAGGCACACGTTGGTCGCGATGCGATGCAGCCAGCCGCCGAACGATCCGGAGCCGTCGTAGGTCGCGAGCTTGCGCCAGGCCCGCTCCAGCGTGTCCTGGACGGCATCCTCGGCGTCCGGGCCCGATCCCAGCATGCGGTAGCAGTGCCGGAACACGGAACGTTCGTGCGCGGAGACGAGCGTCGCGAACGCCGCGTCTTCCCCCGCCCGGGCGCGCGCGAGCAGATCATCCAGGTCAGCAGAAGCAGCCATCGCAGACCCCCCGGTATCGGATGTCCTGCCCGCGCGGCGCGCTGGTCAGGAGTCCGCGCTCGCCAGGCCGACGACCTGGCCCTGCGGGTCGGCCAGCAACCCGAAAGTCACGCCCGGGACTGACGTTGCTGGCTGGACGATGCGCCCCCCGTGAGCGACCGCAGCGTCCAGGGTAGCGGCGACGTCGGCCACGCCGACGAAGAAGGTCACCAGCGGGCCGTCACCCTGCAACGGGCTGATGCCGCCCGGCACGGCGCCTTCGACCCCGGTGTCCACGTAGGTGTAGCCGGGCATGCCGCCGGCCGGATAGGTCCAGCCGAAGAGTTTTCCGTAGAACTCGCGCGTGGCGTCGGGGTCAGCCGACCGGATCTCGAAATGAACCACTGGGCTTGCCATCGTGGATGCTCCTCTTGTCATCGGTATGGGCTTACGCCAGGTATGACGAGGGGAAGCACGCGGATCTCTCGGTCGGACCTTCTCCAGGGACGGCGGATGGATGCCCCGGGCCAGGTCACGCAGTTCGGTGATCGCCTCCATCGCTCCGCGGCGGGCGGCGGCGACCAGCTCCAGGACCCGGTCGAGGTCGGCCCCCCCGGGCCTGGCCGCCGAGGTGGTGAGATGGTCCTGAGCGAGCCCCAGCTTCATGACGACAGCGACCATCTGGGCCTGGGCTCCGTCGTGCAGGTCCTGCCCGATGCGGCGTAGCAGGGCTGCCGCGTCGTCCACCACGACAGCCCGGGATCGCTGCAGCTCGCGCACGCGCTCGACGTTCTTGGGGGCATCCCGGAGCAGGTTCCAGCGCGGCACCAGGTAGGCGAGCGAGCCG
Organism: uncultured Actinomycetes bacterium; assembly: GCA_963837335.1. Lineage (GTDB taxonomy): Bacteria > Actinomycetota > Actinomycetes > Streptosporangiales > Streptosporangiaceae > RYN-230. Next base: position 3,745 of record CAWINS010000055.1, on the reverse strand, counting down.
TTCAGCACGGCCGGCGCGAACAGGAACACCCCCCACCACTGACCAAAGGCCAGCAACACCGCCCCCCAGACCACGAAACAGACCGCGGCAACCCACCGCGCGACTGACACGCCCTTAATATGACGCGCCCCGAACGCCGTGAAGGTACCCCTGGTGGCCGATGGGCCTGCGTCGGTCATTCCGGACCTACGTCGAGAGTTTGGCGTTCTTGGGGGCATCCCGGAGCAGGTTCCAGCGCGGCACCAGGTAGGCGAGCGAGCCGTTCAGCACGGCCGGCGCGAACAGGAACACCCCCCACCACTGACCAAAGGCCAGCAACACCGCCCCCCAGACCACGAAACAGACCGCGGCAACCCACCGCGCGACTGACACGCCCTTAATATGACGCGCCCCGAACGCCGTGAAGGTACCCCTGGTGGCCGATGGAGCCACCCCGGTCGATTGCTGATGCTCAGTCGGGTCGTGCATGGGACTGCTCCTTTGATCTCCGGCACCGACCACCTTGGCCGCCACCTTTTCGATCTTCGTCCCGAACGAGCCACAGATCCACCGTGCGAGCACCCGAGTCCGGGGTACGGCTAGCACGGTCCCGTGGTCCGACGGCAAAAACGACCACACCTGGATCGGCCCGGACGAGTGAGGAGAGCTAGGAATCGCCAGAATCAACCGCCCTGACTCCCTGCTCGATCCGCCCGCCAGAGAACAAGCATCCACGATGACGAATCAAGGGACCTAAACGGCGGAGAGACTGCGGAGCAGTCATCCGCGCGGGCAGTCTGGGCAGCCTCCCCGGCTGCCTTCGTGCTGGCCTACTCCCGCGAGGCCGTCAGGTGCGGGTTAATGGGCTCAGGGAGTACCAGCAGGCGGGGGCGGGCGGGCAGGACCGGGCGGGACGGCACGGGCAGGTGGGGGGCGGATGAACGCGATCGGGACGTGGCTGCGCGTTGACGTGCGCCACCGCTGGCGGTCCCTGATCATCCTCGCGCTGCTGGTCGCCTTCGCGGGGGGCACGATCATCGCCGCGGTGGCCGGGGCCCGGCGGGGTGACACCGCGCTGCGGCGGCTGGACGCCGTGACCCTTCCCGCGACCGCCGTGGTGCTGCCCAACCAGCCCGGGTTCGACTGGGGCCGCGTCGAGCGGCTGCCCGAAGTGGCCTCGGTCTCCACGTTCGCGGTGGACTACACGCTGACCTACCAGGGGCTGCCCGCCGACGTCGGCGGGTTCCCGCCCGCCAACGACACCGTTCTGCGGTCGATCGAGAAGCCGGTGGTCTTCCAGGGCCGGGTGTTCGATCCCCGCCGCGTCGGTGAGGCCGTGGTCACGCCGATGTTCGTGGCCGATCATCACCGGGGCGTGGGTGACTCGGTCAGTCCTCCATCTGCCCACCCCCCGGGAAATGCAGACGGGACAGGGGTCCGGGCCGGGGGGCGCCCTCACCGGGCCGAGGCTGCGGCTGCGGATCGTCGGCGTCATCCGCTCCCCCTGGTTCTCTGATTCGCCGGGTTCGGACGGTGCGATCCTCATGTCGCCCGCCGTGGCGGCCCGGTATCCGCTCAGCGTGGTGGGCAACCCGCACAACCAGTTCAGTTTCGTCAACGCCCTGGTCCGGCTGCGCGGCGGCGAGGCGGCCATCCCCCGGCTGCGGCGCGACATCGTCGCGGCTGACCGGACGCTCGGACATCGACATCTGGGACCTGCCCCAGCAGTACGCCGACGTGCAGCGGCAGATCGCCTTCGAAGCACGGTGCCTGGTCGCGCTGGCGGCCGCCGCCTTCCTGGCCTCGCTGTTCCTGATCGGGCAGACCCTGGCCCGCTTCGCCGCGGCCAGCGGGGCGGAGCTGCAGATCATGCGGGCCCTCGGGATGACGTCCGCCGAGGTCACGGGGGCGGTCGCGGCGGCCCCGGCCCTCGCCGGGCTGGCCGGGGCCGGCCTGGCGGCCGGGTTCGCGGTGGCCGTGTCGGCCTGGTTCCCGATCGGGACCGCGGCGCTGCTCGAACCGGCGCCGGGCCTGTCCGCCGACTGGGCGGTCATCGGGCCGGCGGTGGCGCTGATCACCCTGCTGGTGGCCGGGGGCGCGGCGCTGGCCGGGCGGGCCACGCTCGCCGCGGGCCGCCGGCAGGTGCCGGTCCGGGGCTCGGCCACCGCGGCCGCGGCGGCCCGGGCCGGGTTCCCGGTCCCGGTCGTGGTCGGCGCCCGGTTCGCGCTGGAACCGGGCCGCGGGCCGTCGGCCGTGCCGGTGCGGCCCGCCCAGATCGGGGCGGTGGCCGGGGTGCTCGGCATCGTGGCCGCGTTCACGTTCTCCTACGGCGTGTCCGACACCGTGGCGCACCCGGGACGGTTCGGCCAGAACTTCCAGCTGATCTCCGAGGTCGGCCTGAACGGCAAGGATTTCGGTCCGACGGCACAGTTCGTGCGGACGCTGGACCGGCTGCCTTCGGTGAGCGGGGCGGACGACTCTCGCGTCGCAGTGGCCACCGGCGGGCGCGGCACCGGATCGATCAGCCTGTACGAACATCACGCCGGCGGCCCTGGGGCCATCCCCGTGGTGGTGTTCAGCGGCCGCATGCCGCGGAGCGCGCACGAGGTGCTGCTGGCTCCCCGGACCCTGGCCGCCCTGCACGCCGGGGTCGGCAGCCGGGTCCGGCTGGCCGGGAACCGGGGCAGTGAGCTCCTGACCGTGACCGGCAGCGGCCTGGTGCCGGAGGGCTCGCACAACAGCTACGCCGACGGCGGCTGGCTGACCCCGGCCGGGTTCAGCGGGTTGTTCACAGGCTTCAAGTTCCACATCGTGCTGATCCGGACCGCACCTGGCGTGCCCGCCGCCCGGGCGGTCCAGATCGTGCATAGCCAGTTGGCGCGGGCGGCGCCGAAGCTGGCCAGCGCGGACCTGGAACCGGCCCAGTCCCCGATGGAGATGGCCGAGCTAGGTCAGGTGAAGGTGCTGCCGGTAGTCCTCGGCGTGTTCCTGGCCCTGCTCGCCATCGGCGCCGTCGGTCACGCCCTGGTCACCGTGGTCCAGCGCCGCATCCAGGACGTGGCCGTGCTGCGGGTCATGGGCATGACGCCGCGCCAGTGCCGCCTGATCGTGTTCACCCAGGGGTCCGTGCTCGCCCTGGCCGGGCTGCTGATCGGTCTCCCGGCAGGCCTGGTGGTGGGGCGTCTCCTGTGGCGGACGGTGGCGGGATACACGCCTGTGCAGTACGTGCCGCCCATCGCGACCGTCGTGATGGTGGTCATCGTCCCGGCAGCGCTGGTGCTGACCAGCCTGCTCGGGCTGTGGCCAGGTCACCGGGCGGCCCGCCTGAGAGTGGCCAACGCCCTGCGCGCGGAGTAGCGATCAGCCCGCATTCCCTGGCGGCGCGCCATGGGCCCGAGTTTGCTCGGCGGCCAGGATCGGCTACAGTTCTGAACGCACACCTGACCGGGCGAACACGCCCGGATGGGCGTGCACCACATGCGGACGTGGCTCAGTTGGTAGAGCATCACCTTGCCAAGGTGAGGGTCGCGGGTTCGAATCCCGTCGTCCGCTCGGAGGCGCCGGATTCCGTCCCGCAGGCCCAGGCCCGCACGGTTCTTCGGATGTCCAAAGCCATTGATTCCCCCCAAAGGAACGTTGGCGCTGGCGGAGTGGCCGAGTGGCTTAGGCAAGGGCCTGCAAAGCCCTGTACGCGGGTTCGATTCCCGCCTCCGCCTCGAGGGCGATTGGCGCAGTGGAAGCGCGCCTCGTTGACACCGAGGAGGTC
>CAWINS010000054.1:0-37659 GCA_963837335.1 uncultured Actinomycetes bacterium | reverse complement strand
AATCTTGCCGCGAGTGGCAACCGAACGGGACGCCACGCGCCTCTAGAAGGTGTGAGGCATGTGATGAGGCATGGCGGCCGGCGGTGAGCGGTAGCCGGGACGCCGAATACACCGAGTACGTCACGGCCCGGCTGCCGTCGCTGCGGCGGCTGGCTGCGGTGCTGTGCGATGACTGGCAGCGTGCAGATGACCTGGTGCAGGCCACGCTCACCACGCTGTATGTGCACTGGGGCCGGGCCGGGGCGGCCCTCCACCCCGACGCCTATGCCCGGGCCGTGCTGGTCCGCGAGTTCCTCCACGAGCGGCGCTCGGCCTGGGTGAAGCGGGTCAGCCTGGGCGGCCGGGTGGCCGACTCGCCGGCCGACGCGGTCGACCACGATGCCGTGCTTGACCTGCGGGCGGCAGTGGTGGCCCTGCCGGCCCGGCAGCGCGCCACGCTTGTGCTGCGCTTTTACTGCGACCTGAGCGTGGACCAGGCCGCCGGGATCCTCGGCTGCTCACCGGGGACGGTGAAGAGCCAGACGGCCAAGGCCCTGGCCGCAGTACGCCGCGCGCTCGGGCCAGTGCATCCTGCCGCCCCCGGCGGCCAGCCCCCGGCGGCGGCCCAGCACCAGATCTACCCAGGAGGCCCGCATGATTGAGTCCCAGATCCGTGCGCTGTTTACGGATATAGCCGACGGCGAGCCGGCCCCTTCGCAGGTGGATATCCAGCTCGCCCGCCGCCGGGGCCGGGCCCGCCTGCGCCGACGCCGGGCCAGCGTGGCCGGCACCTCGGCGCTGGCCGCGGCCGCGGTCGTGGTCCTGGCCATGGGGGTAGGGCCGGTCCGGCTCGGTTCCGGCCCGCCCGCCGGCGGGCCGGCGGCACCGCGCCAGTTCAATCCGCTGGTCCCCTACCTGTCGTTCGGCTGGCTGCCCGCGGGTATCCGGCTGGTGGCAGGCGACGCGCGCCCAGAGGTGGGGGCCCTGATCGCGGGGCGCAACCTAAACGTCCTGAACCCTTGGAACCTCATCGTCTACGCGGCCGGCCAGTGCCACCTGGCTGGCCCGGCCGGGGAACTGAAATGCTCCACCGCGGCTTTGGAGGGCCTCACCGCACGGATCAGCGGGCCCGGGCCGGCCGTGCAGGGCCACCGCGCATTCTGGGCCGGGCCCGCACCGATCAGCGGCCTCCCGCCGGCCGTGCAGCGCCACCGCGCATCCCGGGGGGCCGACTCGTATCTCGTATGGCAATACGCCCGCGGCGGCTGGGCCGGGCTGGTCCTCCCCACGGCGAATGCCACGAAGCTGACCGCGGCCCAGCGCGAGGCGTACAAACAGGACGCGGTCAAGATAGCCAACCATGTCCGCTATGGCGCGGCCACGCCACCGCTGGTGTTCCCGGCTCAGCTGACCGGCCTGCCCAGCCGGTGGCGGGTGGGCAGCGTGTACTACCAGCCGGACGGCCGGCTGCTGCGGGCCAGCCGGTTCGCGCTGACCACGGGGACCCCCGATCTGGGCGCCGACGGCGGCATGGAATTCCAGACCAACCTTCCCAACTTTGGCGTCGACCCCGCCACCTTCTACAGGAACTTCTGCCCAACGTCGGGCTCCGAGATCATCAACGGCTACCGGGTGGTCGTGACCAACCAGGTCGCCGGCACCCTCCCGAGCGAGAGCCTGTGCGCTGCCAACGCCGATGGCTTGGCGCTAACCATCGGCCAGCAGGGCGCACACCCCCCCATCAGCGTGGCCAGCCTGTTCAAGGACCACCTGCGGCTGCTTGGCACCAACCCGGCGAACTGGACCACGAAACCTATCGGGTGAGCAAGACCGGCGTCCCCGCACGGGTCCCAGCCAGCCGCCGGACCTGTCCTCATCGGCGAGCAGCCGGGTCAGTGCCACACGGCATCGGGCTCGGGGCCGGCTGCGCACGCCCGGGCCTGAGGCGACGGGTAAGCACCAGGGCGCATGCGGTGGCCGCGATAAACACGAGCAGGGTGAGCACGTAGTAGTTGCCGACGATCAAATCCAGCCCACGCCAGGTGAACTCGACTGCCGCCCGGCTGTTGCCGCGGTTCGGCGCGAGAAGCAGCAACCCCCGCGGGCGCAGCTGGGCCTTGGGGTCGTAGCCGCCCTGGTGGCCGATAGGCAGGGGCCACCAGCCAAACAAGCCCACCACCAGCGCGGCGCAGAGGATCCGGTAGCCGAGGCGCCGTGGCCCGTACGCGGCCAAGACAAGTGCCGGTACCACGTAGACGTAGTGGTGCGACCAGCTGATCGGGGACACCAGCAGGCCGGTCGCGGCGCACGCAACCAGGCCGGGTAGCTCGTAACCACGCCGGCTCGCCAGTATCGAGATGGCGAGCCCGGCGATGCCGACGACGACGGCCGCGACCAGCCAGTATGCGTGCGCGTCGGGCCCGGCGTGGGTAAGGCGCAGTATGACGCCGTTAAGGGACTGGTTGTCCAGGTGGAAGGGTTTGCTGCCCGGCCGGGCGAACTTCCCGCCCCAGTAGACCGCGGAGGCGTGCGGCAGCAGCGCGAACCCAAGTCCTACCGTGACCGCGAAGGTCAGCGCGCCGACCGCCGCGGCCTTTACTCGCCGCGTGAACAGCAGGTACGGAATGAAGATCAACGGCGTGAGCTTGATCCCCGCCGCCAGCCCGATTCCGGTGCCCTTGCCCTTGATGCGGTCCGGCAGCGCGAGATCGCCCACCACCAGGGCCAGCAGCATGAGGTTGATCTGCCCGAAGAACAGTGTCATCGCTACCGGTTCGAGCCAGAGGCCTACTGCGGCGATCGCAAACGCCGCTGCCGCCCTGGGAAGGCCGGCGGGCCGCCCGGCGAGTCCCAGAGATAGGTACGCCACCACCGGCAGCAGCCCGATCGTGAGCACCGCCACCCCGGCCTGCCAGGCCGCGAACGGCGCGCTGCTCCCCGCAGCGAGCAGGAGCGCGGCGAACGGCGTGTAAATGAACGGCAGCTTCGCCGGCCCCAGCTCCAGCGTGTAGAGCATCGCCGGCTGGTTCCGCACAGCGATGCCGCCATCCCGATAGACGGCCGTGTCGATCTGTGTCCAGTAGTACTGCGGGAACGCATGGACGAGCAGGGCATAACCGGCCACGGCCAGCAGGAACAATGCAACGGCGGCGATGAGCCAGGCGGCTGGCCGTATTCGAGTCACCGCTCCGTCTCCTCGGTCACCGGTAACTGATGACTGGCTGGTTTCAGTGAAGGAGCACCGTTACGATCACGGCCGCAATCGCAACCGCCGTACCGACGAACCATTGCCAGTTAGCAGCCACGAATCTTCCGATGAGAGCCGGCGTCCCAACCTGAACGTCGATCGTTGCTTCGCGCACCGGAATGCTCATGTGCTGTACGGACTCACCCGGTACAGGAATCCGGAGACTGACACACATCACCAGGCGCTGCCGGCCTCGTTCGAGCGCGCGGATGTCAAATTCCCAGGAGGTGATGCGGTCTTGACTGACGCTTTGCTCCTCGTCGCTGAGGGCCTCGATTCGAAACCGGTCGCCTTTGAGAGTGACCGCCATGAGCGGTGCGGTCGGGATCTTTTCCAGCCTGGGTTCACCGTGTCCGCGGAGGTCTTGGAGTAGCTCCGGGTCCAGGTCGAGCGTGCGGGCTAGACGCACCTCGACTCGTTCGACCTGGCTGAGTTGCATCCGATCGGGCGGGTTAAACAACAGCCGACCAGGCTGAACCATCTCTGCGAACGCCCTGCGGACCAACTCGTCATAGACGGTTGGTTGCGATGACCGTCCCGCGGCCGAATACGGGGGAAAATCGGGCGGAAGGACGCGGCCAGGCTCGCCACCGCGGGAAACCGGTCCCGACCCGACACCGTCAGGCGGGGCCGGTGGTGCGCTCGGATTGCTGCCGGGCTCATCCCTGGGCGGGAGCCGGCGGGAGCGGCTGGCGCCGCGCCGGTACTGGAGCCCCAACCCGGCGGAGGACCATCTTGCGGGACGGCAGGGCCCATAAACGTCGCGAGGGTCGCGCCAGCAGCATGAACCGACGAAGCCCAGGTCCGCGGACCGGCAATCCCATCGACTGGAAGGGCTTCGAAGGCTTGCCACGCTGCCACCATTTGCTCAGTGCGGGGACCGAAGATTCCGTCTGTCTCAAGAGGTGGCGCAGGCGAGAAACCCAGGTCCCTGAGATCGTTTAGCGCACGTTGCAACCGGGCCACGGACTCGCCCATGCAGCCGAGGGAGAGGGTGGGAGGGATTTCGATGCCAGTGCTTAGCGCTAACCAGGTGCGCTCACCCGCGACTCCGTCGGCTTTCAGGCCTTGGTCGGCCTGGAAGGACCTGACCGCGTCCTCCGTCGCATTGCCGAAGACGCCGTCCACGTCGCCTGCATTCAAAAACTTCCGGTACGAGAGCAGGTACTGCAGCCGCAAGACAAGCGGTCCCGTATCACCGGTTCGCAGCGTTGGCATGCCGACCTCCGTCGGGTCAATGATCGGCCCAAGTCGTTACGGACTAGCGCCGTGGTGGCGGGTCACTCGCGCTCGATCCTGCGCAGCCCGCGGTTGGGCGTCCACCACTCGATGACGAGCATCGTGGCCGCCTCGTTGAGATGGGTATGCACAACCTCGGCGATGTCGGCGTGGAAGCGGTCGCCCTCCGGTCCCCCGGTCATCGATCCGGCGGCGATCGCCCGGCCGGAGATCTTCGCTTCGCCCGGCCACTGCGCCTCGGAGCCCTCGACCGGGTCCACCGTGGCGCTATGCAGGGCAAACCGCGGATCCCGGCGGAGATCCGCGCCCTTGCGCGCGTTCGGCATCGAGCCAAGAACCAGTTCGCCGTCCTCGAAACCCGCCTCGATCCCGGAAATCCGCGGCGCCCCGTCGGCTCGCAAAGTGGCCAGGGTCTTGTGCCTGTGCGCGTCGAACAGCGCCCGCACCCGCCGCGCGAACTCCGGCTCTTCCTGTTCGAAATCCCGCCACGTCGTCACGCACCCATGATCGCACCGCTGACCGGCGGGGGTGATGGCCGACACCGATCCTGGGGGAACTGAGGGGACCGCCCGCGGCCAGCCGACCCTGGGTTGCTACTCGCCTGCCCAGGACGACTCGGGATCCGGCGGCGGCTGGTTGAGACGGAGCCAGAACAGGCTGATGGCGCCTATCGCCTCGCCGAATTCGCTGAAGCTGACGGGTTTGCGGACGTAGGCGTTGGCCCCGAGGCTGTAGGCGGTGCTGATGTCATTTTCCGCTTTGGAGGAGGTGAGGACGACGACGGGGAGTATCCGGGTCCGCTGGTCGGCGCGGATACGGCGGAGGACCTCGAGCCCGTCGATCTTGGGTAGGTTCAGGTCGAGCAGGATGAGCGCCGGGGTTTCCTGGTCGCGGTGGTCGTCTCCGAGCAGCATGATGAGGGCTTCAGCGCCGTCGCTGGCCACGGAGACAGGGTTGAGGACGTTGTTTTTCTTGAGCGCCCGGATGGTGAGGTCCCGGTCGTCAGGGTTGTCCTCGATGAGGATGATCTGCTTGTCATTCATGAGTTGTCCGTTGCGTTGAGGGTGAAGTAGATGGTGGCGCCACCGTCGATGGCGGCTTCGGCCCAGGTCCGGCCGCCGTGGCGCTGGATGATGCGCTGGACGCTGGCCAGGCCGATGCCGGAGCCTGGGAACTCGCTGACGTCGTGGAGCCGCTGGAACGGCTGGAACAGCTTGGCGGCGTAGACGGGATCGAAGCCGGCCCCGTTATCGCCGCACGTAGCAGCAGACGGGGGCATCGTCAACGGTTGTGGTCGCGAACTCGATGGCGGCGTCGTCGCAGCGGGCGGTGAACTTCCAGGCGTTGCCGAGCAGGTGCTCCAGCGCGGCCCGGATCAGGGGGCGGTCTGCGCTGGCCCGGACGCCGTCTTCCACGGTCACCTTGACCTGCCGGCCCGGGTCACCGGCGCGGAGCCGGCGGCAGATGGCGGTGACCTCGGCGCTGAGGTCGATGTCCTGGAGGTTCATCCTGGCCTGGCTCACCCGTGACAGGTCTAGCAGGTCATCCATCAGGGTGGCCATGCGCGCGCAGCCTGCATGGACGCGCATGACGTACTCGCGGCCCGTCTCGTCGAGCCGGTCGCCGTAGTCTTCCGCGAGAACGTCGGCGAACCCGCTTATCCCGCGCAGCGGCGTGCGCAGGTCGTGAGCGACGGAGTAGGTGAAGGCCTCCATGTCCTTGTTGGCCTGCTGCAGGTGACGGGTGCGCTGCTGCACGCTACGTTCCAGGGTCGCGTTCAGTGACCGGACCGCGATGCCGCTCTGGCGCACGCGGCGAAGAAGGGCAATAACGACAATCACCACAACGATGCCCAGGATGGCTGCCAGGCCAGCGGAGACGATCAGCCGTTTCTGTGCGTCCGACCGCCGCGAGGTGGTTACGACAGCGGCGCTGCGCTGCAGACCTGCGATCACCCCCCGCGCCTGGTCCATGACGTGCTTGCCTTCGTTACTGTCCACGATCTGCAGCGCATCAGCGCGATTACCGGCGCGCGCCAGGGCGATGGTCCGGGTCAGCTCCGCGATCTTCGCCGCGACCAGAGTGTTGAGCCTGGTGAGGTCTTGCTCGCCGCCAGGGACCACTGAAACCTGCGAGGCGAGACGCTCCTGGCTGGCTGGGATCGCCGCGAGTGCCGCGTTATAGGGCTGAAGGTAAACGGGGCTGCTGGTCAGCAAATAGCCGCGCTGGCCAGTCTCGGCATTGAGCAACTCGATCAGCAAGCCGTCGCTCGCAGCGGTGATACCCACATCGGTGGAGTTAGCGGCCCCGTAGCGCAGATAGGCCTGCACGGCGATGGCTGATGCGCCAGCAAACAGGATCAGGAGCAGCGCCACCGATACGAGCACGACCCCGCGGGGACCGGGGCCTCGCGCTCGCCGCGGCTCACGAATGATCATCACTCATCCGGTGGCCTCGCAGGTTCCGCGGCCCGGAGGGTGAAGAAGAAAGTGGCACCGCCACCGACCGTGCCCTCGGCCCAGGTGCGGCCGTTGTGCCGGTCTATGACCTGGCGCACGCTGGCGAGGCCTATCAGTTCCTCACGCGGGTACCCGAACAGCCGCTCGGCCTGGGCATTCACCAGCACGATCAAGCCATCGGAGTCCACGCACACCATCGCATCCGGCGCCGCCTCCAGCAGCCCGGCAAAGATCGGATCATCGAACCGTCGCACATTCGTCACGCTCCGCACTGCTGCAACTACAAATCATGATCGCATACCTGGCCGCTGACCGGAGCCGCCCGGCTGAGGTGATGGCGATTATGAGGCCGCCGTCTGCCGGGACGGCCGGTGCAGTCGCGGGCATAGTGTGGCCATTGCGCCAAGTACCGGAGGCCAGCTCGGTGCCGGAGTAGCCGCCAAGCTGATGAGGTGACCGGGGCCCGCGCAAGCGCGCCGGAACCCAGCCGTCAGCTCGCCTTGCTCGCGTGGCAGGATCCAACCGCTCCCCACCGGAAGGCGAACATGGCTGGCATCGCGCCCACTGGCACCGCCCAGCCGGGACCGGCAGCCAAGAAGCGGGAACGCCGCGCCGCGGGCATCTACGGCGCCATCGTCACCGCGGCCATCCTCGCCGCGGTCGGCGGGCGGCTGCCCACCGTTGCGCTGGTGGTCTCGGTGGTGGTCACCCTGCTGGTGTACTGGGTCGCGGAAGAGTACGCCGAGATCCTGGCCGAGCAGGCCGAGGGCGGGGTCCTGCCGACGTGGGCGTCCATCCGCGGAGCCCTGGCCGCCACCTGGCCGATGGTCAGCGCGTCCTACGCACCCTTGCTCGCGCTGGTGCTGGCCCGGCTGGCCGGGGCATCGCCTCTGGTTGCCGCCAACGTCGGGCTGGTCGCCGCGACCGTGCTGCTGGTGATCCACGGCTGGTGGGCGGCCCGCTCGTCGCAGCTACGCGGCTGGCGGCTTCTCCTGGCCACCGCGGTGGCCGCGGGACTGGGGCTGGTGATGATCGGGCTCAAAGACCTGGTTCTCATCCACCTGCACTAATCCGTCGCCTGCCCACACCTTAGGTCGCAGTACTGGCCGCCTGCATGTCTCGCCCGAGCCCAGTACACTGAAGTACTAGGCTGGGAGGTCTGGTCATGGGCTATCAACTCCGGATGCACCGCGAGATCCGCGACCGGCTCACCGGCCTGCGGAGCGACGAACCTGAGCTGGCCCGCCTGGTCGGCCAGGCGGTGCTGGCGCTGCTCGACGCGGGCGAGAGCCTCGGCCCGCCGCTGGTGGTCCCGCTGGAATCCGTGCTCCGGCCACCGGATGACCCCCGGGAGGCGCTCGATTACTCCTACCAGCGCCAGCTGGAGAGCCTGACCAAGGTGCGCCGTGGCGTCGCAGACGTGGCGACCTCGCGCAAACGCATCGAGCTGCAGATCGACACCCTGGAACGGCAGGCCGTCAAGCTCGCCGGCCAGCGCGAACGCGCGCTAGAGGCCGGGCAGGCGGACCTGGCCCGGGAAGCGCAAATGCGCGAGGCGAGCGTCCGGGAACAGCTCGCCGGGCTGCGCGAACAGCTCCTCATCCTGGCCGGTGAGGAGGAGAAGCTGACCACGGCCAGTCAGCGTCTGCAGGCCAAGGTCGAGGCGTTCCGGGTCCGGAAGGAGACGCTCAAGGCCACCTACACGGCCGCCGAGGCATCCCAGTCCGTTCGTGAGGCCTTCGCTCTCACCGGCACGGATACCGACGATCCCGAAGCGGTGCAAGCAGACGTCTCGGGCAGGTTCGCCACCGCCACCGTCCACGACGAGCGAGATCCTGGAGGAAATCCGGGATCTCACACCGCCGTTCCCGGTCAGCCCCGGGCCGGATGAGGACATCCATCCGCCGCCCGGCCTGATGGAACTGCGGCCCGGCGCTCCAGACGACGTGCGGGCCGGCCTGGTGTTCGCCGTCGAGTCGCCGGACACCGCGGTCCTACTGGCCTGGGCCGACGCTCCTGGCGGCCCGCCCGACTCGCTACCGGGACGTGATCGAGCTCGCGGCCAGGCCGCCTGCCGCCTGCCGGCACGGCTCCTCCCGCTGACTTCATTTCCTATAACGCCGAATCGTTGCTGGACGAATTCTTCCCTGGTGAGGGGGCCGAGGTCGAGGTCGGTGCCGGTGCGCTGGTGGCCCGCGATCGCGCCCACACCCTGGCGGAGGCCCGGCAGCGGATGAGCCTGACCCAGGCGCAGCTGGCCGAGCGGATGAACGTCCGCCAGGAACGAGTCTCCGCCATCGAGCGCGCCGAGCCAGGTGCCACCGAGGTTCGTACGCTCGCCGCCTATGTGCGCGCCCTGGGCGGCAGGCTGGAGATCGTTGCCGACGTCGGCGGCGAACGCATCGTGCTGAGGTAGCCACTCCCTGGGCCGGAGTCAGTAGCGTGGCGGTGTGACGTCACCGCTGGTCCCCGAAGGCTTCGCCGTTCCGGCCGGGTTCCGCAACGAGCAGTTCGTGCTCGAGCCGCTCGGCGTCCAGCACAATGTGGCCGATCACGCCGCCTGGACGTCCAGCATCGAGCACATCAGGGCGACCCCGGGCTTCGCGGGCCACTCGTGGCCCGTGCCCATGTCGCTGGAGGAGAACGCCGCCGACCTCATCAAGCACGCCCAGGACTTCGCCGACCGGACCGGCTTCACCTACACGGTGCTCGATCCCGCGCCGGGCGACGTGATCGGCTGCGTGTACTTGTACCCGCCCCGCCGGAGCGGCTACGACGTCGATGTCCGGTCCTGGGTCCGGGCCGATCACGCCGGGCTGGACAAGCCCCTGCATGATCTGGTCCGCCAATGGCTGGCCGACGCGTGGCCGTTCCAGGAGCCTGACTACGCCGAGCGTTAGGGATCCTGGCGGCCAGTGACCAGACCGGAGCCACCGCGCGGCGGCCACCACTAGATGCCTGGATGGTGCGACAGCACGCGAGATCGGGGGCTCGGGCGTGCTGCCGCACCCGCTCGGGTAACGGGCAGCCCCCGGAGAGCCAGCCGTCCGGGCCGCGGCTGCTCAGAGAGGGACTAGCCGTCACTCGCCGTCGCGGCCCGCCAGCCAGAGCATCGTCCCGGACGGGTCGCGCATCACCAGGACCGAGGTCTGCTGGCGGTCAAAGCTGTCCCAGATGAAATCGAGCTCGGTGACCCACCCGGTGGCGGGGACACCCCCGGGCACGGCGCCCAGCGCTTCCAGCATGAGGGCCTGGGCCTGGGGCGCCTGGTTGGTCACGCCGGCCGGCAGCAGCCGGGGCCGGCCTCCGACGTCCGCGGCGACGCCCCACTCGTACAGGCGCTTCAGCATCGGACGGGCCACTGTGGGTGAAGTCATCACTGAGGTCCTGACTGCGGATTACGTTGCGTCGCTACTTCGTAACCGTCTTATCTGTCCCGGGACCGTCTCGTCCGCATCTCGTGCTCTATCTAACGCTTCGTTACCTGGATGTAGCCTTTCCGGCACATCGCCGCTAAGCCCAGGAACCGGACGCCCAGCAGGCACACATCGTCGGCGCGCGGGGTGTCGCCCAGCAACGCGGCCTGCACCATGGCACACGTCTTCTCGGCACTGAGCGACGGGACCTGGCCCATCACCCCGGCCAGGGCGCTGAGCCCGTCGGTGATGTCCCGGCGCCGGTCCTCGATCAGCCCGTCGGTGTAGAACAGCAGGCTGGTGCCGGGGTCCAGGGTCCGGCGGCCCACGGTGAATTCCGCCTCGCCCGGGACGCCGAGCATCACCCCGGAGGCGTCATCCAGGTACCCGGTCTGGCCCGAGGCGCTGGCCCAGACCGGCGGCGGGTGCCCGGCGTTGGCGTAGCTCAGCTCGCCGGTGGCCGGGTCGAGCAGCGCGTAGACCACCGTGGCCAGCGCGTCCGGCAGCAGCCTGGCCTGCGCCCGGGCGGTGCGCCGCAGCACCTCGCCGGGCTGCATGGTGTCCACCGCGTACGCCCGGAGCAGTTGCCGCATCTGGCCCATCACCGACGCGGAGCCGATGTTGTGCCCCACCACGTCGCCGATCACCAGCCCGACCCGCCCGCCGTCCAGCGGGAACGCGTCGTACCAGTCGCCGCCCACGTCCACGCCGGCCGTACCGGGCAGGTAGCGCACCGCGAGGTCCAGCCCCGGGATCGTGGGCAGCGAATCAGGCAGCACAGACCGCTGCAGGGTTTCGGCCACGGTGTGGTCGCGGGCTGAGGTGGCCGCGTTGACCAGCCCCACGGCGGTCTGCCGGGCCAGTTCCTCGAGCACCGCGATATCGGTGTCCGCGAAGCCCGGGTGGTCGGCGCTGCGGCCGACGGCCAGCACCCCCAGCGCGTCCGGGCCGGCCACGAGCGGCGCGACCAGTACGTCCCCGGGCTGTATCCGGGTCACGATGTCACGCAGCGGCGGGGTGCCCTCGATGTGCGCGGCCATCTGGGCCGCGGCACCCCGGACCAGATGGGTCTTCCCGGTGAGATAGGCGGTCTTGACGGTCCAGGTACCCAGGGCGGGGACCAGCTCGCCGCGCAGGTCGGTGAACTCGACGCCGCCGCCGGGCTCGCGGTGGGCGATGGAGATGGCCCGCAGCACCCCGTCCGGGCCGGGCAGGAAGACCAGGCAGAAGTCGGCCAGGCTGTGCACGACGAGCTGGGCGGCGTGCTGGAGCAACTCGTGGCGGTCCTGCGCGGCGGCGACCAGATCGCCGGCCTGGAGCAGGAAGGCGACCCGCTCCTTGGCGCCGTCCGCCTCGGCCCGGGCGATCCGCTCCCGGGTCAGCAGCACCGCCCGCTCCTCCTCGGCGCGCTGCCGGGCCGTCAGGTTGACGACGTAGGTCACCCAGCGCAGCGGATGGCTGCTGACCACCGCGGCGCCGACCAGGACCGGCACCCGGTGCCCATCCCGGTGCACGTACTCCTTCTCGTACGGCCGGAAGGCCCCGGTGCGCTTCAGCTGCTGGTGCGCGTCGGCGTCGGCGTCCCACCAGTCGGGAGGCGTGATCACCTGGCGGGAGACGCGGCCGGCTTCCACGTCATCCCGGGTGTACCCGATGATGCCGAGGAACGCGTCGTTGGCGTCGTGCACGTGATCCTCGCCGTTGACCACCACGCCGATCACGTTGGCCTCGCGCAGCCGGCCCATCAGCTCGGTGCCCTCACGCAGCGCCGCCGCGGCCCGGCGCTCCCGGGTCAGGTCCCGGAACATGGCGTACGCCCGCTGCGGCCGGCCGTCCGCGTCACGGGCATCCGGCACCGCGGTGATCCGCAGCCAGCGCTGCTCCCCGGTCCGGCCGTGCGGGACTCCCAGCACCACGTCGGTGACCACCTCACCGGTGCGCAGCGCGACCGCGACCGGCAGCTCGCTGGCCAGGAACGCGGACCCGTCTTCGTGCACGGCCTGCGTGGAGCCGATCAGCGGCCAGGTGATCAGTTCGTCCTCGTCCAGGCCGAGAATCTGGCAGGCGGCCGGGTTGGCCCCGAGGATAAGGCCGTTGGTGTCGTAGTAGATGACGCCCTGCGGCAGGGTCTCGAACAGGGTCTGGTACCGCTCCTGCGTCGCGGCCAGCTGGATGGCCAGCGCCTCCTGCGCCCGCCGGTCGAGGACCTGACCGGTCACGTCGCTCACCAGCAGCAGCACCCCGTCAGCCGACCCGTCCGCGCTGCACACGGGCTGATAAAGGCACTCAACGAAGACCCGCTCGGGGCCGGACCCGCCATCCCGGGGCACGAACAGCTCGGTCTCATAACCCTGGAATGGCTGCCCGGACTCCAGCACGGCGGCGATGAGCTCGGCGCGGCCCTGGGCCGCGAGTTCCGGCAGCGCCTTCTCTACCGGGCGCCCGACGAGGTTCTGGCGCCCGACGAGCTGGCGGTACGCGTCGTTCGCGAACTCGAAGACCAGTTCCGGCCCGGCCAGATAGGCCACCGGGACCGGAACGGCCGCGAAGAGCTCATGCAGCATCGCCAGGCGGCTGGAACTGCGCCCCCGCGAAACCGGACCTGAACCCACCTTGCCCCCCCGGGCAACGCCTAGGGGGGTCACGCCAGACTCCCCCGATATGTCGGCATCGTCGCCCAGAGTACCTTTCCGGGCTCACGCTCCGGTATTCCCCCGCCGCTGCCCCGGGCGGGCCGGTAGGTTCATCCAGCTGAGGCTTTCCTGGATGGAGGCGACGTGAAGCTGCTCCGGGTGCTGGCCGTGCCAGCCGCGCTGACCCTGGTGGCGGCCTGCGGGGGCGGCGGCAGCCCGGGCGCCGCGCAGAGCACGGCCCCGGGCTCGAAGCCGTCGGCCACGACGGGCGCCCACCCAGTCAGCCAGACCACGGCCCGGCCCCCCGCGATGGTCGGGGTGACCGCCCGGGGCTCCCTGGTCCTGCTGAGCTCGGCGACCGGGGCACCGATCCGGGCGCTGGTACGGGGCGGCGTTATCGGCGACGAGATCGCGGTGTCCGCGGACGGCCAGACCATCTACTTCAGCAGGCGGCACGGGTGCGTGGACGACGTGGAATCGGTCGCGCTGTCCGGCGGCAAGCCCACGCTGATCACCACCGGCAGCCTGCCCGCGATCAGCCCGGACGGGAGCACGCTGGCGTTCGCCCGGCAGCCGACGCTGACCGGGCACTGCATGGCGGGCTCAGGGGACGTGTCCGCCCAGTATGACCTGGTCACCCGCACGCTGAGCACGGGGGTGGAGCGGGTCTACCCGGTGCTGCCGGCCGGCCAGTCGAGCGGGCTCCCGGCGCCCATCTCGCATCTGTCCTGGGCTCCGGACGGCACCGAGCTGGCCGTGTCCATCGCCGCGATCCAGGACAACGAGGGCTGGCAGATCGCGCTGCTGGACACCGCGACGGCCCAGAACTACCTGGGCGGCACCGGGGTCACCCCGGTGCCGATGACCGGCCCGCAGCGCCGCCGCAGCTACTGGCGCGAGGGCGTGTACCTGCCCGACGGCAACCTGTTCGTCAGCCGCGCCTGCTGTGCCGGGGAGCCGGTGCGCAACGTCTCCAAGCTGATGTGGGAGATCACCCCGGCCGGGGTGCTCAGGCACCAGGTGGCGATCGGCTTCCCCGGGCTCGATCACACCAGCCTGGCGGTGAACCATTCCGGGAAGTGGCTGCTGTATCTGGCCGGCACCGGGCTGTACGTGTCGGAGAAGGGCGCCCGGCCCCGGGCCCTCGGCTCCGGCCTCATCGCCGCGGCCTGGCTGTAATCCGGGCGCCAGACGCTACGGCGCCTGGCGCCGGCCCGGCAGGTACACGGTGCGGCGGCTCTGCCGGGCCTGGCGGGCTGCGGGCACCCGGGGCGCCATGCCTGCCGCCATCCGGGCCTCGGCCTCGGCCCAGCCGAGGAACTGGGCGTCGTCCAGTTCCTCCTCCTGCAGCCGGATGGCGGCCGGGTCGCTGAGCACACCCCCGTCGAAAATGAAGTTCATGATCGCCTGCGGCCGGTCCCCCGCGGCGGCCACCCAGTCGACCACCAGGAGATCACCGGCCGGGATGTCCAGGCCGAGTTCCTCGGCGATCTCCCGGGTGGCGCACTGATCCGGCGCCTCGTCGGCCTCGACGATGCCGCCCGGGATCCCCCAGTCCGGCCGGTAGTTGGGCTTGACCAGCAGGATCCGGTCGTCCTGATCGGTGATCAGCATGCTCGCGGACAGATAGACGGTGGACAGGCTAGCGAACCAGTCGGCGGTGCTCAGCAACGGTTCAGGCACGCCTAGCAAGCTACCGGGTGCGCCGTTTGGCCGCGTACATGGCCCGGTCGGCCTCGCGCAGCGCCGCGTCCGCGGACTCGCCCGGCGCGGCCAGGTGAGTGCCGATGCTGACCGGAATCGGCACCAGGTGCCCATGGATGAGATGCGGCTGGCTCAGCGCGGACCTGACCCGTCCGGACAGCCCGTCCAGTCCGGCGGCGTTGATCCGGGGGGCAGTGACCGCGAACTCGTCCCCGCCCAGCCGGGCCACCGTGTCCTGCGGCCGGACGTGCGAGCGGAGCCGGTGCCCGATGGTGAGCAGGGCCTCGTCACCCGCCTCGTGGCCGTAGGTGTCATTGATCTGCTTGAACCCGTCCGCGTCCAGGAACATCAGGCCTACCTGGGTCGTCGTGACCTGGCTTCGGCGGCCGGACAGGGCGGCGGTCAGCCGGTCCGCGAACAGGCCCCGGTTGGCCAGGCCGGTGAGCGGGTCGTGCGCAGCCTCGTGGGCCAGTTCCTGCTCGGCCATCTTCCGGCGGGTGATGTTGACGTGCGACATCACCGCCCCGGTCACGTCGCCGGCCAGCGGCGTGATGCGCAGCAGGAACCAGCGGTTGACCGCCGGGGACGGGCACGGGTACTCCACCTCGCTGTGCACCGTGTACCCGGCCAGGACAGCCCGCAGGCCGTCAGCGGCCCGCTGGGCATCCTCGCAGCCCGCCGCCACGGACCGGGCGCACAGATCGAAGTAGTTGACACCAACGCCGGTACTCTCCGGCTGGCCGCCGTTGTCCATAGCGAACATCAGCCAGGCCCGGTTCACGGCCACCATCGTCCCGCCGGGATCCACCACTGCGGTCGCGTCTGGCAGGGCGTCCATGACCGCCCCGGCCAGCCCGTCGCTCATCATCGCGGCCTCCGCCGGACACTTATCAGCACGGAGCAAGGAAGTGACTACAAGTAGCCTACTGGGGATGGCACAGATGGCGCAGTCGCAGCCGCGGGGGTGCTGCTGACGGCGCCGGGTGCTATTGGCGGCGCCGGGTGCTACCGGCGGCGCCGGCGGTGCGTACCGGCGGCGCCGGGCATTACCGGCGGTGCCGGGCAGCCGCCCTGGTGGCCTGCGCCGTCTCATCCGGCTGCACATCCTTGCGGGTCACGGCCAGGTAGGCGACGAACCCGACGATCACGACGGACAGCAGCAGCGCCACCAGCCCGCGGCCCAGCCCGACCCCACCGTAGCGATGTGGCACTCCCAGCCAGTCCGCGTAGGACGCGCCGAGGGGCCGGGTCAGCACGTAGGCGATCCAGAAGGCCAGCACGGGGTTCAGCCCCAGCTTCCAGTACGCCAGCGCCGGGAGGCAGATAAGCCCGGTGAACATGAGCCCCGAGGCCAGGAAGCCCAGGTGCAACGTGGTAGCGGTAAAGTCGCCGACCGCGGTGCCGAGGGCGAACGTGGCGAGCACCGTGGCCCAGTAGAACAGTTCCCGGCGTGGCGTGGTGATGCTGTGGATGGACAGCGTGCGCTCGGTGGCATACCAGGCGACGAAGACCACGACCAGACAGGCGGCGAAGAACGCGCTGGACAGCGCGTAGGGCACGCCCAGCTTGATGTGCAGGCCATCGGCGGCCAGGGTGCCCCAGACCGCGACCATGGCCACCGCGAACCAGTAGATCCACACCCGGTACCGGGGCGCCCGGAACTGGAGCACCAGCGCGACGGCGAAGACCGCCGTCCCTGCCACCCCGGCCAGCACCGGGCTGTACCGGAGGGCCACGAAGTCGGCGAGGGCCTCGCCCATCGCGGTGGTGAGGATCTTGATGATCCAGAAGTAGACGGTGATCCGGTACGGGACCTTGCTGGCCCCGGACGGCGCGGGGACGCGGACCTCGTCCCGGCGGACCTGAGGTGATGCCACGGCGCAAGGATGCCACAGGGTCCCCAGCGCCCTACCCGGCCTTTACCAGTACCACACCATGTGCCGGCCCTCGCCCTGTTTCGTCAGGTCAGGGTCAAGGAGTTCCCACCCGTCGCCGGGTCAAAGCCAAGCGGCCCCCGCCCTGTTTCGTCAGGGCGGAGGCCGCCAGTGGTCAAGTAGCAGCGGTCCAGCCTGAGCTGGCCCGGATCAGCTCCCGACGCGGCCCCGGATGTAGATGGGCGTGCCGTTGGTCTCGTTGACGTGCACCATCTTGTGGAAGAAGCCGGCGATGTCCATCGGGATGCGCACGCAGCCGTGCGACACCGCGGCCAGCGGGACCGGGACGTCGCCGTGGATGGCGTACGAACCGCCGATGAAGAACACCGGGTTGTACATGGTGCCCAGCGGGACCTTCACCCAGCCGCTGGCGAACCAGTGCGCCCGGTAGTTACCGTCCGGGGTGATCGCGGGCCCGCAGGTCGCCTTCGGGTCGCCACCACAGGGGTAGTAGTAGCCGCCGCCAGGCGAGATGTGGCTGATCAGCTCGGGCACGTTGTGCCGGTACAGGACCAGGTACCCCAGGGTCAGGTGGACCTCGATCCGCCAGCTGCCGCCCTTGGGCACGAGCACCTTCGGCTGCCTGGGGTGGACCAGCGCACGCTTCATGGCCCGGGTGACGTTATTGGGCGAGATGGCGGTCTGGACGCCCTGGACCTCCTTGAAGGCCCACACGGCCTCCAGCGTGTCCTGGCCGAACTGCCCGTCGACCTTCCCCGGGTAGTAGTGCAGATACGCCAGCCGCTCCTGCAGGCGCCGCACCACCGGGCCGTGCATGCCGTAGTCCAGGGGTCCCTTCGGCGGCGTATAGACGGCACCTGCGGCTGGGGCGCTACGGGCGGCCGGCGACGTCGCCGCCGCGTCCGCGATGCCGTTCTGGCCGAGCACCGCCGCGCCCACCGCGGTCACCACCCCCGCCGTGGTCAGCCATCCCCACACTCTTCGCCTCATGGCGATTCCTCGCTTGTCCTTGCTCGATGGCTGACCGCGAGTCATGCCGCGCACACGCGGAATGCTGACGCCGACAGCGCGACCCTTAACAGATTTCCCGACCACTTTCCTAGACGTCCTAACGGCGGTCACGGTTGCCCCGCGGACCACACCGGTAATAATGCCCACTCACGCCGGAATGCCTCCCTGGACGTGAAAGGGGAAGCGCGACCGCAGGAGAGTACCGGTCGGCGAGGCAGGCTGGCGACCAGACGCGCCGCATACGACCCGGGCGCGCCCACCCGGCCGGCGCGCCGCACACGACCGGCTGGGCCGCTGACGGCCACGGGCTGGGCCGCTGACGACCACGGGGTAGCATGCCGGTC
Source organism: uncultured Actinomycetes bacterium (assembly GCA_963837335.1). Lineage (GTDB taxonomy): Bacteria > Actinomycetota > Actinomycetes > Streptosporangiales > Streptosporangiaceae > RYN-230. Next base: position 19,732 of record CAWINS010000054.1, on the reverse strand, counting down.
GTGCCGCCAGGTAGCGCGCCGGGAGCCGCCCCGGACACGCAGGACCACGTCAGGACGTGGCTGCGGCAGCGCACCTCGCACTGGCAGGACTGGCCGCCGGAACGGCTGCTGGCCGCCAAGCGCGCCACGGGCACGCGGATCAGCGTGGTGATCCCGGCCCGGAACGAGGAACGCACCGTGGGCCGGGTGGTAGCCGCGCTCCGGCAGGCCTTGCTGGCGGCTATCCCGCTGGTGGACGAGATCATCGTGGTGGACTCAGATTCCACCGACGGGACCGCCCAGGCCGCGGAGCGGGCCGGTGCGGCCGTGCACCGGGCCCGTGACATCGCCCCCACGCTCGGTTCCTACCCGGGCAAGGGCGAGGCGCTGTGGAAGTCCCTCCTGGTCACCCAGGGCGATCTGCTGGTCTTCGTGGATGCCGATCTGACCCGCTGGGGACCGCATTTCGTGACCGGGCTGCTCGGGCCGCTGCTGGCCGACTCTCAGGTGCAGCTGGTCAAGGGGTTCTACGAGCGGGTAAAGACCGAGCGGGACGGCTCTACCTCGACCGAGGGCGGCCGGGTGACCGAGCTGGTGGCCCGCCCGCTGCTGAGCCTGTGGTGGCCGCAGCTGGCCGGGGTGGTCCAGCCACTGGCCGGGGAGTGGGCGATCCGGCGTGGCCTGATGGAGTCGCTCAGTATCCCGGTCGGCTACGGCGTCGAGCTGTCCACCCTGCTGGACACCTTCGGCCGGTACGGCCTCGGCGCGCTGGCCCAGGTGGATCTCGGGTCCCGGGCGCATCGCCACCAGGCCGACCACGACCTGGCCCTGATGGCCGCGGAGCTGCTGGTCGTCGCGGAAGCACGGCGGGAGCACCCGGAACCGCCGGGCCAGCTACTCCACCAGTTCGTCCGGGAGGACGGCGAGGCGCGGCCGCGGTCCCGGCCCATCCCCAGCCACGAGCGGCCGCCCGCCAGCACCGTCAAGGTGGCGTGAGGTGACCACCGGGGCCGCCCAGCAGGTCCTCCGGCTGGGCAGCCACTCCTTCGTCCCGGGCCGGCGGCTGGTCATGGGCATCGTCAACCGCACCCCCGACTCCTTCTACGACCGGGGCGCGACCTGGGACACTGGCGCGGCCATGGCCCGGGTGCACGCCGTGGTGGCCGAGGGCGCCGACATCCTGGACATCGGCGGCGTGGCCGCCGCCCCCGGCACCCCGGTCGACGTGGCGGAGGAGATCCGCCGGTCCGTCCCGTTCGTGGCCGCGGTCCGCGCGGCCTACCCGGACCTGGTGATCAGCGTGGACACCTGGCGGCACGAGGTCGGCCGGGAAGCCTGCCGGGCCGGCGCGGACCTGCTCAACGACACCTGGGGCGGCCAGGACCGGCGGCTCGCGGAGGTCGCCGCCGAGTTCGGCGCGGGCCTGATCTGCGCGCACGCCGGGGACCAGGCCCCCCGCACCCGGCCGTTCCGGGTCGCCTACGACGACGTGATGGCCGATGTCCTGGACCGCACGCTGGCCCAGGCCGCGCGGGCCACCGCGGCCGGGGTGGATCCAGCCCGCATCCTGATCGACGCGGCGCACGACTTCGGCAAGAACACCTGGCAGTCACTGGAGGTCACCCGGCGGCTGGGTGAGATGGTGGCGACCGGCTGGCCGGTGCTGGTGTCCCTGTCCAACAAGGATTTCATCGGGGAGACGCTGAACGCTCCCCCGGACCGGCGGCTGACCGGGACGCTGGCCACCACGGCCATCTGCGCCTGGCTGGGCGCCCGCGTGTTCCGGGTGCATCAGGTCCGCGAGACCCGGGAGGTGCTGGCTATGGTGTCGGCGATCCAGGGTGAGCAGCCGCCCGCCCGGACCGTCCGCGGGCTGGCCTGAGTGGGCCGTGTTGACCAGGCCGGCCTCATGATCACCAGTGCCGCTCTCTGCCCCTGGCCCCCGCTGCTCGTCCGCGAGCTGACCGGGGCTGACCCGGTCCTGCCCGAGCTGCGCGCCGCCTGCGCCGAGGCGGTCGCCGAACTGCTGCGCGATGACCCTGAGGTGGTGGCCGTGGTCGGACCCGGGGCCGCGACCGCTTCGTGGCCGGGTAACGGGCGGCTGAACATCGCCGCCTTCGGACCGGGCGCGACTGGCCCCGATCGCGCGACTGCTCCCGGGACAGCGGAGCGGCCGGTGCTGCCACCTGCTCCCGGGACAGCGGAGCGGCCGGTGCTTCCACCCGCTCCCGGAATCGGGGCCTACCTGCTGGACCAGGCGGGCTACCACGGGGCACGGCTGATCTGGTCGGTCGGTGCGGACGAGCCGGTGGCCGGCTGCCGGAAACTGGGTGCGGACCTGGCGGGCGGGAGCGCCCGCACCGCGCTGCTGGCCATCGGGGACGGCAGCGCCCGGCGCGGACTCCGGGCGCCGGGGCACTTCGACGAGCGGGCCGCCGCCTTCGACGCGGAGGTGGAGCGGGCCATCCGGGCCGGCGACCTCACCGCCCTGCTGGACCTGGATCCAGCCCTGGCCCGCGAGCTGATGGCCACGGGCCGGCCTGCCTGGCAGGTCCTGGCCGGGGCCCTGGAGGGGACGGCCGGCCTCGCCACGGAGGTGCAGTACACGGGCGACCCGTTCGGGGTGGCCTATCTGGTGGCCACGTTCCGGCCGTCAATACCCGGGAGGTCCGCCGCCCGCGGCTGAGCCGCGGGTGATCCCGCCGCCCCCGGTCAGCCGGGCTGCGATGATCACCGGCACCACGGTGAGCACCAGCACCGCGACCACGACCACGTTCACCTCGGGAAGCTGCTGACCCAGCCGGATGGCACCGAAGATCCACAGCGGCAGGGTGTTCTGCGCACCCGCGGTGAACGTGGTCACGATGACCTCGTCGAAGGACAGCGCGAACGCGAGCAGCGCGCCGGAGATCAGCGCGGTGGACAGCATTGGCATGGTGATGGTGCGGAAGGTGAAGAACCCGTGCGCGCCCAGGTCGGCGGAGGCCTCGTAGACGGAGCCGGATACCCGGCGGAGCCGGGCGATGACGTTGTTGTAGACCACCACGATGCAGAACGTGGCGTGCCCGATGATGATGGTCAGCAGGGACAGCCCGATCCCGGCGAAGCTGAACGCCGAGTTGAGCGCGATCCCGGTGATGATGCCGGGCAGGGCCAGCGGCAAGACCAGCAGCAGCGACACGGCCTCCCGGCCGAAGAAGCGGAACCGGTGCACGCCGAACGCGGCGGCCGAGCCGAGCAGCAGGGCGATCACGGTCGCGAACACCGCGGCCTTCAGCGAGAGCACGAAGGCCGCGCGGACCTGAGGGTCATGCCAGGCCACCGGGAACCACTTCAGGCTGAACCCCTGAATCGGCCAGCTCTGCACGTTGGAGGCGTTGAACGCGTAGACGATGATGATGGCGATCGGCACGAACAGGAACAGCAGCACGCCGGCGACCCAGATCCGCAGGCCGATGCGGGCCAGGCGCCCTTCCATCAGACCGACTCGAACGCGCCGAGCAGCCGCGCGCCGAGCAGGTAGAAGATCATGATCACGATGGGCACCACGGCCAGCGCCGCCGCGAACGGCAGGTTGCCCGCCGTGCCGATGTTCGAGTAGATGACGTTGCCGATGAAGTTCGAGTTGGCCCCGCCCACGAGCAGGGGGGTGATGAAGTCGCCCAGGGTCAGCGAGAACGTGAAGATCGAGCCGGCCACCACCCCGGGCAAGGCGAGCGGGAGCAGCACGCTGCGCAGCGTGCGCCAGTTGCGCCCGCCCAGGTCCCCGGACGCCTCCAGCAGGGAGTCCGGGATGCGCTCCAGCGCCCCGTAGACCGGGACGATCATGAACGGCAGCCAGATGTAGGAGAACACCAGCCACATGGCGGTGTTCGTGTAGCCGATATTGACCGCTCCGAGGCCGATCTTGGTGAAGAACCAGCTCAGCGTGCCGCCCTTCTGCAGGATCACGATCCAGGCGTACACCCGGGCGATATAACTGGCCCACAGCGGCAGCAGCACGGCGGTGAACAGCAGTTGCCGGCCACGATGGCTGGCCACCCGGGCCATGTAGTAGGCGAAGGGGAAGGCCAGCACCGCGTCGGTGACCGTGACCAGGGCGGCCATTCCGATGGTCCGGCCGATGATCGTCAGGTAGGTGCTGGTGAACAGCTGCTGGAAGTTGGCCAGCGTCCAGCTGTGCACCAGCGTGTTGGTGAACGGGTTCACCGTCCAGAACGCGGTCACCAGCATGACCACCAGTGACGCCAGGTAGATGACCAGGAACCAGGCCAGTGGCGGGGTCAGGGTGAGCGTGGCCCGCAGCCAGCTCCGGCGCCACAGCGACGCGGAGATGCGGGCCCCCGGGCCGCTGGCCGGCCCGCGGGGGGTGCCCGCAGCAGGGCGGCCCGGCGCCGGGCCGCCCTGCTGCGCGGTCGTGGATGCCATCCGGTGCTGTCCTACCCGGTGATCTGGGTCCAGGCGCTCACCCATTGCTGGAACGGCACGCAGTCGTTCTTGCCGTTGCCGCACTGCGCGAGCGGGGTCTTCCAGAACTTGATGGTCTGGAAGTACGACTCGGGCGCGTCGGCGTGGTAGGCCGCGCAGGAGCCCTTCTGGATCGAGTTCATGATCGGGCAGGCCAGCTTGTTGGCCGGGGTCTCACCGAAGTAGACCGCCTCCTGGGCCTGCACCTTGGGCGTCGTCACCCACTGCATCCACTTGTAGGCGCAGTTGGGGTCGGGGGCCTTGGTGGCCAGCATCCAGGTGTCCGCCCAGCCCGTCGCACCCTGGCTCGGAATCGTGTCGCCGACCTTCGCGCCCGCCGCGACCAGGGCGTTGGTCTGGTACGGCCAGGCCGCGCCGACCACCGTGGTGCCGCTCTGGAAGAGCGAGATTTCCTGCGAGGCCAGGGCCCAGTACTTCTTGATCAGCGGGTGCTCCTGCTTGAGCAGGGTGACCGCGGCGTTGAACTGCGTCTGGGTGAGCTCGTAGGGGTCGGTGATGCCCAGGCCCGGCTGGGTCTTGGACAGATAGAGCGCGGCGTCCGCGATCTGGATCGGGTTGTCCGGCACGGTGATCTGCCCTGAGTACTTCTTGTCGTAGAGCACCGCCCATGAAGAGGGCGCGGACGAGAACGTCTTCTTCGAATACAGCAGCACGTTCGGGCCGAACTCGTAGGAGACGCCGTAGTGCTTGCCGCCGATGGTGTTGAACGGCGGCGACTGCAGGAAGGGGTGGAATTGCTTCCAGGACGGGATCAGGTTGATATTGACGGGCTTGACGTCCCCGCTGTAGATGAGCCGCAGGTCCGCATCGCCGGACGCGGAGACCAGGTCGTACTGACCGCCGCCGCCGTTGGCCATCAGCGACACCATCTCGCTGGAAGATCCGGCGTATTTCACGCTCACCTGGCAACCGGTGGCCGACTGGAACGGCTTCACCCACTGCGGCTGGGCGTAGCCCTCCCAGGCGATCAGGTTCAGGTGCCCCTCGGTCTTGCCGACTGAGGTCGGCACGGGCGTGCCGGCCTGCGGCACCGTCAGGCCCGCGGTCGCGCCCCCGCCCCCGCCCCCGGAAGAGTTGCTGGGCGATCCGCTCGTGGATCCGCAGCCCGCTATCAGCACCGCGGCGGATGCTGCCGCCAGCAGCGCGCCGCCCCCCGTCCATCTCCTCATGCCTGTTCCTCCTGATCATGGGTGATTTCGACGCTCTGCAGGTCGGGCCAGGCCACGGTGACCGTGGCCCCGCGGTCCCCCGCCACGTCGGCGGCGAAGCCGTCCAGGTTCTGCCGGACGGCCGTGAGCTGGCCGCCGCCGTCCAGCGTGACCACGTAACGGGTCAGCATGCCGAGGTAGACGACCTCGTCGATCCGGCCCGGCTCGGCGTGACTGCCCGGGGGCGGCAACTCGCCGCCGGTCAGCAGCCGGATCTTTTCCGGCCGGATGGTGATGTGCCGGCCGTCCCGCTCCAGCAGGTTGGAGATGCCGATGAAGCCGGCCACGAAGTCGCTGGCAGGCTGCTCGTACACCTCGACCGGGGTGCCCAGCTGCTCGATCCGGCCCTGGTTGAACACGGCCAGCCGGTCGCTCATGGTGAGCGCCTCCTCCTGGTCGTGCGTGACGTAGATGAACGTGATGCCGACCTCACGCTGGATCCGCTTCAGCTCCAGCTGCATGCCCTGGCGGAGCTTGGCGTCCAGCGCGCCGAGCGGCTCGTCCAGCAGCAGCACCTCGGGCTCGTTGACGATGGCCCGGGCCAGCGCGACCCGCTGCCGCTGCCCGCCGGACAGCTGGACCGGCTTGCGGCCGCCGAGCCCGCTGAGGCGGACCATGTCCAGGGCTGCCTCGGCGCGGCGGCGCCGCTCGGCCCGGGCCACCCGCCGCACCCGCAGGCCGTACTCCACGTTCTGCAGCACGCTCATATGCGGGAAAAGCGCGTAGTCCTGGAAGACGGTGTTGACGTTCCTCGCGTACGGCGGCTGCCGGGTGACATCGGCCCCGCCGAGCTCGACCGTGCCGGAATCGGGTCGCTCGAACCCGGCGATCAGCCGCAGCAGCGTGGTCTTGCCCGACCCGGACGGGCCGAGCATGGTAAAGAACTCCCCCTCGCCGATCTCCAGGTTGACCCCGGCCACCGCGGCGAGCGAGCCGAACGACTTGCGCAGGCCGACGAGCCGGACGGCGGGCAGACCGGGAGCCGCCCGCGCGGCACCTGGGTCGGTCAGCGGCGCGTCTGTCGGCATCTCGCCAATCCCCTTAGTAGATGGGATCGTAAACTACAGGACTGTATGTTTATGCTCAAGCGGGCTATGCGCGACTGGTCCTACACCGTGACCTGCCCGTTGCCGTGCAGACCAAGAGGAGTGCGCTGGCTTGGGATCTTCCGCGCTCGCGACCGTCCGGGCCCGCACGCTCTTCGCGCCGTTGGACGCAGGCGGCCGGGCCGAGACCGTGGCCCGGCGGCTCACCCAGGCCATCACCCTCGGGCTGCTCTTGGATGGTGAGCGGCTGCCCGCGGAGAGCCAGCTCGCCGGCCAGTTCGGGGTATCCCCGGTGACCCTTCGCGAGGCACTGGCCATGCTCCGGGACCTGGGCCTGGTGGAGACCCGGCGCGGCCGCGCGGGCGGGTCGTTCATCCGGGCGCCGGATGATCCCCAGGCCGTGCAGGTCGAGGCGGTGCTGCGGCTGCTGTCCGTGCACGAACTGCGGGATATCGGCGACCACCGGGCGGCGGTGGCCGGTGCGGCGGCGAAACTGGCCGCGCAGCGCGCCCTGGCCGGGGACATCGCCACACTTCGTGAGCACGCCGGACGGCTGCACGCCGCCCGCTCGCGCACCGAGCGGCGCCGGGCCGACGCCCGGATCCACGTCGAGATCGCGGCCGCGGCCCAGTCACCCCGGCTTACCCGGGAGGAAATGAGCCTCTGGTCCGAAGTGGGCGACCTGGTCTGGCTGCCGGTGGCCGACGACCAGGTGGCCGAGGTCGCTGCCGAGCACGACCGGCTCGTAGACAGCATTGCCCGGCAGGACCCGGAGCAGGCCCGGCAGGCCGCCGAGTGGCACGTGCAGGCCGAAACCGGCCGGCTGCTCGACCTCCGCCTCCGGATGGAGACAGCATGACCGCGCTGGGCCAGCCGCCGCCGGGTGCGGCGCGGCCGGCTCATCCGGTGCTGGCCGATCCGCTGCTGGCCGCGCGGGCCACCAGCCTGCTGACCGGGATCACCCAGCGGATCGGGCAGGTGCTGGCCCGGGTCACGGGCATCGGCGCGGCGGCCGAGTCCATCGCGTCGGCGACCCAGGCCGCCGGGCCGCCACTGCGCCGGGACGATTTCAGCCCGATGCGCCGGCTGGTCGCGGAGCTACTGCGGGCGCAGGCGGGCCTGGCCGCGGGCGCGGGCATCGTGTTCGCGCCCGGGACACTGGCTGATGCGCCGCGCTGCATCGAGTGGTGGTGGGCTGATCAGCAGGCGCAGGTCAGCCAGCTGCACGTGGATCTGGACCCCGAGTCGGCCGAGTTCTATGACTACACGACCACCGAGTGGTACCGGGAGCCGGAGCGGACCGGACAGCCCTCGGTAGCCGGCCCGTACGTCGATTTCATCTGCACCCGGCAGTACACCTTCACCCTGGCCGCGCCTATCCGGTGCGCCGGGCGGTTCATCGGCGTCGCCGGGGCTGACATCCTGGCCGCGCAGGTCGAGCGCCTGGTCTTGCCCGGGCTGGCCGGGCTGGGCTGCACCGCGGTGCTGGCCAGTGCCCACGGCCGGGTCATCGCCTCGACCAGCGCGAGCCTGCCGCCCGGTGTGGCGCTGCCCCGCCGGCCCGAGGCCGCAGGATTCGTCCCATTGGCCGGGCCGGGCCCGCGGCCGCCGGCGGGCCGGGAGCAGGCGCCAGACCTGCTGCCGTGGACGCTGCTCGCCCTTCCCACTGGATGATCATGAGCCGGCCGGGTGATCCCCGGCCCGCCGCGTGATCCCAGCCTGCGGCATGATCAGCGGCACGTCGTCCCTGTTAAGTCGGGGCCTGCGGGGTAGTTCATTCGCGATGAACGCCCTGAAGAAACTCATTGCCAAACTCGACCGGCTGCAGCAGAGCCGGCCGTGGCTGGCGTTCCCTCTGGCCGTGTGGAAGAAGTTCGGCGACGACCAGGCCGGGAACCTCGCGGCGCTCATCGCCTACTACGGGTTCGCGTCGCTGTTCCCGCTGCTGCTGGTCCTGGTGACCGTGCTGGACATCGTGCTGGCCCACGACCCGGCGCTCAAGGCCAAGGTGCTGAATTCGGCGTTCTCCCACTTTCCGGGCATTGGGGACACGCTCAGGAATGCGACCGCGGGGCACACGGTGGGCGGGACCGGCGTCGCCTTGGTCATCGGGCTCGTCCTGACCTTCCTCGGCGCCCGGGGCGTCGCCGCCGCGGCCCAGAACGCGCTGAACTCGGTGTGGGGCGTGCCGATTTCCCGCCGCGCGGGTTTCCCGTGGTCGCTGCTCAAGCAGATCGGCCTGATCCTGGCCGTCGGCATCGGGCTGCTGGCCACCACCCTGCTGTCCGGGCTGGCCGGGGCGAGCGCCGCCGTGCTCGGCGGCCTCGCGGCGCAGATCGGCACCCTGGTGGTTTCGCTGGTACTGAACGTCCTGGTCTTCTGGCTTGGTTTCCGGCTAGCCGTGGAGCGCGAGATCAAGGCCCGGCAGATGCTGCCCGGGGCCGTGCTGTCCGCGATCGTCTGGCAGATCCTCCAGCTGTTCGGCGCCTACCTGGTGGCCCACACGCTGAAGACGGAATCGGTGTACGGCGTATTCGGCGTGGTCCTTGGCCTGCTCGCCTGGCTCTACCTGCAGGCCCAGTTCACCCTGTACGCGGTAGAGGCGAACGTGGTTGGCGTGCTGCGGCTGTGGCCGCGCAGCCTCGCGCCGCCTCCGCTCACCGCGGAGGACCGCCGGGCCTACGCGATGTACGCGCAGATCCAGGAGCGCCGCCCGGAGCAGGAGGTGGAGAGCCGGATCACGGAGGAGCCGGACGCTACCGCCAAGGACGGGGCAGCCAAAGACAGCGCCCGCGAAGACAGTGCCCTCAAGGACAGCACGCCGAAAGACGGTGCCTCAAAAGACGGTGCGCCCAAAGACACGACGTCCGAAGCCAGCACGCCAAACGGCACTACGTCTACGGGGCGGGCTCCTGCGCCTTAGCGGCGAGACGCTCGCGCTGGGGGCGGACGACGTATTTCGGGTCGCGGGCCGAGGCCCGGCCCGCCTCGAAGATGCCGAGCCGGGTCAGCGCGGAGGAAGCCAGCAGTGCCGCGCCGGCCAGCTTGATCGCAGTCCGGCTCCCGCCCGCCAGCACCGCCCCGGCCAGGCCGGCCGCGGTCAGGACTTCGGCGACCTCCATCAGCTTCCCGGGACGGCCGGTCTGGTACGGCTCAGCGATGTCCCCCAGGCGCTTGAGCAGCAGGCTCTTGGCGGTTATCTCGGTGGCCGCGCCCAGAACCGCGAACCGGATGGCCTGCCCTGCGTCCTCCGGCGGCACGACCAGCATGCCCAGGCCGCCCGCCGCGCTGGCGGCAGAGCCGGCGAACAGGTAGGGCATCTCGCGGTGCGCGTCGTGCCAGGCGGGCACCGCGGTGTCGCAGATCAGCGCGGCCGTGTACGTGCAGATGCCCGGGCCCACCAGCGCCGCGCCGGCGGTGGCGGCGGCGCCGACCTTCGGCAGCCGGCCCGTCACCGCGCAGGCGGCCGCGGCCGCAGACGCCCCACCGAACGCGGAGATCAGCCAGGAGCCGACGCTCATCGGCGAGGTGGGCTTGAACACGCGCAGCATGTTCAGGAAGCGCTCCGGCCGGCCGAGGTCGGCGACCAGGGCCACCCCGGATAGGCCGATCGCCCCGGCGGCGGCGATCTTCGACGCCTTGGCCTGCTTGTGGTTGCCGGCCGCCTGGGCGAACCCGGCCAGCACCGAAGAGGCACCGGCCAGCCCGCCAAAGAACAGGTAACCGCCCACATCCCGGGCCCCCCACGGCGGCTCCTTGATGATCGGCTTGCCGTAGTAAGAGTCCGGGCGGGCCCGGGGCACCACGAGCTGTTCCCCGCCGCGGCCGCGGCCGCCACCGCGACCCCCGCGGCGGCCGCCGCCATGCGAGGCGCCGTTGGGCGGCCCTCCGGCCTGGCCCTGGCCATGCCCGTCCCCGCCGTGCCGGTCGCGCTCATGCTGGCCGCGGCCGTGCACCCCAAAACGCTCGCGCATGCGGGCCGTCAGGGCAGGCACCGCGCTGGCCGGGACGCCGCTTCCACCAGCCGCCCTCTGCTCGCCAGCCCCGGGCTCACCAGCCCCGTGCCCGCCAGCCCCGGGCCCACTAGCCCCGCTCACGGACGCAGGTCCCGGCGCAGTGAGGCGAGCAGGCCGCCGACGAGCAGGGCACCGGCCGCGGTGGCCACGTGCCGCCACATCCGGGGCAGGTCCCGCGTGGTGACCACCGGGTCCGGCGGCAGCCCGTACACCTCCGGCTCGTCAAGCAGCAGGAAGAACGCGCCGCCACCGCCGATGCCGTCGTCCGGGTCCTCCAGGTAGAGCCGGGCGCCTGACTCCCCCGCCTCCTGCAGCTCGCTGACCCGCAGCTGGGCCCGCTCGCGCAGCTCGTCCACCGGGCCGAACTGGATCGATTCGGTCGGGCAGGCCTTGGCGCAGGCGGGCTCGAGGCCGTCCCCGATCCGGTCGTAGCACAGCGTGCACTTCCAGGCCCGGCCGTCCCCCTCGCGCCGCTCGATGACCCCGAACGGGCAGGCCGAGACGCAGTACCCGCAGCCGTTGCAGACGTCCTCCTGGACCACCACCGTGCCGAACTCGGTCCGCATCAGCGCGCCGGTCGGGCACACGTCCAGGCAGGCGGACTCCGTGCAGTGCTTGCACACGTTGCTGGACATGAGCCAGCGGGAGCCGTCCGCGGAGAACCCCGCGCCGGACTCGGTAGCACCGCCCCGCCGGCACATCGGTCCCGTGCCCAGTCCGGGCCTCCCTGGCCGCTGATCTGCTCGATGAACGCGACGTGCCGCCAGGTGGATGCGCCCAGGCCGCCGGTGTTGTCGTAGGACATGCCCAGCAGGTTCAGCCCGTCCTCGGGGACCTCGTTCCATGTCTTGCAGGCCACTTCGCAGGCCTTGCAGCCGATGCACACCGAGGTGTCGGTGAAGAACCCCATCCGGGGCGGGTGCTCGGCATAACCAGCGTGCGCCGCTGGGTCATGCAGCACCGGATCAGGCAGCGGGGCGGAGTGAGCGGCGACGGGTGGTTTTCGTTGCGGCGAATTTGCAGTCGTGTCACTCACGCCTGAGTCCCCGTCTCGTCGGTGATGCCGGCCCGTTCCTGGTAGGAGCGGATCAGGTCGCGCAGGGCCGGGCCGCGCGGCCGGCGGCCAGGCTGGATGTTGACGGCCATGGCCTTGACCTCCTGGATGTGCACGTTCGGGTCCAGGGCCAGGTGCGACAGCTCATTGGCCGCGTCCCCGGTGGTCAGGCCGTTGGGGCCCCAGTGCCAGGGCAGGCCGACCTGATGTATCGCCCGGCCCCCAGCCCGCAGCGGCTTGATCCGGCGGGTGATCATCACCCGCGCCTCGATGGCGCTGCGGGCGGTGATGATCGTGGCCCAGCCCATGTGTTCCAGGCCCCGCTCGGCCGCTAGCTCGGGCGACACCTCGCAGAAGAACGCAGGCTGGAGTTCGGCCAGGTAGGGCAGGAAGCGCGACATCCCGCCGGCCGTGTGGTGCTCGGTGAGCCGGTAGGTCGTGCTCACGTAGGGGAAGACCTCGGACCCGGGCTCGGCGCCGCTGGGCTGGAAGAGGTCCTGCGGGTTGGAGAGGATCTCGCGGATCGGGTTGTGCTGCTGGCGGTACAGCAGGTTGGCCAGCGGGGACTCCTGGGGCTCGTAGTGCGTGGGCATCGGGCCGTCCACCAGGCCGGCCGGGGTGAACAGCCAGGCCTTGCCGTCCGCCTGCATGATGAACGGGTCGATGCCGGAGATCGCCGCCACCCCGGTGGCCCCGTCCGGCGGCCGGTAGGACGGCGGCCGGTCACCGACGAAGTCGGGTATGTCGTGCCCGGCCCACTTGCCCTTTTCCTCGTCCCACCAGACCAGGGCCTTGCGCTCGCTCCACGGCTTGCCGTCCGGGTCGGCTGAGGCCCGGTTGTACAGCACCCGCCGGTTGGCCGGCCAGGCCCAGCCCCACTCGTTGGCGACCCAGTTCTGCTCGCGCCCGGGCTTGCGGCGGGCGGCCTGGTTCACCCCGTCGGCCCGGACGCCGCAGTAGATCCAGCAGCCGGCCGCGGTCGAGCCGTCGGCTTTGAGTTGGGTGTAGGACGAGACCGGCTTACCGTCGCCGTCCCAGCCGTTGATCTCGGCCAGGACCGCGTCGGCGTCCGGGTCGTCCTGCGCTCCCACGGTCGGGTAGTCCCAGGTGAGATCCAGGATCGGGCGGTCCATGTCCAGGGCCTCGGCCTCGCCCAGGATGGTTTCGGCGTCCGCGGCCTTCTGGCGGGCCGCCGCGGCCAGCTTCTCCCGGATGCGCCGACCGAGGTGATAGGTGAACCACAGGTCGCTGCGCGCGTCACCGGCGGGCTCCACGGCGGTGTGGTGCCACTGCAGCATCCGCTGGGTGTTGGTGAAGCTGCCGCTCTTCTCGGTGTGAGCCGCCGCGGGCATGAAGAACACCTCGGTCTTGATGTCCTCGGTGCGCATCTCGCCGGTCTCGATTTCCGGGCCGTTCTGCCAGAACGTGGCGCTCTCGATCATCACCATGTCCCGGACTACCAGCCAGTCCAGGTTGGCCAGGCCCATCCGCTGCATCCGGGCGTTGGCCGAGCCCACCGCGGGGTTCTGGCCGAACAGGAAATATCCCTTGCAGGTTCCTGCTATCTGCTCCAGCACCGTCTCGTAGGTGCTGTGGCTGCCGGTCAGCCGGGGCAGGTAGTCGTAGCAGAAGTCGTTCTCCGCCGTGGCGGCGTCGCCCCACCAGGCCTTCAGCAGGCTGACCATGTAGTCGCCGGTGTTGGCCCAGAAGCCCTTCTCAACGCTCTCGTCCCGCACGTAGCTGTCCAGGTCGTCGTCGCCGTGCGCGAACGGCATCGGCAGGTACCCGGGCAGCAGGTCGAACAGGGTCGGGATGTCGGTTGAGCCCTGGATGGAGGCGTGCCCGCGCAGGGCCATGATGCCGCCGCCGGGACGGCCCATGTTGCCCAGCAGTGCCTGCAGGATCGCGGCGGTGCGGATGTACTGCACACCCACCGTGTGCTGGGTCCAGCCCAGGCTGTACACGAACGCGGTCGTCCGGTCGCGTCCCGAGTTCTCCGTGATGAGCCGGGCCACCTGGAGGAACTGCTCCTCGGGCACCCCGGCGACCTCGGCCACCACCTCCGGCGTGTACCGGGCGAAGTGCCGCTTGAGGATCTGGAACACGCAGCGCGGGTGCTGCAGCGTGGGGTCGGTGTCCGGGTCGGGGTGCGCGGCCGCGCCGCCGGAGCCGTGCGCCTCGCCGCGGGCTGCCTGCCGCACCTGCCGTTTGCGGCCCGGTTCCATGCCCCGGGCGCCGCTGGCCGGTGCCACCTCACCACCCTGGTAGGCCCAGGTCTCTGAGTCGTAGACCCGGTTCTCGGCGTCGAACCCCGAGAACAGCCCGTCGAGATCCTCGGTGTCCTCGAAGTCCTCGGTGATGATCACCGGGGCGTTCGTGTACGCGCGCACGTACTCGTCGAAGTACTTCTCGTTCTGCAGCACGTAGTTGATCAGCCCGCCGACGAACGCGATGTCCGCCCCGGCCCGGATCGGCACGTGCAGGTGGGCCACGGCGCTGGTCCGGCTGTACCGCGGGTTGACATGGATGATCTTCGCGCCGCGCTTCTTGGCCTCCATCACCCACTGGAAGCCGACCGGGTGGGCCTCGGCCATGTTCGAGCCCTCGATCAGGATGCAGTCGGCATTGGCCAGATCCTGCTGGAAAGTGGTCGCGCCGCCGCGGCCAAAGCTAGTTCCCAGACCGGGAACTGTGGAGGAGTGTCATATCCGCGCCTGGTTCTCGATCTGGATCGCGCCCAGCGCGGTGAACAGCTTCTTGATCAGGTAGTTCTCTTCGTTATCCAGGGTGGCGCCGCCCAGGCTGGCGAAGCCCATGGTGCGCCTGGTTCGCCGGCCCTCGTAGGTGGACTGCCAGCCCTGGCGACGGGCGTCGATCACCCGGTCGGCGATCATGTCCATCGCCGTGTCCAGGTCCAGGGCCTCCCACTCGGTGCCGCCCGGGCGGCGGTAGAGCATCTGGTACTGGCGGGCGTCGCCGGTGGTGAGCTGCAGGCTCGCCGACCCCTTGGGGCACAGGTGGCCGCGGCTGACCGGGGAGTCCGGATCCCCCTCGATCTGGACGACCTTCTCGTCCTTGACGAACACGTTCTGGCCGCAGCCGACGGCACAGTACGGGCAGACCGACTTCACCGTCTTGTCTGCGGTGGCGGTCCGGGGACGGAGGGAGGCGCTGCGGTCGGTCTTGGTGGCCGCGCCGAGGCCCAGGCGGTCCGTCCCGGTCAACTGCCGGTAGACAGGCCAGGACTCGATCCAGGTGCGTGCGCCCACGATCACATCCTCTCCCGCCGCAGCCGACTTTGGGCTGTTACTAGCCAATCATCCGCGTGGCAAACGCCGGCCGGGGGGCCGGCCGGGAGCGGGCGGCGGCGGCAGGAACGCTGGCGGCGGCTGCCGAGACCCTGGCGGCGGCCGCCGGGGACCCTGGCGGCGGCCGACATGCGCTGCCGGCGAGTGCTTGACCCGACGTTCACCGGCGCGCCCTGCCCTCGCCATCCCCAGGTCGCGTGGCTCGGTCAGCGTGATCAAGCCCGCTTTATCGCTGTCATGGAGAGAAGACGCCATGCTATTGACCGCGCGAAGTGCCGCCACGAGGCTGGCTGCCGCCGCTGCCGCGGCGAGCCTGCTGCCCGCGGGCATCGCCCTCGCCACCGCCGGGCCGGCCCAGGCGGCCGCGCGGCACGCCCAGACCGCTTCGGGCAGCCCGGCCAATGACGGCGCCGCCGACCTCGCCGAGGGAAGCGTTATCGAATGTATATCCGAATAATGAGCGCACAGTTCAATTATTCGATAATATGTTCGCATAGCTGATCACCCTAGGTCTCATTAGTCATCGGCCGTCTAGACCGGGAGGTGAGTCTCACGTCAGCTGAACCCGCAGGCCAAGAACCGTTCTCTGACTCCTCGGGCTTGCGCCCTGGCCGCGCGGCCCCGCAGGCCGGCCACGGAGCAGGCATGTCCTGGGCGGGCGACGTCGGGCTAGAGGAAGTGCTGGCGGCCGCTGATCGCCTGCGGCGTGCCCGTGGGGGCCAGGATCTGCCCGCCTGGGGAGAGCCTGAGCGACCGGCCAAGGGTGGCTCCGGTCGCTTAGCCAGGATCCGCCCGTCGGGCGCCGCGCCTGCCGGGCACGCGCATCTGCCAGCCGACGACCCAGCTGGCCGGGTCCCGGCTAGCCAGAACCCGGCCAACCGGGACCCGGCGGACAAGGATCCGGCGGACGATGACCCAAGCACCCAGGACCCGCTGGGTGCAGACGAGTTGCGGGCCGCTGAGGCGGACGCCGGCCAACCGATGCTGAGTTCGGAGATGGCGGGGCACGTTCGCATCCCGCCGGGACCGGCTCTGGCAGCGTGGTTAGGTCAGGCCCAGCCTGGCCAGCTGGACGAGGCGGGCCTGGTCAACAGCATGACCGGATGGCGCAAGCTCACCTCCTGGGCCCAGGCGCAGGAACTAGCCGCGGTCGCCGAGCTCGGGCGCCGCCGGGGTGTCATGGATGATCCCGAACTGGACCGTGACCCCGTCCGGGAGCTGTCGGCGGAGTTCGCCCCTAACGAGGTCGCACTGGCCCTGACCTTGACGCAGTTTGCCGCTGAGTGGTGGATGACCCTGGCGGTCAGCCTGTCCCGCAGGCTGCCCGGGACGTGGTCCGCGCTGAGCCAGGGGACGATCGACCTCGGGCGGGCCAAGCTCATCGACGCGTGGACGACCCCGCTCGACGACGACCTGGCCGGGGCGGTCGAGCGGAAGGTTCTGGTCCGGGCCGGACAGCAGACGACGGGCCAGCTTCGCGCATCGTTGCAGCGCGCCGTGATTTCCGCGGATCCCGCCGCCGCCGAGCGCCGGCGCGCTCAGGCCGAGAAGAAGGCCCGCGTGGAACTAGCCGGCGAGGACAGCGGAACCGCCGCCCTCTCCGGGCACAACCTGCCGGCGGCGCAGGCCTCGGCCGCGTGGGCCCGCATCAGCCGGATGGCCGAGGCGATGAAGGGCGACGGAGCCGGGGGCGGCATCGACCTGCTCCGCGCGCAGGTGTTCCTCGGCCTGCTGCTCGGCACCCTTCCGCAGCCACCCAGCCCGGCCGACCCCGGAGGCCCGGGAGACACGGCTGGCCCGGAGCCCGGAGGCCCGGGAGGCCCGGGGAACCCGGACCCACCTGGTGCCTCACCGGACGGCGAGGGCGTGCCGCCCGGGGACGGGGGCACCAACGCCCCCGATGGCGACCAGGGTGACGACCCGGGCAGCGGCTCGCGCGGTGAGCTCGGGCCCGAGGTCCCGCCCAGCGGCAACGGCCGCGACGATCATCCCCCTCACGGACCCGCGAACGCCGAGACCGGCCAGGGCTCACACCAGGACGCCGCGGATGACCAGCCCTGGTGCTGGCCGCCGATCCCGGCGCCGGGCGAGGTCACATGGCCGGACGCAGGCAGCTGCAAGGCGAAGATGCGACGTCCAGAGCTCGATGTGTCGTGGCGGACGCTGGCCGGGTGGTGGGATGAGCCGGGCCAGCTCACCCGGATGGGCCCGATCACGGCGGCGGTGGCGCGAGAACTGGCCCAGGCCGCCTCGGCCGATCCGACGTGTCTATGGCGGGTTGTCGTGACCGACGCCGGCGGCCAGGTCATGGCGGTGACCCGGATCCGCTGGCCGGGCCGGTCGCACCGGAAATCAGCTCACCCGCCCGGGGCGGGTGCGGACCAGCCCTCCGCAGATGCGCACCCGCCCGGATCCGGCGTGCCCGGTCCCGGTCCCGGGGCGCGCAGAGCGGGCGTGCTCGGCCGGATCACCGTTACGGTGCCGGTCATGCTCCTGGGTGAGCCACCGCCCATCGCCCAGGGTGGCTTGAATACGTCTCCTGATTTGGCTGCCGCTCTGCGGGCCATCCTGGCGAGTGCCGTTACGGTGGCCCGTGCGGTTGGCCGTTCGGACGGCGGTCACCCCGGCGGCGGTCAGGCGGACTCCGATCACGCGGACTCCGATCACGCGGACAGCGCTTCCGACGTCCCGTGCACCCACGTGGACGCGGCCTCCGGATACGGGATCCCTGACCGGATGCGAGATCTGATCGAGGTGCGTGACCAGGACTGCGGCTTCCCCATCTGCCGTCGGCCAGCGTCGCGATGCGACCTTGATCACACGGTCCCCTACGATCAGGGCGGCCCGACCTGTCCCTGCAATATCTCCTGTGAATGCCGCCATGATCACCGCATGAAGGGCTCCACCGCCTGGCGTCTGCGGCAGCCCCGGCCAGGCACCTTGGTCTGGACCGCACCATCTCGCCTGAACTGGACCGTCACTCCTCAACCGCGGGTGGCTTGACTGGCGAGCAGGTGGCCTGACCGCCTCTGCCGTAACTCCCGCACCATTGGGTACAGAGAGCAGCCAGGATCTGACGCTGTGATTACGGACCAGGCGGGTGCCCGGCGGATGGCCAACGGCGGCCGGTAGCCTGGCCTCAAGCCAGGAACCTCCAGCCGGTGTCAACCCTTCGGGTCGGCCCGGAAGGCCTGGCGGGGAAGCGGACCCGGGGGAAGAACGATAGGAGATCTGCCGTGAGCCTGCCGGCGAGCCAGCAGCGGACGCTAAACCGGATCGACCGGATGCTGCGGGACTCAGATCCCCGCCTGGTCGCGCTGTTCGCCATCTTTACCCGGCTCACCTGGGACGAGGAGATACCAGGGATCGAGCAGATCCGGGCCAGGCTGACCCGGATCGGCGGCTGGTTCGCCCGGCGTACGGAGCCGGTGCGGCGCCGCACTCCCCGGGTACCCCGTCGGCTGAAGGCGATCCTGTTCTTCCCTGCGGCGCTCGCCGCGGTGGCCTGCGCCCTGCTCATCGGGAGCAGCGGCCCGGCCGCGCATCGCTGCGCGGCCACCGTCCGCGCTCCGGCCACCGAACTCATCGTCAAGGCCCGGCAGTGCCGGCTCACACTGACGCGGACGCCGGTCCCGTTCTTCGCGCACTGACCGCGGCCGCGGCCGGCTCGGCACGTCCTGACCATTGCCGCGGCCCGGTCCCCGCACGCCCCTAAGCGCGGTCGCGGTCTTTCCGCACGTCGTAGCCGGCGAAGGTGAACATCTTCTGGGCGGGCAGCGGCCTGGACTTTCCCTCAAACCGATGCGCGCCGACCGCCCAGTGTGCTCGCGGTTCCGGGACATCTGCCGGCTCCGAGATGCCCACCAAGGCGAAGCCTTCCGCGGCGAACCAGTCGCAGATCTGCGGAACGAGGTCGGGCTCACCGCGCCCGCGGGTCCACACCACCGTGCCCCCGGGAGCGCACAGGCCAGTACAGCAGCGGATGGTCCGGGCCACGTCCTCGTCGCTGATGTTGCCGAACACGCCACAGGCCAGCACGAGGCGGGCCGGGATCAGCCCGGCGTACACACCGGTCTGCGCGGCGTCCCCGGTGACCACTTCTACCTGGGGCAGCCCGGCGTCCGCGGCGCGCTGGCGGGCGGCCGCCGCGTTGCGCGGGTCCAGTTCCACCAGGCGCGCGGTGACGTCACGGCGGCGCGGATGTGCGCGGAGCACGCCAATAAGGTCGCGGCCCTGGCCCGCGCAGATGCTGATGGCGCGCAATGGCCCCCTGGGGGCCTGGTCGAGTGCCTCGGTGATCCGGGCCTGCACGGCGAGCAGCCGGTGCGCGAGCGGCGCATCCGGGTTGTCGTAGGCCTCGTGCCAAGCCGCCCAGTCCCGTCGCGTGCTCATCGGGCCTCCGCTATCCAGTCCTGGCCCGGGTTCGGCTGGGCCTCCGCTGTCCAATCCCGGCCCGGGTTCGGCTGGGCCTCCGCTATCCAGTCCCGGCCCGGATTCCGCTGGGCCTCCGTAACCAGTCCCGGCCCGGGTTCACCGGCGACTTCGTGACCCGGTCCCGTCGCGAGCGCACCGGGCCACGCCTATCCGGTCCTGGCCCGGGTTCACCGGAACTGCGCGACCCGGTCCGTCCCTG
>CAWINS010000053.1:0-19422 GCA_963837335.1 uncultured Actinomycetes bacterium | reverse complement strand
TCTGCTGCTCCGCGCCCTGATGCTCGTGCTCGTCCTCGTGGTCGTGGTCATGCCCGTGGTCGTGGTCATGCCCGTGGTCCGCCTGGTCCTGGGCGATGCTCGCGCGCACCTCGTCCATGTCGAGCTCGCGCGCCTTGGTGATCAGCTCCTCCAGCGCCTGCTCGGGCAGAGCGCCCGGCTGCGCGTAGAGAACGATGTTGTCCCTGATCACCATCAGCGTGGGGATGGACGAAATGCTGAACTGCTGGGCCAGCTCGGTCTCCGCGTCGGTGTCCACCTTGCCGAACACGGCGTCCGAATACTTCTCCGACGCCCGGTCGAAGACCGGCGCGAACATGCGGCACGGGCCGCACCAGGAAGCCCAGAAGTCCACCAGAACCATGTCCGCGCCGCCCACGACGGACTCAAAGTTCTGGCCCGTCAGTTCGACCGTAGCCATGGAGTGTCTCCTCGTCTCGATGGGTATCCGCTGCTGGAATACCCTGCAGGGTATGTAAACCAGGCGGGCCCGGGTGTAATTCCCAGGACACGGCTGGTGCACGTCCCTTGGCTGTGCTGGCGCACGTCGCTCCGCTGTACTGGCGCACGTCCCTCTGCCGTAGTAGCCAACTTAGGCCCTGGGTTATGCCCGCTGGGCCCGGTCAATCTGACGGTCAGGCGTTGAGGTAGGTCAGAACGGCCAGCACGCGGCGGTTGCCGTCGTCGGCGGGATACAGGCCCAGCTTGGTGAAAATGTTGCTGATGTGCTTGTTGACCGCTTTCTCGGTGACCACCAGCCGGGCGGCGATGCCGGCGTTGGCGCATCCCTCAGCCATCAGGGCCAGCACCTCGCGTTCCCTGGGCGTGAGGCGTCCCAGCACCTCGTCCCGGGCGTGCCGGGCCAGCAACTGCGAGATGACGTCGGGATCCATGGCGGTACCGCCGCCCGCGACGGTCCGCACGGCCTCGATGAACCGCCGCACATCGCTGACCCGGTCCTTGAGCAGATAGCCAAGCCCACCTCGCCCCGAGGACAGCAGTTCCCGGGCGTAGAGCGGTTCGACGTGCTGGGACAGGACGAGCACGGGCAGGCCGGGCACCTGAGCCCGCGCTTCGATCGCCGCCTTCAGGCCCTCGTCGGTGAAGCTCGGCGGGAGCCGGACGTCCACCACGGCCACGTCGGGGCGGTGGGTGACCAGCGCGCTCAGTAGCTCAGGCCCGTTGTCCACCGCCGCCACGACGTCCATGTCGTACGCGGTGAGCAGCCGGATCAGGCCGTCCCGCAGGAGGGTCAGGTCCTCGCCAAGGACAACTCGCACGGCAGCTCCATGGTGACGAGGGTTGGCCCGCCGACCGGGCTGGTCACGGCGAGCACGCCGTCGAAGGCGGCCAGCCGCCGCTCGACGCCGCGGAGCCCGCCGCCGGGTCCCGGCGCGGCACCGCCGGTGCCGTTGTCGCCGACGATCGCCACCAGCCTGCCGGAATCGTACTCAAGCTGGACCCAGGCCCGGTTCGCGCCACTGTGCTTGATCACGTTGGCGAGGGCCTCGGCGATCGCGAAGTAGAGCGCCGACTCCACCGGGGCGGACGCCCGGCCGGTCAGGTCGATATGCAGGTCCACCGGCAGGGGCAGGCTCAGCGCGAGCGCCCGCACCGCCCCGTCGAGTCCGCGCTCGGCCAGCACCGGCGGATGGATGCCGCGGACGAGGGTGCGCAGCTCGACCAGGGCCTGCCCGCTCGAGCTACGGGCCTCAGCGAGCAGGGACAGCGCCAGGTCGGGATTGTCGCGGAGCACCTGCTCGGCGAATCCGATGTTCATGCCCAGGGAGACCAGCCGGGCCTGGGCCCCGTCGTGCAGGTCGCGCTCGATCCGGCGCAGTTCGGCCGCGGAGGCGTCCACCGCCTGGGAGCGGGACTCGGCCAGCTGGCCTACCTGCGCGGCCATCGCCTCCCGGGTCGGGGCCAGCAGTGACGAGGCGACCTGGGCGTGGGCCTTGAGTATCCGCGGCCCCAGCAGGACGCCGAGCGGCAGCATGCTCAGCAAGAACACCTGGGCCCAGAAACTTGGGGACGTCCCGGGCCACCATCCGAAAAACACGTTCCCGAAATCGGCCACCAGCGTCCACCCGCCCGCGACGACCAGGAATGCGGGCAGCAGCCCCAGCACTATCCCGGCCGGCAGGTTGACCAGCATCCAGAGCAGGTCACGCCAGGTCGCGGGATCGGTCAGCACCCACTTGCAGCGCTGCAGCCGGCCGATCAGCCCGTTGGTGAGCTCAACCGGCCGGGGCCGGTACGGCGCCGCGATCGACACCCGCGACCATTCCCGCGCCCAGCGACGCTGCCCCCTGGCCAGCCCCCGCACGGCCAGCAGGCTTTTCGGCGCCAGCAGGATCCCGATCCCCGTGGCCAGGGTGAGGAGGGAGATCAGGGAGGCGATGAACAGCGGGACCCCCGCCACCGCGACTATCGCCTGGACGATCCCGCGCACGCAGGTTTGCAGGGTCCGCTGGGCAAGCCGGCCGAAGACGCTCCTGTCCTCACTCATCCGTACCTCCCGCTCCGGATCGGTCCCAGCGCTTCCATGATGCGGATCTGCGGCCCATATCTCGGTGGTGCTAACTCCACTTTCTTCTGCAGGCCCCGCGCTTCTGCGGCCCCGCGCCCGGCCAGGTCCCCGCCTCACCGCCCCTGGGCGTCCCGCTGGCTCGGCCTGATGTCCGTGCCGTCGGCGTCGATCCACTTGGCCGGGGTCCGCGGTGGCGCGCTCCAGCCGTCCATGGCGGCCAGCAATCCCGCCGCCGACGGCCGGGCCAGGATCATGCTCCGGTGATCCGGGCGGACGAAGCGCTCGGCCGTGGCGTGATCCAGGAACCCCAGCAAACCGTCGTAGTAGCCCAGCAGGTTCAGCAGCCCGGTCGGCTTGGCGTGCAATCCCAGCTGGGCCCAGGTGACGATCTCCGCGAACTCCTCCAGGGTGCCGAGCCCGCCGGGCAGCGCGATGAAGCCGTCCGACAGATCGGCCATCAGCGCCTTGCGCTCGTGCATGCTGCCGGTGATCCGCAAGTCGCTCAGCCCCGGGTGCGCCACCTCGGCGTTGACGAGCAGGCCGGGGATCACCCCGACGATCTCGCCGCCCGCGGCCAGCACCGCGTCCGCCAGCGCGCCCATGAGGCCGACGTGCGCGCCACCGTAGACCACCCGGATCCCGCGGGCCGCCAGGACCCGGCCCAGGTCAACGGCACCGGCCAGGTACTCCGGGCGCCGTCCCGGGTTGGAGCCGCAGAACACGCAGACCGATCGCATGCTCCCATCATGGCGGGGGCTCGTGCCCACAGTCCCAGACGCGCCGGTCACCAGCGGGGTTCAGGACCCGGTCCGGTTGGCCAGGCGCCCGGTTGCTCAGTTGTCCAGGCCCAGGGTGAACGTGGGCTTGGGGGTGGTCTCCGGCAGGCGGTGCTCCTCGCTGAGCCGCCGGATCGCGGTCCCGGTGGCCAGGAACTCGGTCGCGTGCTCGCCCCAGACATGGTTGGAGACCGCCACGTTCACGCCGACGATGCCGGACGCGCGGGCGACGATCGCCTCGGCCTGCATCCGGACCAGGGCCAGCTCGCGGGCTTCGTACACACCCTGGGTGAACTGGAGCATCTCCTGGTTCCGGCCGGCCTGGCGCAGCGCCTGCATGGCCGACTGGTGCGCGATGTGGTAGACGCAGGTGCCCAGCACGAACGCCACCGGCACGGCCCCGGCGGCCAGCAGCCGGAAGAAGTCCTGCGCGGACAGGTCCGAGGTGAACGCGCGGCCGTCGGGGGCCCGGTGCGCCCCCTCGCCGCCCAGCGCCCGCACCGCGGTACCGGTGGCCACGAACTCCAGCACGTCCTGGCCCCAGACGTACATCTGCATCCGCAGGTTGACCCCGACCACGCCGTCCGCGCCCAGGTGGTCGGCCTCGGCGCGCATCCGGGTCATGGCCAGCTCACGGGCGCTGTACATGGCCTGGGTGAGGACCTGCAGTTCGGCGTTCTGGGACCAGCGGCCGACCTGGATGCCGATGTGGAAGATCGACGAGCCGACCACGAAGCCCAGCGGCTCGAAGCCCGCCTCACCCAGCAGCACGTACTCCGACACCGACAGGTCGGAGGTGAACACTCCGTCCGCCTCGGCCCCGGCGGTGTGGGCCAGGCGGCTGTCCGCGGCCTGAGGCTCCCACGTCGTCGCGCTGTCGCCTGACCCGCTGCCGAACAGGGGCATCTGATTCTCCTTCGCCAGGCGCCCCCGCCAGGCGGTGGCGCGGTCCCCCCGGGCGCCCTCTCCGGGCGCCGGACGGGCCTCAGCGTATTCGCCACCTGCCCTGATGAGATCATCAATTGCCTATCGTTCACCCACGGAATGGGATACCCGCACCGAGTGACACTCTTCTGCGTGCTAGGCGACGCGCATCTCGACGTCGTGGTCTGCCCGGACGGGCCGGTGGCGGAGGAGACCGACACCCCCGCGCGCACCTGGGTCGGGGCCGGCGGCCAGGCGGCCAACGTGGCGGCGTGGATCGTGGCCCTCGGCGGGCAGGCCCGGCTCATCGCGGCACGCGGCACCGACCTGGCCGCCGGCCTGGTCGCCAGCGACCTGCGCCAGCGCGGGGTCGACCTGCGCGGCCCGGTGGTCGAGGGCCCGACCGGCGTGGTGGTCTCGCTGTCCCGCGACGGTGTCAGCCGCTCCATGCTCACCGACCGGGGCGTGGGCCCGCTGCTGACCGCCGAAGCCCTCGAGGCGGCCTGGCTCGAGGGCTGCGGCCTGCTCCACCTCCCGGCGTACAGCCTGGCCCGGGCGCCGGTCAGCGGGGCCGCGCTGGCCGCGGCCGCCCGCGTGCCCCGGCTCAGCGTTGACCTTTCCTCAACCGCCGTGCTGAATGAGTACGGCGTGGCCCGGTTCCGCGCGCTGCTCGGCCGGCTCCGGCCGCAGATCGTGTTCGGCACCGAGGCCGAGGCGGACCTGCTCGGCGGCCTCGATGGGACTGACCTGGCCGGAACCGACCTGGTGGTGAAGCTGGGCGCCCGCGGCGTGCGGGCCGGCGGTGGTGAGCACCCGGCGCACCCGGTGGACGCGGTGGACTCGACCGGGGCAGGCGACGCGTTCGCCGCGGGATACCTGGTCGGCGGGGTCAGCATGGGCCTGGCCGCGGCGGCCCGGGCGGTAGCCAAGTTGGGAGCGATGCCGTGATGACGATGACCCCGCTGATGACCGATGAGGTCCAGGACGCCCTGGACCGCGGCGTGCCCCTGGTCGCGCTGGAGACCACCCTGGTCTCGCACGGCTTCCCGGGCGGCGAAGGCGTCCAGGTGGCGCTGGCCGCCGAGAGCCGGGTCCGGGAAGCGGGCGCGGTGCCCGCCACGATCGGCCTCGTGGACGGGGTGCTGCGGATCGGGCTCAGCGAGTCCGATCTGAAGCGGTTCGCCAGCGCCGGCGTGGCGGCGCGCAAGGTGGGGGCCCGCGACCTGGCCGCCTGCCTGGAACAGGGCGCGCTCGGGGCGACCACGGTCGGCGGCACGCTGGCGGTCTGCCGGCTGGCCGGGATCCGGTTCATGGCCACCGGCGGCACCGGCGGGGTGCACCGCGGCTTCGCCACCGTCCCCGACGTCTCGGCCGACCTGCCGCAGATCGCCCGGACCCAGGCCCTGGTGGTGTCCTCCGGCGTCAAGTCCATCCTGGACGTGACGGCCACCGCGGAACTGCTGGAGACCCTCGCCGTCCCGGTGCTGGGCTGGCGCACCCGCACGCTCCCGATGTTCTACAGCGCCGAGGGCGGTCCACCAGTGTCCGCGGTGGTGACCGATGCCGCGGAGGCTGCTCGCGTCATCGCGACTCATTGGCTCCTCAACGGAACCTCGGGGGTGTTGCTGGCCAGGCCACCGGATCCGTCGCTGGAGATCGAGCCGATCCTGGCCGAGGCCGTTGACCGGGTCCGGGCCCAGGGGATCCGCGGGCCAGCCGTGACCCCCGCCGTGCTCGACCTGGTGCACGAGCTGAGCGGCGGGCGCAGTATCGAGGTCAACCGGCAGCTGATCGCCGACAACGCGGGACTGGCGGCGGAGGTAGCGGTGGCCTATGCGGGGCAGGACTGACCCAGCGCAGCTATGCACAGCACAATGCTGCACAGGACAGCACGGGCCTGATGATGGAACTGGGTCGCAACGGAGCGGAGAACCCTCATGCGGATTGGCGTGTCACTGCCGGACCCGTCCGGACCGGACGCCCAGGGCCGGCCACCACTGGCCCAGGTGCGCGACGCACTGCGCCGCGCGGCGGACGACGGTTTCGCGTCCGCGTGGATGAACAACATCTTCGGCCTCGACGCGCTGACCGCGCTCGCGGTGGCGGGCAGCGAGGTCCCCGGGATCGAGCTGGGCACGGCCGTGGTCCCCACCTACCCGCGGCATCCGGCGGCCCTGGCCCAGCAGGCGCTGACGGTGGCCGCGGCCACCGACGGCCGGCTGGCCCTGGGCGTCGGCACCTCACACCAGATCGTCGTCGAGAACATGTTCGGCTACGACTTCGGCAAGCCGGTCGCGCACACCCGGGAGTACCTCTCGATCCTGCGGCCGCTGCTGCACGGGCAGCCGGCCAAGCTGCGGGGTGAGCAGGCCAGCGCCGACGTCACGCTGACCACCCCCGGCCCGACGCCGGTGCCGTTGCTGCTCGCGGCGCTCGGGCCCAGGATGCTCCGGCTGGCCGCGGAGCTGGCCGACGGCACGGTGCTGTGGATGACCGGGCCGGCCATGGTGCGGGGGCACATCGTGCCGACCATCACCGCGGCGGCGCAGGCTCTCGGCCGGCCCAGCCCGCGGGTGGTGTGCATCCTGCCCATCTGCGTGACCAGTGACCCGGACGCGGCCCGGGCCGCGGCGGCCAAGGTCTTCGCCATCTATGGCCAGCTTCCCTCCTACCGGGCCATGCTGGACCGGGAAGGAGCGGCCGGGCCGGCCGACGTCGCCCTGGTCGGGGACGAAGCGTCGGTCGAGGCCCAGCTCGCCAACCTGGCTGATGCCGGGGTGACCGACTTCGTGGCCGGGGAGTTCGGCCGCGGGGAGGACGCGGTGCGGACCCGGCGGCTGCTCACGTCGCTGCTGCGGACCTGAGCGGGGGTGGACGCGATGCCCTTCCTCGATCGCGCGGACGCCGGGCGGCGGCTGGCCAGCCTGCTGGCCGGCCTGCCGACGATAGAGCGGGGATCGGGCAGCGTGGTGGTCGGGCTGCCTCGCGGCGGCATCCCGGTCGCCTATGAGATCGCCCGGGCGCTGGGTGCCCCGCTGGACGTCATCCTGGTCCGCAAGGTCGGCCTGCCCGCCCAGCCCGAGCTGGCCATGGGCGCGATCGGCGAGGACGGTATCCGGGTCGTCAACGAGGACGTGGTCCGGGCGGAGCGCGTGAGCGAGCAGCAGTTCGCCGAGGTCGAGGAGCTCGAGCGGGCTGAGCTCATCCGCCGCGCGGAGCGCTACCGTGCCGATCACCCGCGGGTGCCGCTGGCCGGCAAGACCGCGATCGTGGTGGACGACGGGATCGCGACCGGCTCCACCGCGCGGGCGGCCTGCCAGGTAGCCCGGGCGCACGGGGCGGCCCGGGTGGTGCTGGCCGTCCCGCTCGCGCCGCAGACGTCGCTGGACGCGCTGGCCAGCGTGGTGGACGACGTGGTCTGCGCGGAGGTGCCCGAGCCATTCCTGGCCATCGGCCAGTGGTACCTGGACTTCGCGCAGACCGCGGACGCGGAAGTGGTGGACCTCCTCCGGCGGGCGGACAAAAGACCGGGGGCGGATGACGGGGCACCCACGGAGCGGGACGTGATCGTGCTGGCCGGGACGGTCCCGCTGCCGGGACGGCTGACCGTTCCGGCCCGGGCGCGCGGGATGGTGGTGTTCGCGCACGGCACCGGGAGCGGCCGCAGCAGCCCGCGCAACATGTTCGTGGCCGGGACCCTGCACGTGGTGGGGCTGGGCAGCCTGCTCTTCGACCTGCTCACCCCGGAGGAGGAAGCCGACCGGGCCAACGTGTTCGACATCGGGCTGCTGGCCGGCCGGCTGTCCGCGGCGACCAGCTGGCTGCGCGGCCAGCCGGGGCTGGAACGGGTTCCCGTCGGCTACTTCGGGGCCAGCACCGGGGCGGCCGCGGCCTTGCGGGCCGCTGCCGGGCATGCCGCCGAGTCCGCCGCTGGCTCTGCCACTGACTCCGGCACTGATTCTCCCGCTGGGCCGGGCCCCGCCCGCTCCCACGGGGAGATCGCGGCCGTGGTCTCCCGGGGCGGCCGTCCCGACCTGGCCGGGGGGTCGCTGGGCGCGGTGCGGGCGCCCACCCTGCTCCTGGTGGGCGGGCTGGACGACCGGGTCCTCGAGCTCAACGAAGCCGCCCGGGCGCAGTTGCCCGGCGAGAGCCAGCTCGTGGTCATCCCGGGCGCGGGCCACCTGTTCGCCGAGCCCGGGGCGCTGGAGCAGGTGGCGTCCCTGGCCCGGGACTGGTTCGTGCGTTACCTGCGCGCCGAACCGCCGGCCGCTGGCTGATCACCAGGAATGGAACTCGGGTAAGGCTGAAAGGCGGGACCGGGAGTCAAGCTCGGCCGCGCGCACCTGCAGGTCACTCAAGGCCGCTGCGGCATGGAGCGGGAACGGTTCGTCATCGTCCGCCGCCATCCAGCGCTCAACGGCGATGGTGAAGGCGAGCATCCCCACTTCCGCCCCCAGCCGGGCGGTCAGCTCGTCCGCGCCCCGTTCGCGCAGGGCGGCGCTGATCGACCTGGCGATCCGGGCGTGCTTGAGCAGTCCCCGCTCCTGCAGTTCGCTGTTCGCCGCGACCACCAGCACGCGCTGGGCGGCCTTAGCCCGCTGCTGCGGGGTCATCGCGACCTCGGCGGCCGCGAACGCCGCCTGCAGGCACCCGGTGAGCGTCGCATCCGGGGAGGCAGCCCGGATGGCGTCGGCGAACAGCCCGGCCAGCACGTCTTCACCGCCGAACAACACCTCCCGCTTATCGGCGAAGTGCCGGAAGAACGTGGCGCGGTTCAAACCGGCGCGATCCGCGATCTGCGCGACGGTCGTTTCCTCGTAACCGTTCTCCACGAACAGGTCCAGCGCGGCGGTCTCCAGGCGCTCACGCGCGTTCGGTGCCCATCTGCTCACCGTCACAGCCTAAGCGAGGCGACCGGATCGCATCACCTGGCAAGTGATGCGACAGTGTCGCATGGTGGTGTTAGAGTTGATGCGACCGGATCGCATCGGCCTTCCGGGCGCGGCGTCTGCGCCGCGCATCGTCATCACCCGAGAGCACGACCAAGGAGAATCTCCATGCGCATCTTCGTCACCGGCGCTTCCGGCTGGATCGGCTCGGCCGTCGTCCCCGAACTCATCAGGGCCGGCCACCAGGTCCTCGGACTAGCCCGCTCGGATGCCTCCGCCACAGCGGTCGCCGGCCTGGGCGCCGAGGTGCTGCGCGGCGACCTGAACGACACCGGCGTGCTGCGCGCCGGCACCCTCGACAGCGACGGCGTCATCCACCTCGCCTTCGTCGTGCCCAGCGTGAGCGAGGCTGCGACGCGGACCGATGCCAGGGCCATCGAGACGTTTGTCACCGGACTCGCCGGTTCCGGCAAGCCCCTGGTGATCTCCGGCGCGACGCTCGTGACACCTGGCCGGCCCGCGACCGAACGCGACGAACTCATCGCCGCCGGGCCCATCGCGGCCCGCATCACCAACATGCAGGCCGCCCTCGCGGCCGCAGCCAGGGGCGTCCGCTCCTGCCTGGTCATGCTGCCCCGCTCGGTGCACGGCCAGGGAGAACGTCACGGCTTCGTCCCCCAGCTCATCGCCGCGGCCCGGGCTAAGGGCGTCTCCGGCTACATCGGCGACGGGACCAGCCGCTGGCCCGCCGTCCATGTGAAGGACGCCGCGAGCCTGTACCGGCTGGCCATCGAGCAGGCTCCCGCCGGCGCGGTGCTCAACGCCGTCGGTGACCAAGGCGTGCCCGTCCGCGAGATCGCCGAGGCCATCGGCCGGCACCTGAACCTGCCCGCCCGGTCCCTGCCCGCCGGAGAATTCGGCGGCATGCTGGTGCACATCCTCAGCACCGACATGCCCGCCTCCAGCAC
Source organism: uncultured Actinomycetes bacterium (assembly GCA_963837335.1). Classification (GTDB taxonomy): domain Bacteria; phylum Actinomycetota; class Actinomycetes; order Streptosporangiales; family Streptosporangiaceae; genus RYN-230. Next base: position 9,317 of record CAWINS010000053.1, on the reverse strand, counting down.
CATCACCCAGGAACTCCTGGGCTGGAACCCCACCCACCCCGGCCTCATCGAGGACATCGAACAGGGCCACTACTTCATCTGACCGGCCCCGGACGACAGGCGAGACAACGACCCGGCCCTGCGAGCGCGGCGCCAACCTCAGCCGCCCGGCCTAGGTTTCCCGCTTGGCCCGCAAGAACGCCATCAGCCGCGGCAACGGCCAGGTGTTGATCACTTCGTCCGGGCTGAGCCAGCCGCGCTGCGCGGTGCCGATCCCGTAGCGCATCACGGCGAGGTGGCCGACCGCGTGCGCGTCGCTGTCGATGCTGAACTTCACGCCGTGCCGGCGGGCCAGCCGGACGTGCTCGGCGGACAGGTCCAGCCGGTCGGGAAAGGCATCGATCTCGATCGCGGTCCCGGTGCGCGCGCACGCCTCGTAGACCGCGTCCAGGTCCACGTCCACCGGCGGCCGCCGGCCGATGAGCCGGGTGGTGGGATGACCCAGGATCGCGACGCGGGAGTTCTCGATGGCCCGCAGCATCCGCCGGGTCATCTCCTCCCGCGGCTGGGTGAAGTGCGAGTGCACGGAGGCCACGCACAGGTCGAAGCGGTCAAGAAACTCCGCGGGCCAGTCCACCTCGCCGTCCGGGCCGATGTTGAGCTCAGTACCGTGCAGCAGCCGCATCCCGGCGTACTGGCCGTCCAGCCGCTCTACCTCGGCCCGCTGGGCGAGCATCTTCTCGTCGGTCATGCGCTGCATGAACAGGTTGGGGGCATGGTCGGTGATCGCGTAGTAGGAGTAGCCGCGGGCCGCCGCGGCGGCCACCATGTCGGCCAGCGGGGCGACCCCGTCGGTGAGGTTGGTGTGCGTGTGCAGATCGCCGCGCAGGTCGGCCTCGGTGACCAGGACCGGCAGCTCGCCGCGCCGCGCGGCCTCGATCTCCCCGCTGTCCTCGCGCAGCGGCGGCGGGATCCACGGCAGCCCCAGCGCCTGGTACACCTCCTCCTCGGTCGCGGCGGCGATGCAGGCCCCGGTTTCGGTGTCGTACAGGCCGTACTCGGACAGCTTCAGCTTCCGGGCCACGGCCATCTCGCGGAGCCGGACGTTGTGCGCCTGCGACCCGGTGAAGTACTGCAGGGCCGCGCCCCAGCTGCCCTCCGGGACGACCCGCAGATCGGCCTGGATCCCGTCGGCAGTCCGGATCGAGGTCTTGGCGTCGCCGCTGGCGATGACCTCGGCTACCAGCGGCAACTCCCGGAACGCGGCCATCAGCGCGGCCGGGTCGGCGGCCACCGCGAGGATGTCCACGTCGCCGATCGTGTCGCGCATCCGGCGCAGCGATCCCGCGTAGGCGCACCGGGTGCAGCCGGGCACGGCGGACAGCCTGGCGATGAGCTCCGCGGCCAGGTCCATCGCGGTGTCGATCCGGACCCGGCCCGCCGACTTGTGGATGAGCTCGATCCCGCGCAGCAGGTTCTCCCCGGACTTGGGACCGAATCCCGGCAGCCCCTCCAGCCGGCCCGCGGCGATCGCCGCCTCGAGCGCGTCCACCGAGTCGATGCCGCGCTCGGTGAACAGGGTCATGGCCCGTTTCGGCCCCAGCCCGGCCACCTCGGTCAGCCGGCGCACCCCGGCCGGGACCTTGGCCCGCAACGCCTCCAGCTGGCGGATCTGGCCGGTGCCCAGGTAGTCGCGGATCTTGGCCGCGATGGCCCGGCCCACGTTCGGGATCCGGTCCAGTTCCGCGGGATCGACCCGGGCCAGATCCTCCGGGTAGCCGCCCACGGAGCGGGCGGCCTTCTCGTAGGACCTGATCCGGAACGCATCCCCGCCGGTGATCGCAAGCAGGTCGGCGTACTCGGCGAGCAGCGCGGCGACCTCGTCGTTGGTGCGCACGAGCCAGGTTAACCGGCCCGGCCGCCCTCAGAACGAAGGCACGGGGCCCACGGGGCCGGTGACCGGGAGCACGACCAGGCACGGCACCCGGACCGGGTGAGCCGGGTCGAGCGCGTTGAGCATGTCGGCCATGGCCACCGGATCCGCGGCGATCTCGAGATGATCGGACGAGTCCAGCACGCACTGCTTATTCACGGTGATGTTGGTGACGTTGGGGCGGCGGGCAGGAACGCGTTGGTGTACGGCGTGACCACCTCGTCGTCCCAGGACTCGATCACCGTGTAATTCACGCCCGCGACCGTGGGGGCCACGTTCAGCGTTTTCAGGAACGGCGACCCCTCCTCCTGCTCCACGCACGCGGTGCAGACCGTGCTCAGGGCGCTGTTGATGGGCACGATGAGCCCCAGCTGCTGGCCGAGCTGGGTGAGTCCGTCCAGGGTGGTGCCGTAGTTGGACGGGGCCAGCGCCACGAACGTCGCGACCTTGGCCGCCCCACCCAGGAAATTGATGTAGTAGCGCGGCATCATCCCGCCCTGGGAATGGCCGACGAGATCGACTTTGACCGCGCCGGTCGCGGCCAGGACCTGGTTGACGAAGGTGGCCAGCTGCTGCGCGGACGCCGCGATGTCGCCGGTGCCCTGGAGGTCGGAGGTGGGCGAACTGCCGCCGTAATTGAACGCGAAGACGCAGTAGCCGTGATTGGCCAGGATGGGCGAGGCGGCTTGCCAGTTGTCATTCATATTGGCCAGCGTCCCGTGCACCAGGACCACCGGATACGGGTGGGCGGCGCTGGGCTGGCAGGAGAAATTGCTGGCGCCCGGCGGGGGAGTCGTAGGCGAGTTGAAGGTGGTCGCGGCCCCGGCGGCGAAGTCGTAGTTGACCGGCAGGGAAGCCTGGGCCGGCGAATTACGGGCCGAGGCGCTCGCGGCCCCGGCCGTGACCACGGCGCCGGCCGTGACCACGGCCAGGAGCAGCGCGGCGAGAGTGACGGCGGGCGCGATGAGGCGCCGGACTATCGCGGGATAAGGCACTCTCAAATTAGACCTCGGGCGGCCCGCGCGGTCTGCTCACCAAAGTCAGCCAGGCGGCACGATCCTTTATCCGCGGCGCACAAATGGCCGGCCGGTGACTTCGCCCGGCGGCAAAGACCGCGGCCCCCCGCTCGTGTACGTTCAGGGAAAGGGCGACGTCGCGGTCACCCTGGGCAGGGCTGGTGATGCGGCATGCGGCAGGCGAATGGCGCGGCCTGGACTCCGGACCGGGAGTTCCCGGGCCCCGGCGTGTGGCCCGCGGTACCTCCCCAGGTGGCCGACGTGATGCGGCCGGAACTGGGGCGTGCCGCGGAAGAAGTGATCGAGGCGATCCAGCGGGAAGTGCCGGAGTACGCCCGCCCGCACGACGACACCTACACCAGTATCGTCCGCCGCGCCGTGCACCAGGCCGTGCAGCAGTTCGTCCTGCAGATCGCCGACCCGGCGACCTCGCGCGAGGCGACCGCGCAGCTGTTCCGGGACATCGGGCGGATCGAGGCGGCCGAAGGGCGCAGCCTGGAGCCGCTCCAGTCCGCGCTGCGGCTCGGGGCCCGGGTCACCTGGCGCATGCTGTGTGAGCAGGCCGTCCGCGGCAGCCTGAGCATCGACGTCATCGGCCCGGTGGGCGAGGCGCTATTCCTGTACCTGGACGAGCTCGCCGCGGCCTGCTCGGAAGGCTTCACCCAGGCCAGCGCGGAAGTCGCGGGCGAGCTGGAGCGGCGCCGCCGGCGGCTGCTCGACCTGATCGTCACCGATCCGCCGGTCTCCCGGGAGGCGGTCGCGGATCTCGCCCGGGCTGCCGGGTGGGCGCTGCCACGCCGGGTGGCGGTGGTCGCCCTGCAGGACCGCGGCCAGGATCATTTCGGCCCGCTGCCCGCGCTGCCGCCGGATGTCCTGATCGACGTGGCCCGTAAAGATCCGTGCGTGCTGGTGCCGGATCCCGACGGGCCTGGCCGGGCCGAGGTGATCGAGCGCGGCCTGCGCGGGTGGACCGGGGCGGTGGGCCCCGGGGTCCCGCTCGGCCGGGCGGCCAGCTCGCTGCGCTGGGCCCGGCAGATGCTGGCGCTGGCCCGGCGGGAGCCGTGGCCGGCCCGGCTGGCCTGATCCGGTGCCAGGAACATCTGGCCACGCTGATGCTGTCCGCGGACGAGGAACTGGCCCGGGTGCTCAGCGCCGTCCAGCTCGCGCCGCTGGCCGGGCTGCGGCCGGTGCAGCAGGACGTGGTGGCCGAGACGCTGCTGGCCTGGCTGCAGAACGCCGGCAACGCCCGGCTGGCCGCGGGCCAGTTGCACGTCCACCCGCAGACGGTCCGCTACCGGCTGCGCCAGATCCAGGACCTGTTCGGCCCGGTGCTGGCCGAGCCCGGGGCCCGGTTCGAGCTGGAGGTGGCGCTGCGGGCCCGTGCGCTGCTGGAGTCGCGCATGCAGGCATCCCGCGGGTCGCCGCCACGGCATTACCCCCCGCAAGGCGGGGCGTAGCGGCGCCCGGGCAAGAAGATCCGCCACTCAGTCCTGGTCAGCTGCTGGCCGGCGGTGGCACACACCCCGGCGCTGGCGGCGCGGGCCTGGGTATCCCACAGCCGGACGGTGCCGTCCGCGCTGCCCGCAGCCAGGCGGGTGCCGCTGGGCGCGAAAGCCACCGAATAGACGGCGTGAGCGGGGCCGGTGAGCGAGGCCAGCAGGGTCGGCCGGGCTGGGTCCGTCACCCGCCACATCCACACGGTGCCGTCGGTCACGCCTGCCGCGAGCGTGCGGCCGTCCGGGCTGAACGCCACCGAGTAGACGTAGCCGGCGGGGCCGGTGAGCGGGTGGCCCAGCAGGACCGGCCGGGCCAGGTCAGCCACGTCCCACAGGCGCACGCTCTTGTCCGCGCTGCCCACGGCGAGGGTGCGGCCGTTGGGGCTGAACGCCACCGAGATGGCGTAGCTCGCCGGGCCCGCCAGCGGGTGGCCGAGCTGCACCGGGCGGGCCGGGTCGCTGATATCCAGCAGCCGGGTGAGGCCGTCCGCGCTGGCGACCGCGAGGGTGCGCCCGTCCGGGCTGAACGCCACCGAGAACGCGATGGTGCCGGGGTCCGGCACGGTGGCCAGCGGGCGCGGGCGGCTGGGTCGGTGACCGACCATAGCCGCACGGTCCCGTCGTCACCGCAGGTGGCCAGCAGCTGGCCGCCAGGGCTGAACGCGGCGAATTCCACCAGGTCCCCGCTGGATTTCTGGGCCGCGAGGGCGGCGAGGGGGGCCAGCGCGCCATCTCGAGCTACCCGCCAGAGCTGGATGTCGCCGTCGCCGTAGCCGGTCGCCAGGCTCGTGCCGGCCGATGAGAACGCCACCGCGTTGACGATCGTGCCTGCCGGTCCCGGTGCCGCGGCCGCCGCCAGCTGCAGGCGGCGGGCCGGGTTCCAGATCTGCAGGCCGCCGTTGGCGCCGACCGCGAGCAGGCGGCCGCCGGGGCTGTAGGCCACGCTGTTGACCGGGCCATCCGCGTCGAGCACCGGGGTGGGCAGAATCCAGTTCCGGACCATGCCGTCCGCGTCCCCGGCTACCAGGTGGCCCGGGCCGTCCCAGGCCAGCGTGGTCACCGGCTGTGGCTGCGGCAGGGTGGCGGTCACCGCCCGGGTGGCCAGATTCCACACCAGCACCTGGTTGTCGCTGCTGCCCGCGGCGAGGCTGCGCCCGTCCGGGCTGAACGACACCGTGTTCACCCAGTCGGTGTCGCCGGTCAGGGTGCCGTCCCGGCGGGGCCGGGCCGGGCTGGCCACCTTCCACAGCCACACCTTGTCGTCCTGGCTGCCTGCGGCGAGGGTCTTGCCGTCCGGGCTGAACGCCACCGCGTACACCCCCTTGGCCGGCCCGGTCAGCGGCTTGCCCAGCCTCACCGGATGGGCCGGGTTGGACACGTCCCACAGCCGGACGGTCTTGTCCGTGCTGCCTGCGGCGAGAGTACGGCCGTCCGGGCTGAACGCCACCGACTGCACGTAGCCGGCCGGCCCGGTCAGGGGCTTGCCCAGCGCGGCCGGGCGGTCCGGGTCGGCCAGGTTCCACAGCCGGACGGTCTGGTCGGCGCTGCCCGCGGCCAGCAGTGGATGGCGGGGGCTGAAGGCCAGCGAGTACACCGTGTTGCCCGGCCCGCCCAGAGTCACCGGGAGCCGGACCGGGTGAGCCGGGTTCGCCACGTTCCACAGCAGTACCTCCCGGCCGGCCCCGGCCGCCGCGAGAAGACTGCCAGCCGGGCTGAACGCCACCGTGTACAGGGGTTCATTGCGGTTCCTGGGCAGTAACGACGTGCCGATCGCGACGGGATGGCCAGGCCGGGCCACGTCCCACAGCCGCAGCGTGCCGTCTGCGGCCGCCACCGCGAGCACGTGATGATCGGGGCTGAGGCTGACGGCCTCGACCACATCGGCCGAATCGAGGAGCCTGGCCCCGGCCGGGCTGCCGGACGACTCCAGCAGGCTGGCCCGCGCCTCGGCGGTCGGCGCGATCCGGTAGGCGGCCAGGCTGAGCTGGGCCGCCAGCCCGGCACTCTGCCCTCGTACTTGATCGGCTTCGACGGCCACCTCGCGCGACTGCGCGGTGTTCTTGGCGGCCGTCGCGTTGTCCCGCGCGCGGGTCGCTGCCTGGCGTTGCTGGAAGGCGTACCCGGCCAGCCCGACGGTCAGCACGACCAGCACGCTGAGCGCCGCGACGAGGCGGCGCAGCCGGGCCGTGCGGTTGCGTTCCGCGGCCTGCTGGAGTCGTTCCGCCGCGATCCCCGCGTCCACGAACGCCCGGGTCAGCGTACTGAGGCTGTCCCGGTTGAGCGGGTCGGCGGTCCAGTCCCGGGCCAGCGCCAGCTGGCCGCCCCGGAGCAGGGCCGCGGGATCCCGCCCGGCCTCGTCCCAGGTCCGCGCGGCGTCGCTGAGCCGCCGCCGGACCCGCAGACCCTCCCGGTTCGCGTCGATCCAGGTACGCAGCAGGGGCCACGCGGTGAGCAGGGCCTCGTGGGTGATCTGCGCGGTGTCGGCGTCCAGGGTGATCAGCCGTTCGGCGACGAAACGGTCGAGCACCTCGCCGGATGCTCGGGTTTCATTCGGCCAGTCCCGCAGCTCGTCCAGCCGCACCGAGCTGCGCGTCTCCGGGGCGTCGTCGGCCACGTACACCAGGCGCAGGAAGAGCCGCCGGGCGATGTCCCGCTGCTCTTCATCGAGGGACTCGTAGACCTCGTCGGCCGTCTGTGCGATTGCGTGCCTGATACCCCCGCTGGCCTGGTAGTCCGCCACGGTCAGCCGGCCGCCGTGCCGGCGCGACCAGGTGGTGAGCAGGGCATGGGACAGCAGCGGCAGGGCCCCCGCCTCATGCCCGGCCCCGGCCAGGCTGGCGTCAGGTGAGCGCGGCGCAAGGTCGCTCAGCAGCAGTTCGACCAGGCCGTCCGCCACATCCAGCCGCGCCAGGCGGGCCGCTCGACCATCGCGGAGCGGACCTCCTCCCGGGTCATCGGCACGACCACGACCTGGCGCTCCTGGAGCGCGCCGGCCAGTTCCGGGTAGCGGAGCGCCCGGTCGTAGAAGTCGGCCCGCAGGGCGAGCACCACGACCGCCGGACCGTCCAGCGCGCAGATCGCCGTGATGAAGCGATGCCGCTCCATCTCGTCCTGGCAGGCGGTGAAGATCTCTTCGAACTGGTCCACCACGATGACCAGCCCTGGGCCGCCGGTCTCGGGGACGAGCCGGGGCGCATCACCCGGGTCGCGGCGCAAGGCCGCCTCGATGCGGCTGCTCTCCGCGGAATCCCGGGCGCCGGCCGGGTGCGCGGCGGGCGGCTCGGTGCTGGCTGTATCGGCGGGGACGGATCGATGTTGGCTGGATCGGCGGGGGCTGCTTCGGTCGGCCTCTTCGATGGTCACACTGCGCAGCCTGACCAGCTGCCGGGCGAGCTCGCCAAGGGGCGTGGCGCCCGGAGTGAACAGCGCTAATCTCCGCTGGGACCGGTCCGACAGTGCGGGAATCAGCCCGGCCCGCAGCAACGATGACTTGCCTGAGCCGGAGGGCCCGACCACGGTCAGCGGTATCCCCGGCGCAAAAGCTCCGGTGGCCAGCCGGACCAGGCGCGCGGTGATGGCTTCGCGCCCGAAGAACCAGGGGGCGTCCTCGGGCTGGAAACTGGCCAGGCCCCGGTAGGGTGCCGTGGCCGCGGCCGGCCGCCGTCCGGGCCCGCGGCGGATCCGATTGAGCGCGCCCACCCATTCACTCAGCTCGGCTGGGTCCGTCTCACCACACGCCCGGAGGATCCTGGCCAGTAAGCCGGGCTGGCTGGGCGGAGGCAGGTGCCTGCCCGCGAAGTAGTCACCGGTGGTACTAACCGGGATGCCCACCGCCCGGGCTACCTCGCGCACGGTCAGCCCGGCGCGCTGCCTGACCAGCGTCAGCTCCCGGCCGAAGTCCGCCTGGGTGGCGATCCGGCGAGGATCCGGCTGCTCAGCGTCGCTGGCTGAGGGGTCTGGGGCGGGAGGCGGTGACGCCGGACGGTCAGCCACGTCGGCTCGTGCTGCCTGCGCCGGACGGTCAGCGGTCGGCTCGTGTGGTTGTGCCGGAGGTCGGCCGGTCGGCCGGTGCTGCCTGCGCAGGCGATTCCGGCTCCTCGTCACCTGGGCCAACAGCCCCGGTTCCCCCCTTGGCGGCCACGTAATCCCCCCTTTGGATCGACGGCCACGGGTCCGGTGACTGCTCGCCGTCCCGTGTCAGCATGACTCCTGGGAGCCGTACTGAGTTGACATCGGTACCCGAATAAGTCAAATCGGCCCTGGACGGCCAGTCTGTCCGACCTTGTCCGAGGGTTTTCCCGCCGCTGCGCTCACCGCGGCGGCGCCGGACACTAATCAGCGGGCCCACAGTCCGCTCTGGCGTGCGGCCGGCCCGGTGAGGGGGTACGGAACGTCCCCACGCCTGGCGCGGGCGTGGGGACACCCATCCCGGTCCCGTTCGGCCAGCATGTGGGGGGTAGGGGCGGCCCGAACGGGACCGGGATGGGCTGACCGGGGCCAGCTGGCCTCCAGGGCACCCGAACGGGGTCTGGCGGGCAGGCATCCGGACGGGGTCGGCGGGCGGGCACCCGAATGGGACCTGGCGGGCAGGTAACCGGAACCGGGCCAGCAGGTCAAGCTCACTGGAACAGGACGGCGTCGTCTGATCACGCGCCGTATACTCATGGCGCCTGGGCCGAGCCTGACAGATCGGGGTCCGTGATGAGGCGTGCCACGGTGGCTGCCTCGATCGCAGGCGTGGGGCCTGCTGGCGATGATGGCCGGGCTGGCCATGCCTGCCCGGGGCCGGTCTACCGGGATCTGCCGGTTCTGCGGGCCCTGGCGTCGCCCGGCCTGGTGCTGGGGGACTCGGTGGCCCGGGATGTGACCCAGATGCGCCCGCTGCCGCGCGTC